>NZ_JAOYOD010000001.1:1200000-2400000 GCF_025833875.1 Reichenbachiella ulvae | reverse complement strand
AGCCATAAAATACTTTTAATATAGAAAGAGACTGCTCGATGGGGCAGTCTCTTTTTTTTGATGTTGTATTGCAACTATTTGTTAGTTGCATTGTATATTAGTGTATTGATGAGCAGGAAAGATAAATTATTAGATCGTCTAAAGAGAAAAGATAAGTCTTTTTCCTGGTCAGATTTGGTCACGCTTTTGAGCGGATTTGGTTATGAAGTTTTTAGGGGAAGTGGCTCGCGGAGAAAGTTTGTAAATCCAACTTCCAAAAGTATAATAAGCTTGCATGAACCGCATCCTCAGAAAACCTTGAAACCATATATGATGAAAATAGTTTTAGAGCATTTGAGAGAAAATAAGTTGATATGAAACCATTGCAGTATAGAGATTACTTGGGGTCCATAGATGTTGATCAAGAGAGTGGCGTTTTTTTTGGTAAAGTATTGTTTATCAATGATACAGTTACTTTTGAGGGAGCGAGCTATGCCGAGTTGGTTCAGGCATTTGAGGATTCAGTTGAAGATTATTTAGAAACTTGTAAATTGATTGGCAAAGAACCGGACAAAAGATTTACTGGTTCTTTGAATGTGAGGATAAAACCTCAGGTTCACCGAAATTTAGCACTAAAGGCGGCCAATAAAGGTGTTAGTATTAATTCTTTGATTGCGGATAGTTTGGAGGAGAAGTTTAATGTCTCCTAATACTCGTGAAAAAAGCGCCCTTATGATTGAAAGAATTAAAAGTGCATTAGACAAAATAGTGCCAATACTGATAGTTGTTTCAATCATCGACTTTTCGCTGAGTACATTGCCGGATTTGAATGAGGATATAAGAAACTCAATCAATCTCATCGAACAATTTATCGTTATTGTATTTTCGATAGAATACATTTTCAATCTAATGTATAGAGGACGGATTAAGTATGCCTTTTCTTTTTATGGGGTAATTGACTTGTTGGCCATTTTGCCATATTATCTAGCTCTAGGATTAGATCTGAGATCCATTAGGCTACTTCGTTTTTTTCGGGTTTTTAGACTTTTGAAGCTAACCAAATATACCAAAGCACTGAAAAGGTTGGCTATGGCTTTTGATTCATCCAAGGAAGAACTAATAATATTTTCAATTTCCACCTTAGTGTTGTTGTATCTGGCTGGTGTAGGGATCTATTATTTTGAAAATCCAGTTCAGCCTGAAATTTTTTCGTCAGTATTTGATGGGCTATGGTGGGCAGTGGCAACCCTTACTACCGTTGGGTATGGAGATGCATACCCAGTGACTGCTGGGGGGAAGTTTTTTACTTTTATAATCTTAATGTTAGGCCTTGGTATAGTTGCTGTGCCGACAGGGATTGTTTCTTCATCTCTTTCAAGTATAAAAAAGAAAGATTAGAGAATCTTTTAAACATGGTTAAGGACCTAAGGGACCTGATGTTTTCGTGCATTAAATAGATTATGGCTAACAGCTTATAGTATCTTTCAATACTAATTACCGAACAGCATTCATAAAATCTCGTTAATTACTTAAATTGGAATACAATTCATAAAGCAATAAAAAAACATTCTATGGCATTTGATATCGATATGATAAAAAAGGTCTATTCTCAAATGGGGGATAGAATCAACAAAGCGAAAGAACTGACAGGGAAACCATTGACGCTGTCTGAAAAAATACTTTACTCTCACCTATATGATGGGGATCCGAAGGAGGTCTACAAGAGGGGGGAGTCGTATGTTGATTTTGCGCCGGATAGAATTGCTTGTCAGGACGCTACCGCACAGATGGCCTTGCTGCAGTTTATGCAAGCAGGAAAGCCTCAAGTGGCCGTTCCGACTACTGTGCATTGTGATCACTTGATTCAGGCTAAGATAGGTGCTGCGGCAGATTTACAAAGTGCATTGAACACCTCTAATGAAGTATTTAACTTTCTGGATTCAGTTTCAAACAAATACGGTATTGGCTTCTGGAAACCGGGTGCAGGTATCATTCACCAGGTGGTATTGGAAAACTATGCGTTCCCTGGCGGTTTGATGATTGGTACTGATTCACACACTGTAAATGCAGGTGGACTAGGAATGGTCGCCGTAGGTGTAGGAGGTGCAGATGCCGTAGATGTGATGGCAGGTATGGCCTGGGAATTGAAATTCCCGAAGCTCATCGGTGTTAAATTGACTGGCGAAATGAATGGTTGGACTTCAGCCAAAGATGTGATTTTGAAAGTAGCAGGTATCCTGACTGTAAAAGGTGGTACTGGTGCCATTGTAGAGTATTTTGGCGAAGGAGCTAAGAGTCTGTCTTGTACTGGTAAAGGCACAATCTGTAATATGGGTGCTGAGATCGGTGCTACTACTTCGACCTTTGGATATGACGAGTCTATGGAAAGATATCTGAGAGCCACGGGCAGAGCAGAAGTTGCTGACATGGCCAACGGAATCAAAGAACATTTGACTGGAGATGATGAAGTATATGCCAATCCAGAGCAATACTTTGATCAAGTAATAGAGATTGATTTGTCCACTTTGTCTCCGCATGTCAATGGACCGTTTACGCCAGATTTGGCTACTCCAATTGCCGAAATGGGTGAGAAAGCCAAAGCCAATGATTGGCCAACTAAAATTGAATGGGGACTGATCGGTTCGTGTACCAACTCTTCGTATGAGGATATGTCCAGAGCGGTGTCTATTGTAGAGCAGGCGGTCGAAAAAGGAATTAAACCGAAAGCAGAATTTGGTATCAATCCAGGTTCTGAGCAAGTGAGATATACCATTGAGAGAGATGGAATCATCGATACTTTTGAAAAGTTGGGAACCCGAGTGTTTACCAATGCTTGTGGGCCTTGTATTGGTCAGTGGGACAGAGCAGGTGCAGAGAAAAAAGAGAAAAATACCATTGTTCACTCTTTCAATAGAAATTTTGCCAAAAGAGCGGACGGTAATCCAAATACTCATGCTTTTGTGACTTCACCGGAAATGGTGGCTGCCTTGGCGATTGCTGGAGATTTGAGTTTCAATCCGATCACTGATACACTGACAAGTGAGTCAGGTGAGCAGGTGAAACTGGATCCTCCGAAAGGACAGGAACTTCCAAGCAAGGGATTTGATGTGGAAGATCCAGGCTATAAAGCGCCCGCTGCAGATGGTTCGAGTGTAGATGTAGTAGTAGATCCAGAATCTAAAAGACTTCAATTGTTAGAACCTTTTGATCCGTGGGATGGGAAAAATATCACAGGAGCCAAATTGCTGATTAAAGCTCTTGGAAAGTGTACCACAGACCATATCTCTATGGCAGGGCCATGGTTGAGATTTAGAGGTCATTTGGACAATATTTCTAACAATACTTTGACAGGAGCAGTCAATGCCTTTAATGGGGAGACTGACAAGGTTAAAAATCAATTGGATGGTTCATTTGGTGCGGTTCCTGATGTACAGAGAGCGTACAAGGCAGCCGGTATACCTACTTTGGTAGTCGGTGATCACAACTATGGTGAAGGGTCGTCTAGAGAGCATGCAGCGATGCAGCCAAGGCATTTGGGAGTGAAGGCAGTATTGGTTAAGTCCTTTGCTCGTATCCATGAGACCAACCTGAAGAAGCAAGGTATGTTGGCTTTAACTTTTGCAGATGAATCTGATTATGACAAAATTCAAGAGGATGATACTTTTGACTTTCTGGATTTGACAGATTTTGCACCTGGTAAGCCTTTGACTATCGTGGCTAAGCATGCGGACGGTAGTGAAGATACCATCGTGACGAACCATACTTACAATGCTGGGCAAGTGAATTGGTTCAAAGCAGGTTCAGCTCTTAATTTGATCAAAGAACAAAACAAAGCGTAAGGGAATCTCTGCCGACCAATTGATGGATAGATTTGATTGGTGGCTGAATTTTTCCTATCATTGTAAATCATATAAGAAGAAAAAGCAAGAAACGGTTTCAGCAATGAGACCGTTCTTTTTTGTTTATAAACGACAATATAATGGCAGTATCATATTATACAGAAGAAGGGCTACAGAAGCTAAAAGATGAGTTGCGAGAGTTGCAAACTAAGGGTAGAGCAGATATCGCAAAGCAAATAGCAGAAGCCAGAGATAAAGGTGATTTGAGTGAGAATGCTGAATATGATGCAGCAAAGGATGCTCAAGGTCTTTTAGAATTGAAAATTGCTAAACTAGAGAAGGTAGTTGGTGATGCTCGAGTGATGGATGCTTCACAGATTGACTTGTCTAAGGTGTCCGTACTATCTACAGTTAAGATCAAAAATGTCAAAAATGGCATGGAAATGAAGTACACTTTAGTAGCTGAATCTGAGGCAGATTTGAAAGCGGGTAAAGTTTCTGTAGAATCACCAATTGGAAAAGGGCTTTTGGGTCACAAGATAGGTGAAATTGCTACTGTAGAAGCACCTGCAGGCAAAATTGACTTTGAGATCATGGATATCTCGATGTAAGATGGCTAGTATCTTCACTAAGATTATCAATAGAGAAATCCCTGCACATATTGTAGCAGAGACGGACGAATTCATCGCTTTTTTGGATATCAACCCATTGTCTGAAGGACATTGTTTGGCTGTGCCTAAGCAAGAGGTGGATTATATATACGATTTGGATGATGAGACTTTGATAGGTCTTCACCTATTTGCTAAGAAAGTGGCTTTGGGTTTAAAAAAAGCTGTGCCATGTGAGCGCATTGGTGTTACGGTAATCGGGTTAGAAGTGCCACATGCACATGTTCACTTGATCCCTATCAAAGTGATGGATGATATGAATTTTGCACGTCCAAAATTGTGTTTGAGTCAGGAAGAATTGTCCACTTTAGCTTCTAAGATTAAGCAGGAAGTCGAGCTATAATATGTGCGCACTCCCTAAAGTCAACATCAAGAAAGTTCATAGCTACACGGGTCATCAAGACGCTGTATACACGCTTGAATCTGGTTCGAGTCCGCAGTATTTCTTTTCAGCCGGAGGAGATGGGCAAGTCATCCTGTGGGATCTGGAAAATTTTGAAAATGGGAGACTGATTGCAAAGGTCTCCTCTTCTATTTACTCCCTTTGCTATATCCCTGAGATAGACGTTTTGATCGTGGGACAGAATTATGAGGGGCTGCATCTGATCAAGATAGAGGAGAAGAGTGCAGCAGGATCGCTGCAGCTCGGGAAGTTGGCTATATTTGACATCAAAGTACATCAAGGGCTCGTTCTCGTGGCATGTGCCAGTGGAGAGTTCTTTATTATTGACTTAAAAACGCTTAATATCCTGAAGCGATCTGTGATTTCTGACCAGAACTTGAGGAGAATCGAAATATTAAGAGATAATACCTGTGTGATAGCTGCCAGTGATGGTCAGTTGATTCGTGTGGATCTTAAGAGCTTCAACATAGTAGATCAGACCATGGCACATGACAATTCGGTGTTTGGTTTGGCTTACCATTCTGATCAGGAGGTCCTGCTAACGGGTAGCCGTGATGCAAGACTCAAATACTGGGATGTCAAGGATGGGGAAGAACTGATCGAAAGCATCAATGCTCATATGTATGCCATCAATGATATCGATTTTCACCCGAGTGAGAAGTACTTTGCGACTGCTAGCATGGATAAAACAGTCAAAGTATGGGAGTACGAAGAGCGACGATTGATCAAGGTAATAGACAAAGCCCGACATCAGGGGCATTTAACGTCTGTTAATCGTCTGATATGGACAGAACACCATGATTATCTCATATCTTGCAGTGATGATCGGTCTATATCGGTCTGGGACATAGATATTGTAAAATAATGCGTATTATTGCATTATTAAGCCGCCCTTAGATATATAAACTACCAGTTTTTACGTACTTAATATGTAATTTTAATTAATTGGAGATCAGTAAAATGATGGTTTTCGTTAATTATGCCCCCTTGTAGCAGGTTTGGGGGATGGTTAAAAGTTTAAAATATGAAAATTACTCCTCTAGAAATTAGGCAAAAGACTTTCGAAAAAGCTTTTCGCGGCATCAACAAAGA
Organism: Reichenbachiella ulvae; assembly: GCF_025833875.1. Classification (NCBI taxonomy): domain Bacteria; kingdom Pseudomonadati; phylum Bacteroidota; class Cytophagia; order Cytophagales; family Reichenbachiellaceae; genus Reichenbachiella; species Reichenbachiella ulvae. Next base: position 2,394,019 of record NZ_JAOYOD010000001.1, on the reverse strand, counting down.
AGAAGTCAATGCTTTTTTGATATCCTTATCGCATGAATGGGAGCGAATGCTCGACGAAAACAAAGACTTAAAGTCGGATGTTAGTAAGTTGGAGCAGGAAGTTCAAAAACTTCGTGAGGTGGAAACTACGCTCTTCAAAACTTTGAAAACGGCTGAAGATACGGGAGCTAATGTGATAGATCAGGCTAATCGTACTGCTGAGCTGCACCTCAAAGAAACACAAATCAACGCGGATGCTTTGATCAACGAAGCGAAGAACAGAGCTCGTGCCATTATTGATCGTGCAGAGGATCAAGCCAAAGAGATCATCGAAGGTATGGCTGGTGAGGTCAAAGAACTAGAAGAGAACTATCGCATCATCGAGAATCAAAGAGATAATGTGGTTTCGCAGCTCAAGATACTTTCTGGCGATGTGATGAGTAAGGTGGAGAAGATCAAGTATCAAGAATCTGGTCTCGAAACTCACCTGAAAAAAGTGAAGCAAATGCTGCGCGAAAGTAGCGAAAGGGTAGAGAGTAAGGCAGAAGAATTCAATTTGGAAGCTGAAGAGTTTCAAAAGCCAGAACCTGTTAAAATCCCGAAAGCCAAATTAGAAACACCACAAAGAGGAGAGGGGTTCGAGTATTCTGAAGATGATCAGATGCAAGTCAAGAAAAACTACATTTCTGAAAAGAACCCTATTACAAGAGAAGAATTGGCCAAACCAAAGCCCAAGGCTCCAGAAAAAAAGAACACAAACAAAGACCTATCTTTTTTTGATCAACTAGAGGATTAAGCAAACATGTTAGTAAAGCTGGAGGGGTTAGATTTCTTTTCTCACCATGGTTATTATGAGCAGGAGAGAGAAATCGGGAATAAATACACTGTTGATGTAGAGGTAGAGCTGGCAGATCCGGTGGAGTTAGATGACGGAGATTTAGCGGCTACAGTTAACTATGAGATCATTTATAGTTTAGTGGAAAACATCATGAAGGTGCCTACCAAGCTATTGGAGACCTTGTCCATGAGTATCAATCAAAAGATTGCTTCTAGATTTCCGAAAATTTATTCTGTCAAAACTACTGTAAGCAAACACAACCCGCCGATCAAAGGAGTTTGTCACAAGGCTTCTGTGACTTTGAAATTGGATAATCGTTCCTAAAGTTTATTCTGATTTGTTGAAGCTGAAGCCTCTTGCTTCTGCATCTTCAATAAAATCCACTTCCAACCCCACGAGGTACATGACATGTTTCTTGTCAATGACAATCGGTACGCTGTCTTGAGAATAGGAGATGTCGGCATCATTTTTTTTGTCAAAACCGATGACATAGCCCATGGCGCCACAACCTCCGCCTTTGATACCTATTCGTAGAGAATAGTCCTCAGGAATCCCTTTGTTGTTCATGATGTTTTTGACTTCTGCCAAAGCTTTGGTGGTGATAATGACTGGTTCTAAATCCATAAATCGAATGATGCTATCGCTTGCGCAAAATTACTTAATTTTGAATGACACGATAAAGAAAACTTAATTTGGAAGCACTGATAGAATTCGGAAAAATTATCCTGCCAGCAGGAGCGGTTTTATATGCCATGTATTTAATGGTTAGACTTTTCATACGAAAAGAATATGATAGTCGACTCATAGATATTAAACTGAAAAATACGGATGTGGTTTTACCGATTCGTCTACAGGCTTACGAAAGGATTTGTTTGTTTCTTGAGCGAATCGCACCTAAAAACCTGGTTGTCAGATTGAATCAGGGGGAATTGACTGCAGTGGAGTTTCATCAAGTATTGCTGCATGAGGTGCGCGAAGAATTCAATCATAACTTGTCGCAGCAGGTGTATATGAGTATCCAGGCATGGGAGGTAGTCAACTCTGCCATGGAAGAAATCGTAATGATAATCAATGAGGCTGCAGGAAGCCTGGAAGAATCGGCCAAGGGAATTGATCTGGCTAGAAGAATCTTCGAACGAGTGATGGATAGAGAGTACCTGCAAATTGATCATGCCTTGATGTATATCAAGGAAGAAATCCAACAGAACTTTTAGCCCCAATCTTATGAACAAGGAAAAAGTATTCAAAAAGTATAAGGAAAAAGCCAAAGATATTTTGAGTGACAATGAACGATTCTCTCGTTTAATGGACACTACCAGCAATAAACTTCAGGGCATTGTCAATAACAATGATAAGCTCAAGGAGCTGGTAGATAAGTTGTCTGTGTTTTTGAGAATGGTCAAGGCACAATTCACCGGTCAGTATAGGGAGTTGCCATGGCGCACATTATTGCTTGTGGCTGGAGGGATGCTTTATTTTGTCACGCCTCTGGATTTGATTCCTGATTTTCTGCCTGCTCTTGGCTTTACCGATGATTTGGCGATTATTTTTTGGATTTATAACAGTATACAGGAAGACATTGAAAGATTTCAATCCTGGGAAAATACTTTGGAATTAGAGGTAGAAGATGAATCCTAGATTATTGCAAAGAATAGGAGTCGTTGGTGGATTCCTTTTGATTTTCCTGGCAACAAGTGAGTTTTTGAGATCTTATAGATTGGGAGAACCCAAATGGATGTATTTGGTGATGATCTTTGGAATGGCCATTGTTTTAACTTCCACTCTTTTCCGAAAAAGAAGAAAGTAATTCTCCTTCTCAGACTGCCTTATTTTCTTAATTTTACGGCTTGTTTTATCCGCAGCTAAAAAGCTTATTTATACATGAAGATTTCACTGAATTGGTTAAAGGATTACATTGATCTAAATGAAAGCATCGATGAGATATCACAGACACTGACCAACACCGGTTTAGAAGTAGAAGGAGTAGAGGAAGTAGAAGAAATCAAAGGAAGTCTCGAAGGGCTTGTGATTGGTGAAGTCAAAACTTGTGGTAAGCATCCGGGTGCTGATAAGCTAAGTTTGACCACTGTGGATATTGGAGAGGCAGAACTGTCACCTATCGTATGTGGTGCACCCAATGTGGCTGCTGGGCAGAAGGTAGTCGTAGCAACAGTTGGCGCGACATTGTATCCTTCCGAAGGCGAACCGTTCAAAATCAAGAAAGCGAAAATCAGAGGAGAGGTTTCTCTAGGGATGATTTGTGCTGAGGATGAGATTGGATTGGGAGCCTCCCATGCTGGTATCATGATATTGGATACAGATTTGCCAAATGGTACACCAGCTGCTGATTATTTTAAGCCAACTAAGGATACTGTTTTCGAGATAGGGCTAACTCCTAATCGTGCTGATGCGGCATCTCACTTTGGTGTGGCTCGTGATTTGAAAGCAGCATTCGAGAGAGATACGAAATTTCCAGACCTTAGTGCTTTCCAAATAGACAACAATTCGCGACCTGTAGAGGTTGTGGTAGAAAATACGGAGGCATGCCCCAGGTATTCGGGCTTGACGATCTCCAATGTGAAAGTAGAGGAGTCGCCTAAATGGTTGAAAGCAAAACTGAATAGTATCGGATTGGCACCTATCAACAATGTGGTAGATGTCACTAACTACGTGCTTCACTCTTTGGGACAGCCGATGCATGCTTTTGATTTGAATGAAATCAAAGGAGATAAAGTGGTAGTGAAAACCTTAGAAGAAGGGAGTCTATTCACCACCTTGGATGAGAAAGAAAGAAAACTGTCCTCAAAAGATCTGATGATCTGCAATGCTGAGGAAGGCATGTGTATCGCCGGAGTATTTGGTGGTGTACATTCGGGAGTAAAGGAAAGTACCACCGATGTGTTTTTGGAATCAGCCTACTTTTCTTCTGACTTTGTAAGGAATACGGCTACTCGCCATGCATTGAAAACTGATGCTTCTTTTAGATACGAAAGGGGAACTGACCCAAGAATGACTGTAGATGCCTTGAAATGGGCCGCACTGTTGATCAAAGAAGTTGCCGGAGGTGAGATCACTTCCGAGATTGTTGATATTTACCCATCTGAGATAGAAGATGTATCTATTCAGATGTCATATAAGAATATCAATAGATTGATAGGAGAGGCTCTGCCTATAGAAAAGATCCATGGTATTTTAAATGCTCTGGATATTCAAGTGTCAGAGCCGACAGAGGAAGGCTTTAAAGTCTCTGTGCCACCTTATAGATTTGATGTGACTCGTGAGGCAGATGTGATCGAAGAGATTTTGAGAATCTATGGGTATAACAATATTGCGCTGAGCGAATACTCAAGTGCTGAGTTTTTGGCTAATTTCACAACTCCTGACAAGGATAAAATTCAAGAGAAAACTTCTTTGTTTTTGTCTGCATTAGGGATGAATGAAATCATGAGCAACTCGTTGACCAATCCTGAATACCTAAGTAAAGCGGGATACTGGAAGGCGGATGAAAATGTTCAGATCCTAAATAAGTTAAGCGAGGAATTAGGAGTGATGCGTCAGACCATCATTTTTTCTGGCTTAGAGGCACTTAAGTATAACATAAACAGGAAGCAGCCCAATCTTAAATTCTTCGAATTTGGAAGAGTGTACAAAAAGGAGGGCGACAAGTATTCGGAGCAGCAACAGCTTTGCTTGTTTATGACCGGGAATCGATCTGATGAAAGCTGGTATTTGGAACAAAAACCTATCGATTTTCATGACCTTTCAGCGGTGGTTCACAAAATATTAGATAAATTTAGTGTGGCGGATATGGATTCTGTCCCGACTCAAAGTGAGGTCTTTGAATATGGATTAGATATATCTGTCAATGGAGTATTGTTGGCCTCTTTTGGTAAGTTGAAAAAGAAAGTGACCAAAGTAATCGGAGTAAATCAGGATGTCTTCTTTGCAGAATTGAATTGGCCAAAATTGCTGAAGAAGTATGGAAAGATTCCGATGTATAAGGCAGTTTCTAAATTTCCAGAAGTGCGAAGAGATTTGTCTCTCGTACTGGACAAGAAAGTACAGTTTAGCGAAATCATGGATATTGCTAAATCTGAAAGTAAAAAACTAGTCAAACGAATAAATGTATTCAGCGTTTATGAGGGAGACAGCATTGGCGAAGGGAAAAAATCCTATGCATTGAGTTTTATTCTTCAGGATGAGAATAAAACCTTGAATGACAAGGTGATTGATAAAACGATGAGTGCCCTGATGTCAAGCTTTGAAAATAATTTGAACGCTATAATTAGAAAATAAAAATGGCCGAAAATCGCTTGCGAACCGAGCTGAATCATCTGGAAAGAAAACTGGTTTTGTTGTTGAATGACTACAAAAAAAAGGAATCTGAAATAGAGGTTTTGAGAGCGGAGAATGATCGGTTGAGGGCCAAAATAGAGGATAAAGACCAGCAGTTGGCTGGTTTTCAAAATCAAGATAAAATTAGTAAACTTGTGAACGGCATGGTGGTGGACGATAATGACACAGAAGCGTTGTGCAACTTGCTGAGTGAATATATAAATGAAGTTGATAAGTGCATAGCTCACTTGAGCGAATAGAAGTCTGAATGACAGAATTATCAATAAAAATAAGGATTGGAAACAGAGAGTACCCAATGAAGGTCGCACCTGAAGAGGAGGCGAACGTACGTGCGGCGGGTAAAAAAATAAATGAAAAGCTAAGGTTCTATCAGGATCAGTTTCAGATCGATGATAAACAGGATCTCTTGGCGATGGTGGCTATGGACAGTTTTATTCAACTGCTACAGAGCTCCGAAAACCGACAAATGACGGACGAAATCGCCATGGAACATATAAGCAAACTCAATCAGCTCATCTCTGAAGCCCTCTAAATATATTTACTCAACATAGTGTCTTTACGATCATCTCCATGATTAACTATATATATACATCATGGATAGTACAATTATTATTGTTGTAGGACTGATTGGACTCATTATTGGGTTTGGAATCAGTCGATTTTTGGCCAAAAGAGCTGAGGCTAAAAGGATAAATGAAGCCAATGACAAAGCAGAAATTATCATCAAAGAAGCGACAATTACTGCAGAGAATGTCAAGAAGGAAAAGGAGATAGAGGCGAAAGAGCACTTTCTGAAACTGAAGTCAGAATTCGAAGAAGAAAGTAATCGCAAGAAGAACCAAATCATCTCTAACGAGAATAAGTTAAAGCAAAGAGAGGGAAACCTGTCCAAGCAGATAGAACAAAACAAAAGAGCCGAAGCTGAGCTGGAAAGTCAGAAGGAAAATCTGGAGGCTCAGATGGAAATTGTCAAACGAAGAAAAGAGGAACTTGACAAGCGTAAGGAAGAACAAACCGTAGCGCTAGAGAAGATTTCTAATCTATCTGCTTCTGAAGCAATCGAACAGCTGAAGGAAACCTTAAAGGATGAGGCTCGAACCAAAGCTTCTTCTCACATCAAGGATATCATAGAAGAGGCAAAATTGACTGCTACCAAGGAGGCCAAAAAGATTGTGATCCAAACAATCCAACGTACGGCTACCGAGCATGCTATAGAGAACTGTGTGTCGATCTTTAATATCGAAAGTGATGATATCAAAGGTAAGATCATCGGTAGAGAAGGAAGAAACATTCGCGCACTGGAGGCTGCCACAGGAGTGGAGATCATCGTGGATGATACACCAGAGGCCATCATTATTTCTGGTTTCGATCCAGTGAGAAGAGAAGTGGCAAGATTGTCCCTTCATAGATTGGTGACCGATGGTAGGATACACCCGGCACGCATTGAGGAGATCGTGTCCAAGACGACTAAGAATATAGAGGAAGAGATCGTGGAGATCGGTGAGAGAACTGTGATCGATCTAGGGATTCATGGTCTGCACCCTGAATTAATCAAGATGGTAGGGCGTATGCGTTTCCGTTCGTCTTATGGTCAGAACTTGCTACAGCACTCTAGGGAAGTAGCGAAGCTTTGTGCTACGCTGGCATCAGAGTTGGGATTAAACGCGAAATTAGCGAAGCGCGCAGGATTGCTTCATGATATTGGAAAGGTATGGCCTGAGGAACCAGAGCAGCCACACGCGATTCTGGGTATGGAGCTGGCTAAGAAATACAAGGAGAATAAAGAAGTATGTAACGCTATCGGTGCTCACCATGATGAGATAGAAATGACTTCCTTGATATCTCCGATTGTTCAGACCTGTGATGCGATCTCAGGTTCTAGACCAGGTGCCCGTCGTGAAGTGATGGAATCTTATATCAAGAGATTGAAAGATTTGGAAGCTTTGGCCTTGAGTTTTGAGGGTGTGCACAAGTGCTACGCGATTCAGGCTGGTAGAGAGCTAAGGGTACTCGTAGATGCGGATAACGTATCGGATAAGAGAGCTGGAGAGTTGTCTTTTGATATCTCTTCTAAAATCGAAAATGATATGCAATATCCCGGGCAAATCAAGGTGACGGTGATTCGTGAAATGAGATCTGTGAGCTACGCCAAGTAAGGGAACTAAAAAAGGATATGTAAAGCCCTTCTCACATTAGTGGGAAGGGCTTTTTTTATTTCTTGATCTGTTTCAAAGCCTGTGAAACCTCTTGGGCTGGAAGCTGGCAGGACTTGTTCTGGCAAACGTAGATGAAGGTGTTGCCTTCCGAATATTTGCCTTCTAACAAGGCCAGAGAACCTTCGTTTTCCCCTCCTAAAAGGATCTTGTTTGGGATGTAATGGCTTGATAATTCTGCCGCCTTTTCAAGCGCCTCTGAGCCAACTATCGCTACTTCAAAGTGCTTTTCTCCTAACAAGGAATAAAGCCGTGCCCAGTTGCTGTAATAGAAAGGGTAGGCGCTGAAGTTGGGCTGACTGCTGGCAATCATGTGCTGTGCTCGCTCGATATCTTCTTCCTGATAGAAGTATTGTCCCAGTTTGATCAGTGCTTCTGCCATGGCAGAGTTAGAGGCAGGGATCACATTGTCTGACAATTCCATTTTTCTGGCAATCAATTCCTTGTCAGTATCAGAAGTGTAGAAGTACATTTTTGATTCTACGTCCAGAAAATGCGCATCGGCAAACTCCTTAAGGCTTTTGGCTTGCAGCAGCCATTTTTCGTCGAAGGTGGCTTCATACAGTTTGATGAAGGCCAAAATGCTAAATGCATAATCATCCAAAAATCCATGGATGTTGGATTGACCTGCTTTGTGATTTCTGAAGATCTGATTCTGGTTGAAGATTTGATTGTGCAATAAGAAATTGCCAGTCTCTATCGCCTGATTGAGATAACTGCTGTCTTGTAGAGCGAAATAGGCATCGATCAGCCCAGTGATCATCAGAGCGTTCCAGGAGCTAAGAATTTTGTCGTCCAGACCGGGTCTTACCCTTTGTGCTCTCAGTTTGAATAGCTTTTCTTTGGCTTCATTAATCTTATTTTGGGCTTCTTCCGGGCTAAGGCTAAATTCTTCTGCTAAGGTTGAAACAGGTGCTTTTCGCTCCAGGATGTTTTTGCTTTCGAAGTTTCCCTCAGCACTGATGCCATAATGACTTTTGAAAAGCTCTGCTTCCGAACCAAGCGCAGAATCGATCTCCTCTTCCGACCAAACATAAAATTTGCCTTCCTCTCCTTCACTGTCTGCGTCGAGTGATGAGTAGTACCCATCCGATGCATCTTTCAATTCTCGATTGCAAAAATCAATGGTTTCGATAATGGTCTGCTTGTATTTGTCTCGTTTGAAATGCTGGTATGCTTTGCTATAAAGGCTGATGAGTTGAGCATTATCGTAGAGCATTTTCTCGAAATGCGGGACAGTCCATGTGGAGTCTACCGAATAGCGTGCAAATCCCCCACCCAGGTGATCGTAAATACCTCCATCAGCCATACGGTCTAGAGTAGTCATCAGTGCCTGATTGACAGAAGAATCCTCTCGATAATAACTTTCTGATAGGAGGTATTCATATACGGTAGGCATGGGAAACTTGGGTGCTCCTTTTTTACCACCAAAGATCTCGTCGATATTGCTGACTAGCCTGGAGGCGATTTCTACAGCTGTGTCGGCGCTATAGGTTTTTGCTGTCTGATCCAAATCAGGCAGCATGTTTTGAGAGATGCCTTCTGTTACTTTTTCGGCGTGCTGTCTTAGTTTTTCTGGTTCTTTCTGATAGATATCCGCAAAATGATCTAATACTTTTTCCCAATTGTCTCGAGGGAAATAGGTACCTGCAAATACAGGTCGGCCATCAGGTAGGGCGATCACGTTGAGGGGCCAGCCTCCCTGACCTGTCATCAGCTGGGCGGCTTCCATATAGATCTGATCGATGTCTGGCCTCTCTTCTCTATCTACTTTAATTGAAACGTAGTTGGCGTTCATTTTAGCTGCGATGGTGCTGTCCTCAAAGGACTCATGTTCCATCACATGGCACCAGTGGCAGGCAGCATAGCCAATACTGATGATGAGCAATTTATCCTCTTCGCTTGCCGAGCTCAGAGCTTCGTCACCCCATGGATTCCAGTTGACCGGGTTGTGGGCGTGTTGTAGAAGATAGGGGCTGGTTTCATTGATCAATGCATTGCTATGTTCGTGTTCTTGTCCCATGTTAGTGCATGAATAGATGGAAAGCAGGGAGAGAATCCCTGCCCAAATAATTTTTTTCATAATCAATGATTTTTGCCTCCCAATAGGCCTCAATTTACCATCATTCGACGATAATCAGGAAGTAATTCTTTTTGCCTTTCTGAGCAAGCAAATATTTGTCACTCAGCAGACTGAATTCTACCGTTTGGTTTGGATCGCTCAATTTTGATTTATTGATGCTAACGCCACCTCCTTTAATCATTCGTCTGGCTTCTCCTTTGGATGGAAAAACAATGCCATTGCTACCCTCAGACAATAAATCTGTCACGTTTTCCATGGCCTCATACTCAGCTTTGCTAATGGTAGTTTGAGGTACTCCTTCGAATACTGATAAGAAAGTGTTTTCATCCAAAGATGCCAAATCTTCGGCAGTTGATTTACCGAAAAGAATGCCCGAAGCTTTGACAGCCATTTCGTAATCCTCCTTAGAGTGTACGCGAATGGTGATGTCTTCTCCCAGCGCTTTTTGAAGTTTTCTTTCATGAGGCGCTTCTTTGTGCTCTGCGATCAATTGGTCAATTTCTTCTTTGCTGAAGAGTGTGAAAATCTTGATATAGTTCTCTGCATCTTCATCCGATGAGTTCAGCCAGTATTGGTAGAATTTGTACGGTGAAGTTCGATCTTTGTCCAACCATACGCTACCTCCAGCAGTTTTGCCAAACTTGGTACCGTCTGCTTTTTTGATCAACGGAGTGGTGATTGCCCAGGCTTCTCCTTGTGCTTTTCTTCTGATTAGCTCAGTACCCGTTACGATGTTGCCCCACTGATCCGAACCACCTAACTGTACTTTACAGTTTTTGTTTTGGTTGAGCCAGTAGAAGTCATAGCCCTGCACCAATTGGTAACTGAATTCGGTAAAGGACATACCTGTTTCCAATCTTGATTTTACAGAATCCTTGGCCATCATGTAGTTGACGGAAATATGTTTTCCTACGTCTCTGATGAACTCTAAAAATCCAAATTCTTTGAACCAGTCGTAATTGTTGACCATTTCAGCTGAATTCTCCCCACAATCAAAATCCAGAAAGTTCTCCAATTGACCTTTCACAGCGTTTAGGTTGTGGTTCAGGGTTTCCTCATCGAGCAGGTTTCTTTCGGCAGATTTACCCGAAGGATCGCCTACCATGCCGGTGGCACCACCCACTAGCGCCAATGGCTTGTGACCTGTTCTTTGTAGATGAACCAGCGTCATGATTTGTACAAGGTGACCGATGTGTAGTGAGTCTGCTGTAGGGTCGAATCCGATATAAGCAGTCACCACTTCTTTGTTCATTAACTCTTGTACTCCAGGCATCATGTCGTGAATCATGCCCCTCCATTTCATTTCTTCTACAAAGTCTTTTGTCATTATTCCAATAATATTCTGTACCTAATCTTGAGATTTTGAGGGGGCAAAGATAGAAGTAAAAAATATGATAGGATAGTGAATTTTAATTAAGCCCAAAAAATATATCTTTATAGGAGATTTGCACCTTGGAGTCACCAAAATGCATGAATCCCCAGCTATGAGACTAACAATGAACTTATGTATAGGACTATTTTTTCTATTTGTTTACTCGTCTCTCATTTCCGCCTATTAGCGCAGAATCCTGCTGACTATGATAGCAAGAGTGAAATGCTAGAGGCAGCTTCTGCTTATTACGAAAAAGGCAATGATGCCGTGACCAATACCCAATATGAATTAGGGGTGATTTATTACGATAGTGCGATCAATTTGGTGAGTGACAATGCGGATTATTACATCTCGCGTGGACAGGCCAAAGAATTGGAAGGAGATGCGGTAGGTGCCTTGATAGATTACGAATATGCTTACAATGTGGATCAATCGAACCATGCTTCTATTTTCAAAAGAGCCTTGATTTATTACAATCAGGAGCAATATAAGAAAGCCGCCCAAGACTTTACTTTCCTAATCAACAATACTGAGACATACGAAACGAAGGCATTAATTTTTAAGGGAGTTTCTTACAATGAGGATGGTGCGGCTAAGCTTTCAGGGATTACAACCATACATGAGATGAAGGCTGATGTCTATATCCATCGAGGTATGACTTATGAAAAACTCGGCTATAATACGCCGGCCATGCTGGATTATGATAAGGCAATAGATTTGAATCCATATGACCCCAATTACTATGTATATAGAGGCATGTTCAGACTGGATAGAGGGGATAAGGATGGAGCTGTGCTGGACTATAGAAAGGCTCTAAAGATTAACCCTCACCATAGAAATGCACTATATAACTTGAGCTTTTTGGTTGATGAGGAGGAAAGAGATCAGATCAATCAAATCTTATTTGGTCAGGGGGATTTCGCCAAAGCCTATTCTAAACGAGCATTTGAGAACTTTCAAAAAGGCGCCTATGAAGAGGCTCTTTTGGATTACGATTCTGCACTCATGATCAAAGCTGACAATGGCAGTGATCTGATGAATCGTGGGATTGTTAAGTCAAAAATGGAAAACTATAAGTCTGCGATCGATGATTTTAATAGCTCGATCTATGTCGACAATACTTTGCTAAGAAACTATGTGTTGATTGGCAATGCATATCAGGAACTGGGTGATTATGGATATGCTATTAAATACTACAACCGCTACATAGACAATGCGGGTCCTGACGGTTCTGTATACTACAACCTTGGGTTGGCCCTGATGAAATACAATGATGATGAAGAAGCATGCCTTACCTTCAGAAAAGCCATTGAATATGGAGAGGAGCGAGCAGAAAAACCCATGGATAAAGTTTGTTTCAGCTCCGAGTCAGTTAAATAGTTTTGGGTTGTTTAAGTATTAATTTATCTTTTATATTCGCCTATCTTATTTAAGCGTAGCTACTACGTTAATCAACTATTGCAAGCATGTACGAAGTAAAGCATTCCCCATTAGGGAGATTTGAGGCCTATCGATTGACTAATACAAAGACCAATGAATACCTGGAAATCTTAACGGGTTTTGGTGCGGGAATAAATGCACTAGAGGTATTGAACGGTAAGGGGGAATTGATTTCTGTAGTCGATGGTTATCGCTCGGAGGAGGAAGTGATGAAAACGCATCATTCTGCTTTCAAAGGCTCAAAGTTATCACCATTTCCTAATCGTTTGACAGCTGGAAAGTTCACCTTCGATGGAGAGGATTATCAAATGTTTGTCAACGAAATTGATAGAAATAACAACCTCCATGGCTTGCTACATTTCAGACCTTTCGAAGTGATCGAAACAGTAGATGGGGAATCAGAGTGCAAACTCATCATCGGATATAATTATTTAGGAACCGATCAAGGTTTTCCTTTTGCCTATGAGTTGATTTTGGATATCAGCTTTGGTGAAGGTGGTGTGAAAATAGAAACTCAGATAGAAAATACTGGAAGCTCAAATATGCCAATAGGAGATGGTTGGCACCCTTATTTCCAATTTGAAAATGGAGTAGATCAAATTGAATTAAAGATGGGAGCGGCTAAACGCATATCTTCTTTGGCGGGAAATGAAGTGTCTGATACTCATGGATTCGAAGCAGGTAAAGTATTTGGGAATACGGCATTGGATGACTGTTTTGAGGTCAAATCTTCTGAGGAGGCTTTTGTGATTTCTATGACGGATCCTTCTAATGAGTTGGAGCTTCAGCTTTGGCAAGATCAGGCTTACGGCTATTATCAGATCTATTCACCGGATACCAGAAAAACTTTGGCAGTGGAACCTGTCACTTGTCCACCTAATGCTTTCAATACTGGTGTGGGAGTGGTGACCTTAAAACCAGGGGGAAAACACCAACTCAGTTGCGGTATTAAAGCCATCAAATAATTACTGTGTGAAAGCGTAGCTGATGATGTTGGCTCCCATGCGTAGAGCTTCCTGACGTTTGCTCTGTGGGTCGTTGTAGATGATTTGATCTTCCCAGCCGTTGCCCAGATCGGACTCGTAGGAGTAAAAGCAGACGAGACGACCTTCGTATATCAGTCCAAAGCCTTGTGCAGGCTTGCCATCATGTTCATGAATTTTGGGTAGACCATTGGGGAATTTGAATTGCTGATGATAGATCGGGTGATCGAAAGGCAATTCTACAAATTCCAGCTCTGGAAACACCTTTTTCATCTCCAGTCTGATGAATTGATCTAAACCATAGTTGTCATCGATATGTAAGAACCCACCAGCGATCAAGTAGTTTCTTAGATTTTGCGCATCGTTTTGAGAGAAGACTACATTGCCATGACCTGTGAGATAGACATACGGATACAAAAACAAATCGGGGCTACCAACCTCCACCACTTCATCATCCGTATCTAGATTGGTTCGCATGTATTGATTGCAGAATTGTGCCAAATTGGGCAGCGCAGTTTTATTGCCGTACCAGTCACCCCCTCCATCATATTTCATTTTGGCTATTTTGATCTGGCCTTGAGCCATAGTCTCAAGTGAGATCAATACTAGTATAGCTACCGTAACAAAGGTTCTCATTCTCATCAGTAAGCGCCAGGTTTTCCTATGATTTTGCCTTTTCTGCCTCTTCCTTTTTTGGACCGAAATATGTCTTTGGGAAGGTAGAGTTCGATGTTGATGTTGGCCATGAAATAATGATCATTCTTGCCATTTCCACGTTTTTTTCCTGGTACCAATTGGTCAAATGCCTCTTGATTTATGATATATACGCTTTCTTCAAATTTTCTATTGCTCAATTTTGACTCGATAGTTTCATCGGGATAGGCTGAGCCGTCTCCGTTAGGATCGGCGTAGTAGCCATATACGTCATCCAGATGGCCTGTAAAGGTAAAACGGTAGCCCAGATCTACTCCCAGATTTAAGAATTCGTTGACTACCAATTTAACGCCAAAACTTACCGGAACCATCCAGGCAGAATTGCCATAGCTTTTCGTTTCCGTATTAAGGTCTCTTAGGGCATAGCTGTTTGTTTCGCCTTCTACATTGGTCAGTTTGGCTTCAGGATTGTAAAAGGTCTGCCCAATGCCCAGAGCGAAATAAGGCTCATAAGTTCTGCGCTTATAGTATTTGCCGCTGTAGTCGAAGAAATAGTAAACCAGCTGAACGCTCCATTCATGATTTCTTGACTCAAAGCTGAGGTTTCTCTGTCGGTAAAAGGAGCTATCGGCAGCATTTTTGTCTGAGCCCTCGATGATGTAGTAGGCATATTGAGCGCGCGCTGCAATTTTGGAATAGAGGCGTGCTTCGACTCCTATATTGAAGTGGGAGAGCCCTTTAGTAAAGGGCTTGTCGTGTGTGAGATCACCTACATATCCAGTCCAGCCCGTGCCAGTATAGACCGAAAAGTATCGATCATGATACTGCCAGTCGAAGAAATTCTGCGCTTGAGCACAGAAAGAAAAGGTACTGAAAAGGATTAATAATGTTTTTCGAAGCATAACACGCACTTACTCACTGATCAAAAGTATGCAATACCGATCAGTTTCCCCTTTTTATAACTTGGAATTATTTGGGATTAGTGTATTCGAACTTACAGTTTTAAGCGGTTTTTCTTAGAACCAAAGTGGTCATGCTTCTTTTTCCATCTACCCAGACCGACTTGAGGGGTTCCATGAGTTCGAAGTGATATTCTTCACACATTTGATCTAATATTTGTTGGGTTAGTAGAAAGCGCAAACTTCCATCAGGCAGTAGATATTGTTCGCCTTGTTTTTCCAATGTGGCCTGATCCAGCCCAAATTCACCTGTCATGCGAATGAATAGGCCTCCACCTATCTTCAACACGCGGGTCATTTCTTTGATTCCCTTCCAGAAATCAAACTCCGTGGTACTAAAGTGGAGTACAGCACTACTGATCACCCAATCAAAAGCCTGATCAGGGTAGAGCATTTTATCTATTGGACTTATCTGAAATCTTTCCTTTTCGACAGTTGGGAAGTTGGATTGCACGATGAATTGAAGCATGCGAATGGCATCTGGATTCATATCTACTCCATGCACATCATAGCCTTGATTGAGAAAGTAGATGAGATTGCGTCCCTCGCCACATCCTGCGTCGAGGATGCGGCTATTTTCGGCTATGCGACCTTTCAATATTTGATCCAGGAGATAGATGTCTATGTTGCCAAGAAGGCGGTTCAATTCTTGTATACTCATGGTAGGAAATTTGGCTCAAATGTAATGCGCTCATAACTGGCTCAATTATAATCCTAGAGTAAATATGAATTGTTTATTTTCGCATGAGATCAACTGGTATATTTTGAAGAAAAAATATTTCATTTTTATTATCCTGACGAGTTTGGTAACTCTGGCTTATGCTGATAAATCCAAGCAAGCCTTGCGGGCCATCGAAAAAGAGGACTATGAAAAAGCGGAAGAATTTCTGGAACGCTCTTATAAAGCGGACAGTCTCAATCCGTTGGTTTCCTATGCTTATGCCCTCTATTACGTTTCGGGAACAAACCCCGAATATGATCTGGATCGCTCTCACAAATACATGAAGCAGGGCTTGCAGCTGCTACCGGATCGAACAGAAGATCATATCGATGAGATGGATAAGGTGGATGTGCTCCTTGAGCATTTCGACACCTTGCAATCCTATATCCATGGTTTGGCCTATCAAAGAGCGACTCAACTGGATGAAGTTTCGGCCTATCAATATTTCCTTTCTGCTTATGACGATGCGTCAGAGGTTCTGCTGGCCGAAACCCGAAGAAATGAATTGGTATTTGCTGAGGTAGAGAAGGAGGGAACTTGGGAAGCCTACCAGTCCTTCATCGAGCAATACCCCAGATCTTTGCAGTATGCCACTGCGAAGAAGCGCTTTGATCAACTGATATTCGAGGAGCGTACGGGAACTAATCAATTGGATGAGTTGAAGGATTTTTTAATTGAGTATCCTAACTCTCCCTATCGAGCGGAAGTAGAAGCCATGATTTATACCAAGATGGTGACAGGACTCGTGGAAGAAAAAATCGTAGAATTCATCAATTCATATAACAATGCCCGGCTGACTCAAAAGGCATTAGGACTACTTTATCATTCGTCTGGGATAGACGAGTCAAAATTGAAATCTTTTAATCGATCGGCTTTTCAGCACTTTATGGATTCCATGAGCGTACTCGAAAACCTCAATAATCGAGTGTTATACCCCTTTTACAAAGATCAGGAGTATACTTTTTACGATTTAGATGGAGAAAAATTTGAACAAGGGCCTTTTGAGCAAATCAGCTCGGCGTATAGGTGTGGCAATGTGCAGGAAAATATCCTGGATGTACAGCAAGATGGAGTGCACAAGATGATCAATCGAGCCGGTACCATCATATATGAGGGAGAATGGGATTCTTTCATTGATCTGGGGAATGGAGTTCTCGTAGTAACCAAAGGGGATAGAAAAGGAGCCATAACCGTAACGGGGGAGGTTGTTTTGGATGTTCAGTTTGAGGAAATATCGCTTTTGGATCACAGGCTATTGGCTTTTCAGCAAGGGGGAAAGGTAGGTCTTGCCGGAGTGACCGGGCAGATTATTTTGGAACCCGCATACGATGACATCTTTCTAGAAGGGAGTTTTTGGATTGTGGAGCAGGATGGAGTATTTGGCGTAGCGAACCTAGATGAATTGCTCAAGGACAATCCTAATATACCGCTGGAATATGAAGAGGTGGAGCTGATCAATAAGGAATATATCGTAGGCTATACCCCTGAATTTGAGTCGCTGATTAACAAAAGCCTGAAGGTAGTCACGCCTGATTCTACCATCAGCATCAACACCATGTACGATACCTGGACTTTCAAAACCTCACAGGGTTATCATGTGTTTGACAAGAAAAACCAGCAATATTCAGACTTAGTGTATCACGATATCTTACAGAACTACGAATGGATGGGGCTGAAGCGTGAACAAACCTGGGTCGTCTATAGTAAAAACATGGATGAAGAGCCTATTCTTGGGGTTGACTCTGTCAAGATGATAGGAGATGATATTGCAATCTTATTTACCCAGGATAGAGGAATGGCGCTCTTTCCTAATCGAGAAGTGGTAGAGATTCAGGAGGGACAATATATCAAGGCATTGAGTTCATCACGAAGAACGCAAATTCATTACCTGGTCATAGAGGAAGCCAGAAAGCTTTCGCTCTATCGAGATGGGAAAAAGCTTTTTTCCACTCCTCATGATGAGATAGGTTTTATCAGCGATTCGATATTTTCAGTCAAAGATGATGGGGTGTATGGTGCAGTGGATATCAAAGGTCGCCTGGTATTGAAGGTGAGGTATGACGCCATTGCAGAGGCTAAAAATGGAGTGTCTGATGTCTTGTATGACGGGGCGTTTGGGGCGTACAATTTCAATAACCGTACTTTGTTGAACATTGATTATCGAGAGCGTTTTGCCACTTACAACGATCGACTCTTTATTGTGAAAGGAGATGACGGCTATGGGCTACTCAGTGGTGACAATAAGCAATGGTTGGAAGGCGCCTATGACAAAATCGAGTATTGGAGCGACAGTGCTTTCATAGGCCTAAGAGATGATCAATGGGAAATTCGAAAGATCTATGAAGATGAAGTATTGATCGATGGGATTGATGGCTATAGGTATTTGAGTGATTCGACTACTGCCAAAACCATTGAGATTAGGAAAGGCAATGCTTATGGCGTGTACCACGAAGACCTGGGTTTGATAGTGCCCGTGGTTTTCAATGATGTATACAATTTGGGAGGTCCTCAAAAGAACTTATACATGGCTGAGAAAGTTTTTCCAGAAGGGGACTATTACGTAGTAGTATACTATGATGACAAGGGAGAGAAAACGCGATCGGAAGCTTATAGAGGAAGTGAGTATGAATTAATCGTCTGTGATGATTAACCCAACTCAAATTCCTTTCCTCTAATAAAAACTGCTGGTTGTAATCCAAGAAAAGATCTTGCTTATTCGTGAAAGTTTCACGGAACCTTCTGAATTACAATCACAATACTTTTGATAAGCATTGCAGCCTTAAAATAATACTTTTTTCTTAATTGAAAAGCTTTTTTGTAGCAGCTCTTTATAATGCAGCCATTGCAGCTTCGTAGTTCGGCTCATTTACGGTTTCAGCTACTTGTTCTGTGTGCTTCACCTTGTGGTTTTCGTCTAAAACAACGATGCATCTAGAATCCAGTCCTTTCAAGGGACCATCAACGATATCCAGACCATAAGCTTTACCAAAGCTACCATCTACAAAATCAGAAAGGGTTTCTACATTTTCAATTCCTTCTGCTCCACAGAATCTTCCATGAGCGAAAGGCAAATCTCTGGAAATACAAAGTACCTTGGTGTTGTCTAGCTTGGCAGCTTCCTCATTGAATTTTCTAACAGAAGCAGCACATGTGCCAGTATCGATACTTGGGAAGATATTCAGGATAACTTTTTGTCCCTTGTAATCAGACAAAGAAGCTTCTGATAGGTCGCTTTTTACCAATTTGAAATCTGGAGCCTGGCTTCCTACTGCGGGTAATTCGCCAGAGGTATGAATCTCATTTCCTTTTAGTGTAATTGTTGACATGTCTTATAGTTAAAGTGATAAATAGTAAATCTATTAATGCCTAGAGCCAAAGGAAAAAGTTGGTTTTTCGCTGTTGCGCTGAAGACTTTCTTCTCAATTATTCCGGCTTCTGTATTTTAGTTTTTCTTATCTTAGGCCTGTCAAACCGAGGCTCCCGTATTCCCACCCTCTTCAAATGGAGTCAAAATATCGGTTGAGAAATCTTTTTATTTAAATAATGATTATGATCAAATGGATTAGCTGTGCACTATTGTGTGCACTGACTCAAACTCTTGTTGGGCAAGGGTTGAGTATTAATGACAAAGACTATTTTGAAATGCAAGGGTTGAATGTGACAGTATTCAGTGACATCTACCCGGATGGACACCAAACAGGTGTGACGATCATCCAACATGGTAGTAGGGTGGCTGCCAATGGGGATTTGCGATTGGAAGTATCTCCAGGTCAATGGTCCCCAGTACCGAAAGGGGGCAAACTGACTGTGGATCGAGACAATCAAAGTATCAGCCAGCGTCTTTGGTACCCAGATTCCTCCAAAAACCGCAAAGGTTTTAATCCTATCATTTATCCTGACTTGACTTTCGCCTATTCAGTGGAAGTAAAAGCTTTAGAAGCCAATGCTTTTCAGATTGCAGTGCATTTAGATGAAGCACTTCCGGAGCAGTGGATTGGAAAAGTACACTTCAATTTTGAGCTCTTTTCCCAACCGCTTTTTGGAAAATCATGGGTGATGGATGAGCAGCAGGGACTGTTTCCCATACAGGCCAATGGTCCGGTTGAATCAGTGAATGGTGAAGATGTGCCCGCTACTATGGCTCAAGGCAAACAATTGACTGTAGCCCCGGAAGCTGACTTGCAGCGAATCTATATACAATCGGAGACTGGTACCCTACAGCTGCGAGACGGCCGTGGCAACCACAACAACGGCTGGTTTATCGTAAATGAAGTAGTACCAGCAGGCGCTACTAAAAATGCCATCATTTGGACCGTGAAACCGAATGTAGTGGAGGGGTGGAAATATCAGCCAGTGATTCAGGTGTCGCAGCTGGGCTACCATCCTGATCAGCCCAAGCAGGCTGTGATCGAATTGGATCCCAAGGATAAAGATCAAAAAGAGGTGTCTCTTTACCGTTTAGGTAAGGAAGGTCGCCTACTCGTGAAGAATGGGGAGGCAAAGACCTGGGGCAGTTTTCTGCGTTATCAATATTTGACTTTTGACTTCAGCGAAGTGAAGGAAGAAGGGATGTATATGCTGCAGTATGGGCATTTAGAAACGCATGCCTTTAAGGTAGGAAAGGATGTTTATGACAGAGGAGCATGGCAGCCTGTATTGGAGTATTACCTACCCGTACAAATGTGCCACATGCGAGTAAATGAAAAGTATCGGGTTTGGCATGACTACTGCCATCTGGATGATGCGCTGATGGCGCCTGTTGATACCAATCATTTTGATGGCTATGTGCAGGGGAGTTCGACGCTCACAGAGTATCAACCCATGGATCCGGTGCCAGGATTGAATAAGGGAGGCTGGCACGATGCGGGAGATTATGATCTCCGAGTCGAGTCACAGATAGGTACGATTCGGAATTTGGCCTGGATGATAGAAGAATTCGGTTTGGACTATGACGCCACCATGGTAGATGCAGATCAGCGATTGGTAGAGATCCATCAGCCGGATGGTCGATCTGATGTCATTCAGCAGATCGAACATGGCTTAGAGACGGTACTTGGAGGCTACCGAAGTTTAGGTCGGT
This sequence comes from Reichenbachiella ulvae, assembly GCF_025833875.1. Taxonomy (NCBI): domain Bacteria; kingdom Pseudomonadati; phylum Bacteroidota; class Cytophagia; order Cytophagales; family Reichenbachiellaceae; genus Reichenbachiella; species Reichenbachiella ulvae. The sequence continues at coordinate 2,373,341 of NZ_JAOYOD010000001.1, read as the reverse complement.
TGTACAGGGGGATTATTTGTCCAACTCTACGACAATATGTGATGCTGGGTGATGCGTCTTCTATGACGGATAATTTGGTGTATGCTGATGGGTTGCCTGCGGATGATCGTTGGGTGTTTACTGAAGAGAACCCCAGAAGAGAACTTCATGTGATCAGCGGTCTGGCTGCTGCCAGTCGAGTCCTGGAGAATAGCAATCCTGCACTGGCTAAAGAATCTCTTGAAGCTGCTGAGGCATTGTATGCTTTGTTCCCGGCAAACGACAAATTGGCGAGTGCCCGAGTAATTGCTTTGTCGGAATTGATTTTGACAACAGATAAGAGCGCTTATAAGAAAGAAATGATCGCACTACAATCCGCCATAGTGGCTCAAATTGATCGCTGTGGCTGGGCTGTGGGTCGAGTATTGGATCAGTCGGGAAGTAAGAAATTCGCAAAGGCAGTGGAAGCAGCAGTTCGTGAGTACCATGCCAAACTACTAGAAGAGCAGCGAGTTGATTCTCCGTATGGAGTGCCTTATAAGCCCAATATTTGGGGTGCGGGATGGTCGATTCAGCACTTTGGGGTTGAACAGTATTTTTTCTACAAAGGTTGGCCTGAGATCTGTTCCAGAGACTTTACTCTCAACTCTCTCAATTTCGTTCTAGGAGTTCACCCTGGTGAGAATACCGCCTCTTTTGCCTCTGGGGTGGGAGCGAACTCAGTAACGACTGCCTATGGCGTGAATCGAGCCGATTGGTCATTTATTCCAGGTGGTGTGGCCTCTGGGACTGCACTGATCCGTCCTGATTTACCAGAGTTGAAGGAGTGGCCTTTCTTTTGGCAGCAGACGGAATATGTCATGGGTGGAGGGTCTACCAATTACATGTTTTTGGTGCTGGCAGCTCAGGATATGTTGAAATAAAATAGCCGATGAGGAATCACTGATTTACTTTTTTTCGAATCGGTGATTCCTTTTTTTTATACACAGGAAGGGTGAACCAAAAGGTACTGCCTTTTCCTTCTTCACTTTCTATCCAGAAAGTGCCTTTGTTCTGCAAAATAAAATCTTTGCAAAGCTTGAGTCCCAATCCCGTTCCTTTTTCATCTGCCGTTCCCGGTCTTGGTTGGTTGTGATCTGAGCCCATGATGTTTTCGATGATTTTGTTACTCATTCCTATTCCTTTGTCCTCGATTCCGATGGTACAGAATTTCTTGTTGGAGACTGTGGACAAGACTCGTATGCTTCCCTTTTGCTGACTGAATTTCAGCGCATTGTTGATCAGGTTTCGAATGATGGTATCGACCATTTCTGGGTCACCATAGGGTACCAGATCTTCTGTGATTTCATTGATTAAAACCACTTCTTTGTCTTGTGCGCGTGATTCATAGAAGTCCAGGATCTCGTCTACCATATATTTGAATGGCAGGGGTTCGGGTTTGAAAACCATTAAACCAGCATTGGAGCTGGCCCACTTCAGGAGGTTGTCCAATAGACGGGAGGCATCTCGGGCACTTTTGTACACCGACTGGGTCATTTGATGGTAATGTTCCTGATCTTGTTTTTCCTTCTCATCGTTTAGAAAGTAGCCCAGTTGTTTAAGGTTATTGAGCGGGGCGCGTAGATCGTGGGCGATGATGGAGTAGAAGCGATCCTTGCTTTTATTCAGTTCGGTCAGTTTCTGATTGTCTTCTTCTCTTAGGATGAGCAACAGAGCAATGGCCAGTGGACTGCTGACCAGGAAGTGGACAATATAGCTCAATACCTGTAAGGTGTGATTGGTGAAAATGGCCGCATTGTTGTCTGATACGGATGCCCATGAAGCACGAAAAAAGAAAACGATCGAAACGAACAGAAATAGAAAACCAATGAAGTGCTGCAGTTTCGATACTTTTTTAGAGAAGAGTAAATGCAAGCTTCCGATCAGGAAAAAGGTCATGACGATCAAGGAGACCAAAATTACCCTTTGGTATTCAATGCCATTGTTTAGGATGAAGAAAAGTCCGGACGCAATCACAGGAATGATGCTTAGCTTGAATAGGTGTCTAATGTTGAATTTTCTGGTCGCGTAGTTGATACAATAGATCTCAAGAAACATCGAAAAGATATTCGAGAGGTTGGCAATATAGATCGTATAGAGGTCGGGCATCACCCCTCGATTGGCAAAGAAAATCCACTGGATGCAGGCGATGGCTTTGGTGAAAATAAAGAGAAGCAAAATCTCGTGACCATCTCGATAAATGATCATATATGCCGTAAAGAACAACAAAATGAAAAAGTTGCCTGCCGAAAATAAGAGAAATAAGGTTTTTACATCCAGTTCCATTTTGGCTTTCTTTCGAGCTATTTGTTTGATGGTTGGGATCTATGTAGCTGGATGATTTGCGTTGATGAAGCGCAGATTATCAATAATTTAATCAAAAAAGAAGCTCTAATAGTCAATTGAGTCGGAAAACTTTCTAAAAAAGTGCATTAGATATGAAAAAAGCCGTATCCCAATCGCCTATCGGAATACGGCTTAGCAAAAACTGAATAAGTTGTGTTGAAAGTTAAAAGTAGAAAGTTCTTAAAGTGAAAAGATATAAGAAGGGCCGTCCCAAGCTTTCTACTTTATGAACTTTAATCTTTACAAACTTTAGACTTTCAACTATATCTTAATCTGATACTGAATCACATACATGTTCATGCGATCGCAGATTTCTATTTTTTCATTGGCCTTTTGTTCGTATATCGGGCGATTTTGGATACCGAATGTCAATTTAGATTTGTGTCCATTGAACAGTAGGTTGATCCCATAGTCATATACGATCATCTGCTCATCTAATCCATCGTACTCGGCATATTGAATCGCTGCGAATGCCTGCAGCGCAGGTATCTGGCTATGGTTGGCAAAGGCCATTCGATACCCTGCCTGGCCATAGAAAATCTCCCCAGTACCTATTGCAGGGAATTTGTTGCCAGCCTTATTGTATGTACCGCCCGCTACTCCGTTGGCAGTATTGTTGACGCCAACCAAGCGGATATAGTCCTTGCCATAGTCGTAATTGAAGTAACCGGCGTAGGCTGTTACAGAACGAGTATTACTGGCATTAAGCGGCATGTCCAAAAAGAAGTCTAGCGCAAAATGCTTCATGTTGTAGCTCACAGTATCTAGATTTTCCAATCCCGCCAGAGCGTCTTCCTGATACATAAATCCGCCGCCTATGCTCATGAGTTTTTTGGCTCCATGATAAGTAGCAACTCTAAACGCACTTGTTTGGCTTTCTCTGTCAAAGAATTGATAACTCACATACCCAGAGTATTGAGGGCTAGGGAAGTTGTCCTGAAAGCTGGCTTGTTCGCCAAGCGCTGGGGCATTTTGCACGGCCATAGGTCGGGCCACTACTGCACGATAAGCTATCGGTCCGATTTCACCTTTGGCATAGACGCTAAACTTGCGCAGAATGTCGTCGGTGATGCCCACAGTAGGCATGGCAAAGAAAGCCAGATCAAAACCCAATGCAGAAGAACTAGCAGGTGCTGCATATCGAGACAATCCGACATAGGCATTTTTTCCTCCCCCAAGCTCAAAAGCATCCGCAAAGCGATAAGAAGCCTCCAAATCCAGAATCTTCAACGTAGAATTGTTGTTGAGGTAGTTGAGGTTGTTGGCTCCCAGTTGGAATTTGACATACCATCTCTCGGTCACTTGTCCGCATACATAGGCTCTGAATCTGCGAATAGATACATCGCTGACATGATCCATGGCTTCTCCCTGGATGGTACTGCCAGGGTTTAGTTCAGTGTAGCGTGCCCACATTTGAGCAGAGGCTCCAAATTTAAGTTGACCCTGCTGACCGACCTTGAGAGGTGCGATGGTAGGTTGTCCAAAAATCAATGTCGGAGCAAAAAGGCATAGCGCCATGATGAGTATAGTAAGTAGTCTTCCTTTATTGATTTTGGCAAGCGTTTTCATTGGTTTCCGATTTATGTTTCGTTTGATTTATGGAATGTCTCAAGGACATTCCATCCTTAAAGTTTCAATAGGTTAAATAGCTTTTCGCTATCCAGTATGTCGACGTAGCTTTCGTAGTTGAGCCCTTTTTTGACGACATATTGAGTCAGAAGCGAACTGGTCTTTTTGATCAGATCGTCTGCCTTCCAGGGCTTTTCGATGTAGTAGTCGATCCCAGCCATATTGATGGCCTTGATGGTGTCCATATGGGTGGCCTGACCAGTCAATAGTATTTTTTTCGTATCCTTGAACCGATCGTCTTGATGTAGGGTGGTTAGCAATTCCACACCGCTCTTGCCAGGCATCACATGGTCAGATATGACGATGGCCACAAAATCTCCCTTCGCATCGATCTCTTCGATGAGCTCTTCTGCTTCACCAGCAGATTCACACTCCTCGACGATCACGTGTTTTTCAAACTCAGCCAACTGGGATGAGATGGTATTGAGAACCTCTCTCTGGTCTTCAACACACAGGATATAAATCTTTTCCATAATCTTATACTTTAGGTAGTTCTATTTTAAATTCAGTCTTTCCGGGTTCTGATTCGACACTGATGTGTCCGCCATAGCTAGTGATGAGCTTTTGTACGATCGAAAGCCCTAGCCCCAATCCAAAGGATAGCCCGGTGACTTTGGTTGTTACATTCGGTTGGAAGATGTGTGGCAAAAGTTTGGCTGGTATGCCTGGTCCAGTGTCGCAGATGTATAGAATGTATCGGTCACTTAGGTTTTTAGATTTTAAATAAATCGTTGGATTTTCTGTCTTAGCATGGATCATGCTTTCTATGGCATTTTTGATCAGGTTGACCCAAACCTGAATCAAGTCTCCCTCTCGGGCCATCAGTTTCATTTCTCTTTCGAGATCGAGATCTACAGTGACTTGTTTGGCCATGTTGGACAGCAGAGATAGAGATTTTTTGAAGGTCAGTCTGATGTCGCATTCGGCCATGTCACTTTGGTTTTGTGATCCTAAATCCTTGATGGATCGAATCACATGGGTGGTATGAGTAGCAGCAATTAACATGTCATGAAGGGCTAAACCGGTTTCCCAGTAGTCGTCTAGGTTTTCTATAAACTGCCCTCTGTCTTGTCGGGATAGGAAATCAAGGTCCTCCTTAGATAGATCAATACGCGCCAGTTTTTTGGCTAGCCGATCATCGATTTTGAGTTGACTTTTTAGCACCTCTTTTCGCTTTCTGATTTCAGTAGTGGAGCTAATTTGTCCTTGTTCCAGTCCTTTCAAGAAGAAGGGATAAAACGACTTTTTGTCTTTCTGATTAAAGAAAGATTTGAGTCGTTCGGTCATCCATAGGGTTTTGTTTTGCAATACGCCTATGGCATTGTTTAGCTCATGGGCCAGCCCAGCGGCCAGTTGGCCGAGCGTGGCTAGTTTTTCACTTTGAATCAGTTTTTTCATCGCCTGCTCTTTTTCGCAGGCGTTTTTTACTACCAGGTTTTGACGCAGGTATATTTCGTTGACCACTACCGGTAGGATGTTCTCAGAAAACATCACATAGTTGGGGCTGTCTTTTTCGGGTAGATCTTCGCGACTGGCATAGTAGACTACCGTATCCTGATCGGCCGTTACCGTGGTGTAACTGAGGCTATCAGGAGAGAAGAAACTGTAGATACCTACCACCTGGTCTGCCCCAGCGCTGAAGATTTTCAGTGGGCTACCCTGGCTGGTTTTGTGGCATCCTGTCAAACGTCCGCTCTCTATATAGTATAGTCGATCGTTTCTCTCGCCCTGTTGCTGTACGACTTCACCTTTTTGGAAGGTGAGCATACGATCTGGGTTAGAAAAATAGGTTTCCTTTAACCAATGAATATCCGCTATGGTCATTTCTTTCTCTAACATGACTAGAAGAAGTTAACCAGGTTGAGTATGTACATCGTGGCGAAAATCAAGACCAATCCTATGATGCCTATTATTACACCAGTCTTGGACATGTCTTTGGACTGAATCAGGCCAGTGGCATGTGCCAGCGCATTAGGAGGGGTGCTGATCGGCAGTGCCATACCGAGTGAAGCAGCCATAGCAGTAGCAAGGATCAACATCTTGGCTCCACCGAAAGGCTCCAGACTGACTACAGATACGCCTACCGCTGTAATGATGGGTAGCAATAAGTTGGCAGTCGCTGTATTAGACATGAAGTTGGCCATCACGGTAGAGAGCACAGCTGCCAGAGCCACAATCAAGAATGGAGAGTAGCTGTTGAAAGGAATGCTGTTCACTACATGTCCAGCGAGACCACTTTTGTCGAGAGCCAGACCTAGTGCAATACCGCCAGATACGAGCCAAAGTACATCCCAGCTCATTTTCTTGAGGTCTTCTTTGGTGATGATGCTGAATGCCAGGAATATGGCAACAGGGATCATAGCCACGGTGTAGCTATTCATGCCGTGCACAAAGTCGAACAACCAAAGAAGGATGGTAAGGGCAAAAGTCACATATACGATGATGGCTTTGCTTGTTGTTAAGAACTTACCTTTGATTTCTATGTTGATATTCTCCGCCTTAGGAGGGAAGAATTTGAGTAGCAACAACCAGGCAATGGTTAATAGTACGATCACAAATGGAACCCCAAAAGCCATCCATTCGCCAAAGCTGATACTGTCGGCTCCATTGAGATACTTAAGGGCAAGTGCATTTGGGGGTGTACCTATAGGTGTACCCAGGCCACCGATGTTAGCAGCTACTGGTATACTTAGGGCAAAGGCGATTCTGCCGGGATCCTTCTCGTCGAAGTAGCCCAGTACGGGCGCCAATATAGATAGCATCATAGCGGTAGTCGCCGTATTACTCATGAACATGCTAAAGATGGCAGTGATAATCATCAGGCCGAGCATGATCATTTTGGGGCGAGTCCCGAATGGTTTCAATAGTACTTTAGCGAGGCTTTGATCCAGGCGATACTTCGTAGAAGCCATCGCCAGGAAAAAGCCTCCTAGAAAAAGCAGTATGATGGGGGAAGCAAATGTTCCCATGATGTCTTTGTAATTGATCAGGCTGCCAAAACTCTCGGCAGGGTTGTCAATCAGTACATTGATACCTGAGGTAGATATGCTCAGGAGTTCGATCACGATGATCAGAATAGAGGTAGCATATATAGGAATCGGTTCCAGTATCCAAAGCATGGCGGCAAACACAAATAGGGCCATCACGCGGTGTTCTACAATACTGAGATCTTTGATAGGGATAACATCTGTAGGTATCAATAAGATCAATACTGCTACAGCTAAGCTAAGGGCGAATTTTGTGGCTTTAGGATTCACTTGATGCGGTTATTATGGTGATCAATAGTGTAGCAAATGTAGAGGTGCTATGAGGCCCTATCGATGATCGGAAACATGATAAAAGATGATCTTCATCAGTTTATGATACAAGTGTATTTATTCACTTTGTTACGCAATCCGGAAGCCAAACACCTAAACCCTTCCCCTTTGCTTGCCCTGAAAATCGGGACAATACCTATAGTGACAACAAACACTTGTATAATGAAAAACACAAACCTTAAATCTCTCATGGAAGACATGATCGAGTTAGGACTCGACCATGTGAAAGGGGTTCTCTGGAACCTAACTCCCGCAGAACTCATCACAGAAGCAGTTAAGAAAGATGAAGGCGTCCTCACCGATACTGGCGCCCTGATGTGTAGGACTGGTAAGTTTACCGGTAGGTCTCCTAAAGATCGCTACATCGTAAAAGATGACATTACCAAAGACAAAGTATGGTGGGGTGATATCAACATCTCCTTTGATGAGGACAAGTTCGATAAGCTCTACAACAAGATGGTGGCCTCTCTCGGAGACAAAATCCTCTATGTAAGAGATGCCTATGCTGGTGCTGACCCTAATCATCGACTGAAAGTTCGTGTGATTGATACCCAGGCCTGGCACAACCTTTTCTGCTACAACATGTTCATCCAGCCTCAAAACGAGGATCTGACCAATTTCCACCCTGATTTTACTGTACTGGCTGTTCCAGAATTTTACGCTGATCCGGAAGTGGATGGCACACGTCAGAAAAACTTCGCTATCGTCAACTTCACTAAAAAAGTAATCATCGTAGGAGGTACCGGCTACACAGGAGAAACTAAGAAGGGTATCTTCTCTGTACTGAACTTCATATTGCCAGAAAAAGAGCACGTACTGTCTATGCACTGTAGTGCCAACATCGGCAAGGAAAGAGGCGATAGTGCTGTATTCTTTGGACTGTCTGGTACGGGAAAAACTACCCTGTCTGCTGATCCGGATCGTTTGCTGATCGGGGATGATGAGCACGGCTGGACCGACGATGGTATCTTCAACTTCGAGGGAGGCTGCTATGCCAAGACCATCGATCTGACTCAGGAAAAAGAACCGGAAATCTGGGATGCCATCAAGTTTGGGGCGATTTTGGAAAATACCAAGTTCTACCCAGGTACCAACACAGTGGACTATACCGACTGTAGCATTACCGAAAACACAAGGGTTTCTTATCCATTGAAAAACGTGAAGAATGCGGTGTTCCCATCTGTGGGTGGTACACCCGAAAATATTTTCTTCCTGACCTGTGATGCCAGCGGGGTACTGCCTCCGATCTCTAAGTTGACCGTAGGACAGGCCATGTATCACTTTATCTCTGGTTTTACCGCTAAGGTGGCGGGTACAGAGGCAGGTATCACCGAGCCAGTGAGTGTATTCTCTGCTTGTTTTGGTGCGCCATTCATGCCGCTACACCCTACCAAGTATGCGGAACTTCTGGGAGAGAAAATCAAAGAGCATAAAGTGAATATCTGGCTGGTGAACACAGGCTGGTCTGGTGGTGAGTATGGTGTGGGACAGCGCATCAAACTCAAATACACCAGAGCCATGATCAAAGCAGCGCTCGAAGGCAAACTGGTCGATGTGGAATATGTGAAGCATCCGGTGTTTGGGCTGGCAGTACCACAGGCTGTAGAAGGCGTGCCTGCTGAGATCCTAAATCCACGTGATACCTGGGCAAACAAAGTGGCCTACGACGAAAAAGCCGAAAAACTGGCTGGACAGTTCGTGGAGAACTTCAAGAAGTTTGAAGAGTATGCCAACGAGGAAATCCTATCTGGAGCTCCCGTAGTGCAAGATGATTCTATGTTAGTCTGAATGACTAGATGGTGATTCGTGAGTAACCACCCCTGGGAGCAGGGGTGGTATTTTTTTGTCTATACTTTTTTGGGTCTAGGTGGATGCTTGAATTAGGGGGGATTTGCATTCATCGCTTAGATTCCTCCTACGTCGGAATGACACAACCTTAATAGGCTCTGCTAACAATTACTATCGATAAATCTTAGTAGTTCTGTCATTTCGAGACCTAACATTTGGTACCCAACCGCACAAAAAGGAATGACGAAAACTGATGGGGTTATAGGTATTGGCAATTGAAAAGCTAAAACTGTTGTGTCATCTCGACGGTAGGAGAGATCTAAAAAAGAGCCCTAAATCGAAGTTAGAAGGCTGATGCTTCAGAGCTGCTTGTCTGGTGGTTCGATAAGCTCACCATGACAAGGAGGTGTGCTGGGATGACAAGGAATGGGACTGCATGATACGATGTAGGTATTGCCATCCGTTCGGTCTACCTGCATAGTAACTATCCCCTTGAGGGGATTATAGGGGTGTCAATATCCTACGGCAGAGCTTGCCCAACCGGATTGTTACGTCGCTCGTGCCTCGCTTCCTGTGCGCCGACAGGCGGGCTCACAATGACGCTGTTTATATGGAAGTCACTTCGAACGAATAGACAAGAACGCGAGTTCTGGTTGTAGTGAGCGGGTCGTAGCAATTATCCCTGTCATCCTGAGCTTGTCGAAGGAGGGACAGGCAGAGCTGATGATGATCTGCTAGCAGCCATTATAGGAGCGTTTTGGTTTAGTAGAAGGCCGGGTCTTTAGAGCTGCTTGTCTGATGCTTTTACCTGAATTCAGAATAACAAGGAAGACAGTTTAGTCCCCTTGCTCATACCTCACTTTAGACCCAATAATCCTGTCAATTGGGATCTGTAGGTTTTGCCAATAGGCACGGTTTGATCCTTGATCCAGATGCGGTTGCCTTCGATACTTTGAATATCCTTCTTTGACACTACGAAGGATTTGTGCACTTGAATCAGGTTGTCGCTGTTGAAGGTGAGGAGGAGATCAGATATTTTTTCTCTAACCATAATGAGTGATCCACCGCTCAGGATTTTGGTGTAATTGCCAGCCGCTTCGAGTATTGCTATTTCTGCAGTCCTAATTTGGATATACTTTTTGTCACTCTTGAGAAATATGCTCTGCTCTTCTTCGGTAGTGGGAGAATGGGGAAGGGCAGGTTGCGAAGTGGCTTTGTTGACCGCCTTAAGAAATCTACTGAAGTCGAAAGGTTTGAGCAAGTAGTCAATCACGTCAAGTTCAAAGCCTTCTATGGCATATTCCTGATAGGCGGAGGTTACTATTACTTTAGGAGCGTGAGACAGCGATCTCAAAAAATCAAAGCCTTTCAACTTGGGCATGTTTAAATCCAGGAACATGAGATCTACCTTTTGCTTTTGTAATATCTCGATGGCTTGTAGGGCATCATAGCAGTTGCCTACTAGCCTCATGTTGGGCAGCAGCTGGCTGTAGTCCTGAATGATGTCATGTGCTACTGGTTCGTCATCGACTATAAGGTATTTGATCATGCGAGTGAAAGCCTGAATTGGACGGTAAAGGTGGTGTCTGATTTTTCAATATCCAACTGATGCTTTTTAGGATAGACCAGTTCTAGCCTTCTTCTCAAATTGGCAAGACCTACTCCGCCGTTTGCGCTTGGTTCGTCCGGATCAAAATTGTTGCTGATGCTAAAGTAAACTTCCGAGTCGGTGCTCTTCATGTTGATGTCTACAAAGGCCTGTTCAGTTAGTTTTTCTACGCCATGTTTGAATGCGTTTTCCACCAGAATGATGAAAAGCAATGGAGTAATCTTACTTTGTTCGTCGGCCAGGTCTGCTTCAAAATTGATTCGAATCGTTTTGCGATATCTGGAAAGGTTGAGATGAATGAATTTCTCTATGAAGGTCTTTTCTTCCAACAAGGTCACTTCATCCTTTTGCCCTTCGTAGATGCTATAGCGCATCATATCCGACAGGGTTAAGACCATTTCTTTGGCTTTTTGAGGCTGCTTTTCTATCAGGCCGTAGAGGTTGTTGAGCACGTTGAAAAAGAAGTGGGGGCTAATCTGATTTTGCAGATGTTGCTGTTCCATTCGCAACTTTTCATTTCTTAGACTCAGCAGGGAACGGACCCTCATCATCAGTCGATAGCCGAGCACCGATAGCATGAATAGGGCCAGCAAAATGTACAATACGAAAAGTAAAGTCTCAAAGGGCGTTTCGATGACCAGAGTCAAGTGATTTTCTGTTGATACTATGATCCACACTCCCAAGACCATAAGTGGAATAGCCAATAGCGCTGCACCGGCGATGTAGAGCTTCCTTAGTGATTTTTGAGTGATAGTTAATTTCATGCAACAAGGTTAAACATAGCTCGAAATGCATCAAAAACTCAGTGACCAACTGATTTTTTATGAGGATGAAAGGAGCGAAACTGGGGGCAAGCGCATTTATGCCCTGTCAGCAATTCGATTGTCTTCATCTGAGGTCTGTTCATCACTATTATTTATGGAGGTCGGGAGCTGGGTCTACTTTAGAATCCGAAATCAAAAATATTATTAATATGAAAAAACGGATATTAAGATACTTTAGACATGTAGGTATTACCCTACTGGTACTCTTTGTCCTTGCTGTTTTTGTAGGACTGCAGGTGCGGGCGATACTCAGATATGGAGAGCATCCTGCCAGACTGAACCTGAACAATGAGGGACCTTATGTATTTGCTCAGAATGATAGCACCTGGGTTGTCAACTACATTCACGGAGATAAAGAAGCGGGATTTTACCTCAAAAAGAAACCGTGGAATGGATCTGGTTCTATTTTGGCGAGCTGCTATTTTGCTCTCGACTCTACTCGGTTCGAATTCAGTATCGATACACAGATAACAAGTCATCCATCAATATATGAAGATAATAATCCGATTGTCGCTATATCGGATATCGAAGGAGGCTTTCAGGCATTTCGTGATTTTCTGATTGGCAATGGAGTGATCAACGAGGAGTTAAAATGGATATTTGGAAAAGGACATTTGGTGTTGGTGGGGGATTTTGTCGATCGGGGTTGGTCGGTGACGCAGGTGCTCTGGCTGATCTACAAACTGGACCAGGAGGCCAGGCAAGCGGGCGGTCGAGTGCACTTCATCATTGGAAATCATGAGCTGAAGAACATGCAGGGTTTTTACGAATCAGCTGCAGATAAGTACTATGCTGCATCAGCAATCATGGGGAGGCAGCACCACCAGTTGTATGATAGTTCGTCTTTTTTAGGACGATGGATGTCCAGAAAAAACTCGATTGAAAAGATCAACGGCTATCTGTTCGTTCATGGTGGCTTGCATCCCGACCTGAAGGATTCCCATTTGAGTTTGGACGAAATCAATAACATGAGTCGGTCCAATTATCGCAAGACCTACTATCCCAGACCCCATATGGGATATGATGAGCTGGTATTGTCTAACCGAAAGGGAATATGCTGGTATCGAGGATACTTCGAAGATGGGCTGACTCAAGAGGAGGTGGATGGACCGCTTGATTATTTTGAGGCAGATGCCGTGGTAGTGGGACATACAGTGCAGACGGAAGTAACTAGCCTTTATAATGATAGAGTCATAGCCATAGATGTCAGGCACCCAAAGGATTACTTACATCTCTGGCCATTTGGAGAGACCCAGGGGCTATTGATTAAGGACCAGCAGCGCTTTAGGATTTTTGCTGATGGTAGTCGGGAGCTGTTGCCATAGCCTGCCTTTCTTATGAACTTCGACCAGGCTACAGTTCCACTCTACCTCTCCACTACATCTCCGCGTGCATTCTGGCGATGGGTTTGCTCAGTTGTTTGAGGATGAAGTTGGGGAAAAAGCGGCCCATGAACTTGAGCTGTGAGGCCTGGCCGGGGCATATTTCCAATTTGTCTTTGGAGAGTCCCTCGATGAACTTGGCTACCAATGCTTCGACTGTCATGGGAGTCACACCTTCCATGTCTTCTTCCTCAAAGCCTGCTAGTAATTCCGTTTTCGTGGCAGGAGGGGCTAGCTCGAATACTTTGATGCTGGTGTTTTTGAGTTGCTCTCGGAGAGACAGTGAGTAGGAGTGGAGGGCCGCCTTGGTGGCGCAGTAGATCGGGGTGATCGGCAGTGGGGCAAAGGCCAAACCTGAAGAAACGGTCACGGTAGCAGAGTGGCTGTTTTTGCCCAGCAAGGGGAGAAAGGCATCGTTCATCCAGATGGTGCCTTTTACGTTGATGTCAAACTCTTGAGTCAGGTCCCGTTCGGATAGCTTGTGTGCCTGCAAGTTGATGGTAAGCATGACGCCCGCATTGTTGATCAGGATGTTGAGATCGGGGTGTTCCTTTTCGATTTGCTGGTAGAGCTGCTGGATCTGATCAGGCTGGCTCACATCGCAAGCGATACCTATTGCGCCCTTGAGTTCTTGCACTGCTTTTTGTAGCTTTTGTTCGTTTCGGCCAGTGATGATGACCTTGTTGTCTCGCTTCAGAAATTCTTTGGCCATTTCGTACCCAATGCCACTTGTGCCACCGGTGACCAGGATTGTGTTTTCGCTTAGGTTCATAGTGTTGGAGTTTATCGTTTGGTGATTCGAATCGGGTTTCGATTCCATATCTATACAAGATACGGTTTTATCTGCTGCCGTACTAGTGTATGGGGTAGGGATGAAAAGGAATGGGGCTGCATGATACGATGTCCACTGCCCATGTTCCATTAATCCTTCCCCACGGGAAGGTGCCGATAGGCGGAAGCCTGCCTGACGGCAGTCAGTGGGTTTTTTGGTACTTTGTATCATCCATGAGTCCAAGCGGACGTTTGAACTCACTGAAGAATTCCAGACACCAACTAGTCTTTCCGGTTATATTCTTTGAACATGAATTCAATGGAGCTGTAGGTGTGAAAGCCTTGCTTCAATTTGTTTACGATGAATTGATGATCTCCGAAATACTCAATGAAAAAATCTCGGTAAGCCCCTTCGTTGGATTGTATGTCAGGAATAGAAGAATTGACAAGCGACTGATAGGCTTGCTCTGCAACTAAGGGGCCAGGCACGGCAGTATTCGATCTGACGATGGATTCTGATTGGCTATCTAGTTCGTAATAGTACCGCTCGTTGCGCTTTTTGAAGTAGTACTTTCCTCCAAAGACATCTGAATAGTAGAGCACCACTTTTCCAGTGGTTATTTGCCTGGCGAAGAAGGTCGTATCCAGTGAGCCAGGTTTGAAGCTTTTGTAGAAGGTGTCTCCCTTTTTGTATCCTAAAAGATCCGCGGAGGTGAGTCGCACCAGAGAATCACCCGAAATGATTTCGGTGAAATGTAGGTTGTTGCCTTGGTCTACCTTCTTCTTTCTGGCCACTGTGAAAAGGGATTCTACCGTATCTCTGGAATTAGTGATGATGTATCCACCCACGTTGGATTGCGCTTCCACAGACTGAATCAAAGCGATCAATAACAAAGCCAATAAGTACCCGAACTGTTTCATATTAGAATTATACCTGATAGGCAATGTGCCTCCCCAATAAGGCGACAAACCTAATGTAGATTTTAGGAATCAAAAAGGTAGCTTTTAACTTCTTGCAATTCTCTCCCGGCAAGACTACTCACCAACTGGTGGGGAGGCGGCAGAGCTTGCCCAACCGGATTGTCACGTCGCTCGTGCCTCGCTTCCTGTGCACCGACAGGCGGGCTCACAATGACGCTGTATAAATGAACGTCACTTCGAACGAATAGACAAGAATGCGAGTTCTGGTTGTAGTGAGCGGGTCGTAGCTCTTCTCCCTGTCATCCTGAGCTTGTCGAAGGAGGGGACAGGCCGAGCTGATGATAATCTGCTAGCAGCAAATGTCGGCACGTTTTGGTTTGGTAGAAGGCCGGGTCTTCAGAGCTGCTTGTCTGATGGTTTACCATTCGTCGCGTTACAAACGCTATTCTCAGCCATCCTCGTTACAAACGAGGACGAGTGGTAGTGCATCATCAATGAGTCCAAGCGGACGCTTGAACTAGTGCGGCGGATTTCAATGAAAGGCGATCCGCAGTAATATCCCCTTGAGGGGATTATAGGGGTGTTTTCAGTGCTCAAACCTTGTTTTCACCTGTATTTTGGCAGGATTTTAAAGAAAAATGGCAGGATTTTAAAGTCGGGGCTGGCTAGTTTGGGACTTCAAAAATTAATTTGATTATGCAAATTATTGTAGTGCCTGAACTTCGAGTGGCACAGTTTCAAACTTTTAGCAACAAAGCACTAGACATCACCAAAGACCTGAAGGAGCTTGCTCCGCAGGTAGCGGAGGCAAAGGCTCTCTACGATATTTTCGTAGCAGGGATGACTCGCGATCAGGCTTCTTCTGACAAGAAGCTCCTGGATCGCACCCGTGACAAGTTGAATACCGGCTTTTTTAATGCTGTGATGTCTGAGCAAATTTTTCCACATGAGTCTGAAACCGCCAAAGTGCTGGATCAGCTGGTGAAGATCACCGACGAGTATGGTTTTGAGCTAAGTCGTCTGACCTACGACGAACAGACCGCCCAGACCGACAACATGCTGAAAAAAATCGAGGCACTGGACCTGTCTGCTTTGCCGAGTCTCTCGCGATGGATTGAGCCACTCAAGACGGCCAATGACAACTTCAAGGCGGTATCGGACGAGTACTTTCAGCAGCTCAATGCCTCTAAGGATACCAAAGCAGCTACTGAGGCAGCAGAACCGCTGGTCGATGCACTCAATAAACTGTTCACCCTGTTGTTTTCGCATGCGAATGTCACAGGATCGGCCGAACTGATCAAAGCCTACAAGGAACTAACTACGCTGGTTAGTACCTATAAGTAGAGACAGAAAGTCGTTTGCCTAAGCGAAAAGGCAAGCCAAACACACAAAAAGCCTCAAATTTCACGATTTGGGGCTTTTTTATGGCCAGGAGGCTGAAACATGGATGTTTCGACCCTTCCGACTATCCGGAAATGCTGAAACATGGATGTTTTGACCTTTCCGACACTCCGGAAACGCTGAAACACGCATGTTTCGACCTTTCCGACATCCCGGAAATGCTGAAACATGGATGTTTCTGGTCGCGTCTTTTCGACAGAGCGGCATTGCCTGATAAGGCCAAGCTGCGATGAGACCTGTCCGTCGATTTGGAGGAAATCCGGTGGAGGAAGGGGCTGTAAATGGGCTGATTGGGGATGCTGCGTGATTCCCTGTCATCCTGAGTTTATCGCCCGCCTGCCGGACGGCAAGAATGCCTTTTAAGGTTTTAGTTGTATTTGGAAATGCGACCGAGCGGGGAGTTATTGCGTTTGCACGTAAGCAAATGACTGAGGTGGCTTAATTCCAAAAGTCTCTTTGATGCAGACTGGCTCGTCATAGAGTTCAGCTTTCTTAACTGCTATTGCAAATCCCATTTCTGTTCCCTTGAAATAGTCGAAATAATAATCACGAGATATTCCTGAGAGTTCACTAGTTGTTTGCCACAAAGAATTCAATTCGTCATAAATTACCTCTTCAATTTCAAATTCGCCAATAACCTTGCTGATTGGAGATGAAGCATAAACGACAATAGTTTTTATTTGCTTATTTTTATATAGCCTTCTCCGAAACTCGAATTTCTTCGATCCATTAAATATCTTTTCTGCAAATTCAGGTTTAATCGACAAAATAACTTTCATTAGCTCTAGCTTCTTTTAAAAATATTTCAAATTTACTATTCTCTATTTGTACAAACCCTCTTGGGGCATCATTTATTGATGGAATTACACCTATTTCAATTAACCTCTTCAAATTAACCTTTGGTTTGGGAAAGGAATCTACATAAAGAAAGTTCACAATGAATGGTCTATTTGACTTTCTGTAATTCCACCAGTATCTCAGTTCCTTGTCGTTAAAAATGCTTCTTTTTCTACATAATCTTACAAAATCATCCTCACTTTGAATGTTTGTAATTACGTTCTCGACAATACCAATTGTTGAAATAACACTTTCGTGATAACCTCCCGTCCTATAGAAAAGAATTATATCGCCACAAACCAAGTTACTGAAATGAGAACGTGAAATATATATTTTCTTTAGTGCATTACGGTGTGGTTCGTTTTCCACGTAATCATGAGGTGATTCATTATTTAGTATAGAATCGGGAAATAATTCTGTATGATATGATGGCCAAATTGGATTTAAAAAGACCCTGGCATTTCTTTTAAGGTAAGGGAAGGACGCTCTTGGATTTTCTAGAACTTTCTTGGAAAAGTCTCGAACGTAAACATTTTCAGTACCATTACTAGTTTCTTTTGTTCCCCAATATTCAAAGCCCCAATCTTCTAAAAGTAGAACTAATCTTTGTTGTTCCTCTCTCTTATCAAAAATTGTCACATAAATTTCATCTACCTGGTTTGAGATTGCATTGTCAAAAATAATTTTCAGAAATCGTTCACCCAATTTGTATCCAGTTGATACAACTTTGAACGTTCCAATTTTCAGTCGCTTTTTCGGAGTGAATGGTGGAGTTATGTCTGAGTAGTTTTCTTCTTTGTCTTCAACCTTGATATATAAGAAAGCCTTGACTGTTCGATCGGTAATACAGACGTATGATTCCGAATCAGATTTCTTATTGAACCAAGATTCGAATTCTTTGTAATCTTCTTTAAACGAGTCAAAAAAAGGATCGTTGATATTAATGTTGCCAATATAGGCCTTCTTTGCTGCAAGGACTTTATAATCCTTTAAAGCTGGATTTTCTGCCAGAACTTTTTCAAGGAAAGAGTCAATTGTGAAAATCCGTTCACTTATCTGAAGTATTGCTGCTTTTCGGTGGATACCCCGATCTTCTGTAATTAAGAAGTCAACCCGACCATTAAAAACCTCTTTAACCAAGCTAGTATCAATGAAATCATTTCGAGTATTATCATTTGCTCGAATTGAGGTGATTTCATCTGATTCAGGGGATTCCGTTTTAAGTTGATCGTAATTTTTGATTTTAATCGCCATAGTCTTGACGACATCCTCATTTTGATGTTTTGAAATCTCCTCAAGAGTAAGAGGATGCACACACTTCTCATAATGAAGCCTGTCAAGCCAATTAAATAAAGAGCCTATGTCCTCGTTAATTACCCTGCTGGCTTCTCTGTGAATTATTATGTTGGTATCAAGTAGTACTCTCATTTTACTAATTGAAAAAGGATTTTACTTTGATCCACCTTCTCCGAATAGCTGAAAGAATAGGCGGAATAAAAAAATAGAAAACCAGCCCGAATGCTAGAAATGCTGCTAAGTAGAATTCTAGCGGAGGTGATTTTAATATTCCACTTAAATTTTCCGATTTAGGGAATGCTTCTCTAATGGCTGGAAAAGCGAACAAAAACCCGCAAATGATATTTATCAATATTGCGATTGCAAATTGACTTGCACCAATGCGTTCTTTCGAAAAAATGGTAAAAAAGGAATAACTCTCTGAGCCGCTTTTTTTACTGAACACCACCATCAGTTCATTCCTTTTAAGTCTTTTGTCATCCAAGTAATTCTTAAATGGTTTGAATTCCAAAGTCCGAACATTCTTTAAATGTTCAGATTCGAAAAAGGTGATATTGTAACTATTCGGTACAATATGGAAGCAAAAGCACGTCTTTAGCTTACAAGATTTTGTTTTTTTAAACTCGGCTAAAAGATGATCAGGAATATTCCTGCTTTCATTCATCTTTATATCATATATTATGGTGGACTTACCTATTCCTTTCTTTCTAGTTGCAATTGATTCAGTTGTAGGCTCAATTCCGATCCTTACGTAGATGTTAGCTTTTATGTCAGTCCTTTTTCGATATTCTGTTAAGTCAATATGTAAGGTAACTTTTCCAAGCTCATAATTGTGGTCGAACTGAACCGGTAACAGACAAAGTTTATTTCTGCCGCTAAACTCGTGAATAACACCTTGACGATTTTGTCCATCATCCAAATAGGAAGTCTTGTAAACTGAATCATTGAATATAAATCGACTGTTGTCAGAGTTTTTGAGCTTATCGTAGTAGTCAGAAATATATGTGCTTTTGTTCGCCCAAGGGACGTATAAGTCCATTGAAAGTTTTTTGAGATTTACAATCGAACTGGAATCTATTTCTAATCCAAATTCGACTAAGGAACTTGAAGTGAACTCCCAACTACAAATATGAAAGCGCTCTATTTTGAGATTTTCTTGATCACTCCGAATGAAAAATGAGTTATCCATTATTTGTTAATTTGATAAGAATTTGATCAATTCACCAATGCTCTCATTGTTGATTTCAAAAAACGGAACATTCAATTCTTTCGCCACTGCAATTGCATGACTTTTCTCGATACCTTGCATTTCATTCAAAAGTGTTTGATTATAGTCTTTACCGTCTCTTTTTTTTAGACGATTCGCAACCATGCCTATGTCTGCTTTTACAACAGCAAGGACAATTGGTGCTATTCTTTGAAAAGTGTTAATTGAAACTTTTTGCGGGATTCCATTAGAATCAAAAAGACAAAAATGACCATCAAGAAGATACTTCACATCAGGTTTAATTAGCTTCTCAAGCCCGCTAATTAGTCTATCCTGAGTGTCTGCAATATCTTTAACAAATTTATTGCTTGTGTCTGGACTAACTTCGGACCACTTCAATACTTCACTTGCGGATAAATGCTTCAAGTTAAGTTCATTAGCAATTTTGGAGCATATAGTTCCTTTTCCGACTCCATGAATTCCGCCAATAAATATAAGGTTATGGTGCATTAATAGTGAGTTAGTGCATTACATACAGCCGAAAATAAGTAATGCACCTAAATTATTTATGTAGAGTGCACTTTTTATCCTCTTGTCAGTGTTTAACAACGATTTAAAAAATATTTCCTTCTTCTCAAACAAATGCTGCGGGAAGCCGACTGCTGATCGGCTTGGTGACCGAAGCTAGTTTTTTCCTCTCTAAGTTCCCAAGCCCGGGGGCAATCCCTTCGAATATTACAAAATGGTATTGGGTAGGTGCTAGAAATTAGATGTTAGATTCTAGACTTTTAGATATTAGACTTTAGATTCAATAGGCACCTCGTCTCGTTTAGCGCAGCGCAACGAGGATGTGGGTGGTTGAGCGTTTGTAACGCGATTTGGACCCGTCGCATTTCAAATGCTATTCTCTAGTCATCCTCTTTGCAAACGAGGACGAGTGGGGTTGTTTTTATATACTCAGGTCTCGTTTTTTCTTGCTGATAAGTAAATTCATTTGAGTTTCGAAAGTGGGAGTAAACTGGTTATTGAATTTCATGTTGGGCTTGTCCGAAAAGAAATAGAGGCGCTTTTGATTTTTGGGTTTAAGCTTGAAAATAGTTCCCTTCCATAACCAGTTTACAGGTTCAATCGATTCAATATCACTCCAGTTATATTTTTGTTTGTTTTTCCCTAAGACTTGAATGACTTCCTCATCCATATACACTCTGAAATAATTCCCAAAGAGCCAAATGCCGAAAAATAACATGGGTAATCCGATAACCAGCGCAGGCAAGGCTGTAAGGAAAGTGGTTTCGACTTCTTCACCGTTTACGATTGTTGTTATTTCATCAGGGCTAATAATGCTTAGGATGACCATTCTAAGTAAGAACACTCCGATCGCTAAAGGTAAGATTCGATGGAAATAATAACTGGCTTTGTGTGTTTTCATATGGTGGATATCATTATTTACCGTGCTCTCTGCCGCCTACTCCACTCGTCCTCGTTTAGCGCAGCAAAGTGAGGATGTGGGTGGTTGAGCGTTTGTAACGCGATTTACTGGTTTGAACCTGCAACATGTGACTGAGTGTAGTGTTCGATTTTCTTAATTATTTCCTCGTCTAATCTCTTTTGCACCCTGCTTTTTTCATGGTCGCTGCAGCTACTTTCAAGAGTCCAGCTTTCTGTCTCATTTCGGTAGGCCCTGAGTGCAAGGCTTGTCCTGGGGGTGTCTGCCTGTATGCTATCATTTGCATCTGCTATCCATGTCACATAGTACATTTCTCGCGGTTCCTCATCAAAGTAAAATATCCTGCTATCCAGGAAATCATAACCTCTTTCGCTCCAATCATCATAGGATTCCCATGATTTGGGTAATAGGTATTCGGGATGATTGGAATAGAGCGAGTCTATTCCTCGTACCAGCGTTTGTTTTGAAATGGGAAAGGTCCTCACCTCAAAGGCTCCCAGCGTACCTGGGCTAAAGATTCGAAACTCATGTACTACATATCCGATCATACCCACCAGTAGGACTAAAATCAAGGATAGTATTATGGATATATTTCTATTCATTTATTCCTTACATTGGCCTGCTTTCATCGCGTTTTTAATTGTTGGATATGAGTGCTGTGTATTTTTCTATTGAGTCCTCAAAGGCCTTGGCGTCAGTCGATAGGTAGATGAACCTGTGACTGTCCGCTTTGACGATTCGATCATAGATCTTCTCGTTGATGAGGTCCTGGTTATTGATTATCCCTTCTATTTCGGTTAGAAGCTGATCTGTCAGTACCTGATCGGACAGGGTGGCTTCTTTAATAATCAACCGAGGGTATAAGTCTGTTCCTTTGACAGCCAATAGCGACTTAGCCTTAATCGTTCTTACTTTTAAAGCTTGTAGCTTTATTGAGTCCAGCGCTTCTAATGCTAAGTCATCGCTGTATCTAATAAAAGCAATGGTGCTTTGATAGGTGGTGTCTACTTTCAGTTTGTACTTATCATCGATCAAGGTATTGACCAGGCGATCAAATGCATCTATACTTAGCGTTTGTGCTTGGCTACTAGGTTTACTTACATTATTCTGTTTCGCTGACGGTTGGCCCTCACCACAAGAATAGAAGAGGCCGAATAGAATCAAAAACAACAGGTGTTTCATACAAATTGCTGGTTCCAGAGCTATTTTACTTCTGGACTTTTAGTTTTCTCTAAAGTACCTGATCGCACGAGTCTTTGCAAATTGTCAGAACCGCATTTCAAATGCTATTCTCAGTCATCCTCGTTGCAAACGAGGACGAGTGGGGGCATTCTCTCTCGATTGCGCAACAGCTCAAGCTTCCGAAAGACCGTTTATTTCCTTTTTCAAAATCCCAGCGATGATCAGCCCTTCGACCAGCGAGCCGGCGAGTAGTATGGTCAACTCTAGTAGGTTGAGGATCAGGGGTTCTTCGAGCAAGGTGTGGTAGATGAACCACTCCTGAAATACCCAGTACATCAGCCAAATGGTGAAGCCCCAAAACAGCCCTTTCTTGATCCAGCTATTGCCAGGGATAGAGGGAGCGAACAGCGCAAAGAACCATGCATGTGCGACACTCAGTACCACCATGCCTGCGATGGATTTGAATAGATCTCGCCCTGGCGTGATGTCGATAAACAAGGCACTCTGGATCGCTGGATCGTAGAGTACAGACTGGATCGGAGGACTCATGAACAAGCCTCCCATGACGCCCTCGCCTACAAATCCACCGAGTAGGCCCGCCAATATGATTTTGATGTATTTGTTCATAATTGATTTGAATCTATGGTCAATTTAATCCAAGAGCGCGCTTTTGCCAAGTGTGTCTATCTATTTTGGCATTCATCTCTCGGTATCCTGGTTGCAAACGTGGACGAGTAAAAGTAAATCAACACGCTTCGCCAATCGAAACCGACATTCAATTTTTATCATCGCTCATGCTCTTTATTTGAATGCCATTGAGCTATTGAGATTTCGATTATCTTAGTACATATGATTGCAACACTTGGAGAAATACTATTGAGACTGACCCCACCGGACAACGGCATGATCCAGCAGATGGGGAGCTATGATGCGAATTTTGGGGGATCTGAAGCCAATGTGGCCATCTCCCTGGCCAACTACAAGATACCGACTCGTTTTATCTCGGCTCTGCCGGACAATGAACTCGGCAAAGCGGCCATTTTCGAACTGTCCAAATACAAGGTAGATACCCGCCACGTCAATATCAAAGGCAACAAAATGGGGATATACTTTGTAGAGAAGGGCTCGTCGATCCGAGGCAGCAAGGTGATCTACGATCGGGAGCATTCTGCTTTTGCCCGAATGACCCTGGAGGATATCGATTGGGATCATGTCTTTGATGGCATCAATTGGTTTCACTGGTCGGGGATCGCGCCGGCCGTTTCGCAAAACTGTGCGGATGTGACGCTACAGGCAGTGCAAAGAGCCGCAGCTGCCGATATTCCAATCTCTGCCGATTTGAACTACCGCGCTTCTCTCTGGACCTATGGTAAACCATCCAGCGAGGTGATGCCCGAGCTGCTCGATCATACCACCCTGATGCTGGGAGATCCCAAATCGCTGGAGATCATGACCGGAATCAAAAATCCTTTTAGCGGAGATATCAAAGAGCAGCTGGATGATCTGCCGGCCTATTACGATACGGTGTTTGCCCGCTTTCCGAAGCTCAAGTACATCGCTACTTCCCTGCGCACCATCGTCAACGATACGCATCACAGGTGGATGGGCGTGATCTATGACGGACAAAAACTGTACTGCTCTACCGAATACGATTTGTATCCTTTGGTGGATCGAGTAGGCGGAGGAGATGCCTTCATGGCAGGTCTGATCTATGGCTGTGTGCAATACGACGACCCACAGAAAACCATCGATTTTGCCACAGCAGCCTCAGGCATCAAACATACAATCTCAGGAGATTTCAATCTGGTATCTGTTCAGGATGTCAATGATCTGCTAGCCAGAGGTGGGGCAGGGAATATTAGTAGGTAGGTGTGGAATGAGTCGTCTTTTAATTGCTCATGATGCTGTATGGAGTCGTGCATATTCAATCGGATATGCTCTTCATTTTTGGCATGGCCCAAAAACGAAGCAAAAAGGCCTAGGCTGTGAATAAATTCCTAAAATTCAGCTTTGTATACGTAATAAATCCAAACTCGCTTTGCTCAAACAGTGGATTTAACCTCGATATCCATAAACCTGAATTTTTTAACGGAATTAATTCAAGGCCAAATAAATCTTGAAAGTATTGTTAAAAGCCCTTCTATTTAGATTTGGTGTATTGAAAACAAAAGTTACTAGCTAGCCTTTTCGCTTTTTGAGTATTCTCACCACTCGATTGTAGGCAATCTCAGCTAGACTCCAGGTATACCCTTCGAAATGAGCCGTGTTGACAAATTGGATGACAACCGTGTCAATGTCGCGATGGTATTTGGCAATGCTCTGATACCCTGCGATCAACCCCGTATGTTCATAGACATAGATCGAGGAGTAGATTTTTTGCTCTTCCTCACTTAACAGGCTGCCGTCGTTCAATGCACGGAGGAAAACGCCAACATCTTCAGCACTGGCCACCATCGAGCCATAGTCGACTGATTTGATGTCTTCGTCGACCCCCACATAGTAGCCGCTCATCAGGCGATCCATTTCGATCTCATGGATCGAACCATAGGTGTTGTGCAATCCCAGAGGTGTCAATATGCTTTCGGTAATGAATTCGTGTTTGCTCATGCCTGTGGTTTTTTCGATGAGCAATGTCAGCAATAGATAGTTGGTGTTAGAGTAGGCATAGGCTTCTCCGGGCTCGAATTGCGCAGGCAAATCAAGGGCCAGAGCCAGGGTTTCCTGACTGCCCTGAGGAGGATCGATCCAGAAGCTGGGATCGTCAGTAAAGTTGGGTATGCCGCTGCGATGCTGAACCAGCATACGCAGGGTGATCCTATCGGTATTTTCTATTCTACCGACCAGCTCAGGAAAGTAAGAAGCCAGGGTACCCTCTAGTGATAGCCTTCCCTCATATACCAATCGTGTGATGGCCACCGCGTCATACAGTTTGCTGATGCTTGCGATTTTGAATAGTGCCTTGGGGTCGGCGGGGATCTTTTTGTCTCTGTCGTGCCAGCCCGCTGCGTAAAATTCGGGCTCCTTTCCTGCCTGATCCACATAGACTATGATGCCATCAAAGCCATAGTCGATGGCTTCAGTGGTTTGTTGTTGGACACTATCTGGTAGAGGTTGTATCCAGGCCCAAATGATGGTCCATGGGACAAAAAACATGGAGAGAATGGTTCCCGAAAAGAGCAGCATTTGGATGATACGTTTGAGGGTTGTTGCTTTCATTGATTGAAGATTCTAAGGTATGCGCATGGCAAATGGGTTGATGCTACAAAGTTGGCCTATAGCGCCCATGCAGAGCTAACAAATATGCCGCTAATGGTGTCAATTTTGATTTAAGGGATAGTAATATTCAATCATCCATGATAAAAATGAAGCAAATGTATGATTGAGGGAGGGAAAACAGTCTGGCTGTGTAGGGATTAAATCGGTTGAATACACCTTAGCTTTCTAAAGACTAGTTGCGATATACCAAACCAAGACAGCTCCTGTAATACAGGAAAGAATAAAGGCTGAAGTGTTTTTTCCTCTATCCTTAGTTACTCTTTTGGATATTTCTTCGGAGTGATAGACGCTGTATTTGTCTTCCATCAGTGCAAAGTCTGAAGAAGTAATTTGATAGAACTCAGCTTTGCATCGGTAGCAGGAA
The DNA here is from genome assembly GCF_025833875.1 of Reichenbachiella ulvae. Classification (NCBI taxonomy): domain Bacteria; kingdom Pseudomonadati; phylum Bacteroidota; class Cytophagia; order Cytophagales; family Reichenbachiellaceae; genus Reichenbachiella; species Reichenbachiella ulvae. The sequence goes on along the minus strand of NZ_JAOYOD010000001.1, from coordinate 2,347,726 downwards.
CTCCACATGTTAGGCCGTCTTTCTTCGGTAATCACGATCAGATTGGCTTGCAACGAACAGGCATCCTCTTTCAGGATATTGATGGCTTCTACTTCATTACAGACTATGGTAAATCCAGTATCTTTTAATTCTACCTCGCCAACCTTATATGCAATGGAATCAGGAATAGTGGTATTCTTCTGGATGACAATATCGCATGGAGGGTAGTTCGAATTGCCCTCTTGATATCCATGACGAGTGATCTTGTAAGAACAACTTGAGAGAAGAAGAGCAGTCAGAAGGATTTGAAATAGCTTATTCATTTTATCATTTATTCAATACCAGGGATCTGATCCAGTTGGCTCTTTTCCCAAATTTTATTCATCATGGAGGGATCTACATTGCCGCCTGTGAGGATCACCATCACTTTTTGTTTTTGCTGTTGGCTTTTCAACCATTGGATCACTGCACCCATGGACATGGCGCTGGTGGGTTCTACCTGTACTTTCAGCAGGTGATTGAGCCATTGGGTCCAATAGATGAGGTCGGATTCTTCTACCTCAAATAGCCCATCTAGTTGTTTCAAGTACTCGAAAGTGATGTCTCCTACAGCCATCGTCATGGCGCCATCTGCCAGGGTATCCGGAATGGCTTTTAGCCTTTGGATGCTGTTTTTTCTCAAAGATTCTGCCGCGTCATTGGCATTGAGTGGTTCCGCTCCGAAAACCAAAGTCTCTGGGGAGAGGGCTTTGGTAGCTATATAAGTTCCGGACATCAGACCACCCCCGCCGCAAGGTGCGAATATGGCATTAATTCCTTTCATGGATTGGAAAATATCAAAAGCCACAGTTCCCTGACCTGCTATGACCTGCTCATGGTTAAAGGGAGGGAGCCAATAGGTTCCTTTTTCTGTAGCAGCAGCTTTTACCAATTCGTCGCTTTCGTCTCTGGTGTCGCTTAGTACCACTTTGGCGCCATAGGATTGAGTTGCCTGTATTTTGATAGGAGAGGAGTAGCGAGGCATAAAGATAGTAGTGGGAATACCAAAACGGCTGGCAGCCCATGCCACGGATTGGGCATGGTTGCCAGAGCTGTTAGCCACGATGTGATCGGGTTTTTCTCCCTTTTCGATCAACCATGAAATCGAATTGCAAGCCCCTCTGGCTTTGAAGGCGCCTACCTTTTGGAAACACTCCAGTTTGAAATGAATCTCGTGTCCCAACCAATCGTTGAGCAGATGAGATGAGACAATAGGCGTGTCGTTGATGTGGTTTTTGATTCTTTGGCTGGCGTTTTCTATCTCCTGTATGTTCGGCATGGTCGGATTTTTTGGCCAAATTAGGAAGAAAGATGATTGATGAAAAAGGTCTGGCTCTAATTATGATCAGTTGTGTTCAATAGAAATCCTATTATCTTGTAGTTGCTAACTTATCTACCTGCCATGTCAACCTGTACGAGATTCAATTGTTTTCAAAGTTTCACTGCTTTTTTCCTGTTTCTTTCTCTAATCTCTTGCCAAAAGAAAAGTGGAATAGAGGGGAAGTCTGCTGTTGCGGTAGATCAGGTATCTGTCATTAATAGACTGGATGGGTCCCAGATTGATTCTGCAGAGCTGAGTCAGAGGATTGCCTTTCTAATGGGGGAGGCGGAGGTTACCGGATTGGCCATAGCTGTTTTCAATGAGGGCAAGGTTGCATACCAACGGGCTTTTGGCTATGCCAATTTTGAAGAAAAAGAACGTCTAAGGGTGGATCATGGATTTTATGCTGCTTCCTTTAGCAAGGCGGTGTTTGGATATGTGGTAGCGAGACTCGTAGACGAGGGTCAGCTTGATTTGGATCAACCTCTGCAGGATTATTTGGATTACCCGCTATATGAAATCAAAACCGACAGGGAATGGCGAGGGTTTCAGGATTTGAAAGGGGATGATCGATACCAAAGGATTACCCTGAGAATGTGCCTGTCTCATCGCACGGGATTCCAAAACTGGCGATGGATACCTAGTCCCATGGATCCGGAAAACTATGGCGAAAAAGGGCAGCTCAAGATTTATTTCGAGCCGGGAACGAGCTATTTCTATTCGGGCGAAGGATTGTATCTGGCTCAGCGGGTCATTGAGGAGGTGACGGGACAAGGACTGGAAGAATTGGCTCAAAGCTATGTTTTCCAGCCTTTGAATATGAATTATACGAGCTACCTCTGGCATGAACGATTCGATGATCGGTTCTGTCTGGGGCATACAGCCGATCAAAAGACTGTAGATAAGGACTTTCCTGATCAGGTGATTTCAGCAGGCTCTATGGAAACTACATTGATCGACTATTCACGTTTCATGGCGCATGTGCTGCAGTCCTATACGGATAGTTCTGCGGCAGTGAAGGAGATGTTTCGGCCCAATTTTGCGATTCGTACTGAGGCGCAGTTTGGTCTTGGTGCTTTGAGATCATCTGATGAAAATGACGACATTGCGCTGAACTATGGGTTGGGCTGGGGCTTACTTCAGACTCCATACGGTTTTGGGGCCTTCAAAGAAGGGCATGACGCAGGATTTCAGCATTATAGTATTCTATTTCCCGAAAGTCAGATGGGCGTGCTGATACTCACCAATAGCGACAATGGGGAGAGCATTTTCAAAGCCCTATTAGAACATAGCATCGCTGATCGATATACTCCCTGGAAATGGCAGAATTACATACCCTATGATCAGCCCTCCAATCAGTAGTTGAAGATTATTTGGCAAATAAACTGTCCAGATTGTTGAAGGCTTTGAACTCCAGGGCATTGCCAGATGGGTCTCTGAAGAACATGGTCGCTTGCTCACCTGGTTCTCCTTCGAATCGGATGTAAGGCTCGATGATGAACTCGATTGCTGCCTTTTTCAAACGGTCCGCTAGCTCTTTCCAGTCTTCCATGGTTAGCACCACGCCAAAATGTGGAATGGGAACCGCATGACCATCTACCGGGTTGTGATTTTCGGCCTGAGCCTGATCCGAGATGTGCAAGACCAGCTGATGTCCATAAAAATCCAGATCCACCCAATGATCCGAAGATCGACCTTCACTGCAGTTGAGGGTGGTATTGTAGAATGTTCTGGTTTCTTCCAGTTCTTTGACTGGGATGGCTAGATGAAAAGGGCGCAATTGGCTCATGTTGTTTTTGGGCTTTGAATGATCACTAGTTGAGCAGCAAAATTGCTTGCTTTTTCCTTCTTAACCAAGTAGGCCGTGCTCAAGCAATCACTTGCTCTCACACGGCCGTTCACTAAAACTCACTCTATGACAAAAATGGGGTTAGGCAGTTTGGAAGGCTTCCACTCTTTCGATAGGTAGCTTCAGTAGCTTCCAAAGCGTCATGCCACCAGCTACATTGTTCAAATTCCTGAAACCATTATTCTCCAGGATTTTGGTGGCCAGATAGCCTCTAAGGCCTTTGGCGCAGTAGATGTATTTAGGCAGATTGTCGGATATCTTGTCCAGATTGTCCCTCAGTTCATCTAGCGGGATGTTGATGGCTCCTATCACCTTTCCTAGTTTCTCCAATTCATCTGGATTTCGCACATCTATGATTTGTATGTCTTTTCCTGAAAGGATCTGAGCTTCTAGCTCAGTTGGTAGAGCGGTATCGAAACCACTCATTTCCACATTGTCCGCAGCAAACCCGGCCACAATCACCGGATCCTTAGCTGGACTGAAGGATGGGGCATAAGCCAAATCCAGATTTTGCAAATCATGTAGGGTGAGTTGGGCATAGATGGCGGTTGAGAGCACATCGATTCTTTTGTCCACGCCTTTCTTTCCGAAGACTTCTGCACCTACCAGTACTTTGGTGTCTGGCTCGTAGTAGAGTGAGACATAAACATCCGAGGGATCCGGATAAAAGCCTGCGGTATTGCCAGCGATAATCAGACTGCTATTATATGGGAAGGCCTCTTGCTCCTTGCATGGTGTGAGACCCGTCTTGGCCATGGCATAGTCGAATACCTGCACGATGGCCGTACCATAGGCCCCATCGAAGGTAATGTCGGAGTTGCCGGCAGCATGAGCACCGGCTGCTCTTCCCCCTTTGTTGGAGTGGGTGCCCATGGGGAAAAATCCTTTGTGTCCTGTGATCAGGTGATCCATCACTACACAATCACCTGCTGCATATATATTGGGCAGGGAGGTACGCATGTGCGCATCCACGATCAGGGCTCCATTGCCCGCTTTGTCTGCCTCTGGTAGTAGCTGCGTGTTGGGGCGGATGCCGATACCGATGATGAGGTAATCTGCCTGGATGACCGAGCCGTCCTCCATGATCAGCCTTTGGTTTTGCAGGTCCAGTTCTTGTGCAGTAGTGCCCAGGTGCAATTGGATGCCCTCATCTTCCAGCACTCCTTTGATCACTCTGGAGGACATCGGACTCAGGATAGGGAGCACGCGTTCACTCTTCTCGATGATGTGTACTGTTTTGCCAATTTTCTGCAAGTTTTCGGCGGCTTCTAGTCCGATCAGCCCGGCACCAATGATGGCGACATACTTCTTGTCATCCAGGACCTTGTCTTTCACGATCTTGTCAAAATCCTCGATGGTCTTGCAGGTAGTCCATAGATCGCAGCTGTCCAGGTTCTTGATGGGAGGAATCAGTGGCGAACCGCCAGTAGCATAGATCAATTTGTCATAGGGATAGATCCCCAGATGTGTGCTTACTTCTTGTTTCTTGGGATCAATCGCCAATACCGCTTCCTCCAGTCGCACGTCTATCTTGAATCTTTTTCTGAGGAGATCAGGCTTGACCACCATCAGTTTGTCTCTGGATCTGATCTTGCCAGACAGGGCATAGGGTATGCCACATGTGGCATAGCTGATATTGGCTGTTTTTTCGAATAAGATGATTTCTGCTTCTTCATTTTCTCTACGCGCTTTGGCAGCAGCTGATGGGCCCGCAGACAGGCCTCCGATGATAATGATACGCTTACCCATATTGTGAGATACTTTAGTGAAAGGAGCTATGATTGCTCCCGATTTACTCTGGCAAGGTAGGGCGAACCATAATCCGGAAATGTAACTTCTGTCACATCAAATAGACCTCTGGGGCTAAATAGAGATGATCTTCATCAGGTTTTGAATCGATGAATGAAAAAAAGTGAAATTTAATTGTAACATTTGTTGTTACAATAAGTATACGCTATCATATTAATTATTAAAGATGAACAACACACGATTTGCAACGGCGCTTCACATACTCGCACTCCTGGCGGACAGCGAGGAGGAATGGATGCGTTCGGAATGGATCGCGGGTAGTATCAACGTCAACCCGGTGATTGTTCGCAAGGAACTGAGCCTGCTGAATGAAGCAGGTCTGGTAGACAGCCGAAAAGGCAAAGTAGGAGGTTTTAAACTCAAAAAGAACAGTGAAGACATCTCGCTGGCAGAGATTTATCATGTGGTGAAGAATTCGGAAGTACTGGGCAAGAAAAATTTGAATCCCAACCCAAAATGTCCGATCGGGAAAGAAATCAATCAGCAGTTGGACGGATTGTTTGTGGAGATGAACGACCTGTTGAATCGAAATTTAGAACGTAAATCGTTGAAAAAATTCGTGGAGCAGTTCCGCTGATATTTTTTTGCTCTTTAATGTAACAAAAACTATTACAATTAAAATAATATAAACAGACACATCATGAAAATTGGAATTACAGGCGCTACGGGCCAATTAGGATCATTGGTAGTAGAACAATTGAAAACAAGAACAGAAGCAGCTAATCTGGTAGCATTAGTTAGATCACCTGAGAAGGTGGAGGGGATAGAAGCCAGAGCTTTTGACTATGATCAACCTGAGACGCTAGCAGGAGCCCTGGAGGGAGTCGATCGCTTGTTGCTGATCTCGGGCAATGAGATTGGTCAGCGCGCCAGACAACACGAAAACATCATCAACGCAGCGAAGGAGGCTGGAGTGAAGTCGATTGTCTACACCAGCATTTTGAGAGCCGACAGCTCTACGATTAGTTTGGCAGGAGAGCACCTGATTACAGAAAACTTATTGAAAGATTCGGGGATTCCCTTTACGTTGTTGAGAAATGGATGGTATACCGAAAACTACACAGCCTCTGTAGCTGGTGTAGTGGAAGCAGGCGCATTGGTGGGTAGCTCAGGAGAGGGCAAAATCTCTTCTGCTGCAAGAGTGGATTTTGCTGAGGCTGCAGCGGTTGTATTGACGAGCGACGGACAGGAAGGGAAGGTGTATGAGTTGGCAGGGGATGAAGCCTATACCAAGGTAGAGTTGGCCGCTGAGATCTCCAAGCAGTCAGGCAAAGATATCCCTTATCAGGAATTGGCAGAGGCCGATTATGCCAGTGCACTGGCAGAGATGGGATTGCCAGAGCCGATCGCAGCAGCCATCGCCAGCTGGGATGTGAGTGCATCGAAAGGAGATCTATACGATGATTCTAAGACCTTGTCACAGTTGATCGGACGTCCTACGACTCCACTCGCAGATACGGTTAAGGCTGCCTTAAGCTAAAAAGAATAGATTTCAGGTTAGGAAGCCACCTCGTGACGGGGTGGCTTTTTCTCTCTCCTTGAATGTATGAATGATATTACGATTACGGGGTTTCGACCAATTATACTATCAGAATTATTCAGAAAAATACGCCCAATCGATGGACGCGTCTGATGCCAATAGAACCAAAAGAAAATCACTGCTCCAACCACTGGCCCAGGGGCTAAAGGTCTGATTCCCTTGATTGTTGAAAGAACCTATGCTTTGGATACTGCCACTTCTGGGGTTGAACCAAAAGGCTTGCAGCTTGTTGGCTTTTAGCTTTGACAAGTCTGCCTGAACCGGGCGGCCTGTTGGGCTGTAGATCATGGCTACCGTTCTGTCTGCACTCAAGGAGGCTATTTGATAGTTTTCATCTTTGGGGTTGTCTCCCATGATCAGGGATTGATCCATGGTCATTTGTTGCCAGGGTAGTTTTTCGAACAGATCTTTCATGTATCCCATCTGATAGGAGCCGGGCAAGTGAATGGCCTGATCCCAATCGGTGCGGGCCTGGATGATAGGTGCTCGACGCTCGTCATACATCTGCCAAATGTCGTTGCATCCGTAGGTGTAGCCTGATGCCCCAGCCATCATGCTGTAGTAGGCCGAGACGCGTACATCTGCATCGTCCAACCATCCATGTGACTGCTCCTCCCAAAAACGGTCGGGGATATTTTCATAGCGCGCCTCAGCGTTGATAATCGGTCGAGGGGTAGCTGCTTTGCGGCTTTCGATTACATAGTCGTATTCTCTCGCGAGACGACTATGCCCGCTCTGGTACATGTCGAAATCCAGCCATTGGTCGGTGAAAAAGTCAGTGGCCTTTTTAGCGCCCAGCGGATGATAGCTCATCAAATGAATCGAGTCGACCTCCCGGATACCTGCTGCCATGGCGCGAATGATCTGGTAATGAGTGTCAGTCTCTGGCGCCCGATCTCCACCGAGTACCCAGATCAGGTTGCTTTGCTGCTGGTATCTATTGGCTAGCCATTGGCCGTATGATTTGGCATTTTCGGGAGTGAAAATCTCGGGTCCCGTTCCCCAGCGCTTGTTGAACTTGTCGCCCCAGGTCGGTAGTAGTGCGACATACAGTCCTAACGCTTCTGCTTTGCGGAGAACATAGTCTACATGTTCGAAATAGGCCTCATTGGGTTGGGTCGGATCCAGGTCGGTCAGTGGTAAGTCACCATAGGCGTTAGGTGTTCTTAGTCCGTCTAATTCGGCAAGCACTACTGTCTGTATCACCGTAAATCCTTTGCTGGCTCGGTCGCTTAAATACAAATCGACTTCTTCTCGTGTCAGTCGATGGATCAGTTCCCAGGCGGTACCCCCCAGCCAAAAGAAAGGCTGCCCCTCGGTAGTCACAAGATGCCTTTGATCGTCACTTATTTTTAGCCCAGGTAGCTCTTGGGCTTCAGTATTAGGGAGGAGAAATAGAAAGAAAAAGCAAATAAGTAGCCCTTTCAAAATGCACTTGTCTTTCATCACATGCTGTTTGGTTTATCGATCCAAATATAGCTTTTCTTTCTTCTACCCTGACACTTCTAGTGTCAACTTAAGTTAGGACGCCTTTGGGGATCAAAAGCCCCATTGAATAGACTGCTTTTTCAATAGTTAAGACTGTTTTTTGAAATGCTTAGACTACTCTTTTAATTGTTTAGACTGCTTTTTGAATTGCATAGACTGATTATTCAATAATATAGACTGTCTATTAATTTGTACGGATTGTTTATTCATTTGTACATATGTCAACTTTAAATACTAGGCATAACTATTTATATGATCATATGTGATTTTTAATATATCGAATGAAAAACTTAAATCCACGGATGTAAAATTGAAATGTTGGGATGTTTTTACTTGGCCTGTTTCTGGCTAAAACCCGATGCGGGGATGGCAATGTCCTCAGCCTGAGGGCTGGGGTTATTATTTGATTGGCGATTCTGATTTCTCTGTAGGTCTGGCTTGCCCCAGGCTTCAGCCTGGGATAATCGATCCATCAGTTGAGGCTTTAGCCATGACCTGATTCATCGTCCTCGTTTAGCATAGCGCAACGAGGATGAATTCTGTCTTGCGTTTGCAACGCGGAGATTATAGATGATCCAATCTATCCTGCCAGTTTCGCAATGCAAATGCTTCAACACAGCATCCAAATCATAGACTAGGACGAGTAGCATCTAGGTCAGTTTAAAGGTGATTGGCAGTATTACTTTTTCAACTATCGGCTGACCTCTCATTTGGCCGGGGTTCCACTTTGGAGAATTTTTAATGATGCGAACAGATTCAGCATCGCAATCTTTCCCGATTCCTTTCAATAATTCTATATTAATGATGTTCCCTTCCTCATCCACTTCAAACTGAACATAAACCCTGCCTTCGATGCCTTTTTTATGGGCTGATTCTGGGTATTTGAGTGCGTTATCTAAGTAGATAGAAAAGCGCTTATATCCTATTTTTGGTTCTGCTCGCACTTCTAATTCTTTGTATCTATATTGATTGCCCTCTTCGTCCCAGCTTAGACCAGATACATTGTTCTTTCTATAGGTTTCCCGATATGATAATTGTCCCTCTTTAGTATATCCCTCCCAGGTACCATTTTTGAATCCATCTTGATAGGCACCTTTGGAAGATGGATGGTTAGATTTATCATAATAATAAACAACCTCACCATTGCCATTGGATACCAACTGGGTACCCGTACTATCCCAATAGCTGATTAATTTACTACTTAAGTAAGAAGGGGAATAATTCCCTTCAAATGATTCATTTTCGGATTGAATTTGTCCGTTTTGATACCAGGTTTTCCAAATACCTACTTTTCCTCCTCGGATGTAACTACTACTCTCTTTGAGCTGGCCATTTTCATACCATCGGTTCCATTTTCCTGATTTTGAACCTTTAACTCGATGACCTTCTTCTTTTTTGTTTCCATTTTCATAATAGGATATGTAATAGCCTTCTTTTCTAATACAAAGAGAGGTATAGCATGTGGCATTGGACTGAATCTTACCGCTAGAATAATAAGTTTGCACAAATAACTTGTCAGTTCCGTCGGGATGGGGTTGCGACAAACGATAATAGGAAGCCTCACTCTTCTCTACCTCCCTGAAGTCTTCATCCAAATAGGTGATGTCATTTTTTTGAGCGATGACTTTCAAGGTGAAAAGTAGGGAGGTCGATAGACAGAAAATAAAAAATCTGATGTTCATTTTATCTAGTTGGTTTATTGATTATAAATCCTCCTTTCGTACAAAGTGCGAATCCAGCGAAATTGAATTGTGAAGCTAAGATATCTTCTCGGAGAAGGTTTTCCAAATGGATTTTTAAGCTAAGAGAATAGTTGATTCTAGTTACAGTCTAGGATCAGTGAGATATTGCAAAAACTCATTTATCAACTCGTCTCCCTAATCACCAGCTCCTGATGGATCACGATCTTTTCGGATTGCAGGGCTTGTTCTTCTTTTACAATAGCCAACAATTTTTGTAGGGCGAGGCTGGCCATGCGTGGGGCGACTTGCTCTACGGAGCTGAGCTGAGGACTCATGCGTGAAGCTATGGGTTCGTCGGAGAAGCCGAACACAGAGATTTCTTCTGGTATTTTCTTTCCCATTTTAAGCAGCGCATTCACCACGGCATTGGCGACATAGTCGTTGAAGACTGTAACCCCGTCCAGATTGGGGTGTTTTTGTAGGGCTCTGTCCAGAAAGTGCTCGATGCTGTCGGGCTGCATTTCGTAGTAGTAGATCAGTTCTTCATTTACTTTCAGTCCATTTTCTTTCAGTGCATCCATGTAGCCATAGAGGCGATTGTTGGAGTTGTTGAGGTGGATGCTGGCGGTGATGTGGGCGATGTGTCGCCTACCCTGATCGATCAGATGCTGGGTCGCTTGATAGGAGGCCCGGTAGTCGTCTGCGATCACCTTGGGCACGGGCAGAAAGTTGAGCACCCGATCGAAGAAGACCAGAGGGATCTCGTAGTGCAGTAGCTTCTCGAAATGATCGGCTTTTTCCGTCTGCATGCTGATGGCTGCTAGTACCCCTGCTACCCTCAGTTGGATGCAACGGTCGATGGCTTCTCGTTCTTGAGTTTCTGATTCCTGGGTATTGAATAGTAGGAGGGTGTAGTCAGATGCGGCCAGCTCATTTTGCAGGGTCTCGAAGATTTTGCCATAAAAGTAGACGGTAATATCCGGCACGATGAGGGAGATGAAGTCACTAGTGCCCATGTTCTGAGCATGAGGGTTGTGGATATAGCCACGGGCACTGGCCAACTCTTGCACTTTCTCTCGGGTGTTAGGGCTGATTTTGGGATGGTTCTTCAGCGCCCGTGATACGGTGCTATGTGAGAGCCCTAGCTCCCGTGCCAGTTCCTTGATTGTAACGAATTTGCCCATCCTCAAATATAGCGTGCACACGTGTGCACTGCAATTACAGGGTGATATAATTGTGGGGGCTGGGCTTTTCTTGTAATTATGTGAAAAGGACAATAGTGGTCCATTATCACTGTTGACAGTAAGCATGAATCAAATGAAGGAAATTCTAATCATAGACCCCACGGACAATGTTGCAGTTGCACTGCGCGATCATGCCGGTGGTCTGGTTCAGATCGAGGGGCAAAGCCTCAATATCGAGCCAGTCAGGCAAAAGCATAAGGTGCTATTGCAATCCCTAAAGAAAGGGGAGAAGGTAATGATGTATGGCGTACCTGTTGCTACGGCCAATCAGGATTTGGCACAGGGAGCTGTGATTACCACAGAGAATATCACTCACTTTGCCGATCCCATTTCCCTCGACAACAAGAAGAAATACGAATGGCAGCCGCTGGATGTCAGCCGCTGGCAGGACAGGACTTTTATGGGCTATCATCGGGCAGATGGTAAGGTAGGTACGGCCAATTACTGGCTTTTTATCCCGCTGGTTTTTTGTGAGAATAGAAACCTGAAAGTAATCGAAGAAACCCTCCTAACGACTCTAGGGTACAAAAAGCCCAATGACTACATGCAGTTTGCCCAGTCGCTATTGGGAGGAGTGTCTCAAAGTCAATCAGTGAAAGAAGATCGGGCATTTGAGAATATCGATGGGGTCAAATTTCTCTATCACGATGGGGGGTGTGGAGGTACACGAGCTGACTCAGAGACATTGTTGAGATTGCTAGCTGGCTACCTCAATCATCCGAATGTGGCAGGTGCTACGGTGTTGAGTTTGGGCTGCCAACATGCGCAGGTGGATTGGTTCAAGGAGGTACAGCAGCAGCTCTATCCGCAGGGTGACAAGCCAGTGATCTACCTGGAGCAGCAAGTGATCCAGTCTGAAGAGAAGCTGATCAAGACCGCCATATCAGAAACCATAGAGCAACTGAAGATCGCCAATCAAAACGAAAGAAAACCCGCTCCATTGACTAAATTGGTCGTCGGGCTGGAGTGTGGAGGGTCTGATGGATTCTCTGGTATTTCTGCCAACCCTGCTGTGGGTTATGCTTCGGATTTGCTGGTTTCGCTGGGGGGATCTACGATGCTCAGTGAGTTTCCAGAACTGAATGGTGTAGAGCAGGATATCGTAGATCGCTGTGTCAGTCGCGAAGTGGCTGAGAAGTTCGTTCGCATTCAGAGAGCCTACGAGGCGCAAGCCAGGGCTTCTGGCTCAGGCTTTGACATGAACCCCTCTCCTGGTAATATCAAGGATGGTTTGATCACTGATGCGATCAAGTCGGCCGGAGCAGCGAAAAAGGGAGGTAGAGCACCGGTCAGTGGAGTCTTGGACTATACCGAGCCATTGACTCAGGCCGGACTGAATCTGCTTTGTACACCGGGCAATGATGTGGAGTCTACCACGGGACTGGCAGGATCAGGTGCGCAGATTACGCTTTTTACGACGGGTTTGGGCACGCCTACAGGCAATCCTTTGTCCTCTGTCATCAAGATCTCCACCAATACGGAATTGCAGGAAAGGATGCCGGATATTATAGATCTGGATGCAGGTCCGATCACACGAGGAGAGAAAAGCATCGCTGAAGTGGGCGAGGAGATATTAGAAAAGATAATAACTGTGGCCAGTGGCGAAAGCACTAAGGCCATGGATTTAGAACAAAATGATTTTATCCTCTGGAAAAGAGGCGTATCGCTATGAGTAAAAAATTTGATCTAACAGGAAAAAAAGCCATCGTGACCGGAGGCGGTAGTGGCATAGGCAAGGCCATTGCCATCGCTTTGGCAGGTAATGGTGCAGAGGTATCCATCCTGGAGCTGAACGAAGAGGGAGGCCAGGAAGTCGTAAAAGAAATAACCGCTTCAGGCGGAAGCGCAAAGGCTGTGGCCTGTGATGTGTCCCAATGGGAAAGTGTAGAAGCGGCCTTTGGTCAGGCACTAGATGGCGCTGAGTTGGATATCCTGGTCAACAATGCCGGGATCGCCCATGTAGGCAATGTGGGCAACACCAGTCCCGAGGATTTGGATCGTCTCTACAGTGTCAATGTGAAGGGTGTCTTCCATTGTTTGAAAGCGGGAGTGGAGCAGATGAAATCCGGTGGTGCCATAGTGAACTTATCGTCTATCGCGGCACATGTGGGGATTTCGGACCGTTTTGCCTACTCTATGACCAAGGGGGCAGTGCATACCATGACACTATCAGTAGCTAAGGACTATCTGGATCAGGGCATTCGCTGCAATTGCATCGCGCCAGCTCGAGTGCATACGCCATTTGTAGACGGGTTTATCTCCAAAAACTATCCTGGCAAAGAAGAAGAAATGTTTGAGGCACTATCCCAAACGCAGCCCATCGGACGGATGGGGATGCCCAAAGAGATAGGAGACTTGGTGCTCTACCTCTGTTCGGATGAGGCTTCCTTCATTACAGGGAGTAGTTTCCCGATCGATGGTGGGTTTATTACTTTGAATGGGTAACACCCCCCTGCGCCCCCCTCAAGGGGGGATTTTTACTGCAGTGGTTATTCTCCCCTTGTGGGGAGATACAGAGGGGTGTCAAATAAGAATTTTAACAAGAACAAAAAAGCAGAAAATAAAAAATGAAATTTTTCAGATACAGAAAAGACAATCAAGTACTACCGGGCGTGAGCGAAGGGGATGCCCATTTCAGCTTAGTAGGGCATGTCAGTGACATAGACAGAGACTTCTTCGAATCATCAGATGCGATTGCCAAGGTGGAAGCTTTGCTGAAGGAAGGTAAGTTGGAAAGCATCGATGCGCCTGTGTTTGATGCACCCATTTATCGACCGGGTAAAATCATTTGCATTGGACTGAACTACCTGAAGCACGCCAAGGAAAGTGGTATGGAAGTACCGAAGGAGCCTGTGGTGTTCTTCAAGGCAACCTCTAGTCTTTGCGGCCCTAACGACGATGTGATCATCCCAAAAGGCAGCCAGAAGAGTGACTGGGAAGTAGAGCTGGCTGTAGTGATAGGTAAGAAGGCCAGCTATGTGAGCAAAGAGGAGGCGATGGACTATGTGGTGGGATATGCGCTGCACAACGATATCTCTGAGCGCGAATACCAACTGGAGCGTGGCGGACAGTGGGTGAAGGGAAAGAGCTGCGATACTTTCGCACCACTAGGGCCCTACATCGTGACTGCTGACGTAGTATCTGATCCTCATGATCTCAACCTTTGGCTCAAACTGAATGGCGAGAAAATCCAGGATGGCAACACGTCTGATTTCGTCTTTGATATCCCAACAGTGATTAGTTATCTGTCTGAGTTCATGACCTTAGAGCCGGGAGATATTATTTCCACAGGTACACCAGAGGGAGTAGGATTGGGCTTCAAACCTCCAAGATTCCTTCAACCTGGTGACGTGATGGAGCTGGGAATCGATGGATTAGGCACTTCTAAACAAAAGGCAGTCGCCTATCCGGGAAAATGAGGATAGACGCTCACCAGCACTTTTGGCAATTCGATCCGGTCAGAGATGCCTGGATCGATGATAGCATGCAGGTGATCCGCAGGGACTTTTTGCCCGCGGATCTGGCGCCTTTGCTGGAGGAGAAAGGTGTAGATGGCTGTGTGGCTGTTCAGGCCGATCAGTCCCTTGACGAAACACGCTTTCTCCTAAATCTGGCAGAGGAAAATGATTGGATCAAAGCGGTGGTGGGTTGGTTTGACTTGAAAGCGGAGGATTTAGAGGCACAGCTGGATCATTTTTTGGATCACAAAAAACTGGTAGGGGCCAGACATATTCTGGAGGCAGAACCGCATGGTTTCATGTCCTCACCCGATTTTGTGTCGGGAGTGAAAAAATTGGCCAGAAGAGGGATGACTTATGATATTTTAAGCCGCGAATCGCAGCTGGAGGAAGTTAATTTACTCTTGCACAAATTGCCAGAGATGAAACTGGTCGTCGATCATATGAGCAAACCCAAAATTAAGGAAGCCTCTTTCGATCACTGGGCCAAACAAATGATAGAAGTAGCTGCTCATGATCACGTGACATTGAAGCTTTCAGGTTTAGTGACAGAGGCGGATTGGAGCAACTGGAAAAAGGAGGACTTCATTCCTTACCTGGACTTCTGTTTGGATCATTTCGGGCCCGATCGACTGATGTATGGTTCGGATTGGCCGGTATGTCTCCTGGCGGGCAGCTATGCTCAGGTCCATGATTTGATTCAGGGTTACATTTCTACTCTTTCAGAATCAGAGCAGGCAAAGATCATGGGAGGCACGGCTGCTCAATTCTACGGTCTGTCTCTATACTAACTACTCAATACTCAGTACTAAAAACATGGATTTAAGACTAAAGGACAAAGTATATATCGTGACCGGTGGAGCGAAGGGAATCGGTGAAGCCATCACACTCGAACTCGTGGCAGAAGGAGCTATCCCCGTGATCGTAGGTCGCTCGAAAGATGCATCAGAAAAATTGATGAAGAAAATCGAAGGCATGGGGGGGAAATGTCACAACATCATCGCCGAACTGGGAGAAGCCACGGTGTGTGCGGAGGTGGTAAGCCAGACGGTGCGCACCTTTGGACGCATAGATGGTGTGGTCAACAATGCAGGCGTAAATGATGGAATAGGACTAGAATTGGGCAATCCGTCTACCTTTCGTCGGTCGGTTATGACTAATTTGATGCACTATTATGACATGGTGCATTACGCCTTGCCCTACCTCAAAGAGAGTGTAGGCTCGGTAGTGAACATCAGCTCCAAGACCGCCGTGACAGGTCAGGGCGGAACCAGTGGTTATGCAGCCAGCAAAGGAGCGCAGTTGGCTCTGACTCGTGAGTGGGCTGTCGAGTTGGCACCCCATGGCGTTAGAGTTAATGCAGTGATTCCAGCTGAGGTGATGACGCCACTCTATGAGAGCTGGTTGAGCACTTTTGACAATCCCGAGGAGAAGCTTCAGGGCATCGTGAGTAAGGTCCCACTAGGTAGGCGCATGACAGAGTCTGAAGAAATAGCTGCTATGACGGTCTTTTTACTCTCCGAGCGCAGCGCCCATACCACAGGTCAATGGCTCTTTGTGGATGGGGGTTATGTGCATATGGATCGAGCGGTGACGTGAGTGGACGGTTTATAAAGTTTAAAGTTCATAAAGTTGAAAGTGAAAAGTTTTTAATCGGCCAGTATAAGCAATTCCTTTATCAAAGGGGGCTAGGGGGATTTGATAACAGATCACTTTCAGGGTAATATGTCACCATGAAGTAATAGAAAAGAATTGATAATGTAATGAGCAAATGCGTCAAGCGTTTAGCGAATTGCGTAAAGCGAATTAAGCATGATAAAGAAAACTGAATCTGTGGTATCCCGTCAGGTAATACTGCCTTTTGTATTGATTACCTCCTTGTTTGCCCTCTGGGGATTTGCCAATGCGGTGACCGATCCCATGGTCAGTGCATTTAAGAAGGTACTGGAACTCAATAATACCCAGGCCTCTTTGGTGCAATTGGCCTTCTATGGAGGATATTTTACCATGGCTCTGCCAGCCTCCATGTTCATCCGAAAATATTCTTATAAGGTGGGCGTGCTCATCGGCTTGGGCTTATACGCATTTGGAGCTTTGCTTTTCTATCCCGCAGCGGTTACCGAGCAATTTGGCTTCTTTTTGGTGGGACTTTATGTCCTCACCTTTGGATTGGCCTTTTTGGAGACTACCGCTAATCCATACATCCTGTCCATGGGTAGTGCAGAGACAGCTACACGCCGCTTGAATTTGGCACAGGCTTTCAATCCATTGGGTTTGATTGGTGGTCTATTGGTCGCGCAGAAGTTCGTATTGGCCAGACTACAATCCGATGATGTCAATTTTGCAAATCTTGACGAATCAACTAAAATATTGATCCGTCAGTCGGATCTGATGGTGATCCGAGACCCCTATGTGATTCTTGGTTTGGTGGTGATTGCTATTTTCGTGTTGATCGCTATCAACAAAATGCCGGAGAGCAAAGATGAAGATATGCAGACCAGCACCTGGGATATTATTGTGAACTTGTTCAAGAAGTCCTATTATGCCCATGGGGTGACCGCTCAGGCTTTCTACGTGGGAGCGCAGATCATGTGTTGGACCTATATCTATCAGTATGCAGAGTCGATCGGTATAGATGGTGAGACTGCCGGCAACTATCAGTTTCTGGCTTTTATCCTGTTCTTTGTTGGACGTTTTGTATGCACTTTCTTGCTCCGATATTTGGATTCTGGCAAGCTGTTGACATTTCTGTCCGTACTGGCTATCATTTTTGCACTCGGAACCATGTTTATCCAGGGCATCTTTGGGCTGTATAGTTTGGTTGCTATTTCTTTCTGCATGTCTTTGATGTTCCCTACGATTTATGGGATTGCTTTGGAAGGCTTGTCGGAAGATGAATCCAAAATAGGAGCTGCAGGTCTGGTCATGGCGATTGTGGGCGGAGCACTGATGCCTGCGCTGCAAGGAAAGATACTTGATATCGGTGGAGATGGCTATACAGATGCAATGATCATGGGTGTACCTGAGGTGAATTTCTCTTTCATACTACCCCTGTTGTGCTTTTTATTTATCGCAGTATATGGAGTGAGAGTTTTTATGACTCATAAAAAAATGAATTGAGATGCCAAAGTGGAACTACAATAGCAATTACCCATCGATAGAGGACTTAATTGAAAGGGCCAAGCAGAAGGTGCCTCGATTTGCTTTTGAGTACCTGGATGGGGGCTGCAACGAGGATGTGAACCTGATGAAGAATACCCGTGAGATACGAGAGGTAGAATTGATTCCTCAGTATCTGACGCGTCACATAAAGTCCGATATGAGTACCGAGCTCTTTGGTCATACTTATGATGCGCCTTTTGGGATTGCACCTGTGGGACTACAAGGATTGATGTGGCCCAATGCGCCAGAGATTTTGGCCAAGGCTGCTTTGAAGCATAATATCCCTTTCATCCTGAGTACGGTCACGACTATGAGCATCGAGCGTGCGAGTGAACTGACAGAGGGAAGGGCCTGGTTTCAACTTTATCATCCTGCCAAGGAAGAAGTGCGAGACGACATCCTGAAGCGTGCAGAAGCAGCCGAATGCCCCGTGCTGGTTTTGCTCTCAGATGTACCGACTTTTGGTTTCCGTCCCAGAGATATCCGCAACGGACTGGCCATGCCACCTAAGATGACATTGAAAAACATTATGCAGATCATGGGTAGACCCGATTGGGCGCTGCGTACCCTTGTTCATGGTCAGCCCAATTTTGAGACCTTAAAACCTTATATGCCAAAAGGTCTTGATTTGAAGCAGCTGGGTCTGTTTATGGATCAGACCTTTTCTGGTCGATTGAATGAATATAAGGTAGCCGCTATCCGTGATAAGTGGAAAGGTAAGATTGTCCTGAAAGGAGTGGCCAGTGAAGAGGATACCGAAAAAGCCATCAAGCTGGGGCTAGATGGAATTATTGTTTCGAATCATGGTGGCAGACAGTTGGATGCAGGGGAGTCCACGATCGCTCCTTGTACCCGCATTGCAGAAAAGTATCAGGGAAAGATCAAAATCATGATGGATAGTGGCTTGCGATCCGGGCCGGATATCGCCAGAACTTTGGCCAGAGGAGCAGAGTTCACTTTTATGGGTCGGAGTTTCATGTATAGCGTAGCAGCCTTGGGTAATCAGGGTGGAGATCATATCATCGGGATGCTAAAAACTCAATTGCAACAGGTGATGGAACAGATCTGTTGTGAGAGGGTAGAGGATTTTCCAAAATTTGATATCAGGAAATAGGCAATCGTGAGACTTTTGAGTAGCCAATTAAGATTTACTTGCTGATCAGAACACTATCATTAACTTTAAGGGGCTTGGAAAATTTTCAAGACTATAAAAGGATGATACTATTATGAACTTATATATGAAAAGACTGGCTATATTCTTTGCGATGGTGGTTTTGGCTGCCTGCAGTTCAAAAAAAGAGGAGGCGCCTGTTTCAGATGTAGAAGAAGCTCCTACTGTCTTGTTGGAAAAGAACATTCCGATTGCGATTGAGCATTACAAAAACATGATGGAAACTCTGGAAGGAGAGGAGTTTCCAAAAACCTATGTCGATGGGGAATTCAAGACTAGTAATTCGGGCTGGTGGTGCAGTGGTTTTTATCCTGGTACCTTACTTTATTTATTTCAGGAAAGTGGTGATTCGACGCTACTCACAGAGGCTGAGCGTATGCTCAAATTGTTGGAGATAGAGCAATACAATAAGTACACGCATGATTTGGGATTCATGATGTATTGTAGTTTTGGCAATGCCTTGAAAATTGCACCAAAAGAGGAGTACAAGAGGATTCTGGTGAATAGTGCAGAATCGCTTTCCAGTCGGTTTTCTGAGGAGGTCGGAGCGATCAAATCCTGGGATTCTTTGCCTGAAGACTATCTGGTGATTATTGACAATATGATGAATCTGGAACTTTTGTTTTGGGCCACTAGGGAGACAGGTGATAGTACCTTTTATGATATAGCTGTGACCCACGCCAACACCACCCTGGAGAATCACTTCAGAGAAGACAACAGCAGTTATCATGTGGTGAACTATGACCCGAATGGGGGTGGGATTCAGGAGAAAAAAACTGCACAGGGGCTAAGTGATTCTTCTGCATGGGCCAGAGGTCAGGCTTGGGGTCTTTATGGTTTTACGGTGATGTTCAGAGAGACAAGAGATTCCGTTTACCTGGATCAGGCTGACAAGATTGCTCAGTTTTTTGTTAACCATCCGAATCTACCAAAAGACAAGATTCCTCTTTGGGACTTTGATGCCAAAGCTGATGAAGAGCGAGATGCTTCTGCTGCTGCCATTGCTGCATCTGGTTTGTTAGAGCTGGATGAGTACCATCCCGATCGCGGTTATGCAAAGATCGCTAAAGAGATGTTGGCTGTTTTGTCTGGATATTATACTGCCGAGGTAGGAACCAACGGAAATTTTTTAATCATGCATAATGTGGGACACAAACCAGAAAATAGTGAAGTAGATGTGCCGTTGACCTATGCGGATTATTATTTCATCGAAGGTTTGATTCGATTGTCTAATAAATAAAATTTAAATGAAAAGACTGAAAATTACTTTAGGACTCCTTGCTTATTCGACTGTCCTTTTTGCTCAAAAAAAGAATGAAATCGACCTTTATTACCTTGGTGGACAATCCAATATGGATGGTTATGGATATATAAAGGATTTACCAGACTCGCTGAAAAATGTGCAGGATGGTGTGTATATCTTTCATGGTAATACTGTAGCAGACGATGAAATAGGCGGAGGTGTAGGTAGCTGGCAAGTATTAAAACCCGGACATGGTGTAGGTTTTGGTGCTACTACAAAAAAGAACAACTACTCTGATCGATTTGGGGTGGAGTTGAGTTTTGCTAAAAGAATTCAAGAATTGCGTCCGGGTCGAAGCATTGCCATCATCAAGTATTCAAGAGGGGGTACTGCCATAGACAGTGCGGCTATCAATCATTTTGGCTGTTGGGACCCTGACTACAATGGAAAGACTGGGATCAATCAATATGATCAGTTTTTAGCCACAGTTAAAAATGCCATGGCAGATGGTGACATAGATGATGATCGAGTTCAAGATGTTTTGATTCCTCGCGGGATTTTATGGATGCAGGGAGAGAGTGATGCGAATCCAGAAGCCGTGGCTTTGAGATATGAGGAAAACCTGAAGCGATTGATGGATTTGGTTCGAGCAACATTTTGGACTGATGATTTGCCTGTGGTGATTGGTAAAATTTCAGATTCCCATCACGAGAGATATGATGGTCTGGTATGGAAATATGGCGATTATGTGAGGCAGGCTCAAGAGAATTATGTGAAAAAGGACGGTCGTGCTGCCATCGTAAGACAAACTGAGACTTATCAGTATTCTGATCCCTGGCATTATCAAAGTGATAATTACGTGCAGTTAGGGATTGCCTTTGCAGAGGCGCTTGATGGAATAGAATAAACAATAAAGGCTACTCGAAGAGTAGCCTTTATTGTTTAAAAAAAGAATATTTTAATCCAATATATGGGTTTTGGTGATTTTAAGGCCAATTGATTGATGTATGTGGTTTGAATACTCACTTACATATTCTATTCCTTCGCCATCTTTGTATATTTCATATACGTATTCATAATTGTTGTTTTCACAGCCGCCACAATCTGCATTGAAGCCTTCCATTTTTATTTCAACTCCTTTTTTATAATAAGGATTGAGATCTAAAAGAATATCTTTTGTCTGGCCATGCTTTTTACTGTCGTAGATGAGTTTGTCGTCAGCATATACCATGACATAATCGTCAATTCTAAAGAAGATCATGGAATAACCCTTGCTTAGTGGTTCTTGTGTTGTTTCTTCCTTGTCCTTGTTCAGTTTGTTAGGATTAGGAACGCATGAAGATAATACGTATATAAGAGAGAATGATAAGAAAAGGTATCTCATGTTTTTAATATTCATATTGCTACTGGTTAAACAGTCTTGTTAAGTTGAGTCCAACGAAAATATTGGTCTTATTGTTGTTTTCGATGAAATATTGGTTTTCTCGGATACAAACTCCAAAATCTATGCCAAGCATATAGTCTCCAATGAATCTTGAATATTTTGACTCGAGGGTCCATTCATGGTCGTGATTGTAGAAGGTTTGAATATTAGAGTAAAAGTAGTCATCATCAAATCTTATTCTTTGTGCTGTTAAGTTTAGTCGACCTTTTTTGAAAAAATATTGTGCATCAAAAAAATCAGTAGTTGATCCAACTCCAATACCAGCACCAATAATTTGGCCATCTTGTGTATAGCCCTGACGTACTATACTATGGGAATACCAAGAATTATTAAATCTATAGATATAATTTTTAGGTTTGTCGACGGAGGTATGTTCGTAAGTTAACTTAAGCACATTATTGGTTTTGATGTCAATATATTTGCTGAAACCTAAGGTGTACCCCCTACCATGTTCTGGTTCTGTATCAATTAATTTAGATCCATAATCGTTAAGACCATATTCGAAATAAGTTTCAAACCCTACTTTTTCAAATTTCCAACGTATGGTTAATGAACCCAGTTGATCGTATTCGTCATTTCCATTGGCCCCACCGTCTGTGTCATCAAATTTTCCAATAAAAACGATTAGGTCAGATGCCTCAAAATCGTCAAGTTTTTTATAGAAAGCTCTGTTGAAACCAATGTAAAGCGAGGGTAGAAATGATGGATTATAGCCAATGTTAAGGCCAGACCAATATCTATAATTCCATTGATTGTCACTACTGAAGTAGTCAGACTTATTTAGGACACCATAATATACTTTTGCTTCAATTCTTCCGATTTTTGTATTAATGGGTTTGTGAGTCCCAATATCAAAATGAGGAAAACCACCTGCATTATTACTCATGATTATGGGATTTCTTTGAGCTGGTCCCCAAACCATATTTTGGGTTGAAATACCAATTGTCATGTTTTTATACACGGCACGAATTTCTGTTTGCCCCCAATCTATTTGGGTAAATGACGAATCACCATAGCGTTGTACATAGTCTATTCGTTGATTACGAAATTGGTAGTTATAAATATGGTTGTTACCCTGAATTGGTGCTAGTTCAAAATCAGCATTTTGAGAATAGAAAATAATTGGTGCTAATGTGAATTCCAATATTCCGTATTTGCCTGTTAAACCACCCTGAAGTGAGCTAGTTAAGCCTTTTCCCTTCCAAAGAGCTCCGTCATTGTAACCACGAGCGTAGGTTGAATTATAATGATTGGCAAACCGAATCGGGAGTATGGATATGTACTTGTTGTTTTTATTTCTTGGGATTTGAGAAGACCAAATATCCCATGAAAGAGAGTCTCTATCGTATTGATTAATTATTGATGCGAATATATTTATTCTATTTTCTATTTTTTCATTTTTAATTTCTAGAACCCTATAATATTCCAACCATTCACTTTCTGGATATAACACTTGTGAAAATATGGAGCCAGACAAGCTGGTGGCAAGACCAAATATTAGTATGAATTTATTTTGGAACCTTTTGATATTGGTATTGTTTAGAGTCAAAACACGGTACTTAAAATTTGAAGATGCCTAGCTTGTAAAGCATTATTTTAATCTTAGTTTTAAAAAGCAAGGATTTCAAGTTGCTTAGTGATATTACAATGTCGTACGTGTTTACAGGGCTGTTAAGATTGAGAAATTTCAGAGAGTCTCCTAAATAACTTTTGATAATTTGATTTTTTTCTTCCAGAGAAAATTTTGGGTCTTTCATGAGCCTTCTGACATCATGGACTAAGCTCTTAAGTACACGTTTTTCAAAAAAAATATAATCCCTTTTAAAGATCTTTCGTTCCTCCATGAAATCCTTTATAGTATTAAAAACAATGGGATTTGTGGCGAATACATTTTTGTAATTGGCAGTAACAGAGTTTTTTAGTTCAATTCTATAATAATAGAGCGGTATTCGTACTAGTGAAATTTTGTTTACAAAATATAAGAGCCTTGGCATTGTCGCTAGATCATCCAATGGAATATGAACTGGGAAAAGAATGTTGTTGTCTGTAAAAAGTGTTTTTCTAAACAACTTATTCCAAAGTAATACATTACTAGAATTAATCTTGTCTTTTGATTTTTGAAAGGATTTTAACTTTCTGATTTTTAGTTCTTT
This sequence comes from Reichenbachiella ulvae, assembly GCF_025833875.1. NCBI lineage: Bacteria > Pseudomonadati > Bacteroidota > Cytophagia > Cytophagales > Reichenbachiellaceae > Reichenbachiella > Reichenbachiella ulvae. The sequence goes on along the minus strand of NZ_JAOYOD010000001.1, from coordinate 2,324,144 downwards.
GTTTTGAAAATCGTAAAAATAACACTGTGAAATACAAGAGTTGTTTTTAGTAATATTTGTATAAAGTTTTTCAAACATTTCAGCTTTCACCCAGTCATCACTATCCACCCAACCGATATAATCTGCTGAGGCATTACTGATTCCTGTATTTCTAGCCCCACCAACTCCAGTATTTTTACTGTGTTTGAAATACTTGAAACGATTGTCTTTTTTTTTGAATTCAAGACATATCTCTTCATCCAATTGATCTGGCGAGGCATCATTTACCATAATAACCTCTATTTGATTGAGTGTTTGGTTCTCAATGCTCTCTAAACACTGCCTGAGATGCGTGGATGCATTGTATATAGGAACAATAATTGAAACCAGAGGATTTGAGTTTTTCATGTCAGGGGGTTTTAGAATTAATCATTCCTTCCTGTAATTCTATAATCTCGTCAGCTACCTCAAAGTACTTTTCGTCATGAGAAATTACGATGATAGTTTTTCCTATTTCTTTGAGGTAAGGTAGAATTTTGTGATAGAAAATCCCCTTGAAATAAGGGTCTTGGTTAGCTGCCCATTCATCAAAAACATAGATATCCTTATTATCGAGCATATTGGCTATAAGTGCCAACCTGGACCGTTGTCCGTAGGAAAGTGAGATTGTACTGAAGGTGTCTCCCTCAATTTCAACTTTGCTTTCCATTTCTAGCATATTGATGAAATTATCTGCTTTTTCTTCCAAATAGGAAGCTTCAATATGGGATAAATGCTCGAATACATGTGAATCTGCATAGTAGGCCGAAAATAAATTTCGGTAACTAATGAGATTCTCCATTTTCACTTCTTCGTCATAGTATTGGATACTTCCACTAATTGGGATGTAGAGCCCTGTGAGGATTTTTGAAAATGTAGTCTTTCCACTTCCATTACCACCAATTATAAAGGTGATGTTATTCTTTTTAAAAGCTATATCCAATGGGCCAAAGGTGATTGGATTTTCATGCTGCTGGGTTTGATACTGAAATTTGATTTTACTAAACTTTAATATGGGGACGTTTGACTCGTGATTGGGTTTTAACTGCTCAGAGGACTCGATTTTTCTTTTGTCCACGTCTAAACCCAATTTGTGAATCTGTTCTAAAGAAACCATTGCCCCACTCTTAAGCCTGAAAAAACTTGCTATTTTGGTGGTAAATGGAATTAAGAAAAGGATAGTGGGAAGAATTACCTTGAATTGATAAAAATCTATTGGTAGTATGGTCGCACCTGCGTACATGAGTAGTCCTGAGAAGATAAAAACCAAGAGATCAGAAAGTCGATCATTAGTTTCTAAAAGGACTTTTCTACGGACCTCTGATTTGTTCCAAAATTTCAGGTTCTCTGAAATTACCAGAGAGATATAATCGTTTCTTCTTGCTTCATTTAGTGAAAGCTCTTTTAAACCAGATACAAGGTTTGATAAGTCCCTATATAAATAATTGTTGTATTTGGTTGAATTGCGAGTAAGCTTTCTCACTAAAGGCAAAGTGGACGCCACCATTATGATCTGGAGAACAAATGCGATCATAAAGAATGATGTCAATTTCCAGTCCGATAAAAACATGACATAAAGGGTTGCCACGACGGTGGTGACAGATACTAGAAATTGAGGAATTCTATTGATGAACTCTGAAAGCATAGTAATGTCTCTAGTGAGAACAGGAACGATTCTCGATGAAGCCGATTCAATGTACTCGTAATTCGCTTTTAGAATTTTTTCAGATAGATTTTGGGTGAGTTGCCTTATAACAATGGAGGTTATTTTTGCTATAAAATAACCAGAACCTATCCCCAATATTGTTGCAATAATGCTATATCCAATGATCTGAAAAATGAAATTTTCATTGATATTATCTACTGAATCCAGCCCCGTTTTGATCATAGTAATCACTCTGGACGTACAAAATCCTGAGGCGACACCTGTAATGGCTCCAATAATAAATAGGCCCAGTCTGTTTTTAATAAGAGGGAACAGTTTTTTCATTCTTCGTTTGTATTGGATTAAGAATAGGACTGATTAAAATATTTTGTCGTATTCCACTTTGATAGCTTCCGCGATTTGTTCTTTTGTCATGGCAGAAAGATGTCTGCAGAATTTAGTATTCCTTTTACTAACGATTTTAGAAGGTAAATAGCCTATGAGTTTATCTAATTCTGGGTCTTGCATGACACCATGAAGCAGCACATTTTGTGTTCTTGGATGCACATCGGCTAAATGTCTAAGTTTTCCTTGTCCTAGCTCCAGCCATGTGTCAATAAACTGATGGACCTCAGGGCAATTCCTCATGATGTTGAAACCTGCATTTGGCAAAGCCCAACGGCCGACCTTGAAACTCAAGGCCCAGTTGTGTGAGAAGTAAATGCCCATTCGGTCGGAACCATCTTTTTGAAATAAAATTCTTTTATCGCCGATCATATATTTGTCTATGAGCTCTTCTAATTTCTGGTCTAATCGATCATGATATAGAAAAGTGTCTGCATCTACCATCATGACATATTCCGCATTGCTTTTTTTGAAATGATCCTGGATCATTTTGATTCGACTCCATGTGAAGGCCATGTCTGGGATGAGTTTTTCACCATAGTGATGAAAGGAGTAACCATGTTGTTCGCAGTATTTTTTCCAAATCGGAATAGAGTATTGAGTATATATATCTATGTGCTCTGTTGAGAGCATTAATATGTCTATCATTTTATTGAATTTTTATAACTCACGCGTTTGGCGTATTCTTCTAACAATAATTTCTGAACTTGTATATCATTTTTATCATCTAGAAACTGTGCCATGTATTTTTTTCCGTTTTCTGCAATCTGTTCGCATTTTTCATCGTTTTCGGATGCCCATTTTAAAACTTCTTCTAGATTAGATAAGTCTTTGTTGAGTTCCAAATAATGCACAAATGGCTCCAGTTTTTCTTCCATAATCCAGGATTGCCAGTAAGGCTTAGGCATAATCGGTACTGAATTAGATGATAAAACCCATCTTAGGTTGCTGGCGACATCATTCCCTTCCAGGCTGATTACAAATTTGTATTCCAATTGTTTTTTAATTGAAACTTTTGCCTTCTTGAGGTGTGCGAGGTGTGGTTTTTGTTTGGTGGTAGCAAAGGCAACATCATATTTGTTGAAGTACTTCTCTACAAAGGTTACTCTCTGTTCTTGACCAGTAGTAGCTCCGCGCCATATGACACTATTTTTTTTGTCTCGCCAGGGGATGTCGTTTTTTTGTGCGGACTCACAGGGTTGAGTAAGCCTTAAGGTTCTGAAATTAAAGATGACACTTTCCTCATCATCACCTCTCCTAGATTTTTTAAGACAAGGTATTCCGTCAGTATAACCTGTTTCTCCATAGAATAGAGGGTACTTGAATGCTTTGTATTTCAGGCCTAGTTTATCAAAAGGAATAAAGAAATTCATTAAAGAATGTAAGTCTTTGTAGGCTTTGTAGTAGGGTAAAACTCTGATGTTTCTTATTCGAGGCAGATGTACGATGTATTTGCAATACCAATGTGTGAAAGTGTTTTCATACTGTTCAAAGGATACCAAGTGAAGCTCTTTTTGATTCCATTCGTTACTGTTTTTGATTTTTTTGAAGACTTCTAGGTCTATTTCAAAAGAATCTAGTCCGTTTAGGTAAAAATCAACTCGTTCTTGTGGGGAAAACCAGAATTCTTTTTCAATATCGTTTTTAGACATCTGTATTAAGTGAATTGCATGCAAAACTAAAGAATTATATTTTCTCTAAAACCAATAGTTGTAAATCTTCAAGCTATACAAGGAAAAGCAACATCACATTGATAATTATGGAAGTCTCTGCGGTAATATTCTTTATGAAGCGCTTATGTTTGCGTCAAAATTGAATGCTTAAACATGAGGAGATTTGTTTCAGAAATATTGAGGTTGTTTCAAGTCAGAATTACACAACCATCGTATTGGGTCAAAAAGATTCAAGAAAAAGAGAGGTCTAATGCAGTAATCTCCCTATCGATTTTACCCACACGATTTAAGGGGCTGACACCTACACTTAATTCTTTGACAGATCAATCCGTACTTCCCGAAAAAATTATTCTCAACTTACCTAAGGCTTTCGAAAGAGATAAGGCAGAGTACGACATACCGGATTATGTTTTAAATCACCCTTTGGTTGAAATTAATTGGATTGAGAAGGATTTAGGCCCGGCAACTAAACTATTGCCAACTTTGGATCTGTATAAAGAGGAGCCGGACAAGTTAATTATTGTCTTAGATGATGATCAGATTTACCCAAGAGGAATGGTAGAGAATTACATCGCTAATTCGAAACAATTACCGGATGCAGCGATGACTTTATCTGGGTGGACTGTGCCGAAAAGTTTTGATCACAAAGATAAGGAGCAGCTATATGGTGGAATAGTGCGCTTTTATAGAAAGGATAACTCAGTCACTAAGCCAGTGCGAGTTGATTGTCTGCAAGGGGCGGCCAGTTTTGCAGTAAAGCCAAAATTATTTGATGCGCGAGTCTTTGATTTTGCTAATGCGCCACGGGAGGCCTTTTTTGTGGATGATATCTGGGTAAGTGGAAACCTTTCGCGAAATCAATCTCCAGTATATGTAGTGCCTGCACCGTTTAGATTTGGACGTTTTGTGTCGCTGCGGCAATCGACTAAAATGGGTCTGTCTAGCACAGTGAATTCAGACAATACCAACAATAATACCCTTTACAAGTATTTCGATAATGTCTGGTGGTCTTTGAATAAATAAAAATTATTTGTTGTTAACGACTTGCTTTTAGTGGTTTAGGAGGAAATCTTGTCGTTATTGTAACAACAATTTTAGATCTCAAATGTAAATAAGATCCTTCTATGGAGAAGAAAATATTAGTTACAGGAGCTGCGGGCTTTATTGGTTTTCATGTGGTAAAATCTCTGGTGGCAGATCAAGCATACAAAATCATTGGATTGGATAATATAAACGATTATTATCCGATGACTTTGAAGTTTGAAAGGTTAAAAGCTCTTGGCATTCATCCCGATTTTATTCGCTATGGCAAGGCGACTAAAAGCAAAACCTTTGATCGTTTTGAGTTTATCCGAATGGATATAACTGATGAAAAATCTTTAACGAATTTATTTGAAGAGTCAGGATTTGATTATGTAATTCATTTGGCTGCTCAGGCAGGTGTGAGGTACAGTATTGATAATCCTAATGCCTACATTCAATCTAATATAGTTGGTTTTAATAATATTCTGGAGGCATGCAGGGAAAACCCCGTTAAGCATTTAGTTTATGCAAGTAGCTCTAGTGTTTATGGTCTGAATAGTGAACAGCCTTTTTCTATACATCATAAGGTGGATGAGCCAGCTAGTCTTTATGCTGCCACAAAAAAGAGTAATGAGCTAATGGCTCATACCTACAGCCACCTTTTTGGAGTACCTACTACAGGGTTAAGGTTTTTTACAGTATATGGACCTTGGGGTCGTCCTGATATGGCGCCAATGCTATTTGCTAAAGCTATCTCAAACGGTGAACCAATTAAGGTGTTTAATAACGGTCAAATGGAGAGAGATTTTACTTACGTGGATGATATTGTGACTGGTGTTTGTCGAGTGATGGAGAATGCACCTCGGGAAAATCACCATGGCATTCCCTATCGAATATTTAATATTGGAAATAGCAAACCAGTTCAGCTCATGGATTTTATTGAGGTAATTGGTAAAGCATTAGGCAAGGAGGTGAAAAAGAATTTCCTGCCAATGCAGGAAGGGGATGTAGTGAGTACTTATGCAGATACAAGTGAACTCAAAAAAGAAATTGGCTATCAACCTAAGGTAAGTATAGAAGAAGGTGTAAGTAATTTCGTGGACTGGTATAAAAAATTCTATAAATAGGATGTTTACACTTCTAGATTGTAATAATTTTTGGAGTCCGTCGGGTGGTGGAGTTAGGAGGTATCATTTGGAAAAGATGGAGTACTTCAAAGATAGAAGTGATGTGAAATATGTTTTTATCATGCATGATGATAGAACATATACGGAGCAGATAGGCCCCTGCGCTTTTATTGAACATCTTGAGGTTCCTAAAGTATTAGGGAATTGGGAATATCGATATCTGCTTAAGGCTTCTAAAATAGCCCCTTTGATTGTAAAACATAATCCGGACGTGATAGAAGTAGGTTCTCCTTATTTTATGCCAGGGATAGTGAATTCTGTGGTAAATAAGTATGCTCTGAAAGCCAAAGTATTTGGTTTTTGGCATGCAGATTTTCCGGTAACATATGTTAAAAGATTTTTAAAAGGGGCACCTTTTTCTCTTTCAGTGAAAGGAGAGAAGGTAGCCTGGGCTTATGCCCGAAAAAATTATAATCGAATGGCTGGTGTTGTTGCATCAAGTCAGATTATAATCGATCGAATGATTAAAAACGGGATCAAAAACACTCATTTTGTTCCTTTAGGGGTGAATGAAAACCTCTTTAATCCCAATAAAAGAAATGTAAACTTAGTTTCTGAATTGAAAGCAGGAACAGATGAACGTTTGATTATGTTTTTTCCTCATCGTTTTTGCAAAGAGAAGGGGTTACATATTTTATTAAAAGCCTATCCCATATTGTGCGAAAAGCTGAGCGTTGAACCAGCGTTGATATTGGCTGGAATGGGGCCTGATCAAGATTCTGTGGAGCAAATGGCTGAACAGTTTGAGCATGTACATTTCAAAGGGTTTATAAAGAGTAAAGAAGAAATGGCCGAGTACTATGCTAGTGCGGATTTGGGCTTTGCACTGAGCGCCTGGGAGACTTTTGGTCTATCCCTAGTCGAGTCGTTAAGTGCGGGACTCCCATTGGTTGCTGCTAGTGATGGTGCCGCGAAGGAGCATATAGATCGGTCCGGAGCAGGTATTGTGCTTGATCAAGTCAATGTTGAGGAACTAGTAAATGCAATTATAGCGTTTAACAATGATTCCAATCGCGATGGTTTGAAAATGAAGGCGAGAGATTATGCCAAGGAGCTTAGCTGGGAGAATTGCTTCGATAAACAGTTGGCGGTTTATCAATCTACATCAGACTCTATTGTATGACTCATATTAATTTTGACAAATTAATTCTGTTTTAATATAGGGGTAAAGCAGTGTTAGTGTGACATTATAATAGTAAAGAAAGGAAAGACCTAAAACTTTACCGAAATTGGTTAGGATTATAATATCCTACATTGTTTTATTTCGTAGAAGAATTCTAATGCAGAATAATAAGAAAAAAGTAGTTCTTTTTGCCGACGTTTTAGAGGAGGATTTCGATGGCGTTAGTATTACTTTAAATAAGATAATTGCTGATTTTCCCAAGGATCGTTTCGATTTGATGATCGTAACGCCTCATCCACCTAAGGATAAGTCCAATATTGAGTTTCCTATGATTGAGATTCCTTATTTGAAATTTCCACTTCAGGTTGGATATAGACTAGGGTTACCAATAAAAGCAAAAGGCTTAAAGAAGGCAATCAATGAGTTTCGACCAGATTTATTACATTTTACTTCACCTACGCTAATGGGAAGATTTGCCATAAATTATGGCAGAAAAAACAATATCCCCGTAATGACTGTTTATCATACTCATTACCCGTCATATTTAAAATTTTACGCGGGTAGATTGGGAGCTAAGATTCTCGGTTGGCCTTTGAGTCAAGGTATGGCTTGGTATTATAAAAATGCGGACTTGACATTGGTGCCAACAAGCCCTGTCAAGAGAGACCTGGAGAGGTTGGGCATAGATAGTAATAAGATGGTGATCTGGGGTAGGGCTATTCATGCCAATCGATTTAACCCAAGGTTTAAGCAAACCGATTATTTTGAAGGAAAGATTCCAAAAGGAAACAAGACGGTCTTATTTGTAAGTAGGTTAATTAAGGAGAAGAACGTGAATATGTTGGCAGAGATGTATGAACGTTTTGAAAGAAAAAATAAGAAAATAACCATGGTCATAACAGGTGATGGGCCTGAACTTGAGTGGTTAAAGGAAAAGATGCCCAATGCACTTTTTACTGGGAAACTTAGAGGGAAAGAATTGTCTACTGTATATGCATCAGCTGATTTGTTCTTCTTCCCTTCAGCATCTGAGACATTTGGTAATGTAGTTTTAGAGGCAATGGCTTCTGGTTTGCCAGTGGTGGCCGCAGATGCAAATGGACCTTCTGATATTGTGAAGGATGGAATTACTGGTTTTTTGGCTAAACCAGGATACCATAATGGATTTTATAAGAGAATTCTTGCATTGACTCAAGACGATCATTTAAGACTTCAAATGGGCAAAGCGGCGTTTGACTATGCTAATGCTAAGACCATTGATAACTTGCATGCAGAGCTTTGGGGGCATTATGAAAGAGTTATCAAAAGCCATGAGATGCGTTCAAATGATGAGCTACAGTCCATTGGTGAAGTAGCTTTGAGCTACAAAGAATCTTAATTAAAGATAAAGGAGATGGAGGGTCAATCCTCCATCTCTTCTATTTGCATAACCAATTCTTCCCATTTGTCATTATGACCTTCCAGGTCTGATTTTACTGTCTGATATTTTTCATCAATCTCGCTTAGCTTATCTGCATTATTGAAAATATCCGGTTTAGCCATGTCAGCCTCTAGTTGTGTTTTTTCTATTTCTAGCTTTTCTATTTTGCTTTCTATTGCGTTCAATTCCTTTTTGAGCTTAGACAAAATGTTCTGATCTACATCTTTGACCTTTTCTTTCTTCGGCTTGTTTTCTTTCGCCTTTACGGGAGCTTGTTTTTTTTCTGTTTTCTTTTGGGCTTGCTGAGAAGCCCACCATTTGTACTCGTCGTATGTGCCCGGGTATTCTTTGATCTGTTGGTCTTCGAGCCACCAGATTTTGTTAGCAACTTTCCTTACGAAATACCTATCGTGAGAGACCAGAATAAACGAACCTTCGTATTGTTCTAATGCCTGAATTAGGATGTTTACAGATTGAATGTCAAGGTGGTTGGTGGGCTCATCTAATAACAGGAAGTTGGCTTCTGAAATCAGCGTTTTAGCCAATGCTACACGAGATTTTTCCCCTCCAGAAAGCACCTTGATTTTTTTGAATACCTCTTCGTCTGAGAATAAAAAACAGCCCAATACACCACGTAGCTCTTGTTCACTTTTTCCTGTTCCGGCTTGTTTCAGTTCTTCCAGAATCTCATTATCAATGTTGAGTGATTCTAATTGATGCTGAGCAAAAAAAGCGGGGTTTACATTGAATCCCATTTTAGCGGAACCTTCCACATTCTCATCTCCATCTATGATTCTTAATAGTGTTGATTTACCCTTTCCATTTGCTCCTATCAGTGCAATTTTGTCTCCTCTTTCTATTCCGGCACTCGCTTTTTTTAGGATGTCAATACCTGGGTATGATTTAGAAACCTCATCGATAGTGACTACATGTCGGCCCGATTGCTTACCGAAGTTGAATTTAAAATTGATCGCCACGTTATCTTCGATCACATCTTCTACTTTGTCCATTCGTTCCAGAGCTTTCACCCTGGATTGAACTTGTTTGGCTTTGGTAGCTTTGGCTCGAAATCGCTCAACAAACCTTTCTGTTTGTTTGATTTGCTGCTGTTGGTTCAGGAAAGCGTTCTTTTGAAGCTCGTTTCGCATTTCCTTTTCTTGCAGATAATTGTCGTAGTTGCCAGGGTACATAGTCAGGTTTTGCTGACTGACTTCAACTATGGTGTTAATAGTATTGTTGAGGAACTCACGGTCGTGAGATACCACAATCACTGCACCTTCATAATTCCGGAGGTAATTTTCTATCCACTGAATCGACGGTAGATCTAGGTGGTTGGTAGGCTCATCCAGCATCAAAAGGGAAGGGGATTCTAGAAGCAATTTGGCCAGAATTACACGCATACGCCATCCTCCACTAAATTCCCTCAAGGGTCTTTGGAGGTCGCTCGTCTGGAAGCCTATCCCTTCCAGTACTTCCTCGGCCTTGCTTTGCAAAGTGTAACCATCCTTCGATTCAAACTCTTCTTGTAGTCGAGCCAGTCTATCTACCAATTTATCTTCATAGTTGGTTTCCATCTGCTTCAGTACTTTGTCGATCTGATGCTGGATATCTATCACATCCTGAAAAGCCTCCATAACGACCGATAGAATAGAATCGTCTGATTGAAAAGAAAGCATGTCTTGATTCAAGAAACCGATACTGCAATCCTTTGACATGCTGATTTCTCCACCATCTTTGGTCAACTGGCCAATGATCAGTTTTAAAAGCGTGGATTTACCGGTTCCATTTAAGCCAATGAGACCTATTTTGTCTTTGGGTTTGATATGAAGAGAAGCTTCCTCGAAAAGGGCACGACTGCCTAGATAATAAGATAAATTGTTGATAGAAATCATGCCGCAAAGATGATAAAGATGTTTGATCCTGTGGCTATGTGCCAAATAGTTTTTAGTCAGAATGGTATCTATAATAGAAAAGCCCTGATGCATGGCACCAGGGCTAAAATTCTAAGAGAGTAGTAAGTTGGGTTTTATTTTATTATGATCGTCTTCTTTACGCTGTACACATCATTTGATACAGAGTAAGCGTATTTTCCAGCTGGATAAGCTGAAAGATCGAAGGCTTTCGCATATTTTGAACTCTTCACGTCTTTGTCAGAAAAAATCAAAGTGCCGTAAGTATCATAGATTTTTACTTTAACTTCTTCTCCAGCTAATTTTTCAAAGATAACGGCAACTTTCGCGTCTGCCATTGCTTTGATTTGTACGTTCAATTCTGGGCTAATTACTTTTTCTGCTTTCTCAGCATTTTCTCCTGCGTATGCTACGCTAGTCAAGGCTACAAATAATGTAAGGGCGATTGCTTTAATTGTCGTTTTCATCTTCTTAGTATTTTGTTTTTTTGAAATTGATTACGATGCAATGATAGAACAGCCCGGATAGGTTCTAAAGTGAATTTCGGTGAGTTTAAACTTTTTTCAGGTGAATTTAAGATTATTTTCTTTGGGTGTATGACAGGTTTTTTAATGATTCCACCAGAAGTTTAGAAAATGACTTTAAATCAAAATAGGCTATGTTTTCGTCAGTTGAAACAATAGGAGAAGTTAAATATGCTTTGAAATTGAATGGTAAATGTGTCTGATGTGACAGGTTTTATTCGGTCATTGATTCCTGAAATATCAGCTTTACTGTTCTGATGTTTTTCTCTTTTTGATTAGCCCGCTGATCATCATTCCAACACCGCAACCTAACATCACTCCTTGTACGAAACTCTGCTGATGGGTATAATGGTTGATTATTTGTGAACCTGCAAGAAGTAAGATGCCGCCAAGCATCATGAAGGCTTTCTTTTTTGAGTTATACATGAAAAGTACGCTTTGGTGTTTTCGGTACAAAGAAAGCAAAATCTTGACAAGGACGTTTTCGCTTTACATACTCCTCCTTAACTTGGGCTTTCATTATCCAAAAGAAAAAATGAAAAACAGCATATTGATTATTCTCTTGAGCATGTCATTGCTGGCATGTAACCCCTCAAATGGTGAAGGCGAAGTAAAACAAGTAGAGGCTGAAACCACTTTTGGGGATAGCTTGTCAGACTTGAACTTACCCGATGGCTTTGAAATAGCTGTGTATGCAGATGATGTGCCAAATGCTCGCTCTATGGCTATGAGCTCTGGTGGTGTGCTTTATATTGGTACCCGAAATGAAGGAAAAGTCTATGCAGTAAAAGATTCGGATGGGGATAATGTGGCTGAACAAAAGTATGTTTTGGCTAAGGATTTGAAAATGCCCAATGGAGTGGCCTACAGGGACGGCAGCCTTTATGTTGCAGAAATCAGTAGGTTGACTAGGTTTGATAATATTGATAACCAACTAGAAAATCCCGGGCAAGGTGTAGAGATTTATGACGACTATCCTACTGACCAGCATCATGGTTGGAAATACATTGCTTTTGGACCAGATGGTAAGTTATATGTGCCTGTGGGGGCTCCTTGCAACATCTGTGAAAGTAAGGATGAGCGATTTGCCTCTATCACTCGAATGAATGCTGATGGAAGTGATAGAGAAATTTTTGCGTCTGGTGTTCGAAATACCGTTGGGTTTACTTGGGACTCAGAGGGTAATATGTGGTTCACCGATAATGGTCGAGATCTTCTTGGAGACAATATGCCTCCTTGTGAACTAAATAAAGCAACTAAAGCAGGTAATCACTATGGCTATCCATATTGTCACGGTGGAGATATCGCAGACCCTGAGTTTGGATCAAAATATCCATGTTCAGATTTTGAAGCGCCTGCTCGTAAGTTGGGTCCTCATGTAGCTCCACTTGGATTGAAATTTTATACCGGAGATATGTTTCCTCCCGAGTATAATGGATCCTTGATCATTGCAGAACATGGTTCATGGAATCGATCTCGAAAAATTGGTTATCGATTGATGCAGGTTAAGGTTGAAAATGGCAGGGCAGTATCCTATGATGTGTTCGTAGATGGTTGGCTAGATGAAAAGGCACAGGAAGCCTGGGGTAGACCAGTGGATGTGTTGGTGATGAAGGATGGGTCCATTTTGGTCTCAGATGACAAGGCAGGAAAGATTTATCGCATTAGTTACAAAGGAGCATGATAAAAGGTCATAGCGTAAAGCTGAAAATAGAAGCTCCCTATCATTCCCTATTCGAGTTAACTCCTGAAACACAGCATATTTGGATCGTTTGTCATGGGTATGGACAGCTGTCCAAGCGGTTTATTGCTAATTTCGATCATATAGATTCAGCTAAAAATTACGTCATTGCTTTGCAAGGGCTTTCAAAGTTCTATTTGGCCAACTTTAGGCATGTAGGGGCTAGTTGGATGACCAGAGAGGATCGTGAGGTCGACCTCCAGAATCAAAAGAATTATTTTGAAGCCATCTATGAGCGATTCAATAATGGGGCTGAATGGGAAGGGAAAAAAGTACATCTTCTTGGTTTTTCACAAGGAGCTTCCGCCATTTGCCGCTTTGCTGCGCATTTGAAAGTCGATTTCCATAGTCTCGTTCTTTGGGCGGGGAGTTTTCCCCCTGAACTGACTGCAGTAGATTTTGAATACCTGACGGTCGAGGCTCAGACTTATGCAATATTAGCCGATCAGGATGAATACTTTTCTCAGGAGCTTTTTGATATGGAAATTGAAAAAATGGAATTGGCTATGGACACTTCTGCTAAGAGGATTGGGTATACAGGCACACATCAATTAGATCGAAAGGTGATTGATGAATTGGTTTATTCTAATATTTAATCATCTGTTATACGTGTTTGTAATTCATCTGAATACGATATTTGACTATTTACTTCAAGTTTTATATCCAATATTTCTGAATCAATTATATTAGCCTCCCAATCCAAGTATACCTGATTCTCAATTGTATTTAACTTCTAGTTCTAATTGAATATGTTGAAGGCCATTTTTAAGATATGGGTATTCTTGTGGTTTATCCCTCAAGCTTGGGCCATTGACTCCAATGATTTGGTGAACAAAGGAGATTCATGCTTTGTTCAGGTTGATTATGATTGCGCACTGGAATCTTATCAAGCCGCCTTGAGTTTTGAAGATGGAGATAGTAGTGTGATCCTATACGTGCAAATCCGAAACAAAATTGCAGATGTTTACTACCAGTCTGGAGAGTTTAGAGAGGCATATGCAGACTATAAGGAGGGTTTGTCTTTAGCTGATCGTTATACCTTACTTCCAGAAAAAGCCAAAGCACTTGAAGGCCTTGCTCACATTTTATGGAGATATGGGGATAATGTTAAATCTATAAGCTCCATTCTTGAAGCAATTCAAATCTTCAAAGAACTGAAAGATACTAGTTCGCTAGTCAGCTCATCTAATATTCTTGCTGGAATATATATGAGTACCGGGGAAATCGATAAGGCCGGAGAAATATATTCTGAGACTCTTTCTTTGGCTATTGCTGGTAAAGACTCATTGGGTATGGCTAGCTCTTATGAGTACAAAGGAGTGACCAATTTTTTTAAGGAGGATTTTAAGAAGGCTATTCAGTTCTATGAAAAATCTTTGCTAATCAACAAACAACTCGGCAATAGTCTAGAGGCTGGGATAAACAATGCCAATATAGGTGAGGCGTATAATTCATTGGGTGATTTTCAATTGGCTTTGGAGTATTTTGAAGAGGCTGAGAACTTGATGAAGAAGCATGATTTCAAATCAGGGCTCATTTTTGTCAATTATAGTACTGGCGTGAGTCACTGTGGTCTGAAAAATTTTTCTGAAGCCTTTAAAAGATACCAAAGGAGCTTAGAATTGATTGAAATTACGGGTGAAGAGAGAGAAAAACCTCAAGTATTGAAGTTGCTGTCTGACTGCTATGCGCAATCTGGTGATTACAAAAATGCATTTAATACGCATCTGCAATACGTTTTTACGAAGGATTCTTTGGAGCATATTAATAGAAATATCGAACTCATGGATATAATGGCTCGATATGAAGTGGACAAGAAGGAACAGGAAAATTTGTTGCTTTCTAAAGAAAATGAGAATAAAGCTCAAGAATTAGAAAATAAAGAAACAATTATTTTTCAGCAGAAAGTTTTTGGGATCGTTCTTTTTGGGTTTTTACTTCTATCATTCTATCTGTATTACAAATTGAGCCAAAATAGAACTCAGTTGCTGTTAGCAAATCAGACAAAAGATAAATTATTTGGCTTTGTAGCACATGATTTGAAAGCCCCCATGGCCAATATTCAGATGTTGATTGATCTATTAAAATCTGATGTTTCTGATGAAAATGTTGAGGTTGTCCAGACTGTTGCAGAACTCAATAATGCTTCTCATTCTGTTAGTTTGTTGTTGAACGATTTGTTGTCCTGGTCTATTTCACAACAACGAGGCTTTGTTTTTGCTCCAAAACCAATTGATCTTAAATTGACGATTGATGGCTGTATTGAATTGTTTCAAGAGCAGCTTGAATATAAGGAACTGGAAGTAGTGAACGAAGTTCAAGAAGAACCTAAAGTTTGGGTTGATGAGAAGGCCATTCAGGCAATCATCAGGAACTTGATTTCCAATGCAATCAAATTCTCTCACAGAAATGGCATCATTCAGTTTAAGTCAGCGAGTGAAGGTAAGGAACTAACCTTCACGATTATTGATGCTGGAGTTGGGATGTCGCAAGAACAAGTGGATGGAATAATGAATTCGAATGCCTTTGTCACGAATCGTGGTACTGCTAATGAAAAAGGGAGTGGTATGGGCATGAACCTTATTAAGGATTTTGTTGTCAAGTCGAAAGGTAAATTGTTAATCCATAGTCAAGAAAATAAAGGGACTCAGGTCTATATAACATTACCATTGGCCTAATAATTACATTTAGGAATTTCCAATATCCTTCCATTTATTAGAAATTGTTACTCCTGCCTACTATACGCGACTTTTTGTGCAATATGCGCTGCTTCTATGAAAGATTTGTAACCCTCACTTTAAAGCAATAGAGCCAACTTGCATTTAGAAATAATAGACAAGAAACGCATGAAAAAGTATTATTGGATGTGGGTGTTGGCGATAGTATTTGCTGCCTGCAGTCAAAATAAGAAGAGTAACGATACAGTTGACGTTGATCAACAAACAGAAATTGAAAAAGATGGCTTTGTAAAAGTCAATGGTCTGAGTTTTGAGATCGATGGAGAACCTTATAGATACATTGGAACCAACTTTTGGTATGGTATGAATTTGGGCTCTCCGGGAGAAGGAGGAGATCGGGAAAGATTGGTTCGTGAACTAGACAGATTGCAAGCTCTGGGCCTAAAGAACCTCCGAGTAATGGCCGCAAGTGAAGGTGCAGAGGATAGCCCCTATCAAAACAAACCTATTCTACAAACGGCTCCTGGTGAATACAATCAGGAATTGTTAGAAGGATTAGATTTCTTCTTTGTGGAGTTGGCCAAAAGAGACATGAAGGCAGTCGTTTGCTTAGGTAACTTCTGGATGTGGAGTGGAGGTTTTCCACAGTATGTTTCTTGGGCAGAGGGATCAGAAATTCCTTATCCTGATGTGATGGGTGGAGGTTCCTGGGATGATTTTATTTCCTACTCTGAATCTTTTTACAGCAATGAAAAGGCTCAGCAATACTATTTCGACTTTTTGAAATTTATCATCAACCGCACCAATAGCCTGACAGGACAAAAATACAAAGAGGATCCAACAGTGATGGCCTGGCAGTTGGCTAACGAACCACGTGGCTACAATCATGTGGAGGAATACAGAGTATGGCTGAATAAGGCTGCTGCGTTGATCAAAGAACAAGATCAAAGGCATTTGGTCTGTACGGGTACAGAAGGGGATACTTCTACACCTATTTCTGGAACGGAGCTATACGAAGACAATCTTTCTCCGGATATAGATTATGCAACTACTCACGTCTGGATTCAAAACTGGGGATGGTACAATCCTGAAAATGAAGATAGCTATGCTCAGGCATTGCAAAAGAGCAAGGATTATCTAAAAGGACAGGAAGAAAAGGCGAAGCGTTTGGGTAAGCCATTGGTGATTGAGGAATTTGGAGTGTCTCGCAATGGAGGTAATTTCTATGACTCAGCAAGTGTATCAGTCAGAAATGATTACTATGAGTTTCTTTTCGATTATACCGTCAGCAATATCAAGCAAAACGGAATCATTCAGGGTTGTAATTTCTGGTCTTGGGGTGGAGAAGGACGTCCCGCCAATCCCGGTATGCTATGGGAACCAGGGGATGACCTGATAGGTGATCCTGCCCATGAACGTCAGGGTTGGTATTCGGTCTACGAGACGGATAGCAGTACCATAGAATTGATTAAATCTTATACTTCAAAGATATAAATGGACAGAGGTCGGTGAGGGTCTTGCCCTCACTGACTTTAATTTCTTCTATTAATAAATCAATTCGAAAGCGCTGCGATAAGCATCTATTTCATTGATGTAATCGATGAATTTCTCATAAAAAGGGTGCTGACCAATGGTCGCACTGTCCCCGATGACTACCAGTTTTTTTCTAGCTCTTGTCAGTGCTACATTCATTCTCCTGGTGTCAGATAAAAATCCGATTTGAGCTTCTTCATTAGATCTGACCAAACTAATGTAGATGACATCTCTCTCCTGTCCCTGAAAGGAATCTACCGTGTTGATTTGTAGTTTTTTGAGTTTGTCAACGTCTAAGCCTTGTTCTAGAATTTTTTCGTTGAGCAGTGCTGTTTGAGCTTTGTAGGGGGAGATAATTCCTATGCTTTCCAATTCGTCCAGTTGCTCCATACTCTCTAGCTGACCAAGGTATTCAGTCAGGTGTTTAATCAGTAGATCCGCCTCTTCTGCGTTGAAGGAACTTCGCGTTTCTTTATCCACCGCCTCATAAAAGGCGCATCCGGCAGTATCGATGAATTCTACGGTTTGATCCTCAGGATAAACCTTCCAGTTTTGGACCGACTCATCTGCCTTCAAGTCTCCTTTGTAGAACATTCTACTCGAGAAATCCATGATTTTTTGATTCATACGGTACTGGATAGAAAGCATGACGTCCGCATCATTTCGCTGGATAGCTTTTTCGAAGAGTGTGACTTCTAGTCCTTTTTTAGCTGCTTCGAAAGACTTGATAGTCGGTGGAAGCTGGCAGTGATCTCCAGCCAGAATTACTCGTTTAGCTTTTAAGATAGGAATCCAGGCTGAAGCTTCTAGTGCTTGAGCTGCCTCATCGATGAATACCGATTCGAAAGTCATTCCTTTGATGCTGGTATTGTTGGATCCAACAAGCGTACTGACTACCACTTGGGTTTTGGCTAGAATGTCATTGATGATATAGTATTCCAGATTATTCGCATCTTCCTTGAGTTGCAGTGCCTGTGATTTGATGGCTCTGCGTTGGGCTTTTTCTGCACTCCCAAAGTTCCGTTTGTATTTACTGGCCAGTTTGAAATATTCTTCCGCCTGCTTACGCATATCTTTCAGACTTTTGTAGTCGTCGTGATGGGCGATCTTGGCGTCCAGCGTTTTGCTGAGGATGTCTTCGTGCACTCGGGCGGGATGACCCACTCGTAGTACTTCGATGCCCTGAGCCCCTAGGCGTTCAGCCAGTAAGTCGACAGCTGCATTACTAGGAGCGCAGACCAGGACTTGTTTTTCTGTTTTTAAAGTTTCGGCAATAGCTTGAACGAGAGTGGTAGTTTTTCCTGTTCCTGGAGGGCCATGGATGATAGCGACATCTTCTGCATTGTGCACCAAACGCAGTGCTTCGTTCTGGCTTTCATTCAGACCAATGTCGCGAATTACATCTTCATTTCTAAAGCTGGCACCACGGCTACCCAATAATACCTCCTTCAGCACTTCGATGCGTTCTCCTTTGGCCTTGATTACCTTTTGCAAGGCTTTTTCCATCTCCCTATAGGCATTTTCATCGAACAGCAGTTGAATGCCGATCTGGTCATAGTTGACCCAACCTGGTAGCTCATCTGCATTCAAGGTGATATGCATGTCGGTTTTCGTGACAGAGTTAACCACACCTGAAATGGCTTCTTCACTTTTTCCTTCCCCAAGATTGTTCGAGAACAGGCTGATCAATTTACCTGATTGAAAAAGATGGGCCTCATCGTGTTCTTTTTGTCTGGAGATTTTGATGATCAGACGTTCACCTGCATCATAGCGTGTTTTTTGTAGATCAACCGGATACCAGCATACGCCTTGTTTCCTGCGTTCCTTGAGCGAAGTGCTGGACATCTTGATGCGGTACTGTCTGAGGTCTTCCTCCTTTTCCTGTAGCAACAACTGAAGTTGATTTTTCAGTTCCTCCTGAATATTGCTCTTTGTCATCCGAGGTTTGATAAGTGCTTGGGTAGTTCGCTGATGTCTTCAAGTAGGGTCAATCGTGGGTGCTCCACTTTTCGATCTACTTTTTCATGTTCCCAGGTGATGTGATAGGGCACATGAAAGGCCCGAGCTTCCAAATTCAATACAGGTAGGATATCTGACTTCAAAGAATTCCCTACCATGGCAAATTCCGTTGGTTTAATATCCAGATGCTTGATCACTTTTTCATAGTCTGATTCTTTTTTCTCAGACATGATTTCTATATGGTGAAAATACTTTTCTAGCCCTGATTTTTGAAGCTTGCGTTGCTGGTCGAGTAGATCACCTTTTGTGGCTAAAATAAGACGGTATTCGCTGCGAAGCTCCTTTAACACCTCTTCTACATGATCAAGCAGGATCACTGGTTTTTGGAGGAGTTCTTTGCCGATCCTCAATATTTGCTCAATATCAGTCACGTTCATGGTGCGACCAGAGATTTCTATGGCGCTTTCAATCATAGAAAGCATAAATGCTTTGATGCCATAGCCATAGAGCTGCATATTTTGGAGTTCGACTCGATAAAGTTCTTTGACAGAACTATGCTGGGGCATGTAGTCCTCCAGCAGGTTACAAAATTCTTTCTCAGCTTCTCTAAACAGACCCTCGTTGTGCCACAAGGTGTCGTCTGCATCAAATGCAATGGTTTTTATGGGCATAGTTAAATTTTCAAAAAAGAGTTCAAAGTTAAGCTTTCAGCATGGGAAATGGATGGCTTGGGTGGCGCCATGCATGACTTATTACTTTTTTTATGATCAGTTTTTGGAATCCTAAAAAGGGAAATGATTCCCTGAGGTGCGCATAGCGAGAAGAGGGCAATCCTTGACGCAGTTTTCCAAAGGCCAGGTCCATCAAATCAGCTTGCCTAAATGCCTCTATCAATTCAGCGTGTTCCCCTTGATATCGTGATAGTTTGTGATGATTAGAAATGATTTGATTACATAGATCAGCCAAATGCCCCTTGCCAGATTCATTGAGGTGCCTCGTTGCAGATTCTGCACTCGGCCCGAGATAATCCATACTATGATGTGTCCAAATACCTATGTCGTGAAATACAGCAGCTATGGCTAGTGCCTCTTCCTGAGCTTTGTTGAGCTCCTTGCTGCAGAGTAGAAGAGTCAAATGATATACACGATAGACATGATTTCGATAGGCATTGTAGTCCTTGCCCAGTGCCTGGGTATAATACAAAAGCACTCGTTCAATCTGTGAAATAGATTTGTTTGCCATATATCAGTGCTGGAAACGATATTCAATGGCCTCAATTAACTTGTCCGAGTTGACGATCTTAAAGTCCACCTCTTCATCTGTAAAGATAGGGGCAGGTACTCCAAGTTCCTTGGCAGCCTCTACATAAAACTGTTCTTTACTTGGGTGAATCGGGGAACATGCATTGAATACCTCGCCCCAGCGCTCTTGATCCAGAATGTGCAGAATCACTTGGATGGCATCATCAAGATGTGTCATGTTGATGGCATTGTCTCTACCACCAATGGTCTTGCCAGACAAGAATCTTCCCGGATGTCTGTCCCCTCCATACAGACCGCCTAGCCTCAAGACTGTACAATGATCTGAAGTAAATATATTCTCAATTTTCAATAGGGAGACTCCTCCACGACTTAAGCATTCTTCACTGGCGTCCTCTTCATTCACTTCCAAATTAGTAGATGGGTATACCGCTGTAGAGCTGATAAAAATGATTTTTTTATCGTTTGGAATTTGAAACCTCACCGCCTTCATGTTCTTTTCATGGAATTCGGGATCATCTGGTGTATTGCGAGGTGGCACATTGATGAATATGATATCTGATTCGAAGAAATCAGAAGGCGTGATGTGAAGTGCCCCTTTGGGGATCAAATAGGGCTGAATGTTTTTGGATTCTAAGACTGCGATTTTGTCCTGGCTGGTGGTACTTCCTTTGACAGTGTATCCTAGTTCGACTAGTTTTTCTGCCAGGGGTAAGCCTAGCCAGCCGCAACCCATGATGCTAATGCTTTTCATGTAGTAGTTTGTTTTTTAGTAATCCGATTGAATATGAGCTCCTCTCATATGTATTGAGCAGCTTCTGTTTGATTTACTTAAACAAGTATAAGAAAACTATCTCACTCATGCATGAGCAGTTCGGCTGCTTCACGACCAATCAGGCTACCAATGGCTATCCCCATGCCACCTAATCGTAGTGAAATCACACAATTGTCATTTATCTTTTCAATCAATGTTTCTTTGGTAGAGCCTATGCCCATGATGCCCGCCCATTGCTGATCAATTTCAAAGGGGGTGTTTGGAAGGATGTGGGTTTTTAATAATTCGATTAAATGGCTTTGAATCTTTTGATTAAAGTTGATTTTGTCGGTTGTTTCTTTATCCTTATCCAGATTTCTTCCTCCACCAAAGAGTACTCTGTTACCGACATTTCTAAAGTAATAGTATCCCTGATCAAAGTGAAAAGTGCCTTTGAAAGGTAAGTTGTCAATGGGTTTGGTGATTAATACCTGAGCTCTAGCTGGCTTTAAGTCCAGGTCGGGCAGTAGTTGCTTGCCAAAACCATTGGTGGCTATGATACATTTTTTGGCATGAATATTACCTGCTAACCCTTGAATATTAACACCATCTGCCTGATATGAAATTGAAGTTACTTTATAGCCATTTAAGATTTGAATGTGTTTTTGTTTAGCCAAATCAATGAGGTTTTTCATCATCAGACCTGTGTTGATCTGCCCCTCTCCATTGATAGATATGGCTGAACCAACTCCTTGAAAGCCTGCTTTTTCAATGATGGAATGATGGACCTCATAGACTTTACGTTTCAGGGTAGGGTAGATTAAGCGGTTAAGTCGATCAATTTGCGAGAAGGTTTGATCAAAAAGAGATTGATCTTCTTTAAGAAACAACTCGTAGCTGCCAGGAGTTTCCAGTCCTATATTTTCTTTGCCAAGTAGTTGTTGGAGATTTTCTAGCCCTTTCCATCGTTTTTCAATTCTGGCAAGAACTTGATCTTCACTTTCATTTTCCAGATCCATGAGTACCTCGGTAGGACTACCAAAGCAAGCAAATCCAGCGTTTTTAGTGCTGGCACCAGTAGGCAATGGACCTGCCTCAAGAATCATAACCCGATGTTTCGGATAGACTTCTGCATAGCGAATGACAGCCGATAGACCTACAATCCCACTACCAATGACCACTAAATCAGGTTTTTGAATAAATGTATCTTGCTCCCAATAACTCCACATATACTAGCTTTTCTCCTTTTCGAACTAAAATAGGTATTTAGTTGGTATTGCTAGAGTCTCGAAGCTTTGTTTTTAATTCAATAAAAAAGGGTAAATGCTTTGGCACTTACCCCGTTCAAGTCCTTTTTAAGAAGTTTATTATTGACCTACAAAACCTAACAGTTCCTTTTCCGGAATCTTACTAAAGAAGATTCTTGGCAACCTGCCAGATACCAGAGTAGTTCCTAAAACCATCAGGTTGTTGTCTGCATCTAGTTTGATGGATGACAATTCGTATGGATTTAGGTGTCCGATCTTGTGTATACCTGCAAGTTCTCCACTAGTGGAATCATAAAAGTACAATACTACTTGTCTTGACTGAGATTCAGCCGCAACGATTGAATAAGTACTCAATCCTAAATCTGCAGAAATAATCTTAGCGTTAGTTCTTGATTTGAACTCTGAAAAGGGAAGAGAAAAATAATCAACACTTGAGGGACTACTTGTATAATCTACCGTTTGGATTGGGTTGATGAAATTATCATTGTATTGATAACCAAAAATACTAAATGAATTACCTCCTAAGGGTAGCGCAGCAGTCATACCACCATGTGCCCCTTGTCCTTGGACTTGCCCAGTGGGCGTATTACCAAAGTTGGTAAATACCCAAGACATGGTGTAACCGTAAACGCCATTGAAGTAATAGTCTCCTCCCGGAATTTGTCCACAGAAAAATGGAAGACCATCTCTTTCGGGATCTATATAGTGATCAAAGATACTTGAGCCTGTAATGTCATCAAATGTGGCACCTGCACCTATGGCATATCCATTTCCTCCAATTCTGGAACCATCGGTAGCATGAAGGCTGATGACCATTTGTTCAGACCCAGCGTTATAACTCAAAATTAGCAACTCGTCATTTTCAGTTTTAGCCATTGCCAATGGAAAGGTTAATCCTCCACCAGGAGTTATGATATTGTAATCTGCGGGGCTATTCCCCATCACTTCTACCAGTCTAGCGCCATATGAAGCTTGTTCCTCCATAGTCAGGAAGTAGTGATTATCTCCGATTGTTACTAAATCTCCAATTGGTGCTACATAAGCTTCAGGTAGGACTTCGTCCTCCATTGTGTAATTACCTGCTTCATCCAATTTGATTAATTGAACGCCCATATATTGGCTATTGCTCAATTTTTGACCCGCCAGGATCAAATAGCCAGTATCCAGTGCAACTACATCAATTGGATTGTAGTCATGGTCACTTCTGAAACTATCGTAAATTTTGGTAAATGATTCTTTTGGATCGATTTCATCGTCTTTGCATTGAACAAAGAGGGCAATAAGGGAAAGTAATAAGATGGCTCTTTTCATCTGATTAATAAGGTGAGAAGGTTTTGTCAATATATCTTAATGGGAACACAATGCTCAAAGAGGCATTGATATTATTGATGGTGATTTCATCATTGGTTTCGCCTAGGGAAACCAATTCATTTTCTGAGAATCTGGCTTTGGTATTGGTGATCGAACTCATGCCATAATTGTAGCTGATCTCTAATACAGTACGGATATTGAAATAGTCAAATGCTGCTCCAATACCACCTAGTGCTCCATAATAGTTTTGAAAGCCATCTTTCACATTGATAGAAACATTGCCTCCACTATACGAAACAGGAGAACCACTTTGATAGTCTGTGTGAGTGATTTTGGTCTTCTTGTTAGCATCTAACAAGAAGGAATATTGCATGCCTACCATGAGATAGGGCCTTACTTTCCCACTTTGAATGAATTCGTATTTCACACTGAGAGGAAGCTCAATGTAACTCATGGTTTGTTCACTTTCATAGGCAGTTTCGAAGGTCTGAGTTTCAGTGTCTCCAGTCCATTCGATACTACTGTTGTAGCTATATCCCATACTTTTGAAGACAGGCTGAGTGCCGATAGAGAAACCTTTGTGATATAACGAGATATCCAGGCCAAGCATCACCCCAGGTTTGTTAAACTGATCGTATTCTTTTTCCAGGAGCTCTAAATCATAGTTAATAGGGTCTATCGTGGAATACCTCTGGCCGGGAATGGGTTGGCTGTAATTCATACCCGCTTTGATTCCAAGCCACCACTGTGTATTGAGGAAGTTTTGGTATTCGGATCCGGGAAGTTTAGGTTTCATGTTTCGCTGTGCCATGGTCTGGTTGGCTGCCAGCAAAAGGAAAGCGATGATAAATGCTTTACTTACGGATAAAAAGGCGTTTTGTATCATTGAGTTTCGGTGATTTGGCTTTGATGAAATAAAATCCAGGCATCATATCGTGCAACTGGAATGTGATCGTGTGTTTACCAGGAGTGATTTTTCGGATAGTTGATTTGACTACCTTTCCTGATGAGTCGATCAGCTCAAATTTAACTTTTTGTGTGTCATTTACCATTACAATGGCCTGAACATAGTTGGTGGCAGGGTTAGGGTAAATGGACTCAATTTGAAACATGGATTTGAGGTAATTGTCTGAGCTGGTTACTACCTCTTTGATCAAATCCATCGGTTCGTAATTTCCTCCATCAGGATTAGCACCCGAAATGAAATCTCTGAAGAAAATATCATTGCTGATTACAGACTCTTCTACACCCATCCATTCCGAAAGAATGTTGGCATAGATTTGTCGATAATCAAATTGCATCCCTACATTGTTTTCGCTTAGATCAGGGTTGGTTCCATAGATTCCAGGTTTTACTCCAGCCCCAAACATCATGACTGGTCCGCCTGTACCGTGATCTGTACCGTAAGACCCATTAGAGGCAATTCGTCGACCAAATTCGGACATAGAAACCGTCAATACCTTTTCAGATAACCCTCTAACACGAAGATCCTGGTCAAAAGCTCTCATGGCAGAACTGATGTGGTAAAGTAGAGCTGCGTGCCCTCCATAGGTAGAGTCATAGGATTCAGTTTGTTCAGCATGTGTGTCAAAACCTCCTATTTTAACCAGGAAAACTTTGGTTTTGATTCCTCCTCCCATCAACCTCGCTACCAGCTTCAATTGATTACTAAGCGGATTTCTTAAGTTGGGATTAAATGGATATGATTCTGGATAGTTGACCGAAGAATCAGTTTCGTCCGCAGACTCATATATTTCAGCGAGTCGTTTGATATACGTTTCCGATTTGTCTTCAAGACCTAATAACCAGTCCATTTCCTTAGAATAAGGGCTGCCGTCGAGAAAGGCAGGCGGAGTTCCTCTTGGATCCAATCCATCATCCGTAAATCCTTCAAGATTTTCCACCAAATTGGCTAGCCCTGTAGGGCTTCCTCCCAAAGATATGGAAGTAGGAATGTTTCCTTCCTGATGGAAAAGGAGAGATACATCATTTCCCATCTCTAATGCAAGCGGATCTGGCATTCCTTCACTTGGAAATTCTTCAGGGTATTGCAAAGGAGCGTATTCTTGCTTGAGATAACGACCAATCCATCCTGAAGAGAAGTAGTCATCGTAATCACCACCCATCAACCAGATGTCTCTCCCTCTAAAGTGAGATCCATTGTTGTTCTGGTATGAAACTCCCTGAAAAATTGCCGCCTTTCCACGATCATACATGTCTTTGAAGTCCGTCATGTCAGGATGGACACCCACCTGATCTGCCAGAGGCACAGTACTGTCTAGTGGTATCAGCGTCCTGTTACCAGATTTATATGGAATAGCAATATTGGCTCTTCGGCTGTAATATTGGTTGTAATTCTCAATTGGAATGACCGTGTTCAATCCGTCATTTCCACCATGCATTTGCAGAATGATTAGGACATTGTCATTAGAGCCTTGGGTAGCCAATTGTTGAAATCTGTTCTGTGCTTGCAGGATTTGAAGAGGAACGCCCTGAAAGGCGATTGGTGCACCTGCAGCAAAACCGATTTTCTTGATAAAATTTCTTCTTTTCATAGTCCTGGTTTTACATCAGTTGATATTCAGGCGTCTGTAACATGGCGTTGAGCAGATTGGCCAGTTGGTTATTTACAGTTTCCATGTCCAAATTGCCATTCCAGCGTTCGGTCCATGCAAGCTCTGGATCAGTGTCAATTTGAGGATTCATTAGAAATGCACTTAAGAAATAATTCATTCTCTCTTGGGTCAATTCACTCGTTCCTGTCCCGTCAAATGACAAATCGCTGCTCATAGGTAGTAGATACTCAGCCAGACTAATAATCAATTGACGCGCATCACTAGCCACAGCATCTGATATATTAGCCTTTACCCAATCATAGGGATTGACTTCTCCTATGGCTAAGGTCGCTTCAGTAGATAGGTGAGTTCGAATGTAATTGTAGCGATTGGTCAGGTAATTGGTGGTGATCCATGATCTATTGTAGAGTGGGAATTGATGATAAGCCGAATACCCAGCTACCTCAAAAGGTTCATAAAGATCCATGCCTTGTCCATTCATAGCGCCAAGGATACCGAGAGTAAGCTCATAGAAATTAGCAACCTCAGTTTGTGCACTAGGTACTTGAACTCCGAAATTTTTCATGAAACCCACTGTTAAGTCTAGTGGAGATTTGATGATTGCTCCTAAGGTATCGTCATTTACACCTGCCGCTCCACGATAGAATTCTTCGCTAGTAAACAGAGCTTCCAGTACCGGAGTAAGCTTGTATTCATTGGCGATAAAAATATCTGCCATGTCCTGAATGATACCTGATTGGATGGTCTCATCTACTTCGTGATAGACAAAAAAGCGATAAAGACGCCTGCATATATGTGCGGGAGTTTCTGCCTGTTCATAGATCATATCTACCAACTGACTGATTTCATCTAAAACACTCTCTTCATTCGGGCTAGTTCCATTAGTTAGCAGATTGGGGTCCGCTTCTATTGTAGCTCCTCCTAGTCTCGAACTAAAGGTCTTTACAGAAGTGTCATGTTGGGTAGCTATGTTGCCTCCTTTGATTACACCTCTGGGTAGTTCAGTTTCTTCATCGATATTATTAAAGCCCAGAGCATCTCTGTCCACGTCCAGATCGAATCCGGAAAGCACCTTGGCAGCTTCCTGTACATCTTGTTCTGTATAGAAGATATAATCACCTTGAAATTCAGCCTCAGGTAGATTGCCTTCCAGTCCTCGACCGATGGTATAGAGTTCTAATAGTTCCCTGCCAAAGTTTTCATTTGGACTCCCTTTTACATTCAGTCTACCGTCCAAAAATTGTAGCATGGCGTTTTCTACACATACCTTTTTAGTCAGATGTTTGAAATTGACTGGGTATATAGTAGGAGGTAGTATCTCAGTAGAATCTGGATCTGGATTGGGGGTTGGTACTTCTATATCGTTTCTATCAAATGCAAAGTGTCTAAATAGAGCCCATTGATAGTATAGAGATTTTGTGTCTCTAACTTTTGATTCTTTGGTAGTGAAAAGGGTGTGCATAAAAAACACTATTCTTTCACGAAAACTATGAGCTAAAACTTGATCTGGGGCTGCATCTGTACCTAACATCTGTCCAACAATCCAAGCCTTCAGTAAAGAACCTAGATTATCGCTGTTCACATCTTCTACAATTGGACCCGAGATCCATTCTGTACCAGTAGCAGGATCAACAGGGGGGAGAGGTTTAGGTAAGTTGTCGATATTCAGCCTTGCAAATGCTTCTGCGGCAGTTAATGCCGCAAATTCATCGATTTGGGCAGGTGTAGCTCCTGTGCAGGCTCTCCGAAGTAAGTGGGCCGCACGATTCTTTCCAAGCGTACCTGATATGGGGGTAAATGGCATAGCGGATGAATTTATGCTTTTAGTTTAGAATACAATAATAACAATAAAGCTTTTGTATTATTATATTTTATCTTGTAATAATTATATATGTAACTACATGGATGTGTTGAAGTTACGGATGGCACGGTTATAAAACAAAAAAACCTCGACAGATGCCGAGGTTTCATATTTTGAGACTTGCTTGACTTTATCAAGTCGCGCAAAATTCTTTCAATCTTTGGTTTTTATTAGGCTCTCTTAACTTCTGTAAGGCCTTTTCACGAATTTGTCTTACACGCTCACGAGTCAACCCCATGATGTCTCCAATTTCTTCCAAAGTAAATGGGTTATCAGATCCGATTCCGAAACTCATTTTCACCACTTCTCTTTCTCTAGCAGTTAGAGTAGATAGGGCTCTGATCGTTTCAACTTTCAAAGAATCATTGAAAACCATCTGACCATCTGTAGGTCCAGTAGTCTTGTTTTCTAATACGTCCAATAGCGAACCAGACTCATCTTCACCAAAAGGAGCATCCATAGACATCTGCTTCACTTCAGCACCTAATGTGTTTCTTACTTCGCTTGGCTTCATTTCAAGAATATCAGCCAATTCTTCTTCGGTTGGCTCTCTCTCGTACTTTTGCTCTAGTTCGGCGTATGCTCTTCTGATCTGGTTGATCGCACCAGATTTGTTCATCGGCAATCTTACAATTCTCGATTGTTCTGCCAATGCCTGCATGATAGACTGACGAATCCACCATACCGCGTATGAGATGAATTTAAATCCTTTGGTTTCGTCAAATTTCTTAGCTGCTTTGATAAGGCCCAAGTTTCCTTCATTGATCAAGTCATTCAATGGAAGACTTCTGTTTTGATATTGTTTCGCAACCGAAACAACGAATCTAAGGTTGGCCTTTACTAATTTTTCTAATGCTAGATCATCTCCTTGTTTAATTCTTTGTGCTAATTCTACCTCCTCGTCGGGGGTGATCATCGGCACACTACTAACTTCAGTAAAATACTTCTCAAGTGTATGACTTTCACGTCTGTTAGTAATGGATTGTGTGATCTTAAGCTGTCTCATATGATTTTATTTTCCTTATTTATGGAGCCAAATATTTCTCGATACCTGTACAGACATAAGAAATACGAGCCCGCAAATTTAATGTTTTATACGTATCCTATCAAGTTGAAGGTCAGTTTTATCTGTATTTTTCTTCTTAGTCACTTAGGTCTTTGTAGTTTTTATGACATTTTGAAACTGGACACATCGATTTCAATCTTAGTAAAGTACAAAACATAACGAAATAATCCTAGGATATTGTGCTTTTTGAACCAGGGTCTTGATTTTGAGACAAAAATAGCTTAATATAATAGGTATTATTCTAATGCATGAACACTAAAAATTACTATTATGGTTATGAACTTTAAAGGTGCTGCTATAGCCCAAGAACAAGACATCAAGTACGAGAAAATCTCGGATTACATGGCGAAAGACCTCATTACTTTCACGCCCGATATGGAAATAGCCGAGGCTATAGATGTTATGTTGAAAAAGAAAATATCAGGCGGGCCTGTTTTGAATGAAAGAAGAGAGTTGGTGGGGATGCTTTCCGAAAAGGATTGTCTCAAGGTATTAGTGCAGTCATCATACCATAATATTCCTAGCGGAAAGGGAAAAGTGAAGGATTTTATGTCCGAGAATGTAAAAACACTGGATATAGATATGGATGTGGTAGAATGCGCCAATGAGTTTCTTACTACGTATTTTAGGCGTTTTCCTGTTACACAAAACGGAGTGTTGAAAGGTCAGATATCCAGACGCGATATCATGCGAGCGGCACAAAAAATCAAATCAACCACCTGGTAATAGACGCTTTGGCAATGGCCAAAGGTTTACGAGTTAAGAGGAAAGATTAATTACATAAGGCGGGCATTATTTGAAACGATTACTATTCTTATTGATCCTGTGGGGATTGGTATATTCCAAGGCTTCATCTCAGCATTTTTTTTCCATTTCAAAGCAATCAGGCTTAGATATTCATAGCAACCAAAATGGGGTTGCTGTTGCGGATTATGATGGAGATGGAGACTTGGATGTTTTTTTTGTTGGGCGGTTAAATGATCAAGACCCTTCTATCCCCAATTCTAATACACTATTCAGAAACAACAATGATGGCACTTTTACGGATGTGACCGAACTGAGTGGTATCAAAGAATCTTACAATTATACTGCAGAGGCTGCAGATGGTGGCTTCAACTCTGGGGTAAAGATGGGAGCAGCCTGGGGAGATTATAACAATGACGGTTTTCCAGACCTCATGTATACAGCCCAGCACGAACGTACACTTTATAAAAACCTGGGAGATGGAAGTTTTCAAGATGTTACTCTGGAAGCTGGAATTTTTCAACATGAAAATTGCCACAATTCAAGCGCACTTTGGTTCGATTTTGACAATGATGGGTTCTTAGATGTCTTTTTTACAATCTGGGAGGAGTGCAATGGGAATCGCCTGTACAAAAACAATGGTGATGGAACATTCAAAGACGTCACTCAGGCTATGGGAATTGTTGGAGGCTCGTTTACCTGGATGGCCTATCCAATCGATGTGAACGAGGACGGTTGGGTAGACTTGTATTTGGCCAATGATTTTAAGGTGCCGAATCAACTGTTTGTCAATCAAAACGGAACAGGGTTCCTTGATCAAGCTGGCGATTATGGATTAGCAGATCAAGGGGATTGTATGGGTATCGCAGTAGTAGATTTCGATAGGGATGGAGATGAAGATATTTATGTCACAGATATCAATGTGAGTTCACTCTATAGTAGACAAGGTGATTTGAGCTATCTGGAGGAAGCTCCCTACGAACAAGTAGAGAAAACCGGCTGGGGATGGGCCGGGGTTTTTGCTGACTGGGACAATGATGGGGACGAGGACCTGTATGTCACCAATGGCTATGGTCAGGGCAACCGAGAGGTGAATAAAATGTATCAAAGCCAATACGCTGCGGGCGTCAATTCTTTTGTTGATATTGCTAGTGAGATAGGTCTGGATTTACCTACAGAAAGTTTGTCGGCTGTGTTTTTTGATTTTGATCATGACGGGGACCGCGATT
Source organism: Reichenbachiella ulvae (assembly GCF_025833875.1). NCBI lineage: Bacteria > Pseudomonadati > Bacteroidota > Cytophagia > Cytophagales > Reichenbachiellaceae > Reichenbachiella > Reichenbachiella ulvae. The sequence goes on along the minus strand of NZ_JAOYOD010000001.1, from coordinate 2,293,237 downwards.
TGTTGGCGACTGATTTTAATGGTACGCCGCTGTTTTATGAAAACTTACTGGAAACAACTGATAAGTCTGGAAACGCCTGGTTGCAGCTATCGCTGGAAGGAACAGCATCCAATCGTTCAGGTCTTGGGGCCAAAGTCGAAGTAGTAGGTTCTAGCCTTTCTTTCAAGAAAACCAATTACTCTGTGGCCATGTTGTCACAAAGTATCCAGGGTCTCCATTTTGGTTTAGGCGAGGAGGTAGGGCCAGTGGATGTGACAATTGAATGGCCTTCTGGTATCACAGAATCTTACAATGGCATAGCTATTAATGCAAATTATCATTTTGTTGAATCTCAAGGATACAGTCAGGTTCAGATAACAAGTCAGAAAATCCTAGGTTGTAATGATCCGGATGCTTGCAACTATGATTCTGGAGCCACTCAAAATGATGGTAGTTGTACGTATTTACCTTCCAAACAGATTTCAGGAGAAACTGCTCCCGAGATTTTAAGCGAGCAGTTATATTCTTACCCGTTGACTGAAAATAGTGTGTATCACTGGGAGGTTGATGGTGGGTCAATTCTGGAAGGGCAGGGAACTCATGAGATTTTGGTTCTTTGGGATATCGTGCAAAATGGAAAGGTCGAATTAGTAGAGGAGAATGTTTGTAAGTCAAAGCCTTCTTCAGTTGCGGTGGCGTTGAGAGCAGTTGAAAGAACCGAGGAACATTCTATAGCTCGTCAATGGAATGAAGTGCTGTTGGAGGCTATTAGGAATGATTATGCACGACCGACTATGCATGCTCGGAATCTCTTTCATAGCAGCGTAGCTATGTATGATGTTTGGGCTGTGTTCAATCAGACAAAACCTTATTTGTTAGGTCAAAATGTACACGGGTTTCAATCAAATTTTGATGGCTTTACATCGACTGAACCCATACCTGAATCTACAGATATTGCCATTAGTTATGCCATGTATCATCTTTTGAAACATCGCTTTCAGTATTCACCTAATGCGGAGGTTACGCTTCAGAGTTTGGAAGAAATAATGGGGATTTTAGGGTATGACCCTAGCTTCAGTTCTACAGATTATAGTTCAGGTGATCCCGCAGCATTAGGGAACTACGTGGCGCAAACTGTCATAGAATTTGGTAGACAAGATGGTTCGAGAGAGGATAGTCATTACGATAATGCTATTTATACCTCTGTGAATGAGCCACTCGTTCCAGATTTGCCGGGTAATTCTTCACTCACTGATGCCAACAGGTGGCAACCACTGGCCTTGGATGTTTATGTGGATCAAAGTGGCAATGTGATTGGTAATTCTTCGCCGGAATTTCTCAGTCCGGAATGGGGGGAGGTATTGACTTTTGCCATGACTTCAGATCAGTCAAGTCTCTACTCTCGAGAGGAAGGTGAATACACAGTCTTTCATGATCCAGGTAGTCCTCCTTTGTTGGATTTAGAAAACCCTACGGCTGACAATGAAGCCTTTTTAAGGGCATTTAGCATGGTAGCCATATGGTCGAGCCATTTGGATCCAGGGGATGGAGTGGTTTGGGATATTTCGCCCGCTTCGATTGGTAATGTAGATTTTAGCCAATTCCCCATTGATTTTGATCAATATGAAAATTTTTATACCTATTCCGAAGGTGGAGATTTAGGTACTGGATATGAGGTTAACCCATATACGAATCAACCCTATCAACCTCAATTGGTACCAAGAGGAGATTATGCTAGAGTATTGGCAGAGTTTTGGGCTGACGGACCGGATTCAGAAACTCCTCCAGGGCATTGGTTTACCATCCTTAATTATGTTTCTGATCATGAGCTACTCGTCAAGAAATTTGAAAAACAAGGTGAAATTCTGGATGCTTTGGAGTGGGATGTAAAGGCTTATTTTCTGCTTGGGGGAGCGATGCATGATGCGGCTATTTCGGCATGGAGTATCAAAGGATGGTATGATTATATCAGACCGATATCTGCTTTGCGTTATGTGGCACAACTTGGGCAAAGCTCAGAGCCAAATGCTACGGATTATCATGTGGCAGGAATTCCACTTATTCCTGGTTTTATCGAAAGGGTAGAAGCAGGAGATCCCCTCGCAGGGTCTTCGGACGAAAATGTGGGAAAGATTAAATTTTACACCTGGCGAGGACCTGGCGAGATAGCCAATCCTGATACTGATTATGCAGGCGTAGGATGGATCTTTGCAGAAAATTGGTGGCCCTACCAGCGTCCTACATTTGTGACGCCACCCTTTGCTGGCTATGTGTCTGGACACTCTACTTTTTCGCGAGCTGCGGCGGTGATTTTGGAAAAAATAACAGGAAGCGAATATTTCCCAGGAGGTATGGGAGAGTTTGTCGCCCCAAAAAATGAGTTTTTGGTGTTCGAGGAAGGCCCAAGTCAGGATGTAGTGCTACAGTGGGCAACATATAGGGATGCTTCTGATCAATGCAGTTTGTCCAGAATCTGGGGTGGTATCCATCCACCTATAGATGATATCCCAGGACGAATTATTGGACAGCAGATTGGGGAGGAATCATTTGAGTTCGGTAAGCAGTATTTCGAAACGGTGTTGTCCAGTGAGAAGACTGAAAGGTCAGCTTTATTTACAATTTTATATCCAAATCCCGCTGAATCGAATCAACCGATCTACATAAAGGGGATAGTGGATGGGAGAAACCTGGAGATTTCAGATTTATCAGGAAGACGGTTTTACTCCAATCTGGAGGCTCTGCCCGTATCTACTGATGTGTTGGAGCTAAAGCTGGATTTGAATCCGGGGGTATATTTAATCAGATCTGGTTCCTGGCAATCAACTTTGATTCTTAGATAGGCGCTATTTTATCCGTTTAGGATTGTCAGAGATGAAGGCTTTCCAACTTTTGCTACTAGATTGTACTTTGCCTCCCTGATAGTGATGTGTGAGGGCAACTGCTAAGGCATCCGTAGCATCGAGCAGCTTTGGCGCGTCTTGAAATTTCAATATTGACTTCAACATGGCTGCAACCTGTTCTTTGGAGGCATTGCCATTTCCTGTTACGGATTGTTTTACCTTCTTTGGAGCATATTCGGTGATGGGAATGTCTCGGTTCAAAGCAGCAGACATAGCCACTCCCTGAGCCCTGCCTAGTTTGAGCATGGATTGAACGTTTTTGCCATAAAAGGGAGCTTCCAATGCCACATCGTCTGGAGCAAACTCTTCGATAATAGAAGAGACCCGCTCGTAGATTTTTTTCAGTTTTAGTTCATGGGTTTTGTATTTGCTGAGGTGGATGACCCCAAACTGCAGAATTTTAATTTTAGGTCCAATGATATGTATCACTCCATATCCCATAACAGTCGTGCCTGGGTCTATTCCTAATATTATTTTTTCCTTATTTTTCTGCATAGATGTGAATAGCATTGCAAGATAGAAATCATCAGGCTTTTTTCGGTCTGTTAAATCTCATTTGTGGAAAGGATCAGAGCATATCATTCAGTTTTAATCAATCTTCCTATTTGGAAGATGCTGAGATGGATATGGACCTGGATATTGCCGATCATAGTGTTGTGGATGTTGTATCAACAAGTTATTGGGCGTGATTGGACCTGGGATTTCACTGGTTTGAAGATTGTGCCATTGATTATGGCCCTTGCCTTGCTGCCATTCAATTTGTTTTTGGAATCTTACAAGTGGTATGTAGTCACCCGCAGTTTTAGCTCCTATTCAATAGTAGAGGTAATTCAGTTGGTTTTAGCTGGTAGGAGTTTGAATGTTTTGGCTCCTGCAGGAATAGGGGATGCCATAGTCAGGGTAGGAGATGTGAAAGGACTTGAAAGGAAGAAGGCCTTGTCTGCGCTTTTTGTTTGTCGTACGACTCAATTGGTACCCACAATGTTTTTTGGCGCCATTGCTACTTCGTTTTTGAGCTTCAAAGGAGTGACTTTTTTCAACGCGAGGGTGATGCCTATAATGATAGCTATTGTATTAGTCATAATAGCAGTTGGAATATTAATTAAAACTACAACCCCTCAAATAGATCGACTGAAATCTCATCTGGAGTATATAAGCCGCAAAGTTATTTTCAGATTGCTTGTTGTATCTTTTTTGCGCTATGCTGTATTTAGTTTTCAGTTTCTTTTGATTTTTTATGCACTCAATGTCTCAATGCCAGTCTATCTTTTGCTACTCGGTATATTTTGGGTTTTCATGGCCAAGTCATTAGTGCCGGGTATGTTGCTGGTTGGCGATCTAATGACAAGGGAGGTTTCGACACTTATGTTTTTCTCTCTCTTCGTCGAGGATGTCAGGTGGGTGATGATGGCTGGTTTGGTTATATGGTTGATTAATATAGTTATACCTGCGATTTTGGGATTGTTCTTCGTTTCAAAGGCTAAAAGGAACTGGTTGTGATTGTACTACTCATCCTCCTTTTCCTACTCTATGATCTATTGATGCTGATCTTGTTTTTTTCTCTCCCAAAGAGAGTGATAAAACTGCTAGACAAGAGTGAAAACAAGGAAATTTCGGTGCTGGTCCCAGTACGTGATGAGGAGGAGCATATCAAGCAAATATTGAATTGTATTCTGAAAAACGACTATCAGAATTTTGAGGTATTGGTGATTGATGATCATTCCACTGATCTAACAGCAGAAGTAGTAAAGGGAATACAGGATTCTCGGATTCGCTTGATTACATTGGCAGGATCAGAATCGGGTAAAAAGGCTGGGATCAAGAGAGGCGTGCAGGAAGCAAAAGGAGATTGGATCGTATGCACCGATGGAGATACTCAAGTTGGGACCAAATGGCTTCAATGCTACGCAGAGGCACTGGAGCAGAATCAAATGGCTTTCGGACCAGTCAAATATGAGGATTCGCAAGGTTTTTGGGTGGATATGCTGAATATGGAACTGTCAGCCTTAGTCGGGGTGGGGGCTGCTACTCTCAAACTGGGCCATCCAGGTATGATTAATGGTTGTAATTATGGATTTCATAAACAGGCTTTTAGGGAAGTTGAGGGCTTTGAAGGAAATGAGCATTTGGCCTCTGGAGACGATGAATTTTTGCTGAGAAAAATATACAAGCGATACCCTGGTAAAGTACAATTCCTGTCTAGCCCAACACCCCTGGTAGTGACGGAAGCTGTAAAGAGTCTGAGGGAATTTTATCATCAGCGCATCCGCTGGTCCTCCAAATGGAAACACCACAGGGATTGGAATTCTTGGTTTTTGCCGGTCTTCTTGTTTTTGGTTTACGCATTTGGGACATTTGGTGTGATCCAAATATGGGATCAGAATCTGCCTATTATTTTATCGTTGATTGCCTCTAAACTAATTGTGGATTATTTTTTTTTGAGACGCAGCTCTGGTATCAGCAATTCTAAAATATCCATTCCTGGATTTCTGCTGCTCCAAATTATTTACCCGGTTTATGTGGTATTCTTTGGCATAGCTTCTAATTTTGGAAAGTTTCGTTGGAGGAAACGCAGTTATAAAGTTTAAGGAAATCGACTATTATGAGTGACCATGAATACGACGTATTGGACGAATTGTACTTTTTGATCGCATTCAAGGAGCTCAAAGAAAATGTTGGAATAGAGGATGATGAATTGCTCGCCGTTCTAAAAAAAATGTACAAGAAGGGTTGGGTGAAATGCTATGCTGAGCCTGATCTGGAGTTGGGTCCGGAAGAAGTCGACCTTCAAATACACTTTCGTGATTATCATTATTTGGCAACTAAGGCCGGATTAAAAGTCCATACAGGTACAGCATGAGCCCGGCAGATACCATAGCGTCCAATCTGAAGGAACTCGAGCTCAATTCTTTGCTAGAGGTGACAGAGGCGATTAACAATAATTTGCCTGAGGAATCTCTCTACAAGATTTATCATTTTACCTTGTTGGCTAACCTCAAAGTCAAGAAGTTGGCACTTTTTGTAAAAGAGGAGGATTGGGAGAACAAAGTCTTTTTTGGAGTAAAAAAGGAAGTTTGTAATGAAGTGTCTCTTTCTGCTTTTGAATCATTGAAGCAGACTGCAGCGATCGATCGAAACAGGCAGGAAAGCGAGCATTTCGAATATGCCATACCGGTCTTGCACAAAGACAAGTTGCTTGCTCTGGTTTTCATCGCCGATGTAGCCCAGTCGCAAGTAGGGATCTCCTCCAAATCGCCTACCACCTTTCTTGAGGCGATTACGAATATTTTGATTGTTGCGATCGAGAACAAGAAACTAGCGCGAAAGCAATTGGCTCAGGAAGCCTTGGCCAAGGAATTGGAAATTGCTAAGCAAGTTCAAAAAAACCTATTCCCGAAAGCTCTACCGCAAACGAAACAGCTGGAGATCGATGCAGTCTATCAACCCCACCACAATGTAGGAGGGGACTACTACGACTACATGTCGATAGACGAAAATCAATACATGGTTTGTATTGCCGATGTGTCTGGCAAAGGTGTGCCTGCAGCTCTGATGATGTCTAATTTCCAGGCATCTCTGAGGACGCTGGTTCGCCAGACACGCAATCTGATGAACATCGTAAAAGAACTGAATTATCAGCTGGTGCATTCTGGTAACTCGGATATATTTATCACTTTCTTTATTGCTTCTTATGATCGGGAGTCTAAGGTACTGAACTATGCCAATTGTGGACATAACCCTCCTTTGCTGATTCAAAATGGTAAGAAGCAACAACTAACCAAAGGGACTACTGTGCTAGGGATGTTTGATCCATTGCCTTTTATAGAAACTGAAATGTTGGAAGGCGTAGAGTCGTTTCAGCTCTTTAGCTATACCGATGGTCTCACCGAAGCAGAAAATTTAAAAGGAGAGGAGTTTGGAGAGGAACGTGTCGAGCAAATCGTAGACCAATGTGATCAATCTACTGCCTTCGAACTCAATCGCAATATGCTGGCTGCAGTAGAGAAGTTTCGTGAAGGAAAGGCCTATCGAGATGATATCACGCTCCTTTCCGTGAAAGAGAAGTCATAGGTTTGGCAAGCTTTTATTTCAAACGTACCCCCAGGTGGTTGATGTATCTTTTTCCTGGCATTATTTGGAAAGGTCCTAATCAAAAAAAGAATTTGTATCTCACCTTCGATGATGGCCCTGGGACAGGAACTTTGCCAATATTGGATATACTAAAATCCAAAGGAGTAAAAGCCAGCTTTTTTCTTTTAGGATCGCAGATGGAAATGCACCCAGAGTTAGTTGAGCGGATTTTAGATGACGGTCATCAAATAGCCAACCATTCATATTTACATTCCCGAGGAAAAGAAATGGAATCTGTTCAATATCTGGAAGGTGCCAATCAAACAAGAGCTTTGTTGAATGGCTATCAGGGGCAGGTTAAGTCACACTTTTTTAGGCCTCCATATGGTCAAATGACCTTTAGACAGTATCGCAGCTTGGTTAAAGAAGGCTTCAAAATAGCGATGTATTCTTTGATGCCTGGGGATTTTGATGCAAGTATCAGTGATGAAGAATGCCTCCAAAGATTAAAAGCCCTAACAAAGGCTGGCGATATCATAGTGTTGCATGATAATCAAAAATCCATGAATCGGCTGGTGAAGATTTTACCTCAGTACATTGACTATTGTCTGTCCCGTGGATTTCAATTTGATTTGTTGCCATGACTGTCCTGGTATATTTAAGTTTATTATGGTGTGTCACCAGTCTACTGATTTATCTTTTGGTTCTGGTATCTAAGAGTTCAAAAAAGGTCGCTCTATCAGATGAATGGCCGAATGTTTCTATATTGATATCTCTCAGGAATGAGGAGGAAAACGTTCAGAGACTCTGTGAACAATTAGTTCAATTGGACTACCCGAAAGAGAAGTTAGAAATTCTCATTGGTGATGATGATTCACAGGATCAAACGCTCAAGGTCCTACGAGAATATGAAACGGAGAATTTCAAGGTGTTTTCATATGCTAATGAACAAACGGGACACTTTGGGAAGCAAAAAGTACTGAAATCTCTGTATCAAAAATCTAAAGGTGAGGTGCTGTTGTTTACTGATGGGGATATGGTTTTGCAGCCTGGTTGGGTCAAAGCCATGTTGCCTGGTACCGATGTGCTAAAAGTAGGAGTCACAGCAGTGGCTCTGAGAGGTATCGGGTCGGCTCTTCAAAATCTAGACTGGCTGATCAATGAGTTCATGATCAAATGGCTTTCTGAGAAGAGAATTTATCTCACGGCCTGGGGGAATAATATGGCGGTGCGACGTACATGGTTGCAAAAAGTGGAGTATGAGTCATTGCCTGAGTCAGAGGTGGAGGATATAGCCTTGTCCCAAGCTATGGTACAGGCAGGTGCCAGGATCGAAATCACCTCAGAATCATCCGCTCGACTTTGGACGAAACCGGTCGGATTGAAAAGGATCTTACATCAAAGACTGAGATGGATGAAGGGTGTGAAACGGGTGCCCATTTGGATCTATGGCGCCATGGCCTTACGATTGGGCTTTTTACCTATGGTCATGCTGCTGACAGCTTTTCATTGGCAGTTTGTCTTTTTGATTGTAGTTAAGATGGTTTTTCATCTTTGGTTTTTGTTAAAGGCAGACGGTAGGAAGTTGAACTTCTGGTCCTTTCTTTCAATATGTTTTTATGATGTATATGAAATACTCCTATATTTTTCTTCTTTTGTGGCTCACGTTTTACGAGTCCAATTCGATTGGAAGGGGAGAGTTTACAGATGATAGAGACACACGCACATATATATTCAGACAAATTCAAATCAGATATCGATGAAGTCATATCCCGAGCTCAAGATGATGGGGTCGAAAGGATATATATGCCGAACATTGATAGCGAATCGATCGATGCGATGCTCGAATTGGAACATAGATATCCAGGCTATTGCATTCCTATGATGGGGCTTCATCCTTGCTCTGTCAAAAAGGATTTTGAAAAAGAACTCTACATAGTGGAGGAATGGTTGTCCAAAAGAGAATTTGTGGCTGTAGGGGAGATGGGTACAGATCTGTATTGGGACAAAACTCTATTTGAGGAACAGAAGGAAGCTTTTAAGATACAGTCTGATTTGGCGATCAAATATGGATTGCCGATTATTATCCATTGTCGCGAATCAATGGAAGAAACCATAGATCTATTGACCACCTACAAGGACAGTGATTTGTATGGGATTGTTCATTGCTTTTCGGGTAACGAAGATCAGGCAAGAAGGATTATTGATCTGGGATTTAAGTTGGGGCTTGGCGGTGTAGCAACATTTAAGAACGGAGGACTAGAGCCTGTCATGCAAAATATTGATCTTTCTCATTTTGTATTAGAAACGGATAGTCCATATTTGGCTCCAGTGCCGCATCGAGGAAAAAGAAATGAACCCGCTTTTATCCGAATGGTAGCACAGAAAATTGCCGACGAAAGGAATATAGACATTGCCGAGGTGGTAGAGTCAACAACCTCTACTGCCTTGCAAATTTTTGAAAACAACAAACACCCAAATTGAATAAGAATTATAAAATAGTCAACATTGCCACTACCTCCGAGGCTCCCAAATCCTCGATTATGCTCATCTATACGGGGGGCACTTTTGGTATGGTATACGACGAGGACGGGTCATTGACGCCCTTCAATTTTTCCCTCGTCCTGGAGAAAATACCCGAGCTACAAAGTTTGGATTTGAAGTTGACCGTAATTTCATTTCCCGAACCCGTGGATTCTTCTAATGTTGATATACAGCATTGGAGAGCTATGGGTGATATAGTGAAGGAATACTATAAGCAATTTGATGCTTTTGTGATACTGCATGGTACCGACACCATGGCGTACACTGCGTCTGCGCTTAGCTTTATGTTCCGTGGTTTGAGCAAGCCGATCATTCTGACTGGCGCCCAAATACCGATAGGTGCGACTCGTTCAGATGCGAGGGAAAATTTGATTACTGCTTTGGAGATTGCCTCCAGAAAAAATAATGGAGTGCCCATGGTCAACGAAGTGGCGTTGTACTTCAATTATTTCCTTCTCAAGGGCAATCGTTCGCAAAAAATCAGGAGCAGTAACTTTGCGGCATTTGAATCCGAAAATCATCCTTATCTAGCTGAATCAGGTGTGGAGATTGTGTTCAATGAGTCATTTTTAAGAGAGCATGATTCGCAGCAGCGGCTGGAATATTACCCGAAAATGGATCCTAATGTTGTAGTGTTAAAAATATTCCCGGGGATCACGCAAGAAGTCGTAAAGACGATTTTGAGCATTAAGGGATTGAGAGGCGTAGTGATTGAATCTTATGGCTCAGGTAATATTATGAGTTGGGATTGGATGATAGATCTACTTCGCAAAGCAGTTGAAAAAGGAATTTTGCTCTACAATGTCTCTCAATGCATGGGGGGAAGTGTAGTGCAAGGTCGATACGAAACCAGTAAAATGCTGTCGGAGATTGGAGTCATAAGTGGGCATGATATCACCACAGAGGCTGCATTAGCCAAATTGATGCATTTGTTGGGAACTGAAAAGAATATGGATATCATTAAACAAAAGCTAAATATTGCGATTAGAGGGGAATTGACACTTATGGAGTAGCAAACCAAAATTGTTAGGAATACCTTGCATATCGCATTAATTTATAATTTATTTGTCGCTTTGAGAAACCGAGAGGTTTACAGAGAGGTGGCCGAGTGGTCGAAGGTGCTCGCCTGGAAAGTGAGTGTGCCCCAAAAGGGTACCGAGGGTTCGAATCCCTTCCTCTCTGCGCTGTTTAAAAGCAGAAAAGCAAAATTTAGATAACTTTTAAAACCTTTATTTGAAGATTTATTAAAAATTTGACTATGAAAAGAGTAGTAATTTTATTGATGATGACAGGTGTGTTTACATTCGGACACCTTCAGTCAATGGCACAAGACGAAGTAGATTCAACTGCTATGGCAGAAGGTGATTCTACAGAAATGGTAGACGCTGATAGTTCGGTTGTCGAAGAAGTAGTTGAAGAGCCTGCTGAAGAAGTAGCTGTCGTAGAGGAGGAGTATGTAGAAGAAGAGCCTGGCTTTCACCAAATCGTAAAAGAGCAATTCATCGCTGGTGGATGGGAGTTTATGGGTATTGTATTGTTGTGTTTGATCTTAGGATTGGCAGTAGCAATTGAAAGAATTATTACTCTAAACCTTGCAACTACCAACACGAAGAAATTGTTGTCTCAGGTAGAAGACGCGCTTTCTGCAGGTGGTGTTGAAGCTGCAAAGGATGTATGTAGAAATACACAAGGACCGGTAGCATCTATCTTTGTTCAAGGATTGATGAGAATGTCTGAAGGAATCGAAATGGTAGAGAAATCAATTATCTCTTACGGTTCTGTAGAAATGGGTAAATTGGAAAAAGGAATGACTTGGATTTCACTTTTCATCTCTTTGGCTCCAATGCTTGGTTTCATGGGTACTGTAATCGGTATGATTGGTGCATTCGACGCTATCGCTGAGGCGGGTGACGTATCTCCTGCATTGGTTGCTGGTGGTATTAAAGTAGCACTTTTGACAACAGTAGGTGGTTTGATCGTTGCGGTTATTTTACAGTTGTTCTACAACTACCTTGTATCTAAAATTGATTCTTTGGTTAACTCTATGGAGGACGCTTCTATTTCTTTAATAGATATCTTGGTTAAGCACTCTGCTTCTAAATAAGATTTTCTCACATTAAAAGATTAAGAAGATGGATTCAATAGATGTTGCATTATATATCTCATATACGTTGACAATATTGGCAGGCTTAGCAGCCATTGTCTTCCCGATTATCAATTCAGTTAACGATCCTAAGTCTATGGCTAAAGCCGGTGCAGGATTGGCAGCTCTTTTAGTAGTATTCTTGATTTCATGGGCCATTTCTGGCAATGAAGTGACTGCTGCTTATCTGGAGTTCGAAGTAGACGCTGGATTGTCTAAATTTATCGGAGGATTGTTGACTATGATGTATATCCTGACGGGCGTAGCATTGCTCGGGATTGTATATACTGAAGTTTCAAAAGCAATAAAATAACATTATGGCGAAAGGCAAAAATAGACCGGCCGCTGAGGTGAACTCGGGTTCTATGGCAGACATTGCCTTCCTTTTGTTGATTTTCTTTCTGGTAACTACCACGATTGCAAACGACAAAGGTATTGCGATGCTTTTGCCTCCGAAACCGGACCCAAATGAACCACCTCCGGAGGTAACTAAAAACGATAGAAATATCTTTAAAATTCAGGCAAACTCACTGGATAAACTTCTAGTAGAAGATGAACCATTGACTGATGTGTCTGCATTGAAGGATATGATTAAGGATTTTGTCCTGAATTTTAGAAACCCATCGATTGAAGGTAAGGAATTGTATAACTCATTGCCTGCTACGTTGAGAAGTCACGTACAATCGAAAGGAAAGAGGGAAGATTATTCAGATGAACCAGGAGAGGCTGTAGTTTCTTTTAAGGCGGATCGAGGTACGAGTTACGAGCTATACATGCGCGTACTAGACCAGATCAATGCTGCCTACAACGAAATCTATGGACAACGAATCGGCATGTCTGCTGAAGAGTTCCTTGAACTGGACAAAAGTGATCCTGAACAGAAGGCGTTGTATCAACAGGCACGTGAGGGAATTCCTAGAGCGATTTCCATTGCAGAACCTAATAAAATAGGAGGGTAATTATGTCAAAGTTTAAGAAGAGTTCTAACACTAGTCAAGAAATCCCTACTGCGGCATTGCCAGATATTATCTTCATGTTGTTGTTCTTCTTTATGGTGACAACCGTATTGAGAGAAACTTCGATCATGGTAGAACAAAAATTGCCAAAGTCTACACAGCTGAGTAAGCTGGAAAGAAAATCTTTGGTAAGTTATATCTACATAGGTAAGCCCAAGCAAGTTGATGTCTACGGTGAGCAACCGAAAATCCAGGTTAATGACGTTTTCATTGAGCCTAGTGATATTGTTCGATTTGTGAACCAGGAGAAGGATAAGCTTTCTGAGGTAGAAAGAGATCAGATTACCATGTCTATGAAAGTAGATATTGATGCCAAGATGGGTATCGTGTCTGATGTTCAGCAAGAGTTAAGAGAAGCTAACGCTAGAAAGGTGCTTTACAGTTCTTTGAAGCGATTAGATTGATATTAAATCTCATATAAAGTTAAAGGCCCCCTTTTTAAGGGGGCTTTTTTTGTGATGACAGATACTAAAACGATACAACGTGCCTGGTGCATGTACGACTGGGCCAATTCCTCCTATTTATTGGTGATTACCTCTACCTTGTTCCCCATTTATTTCAATGGAGTTACTCGGTCGTTTTTTCATAGTGAGGAAGTGATGTTTTTTGGTCTGCAGGTAACCAATACGGTGCTCTATTCCTATTCAGTGGCCACTGCTTTTTTAATAGTAGCAGTTCTTTCTCCTATTTTGTCAGGTATTGCAGATTCGGGTGGTAGTCGTTTGAAGTTTTTGAAACTGTTCACTTTTATTGGGTCGGCTTCTACTTTTTCCTTGTTCTGGTTCAAGGGACACAATGTAGAGTTTGGTATCATCATGTCAGTTTTAGCAGGTGTAGGTTACTCAGGGAGCTTGGTGTTTTATAATGCCTTTCTGCCCGAAATCACTTCCAGTGATCAATACGATCAACTCAGTGCGAGAGGCTATGCCTTTGGTTATGTGGGGAGTTTGATTTTGCTTTTGATCAGTTTTGGCTTGATTAAAAATTTTGGTTTGGTAGGTCTAGACAATGAAGGAACTGCCGTTCGTATCGCCTTTATGTTAGTAGGTGTTTGGTGGTTCGGATTTGCTCAGTATAGTTTTTATCATCTACCAAAGGAGAAAGTAGAGTCGGGTGGTAAGGATAAGGCTTGGCTGATCGATGGATTGAAAGAAATAGTGAAAGTGTTTCGAACGATCCAGCATATGCCCAATACTAAGGTTTACTTGTTGGCTTTCTTTTTTTATAGCACGGGTGTTCAGGCGGTCATGCATTTAGCAGCTTCTTTTGGTGAAAAGGAACTCAAGTTGGAATCAGGAAAATTGATTGCTACTATCATGATCATTCAAGTAGTAGCGATTGCAGGAGCCTATGTTTTTTCATACATTTCCAAAAAGTACAACAATGGTATTTCCATACTTTGTATGCTTGTACTTTGGGTAGGGGTGTGTCTCTTTGCTTATCAGACGACACATGAGTTTGAGTTTTATGGATTGGCATTTGTGGTAGGGCTAGTGATGGGTGGAATCCAATCCATGTCCAGATCTACATTTTCTAAACTCATCCCAGAAAATACCCATGACAACACTTCCTTCTTTAGCTTTTATGATGTGGTTGAAAAGCTTTCGATTGTGTTTGGTACATTCTCTTTTGGTTTTGTGGAGTCGATGACTGGTTCTATGCGTAACAGTACCCTGATACTGGCACTTTATTTTATCGTGGGTATTCTGCTTTTTGTGTTCTCCAGATTGCTCAAATCATCGACTTTTAGAAGTATTTAAACATACGTTTTGATATCAATCAAAACGCATGTGTTTCACAGAGTCACCCGAATTGGCCAATTCTTGTAGAGAATCAATTCCAATCTGAATGTGTTTTTCCACAAAGGTACTCGTGACTTTTTGGTCTGAGCTCTCTGTTTTTACTCCTTGTGGGATCATCGGGTTGTCTGATACGAGTAGGAGCGCACCTCTTGGGATTTCGTTGATGAAACCTACAGTGAATAGTGTTGCAGTTTCCATATCGATGCCCATGGCTCTAATCTTTCTCAAGTATTTTTTGAATTTCCTGTCATGCTCCCATACTCTTCTGTTGGTGGTGAATACAGTGCCTGTCCAGTAATCCATTTCGTGCTTTTTGATCATCGAGGAAACAGCTCTTTGCAATCTAAATGAAGGTAGAGCTGGGATTTCGATAGGTAGATAGTCGTTGGAGGTGCCTTCGCCTCTGATAGCCGCGATAGGTAGGATCAGGTCTCCGAGTTGGGTTTTCTTTTTAAGTCCGCCACACTTACCCAAAAATAGAACTGCCTTTGGACTGATAGCTGAAAGCAGGTCCATCACCGTAGCGGCCATAGCACTCCCCATCCCGAAATTGATAATGGTGATATTTTCTGCAGTGGCTGTCTGCATTGCACGTCCTTCTCCATGGATCTCCACACCGAATTTTTTTGCAAAAATCTCGACATAGTTGCTAAAGTTGGTAAGAAGGATGTATTCGGCAAAATCTTCTAATTCTACTCCTGTGTATCTGGGTAGCCAATTTTCTGTAATCTCTTGTTTTGTTTTCATTTATTGGTTTTTAGTGATTAATAAATTGTAGTAACATTGAAGCTGAATATCCGATATGGAAATACTCAATTTGCCGTCTTTCGATTTTAATATACGCCAATCTCCTGATGGTAAGGAGATTTGGGATGAATTTCGTAAGAAATATGTGATGCTAACCCCCGAGGAGTGGGTGAGACAAAATTTCTTACGTCATATGTACGAAGATCTATCGTATCCCAAGTCCCTGCTCAAAGTAGAAGGGAGCATGAAATACAACCAATTGAGTAAACGGCCAGATATTGTTGCTTATAATTCCAACGGGGTGCCCGTCATGGTTGTGGAGTGTAAAGCTACGCATGTTAAGATTAATGCGGAAACCTTCAAGCAAGCTTCTGTTTATAATAAGGTCATTCAGGCCAGGTATTTGGTGGTGACCAATGGGCTGCAGCACTTTTGCTGTGAGCAGGATTTTGAAAAAGGAACCTCTTCCTTTTTGAAAGAGATTCCTTTGTATTCTTATTAATTCAAGTATTTCTCCACCTCTGTATAAGGCAGGTCAAATGCTTCTGCTACTGCTTTGTATACCACTTCACCATTGATGATATTCAATCCTGGTTTCAAGTCTGGATTTTCCTTACAGGCCTTTTTCCATCCTTTATTAGCCAATTGAATCGCATAGGGTAAAGTTGCATTCGTCAAAGCTAGTGTTGAAGTATATGGAACTGCACCTGGCATATTGGCTACACTGTAGTGCACTACGTCATCGATGATGAAAATCGGGTCCTGATGGGTAGTAGGTCTTGTTGTTTCCATACATCCTCCCTGATCGATGGCTACATCTACCAATACTGTTCCAGGTCGCATGGTTTTTAGCATGTCCTTAGTGATCAACTTTGGAGCTTTGGCTCCAGGTACCAATACTGCACCTATGATCAAATCATGATCTTGCACGAGTTCTCTGATGTTGTATTCGCTGGACATCAGGGTTTTTACGTTGGCCGGCATCACGTCATCCAGGTATCTTAATCTTTCAAGACTAAGGTCTAAAATAGTGACATCAGCACCCAACCCTGCAGCCATTTTTGCAGCTTCAGTACCTACGACTCCTCCGCCAAGGATCATCACCTTGGCAGGACGTACCCCTGGTACACCTCCCAATAGGATCCCTCTACCTTTAAGTGGCTTTTCAAGGAATTTGGCTCCTTGCTGTACCGACATGCGTCCAGCCACTTCAGACATAGGAACCAATAGAGGTAGACTTCTGCCTTTTTCTACGGTTTCGTAAGCTAGGCATACAGCCTTGCTCTCGATCATGGCTTTGGTCAATGGCTCGTGCGATGCGAAGTGAAAGTAGGTGAAAACCAGTTGGTTTTCTTTAATTAGTTTGTATTCAGGTTCTATTGGTTCTTTGACCTTTATGATCATTTCAGCGATGGCATATACTTCCTCGATTGTAGGTAAGATTTTTACGCCAATTGCTTCGTATTCCTCGTCCGAAAACCCGCTGCCTTCTCCAGCAGTAGATTGTAGATAAAGGTCATGTCCGTGTTTCAAAAGTTCTTTTGCGCCTGCAGGAGTCAAGGCAACACGGTTCTCGTTGTTTTTAATCTCTTTGGGTACCCCGATTATCATTACTCTAGTTGTTTAAATAAAATGATGTCTAATAGAATGAAATTACATTTTCTTCAATCAGAATAATATTCTCAGAAAGAAATATTATCGGACGGAATTCTGAATCTGTTTTATTTTTTAAAATATTTAATTTCTAATATTATTAATAAACAAAATAAAATACTGTTTAAGTAAAAATATTCTTGTTAAATATAATATTATTTCGTTGTAAATTGAAATCAATTTGAAAGCTGCGCACAATTAATTAAATTTGTCTGCTTTGCATAGGAACGTATCGTGGGATTAAAATATAAAAAGTGAAAATTGCAGAAAACACTTCCGATTTGAAAACTATCAAGAAAGAGATTCTAGAGGATTATCGACTGGCTGTAGAGAGTCGAGAAATCAGCTACATAGGTAGAAAGGAGGTCTTCATGGGGAAGGCCAAATTTGGAATATTTGGTGATGGTAAAGAATTGGCTCAGATAGCCATGGCTAAGGTGTTTCGCAATGGAGATTTCAGATCTGGTTATTACAGGGATCAAACTTTTATGATGGCCATTGGTCAGATGACCTCTCAGCAATTTTTTGCTCAGCTGTATGCTCATACAGATGTGGAAGCAGAGCCAGCCTCAGCTGGACGAATGATGAATGGTCATTTTGGTACGCGTTCTATTCAGGAGGATGGAGAGTGGAGGGACTTGACCAAAATGAAGAATTCAGGTTCGGATGTGTCTTGTACTGCAGCCCAGATGCCACGATTGTTGGGTTTTGCATATGCTTCCAAACTTTATAAAGAGAACCCTGCCTTACACGGTGAAAATAAGTTTTCTGTAAAAGGAAATGAAGTAGCCTTTGGTACGATAGGGAATGCCTCAACTTCCGAAGGGCACTTTTTCGAGACCATGAATGCTGCGGGCGTTCTTCAGGTACCATTGGTGATGGCTGTCTGGGATGATGAATATGGTATTTCTGTTCCTAACAAATACCAAACAACCAAGAGCAGTATTTCTGAAGCAATGGCTGGTTTTCAGAGAACGGAAGACCAGGATGGTATTGAAATAATAAAAGTGAAGGGTTGGGATTATTTGGCGCTGAAGGAGGCATTTGAAAAGGCTGAAAAAATCGCCAGAACTGAGCATGTTCCAGTATTGGTCCATGTGGTGGAAATTACTCAACCACAGGGGCACTCGACCTCAGGGTCGCACGAAAGGTACAAGAGTAAAGAACGACTGGATTGGGAAAGTCAGCATGACTGTAATAGAAAAATGCGTGAATTCATTCTAGAAGAAGGCTTGGCGACAGATCAGGAACTAGATGTTATCGAAGATGAATGCAGAGAAATAGCAAAGAACGCACGTAATACGGCCTGGAAAGAGTATCGCTCTTCTTTGCAGAAAGATATAGACACGGCTATCAGCGTGATAGAATCTATTGCGGAGAGAAGTCGATCAAAAAATAAATTACTTTCAATCGCCAAGAATTTGAAAGAAGGCTTGAATATCAACAAGCTAGATGTAACCAAAGCTGCAAAGAAATCACTTAGGTTGGTGAGAGAAGAGCCATCTAAGAGTCGAGATATGCTCATTTTTTGGTTGAAGGAACTGGAGAAGCAAAGACATGAAGAATACGGTTCATCTCTCTATAGCGAGACCAAATATGCTGCTACCAAAGTAGCACCGATAGCACCAGTCTACAGTGAGCAGTCCAAAATGGTAGATGGTCGTGAGGTAATGCAGGCCTGTTTTGATGAGGCACTGACTAATAATCCTAAAGTCTTTGCTATAGGTGAAGATGTAGGTAAGATCGGAGATGTGAATCAGGGTTTTGCAGGTTTGCAGGACAAACATGGAGAGATTCGTGTCACAGATACTGGGATTCGTGAAACTTCCATCATAGGTCAGGGAATTGGTGCTGCCTTGAGAGGTTTGAGACCTATAGTTGAAATTCAATACCTTGATTACTTGTTGTATGCGATTCAAACCTTATCGGATGATTTGGCATCATTGAGCTACCGTACCAAGGGTGGACAAAGAGCGCCATTGATTGTGCGTACGAGAGGCCATAGGTTAGAAGGGATATGGCACTCTGGCTCCCCGATGGGCATGATTATCAATGCGATCCGTGGAGTGTATGTGTTAGTGCCTCGCAACATGACACAGGCTGCAGGTATGTACAATACAATGCTGCGCTCTGATGATGCGGCCCTTATAGTCGAAAGCTTAAACGGCTATCGACTAAAAGAAAGAATGCCTGACAATGTAGGAGAGTATTGTGTGCCTATTGGCAAGCCGGAGGTATTGAAAGAGGGTAGAGATATCACGGTAGTGACCTACGGTTCTATGTGCCGAATCGTCAATGAAGCAGCCAATCAATTGTTAGAGTATGGAGTTGAACTTGAGGTGATCGATGCTCAGACCTTACTTCCCTTCGATCTGGATCATGTGATTGTAGAGTCTGTAAAGAAAACCAATCGTCTGATAGTAGCAGATGAAGATGTTCCTGGTGGAGCTTCGGCTTATATTTTGCAAAAAATTCTGGAAGAGCAAGGAGCTTATCAGTATTTAGATCATTCGCCAGTAACTATTGCTGCTAAGGAACACAGACCTGCCTATGGTTCGGATGGGGATTATTTCTCTAAACCCAATGCAGAAGAGATATTCGATAAGGCGTATGAAATTATGAATGAAGTAGACCCTGAGGTCTATCCTTCAATCTATTAAAGAATAATTAATCATTACTGATTGTGGTCAATTCGTCTAGTGTATAAACTGGCGTTTCAACTACATTGCTTTTGTTAAGCTTTCTGTCGTAGATATAAAACTTAAGTTTGAAGGGGTAGTTTCTAAAAACAATTTTGAATCCACTCGATATCATGGCGTATCTGATTTCACCCTGTAAGGAGGTGCCCATGTTTTGTGCATCCAGAATTGGAAAACGCCCATTATAACTTTCGCCACATCCAAATTCATTTGTCGCATAAGCCCAATCCAATTCTTCGAATCCATTGCCCCGATCCCAGTAATATTCTACATATATATTGTTTCGAGCCTCATTCTTTACTACATAAATTGTGTCAAGGTGATAATTTTCCGATCCTGGAAAATTGGATGGGGCTCCCTGAGGAACATAGGTGTCTCTTGAATCGTTTATTCTCAATGTGTCATAATCTTCACAGCTGTAAGAGGGACGAATGTCCTCTTCGCTAAAAAGACTTGTTAAGTCTGTATTTGGTATTTGTCTATAAAGAGGTAAAGTGATATCATTAGTAGAGAAAGTAACTGCTCTACCATCGGCATCAACAATGAATTCAAAGTTGTGGTAGGGATATTCGTTTTCGAAGGATTCTAAACCAAGATCTCCATCACCGTCTTCGAAATTAAACGCAAGTATCAGTGAATCTGGAATGCCGTTCTGAGTTGTTTCTATAAACTTCAAACTTTCAAAAGATATGTTCGGAGTTTCAGGGAATGGATCAGGTTCACTACAACTGTTTAGCATCATTGATGCCATTAACAGAATAGCTAGCGTTGAATTGATAATCTTTCCTATGAATACCGCTCTGATCATTTAATCCTTTACTTTTGATAAAAATAGTCAGCCCTGAACAAAGTTAAGGCAAACGATCTAGTTTTTTAAACTTATGAAGTCGCTAAATAGTTTCAAGCGTAGAGTAACAAACTTACAGGAAGAGGAATTTGAAGATTTAGCATTGGATATTTTTAAGTATCAGGCTCAAGACAATTTGGTTTATTCTCAATACTTGGAGGCACTCAACCTTTCTACTTCAGACATTACTTCACTTGATCAAATTCCATTTCTACCCATCGAGTTTTTTAAAGATCATAAAGTGGTTACAGGTAATTGGCATGCTGAAAAAGTCTTTAAAAGCAGTGGGACTACTGGCATGACTCGAAGTTGTCATTATATGGATGAAATTGCATTTTATCAAGAAAATAGTAGAAATATCTTTGAGTTCTTTTTTGGAGATATAGATGAGTATTGCTTTTTTGCCTTGCTTCCATCTTATCAGGAGCAAGGAAATTCTTCATTAATTGCCATGGTAGATTATTTCATGAGCTGTACCCAAAATGATCATGGTGGCTACTTTTTGGATGATTTAGAGGGATTGATTGACCAAATTAAAAGTGTGTTAAGGCTGGGAGATAAGAAAGTGGTGCTGTTTGGGGTGGGCTATGCTTTGCTTGATCTATGTAAGTTACAACCGGGAGATCTTGATAACTTATTGATTATAGAAACAGGTGGAATGAAAGGCCGAAGGGAAGAATTGACAAAGGAGGAGTTTTATGAAATTATGCGTTCTGACCTGGGTAAGGTAGATATTTTTTCAGAGTATGGGATGACAGAGCTGTTGTCGCAAGCTTACTCTGATGGTAATAAATTCAGGACTCCGGCAAGTATGCGAGTATTTATCAGGGATATTAATGATCCGTTCTCTAGATTATCTGATGGAAAAGTAGGAGGGGTGAATGTGATTGATTTAGCAAATATTCATTCTTGTTCTTTCATTGAAACTAAAGACCTGGGAAGAATGGATGCAGAAGGTAGATTTGAAATTTTAGGAAGAATTGATAATTCTGATATTAGAGGGTGCAATTTGTTGGTAGTATAGTCGTTAAATTCCAAATGACAGGGGTAATACATTTTCCTCATTGATTAAAATGTAATTTTTTATATATATTTAAGTTTTAAATGTAGCAGGTAATTGATAAAGAATAAAATATGAAGATCAAAGCACTAATACTGGCCTTAGCAATCTTTGCATTGGGTGCATGCACGCAGAGAACATGTCCAACTTATGCCAAGGCTGATACTGATAATACGGAACTGTCTAAATAACTGAGGTTAAGATATATAGATTGAAATATGCGGATATTAAATATCCGCATATTTTTTTACGTGATCTTCTTTAATCTCCTGTTCGCTCATAATTACCAGCCTCTCAACGACATTTCTCAGTTCGCGAATATTCCCAGTCCACTGTCCTTTTTGCAAAAGTTTGATAGCATCAGCATGAATGGTTTTTGGAGTGGTTCCATGACTTTCTGCAATATCCGATAAAAATTTTTCTACAAGCATCGGAATATCTTCAGTTCTATCCTTCAAGGAAGGGACTTTTATCAGAATGACACTTAATCTATGATAGAGATCTTCTCTGAATCTGTTTTCAGCGATTTCCTTTTTGAGATCTTTATTGGTGGCCGCTAGTATTCTTACGTTGACCTGAATTTCTTTTTCTCCCCCAACTCTTGTGATCTTATTTTCTTGAAGCGCTCTGAGAACTTTGGCCTGAGCAGATAGACTCATGTCACCTATTTCGTCTAGGAATAAGGTGCCTTTATCTGCTTGTTCGAATTTTCCAATTCGTTGTTTTACCGCAGAGGTAAAAGAGCCTTTTTCATGGCCAAATAGCTCACTTTCTATTAACTCAGAGGGTATGGCGGCACAGTTGACTTCTATCAAAGGGTTTTTACTTCGACCGCTTAATTTATGGAGCGCATTGGCCACTAACTCTTTGCCTGTACCATTACCACCAGTGATCAAAACTCTAGCTTCGGTAGGAGCTACCTTTTCAATGGTTTCTTTGATCTCCATCATGGCAGGCGACTCACCGACCATTTGCATGGAACTGGAAACCTTTTTTCGCAAGGTTTTAGTCTCCTGAATCAAATTGGACTTGTCCAGTGCATTTTTGATGGTGACGAGTAGTCGGTTTAGATCTGGTGGCTTTTGAATAAAATCGTAGGCCCCTTTTTTCGTAGCTTCCACGGCAGTTTCAATTGTGCCATGTGCCGATATCATTATGAATTGGGGGGCCTGCTCTAGTTCTTTGGCTTTTTCCAGTACCTCTATACCATCCATTTCTGGCATTTTGATATCACATAGTGCAGCGTCATATTCTGATTCAGAAAGCATCTTTAATGCTTCTTTACCATTTTCGGCTTCCTCTACATCATAGTTTTCGTACTCTAAAATTTCTTTGAGTGTATGACGAATGCTTTTTTCATCGTCAATAATCAAAATTCTTTTTGCCATAATACACAAGTAAATTAAAATAGACAGGTCTGTAAGCCGGGTTTTGTATCCCGACGAGTCGGGATCCTTATCATTTATCTAGCCTTACCATTGCTGGCAAGATCTAACGATCTACCCATCCTGCTTTCCGACGAATCGGAATAGAGCGAGCCACTCCAGAGCAGGACCTATTTGATCTTTCAACTCGCAAGGTTTACCATGCGTTCTACATCACTGCAGAACCGGTGAGCCCTTACCTCACCATTTCACCCTTACCTTAAAATCATCTGCCTTACGGTGGATGGTTTCGAGGCGGTATCTTTTCTGTTGCACTTTCTTCAGAGACTATTGATCCCTGACTTCCCGTTAAGAAGTGCGATGCTCTGTGTTGCCCGGACTTTCCTCACCGACGAATCGGTGCGATAAGGCGACCTGTCCGAACAAAAATAGTCATATAGCTGATTAGTCAGCCAAAAGGGGTTAGAAAATGTCTTTACCTGTCAGTTTAAATTCCCAGGAGTCGGCCAATTGAGCAATTTCCATGATTATGGTTTCTAAAGTTTCTTCAGAAGCTTCATTGGACTTTAGTTTGGATTCTACTTTGATGAATTCATTGTCTATGGCAAATTTGCCATAAACTGTTTGGTGATTTTGCTCGAGTAACATTTTGAAATCATCCTTAAAATCACTCAGGAGACAAACTTTCGAGGAAAGGTTGATGGTGCCATTTTCATCATCTTTTTCTCCGATCACAGCTTGTACTCTTTCGTCTTCGAGTGATACAACTATAACAGATCGATCCGAGTCATATTCGGAATAGCTGCCGTTTATTTTTTCGGCATATCTTTTTAAAAAATCGCTGAGGTTCATAGTAATTTGGAATAGAGTCTATCTCAATTTAACCAATGTTAATTGAACTCTAATCAGTATTATAGGATTTCCTCTTCCTCCTCTCTGATTGCTTCAGACTTTTTATCCTGTTCCTCTTGTCGTTTTTTTCTGTTTTTGTCTCTACTGTCAGAAAGGATCTGACTGAACTCATCAAAGCTTCGGACATATTGAAGACTAAAACCCGTTTCAATTCCGCTCTGGCCAGAGGCTGAGGCTATATCATTGAGATCAGACCTACTATACATTTTGGCTCTTAGTCTGCCATCTTTTGTTAATAGGTATTCAACTGTCCAGTCCCCAATAATTGAGGTCATCTCATTGCCCTGATTTTCATTAGGTAGACCACCCCCTCTAGTGACTCTTAGTCTGCCATCCAGAAAGGTGTAAGAGAGCCTTAACTGAAAGGTGTTGTAGGCATCATCACTCAAGCCAGCCAGGTCCACATCGATCTCTAGGTTTTCATCTACCTGAGTGGCCCAATAGCTTAACTGATTGGAAACAAATTCGCTCAAACTACTACCAATACTCTGTGAATTGACTTCAAAGCTATTTTCAGGGGAGAATTTTCTTAAGATCAATAAACTGAATACCTGACGATTCATCTCCTGCTCATTACTTGCCAACTTTACCATAAAGGCATTGATGATAGCATCCAAACTGGTTCCATTGATAATCGCATTTTGAGGATAATCTTTAATGTCTATTCCAAACTTTATTTTTGGGGAAAGTAAATCTCCGGTAAGGCTTAGTTTTACAATAGAGGGATATTTCCTTCTGGCCTCTGCATTGTCGCTCACCTCAGGGTCATTAAAAAAGTCCTTGATGATGGGCTCCATCGAAGTGATTTGACGGTAATTAGCCGTAATGTTTAATTGAGCTTCATATGGATTGCCATACCAGGAAATGGAACTTCCTTTTTGGATGTCAAATTCCTTGTTGATGATGTTGTATAGGGTAAAGTTGTAGCCACCATTATCAATCTGGTAATCCCCAAACATATTGAAGTCTCCATCAGTGTTGATCTGCAGTTTAATATTGCCATTGCCCCTCCCACGAATGATATCTCCAGCTTTGATATCAAAAATCATTTCGACATATGCGTCAGTGGTCATTTCAATATCGAACATGAGCTGCACCCCCTTAATTTTGCTAACATTTTTTTCGATAGTCTCCTGAAGGGTTTGTGTTTCTTCATCTTTCGTCATATCGACGAATTCGATATATTCTTGCTGGTCTACGTCATATTGATCCAGACTGCCAATTGGGATGGCTAAGTGAGTGCCTTTTTCAGTGCGAGCATTGGCTATGATAATGAGATTATCAATGGTTCCTCCAAAATGAATTTCTCCCGTGCCATATGCACTTCCGTAATAGGCATTATTGTCAGTTTTACTCGTGTTCAGTAGTTGGAATCTATTGAAGTCGGCATGGATATCTAGCTGTAGGTCATCAAAGCCATCGTGAGTAATAGATCCACTGAGATAGGCCAAATCACCATCAATATCTCTAAGCTCCATTCTGTTGGGGATAATTTGCGTATCGTTAAAGATGATTTCGCCATCCAGTTGATATCTGGTTTTAAGATAATTGATTGTGGTTGCCCCGTTTTTGACCATCGCTTTTCCATATATTTCAGGGCGAGATAGTTTTCCTTTTATTTCCAGTTCAGCATCTGCGGTTCCTACCAGATTGTCTATACTGCTTTTGAAAATAGGCTCTAAAATTTTTAGTTCAGCTTCTTCTAACCGCGCTTCTAAATCAAGCTGATTGTTGGAGGAATAGGGGTAGATGTAGCCACTGATGTCGATTTTCTTATTCTGGTTGCGTACCAAATCTAAATTGACTGCCAATCTGTTTTTGCTGTTTTCCCAATGTGAAATGGCAAAAATATTTCCGAGCAAAAAATCTTCGACTACTACTGACCTGGCTATCAGATCGCTTTCTATTAGGTCGTCAATTTCTTTTCGCTGAATGGTAATATCTCCATCTAGCATACCTTCTATTTTTGTTTCGAATAGAGATTGTAGGTTTTTGAAATCAAATTCGTTGACGGTGATTTTTAGCTTGGTAAGAGGATTGAAATCATAGGAACCATCAATGTTGATAAATTCTTCGTCGTTTTGAAGCTTCAAATTAGAAAATGTAAGCCCTTGATCTCTAATGGTTACTAGATTTTCTTCTCTCCAGCTCCATTTTTGATCCAGAATTTTGATGTCTGAAGGGGCAAGTGAAAATTGTATTTCATCTGGCAAGAATTTGACATCCGTATAGATTTCAAAGTGATTGTTGTATTCTGGTTGTTCAAGGTTGAGGTAGACCTCCATGTTTTCTTGATACCAGATAGCGTCGAAAATCAGAGCTTCTGAGCTGTATTTTTCAGATATTTTTTGACTCTGACTTGAAACGAACATGGCGGCCAGGACTTCTTTGTCCATGGTTTTTTTGGAGATATTAAAATCAAGCTCGTTTTTCGTCAGGGTCAAATTCTCAAATTCCAATGAATCAAAGGTGCTAAATAGGCTTAATTGGGTAGTAGAGTCTTGTTTGTATTCGCCTTCTAGTTTGACATTAGGGGACAGATTAAATGTTGGAAAAAAAGGCTGTACGAATTTGTTGAGGTTCCAAAGGTTGATTGTGACTTCTGCCTGGAAAGGAGAGATTTTTTTCTTTCTTTTCTCCCTGTAATATTTGGCAACTTCTATGCTGTCTGGATTGGTGTACATCCAAAGCTCTTGACCAAAAGCAGCCATGCTACTAAAGAGCGCGCTGTTTTGGTACTGACCTTTGATCTGTCCTGTCAGCCCCTCAGTTTCTATGTGTAGAATTCTTTCATTACCAAATTCGCTAGATAGCAATTTGATAGAATCAATTTCCAATTCGCTTCCTCGATAGAGAATTTGGTTGTCATATAGATTGACATAGCCTTTGATATCATCAGTTTTTAGACCTTTGATGTCAATATCTAGTCTGCTGCTAATAGTAAGCGGCTCATTCATCAAGCCGAGATGATGCAAGTGAGCTGAATCCAATCTGGCACTTACATCTATTTTGTTTATATCTTCTCTCAGGTCAATATCCAGGTCTCCACTGAAGGCCAGATTGGGGTCTACAATCGATAGTTTTCCTTTGAATATTTCCTCTTCGAAGTACCCTTCGGTCGCGATGTTTTTATAATTATATCCAGAAAACTCAATGGAGTCCATAAAGGCGTTTAGGTTAAAGTGCGCGTCACTTTTTTCGAACCCATAGCCCTTGATACTTCCTTTCATAGTGATGTTGCCGAGGTTTTTACTGTCTGGCATCAAAGCTTTTAGGTTGAACTCCTGAAATTCCAATTGACCGGTATAGGCAGGTAAAGATTTTTCGTTGATCTTGAAGTTAAGGTCAGTGACCACTTTCCCTGCCTCAGAATAAAATTCTCCGGTTGCCACAAAGTCCGTCGGAAACCCAAGAAAACTACCATCAAATTGCGTGATTCCGATTTTGTTTACTCGATCCATTTGCTCTGGTGGAACATATTTGGCTACATCTTTGGGAAGGAGTACTGAGTTTTTTAGCTCTAAATCGATGAAGGTTTCTTTGATGTTGGGGAGGCCATACAATGAGGCCTTACCTCTAAGTCTGGACCTGGATCCAATTCTTACATCTAGGTTTTTTCCATTCAGTTTTTTAACCTTGCCAGACACCTCTCCAGTAAGACTGATCCGATCATTGGCATCCAGATCTGGACTGAAAAGTGATATTTCACTAAAATCTATAACAGACCTTTTGAACTGTGCATCAAAAGAGATACTATCAACGAAATACGAGAAATTGGATGGCTGGCTGTAGTGGAAGAAAAGGGAGTCACCCAGTTGGCTTTTGTTCGTTTTTAGCAGGAAATCATAAATGGCTAATTGCTCAAAGGTGAAGCTTATTTTACCAAAAAAGGATTGGATGGGTAAATGTCCGGAGGGGTCTTTGGAACGCATCCTATCTACCTCCATCCCAATACTGTCTGTGTCAAAAGTGAAATTACTGACGGTGGCTAAAAGGTTGGAGTATTGGAAATGATAATAATCTTTTCCATCTCGGATACTGTCTTTTCTCCAATCGTTGAAACTGAATTTTCCATTGTCAATTTCCACTCTATCTACTGCGATTTTAAGTTTTTTCTTTTCCTCGTTAGGGTTTTTAATCAGCCCTTTGAGTTCATTGATGAACACAGTCGCATTGATTTCTGTGGAATCATTTTTTTTGATCAAGTGAACATAGGGGGCCTCAAGCTCTAGAACATCTGCGTTGAGCTCCTTCTTGAATATTAGATCAAATAGACTGATGTCTACACGAGTTCTTTTGGCTGAAATAAAGGTGCTATCCGTGCTTTTTTCATAGATTCTCAGATCTTCAATCAGCATTTTGTCAAAGGATGTGAGATTGGCATGACCAATGGTGATCGCGTAGCTGGTCTGATCAGAAATCTGCTGAAGAAATGAGTTGATAGTTCGGGTTTGAACTCTCGGGATTTGAAAAAAGGCAAAACCTAAAAATAGAAACGCAAGCAAGAGAATAGGGATCCAAACGAAAACTCGTTTGACTCTATGAAAAATGATTCGATTATCGACCCTGAATTGTTTTGTCATTCTAGTGCTGCTCCACAAATGTAGCTGTAAATAACAAAACAATAATGGTACCTATTTTAATCTGTCGCCCTTGTCCGCAAGTAAATATTAGCCAAATTTGTCAGTCGGTTTTATAGACCTCTTAATTGGATGAAAATGAATGAAGTAATTGTAGCTATTGAGTCCTCGTGCGATGAAACTTCAGCTTCGGTTTGCGTCGATGGTGAAATCAAGAGTAACGTGATTGCGACTCAGGAAATACATAGTAAATATGGTGGGGTTGTACCAGAACTAGCCTCTCGTGCCCATCAGCAGGCCATTGCGCCTGTGGTCATGGAAGCATTGGAAAGAGCAGGGGTGGAGAAGAAAGATTTAACAGCTGTCGCTTTTACTCAGGGACCTGGTTTATTAGGCGCTTTATTAGTTGGTACTTCTTTTGCCAAGTCGATGTCTCTGGGATTGAAAATTCCTTTGATTGGAGTCAATCATATGCAGGCACATATTTTGGCTCATTTTATAGAGGAGCCACAGCCTAAATTTCCTTTCATATGTCTAACTGTAAGTGGAGGCCATACGCAAATTGTTAAAGTCAATGATTATCTAGACATGACGGTTTTGGGTCAGACTCAAGACGATGCAGTAGGAGAGGCTTTTGATAAGTGTGCTAAAATCATGGGGATTCCATATCCGGGAGGTCCATTGATCGACAAGATGTCTAAAAGCGGAGATCCGAATCGATTTGAATTTTCTAAGACAGATATGCCTGATTTGGATTATTCATTTAGTGGAATTAAAACTTCTTTCCTGTATTTTACTCAAAATCAAACTCAGAAGAATTCTGACTTTATTGAAGAGAATAAATACGACCTTGCTGCCAGTATCCAACGTCATTTAATTGGTATGTTGATGGAAAAGCTGGAATTGGCTGCAGAGCGGGAGGGGATCAATCAGATTGCTATTGCTGGAGGAGTTTCTGCTAATAGTGAATTGAGGTCTACTCTCATTTCGACAGGAGAGGAGAAAGGATGGGAAGTATACATTCCCAAGTTCGAATATTGTACAGATAATGCTGCCATGATTGCGATGACGGCCTATTACCAACTGAAAGGGGGACAATTGAGTGATCTGACAGCATCACCCATGCCACGTTGGAAGTTTTAATTTCAAAAAATAAAAATCATTTGATCAGTATTGATTGCATAAGTGGTCAATTCTAATAAAATTAATCATAGATGAGCAAGAGCAGGTTTTCAAATGAGGTAAATATTCGAAATAAGAAAGCGAGTTTCGAGTATGAGTTTATCGATGAATATGTCGCCGGATTAGTACTAAAGGGTACTGAGATCAAATCTATTCGGGAGGGGAAGGCCAGTTTGCAAGAGGCTTATTGTTTTGTCTCTAGAGGAGAAATGTTCATTAAAGGAATGCATATATCTGTTTATGAACAAGGGACTGCTTACAATCACGAACCTATTCGCGACCGTAAGCTGCTGCTAAATAAAACAGAGATAGAAAAGATAGACAGCAAAATGCAGATCAAGGGTCTGACGCTGGTTCCAATTCGTTTGTTTATCAATGCAAGAGGATTTGCCAAAATGGAGATTGCTTTGGCAAAGGGTAAAAAAGTCCATGATAAACGAAACAGCATCAAGGATAAGGATATAAAGAGAGAGTTAGATCGTCAAAAGTACTAATGTATGGAAACCACCAACCCTAAAGGTATTAGTCGATTGGCTGTGATCCCCATGAGGAATCACTCCTCTCATGATGCACCGATGAATTCACAAATCTTATTTGGCGAACACTACCAGGTGATCGAACAAAAAGAAGATTGGCTGAAAGTCCAGTTGGTTTATGACGATTCGAAGGGATGGATTCATCAATCACAACATAGTCAAATCAGCGAAGAATATTTTAATCAGGTCAATCATTCTGATTATAAGGTTTGTACGGATTTGAGTGGTACTATTTTCTTTCAAAAGAAGAAAGTCCAAATTTTATTGGGGAGCATTTTACCCATCACCACCAACGAACTCTTCAAGATGGAAGAGCAAATTGCCTATAATGGAGAGTCAAAAAGTCTGTCCCTTCGCCGGGAACCTGATTTTCTTTTGGAGGTATTAAAATTGTATGAACATGCCCCACTTTTACCTGGAGGCAAAACGCCATTTGGGATAGATGCTGCAGCGTTTGTTCAGCAGGTTTATAAATTATGTGGATATAAGACGCCAAGGTATTTGGAGGGACTCTGTCAGAGCGGAAAGAGCGTAGCGTCCATTGCAGAGATCAAAGTAGGAGATTTGATCATTAGCGATTCATTGAAAAGTGGTTTCATTGCTATGGAAGGAGGTAAATGCATGGGCATGTACAAAGGATGCGTTGATAAAGTGCCACTGGATCAAATCAGTGACTCGATCATTATTCGACGGATTTTGTCAGAAAATTTGTAGCATCTGGTCCTTCTCGCACATTTGAGATTGGTATTAAAGACAAAAGCTAAGTATATTACGATTAATGCATTGTGCATCAATTGATTGTAAAAGCTTTTGACAATGAATGGAAAAGTACTGGTTTTAAATCAAGATTATTCACCATTGGCCATTTGCTCTGTTAACAGAGCTTTTTTATTGGTTTTTTTGGAGAAGGCTGAGCTATTGGAGGCAGATCAGGAAGAGGCTATCCATACCGTCGACGCTACATTCGAAAAACCAACAGTCATCAAAATCAATAGATACATCAATGTACCTTATAGAGGGGTAGTCCTTACTCGTCAGAATCTTTTTAAGCGAGACAACAACTGTTGCCAATACTGTGGATCCAGAGAGAATTTAACCATTGATCATCTGATTCCCAGGTCTCGTGGGGGTAGATCAGTCTGGGATAATTTAGTGACTGCCTGTAAGCATTGCAATGCTAAAAAAGGAGATATGACGCCTGATCAAGCAGGATTGAAATTAGCAAGGCTTCCTTATCGACCGACCTATATCATGTTTTTGCGCAATAGTATGGGAGACATGAGGAAAGAGTGGTTGAATTACCTAAAGGCCTCTAAAGTGGCTTCTTAATAGGGTTTCTGGCCCACATAGTTTCCGGGAGGATTGTAATTGCAAACCCAGGTAACGTTGCCTTCGCAAATCACCTTAGCACAACCTACTTCAGTTGTATTTCGCCAGACTATCTGAGTATAGTGCCCACAGACTTTGTTCGATTCACAGATGTTTTTCTTGTAGTTGTAGTCCTTTTTTTCATTGCCCCAAGCATCTACGGCATCACCTGCTGTATAATAGCCGTGAGTTCCCTTAAATAGGTTTTCACCGTAGCTGTTTTTGCTGTGTTTAAAGGCGCAACCTTGTTTTTTTAGTTCTTGAGCCCAAGTGTATGCGACCTCTGCCAATTCTTGAGAATATTGAATGTCTGCTACTCCTACCTCATTTCTCCAGAAATTATGTCTGTCGATTATCAATTCTATTTCATCTTCATCGGCTGGCTGGGCGATTGAAATAAAGCTTAAAAAAGCAATAGGAATGATCAGGAGGAATCTCATAAACTAGGAACTTTAAGTAATGAGACTAAATATCGCGAAATATCAGCAGTTAGCTATGAGCGATTTCGAAATTTTTCTAATGCTTCTTGAGTAGTGTCGGATAAGGCCAATTTGCCGCTGATTTTGGCACGATCTCCTAGTAGTGTTGACCAATGTTGGGTATCCTCCCAAAGCATGTTCTTGATTGACTTTGTAGCTTCCTGACTATAGTTGCAGTACTCTTCTGCTTTATTGGAGGCTCTTTCTTCCATTTCTTCCAGAGAAGATGTGACTTCCTGAAACAAGCCGTGGTTCATGGCCCATTTGGCATTTTTCCATTCAGTAGGAGAGAGGGTCAGGGATGTTAGAGCGGCAAGTCCCATTTTTCTCTTTACAGCTGGTTCTATAACAAAAGGTCCAATTCCTATGGCTAACTCGCTGAGTTTAATTGATGCATCTTCTGTAGCTATACAATAGTCTGCTGAGGCTGCTATACCTACTCCGCCTCCTACAGTTTTGCCCTGAACTAGAACGATGATGAATTTAGGGCAATTTTTCATGGCTAGAATTACTCCAGCAAAACCACCGAAAAAATCAATACTGGATTTTTCATCCTGGAGATTGAGTAGCTCGTCAAAACTGGCGCCAGCACAGAAAGGGCCGCTGCCTTCACTTTTTAGGATAATGCATTTAATTTTCTCATTGTTTCCTTGCTTGGTTATTTCCTCAGCAAGATCAGTCAATAGTAATGCAGGTAAGGAATTGCCTTTTGGGTGAGAAAAAGAGATGGTTGCAATCTCATTTGCTATACTTGTTTCAATTTTTCCATTCATATTGATTATCGGTCAAACCAGACAAGAACATTTCCATGATATTGTCTTTGATGTCCTTTACATCTAGCTCTCGATTGGCATGGTACCAATGTTGAAGCCATCTAACCGAAGATAATAAAGTATAGAGTGTAATTCTAGGATCTAGCTGTTTGATTTCACCTTTCTCAATGCCTTGTTGGATGATGTCGGTAAATTGGTATTCATACCTCTTTCGCATATCAAGAAACTTCGTTTTGGTTGGTTCTGGAAGATGACGCCATTCATCATTCATCACTGTGGCCAGTGGCGAACTCATAGAATTGATTTGGATATGTAGTGCTATTAGTTTTTTAATCTTACCAATAGGTGTATAGTCCGATGGGTAAACCTCGTCCATCTTTGCACTATAGGTGTTGGCCAACGAAAGGCATATCTCTATTAGTATCTCGTCTTTCGAACGGATGTGATTGTACAGACTTGCCGCTTCCATTCCAACCTCTGAGGCGAGATCACGCATGGTAGTTCCTACAAAACCCTTCTCTCTAAATAACCGAGCGGCTTCTTCTACGATGATTTGTTTCTTAGACTTCTTAATAGCTACATCAACTTTAGGTAACACAGAACTCATTTAAAACTAACAAATGTTAGTATTAAATGAAATTTAATTTTATTCAAATGGACCTATGTTGTTTAATAACTGTTAAGAGGGTGCGTAAAGGCAGTTTTAGAATAAGTTTGATAGCTTAGTAGCTATTCCCATGTCTCCTTCTACTTTTATTTTGCCCATCATAAAGGCTCCCATGGCATTCATTTCACCATTCATTAGTTTGTTGAAATTGCTCAAGCTGAGTTTAACCGTGCAATCTGCATATTCATCCTCATTGCTAACTTGAGTAGGGCTACTACTGTCATCCAGTAGTATTACTCCTTCATCAAACTTGAATTTGATTTTCTTGCCAATGCTTCCACCTTTTTTTTCTGCTAATGCAACTACTTTTTGGGTTGTTTCTTCCAGGTTCATGCTCATATTGGGTTGTTTTGTTGATTAATGATGGAAATTTCGAACAGCGAAGGCCACCATTTACCTGTGACGAAATAGGTATTACTATTTTCATTATAAGCTATACCGTTGAGTACATCCACTCGTTGATTGTAGCCTCTTCTATCAAAAATTCCTGCTAAATTAAGAATTCCTTCGACTTCTCCCGAATTTGGATCAATGATATAAATATTGTCCGTCTGATATCTGTTAGCAAATATCTTTCCGTGGATGTATTCTAGTTCATTCAAATAATCAACTGGCCCATTATGGTCATATACTTCTAACACCTTCAAGTCGGCAAACCCTAAAGGGTCTTTAAAAAAAAGTTGATGCGAACCATCACTCATGACCAAGGTGTCCGAATTGATAGAGGTGAGTCCCCAGCCCTCTGTTGGATATTGAAATTCTCCCAGTTTTTCTAAACTGTTTTTATTGAATATCATGCCTTGTCTACTTTCCCATGTCAGCATATAAAGGCTATCTCCCTTGATTGCAATTCCTTCTCCAAAGTACTGTGTGTCAATGTCTTTTTTCTTTACTGTACTGCCAGATTTCAAGTCCACAATTCTAAGGCTGGAAGCTCCTTTTTGACCTGTGCTTTCATAGAGCGTATTGCCATCAAATAACAAGCCTTGGGTATAGGCATCTGGATCGTGAGGATAGGTGGAAATCAGTCGGTAGGTCAGCTTTTCGGGTTCTTGAGAGGATCTGAAATTGAGATTGACAATTCTTCTTTCTCTAGATCCATTGTTCAGGTATATGGATGACACAAAAGAATGCTGTCCGACTTGAAAGTTTTTTGAATCCCAGGAAAATCTTAAGCTGTCTTTCATAGAAACAATTTGTTTCCCATTAACCTCTATGGAAATCGAGTCAATCTTGATTTCTGAATTCTTCGAAGAAAAACTGAAAGAAATGAGATCGCCCAACTGGTATCTGCTGTTGTTTTTTGGGCTAGTGATGGAGCTGTATTGCTCCTTTCTTACGACTTCCTTTTTATCTTTTCTTGACTCTTCTCCGC
The DNA here is from genome assembly GCF_025833875.1 of Reichenbachiella ulvae. Taxonomy (NCBI): domain Bacteria; kingdom Pseudomonadati; phylum Bacteroidota; class Cytophagia; order Cytophagales; family Reichenbachiellaceae; genus Reichenbachiella; species Reichenbachiella ulvae. The sequence continues at coordinate 2,258,519 of NZ_JAOYOD010000001.1, read as the reverse complement.
AGGCCACTAGTAAAGACAGGATTAGAATAACTAATACTTGGGGACACTTCATGATTTTGGAATTTGCAGCTGCAATAATAATAGAGGTTTCAAGAAAAGTCTGCTCAAGTCAGTAAAATCCAATAATAAAAAAGCCCGAGGATCTCTCGGGCTAACAAATCTTTAAGTTCGGGTAGGGAAGGTGGTTCGCATTAAATAAGGAACTGTGAGCCCTTGATATAAGACCGAACAGACCACTACTGTATAAGTCATTGTGATGATTATTTCTTTTCCTTCGAATTCGGGAAGTGATAGGGAGAGTGCAATAGGGATTCCTCCTCTCAGTCCACCCCAGGCCAATACATTGATAGAGTTGGCTTCCATCTTTCTGAAAGTACTCATAGCAGATATCGGAATACCAACACTGATGTATCGAGCGATCAAGACGATAATGAATGCGAATAATCCAGCAGCGAAGTAGTCAAAACGCAATGGGATAATCAACATTTCTAATCCGATCAATACAAAAAGCATCGCATTGAGTGTTTCCTCTATGAGGTACCAAAATTTGAAAACATAGTCTCCAGCCGCACTGGATACGTGTCCGCTTTTGCCTTCGTTACCAATAACCAGTCCCATGATAACTACAGCTTGCTTTGCAGAAACATGAGTGAATTCTGCTAACTGCGTACCGGCCATCACTAAGGCCAATGTCATTAAAACTTCTACTTCGACCTCATCATTGTCGATGTATTTCAGGATTCTATAACCTAAATATCCAAGGAATAGACCAATCACAATACCGCCGACAATATCTGTCCCAAATACCCATAGAATGTCAACCATACCTATGTAGTGATCTTCGGTAGAATGTGCCAAGTCCAATAATGTAAGCGCAAGAACTACTGCGATTCCATCGTTGAAAAGGGATTCTCCTGCAATTCTGGTCTCGAGGTTTTTGGATAGGCTGTATTTTCTGATCGTAGAAGTAACGGCAATTGGATCTGTAGGAGAGATCAGTGCACCAAAAACCAAACAGTACATGATGTCTAACTCTAAACCAATCCAGTCTAATAAATAGTGAACCCCTACACCTACTATGGCAGTTGAGATCAGTACACCTGCGAGGGCAAGGATGAGAACTGGTGTTCGTTCCTCTGCTAATTTTTTGAAGTCAATTTGAAGGGCACCTGCAAATAGCATGAAACTCAATACCAGCTGATAGAGAACTTCATGGTAATCATAATCCTTCAAAATCCGTTCGGTTCCTAATTTGAACTCAGGAATGAGAAGATTCAATACCAGCATAGCTACGGATAGCCCCAATGCCAATATCATAAGCCCAACCGATGATGGAAGTTTGAGGTAATAAGTGTTGATGTAGATAAAAATGCCCGCCAAACAGATGAAGAGGGCCAAAATATCTAGAATTTGCATAATGTTGTGATCAGAATTTTATGTTTGTTGGCGGTTAAAATTCTTCTATTTACAATATTAATACAATTCAGTACATATAATATACGTACTAAGTTAAAATAATGCAAATTTTTCAGTAATTCATACAGAAAGGTCTTTGAAAATACTGTTTTGTTCAGGTTAGGGTTGGTAGGTCTCCAGTTTATTTATCTGGCATCAACTCTATGGTTCTTCTGAAGAAGAGACTTATATCTGTAGTAAGCGATTGTTGTAATAACGAACGAGAATACGAAAAATACGGTGAACATGGTTTTGTTATTTTAGTTTACAATCAATTTTGAGAGTCTTTCTCTCTTTGTTCTTGAAGTAAATCTAGAAACGTTACTAACCATTGCTAAATTAATTCGATCAAGCCGGTGAGGATGTAGATCAATCGATTAATGCCCTGAATGAAGGTATCAACTGGTTCTAATTATGGATGGATGCCTTAATTACAGCTATTAAGGCTTTTTTGAATGGTCGAAATCTCTACAATGCTGTCCTTTTTTGCCCAGTTTGACTGGATATAGGTCATGATTTCGGCTATCTCCAAAGAGGTAAGCCTTGCATTCGCAGGCATTTCACGGTCATAGTTTTTTCCATTGACGGAAATTGGGCCTTTCAATCCATTTTTGATTCCGCAAATAATCAATGCTTGATTACCCAGGATGAAGGAAGAGTCTATCGGCGGTATGAGTAATCCCAATCCACTACCGTCAGACTGATGACAGTTCAGACAGTGTAGTTCATACAGCTCCTTTCCATGAATTTGATATTGTTTTAATTTGATTGCCTCTTGATTAGTGGATTGGCAAGCAAATAGAACTGCAAGAGATAGGAGGATTAGCTTACTTGTTATTGCCGTATTCTTCATCCAAGAGTTTTCTAATGTCAATGATTAACTGGTCTACTTGCTCCTTCATAGTGCCGTCATAAACTCCACGTATATGACGTTCGGTGTCTACTAGTAAAAAAGCCCCGCTATGAATATATCCTCCCGGAGCATCCTTGTCTGCGCCAGCTGTGACCATGTAGCTTTTTTCGCCTAATTGATATATTTCATCTTTATCCCCTGTAAGGAAATGCCATTTACTACTTTCGACTCCTAGTGCTTCGCTGAATTCTCTTAGTACTGCTACTGAGTCGTGTGCTGGGTCTATGGTATGAGAAAGGATTTTGACATGGTCATTTTCCGAGAAAGCATCGTAAACTCTCAGCATTTGTTTTTTCATGAGAGGGCAAATGGTAGGGCAGGAGGTGAAAAAGAAGTCTGCGACATAGATCTTGCCTGCAAGAGAATCATTATTGATCCAAACGCTGTCTTGATTGAGAAATGAGAAATCTGCTACTTGATGAGCAATGGTGTCAACCTTTAATTCTCCATTCACCTTTGAAGTCACAATTTCAGGTCTTCCTAAAATCGGTAATTTTCCTGATTTAGTTGTGATTTGTCCTTCTTGCGGAATGGTACAAGCAGAAAAACTAACTATGAAAAGGGTTGAAATGATTAAATATTGAAACTTGAATCCTTTATGCATCCTTTCTAAGGTTTTTATATAGTTTAATTCCTAACATCAGTATGGCGCTGAGTGCAATCAGCCCAACAATTCCCCAAATCCAATTCAGTGTGCTTTTTAGTACTACCACAAAAACAATGGCGAATAAAAACAATGTGGCTACTTCATTCCAGATTCTGTATTGTTTGGAGGTGTACTTGAAAATACCAGCTTCCATTTGCCTATGCAGATATCCGCATATAAAGTGGTACGCGTACAGTCCTGCGAGTAATAAAAGTTTGATGTGAAACCAAGGGTGGCTCCAATAATTCATTAAAAATGCCAACCAAAGACCAAGTATTAGCGTAATAACTGCAGACGGCCATGTAATAATGTACCAAAGTCTGGATTGCATTATCAGCAGTTGTTTGAGTAAGATGGATTTTTCAGGCTCGGTTTTTGCATTAGATTCAGTAGAATAAATGAAAAGCCTGACCATATAAAAGAGTCCAGCGAACCAGGTAACTACGAAGATAATGTGAGCGGCTTTGAGATATGGATATAACATGCTGTCGAAATCTTTGGCAAATATAGAGGTGAAGTGAGAGTTCTCATACCAATGAGGGGGTCAAATATTCATTAAATCGGGAATTCATTTGTATTGAAATTTGTTAAAGGAAAGTAACCCAGTAAAATTATGATTATCGAGAATAACAGAAACACAAGCAATGATCTGTTGACAGGTTTTAAAAATCCAGCAGATATGGTGACAGAGGACGCTCTATCGAATGTACCTTCGATCACCAAAGAATATTCAAAGGACGAGTTGATTTATGAAAACGGTCACGTCTCTGATAAGATTTATCTTATAGAAGAGGGGAGCGTTAAAATTGCTAAGTCCGAAAAAGGTGGGAAGGAAGTGGTAAAATCTATTTTAAATCCTGGGAACGTGTTTGGTGAAAAGGCGCTTTCTGGAGAATCTCATCGAACTGAATATGCACAAGTCGTAACCGCTGATACCAGAGTGAAGGTATTTATGGTGGAAGATGTATTGATAGCTTCCAGGCAAAATGCTCAACTCAATCAGAAGGTGATTGATATATTGGCTAAAAAACTTGAAAGTTTAGAGAAGAGATTGGAGTCAATTACTTCAAAGGATTCTAGAACTAGAGTTGTGGATTTTTTAAGAGATTTAGCTTTAGAAAATGGTCAGAAAGTAGGTTTCGAAACCTTAATCAAGAACAATTTCACGCATAAGGATATAGCTAGTTTGACTGGTACATCCAGACAAACTGTAACTACGACCTTGAATCACTTGAAAGAGCAAAATATTATCAACTTTGATAGAAGAAGGATTCTAATCAGAGACATGGATTTATTGGTGTAAGGAAGATTATTTTTTCTTCCTTGCCCCTTTTTTCTTTTCTGGGGCTTTTTTCTCCAATTCCACACAATCTTCATATGTCAATTCCTTTGGATCTACATCCTTAGGAATTTTGACATTTTTCTTTCCAAACTTGATATATGGACCCCATCGTCCATTAAGAACCTGAACATCAGGGTTTTCATCAAAGGCCTTGATGAATTTTTCTGCATCTGCCTTTCTCTTGGCTAAAATTAGGTCTATTGATTCTTCTGCAGTGATTTGAAGCGGATCCATTTCTTTTGGAATCGACACGAATTTGCCATCATGTCTAATGTATGGACCAAATCTACCTATGGCAGCAGTCATCACTTTATCTTCAAATTCGCCTACCTGACGGGGCAGTTTGAACAATTCCAATGCATCTTCCAGTGTGATACTTTCTAGGAATTGGCCTTTCTTAAGGCTGGCATATTTTGGCTTTTCTGCTCCCTCTTCGTCACTGACGTCTCCCATCTGTACCATAGCGCCGAATCGTCCTAATCTGGCATAGATAGGAAGTCCTGTTTTCGGGTCATTACCCAGTTCTCTGGTACTACCTACCTCTGAGCGTTCGATCTTTTCGGTGGTTTCTACCTTTTTGTGGAAGTCACCATAGAAAGACTCGATCATCCCATTCCAGGTCTTGGTACCATGCGAGATCTCGTCAAACTCTTTTTCTACTTTAGCTGTAAAGGAGTAGTCAATCACATTAGGGAAGTGGTCAACCAGAAAGTCATTCACAACCATCGCGGTATTAGTAGGGAACAGCTTGTTCTTTTCCGCTCCGGTGATTTCCGTGTTTTCTGTATTTTCTACTTTTCCACCTTTCAGGATTATCTCCTTGTATTTTCTTTCGTGACCATCTCTGGCCTCTTTTACTACATAGTTTCTTTTCTGAATTGTAGAAATTGTAGGTGCATAGGTAGAGGGTCTACCAATACCCATTTCTTCTAGTTTCTTAACTAGGCTGGCTTCCGTATATCTAGCTGGGTGGCGAGTGAATCCTTCTTTGGCTTTCAATTCTAGTAGCTCCAGCTCCTGGCCGATAGAAAGTGGAGGAAGCATAGTAGATTTTTGTTCTGTCTCCCCATTGTCATCGTCGTTGGATTCCACATATACTTTAAGGAAACCTTCGAATTTAATGACTTCACCGGATGCTTTTAGAGATTCTGGTCTTGTCGAAACGGAAATGGTGGCAACTGTTTTTTCGATTTGAGCATCGGACATTTGTGACGCGATGGCCCTTTTCCAAATCAGTTCGTATAGTCTGCGTTCACTCTCATCCGAACCTGCTGTTTGCAGGGCAAAATTGGTGGGACGAATTGCTTCGTGAGCCTCTTGAGCTGATGAACTTTTGGTCTTATATTTTCTTGGGTTGGAATAGCTATCTCCATAGCTCGACTTAATTTCTTCTTTAGCGGCAGTCATGGCCTCTTCAGACAGATTCAGTGAGTCTGTTCTCATATAGGAGATCTTACCACTTTCATATAGCTTTTGGGCCACACTCATGGTTCTTGCTACTGAGAATCCTAGTTTTCTACTGGCCTCTTGCTGAAGGGTAGAAGTAGTAAATGGGGGCGCTGGTGATTTTTTTCCTGGTTTTTTCTCCAGGTTTTCAATCTTATATTCAGCAGCTACACAGTCTTGAACGAACTGTTGAGCTTCCTCTTCAGTTTTGAATTTGCTCGGTAATTCAGCGACCAGGGTCTTTCCTTCACCCAAATCAAACTGAGCAGTTACTTTGAAAGAGGAGACTGCTTCGAATTTGTCGATTTCTCTTTCTCTCTCTACAACGAGTCGAACGGCTACAGACTGTACTCTACCTGCTGAGAGCCCTGTTTTGATTTTCTTCCATAAGATAGGAGAGAGTTCAAATCCAACCAGTCTATCCAATACACGTCTTGCCTGCTGTGCGTGAACTAAATCAATGTCAATTCCTCTTGGGTTTTGAATGGCCTGAGTGATTGCGTTTTTAGTGATTTCCCTGAAAACTATCCTTTTGGTATTGTCGTCTTTTAGCTTGAGGGCCTCTTTTAAGTGCCACGAAATCGCTTCTCCTTCACGGTCATCATCACTCGCGAGGTAGATCGTATCGGCAGACTTACTTAGTTTTTTGAGTTCCCTGATGACATCTTTCTTGTCTTTGGATACTTCGTAGGTTGGTATAAAGCCGTTTTCTACATCTATGGCATTGTTGCCTTTCTGTAGATCTCTAACATGACCGTAGCTAGAAGTAACCTTATAATCCTTTCCTAAATATCCCTCAATCGTTTTTGCCTTCGCAGGTGACTCTACTATAACTAGGTTCATTTGCCGAAAATGGTTTGACGTGAAAGCGCCAAAGTTCATCAAAAAAAATTGATTTAAGCAAATACAAAAAATAGATTTCTCAATAAATTACCCCCCTTAAGACATCTGTTAACGATATGGCGAAGGACCTTTTTTTGATCAGACATGCGGAAGCGGACGCTGATAATTTTGATATCAAAGACATAGAAAGACCCCTGACTCCTGATGGAGAAATCATGGCTTCTAAGGTGGGTAGATACTTCAAAAATTCATCGGTCCAACCGCAAGCCATTATTGCGAGTCCAGCTATGCGTACGCGTCAGACGAGTGGTTTTTTGGTAGAACAGATAGATTTTGATCCTAAGAAAATTCAGATCAATGAGGACCTATATGAGGCCTCTACTCGAATACTCCTAAAGGCCATCAATGAACTGCCCAATAGTATGGACAAAGTGATCATCGTGGCGCACAATCCTGCGGTGAGTTATTTGTCCGAATATCTGACGGGAGAAATAATTGGAAATGTTTCTCCAGCAGGCATTGTTCACCTCAAATATGAAGGGGATTGGGCCGAATTTTCTCAGAATAATGTAGAATTGGTACATTATACTACACCGAAAGAAATAGATTAAATGTCAAAAGAAATAGCGGATTACAACCCAAGTGCCCCTGGGCAAAAGGGAAGCTTGTTTGGTTTGCCGCATACTCGTGAGGATGCGGAAGTAGTGATATACCCTGTTACATGGGAGGCGACTGTTTCATATAATAGTGGGACAGCTTTTGGCCCAACGGCTATTTTGGAAGCCTCTGCACAGTTGGATCTGGAATTGCCTAATCAGGAGTCTCCCTGGAAAAGAGGTATATGGATGAGCACCCTCAATGGCAAGACCAAAGCCAAGAGTGATTTGTTAAGATCTCAGATTAAGCCATATATAGATTCTCTAGAAGGAGGTAAGGAGTTTGAAGGAGCTGATGAGCTACTTGAAAAAGCCAATAAGGCAACCGAATCACTAAGATTGAGGATTTTTGAAGAGACTTTGGATTATATCAAGGAAGGTAAGAAAGTCGGGCTATTGGGAGGGGATCATAGTTGTCCATTGGGATTTATTGATGCTTTATCTACTCAGTATGCAGATTTTGGAATCTTGCAGATAGATGCACATATGGACTTGCGTGAGGCTTATGAGGGATTTACTCATTCGCATGCCTCAATCATGTACAATGCCTTGAAGAATCCACAAGTAAGTAAGTTGGTGCAGGTTGGTATTCGCGATTATTGCGACGAAGAACTTGATTATGTCAATGAGCAAGGAGGCAGGGTTTCTGTTTTTTACGATGAAGAAGTGAAAAACCAACTTTTTGCTGGAGAAAGTTGGAAGTCGATTGTTCAGGCGATAATTGGTCAATTACCTCAGCAAGTATACATCAGTTTTGATATTGATGGCCTACAGCCTTTTTTGTGTCCAGGAACCGGAACGCCCGTACCTGGAGGACTCAATTTTGATCAAGCGATTTATTTATTGACTGCAGTTAAGGAGTCAGGACGAGAGATTATTGGCTTTGATCTATGTGAAGTGGCTCCCCTGGCCAATGATCGGGAGTGGAATGCCAATGTTGGCGCTCGCTTATTGTACCGCCTCTGTGGCTTAATCGGATAGAAAAATGATGAAACATGCTTTTATATTGGGGTTCCTATTTTTGATAGGCTACTCTTCCTTTGCTCAAGATTTAGAGTTAAGAACAGTTGTCCAGCGCGGACATGAGGCTCCAATATTGGAAGCAGTGTTTAGTCAGAGTGGAAAATATGTGGCCACTGCGAGCAAAGATCATACGGTCATAATCTGGGAAGCTCGATCCGGACGGCAGCTTAGAACTTTATATGGACACAATGCACCCGTCAATGCGGTTGATTTTCATCCAAAGGAGAATGTGTTGGTTAGTGCGGGAGATGATAAGCAGGTCATTGTTTGGGATCTCATGTCAGGATCAAAACTAGTTGAGCATTCCTGGAGCCAATGGGTCAGCTCCATTGCATTTAGTCCCTCGGGTGATCAATTGTTGATCGGTGGAGGGAAATATGAAGTAGAGTTGCTTGATTGGCAGAAGAAGGAAACCCTTAGAAAATTCAAAGTAAATAAAACCCAATATGGTGTAGAGGTGGGGTTTGATTCTTCAGGAGCCATTCTCACAGGAAATGATGATGGGAAGTTGATCGTCTATGGATCAAATGAAGATACGCCTCTCGATACATTGCGAAACATCAGAGCAAGTAGTTGTGGGGGCTGTCCCTTGCGATTTGATATGGATGGAAAACTGATGGCTTCTGTAGCCAGGAGTGGGCCGGTTACTCTCTGGAATTGGGATACAAAAGAAGTTAATCGAGAGTTTGGAGAGGCTGACAATGATTATGAAAAAGTGGCTGTTGGTGGTCCTTTTGTTTTTGCAGAGGATGAAAAACGAGTGACTCAATGGAGGCAATCTGGAGAAGAATTAAGGGTGTTTGCAGAAAACAAGGAAGGGTTGACTGGAATCAAATTGAGCCCCAATGATAGTGTGCTGATGACATTTGGGAATGATCGCGTAGCACGATTGTGGGATGTGTATTCGGGACAGTTGATCACAGAGCTGAGTGGTTATCTCAACCGGGAGAACGATCGGGGCTTGTCTTTCGGACGCAATTCTTATTGGCATTCTAATTTCAATAAATATTTATCCATCCGAAATAGGGTCAAATTGAGTCCTGATGGAAAAACAGTAGTGAGAGGACACCACAACAGTGAAGCCTATCTATGGGATACTAATTCTGGAAGAGTGAAACTGGAGCTGAAAGGACATGACAAGATGGTGGTCGATTATGTGTTCACGAAAGACTCCAGATTTGTATACACGGCTGGAGGAGATAGAGTGATTCGCCTATGGGATGTGCAGACGGGAGAGGAGCTGAGGCGATTTGAAGGTCACAGAGACCTTGTCTTCAATCTTGCTTTGAGTGAAGATGGTCATTCATTGGCGTCTGGTAGCTGGGATGGCTCAGCGATACTATGGGATACCGGAACGGGCGAAATTCTGAATCAATATCGATTCCCTAATAACTCACCTTACACGATGGCCTTCGCTTATCATGATCAGTATTTGCTGATTGGTACTTTGGACAAGAAGTTGCAATTGATAGAATTAGATTCAGGCGAACCCTTCATAAGTTACATCGGTCATACAGATGTGATCACTGATCTGGAAATTCGCGGAGAAGAAATTATCAGCTCTAGTCTTGATGGGATGATCAAAAAATGGGAACTGAAGACGGGTTTTCAATCTATGAAATTCAAGGGGCATACTGGTGCAGTGTATGATGTGTGCTATGATACGCATGGACTATATATGGCTTCAGGAGGATTGGATAAGGTCGTGCGTGTGTGGGACTTGAATACGGGTAAGGAACTAAAGCAATTGGAAGGGCATACTGGTGCGGTGACGGGCGTGCAATTCATCAATGACGATCGAGTTTTGGTGAGTAGCAGTCTGGACGGTACGACTCGATATTGGGACATGGAAAGCGGGATGGAGATAGTGTCGCATGTCTTTTTGGGCAGTAGAGACTGGTTGACAAAGTCCGCAAGAGGCTACTTTGATGCCACTGAGGCCGCTCGAGAAAATATTTTCTTCGTCAAGGGACTCAAGAGTTATTCCCTAGATCAGTTTTTCGAGGAGTTTTATCGGCCTGATATCATGAAGAAGTCTTTGGAGTTAGGGGCTGATATTCACTTTGATTCAGATCTGAAGCAAAAGTTATTGGATTTTCCTCCACCGTCTGTAGAGATTGTGTCACCCACGGGAGGAGAAAAGACAGATAAGGCTGAAATAGATGTAGTGGTAAAATTGACCAATCGTGGAGGTGGAATCGATGAGTTGAGACTTTTGCACAATGGAAAACGCGTACTGGGGCAGGATCGATCCTTGCCTGAAGAGTACAAGAATAAAAAGGCGATTTATAAACATGTGCCATTGACATTAGTGCCTGGGAGGAATGAGATAGCAGTGTCGGCCTTTAGCGAGGCACGAATAGAATCTGATATTATGACTCGTGAGATTACCTATGAAGGTACTGCGTCCAGTATTACTTGTCATGTCGTGGCTATAGGGATCAATACCTATAAAAATCCCATTCTAAATCTTAATTATGCAAAAGATGATGCTGAAGGCTTTGGAGAATTGATAAAGAAAAAAGGAAAGGATCTCTACGATGAAATAGCCTTCTATCCTCTGTATGATGAGGATGCTTCAAAAGAAAACATTCTGAAAGTACTGGATGAGGTTGCCGCGAAAGCTAAGTCCGAGGATGTATTAATTGTGTACTATGCCGGTCATGGCAGTACGGTCGAAGGGGATTTCTATTTTATTCCAACTGAGAATGTCAGATTGTATGATGCCAAGAAATTGAAGGCCAATGCAATATATGCAGGAGAGGTGCAGCAGAAATTGGCCAAGATTCCAGCTTTGAAGCAAATGGTCGTCATAGATGCTTGTCAGTCGGGTAGTTCGACGCAACTTTTGGCCTCTAGAGGAGCGCAGGAAGAAAAAGCCTTGGCTCAGCTATCCAGGAGTACAGGTGTTCATATTTTAGCGGCTTCCGGTAGCGAACAATTTGCCTCAGAATTTAAAGAACTTGGACATGGTTTGTTTACTTATGTGCTGTTGGAAGCGCTAAATGGAGGAGCAGACGGTGCTCCAAAAGATGGGAAAGTGACTATCTATGAATTGAAGTCTTATCTAGATGATCAGGTGCCCAGTTATTCTATCAAATTCAAAGGAAAACCTCAATTTCCTGTTACTTACTCTCAGGGGCAAGACTTTCCAATAGTGGTAGATTAAAACGAAATCTTCTGTCCTGGTTCGCTGAATACGGTGGCTTTAGGGAAGAAGCTGTTGATTTTTTCCAGTGTTTTTTCGTTGTCCTTATTGGGCAAATGCATGCCTGCTACTTTTTTGGCTTCTATATGTTTGTCAACGATTTCTGCTCCAAACAAATTGGTTAAAAACCAAAAAGGAACGATCGCCAAATCTATGTCTTCATAAATGAGTCTTAGATCATCAAAATAATCCACGTCCATTTGCGTGTCAGCCACATGTAGGATCTTTTTGTCTCCAATGGTGATCAAAAACATCTGGTTCTGAACTTTGGTAAAAGCTTTGCCCGCATGAAGCGTATAGGCGCTTTTTATTCCAATATCTTCTGTGTCGTTGATTTGCCAACCCTTAGTCCAGCGAGTGACGGCAATACGGTTTGCAATCGAATCATACAAATCTGTATTCAATTTCATGCTGTCGATAGCTTGCAAAGTAGCCACCATTTTAGCCTTTTTATTATTGAACATGAACCTTGCGAAACTTGGAGCATCAAAGTGATCAGGGTGTGCATGGGTGATCAAGGCAAGCTCTACATTTTTATATTCACCTCTACCAGCGATGATATCATCCATCACATCATAGTCGGGAGAATCAAAGCGTCCTGAGATGTCGTCAAATAGACCATCAATGATGATTTTTTTACCTTGATATTCAATCAGCATTCCTTCATTTCCTAAATAGGTCACAGTCTGTGAAAGAGCGGAATCAATTGAAAGAACCCAAAGTATTATGAACAGGATGGATTTTGAATAGCGCATTGTGCTAAGATATCTGGTATTTTCAATACAAATAAAGCCAAGTTTTTGTATTTTTTTATTTGTAACCAATCTAAATAAAAACTAGATTTGCTCCCGTATGCATCTAATACATCAAACAGTCAACGGGAAAATCTCTCAATCTGATAGCGAGAATTGCTATTATTTAACCTTTCATGAAAGGTCTTACAAGATGAATGTATGCTCATTTATTGCTTTTAAGACCAAATTGGATGCGTTTAATGTTGAGGAAATGCTGTTGTCGGATTTTGATGCTCATGATCTGGAGATCCTACCACTTTGCAACAAAGAACACTTTTTGCTGCTAAATCTGAATGAAATTATTGAAATGAAAGATCTTATTCAGGGTGCACTTGTGATGCTAGAGCTCAATAGTATCGTACATCATCGGATTCGTCGAGCAACTTTGATATAAAATCCACGTTATTTAAATCCAGTCGGTCCCCACGCCTCGTATATCTCTACCAACACGGTCAAACAGTTTGATTTGTTTGATTGAAGAATAGCAGAAATACAATGAGAAAAAGAAAAAGCCTAAAGCACCTGCTGCAATTGGGCGTAATGAACATTTTACTTGGAGGTATACTCTATATTTTTTGGATAGAGGATTTTCAATATCTCATGCCCAATAAAGAAGTTAATGCTTCTGAATGGGTCGCCCCAGAAATGTTATCTCAATGGGAGATTGAGTTGAATCGACCAGCCTATTTTCATTTTTACGATCCCAACTGCAAGTTTTCAAAAGTTAATCTAAAGCATCTTCAAGGGGTGTTTGAGCCCTTTCAAGGTAAAGTTGATTTTTTTCTGATTCTATTGGATGAAGATAAAAACACAATACAAAGTCAACGACTCCTACAAGAATTGTCTCATGACCTATCTGCTCGGATCATATATGATCCTAATGCTGAGTTTTCTCAGCTTTTGGGTGTGAATGCATTCCCAAATGCCTTGATACTAGATACAGACGGAAGACGCTACTTTCAAGGAAACTACACCCAGGGCATGAGCTTCTGTGGAAGCGACAATATTGACCAATCTGCCCCTTTAATTGCATTGGAATTTCAGTGCAAGAATAATCCCCCACCACTATTCCCAAGAATAAATGGCTATCAATGCGCCATCAATTAAAAATGCAGCACATATAAATAACCTAGAAAATGAGAGAAGAATTAGAAGAGGAGTTTGAAGCAATTAACAACAAGGCAGAATCGCTAAGTGTTTACATGATCGTATCACTTTTTCTATTTGGAGTGATACTTTCCTTTCACTATGATACCTGGACCTTAGGTTTAGGCTTAGGGGGATTAAGTCTTTTACTGTTTTTTGTGACCCGATTTTTTTATGGAGGTACGATACTTTATAGAATGGTGATCAGTGGAATCATGGCGTTTTATATGCTACAATACACTGCTCAAATGCATGGTCTTTTGGAGATGCATTTTTGGTTTTTCATATTACCTATGTTGTTGATCTTTTTCAGAGATTGGCGGTTGTATTTGCCTCTAGGCTTGATTGTATCCATACACCATTTCAGTGTATTCTTTTTGTATCTCAATGGACATGAAGAGTATCTCAATTATTTATTCGAAAATGGTCATGTATCTGTAATTGCATTTGTCTATCACATGATATTGGCAGTGTTGGGTATCGTGGTAAGTATGTGGATGTCCAACAGTCTGAGACAGGAAAGTGTGCAGAGAATTACTGCAAGTATCAGTGCAAATAAGCAATTAGGAGAAATTGACTTGATGTCACGTCAGGTGAATAAAATCGCGGCAGAGATCACGCAAACTGATGATGAGGAGAATGAAACCAAAAGTGCCAGTCAGATTTTGGCTCAGGTGTCGCAGGATTTGACAGGGGCCATTCATGGTCTGATCAATGAAACCAAAGAAGTGGTGGTGAAAGCTGGTATGGAAGGGGACCTGAATGCTAAAATGAGTATCCATGGTAAACGAGGCAACTGGCTGATGATGGCCGAATCGATCAACTCTCTATTGCAATCGGTATCTATTCCTATTGTCAGAGTGGGGGCTATCGCACGAAAAATGGCCGAGGGAGATTTGACCTTGCGCTACGACGAAGGAGCGGAAGGGGATATCAAAGAGTTTTCGGACAAGTTGAATGATGGGTTGGACAAATTGAATGAGTTGTTGTCTCAGGTGTTTGAAGAAATCCAGATGCTCAAATTTCAGGCAGGTCATATGATGAGATCGGGTAAAGAGATGAAAGGTTCTATCAACGAGATCGTAGGGGCGATTACTGAAATGAATAGCGGTACGTCTAAGCAATTGGATAGAATTGAAAGTCTTTCTGACCTCTTGGATCAAGCCAGAACTACTTCTAATGGCTTGCAAGGAAAGACTACTACTGTCATGGAGTCGGTCAGAGCTGGAAATGACCTCAGCGAAGATGGTAAAAAAGTGGCGAATGAGGTGGTTCAGGACATGGAGCGCATAGCCAACTACTCTAAGGAGACGAACCAATCGATACAGGTACTGGAGGAGCGATCTACTGAGATATCCCGGGTGCTTGGTATCATTACTGATATTTCTTCTCAGACCAACCTGCTGGCATTGAATGCAGCTATAGAGGCCGCACAGGCTGGGGATGCTGGTAGAGGCTTTGCTGTGGTGGCCGAAGAAATAAGAAAGTTGGCAGAAGGCTCTCGAAAGTCAGCTCAGGAAATCGAAACCCTGGTCAACGATGTACGAAGGGATACAGATCATGCCTCTAAAGTGATAGTAGAAATGGACAAAAGTGTGCAGAATGGCGTGAATTCAACTAAAAAGGCTGAAGCCGCCTTCCATCAGATTTCAGAGAGTTCTACTGCTTCGCTGGAAATGTCCGAAGAGATTCAAAAGGATTTTACTACTCAGTTGCAGCGAATGAATCGTGCGGTAGAAGATGTAGAATCGATCGTGGTGATCTCTCAGGAGACTGCTGCAGGTACTGAGCAAGTCAATAGTTCGGCTACCGAATTGTCCAATGGGATGAATAGCTACATCGAAACTACAGAGCAACTCAATCAGATGGCGACCGAATTGCATCAAAATATTGCAAAGTTTAAGCTGACTCAAAGAGCCAAAGAAGCCTATGAGCCGACTTTGAAACTGGCATAAGGCAAATTAGACTAGTTCTAAATATGACTCAAATGGAACCTATTTGGATGAAAATAGTTTCATTTGTTATAGTACATGCACTCAAAACCATAGAAAGATGAAGGATTTATTAAGACAAAGGGTTGTCGTTCAGGACAGCATCATGAAAAAATTGAATGCTCAGGTGAAACTGGAAGCTCAGTCATCTGCGGCTTACTTGGCCATGGCAGCATGGTGTGATCAAAATTCATTTGACAACTGTGCCAGCTTCTTCTATGAGCAAAGCAATGAAGAAAGAGAACACATGTTGAAGTTGTTTCACTACATCAGCGACATGGGTGGCATTGCTACTTCACCTACTATTTCTGAAGTTCAAAGTGATTTTTCTTCTTTGAAAGAAGTATTTGAAATTGCCTTGGAAAGTGAAATCAATGTAACAGAATCGATCAATCAGATCGTAGCTGATTGCAGAAAGGCGAATGATTTTGCTACTGAGAACTTCATGCAGTGGTATGTGAAAGAGCAGGTAGAAGAAGAGTTCGTGATAAGAAGAATTTTGGAATACTTCGAAATGTTAGGAGAGGATCCAAAATCATTGTTAATGATTGACGAAAGAGTAAAGTCGGTAACCTACGGGGAATAAGACTGAACTAATGATAAAATAGAAAAGGAGCTCTTGAGCTCCTTTTTTTATGCCTTAACCAGTCGCTTTAGCATCTTGATTTGTCCATAGTGCATGGCTTCATGCACGTTGTTGAACGCGATGGCATCTTCTACACTGTTGAGTGCAAACCTATAGCTGGTTTCATAGGAGTCGAAATTGTTGAAGACTCCTTTCTTAAAATCTTCGGATAACTCTTCAGGGAAATTTATTAAGTGGTCTTTTACCCAGTGGATCAGTTCTGTTGAAACTTCTTTGCTGGGTTGTGACCCTTTTCTGAAGCTTTCGATATAGTTGGTTTCTAATCTAAGAGGTAGACCGCTGCGTCCATAGATGAGTAAATGTGGAGTAACTACAACATGTGCTGCATTCCAGATGATATGGTTGTTGAAGCCTTCGGGGATTTGAAATAGTTGTTGCTCGCTACAATCTTCTAATTCTTTTAAGATATTATTTCGAGTACTTTTCAACAGGTCGATTTGTTCTTGCATGTTTGATATTTAAATATGTCTAGTTGACTAATGTATATTATTACGGATTAAGTGAGGGTTATGATTTACTAAATTGAAGTAAACCGAATATCATTTTTTGCTATTCATATCAAAAGCCTGTGGGAAAAATCGTCCATCCATTGGTGGGAAATATCCATTTTAAAGGCTGTGCCAGCGATGCACTTTTGTATTGTCAATAATGACAAGTACCAAAAACAAAAGTAAAATGGACACAGTAAACAATACAATCATTAATGTACCGACCAGAGAAGAGGTATCCGAAAAGAACCAGGCCATCTTCGATAACCTGAAAAAGGCCCTGGGTTTTGTTCCCAATCTATATGCGACTATTGCACACTCAGACCATGGGTTGGAGCGATACCTCAATTATCAGAATGCCAAGACCTCTTTGACTAACAAAGAGAAAGAGGTGATCAATCTGACAGTAAGCCAGGTAAATGGATGTGTGTATTGTCAGAGTGCACATTCGGTTATTGGTAAGATGAATGGATTTAGTGATGGGCAAATTTTGGACATCCGCAGAGGCAAAAGCGATGATGCGAAGCTGGATGCACTTGTGAAATTGACTGTTGATATCACTGAGAACAAGGGGCGAATCCAAGATGAGCATCTGGAAGAGTTCTTTGGTCAGGGTTACACCAAAGAGAATCTGATCGATCTCATTTTGCAAATCAGTGACAAGGTAGCGATGAATTATCTGCATAACCTGAGTCAGGTTTTTGTGGACTTTCCATTGGCGCCAGCACTTTAATCAACAGCGAAAGGAGAGGCGACATAGGGACTCTCCTTTCATCTATTTCTAGATAAAAAATTCATCAAATGGAACAAATAGAGAAGAGATTTCCTCTGCCCCCTTTTACAATAGAGACGGCTCGACAAAAGGTTCAAATGGCAGAAGACGCATGGAATAGTAAGAATCCCCAAAAAGTCTCTATGGCTTATACCTTGGATTCTGAGTGGCGCAATCGAACAGACTTTATTCAGGGTAGAGAAGAAATAATTGATTTTTTGACATCCAAATGGGGAAAAGAGCGTTCGTACCAATTGAAAAAGGAGCTATGGGGTTTTAGAGAAAACCGAATAGCGGTGACCTTCGAATATGAATACCATGATACCGAAGGACAATGGTTCAGGGCATATGGTAATGAAATGTGGGAGTTCGATGAGAATGGACTGATGAGAAAGCGCTATGCGAGTATCAATGACCTGCCAATAGAGGAACATGAAAGAAAATTGAAATAATAAGAGATGACGTCTGAGCCGAACCAAACCTTGGTAAATCCCCAAACGGGACATTTAGCTTTCAAAATTTATTCCATCGAAGGAAACAATCCTTTTGATCATCTTCAGCGCCTGAATTATTTTTCGCTGATTTGGATTCAGGAGGGTAGTGGAACTGCGAAAGTAGATTTTGCTTCTTATTCGATTGAGAAAGACACCTTGTTTTCATTGTCGCCCTATCAGCCATTCATGTTGGATGCAGAGGGTGGCATTAAGGCTTTGGTGATCCACTTTCATCCAGACTTTTTTTGTATTCACAAACATCAAAAGGAGGTAGCATGTGATGGAGTCTTGTTCAACAACATCTACAGTCCGCCCATGGTGCAGATCGATGAATCGGCTAAGGGGAATCTACAGATGATAATTGGGCAGATGAAGGAGGAAGTGCAAAACCAGGCATTGGCTCAGTATGAGTTGCTGGTGTCTTATCTGAAGATTTTTTTGATAACTGCCTCGCGCCTAAAGACAGAGCAATCAGATGAGGAGATGTCGGAGGTAGAAGGGGAGCAGCCATTTGTCCTCCAGAAACTGAAAGATTATATCAACGAGCATTACAAAACCAAGCATTCGGCTGGTGAGTATGCGGATATGCTCGCGATGAGTCCAAAGGCTCTGGCCAAATTGACAAAGACACACTTCAATAAGACCTTAAGTGATATGATTGCAGAGCGCATTGTTATTGAGGCTAAAAGAGAGCTATACTTAACCGACAAGACAGTGAAGGAGATTGCCTACGAATTGGGCTATGATGATGAATATTACTTCAGCCGTTTCTTTAAGAAGAAGGCAGAGGTGTCTCCTCAACTCTATCGAGAGACTCTAGGCTCTGCAAAAGCCAAAATGAACTAGCCCCTAAAGAAATTGAAAAATGAACGATAAGGAAAAACAAGAAATAATAGATAATAGCTGGGATATTCATAGCCAAGTAGAAAGCGCTTATCTGAATCATCCTGCTGGTGCAGGTGATGATGGGTGGTTGGAGAAGCAGCGCTTACTGATGGCTGATATGGCACTTCATCTGCTCCAGACTTCTTTGAAGCCTGGAGAAATTCGATTGGATAAGTTACGTAACAACCTACATGCAATCCTGACCATCGGGGATCCTTTCTTGCCCAAGGCTGAATTGAAGCAGGCCACGGAGAAGCTTTATTTGGACTAGCCTCATCTGATTTTTTTTATGTCGTATTTATCGAGTCTCTGCTTTAATAATATAGAGGTGTGGGGATTTTCATGTATTTTAGTTTGAGTCAGATCATGATAAATACAATTGTATATGAGTCTATTTAGTAAGTTCAAATGGGTTTTTAGTATTCTGTTGATTTTTGCTATTGTACTTGCCACCAACCTTGTGGATAAGGGCAACTTTGATAAGTTGAAATACTCGATTGAGACCATTTACAAAGATCGATTGGTAGCCAAGGGCTTGATTTTTGAATTGTCTTATTTGATTCAAGAGAAACAAATCGCTTTGTTAAAGTCGGATTCTCTTTTTTATCAACAACAGCGATTGGGTGTGAATGATGAGATCAAAGAGCTAATTGCAAAATTTGAGAAAACTGAACTCACCATTGATGAGTTTGAGATGTTTGAGGATTTCAGGGAGAATGTAAAAGAGGAATTGGAGCTGGAAAAACAGTTCATCGATTCTGGATTTGAGAATCGCGAACAATTATTAGATCAGATTTATCTCCTGCATGACAACCTCCATGAACTCTCCAAAATACAATTGAGTGAAGGCAAAAGGCAAATGTCTATGAGCCAAAAGACCATGGATACGATTGAACTATTTACTCAGATGGAAATCATATTCCTGATTGTCATTGCCATCATTGCACAGGTTATCGTCCTTTACAAGTCTTCGGCAAAACCTAATAAGTTAGAATAAAAATGAAGGTCTAACCGAAACTCCGATTAAACCTTCATCAATTCATTACATATCAAGAAGTAGCGCTTTATTCCAACCCCAGGCTTTTGATATAAGCCTGATTGTTGGATGGTCTACCGAGGAATTCTTCTACTGCCTCTTCGATATCCCTTTGATTGCCATTGGCGAGAATCAGTTTCCTGTATCGGATTCCAGTTTCAGTATCCCGAAGACCGTTTTTCTCAAACTCTGTGAACATGTCCTGTGCATATACCTCTGACCATAGATAGCCATACATATATACTGGGTGGGTGTTGATATGGATCCAGCTGGCTTGTGGATGGGTGCCTTCAATATGACGATCCATCACGCCCATTTCCTCATCTATATCCTTCCACAATTGATCGGTGTCCATGGGTGAATTGGGATCGAAACGATCATATAGATTCATGTCGTATTTGCAGTATCGGATGCTACGCTGTGCGCTTAACCCGGAGGATAGGTTTTTGGCTCTTTGTTTATTATCGAATAGCTTTTTTGGAAATACTTCACCTGTTTCGTAGTGGCGCGCAAATGAACTCAAAATGTCATAGTCCTCTATCCAGTTTTCGAATATCTGAGACATAGACTCTACGAAATCTGCTTTAGGATTATCCAGCGACCCATATTCTCCTTCATAAGCCATGCTATTGACTATATGACCAAATTCGTGGTACAAGGTGTTCATCTCGCTGAAAGTGAGCAATGAAGGAAGCTTGTCAGTAGGTTTGGTGAAATTGCCTAGTAGCATGGCCACAGGTACCTCATAGCCTTCAGGAGTTTGGTTGCCTGATATCAGAGGTACGCAGTAAAACCACGTCTCCTTGTTGGGTCTGGGGAATAGATCCAAATAGAATTGGCCTTTCAGGCTGTCGTTTTCAAATACCTCGTATATACTCACATCCTCGTGCCAGACAGAGGCATTCTCCACTTTCCTGAATTCGAGACCGAGTAGTTCCTGATAGAGTTCTAACATGCCCTTCAAGCTTGGATCAAGTGAAAAGTATTCACGCATTTTTTCGTGATCCACTTTGTATTCCGATTTCAGCAATTGATTGTGATAGTAGGACAGGTCCCATGGCTGAATAGGGCTGTCATCCCCGGGGGTATTTTGTTTAGAGTTTCTGTAGGTTTTCAGTACCTCCAGGTCTTGTACTGCTTTGGCCTTGGTTTCATCTGCCAGATCATTGATGAATGTCCACACGTTTTCTGGCGTTTTGGCCATTTTAGGTTTCAAACTATAAGTCGCATAGGATTCGGCTCCCATGAGCTGCGCCAGCTGGTGCCTTTTGCTAATCAAGGAGTCAAGAATCACCAGATTCTTGTCAGCCGCTATATTTGCTTTTTTGATCGCATAAGCTTTCCTTACCTCGCTCAGATCTGCATTGCCCATGATGCTGCTCGTGTTGGCATTGTTGACAGGGACGACATAGTTGCCACTGTCTGTTCTGAATTTTTCGATGAACATTTCGGGCAGACCAGCGATTTGATTTTCTTTCAGGATAATCACCTCATCCGCACTATTCATGTGGGTGGAATATTGAGTAGTGAGTTCGCTGATTTCAGCCGATAGCGTTTTGTATCGTGCCAGCTCCTGATCATTCAGTTTGACTCCAGATTGTTCGAATCTATTTATTACTTGATCCATTAGCCTAAATCTCGGTCCCTCGATGGCTTTTCCTTCTTCAGATTCTGCAAAGGATTGGAATTGATTGAAAAGCTCTTTGTCCGAGTATATTTCGGTTCTCAATGAATCTATTTTTAGATCTCCTGCGGACCCTTTGGCTCGGGTCAATGAATCAGTCGAAACCCAAAACATCATATGTGCAATGCTGGAGGTTTTGCCGAGCAAAGTAGAAATTTTATCAAAAGCGGCAAAGGTGTTTTCAAAGCTCAGCGGATCGGCTGATTTGATGTTTTCGATTCCTCGAATGGCTTGATCCATGGAAACAGCCACATATTCTTCTACATCATCTGCTGACACATCAGCATAGGCAATGGGTTCGTTGAGTGCTACATTGAATGGGTTGTCAGTGGACATTTCCAGCGCTGGCTTTTGCGTTTCGGTCGTGCAGCTTGCGCATATGGATATTACAAGGCAAAGGGATAATAATGTTCTCATTTTGTTGGATTTTGGGTTAATCTCAGCTGGTACTGAGGGAAGCTGCTAGTAAAAGTCAGCTTAGTTTTGAAGAGGAGAAAGTTAGTCGAAATGAAGCAATAAGAAAAGAATGTGAATAAGGGACGAGTTCTTTTGGTGTGGTGATTAGAAGATGTATGGTTTGTGGAGCCAGTACTACATGGTTCGTGTAGTTACAAGGTATTGATGTGTGGAGTTATAACTACAGAGTTCATGTAGCTACTACTACAGATACTGTGCAGTAGTAGCTACATGAACCAGGGAGAATTTGGGTGCTAATCTGGGGTATTTAACCTGCGCTGAATATAATAATTAAACGGCTTCTAATTTATTCCCAAGCAGCTCAGTCAGCTTAGTTAAGGTGTCTTTGAGTTGATGGATTTCTTCCGTTTTGACCTGCTCAGACCCAAATTGCTCTACGATTTTTTCAGGAATGCAAAGTGCTTCTTTTTGTAGTGCTTTCCCCTTTTTGGTCAGGGAGATCACTACACTGCGTTCGTCTTTTTCTGATCTTTTACGCTCCAAAAGCCCTTTCGCCTGCATCCGTTTGAGGATGGGGGTGAGGGTGTTGGACTCCAGATGGATCTGCTGGCTGATCTCGGATACTGTCCTTTGGTCTTGTTTCCAAAGGACGAGTAGCACGAGGTATTGCGGGTAGGTAATATCCAGCTGGCTCAATAGTGGCGTATAGAGTTTGGTCACCATCCGAGAGGCAGCATAAATAGGAAAGCAGATCTGGTTTTCGAGCCAGAGTGTCTCCGGATTCTTATTCATGACTCAGGGTTTCTTTGATGTACTTGTCTATTTTTTCTGGCTTGGTAGTGGGAGCGAAACGCTTGACTGGCTTACCTTGTGGGTCGATTAGGAATTTGGTGAAGTTCCATTTGATTCTACTCCCCAATACTCCTCCTAATTCCTTTTTGAGATAGCGGAATACAGGGTGAGCCCCATCTCCATTTACCTCTATCTTTTCCATCATAGGGAAAGTCACTCGATAGTTGATGCGACAGCCTTGCTCGATGGATTCCTTGCCTCCGGGTTCCTGATTACCAAATTGATTGCAAGGAAAACCTAGGATCACCAGGCCATCATCCTTGTATTTTTGATACAGGTTTTCTAATCCTTCGAACTGTGGCGTCAAGCCGCATTGGCTAGCAGTATTGACTACCAAAACCGCCTTGCCTTCATAGTCACTCATGTTGACTTTCTGTCCCTGCAGATTGGTTGCCTCTAATTCGTAAAATGGGGTGTTCATGATTGTTTATTGATTTTAAGTTTCAAATATTTTAATGCTCCTGTAGACCAAAGTGCCCACAGAACCAGCACCGGCTGGAAGAACAGTCGAATCAATCGTGCCCGGTCGGTGTCCAGACCAAAGGCATCTGTTCCGTTCATGTATTGGGCGATGTTGCCGGGAAAGATTAGTACATAAAATAGTGCCAATGCCAGACCGACATAGACGCGTTGTTTTTTCCAGAAGATCATAGCCAAGCCTAGACTGATCTCGGCTACTCCTGATAAGAGTACGACCATGTCCTTGCTCATGGGGACCCAGTTAGGTACCTGTGCCTGAAACTCTTCTCGCTGAAAAGTGAAGTGGCCGATAGCCGCCATGACCATGAATAGGCCGAGTACAATTCTCAGTACTTTTTGAAGCTTATTGGTTGTTATCAATTGAGCTGTCATATTTGTTTCGTTTACAATTAAATCGTGCGCGATATATATAACGTGGCATGAGCATCAAGGTTATGATATGATGAGATTATTTAGGCTTTAGTAATTAATAGCTGTTTTCGTCCATCTCTACTTTGCCCTTGAATGTCATGTAGACGAAGGTGGTGTAGCCCAAAACCAAAGGGGCACCTATAGCTACGATGATCATCATGATTTTCATAGACTTGTTAGAGGCGGCTGCTTCGTAGATGTCCAGGTTGTACTGAGGATCGATTGTCGAAAGTAGCATGTTGGGATACATCTCTATCGCTACCAGGACTAGCAGTAGGCTGATGGTCAATGATGAAAAAACAAAAGCCATCAAATACTTCTTCTTACTGGCCAGTCTAGGTACATTGGCAATGGCCAGGAAGGTAAGTAATGGAATAATGAATAGGGCAGGATTGGAGCGAAAATCGTCGGATAGGTGCGTCACGTACAGCAGGGTGTAGAGTGAAGTGATGCCAAAAGAGACGATGAAGAAGATCATGCCTTTCTTGAGGAGGAAGGTGAGCTTAACGAAAAGTCTGCCTTCGGTCTTTAGCAACAGGTAAATCGCACCATGCATCATGAAAAGCGAAAGGGAAGTAAAACCCGTCATGATGGCGTAAGGATTGAGGAATTCGAAGAAGCCATCTCCCTGATAGAGGTAGTTGGGGCCAATTTCGATCCCCAAGAGTATGTTGCCCAGAACTACGCCTAGTAAAAAGCCCAGCATGATACTCGATACGCTGTAGCAGATGTCCCAGCTTTGGCGCCAGCGTTTGCCAGGCTCCTTGCTTCTAAATTCAATGGCTATGGCTCTGAAAATGATGAAGACCAAAAAGAGCATAAAGGGAACATAGAGCGCCGAAAAGAAGGTGGCATACATGACGGGGAAACCAGCGAACAAAGCACCACCACCGATTACCAGCCAGACCTCATTGCCGTCCCATACAGGGCCTATGGCATTGAGTGCAATGCGTCGGCTTTCTTCTTTGCGAAGAAACAGATGCCATGCGCCTGCACCAAAGTCAAATCCATCTAAAATAGCATAGCCAGAAAAGAGCGCTCCGACTACCAGGAACCACCAAGTGGGATAATCCAGTCCTAAAAATGTTTCCATGAGCTTATTGTTTTGGGGTCAGTACGTTTGCGATTTCGTGAGTCAAGGGTCGATCCTCGGTCTCCTCTTCGTTGTAGGGGCCGTTTTTGATTTTCTTGTTCAGCAGGTAAATGAAAAGCACAAAGAGCAGCGCATATACCATAAAAAAGAGAATCAATGAAAAGAGGATCTGATTGGCGGTCACAGATTGAGAAAAGGCATCGGATGTGCGCAGGAGTCCATATACCACCCAGGGCTGACGGCCCATTTCTGCCGCAAACCAACCGACCTGATTCGCGATCTGCGGTAAGAATACGGCCCAGACAAAAGCCCAGAGCAACCAGCGTTGATCAAAGAGTTTTCCTCTCCACCAAAAGAAGCACGCCAATAAAGTAAGTCCAATCAAAGTCATGCCGATGGCAACCATGATGTGGTAAAATTGAAAGACGGCATTGACCTGTGGAGGTCTTTCATCCTCTGGGAAAGCATTGAGTCCAGTGACAGGTTCTTCAAAATCGTAATGCAGCAAGAAAGAGAGTCCTCCGGGTATTTTGACGCCTGTGACTTGTTGGGTTTCCTTGTCGACCCAGCCGAACAGGTACATGTCAGCAGGGGCCTTGGCTTCAAAGTGTCCCTCTAGTGCTGCTAGCTTAGCTGGCTGGTTGACGGCCACTCCATCAGCAGATCGGTGTCCCGTCATCAGCTGACCCAGGGAAAATACAGTAGCTACTATCAGGGCTATACGAAAGGCGCGTCTCGAAATATCTTCGTATCTCCCGCGGAGCAGGTAGTAGGCATGGACGCTCAATACCAAAAACGAACCTGCAAGAAAAGCACCCAACCACACATGCAGCAATCTATCGACACTGGATGGGTTGAATACCATGGCCCAAAAGTCTGTGATCTCAGCACGGGCATGCAGTCCCTCGCCTACGATGTGATAACCAGAGGGTGTTTGCTGCCAGCTGTTGGCTACTACGATCCAGATCGCAGAAAACATCGAGCCGAAGAAAACACCGATGGTCGAGACCAGATGCACCCAGGGTTTGACACGGTTCCAACCAAAGAGTAACACACCCAGAAAGCCACTTTCTAAGGCAAAGGCGAAAATCCCCTCTGCTGCAAGTGCACTTCCGAAGATATCGCCGACATAGCGGGAGTACACAGCCCAGTTGGTGCCGAACTCAAATTCCATCACGATACCTGTGACTACCCCGATACCGAATGTCAGGGCAAAAATCTTGGTCCAGAACTTGGCCAGCTGATGGTATTCCTTGTTTTTGGTGCGAATGTAGAGACTCTCGAATATGACCAGGATCAGGCCCAGTCCTATACTGAGAGGAGGGTAGATGTAGTGAAAGGCAACGGTGAATGCGAACTGAATCCGCGCGAGAATTTCGGTGTCCATGGGAGCTCGACAGGTTGTTTTTAATCAGGAGTAAAGGTAAGTGAAAATGGAAATGAGAAGGTAGGGTTTTGGGACTTTTGGTATAGATAGAAGTAAGAATGTCTGTATTGTCCAAACGCCAGGGCATTGGAGTAGGAAGTGGCAATTGTGCCACTCTCCAACTATGTCGAAGAATCAAATTGTGCTTGTTCTTAGTGTAGCAATGTTGAGCTGTTGAGCGTAATTCCTCTCTATAGTATTGCGAATGAGCGGGTTGATATATATCTTGAAACACCAAACCGTTAAACCTGTACCAGATCATGAAACTGATTGTTTCCTATCTTTTCTTAAACCAAGCCACGAACAATGAGTGATTTGCAAGAAGAAAAGGCCAAACTCGAAATTGAAAAGCTGAAGGTCGAGCTGGAGTTACTAGAGGCACAAAAGCCAGAGAAAGAACCACAAGCTCCGAAAAGAAGTATTGCCGTGTGGGCTCAAAATTCTTCCAAGGTGATTTTAACGCTGGTTTCGGTAATTGGCGGCATATGGGGATTGGTGATACCGATCAACGAGCTGGTACAGCAGCGACAGCAAGAAATGGAGTTTCGCTTGGATGGTGTGGTGCTCAAAGCCATGGGGCAATTGAGCACCGGCGATGAAAGTGAGAAGAACCAGGCCATACTTACCTTGAACTACTATGGTAAGGATGCCATACCCATTCTACTCTTTAGTCTGGAGGAGGAAGGAAGAAAGGGTGGAGATCCGGAGTTTGTGGAGATTCTGATCCAGACCATAGCTGATATCTATTACAATCTGGAAGAAAGTAAGCTGCGCGAACGTGTGCTGAACCGGATTCTCAAGGGTTTTCTTCAAGTTTCGTCTATAGAATTGTCCAAAGAAGATGCGGATGATGCCAATATAGATGCCGTGACTTATTACCTGCTGCTGATAGAGACACTCAAGCTGGTCGATGCAGATGAGAAACTGAAGGTGAGTGAAGCCTTAGAAGATTTTATTCATGTATGTGATGAAACTGAAGATTATGCCTTTATATCCCAACGAGCAGCCAACATCACTAAATAATCTCCAACCATGAACCGATACTTTATCATATGCTTGTTTTGGGTTTTCATGTTTTGCCATTTGGGTGTTGATCAATTGATGGCCCAGACTCATCCGCTTCTTTTTGTTTCGCTCGAAAAGGAATATAAAAAATCGCAATGCAGCTCCTGCGACGATATTAAGTCCATCGTGGATGACAGGATGGAGCAAGCGGTGGCCGAAGGAGTGCTGAGTAGCTTCCAGAAATACAACCTATGGAAACAAAGTTTCTTCCCCAAAACAGATACTCTTAATAAATATAATGTGCGCTTTGTCGTAACAGGGGTCCTCAAATATAAAGGCAATGAGGCCGTGATAGCTTTAAAAGTAGAAGACCAGAGGAAGGGCAAAGAGCTATATCAACCTTTTTTGAGCTCAAGTATACAATTGCTTCCAGGGGGCGAGATGAAGGGAGGACAGCTTCAGGAGTTGAATAAATGGATCAATCGCCTATTGGAGGAGTTGAACTACCTGAAAAGAAATGCTGATCTAAAGGAAAGTGTGCAATTGCATGAAATTGAACTCAAAGGAGTTGATGGAATGACGTTTTTTTATCTATCTAGTTTTCATGACAAGTTCATCAATCAACTCGATCAGGCACTCAACCGGAGCTATTACCTCTACATCAGCAAGGTGGATGCCGAAGAATGGAATGTATACATACACCCACAGGCGGTCGCGGATCAAGAAAATGTCAAAATCATGATAATGCTCAAAAACGAAGCGAATATTAGCTTTACGGATGAGCCTTTTGACTCCTCTAAATATGACGAAATCGTGGCTAAACTGGCACAGGAAATAGGAGTATTGTTAAACCAATAAGACCAAAACAATGAAAAAGGATTACTGGCTAATAGTAGCTGTCGTACTGATTTTATGCTCCGTAGAGATTCAGGCACAGGAAGCGTCCAAGGCAAAAATTCTCGTAGAGTCATTTGTCAGTCCCAGGCAGCAGAGCGATCAGACGAGAATACTGGGGGAGACCATCACACTGGGACTTAAAAACAGCATCAGCCTGGGCGGCCTCTATCGCTGCGATCAATCCAGTGGCAATCGTATGCAAAATAGCTATAGTTATAGCTATGATACCCTTCGCTATGATTATGTAATCAGAGGAGAATTTTTCGTCACGACCTACGATTTTTTTATCAAAACCTCCATAGTGCGAGTAGGGAGTACTACAGACATTATCGTAGATCAGACCTATTTGAGTCCCAAAACGGGTAAGCTAGAGGATGTATTGATGGTGGTGCACGAACTGTCCAAGGATATACAAAAGAAGATAGCGGTATTAGAAAAGGAAAAGAAATCGAAGGCAGCACAAACCGTGAAAGTAATCGGCGTGGTAGCCAGTAGTTCAAGCGATGCAAAGTCTAACAAGTTTTATCAAAAGACCCTGGATCAGGTCAATTATGTAGTGAGCCAGCGATTGCAGGACAATACAAAAATGCGCTTTAAAAAGTATGACGAACTATCCGCTTGCCAATTCAAGCCTTTCGATCCGGTAAAGTTAATTTTAGACCATCAGTTGAATGCTTTGATTCAATGTGAATACTCGCTGGACGAGGCATTGAACCTCACGCTAAAGGCCAAATTGTTTTTTGGTCCTGCCGAAAATGAGCAAACTGAAGTTTCGCTGGTTCCACTCAGCTTGAATCTGAATCAGGATGTAGAGTCAATCATTGCCAGTCATATAGAGAACAGTTTGGGGCTGATACTGACCGATGGGGGTCAGTGGAATGTAGAAGAAATCAATAAAAAATGGAGTCTGAAGCATTACAAACAAGAATATGAGCAATACATGGAAGCGGAGGCTTACAGCTCTGCAGTGGCGATAGCCCAAAAGGCAATAACAGAATATGGCAGAGATGCGGAGATAAATCGCCAGTTGGCCAATGCTCTGGTAGCCAACCGACAAGTCGAGCAGTCGATTCCTGTCTATACTAAAGCCACGGAGATCGATCCCAAAGATGAGCTAGCCTGGAGTGGGTTAGCAGATTCTTATTTTGCGATGGGCAACAACAAGAAAGCCTTGGAAGCCTATGAAAAGGCCATAAAATTAGATCCCGAAAATAAAGCGTATCTCTATAGTGTCGGACGCATTCTTTATTTTCAAGAACAATATGAAGAGGCCATCGAATATCTGGAAAAAGCCAACCTAAGGAGCTACGATGAGTTAATATACCTCGCCTCGGCTTACAACCATACCGGTAGCTATGACAAGGCAATAGATATCTATTACGAATTGTTCAGCGAGTATCCCAGTAGCGAAGAGATCAGAGATTCGTTTTTGGACACTTATCTGAGGAAGGCGGAGGATGACTTTCAACAACCAGAACCAGATTACAATGTGATCATCGCTTATCTTCAGGATGCCATAGCATACTTTGAAGACCCCAATGTCTACCAGTACCTGCTGGCTGCCTACAATCGCAGCATGCAGTTTGATGATGCCAGGGTGCTGATCGCTGAGGCCATAGAGGAGGGCTACCTGAAGCCTGAGGTGTATTTCTATCAGGCCAATGATCTGAGAGATATGAAAGATGAAAATGGCAACCATTCACTCCCACACCACGAACAAGCCATCTATTTCCTAAAAAAGTATCAGCAATATGACAACAAAGCCTATGTGAATCAACGCATCGGAGGGACATACTTTCGATTGCAGCAATATGATTCGGCCATAGTCTATTACAAAATAGCCCTGAAAAAGGACAATCGCCCGGGCAATTACCTGAATCTGGCAGAGCTACTGACCATGCAGGGGCAATATGAAGAGTCGAGTGACAACTGTCGGGCTGTACAGCAGACGAAGGGCCTGGGCAACGACGAAATCTCTAATGGCTACAGGGCGATTGCGCTTTACCTGATGGTCTGCAACTCCTACTTGTCGGGAGACAAAACCCCAGATTCACTCACACAGCTGGAGCAGCTGATGGATAGTCAACCACTGAAACTGCAATGGTCCTTTACTACTTTTCGACTTTGGCTGCACCAGAGCGATCAGGTGGATAAGAAAAGCGCCAAATACCTGGATGAGCTTTCCGAAAAGCTACAAGCCAGCAGTTATTGATAGCAAAGGGATAGACCAGAGTCGGGAGCCAGTAGTCTTCCTTTCTACTATCAGAACATGGGGCTCCTCATCGTATCTCAGGATAATCATTCTGATTTTCTCACTTGGAGTGACGATGTTTTTTTCGTGCCCAGCGCTTCTGAATTGAAGCGTTTTACTTACCTAAAGGGTTTGGGCACGAGACTTTCACTAGCGCACTCAGCGATTTCAGTAATTCTCTTTTGTCTGGTCTCTGGTCTTTTGGCGGAGTAGACCCAGTGCAGCAGGATCTTTTTGACGGACTTGCTGAGGCCCTCATAGTATGCCATCGCGTTCTGATTGTTCAACAGGGCATCTTCTAAATCCTCGGGCACTTCGAGCGCTTCGATAGGGTCCAAAAAAGTCCAGGAACCATTCTCTTTGGCCACCTTGATGCTTTCCAGTCCTGCATCAGCCATTAGATTGTTTTGGATGAGGTACTCTATCTTTTTCTTGTTGATCTTAGACCAATTACTGTTGGGTTTTCTTTTGCTGAAGTATTGCATGTAGCTTTCTTCATCGATGGTTTTTTTGGTACTATCGATCCATCCAAAGCACAGGGCTTCATCCACAGCATCGCTCCAGGTGATTGATGGGATGTTTGTGGACGTTTTGTAAAACACCACCCAAATTGATTGCGCAGATTGGTGGTGCTCTTCTAACCAGTTTCTCCACTCTGTTTGGTTTTTTGGGTAAAAGGTTTCGATTTCTTTGTTGGGCATGTAGTGATGGTTAATTAATCTCAGTCTACTGCTGATAAGAGTCATTGATAAAAGTATCTTCTTGTGAGCGTCTTTGCAAGTGAAAAGAATTACTCTTCGGTAGTATTTATTGTTCCAAAGTGGGGAGTTGAATGTTGAGTGCAGGGTGTTACGGTTGTCCAGTATCAAAAATATGGTTTGCCATTTTGCTCATAATCTCATTGAACTTGTTAGATCAATTTTTATCTTGCAATTCAAACAATGCTATTAAATTGAAAACCAACTTTCATTTCAGGGAGTATCTATTCATTTGGATGTTACTTTTCTTAATAGGGATTAACCTTTCATGTGAAGAAACTGAACCGGAAATTCCAATTCTACTTCTTCAAGAAATCTCCAATTTAGATGAGGATGGGGTTTTGGTCGAAGGGAAGATTAGTAATGTGTCTCACGAAGATATTTTGTCCTTTGGTGCTGTTTGGTCTTTTGATGAAGAGTTGCCTTCCCTTGCTAATGCGATCATTGATAGTTTAAAACCGGCAGAGTTCAGAGAGAAGGTTTCGTTTGAAATCAATACTCTCGCCAAGGACTCAACTTATCAGGTTCGATTGTTTGTTAAGACCAAGTCCAATGTGTTTTACAGCAATGCGCGTCAATTTTTAAGTTTAGGTTCTACACCACCGGAAATTTTAGATGTTGAGCCTAAGAAGGCATTCTTTAGAGATACGGTAATGATTCATGGGACTGATTTCGGGAAAGATCCGGAGGCAGTTGCGTTATTTTTTGGCAATACCAAAGCCCCTGTTTTATCACAAACTGACTCAACTATTCAGACGGTAGTTCCTATCCTATATATAGATAACCAGTATTTCAACTCAGGAGAACTTCCGATCAAAGTTTCTAAATACAACATTGAATCAGATGGTTTTAATGGATTTGATATTAAAGGTCCTGTGATAACCAAGGTGAACCAGAGAGAGGTATATGCGGGTTATACTTTTGAGATAGAAGGTGAGGGGTTTCATCCTGGTAAGACGGAGGTTTATGTAGGGGATGAGTTGATATACCAATCTGCCAGAAGTACTGAAAAAATAGTGGTTGAACTAGGAGGTTATGCAGATCATTTAGAAGGGGTACTCAAAGTAAAGGTGGGTCCTAAAGAAGTGGAGTCTGGAAACCTGAAAGTGCTTGCGCCAATGATTACTACAAGTTTGTTGAACAAAGAGGTTGGGCCTGGGGAGAAAATCACCTTAAAAGGCCAATATCTCGATAATGAATTTCTTGAGGTTTGGTTGGAATCGGCTACTTTTCCAATGATAGAGCAAGAAGCTGAATATATCGTTGTTGAGGTTCCAAGGGATCAATGTAAAGATTTCAACATGAAGGTTGAACTCAAAGGGGAAACAATCAAAAGAAAGACTTATATCAATTTAAGAAACACCACTCTCAGTAGTGAAATAAAGGTGTTGAAAAATGGAAATGCACAATTTGGTGTCTATTTTTCTATGGAGATTAACGATTTCTCTAGTGCTTCTTCGTATCAATTATTATTAAACAATCGACAAACATGGCCTTCCTGGAAAGCGCTTGATGATACAACATGGGAATTGATATTTAGTCTTCCGTATGATGCCATTAGTGCTGATGGTAATTATAGTTTGGAATTTACATCATGTAACTTTTGGCAAAAGATAGAGAACTTTTATCAGGCGCCTAAACCTGTAATAGACCCGATAGGTGTGTTACAATCTTTTGAATACTATGTGATTACTGGTCAGGGCCTAAACGCGCAATTAAGGAAGATCTATATAGACGGAGTTCAATTTGAGGTTAATCATAATCATCTCAATTATACCTATTACGGACTAAGGCTACCCTTTTTGGAAAATGGAACTCATAGGATCATGATGGAAGTACAAGGTCAGAGATCAGAAGAAGTGTTTTTTGAGGTGGATAATGCATGGATCAAATTAACAGATACCGAAAACTGTCAGCTCTTTGATAAATCCCTTTGTCATGTACGTCCTAATTTTTTTGTTAGTAATGACAAGCTGTATACTTCGTTTTCAAGTAATGGAGTAGATAATATGTTTCTGGAAGTGGATCTCAATACTGGTCATGACAGAGCTTTAGATGATTTACCTACCAGCGAATTAGGAGCAATGAATGGTTATGGTGATTATGGTTACTTGATCAGTGGAGGTGATTTTTACAGGTATGATATATTAAAGGATCAGTGGGAGCAGTTGGATAGTCCTGATGGAATTAGAGAAACCAGTAATCATCTGATGTCGAGTTTTATATCTAATGATAAATTGTTTTTGTTTGATATTGGGGGAACTAATCCGTCTACCTACTATTATTATGATTTGATCACTTTGGAATGGCACGAAATGAATAATGGGCCTTCGCATTCTACCACATCAAGTCCAATAAAGTTCTTCGTAGGGGATGGACAAGTTTACCTTTTTCAATATGAGCACTTTTTAGGTTTTGACCCAATCAACCTGCAAATGGACGGTACTAGCAAATGGTTCAGTTATGGTGGAATTGATACATATGATTTGCAAGGATATATTTACAATGGTGAATTATATATCCTGAATAACCATGGCAATTGGAAAATTGTTGACCTGACAGACTGGAGTATTAGGTATATAAATGGTCCCGTCAGTGGTAGTGATGTTAGATACGTAATTGATGGGGATTGGGCTTATGTTACAAGTGAAAATGAAATCTGGAAATATGACCTAACCAAACAATGAAAAGGCTGATTCAAATAGTAATAATTTTGGTTCTTGGCTCTACACTTTGTGAGGCTCAATATATCAACAGTAAAGTATTGCTGGGTGCTGAGGCAGTTTTGGCGAAACCGGTAGGTCCAAAAACTAGTGATGGATTTTCTTCCTTATTTGCCAATTATTCTAGCGGGATAGGTTACAGTGCTCAGGTTGAGGTGGAAACTTTACAACAATTATTCGTTGGGTTGGAGTTTACTCAAATAAATTTTGGGAATACTTTAGCTTCGGCAGAATATCTGATGAAGAATCCTTCCTCTCGATTTACCATGGTTTATGGATCGATTCGGTATTTTGTAAAATCCCCTTTGGTAAGTAAACTGAATTATTCTTTTTCTGCTTCGGGAGGTATGGTAAATCATGACTTGAGTATGGATAGATTAATTGTTTCTTCAGAACAAGAAGTAGAAGAGCCTACTGAGTATAAGGATAACAGCTGGGGAGGAAAGGTAGGCGCGATGATTTGCTATGATGTTCATCAGTCTATTCAAACATTTGCTGAGGTAGGGTATAGTTATATTCAGGCCGATCATGTTCTTTATGCAGATAAATCATTTCAGTCTCTATCACTTTCTTTAGGAATAAATGTTAAGTTATTCAAGAACAAATATTTCATGTATGAATAGGCTGCTGATGATTCCGATATTGTGTTTTTTGTCATACTATGCCTATTCTCAGGAATTGATAAGCAAGAATGGCGATCAGGCAAGAGATTTTGCTTTGTCACGTGATCTATCGCATATTGCCATAGCCTATCAGGATAGGATCGATTGGATTGACTTGTCTAACAAGAAGGTAAAGTCTAGTATCTCCAATCTGTCAGGCATTAATAAAGTTGTTTTTTCAATTGATCAGAGTGCGTTTTATGTAGCTAGTGATGACGGTGTTTATTTAGTAGACATAGATGCAGAGACAAACAAATTATTAATTCCCTTCAATGAAAAAATTACTGCGCTTCGAGTAGCCGATTTTGGGGTGCTAGCTATAGGGAGTCAGTCAGGAAAGGTAGCCTTTTATGATATTGAATCAGGTGAAAATATACATGAACAATCC
Source organism: Reichenbachiella ulvae (assembly GCF_025833875.1). Lineage (NCBI taxonomy): Bacteria > Pseudomonadati > Bacteroidota > Cytophagia > Cytophagales > Reichenbachiellaceae > Reichenbachiella > Reichenbachiella ulvae. The sequence goes on along the minus strand of NZ_JAOYOD010000001.1, from coordinate 2,223,688 downwards.
CTTTCTGATATTGTGACTGCCGTATCCTATGATGGTTTAGATCAAAGTTTTTTTATAAGTGACCTCAGCGGAGTGGTTTACAAAATTGTTCCACTTGAAGGAAAGCTAATCTGGAAACACCAAATTAGTGGAGCGTGTTTTGATTTGGATGATAATTGGGATTATAATCGACTAATATTAGCTGGAGAAGCTGGAGCATTTGTCCTGAAAAATGCTCAATCGAAACCATTAGAATATGAATTAGAGCCAAAGTTGAAATGGGTGACTAGTATTTCTGCAGGAAACAAACAGGCATTTGCCGTAGGTTTTAGCTCGGGTGTTTTTAGGGTATATTCTGGATTTGGATATTATCAATCAAGTATAAAAGAATCGATCACAAATATCGAGTTGATTGAATATGAAGATGCTTCGTTATCGGTATTAGTGCAGACTTTGAGTGGAAAGTTAATAATGGTTTCAGCTAAGGATATGAAGCTTAAGACCTGATATGGCACTACTATCTTACCACGACGAAAAATTAATGGAAGCGGGATGCGACGAGGCAGGTCGCGGCTGCCTGGCTGGACCAGTCGTAGCGGCGGCTGTGATTGTACCTAAAGACTTTACGCATCCCATTCTGGATGATTCTAAAAAACTCACCGCGAAGAAAAGAGAAGCCTTGATTGACGAGATCAAATCTTCGTCCATTGCCTGGGGAATAGGAGTCGTGGATAATTTGGAGATCGACGAAATTAATATTCTGAACGCTTCCTTTTTGGCCATGCATCGCGCCATAGACCAATTGAAAGTGAGACCAGAAGCACTCCTGATAGATGGCAACCGTTTCAATCCCTATCAAGACATCCCATTTACGCCCATGATCAAAGGAGATGGAAGGTACTACTCCATCGCAGCAGCCTCTGTATTGGCAAAGACCTATCGTGATCAACTGATGAAAGAGTATGCAGAGACCTATCCGCACTATGGCTGGGAAGGGAATGCAGGCTATCCTACCAAAGCCCATCGAGCTGCAATCAAAGAACATGGAGTCACACCCTTGCATCGTCAGAGCTTCCGTTTGCTACCAGATCAGCTAGAGCTGTTTTAACGTGGCTCGTGCTACGGAAATGGTTGTTTGGTCGTGTTTTTCAGGCCTTTGGGCGAAAGCTTTAGCTAAAGTCTATGAGCTGCGTTACTTTAGATGTGTCTTATGAAAGTAGAATCCTCATAGATGTATGAATAGTTAAGGTCAACTACTCAAAATTAGTAAATAGGAGAGAAGCCCAATGGGCTTCTCTTTTTTTGTTGGGTTAAAGTGTTCCCCTCAATTCCTGTTCTCTTTCGATTGCCTCAAATAGTGCTTTGAAATTTCCTTTTCCAAAGGATTGCGCTCCCTTGCGCTGGATGATCTCAAAGAATACCGTAGGTCTGGGTTCTATGGGTTTGGTAAAGATCTGAAGCAGGTATCCTTCATCGTCCCGATCTATCAGGATTCCGAGTTTTTTCAAGGGTTCCAGATCCTCATCTATTTCTCCTACACGATCCAAAACCGTATCGTAATAGGTCGCAGGAACCGTCAAGAACTCTACCCCTCGGGCTTTCATAGCCGAGACTGTTTCGATGATGTTGTCGGTCGCTACTGCGATGTGCTGAACGCCAGGGGCGCCATAAAAGTCCAGGTATTCTTCTATCTGTGATTTTTTCTTTCCTTCTGCAGGTTCATTGATAGGGAATTTGATGCGTCCATTTCCGTTGCTCATTACCTTGCTCATTAGAGCAGTATAGTCAGTAGAGATGTCTTTGTCATCGAATGAGATCAATTGAGCAAAGCCCATCACATCTGCATAGAAATCCACCCACTGGTTCATCTCGCCCCAGCCGACATTGCCTACCATATGGTCAACATATTTCAGTCCAATGGGTTCAGGTTGGTATTCTGGTTCCCATTTGACATAGCCTGGCAAAAAAGTACCATTATAGTTTTTTCGCTCTACGAAATAGTGAACCGTTTCTCCATAAGTGTGAATCCCGGAAATCACGATTTCACCATGTGCATCCTTTCTGGTTTCTGGATTCATATAGGGCTTGGCACCTCTTTCTGTGGTCTGCTCAAATGAGTAGGTCGCATCATCCACCCAAAGGGCGACTGCCTTTACCCCATCTCCATGATCGTCTATGTGCTTACCGATGGCTGTTCCAGATTTCAGAGGTGATGTCAGAACCAGTCGTATTTTGTCCTGCACCAATACATAAGACTCAGCCTCCTTGTCTCCTGTGGATAGTCCTGAATAGGCCAAAGGTTGGAAGCCAAAGGCCGTTTGGTAGAAATGGGCGGCTTGTTTGGCATTGCCCACATATAATTCTATAAAGTCCGTGCCATTCAAGGGAAGGAAGTCTTCCGCTTCATCAAAGATCTTTTCTATTTCTTGAGTTTTCATGCTATTAGGGTTTCTTCTGTTTGAGGAATTAATTGGGATAATGAAAGTTCGAATGCAGTTTTAGTCAATTCCGTTTTGCTCGAATTTTCTTCATGCACCTTGATGAGTGCATTTTTGATCGTTCGAGAGGTGTCTTCAAAAATGGCCTGATCGGACATGTCTGCTTTCCCTTCCATAAAGTAGGCAAATACTCTAGCCATACCACAGTTGGCTATGAAGTCTGGAATGACTGATACTTTTTGGTCTGCATATTCGCTGATGGGGCCATAAAATATCTCCTGATCTGCAAATGGTACATTGGCACCAGCCGCGATCAGCTCCAGGCCTGAATTAAGCATCAAATCCAGATGATAGCGATTGACCAATCGTGAGGCTGCCGCTGGGATGAAAATGTCTGTATCCAGATGCCAGATTCGATTTTCCATTTCTTCAAATGGGATCAGATGAGGGTGATTCAATTGGTTTCCTTTTTTGTTGAGATAAAGCGCTATGATTTCTTCATGGCTAAATCCTGTTTCATTAATCAGACCACCTTCTTTGTCTATGATCCCAACAATCTTTGCGCCTCGGGAGCTGAGGTAATAGGCGGCTGCCGCTCCGACATTGCCCCAACCCTGAATCGTCACTCTTTTTCCTTTTAGCTCACCACCCCAGAGGTCATAGTGGTGCACCACACTCTCTGCGACCCCATAGCCTGTGATCATGTCGGCAATGGTGTATTTTCGATGAGGAGCAGGGGAGTAGTCGCCTTCCTCTATTACTTTGATTACACCATGTCTGAGCTGGCCGATTCGGTTGATTTTATCCGCTTCTCTGGGTTGGAAGTGCCCATTAAAAACACCCTCCTGTGGATGCCAAAGTCCATTGGTTTCAGTAATAGGAATCACTTCATGAATCTCGTCTACGTTAAGGTCTCCACCAGTGCCATAGTAATTTTTGAGTAGTGGAGCCACTGCGGCATACCAGCGCTGTAATACTTCGTTTTTTCTTGGATCTTTTGGATCAAAATTGATTCCAGATTTAGCCCCTCCAATTGGTGGTCCCGATATTGTGAATTTGATCTCCATGGTTTTGGCTAAGGATTCTACCTCGTTGCGATTGAGTCCCAATCTCATTCGGGTACCACCTCCTGCGGCTCCACCTCTTAGTGAATTGATGACTACCCATCCCTCAGCTTCTGTTTCTTTGTCATGCCATTCAAAAACTATCTCTGGCCTTTGCTTTTCAAATCGTTTTAATAATTCCTTCACTTCGATCCATTTTATGAAAGAATAAAAGTATAAATGACTTATATTTAAAATTCATTAATTCCTTGTTATGACTTGAAAATAGAATATTGTAACAAGTGATTGATTGAAATTAAACATTTATTCTTTTGAATGATTCAAAAACTATAACGGAGAGATTAATTTTCTAAAATGGCTTTATTAGACGAAGTAGATATCAAAATTTTGGACATCCTGCAAGAGGAGGGAAGGATTACCAACAAGGCACTGGCAGAACGAATGGGCTTGTCAACCACCCCGATTTTTGAAAGGATGAAAAGACTGGAAAGGGAAGGAGTGATTCGCCAATATGTGGCATTGCTGGATCAGCGAAAAATCGATAAGAAGTTGACGGTTTTTGTGTTCATTTCACTAAAGAACCACACGCGATCTTATTTGGATAAGTTCATTGAAGAAATCAATCTGTATCCAGATGTGCAAGAATGCTATCACATCGCAGGGGATTTTGATTATATGCTCAAAATTGTGAGTAAAGACATCGAATCCTTTCAGGCATTCATCCTATCCAAGCTTTCAGTCAATTCTAATATTGCCCATGTCAAAAGCCAGTTTGTGCTTTCAAAAAACAAGCATACGACGGCATTTAAAGTGAAATGATATGAAGACGAAAGAAATCAAGGGGTTCAAACATGTGGGGTATGATCCTCAGCGATTTGACGAGGCTGAGATGACGAATAGAAGTGAGGCTTACTATGCCTATCATGATTTGCGTAGAAGTGTGAGAGATATTTCGGATCGACCCTTTCCTAAAGAAATCCTTGAGAATATCATCAAAACAGCCTCAACTGCTCCGTCTGGTGCCCATAAGCAGCCATGGACTTTTTGTGTAGTACAGGATCCGGCGATCAAAAGTCAAATTAGAAAGGCTGCAGAGAAGGAAGAATACGAAAGCTATCAGAGTAGAATGAGCGATAGATGGTTGGATGACTTGAAGCCAATCGGGACAGATTGGGAAAAGCCATTTTTAGAAAAAGTACCTTATCTGGTGGTGCTTTTTAAAAGAGTATTTGAAAGAGATGAGGAAGGAAATAAGTCAAACAACTACTATGTGAACGAATCGGTGGGGATAGCCGCGGGTATGTTCATTTCGGCTGTTCATCATGCAGGCCTGGTTACCCTGACGCATACGCCAAGTCCTATGAATTTTCTGTCTGATATTCTCAAGAGACCAGATAATGAACGCGCGTTTTTGGTGCTCCCGGTTGGGTTTGCAGAAGAGGAAATTTATGTTCCCGATTTGAAGAGAAAGACCTTGTCAGAGGTATGTGTTTGGTATTAGAGCTGTTAAATGGCAGTTTCATTCCTCTAAACTTGCCTGTATTGCTTTGAAATAAGCTTTTTATGTGCTAGTTTGACTAAGTGGCAGAGCAGCATGAGTTGAAACATCTTATCAATCAAATCAACCTATCCAATGATAGGCTATGGTCCTATGACCGGGATTTGAAGTGCACGGTGGTCAACGAGCGAATGAGTTTAGATTACAAAATTGCTTTCGGTGAAGCCTTAAAGCCGGGTATGCATCTGTTAAAAAACGTTCCCGAGCCGCTTTATTCTCAATGGTTGCATAGATATCAATTGGCCTTTGAAGGCGAGGTACAGGTATTTGTGGACACATTCCAAATTGAAGGCGTACCTACACATGTACAGGTCACAATTGTTCCAATAATAGAAGAGGGTGAAGTGATCGGAGCTGCATGTACTTCACATGATATCACCGAGCAACGCAATGCGGAATTGCAAGTCCTTCAAAACCAGGCCTACCTCACCGCACAGATAGAGAATACAAGTAGCTCGATATGGTCAGTAGATAGGAATTACAAATTGTTAATCGCTAATTCTGTGATGACGAATAGCTTTGAACATTTATTTGGTGCTAGGCTTTATCCTGGTGTCGATATTCTGGAATCTTTTTCTGTACGACCCAAAGAGGAAAGAGACAATTGGAAAAAGAGATATGATAGGGCATTAAAAGGGGAAAGGTTTACAGTAAAAGATGATTTTGATTTTGGTGGGGAGTTTTTATACACTGAAACGTCATTCAATCCTATCGAAATAGAGGGAGAGATTGTAGGAGTGGCCTGTTTTGGTAGAAATATCACTGATTCGGTACTCGCGGAGATGGCTTTGAAAAAGGAAATTGAAATTAAGAACAAGTTCTTTTCTATCGTTGCTCATGACCTCAAAGGACCTGCTGGTAATATTATTGAGCTAGTAAAGATACTTAATTCAAAAGCGCTCAAATTGTCGGATGATCAAAGACAAGAGATTTTAGGTCATTTGGCTACTGCCTCCGAGGATGTTTACGAACTACTAGATAAACTTTTGGCTTGGGCATTGTCTCAGCAAAATATGCTAGCCATAGATAAGGAAACCCTGGATGTGCGAGATGTTGTGGAAGAAAGCATCAAAGCCTATCGACCGAGTGCTGATTCCAAGATTATTACAACTAAGATAAAGATCAAGGAGGGGTTAAAGGTTTTTGTTGATAAACGTGCATTTAGTAGTACGATTGCCAACCTCTACAATAATGCTATCAAGTTTACCAGGGAAATGGGGGAAATAACGATTTCTGCCATAGAGGAATCAGATCATTTCTTGTTGACGGTCAAGGATAATGGTGTTGGGATGGAGGAAGAGACAGCCAGTCGTATTTTTGATGAAGCAAGTATGATGTCTAACCCGGGTACCAAACAAGAAAAAGGTACTGGATTAGGCCTGATCCTTTGTCAGGAATTTGTTAAGCTCAATGGGGGTGAAATTTGGGTTAAAAGTGAACAGGGAAAGGGTAGTGAATTTAATTTTACTATTCCAAAGATTTAGTCAAAATCCTCATCTGTAAGTTCATCCACTGATTTTTCTTCTATTGGTTTGGCTGGTCGATAGATTTCAAATTCTACTCTTCGATTCAATTTTTGATCTGCTTGCGTTTTTTCCTCTACTATGGGTTTGTCACTACCAAAGCCCTGTGCCTCAACACGATCTCCGGCCACCCCTCCAAAGACTACAATATAGTCTCGAATGGTGTTGGCTCTGTCAACAGACAGCTTCATGTTGAAATCCTCGGTTCCGTATTTATCTGTATGCCCTGAGATTCGGAGAAAAAAGTCTGGATTGTCATACATGAAGTTTACAATCTTATTCAGGTCTCCATACATTTCACTTTTGAGATCGGCTAAACCAGGATCAAACTCGATGGATTCGAATTTCACACGACTGGCTATGTGGTCTGTTACTTCATCGAATCTAGCAGGACCATCCAGATAGAACATTTCTTCTATTCTAAAGAATTCATCGCCCTGAATCACCAAAAGGTAGTTTCGATTATTAATCAATTCGAATTCAAATGAGCCATCGGGTTTCAGGTATCTTGGAGATACTTCTACACCTTCGTCCAGATCAATTACCGATACGATTCCTGTAAAAGGTTTTCCGGTATGAGCATCTGTCAGGGAGCCACTTACCTCGGTCAATGCTTCAGGTTGGGCTTCCATGGGGAGAGGGAAGGAATAAAGGTCTAACTTGTTAAGATCATGGGTAGCAGATCGTGAATAGTACAGGTCTTTGGACTGAGAATCTATCGTAAAGTAAAACTCACTCCCTCGTCCATTAACCAAGGGTCCAATATTGATGGGTTCGCTCCAGAGACCGTCTTTGTGGTAGGATTTGTAGATATCGAATTCTCCGAATTTGTAAAGCTGACCATTCGAACTAAAGAACAAAACCTCATACTCCGGATGATAGAATGGGCTGACTTCATTTTTTCGGGTATTGATGACCGGCCCAAGGTTTTGGGCAGCAGTCCAGTTTCCATTGTCGTCCTTAAATGTGAAATAAATGTCCGAAAGACCAAATCCACCAATCCTATCCGATGCAAAAAACAGGGTGTCCTCGGTATGAGAAAGGGAAGGATGAGAGTCCCAGCTGATACTGTTCACATTTACACCCAGATTTCTGATATTGGACCAACTACTGTCCTGATCCATGGTAGCGACGAAGAGGTCGCAATCACCCAAACCCATAGGAGATTCGCATCTTGAGAAATAAAGCGTTTTGCCATCCTTGCTAAGACAGGCTGAACCTTCATTGTAGTGGGTGTTGATTTCCTCCATTTCCTTGCTCAACTCCCAATAGCCATCTACTTTTTGGCTGATAAATAAGTCCTCATTCTTTTTGAAATCAAGTCCCACTCGTCTTTCATTTCTTTTGGAGGTGAATAGCAATACTTCATTACCAAGTGCAATGGTAGGAGCATAGTCTGCATGTCGTGAATTGATTTTTCTCCCCATATTCAGAAGAACTCCACGAGGAGGTCTAATTGTATCGATGGCTTTTCTGTGTTCGACCAGTTTGTAATAGTAGTCGAGCGGTACAAAGTTTTCGGTTTCTTGTGTGTTGAGCGAGTCGTAGTAGAGCTCCAGTTCGCGAATGTCTATACCTTGATGGTGATGTCGCAGTACCAATTTATAAAGCGAGGTTGCCTGCTCTTCTGTCCCATAAATCTCTGTCAATTTGGCCAGTCGCCAGATCCAGTAAGTGTCAACATAAAAATTTCTTATCCCGAATTTTTTAACATATTCTTGAAGCGCCGGATAGAGGTTGACCCAGTCTCGTTTGGCTTCCAGTTTTTGGATATTTTGAAGTTCGGTTTTGTTGTAGTATTCCCTGATTCGATTGACGTTGGGGAAATTGTAAATATTGAATTCCCATTCCGAACTAAGAGTGTCTACGGCGATAATAGCCTCGTTTTCCTTCTTTTTTTTGTTTGATTGAGCTTGAAGCCCATGGGTCAAACTCAACAAAAAGAGAAGAGTGAAAGCAAGAAGTGATGATGATTTATTTACGATAGTCAGGAAACTATACACCCGTTTTTGATTATAAATATTCTTATATTCTTCAATATATTAATAGCTGGAATTCAAAAGTAATGCAGTCAATCTTCTTAACGAATCAATTACCTGATTAAATATAATTACTTTGGCATACCGATTGCAACTTATGTGTATCTTTAAAATAAGGCAAGAAATATAGGTTTCATGCCAGAGTGACAGGCAAGTGAAGTAATTTATGGCACAAGATAATATGTTTTCTACGAGTTTACTTTCAGATCTTTCTGAGGATGAGTCTGATATGATCCCATTGGATCTGACAGGCGATGATTCAGAAGTGAGTCAGGAGGATTTACCAGAGGATTTACCCATACTCCCGCTTAAAAATGCGGTCCTTTTCCCAGGAGTAGTGATACCAATTACTGTGGGAAGACAAAAATCCATCAGGCTCGTGAAAAAAGCCTATAGATCCAATAAAATAATAGGCGTTACTGCTCAGAAGAACCCTAATGCGGAGGATCCAAAAGAAAAGGAAATCTACAAAACAGGAACTGTTGCGAAGATTCTGAAAATGTTGGTTCTCCCTGATGGCAATACGACTATCATCATACAAGGCAAAAAGCGAATCAGCATTGATCAGATCGTGCAGGAGAATCCATACCTGACGGCTAAAGTGAAGGTGCTGGAGGAGAAGTTCGATGGAGCCGAAGATAGCCACATGACGGCCATCATCCATTCTTTGAAGGATGCTGCCAAGAAGATATTAAAGTTGAATCCTGAAATTCCTAAGGAGGCTCAGGTGGCACTAGAAAGTATCGACAGTTTTAGTTTTCTGACGCATTTCTTATGTTCCAATATCAACTCTGCGGTAAAGGATAAGCAGAAACTACTTGAGATCCATGACGGGACTCAGAGAGCTGAAGAGCTCCTGAAATACATGTTGAAGGATATTCAGGTGTTAGAGCTAAAGCATGAGATCCAGAATAAGGTAAATGTAGATATCGATCAACAGCAGCGTGACTATTACCTACGCCAGCAGATGAAAGTCTTGCAAGACGAGTTGGGACAGGGGAGTCCTGAGCAGGAGTTAGAAGACCTGAGAGCTAAAGGATCGAAAAAGGATTGGCCTAAAGAGGTAGCTGACCATTTTCAGAAGGAAATGGATAAAATATTGCGAATGAATCCTATGGCCGCAGAATACCCTGTGGCAATGAACTATGCTGAATTGCTGGTAGAGCTGCCATGGAATGAAATGTCAGAGGATAACTTTGACCTGAAAAGGGCGAAAAAGATACTCGATCAGGATCATTTCGGTATGGAGAAAGTCAAAGACAGAATCATAGAGTATTTGGCTGTCCGTAAGTTGAAAAATGATTTGAAAGGACCAATCCTCTGCTTATTTGGCCCTCCTGGTGTGGGGAAGACTTCTCTTGGGAAATCTATTGCTAAGGCGCTGAATAGAGAATATGTGAGAATGTCTCTTGGGGGAGTTCATGATGAAGCCGAGATCAGGGGTCATAGAAAAACTTACATCGGTGCTATGCCGGGTAAGGTGATTCAGAATATCAACAAGGCAAAGTACTCGAATCCCGTGTTTGTTTTGGACGAAATTGATAAGCTTTCTTCTGACTTTAGAGGGGACCCTTCTTCCGCGTTGCTGGAGGTGTTAGATCCTGAGCAAAATAATGCCTTTAAGGACAATTTCCTGGAAGTAGAATATGACCTATCCAATGTGCTTTTCATCGCAACGGCCAATTCTCTGGATACGATCCAGCCTGCATTGAGAGATAGGATGGAGATCATTGAGATCAATGGTTATACCATTGAAGAGAAGATAGAAATAGCGAAGAAGCATTTGGTACCGAAACAATTGAAAGAACATGGTCTTAAGGCTGCTGATCTTTCTATTGACAAGAAGGCTTTGTTTAAAGTGATCGACGATTACACGCGCGAATCAGGAGTTAGAAACCTGGAGCGAAAGATTGGTAGCTTGGTTAGAGATGCTGCTAAGTCGATTGCGATGGAGGAGGAGTATAACCAGAAGTTGGACGAGGAAGAAGTACGAAGAATTCTGGGTGCTGAAGTTTTTGATAAGGAACTGTATCAAAACAATAAATTGGCCGGTGTAGTTACTGGTTTGGCCTGGACTGCAGTGGGTGGAGAAATTTTATTCATAGAGTCTAGCTTGAGTAAAGGAAAGGGTAAATTGACGCTTTCTGGACAGCTAGGAGACGTGATGAAAGAATCTGCCATGACGGCATTGTCTTACCTCAAATCAAATGCTGAGCAGCTGGAGATCGATCACAAGACCTTTGAGAATTATGATCTGCATGTGCACGTTCCTGCTGGTGCTGTGCCGAAAGATGGTCCTTCTGCGGGTATTACCATGTTGACTTCATTGGCTTCTATTTTTACTCAGAGAAAAGTGAAGAACAAACTGGCGATGACAGGTGAGATCACCTTGCGAGGAAAGGTGTTGCCAGTGGGTGGAATCAAAGAGAAAATTCTTGCGGCCAAACGTGCCGGGATTAAAGAGATCATTCTTTGTAATCGAAACAAGAAGGATATCGACGAGATCGATGATCGTTATTTGAAGGGCGTTTCATTCCACTTTGTAGATACAGTAGACGAGGTGTTGGAAATTGCACTTTTGCCTCAAAAAGTGCAGAATGCCCTCAAATTTGAATTCTCACAAAATTAATTTTGTTGATGCAACGGAAACTTATTCTCCTTCTCTCGTATGGATAGTTGGAGAATAAGTTTCGCTCATTTAGTTAGGTTTTAATTAAAGTAAATAAGAATAGGATGTTATCAAAGGATCAATATTTGACTCCCAAAGAGATAGTTTCAGAATTAGATAAGTACATCATCGGCCAAAAAGACGCCAAAAGAAATGTTGCCATCGCCTTGAGAAACAGATGGAGAAGGATGAATGTGAAAACTGATATACAGGGAGAGATTGTGCCTAATAACATTCTAATGATTGGAGCTACAGGTGTGGGTAAAACGGAAATTGCTCGTCGTTTGGCTAAGATCGCTGACGCCCCATTTGTGAAAGTAGAGGCATCAAAGTTCACTGAAGTAGGATATGTCGGGCGTGATGTAGAAAGCATGGTTCGTGATCTGGTTGAGCAATCGGTATCATTGGTAAAGCAAGCCAAGAAAGAGGCTGTAAAAGAAAAGGCCGAAGAAATAGTAGAAGGTATCATCCTGGATGCCTTGATTCCGCCTGTGAGAAAAGCAACTCCATCTGCCACTGTGGTGGATAGTAATTCCACTATTGTAGATGACGAAGAACTCAATGAGAAAACCAGAGAGCGATTCAGAGAGAAGATTAGAAACCGAGAGCTCGAGGATAGGAAAATTGACATCAGTGTCAAGCAAAATAGCACTCCAGGGGTAGGAATGATCGGTGGTGGTCAAATGGATGAATCATCTATGATGAATATCCAGGAGATGATCGGAAATATGATGCCGAAAAAGACCAAAAAGAGAAAGGTGACTATCGAAGATGCCAGGAAGCTGCTGATGGAGGAAGAATCTTCCCGACTGATCGACATGGATGAGGTCAAAGATGAGGCCATCGCCAAAGCTGAAAATACAGGTATTATCTTCATAGATGAAGTAGATAAAATAGCCGTCGGAGCTTCAAAAAAGGGAGGTCCTGATGTCAGTAGGGAAGGGGTACAAAGAGATTTGCTTCCGATCGTAGAAGGGTCTGCTGTGAATACAAAATATGGGGTGATCAATACGGACCACATTCTATTCATAGCTGCTGGGGCTTTTCATTTTGCCAAACCATCAGATTTGATCCCGGAACTTCAGGGGCGTTTCCCGATACGTGTAGAATTAGAGAATTTGACTCAAGCGGATTTTATTCGCATTCTGAATGAGCCAAAAAATGCGTTGACCAAACAATATGCCGCCTTGATAGGGGCAGAAGATGTGCAAATTTCCTTTAGTCCTGAGGCTGTGGAAGAGATAGCATCTATTGCTTTTGAGATCAATGCCGAGATTGAAAACATTGGTGCAAGACGACTACATACTGTGATGAGTCGATTGTTGAATGATATATTGTTTGATATTCCGGATGTCATCGGGCCCAATGCGAATATTCTTATTGATAGAGAAATGGTTCAGGAGAAGTTGAGTGGAATGGTGGAGAATAGGGATTTGAGTCAGTTTATCTTATAATCTTTACTAACACACCCAACTACCTATGCTTGTCAAATATCGCATACCACTTAAATACCTTCTAAGATTTGTCTATTTGGATGCTGCCATAGTGTTCATGGTATCCATGTTCGTTTTCTTCTTTGTGAGGAAGGTGGATTTTCCCATCATACCTCTGGGGATTCCGACTTTTATGGGTACAGCTATATCGTTATTGTTGGCCTTTAAACTAGGTCAGAGTTACGATCGTTGGTGGGAGGCCAGGAAAGTATGGGGTGCAATTGTCAATGATTCCCGTTCACTTGTTCTGCAGGCACTTAATTTTCACAAAGAGGGTAAATGTGAGCAGACAGAACGAATAGCCATGAGGCAAGCTGCGTTCGCACACAGTTTAGGACAGTCGCTTAGAGAACAGTCGGCTGTCAAAGGAATAGAAGGGTTTGTGAGTTCGGAAGAACTGACTCGTGTCTCTAAACACAAGAACGTTCCCTTGGCATTGATGAATGAGCACAGCCGTGATTTGAAGCAAATGCTTGAGTCGGGTAAGGTGAATGAATATCAGCAGATCCAGATTGATCAGACATTGGTTAATTTGGTTTCCAGTATGGGAAAGGCTGAAAGGATAAAGAATACTGTGTTCCCTACCTCCTACAGACTCTTTCTTCATGTATTTATCTACGTTTTTATCGTGTTGCTGGCTATTGCTTTGGCAGAGATCGATAGACTATGGGAGATCCCAATGTTGGTCTCTATTTCCTTGCCATTTTTCATGTTAGAGAAAACAGCGGCTTATCTTCAAGATCCATTTGAAAACCGCCCCACAGATACTTCGATGACATCTATTGCCAAGACGATTGAAATTAATTTGAAGCAATTGCTGGATCGAGAAGATTTACCAGACCCTGAGCCAGTTCAGGAATTTTATGTTATGTGACCATTTCCAGGTTTAAGATTGCCATTCATTAATATTTTTCTCTCTACTATTCTGAGTCTTCAAGGGAGAATGTTAAATTCGGTTTATGAGCGATAGAAAATTGATTCTTTATGTCAGTATGAGCCTAGATGGATATCTAGCTACTGATGACGATGACCTGACTTGGTTAGAAACCGTAGAGCGCGCAGGGGAGGACTATGGTTATGCGGAATTGATGGATACGGTAGACACTTATATAGTCGGAAGAAAGACCTACGAGAAGATACTTGATATAGCAGGTGCACTTCCACAGGCTGAGAAAATGGAGTGTTATGTGATCACTCGTCAGGAATTGCTCCCAGAAAAGAATGTGATCTTCTATAATGATGACATAGAGCACCTTGTGGAAGAACTAAAGAAAGAAGAAGGTAAGAATATAGTGTGTGATGGAGGGGCTGACCTTATCAAGGTAATGATGGAAAAGCGCCTGATAGACGAATTTATTATTTCGATCATTCCATTGGTTTTAGGAGAGGGGAAACGCCTTTTTAAAGGAGGGGTACCCTATCAGGATTTAGCCTTAATCGACTCTAAGAGTTTCGATTCGGGGTTGGTTCAGTTGCATTATGTAAGGGTTGATTCTAAGTAGACCTATTGTTTTTCTACATAGATCACTTTCTTAGTTTCAAAAAACTCCTCTTCGAAGAATTCAGTTAGTTCAAAAGTTTTAAAGCGTAGCTTGGATTCGGCCATTTCTTCCTTAAGGTCACCTCCTTTTAGGTAGAGAATACCATTTTTCTTTTCGTGAATCGATTCCTTTTTGAACTTGCCTTTGGTCCATTGATAGAAAGGCTTCATTCGCGTCACCGCACGACTTACGATGAAGTCGAATTGTTCATCTACTTGTTCAGCTCTGCCATGAATCCCTTTGACATTGGATAGACCCAGAGCCGTTGCTACTTCATTCACAACCTTTATTTTCTTGCCGATGCTATCTACCAATACGAATTGAGTCTCTGGGAAAAGAATGGCCAATGGGATTCCTGGAAAGCCACCGCCAGTCCCAATATCTAAAACTGATGATCCAGGAAGGAAGGATAGCACTTTGGCAATGCCTAATGAATGCAATACATGTCTCAAGTAAAGCTCATCGATATCCTTTCGGGACACTACGTTGATTTTGCTATTCCAGTCTTTGTACAGTGGCTCCAACTGGGCAAACTTTCCCTTTTGCTCATCATTGAGATCAGGGAAGTACTTTAGAATAAGTTCTGACATGATTTAGATGTGCTGCTTTTTGTCTTTTACCAGATCATACATCAATTCTCTGGCTCTATGCAGCTGTGCTTTTACTGTGCCTAAAGGTGCGTCTAGTGTCTTGGCTATTTCGTCGTAAGATAGCTCGTCGAAATATCTCAAGCGTACAAGCCTCTGATATTTGGGAGGTAGCTTAGTCACAAACATTTGTACCAACTCAATTTTTTGTCCCTTGATTGTTTCATCTTGGGGATTTAGGTTGTTGTCTTCTACATCGATGGTTACAGACTCACCCCCATCATCGGTAAAAGAAGTGTCTAAACTGAAGGTCTTCAGTTTTTTCTTTCTGATAAAGTCGATGGTATTGTTGGTAGCAATTCTGAACAGCCATGTACTGAAAGTGTAGTCTTTTTTGAATTTATGGAGGTTTTTGAAAGCCTTGGCAAAGGCTTCAATAGTCAAATCCTCTGCATCATCCGTGTTTCTGATCATTTTCAGAATCATATGATACACAGGACGTTTGTATCTCTCCATCAATTCGGCGAATGCTTGCTCATCGCCTTCATTGATCGCGTGATCTATTAATTTAAAATCTTTTAGTGCTTTTTCGGAAAATTGCTTTTTTACTTCCATTTAACCTTCTTAGTGAATATCGCGATAGTCCCTGTGATCGTAACGAACAATACGTAAAATAAATCAAGAACCGGTACTAGCCAACTATTCATACGATCTCCAATCTTTTTGGATGTGAAATAATTCAGATTAGATAAGAATACCCATCTAAACAGAAGTACACCTGCCGGAATTTCATATTGTTGGGTCTGTGTGGCTAAAATAATCAAAGACAACCAAAACACGAGGTTGCTGAGGCTTTGAAGTCCCAAAAGAATCTTGTCTTTCAGTCTGTAATACTTACTGACGCTCAAATGTCTAAGTTTTTGACGATAATAAGCTGACCAGGAATTTTTTGGTTCAGAACGGGTCAAACTTGTCTCTCCAATCACCACTTTGGTGTTTTTCTTTCGCGCCAGTTGATTAACCAATAGGTCGTCATCTCCACCAGTTACATGTTGGAATTTGTTGAAGCCTTTGTTTTCCAGGAATTTAGCTTTGCGATAAGCCAAGTTTCTTCCAACCGCCATGTATGGATTGCCCGCCATGGCCCAACCAAGGTAATTCTGTGCAGTAAGAAGTGTTTCGTAGCGAATGAATTGCCCCAGAAACCCTTTGCTACTTTCATAGGTGGAGGCTCCAATGACAAAATCCGTATCAGCAGTAAAGCCATCGGTCATTTCTTTGATCCATTGATCAGAAGCAGGTGTGCAATCCGCATCGGTCAGTAGCAGGATGTCATTTTTAGCTGCCTTGATTCCTAGGGTGATGGCGTATTTCTTGGCATTGATATGGTCATGTACTTGATTGACTCTTACATTTTTGATTTTCTCAGATTGCCTTTCGAGCATGTAATCATAAGTGTCATCATCGGATCTATCATCTACTATGATGATTTCAAAGTTAGGGTGCTGCTGTTTTTCGAGTAATGGAATCAGACTTTTGAGATTCTCTAGTTCGTTGTGTGCACATACGATAACTGATACACCTTCCTGATTTGAAGATTTCTTTGAAGAGCGATAAGTTCCGATTTTGATCCAGGCTACCAACCAATAAATGGTCAGGATGCCTGTAGAAGAAAGTAAAATGTATAAGAAAATTTCCGTCATAGCTGATCCATACTCAAGAGTTGCAAATATGCAGCAGGAGGTGAACTTAATATGAGAAATCCACATATTTTTGCGCCTCTATGGAATTCAAACTAGAAACAACTGATCCAAAATCAAAGGCAAGAGCCGGAAAAATTGTTACTGATCATGGGGAGATCGAAACCCCGATCTTCATGCCAGTAGGAACCGCCGGTACGGTAAAGGCTGTGCATCAGCGAGAACTGAAAGAAGATGTCAAGGCAGAAATCATTTTAGGTAATACCTATCACTTGTATTTGAGACCAGGACTGGATGTGATTGAAGCGGCCGGAGGCTTACACAAGTTCAATGGCTTTGACAGACCGATGCTGACAGATAGTGGAGGCTATCAGGTGTATTCTCTCAAGCATAGAAGAAAGATAACAGAAGAGGGCGTGAAGTTTCAGTCTCATATCGATGGCTCAAAGCACAATTTCACGCCTGAAGGTGTAATGGATATACAGCGAACCATAGGCGCTGATATCATCATGGCCTTTGATGAATGTACGCCTTATCCATGTGATAGGAAGTACGCCAGAGAGTCGATGGAAATGACGCATCGCTGGCTCAAGCGTTGCTGTGATCGATTTGATTCGACAGAGCCTAAATATGGCTACAGTCAAACGCTTTTTCCTATTGTTCAAGGAAGTACTTACCATGACCTAAGAGAGAAATCTGCAGAGACCATTGCTTCATTTGGAAGAGAAGGGAACGCTATCGGTGGCTTGTCTGTAGGGGAGCCTGCTGAGATGATGTATGAGTCTACAGATTTGGTTTGCAGTATCCTGCCACAGGATAAGCCGAGGTATTTGATGGGAGTAGGGACGCCGGAAAATATTTTGGAATGTATAGCGCTTGGTGTAGATATGTTCGATTGTGTGATGCCTACCCGAAACGCCAGACATGGTCTGATCTATACCTCCGAGGGGATCATCAACATCAAGAATAAAAAATGGGAAAAAGACTTTTCTCCTTTGGATCCTAATCTGGGGGGCTATGTAGATACTGCTTACAGCAAGGCCTATGTAAGACATCTGATTCATAGCAATGAGTTTTTAGCATCTCAGATCGCCAGTATTCATAATTTGGCTTTTTATTTGTGGCTGGTCAAAGAGGCCCGAAAACACATACAGGCAGGAGATTTTGCGGTCTGGAAAAATACTATATTGCCAAAAATTTCATCAAGACTTTAGTGCCAGTGAAAATTAAGCTTCTCGATAAATACATCTTCAAAAAATTCATTTCGACCTTCGTGTTTGTGGTGGCCCTTTTGGTCATTGTGATCATGGTGATTGACTTTACAGAGAAGAATGAGAAGTTTATCAAGAACGATGTGCCAACGGACTTGATCTTCTACTATTATCTCAGTTTTATGCCGTGGATAGCCAATCTGATTGCACCTATCACGGTATTTATCGCTACAGTATTGGTGACGGCTGGTATGGCCGCAAAAACTGAAATTGTAGCCATGTTAGCTGGTGGAATTAGTTTTAGACGCTTGTTGCTGCCTTTCTTTGTTGGGTCATTGTTGATAGCGGCGACCACATTCTATGTCAACGGCTGGATGATTCCGAACTCGAATAAATATCGGATCGCATTCGAAGTAGAATATTTAAAGAAGCCCTTTTATTTCAATGAAAGGGATATTCATTTTAAGATCGGACCAGAACAGTACCTCTATCTTCAGCGCTACAATAACCGATCAGAAGTTGGCTATAAGGTAACCCTGGAAGAAATCATAGGGACAGAACTAAAGCAAAAACTTGAGGCCAGGAAGATGACCTGGGATGATTCGTTAGAAAGATGGCAGTTCAAAGATTGGGAATTAAGAACCATCCATGAGTTTGGCGAAACTTTTACGAAGGGAGATGAAATAGATACGGTGCTCAGTATCACTCCGGAAGACTTTGATAATAAGTACCAGCTTAATGAGACCATGAATCTGGATGAGCTCAATGAATACATTGCGTTGCTCAGGGAACGAGGAGCTGATGATGTCGGCGTTTATGAGATCGAAAAATACATTCGCTATATGCTTCCCTTTACGGCCATCATTTTGACCTTTATGGGGGTGTCAGTATCTGCGGAAAAATCCACTAGAGGAGGTGCAGGCTTTAAGATCGCTTTGGGCTTTTTGATTGCCTTCGTTTTCATCATCATGTTTATTCTGGTCAAGGCCATAGCTGAAGCGGGTTCTATGAATCCCTTGTTTGCGATATGGATTCCTAATATTATTGGAACCGTCATTACGCTGATACTTTATCGATTCGTACCCAAATGACAAAGAGCCCATCTACTCTCCAGGCCTATCTTCAGCTACATTTGATTGTGCTGATCTGGGGTGCAACAGCCATTTTAGGGAAATTAATCTCTATTTCTCCGTATGGAGTAGTTCTGTTTCGAACCACCATTGCGGCATTCGGTATCTTTTGCATCATTTGGTTTCAGAAGATTGATTATAGATTGCCCAGGAAGGAGATTGCTAAAATTGCAGGGACAGGCATACTGATTGGATTGCATTGGATCACCTTTTTTCTCGCTGCTAGATTGTCTAATATATCGATTTGCCTGGCGGGTATTGCAACCACTTCCTTATGGACGAGTTTCATCGATCCATTAGTAAACAAAAGAAGAATTAAATTTTACGAGCCTGTTTTGGGAATGCTTTCAGTAGTTGGGATCATCTTAGTGTTTAATGCTTCCTTTGATCAGTTTTTGGGGCTTAGTGTGGCTATCTTATCTGCCATCTTAGCTTCTACCTTTACTGTGATTAATGGTCGTTTGATTGCGACGAAAAATCACTATACCATCTCGATGTATGAAATGATGGGGGCGGCTGTTATTACTGCACTTATTATTCCTGTGGTCATGGTCTTAGATGGAAGCGATCTTTCTATGCATGTAGGGATTCAGGAATGGGATTGGGCTTACATCTCTTTTTTAAGCTTGGTTTGTACGGTGTTTGCCTACTCATTGGGGGTGAAGCTAATGAAACAACTGACTGCCTTCTCTATTAATCTTACGATCAATCTTGAGCCAGTTTATGGGATTTTGATGGCGCTTTTGATCTTCAAAGAAGATGAACATATGGATTCTGGTTTCTATGTTGGTACAGCTATAATTATCGTTTCTGTTTTGTTGTATCCGTTGGTAAGACGCTGGGCCAGACACCGTAACATGGATTCGGAAGTGCTGCAATAGTTTCAGTATTTCTACTTAAGCTGCGCTATCGCAGGATTAATAGATTGGTAAATAGCACTGGTCTAAGATTTGTTCAAGTTCGTCGAAGAAACAATTTGAAAGTCAAGAAAAAATTGCTACTTTATGGTACAAATTCCAAAAATCAGACTGACCTAATATCTTCAAAACCATCTCTTTCAACTGGGGATGGTTTTTTGTTTTTATTCAAATCAGGATTTCCCTTTGGAGTCCTCACTAAATAACCCAATCATTTTTTATTTCTCTAGTCCTAAAATAAATAACCCACACAACACGAGTGTCGCATGGGTAATATATTAGGATGGTTTGTTCTTAATTCTTCTGTGGATGCGGCAAGATTAAACTCATTTTTCTATCTACACAAGTAAGTGTTTAGTTTTTGCACTATTTCTTTAAAAAATTTAAATATTCACAAAAACTATAACGGCATATTCCGATTATCTCACTTTAATAGAGTTAATCTTTCAGAATCCCAACCTTGATATAAGAAGGATTGGTTCCCGACCTGCCTATAAAATGCTTAGCTACAACAAAATCCTTCTCTTCAGCTTCGAATATATTGTCCACATAGGTCTGAGGATTGATGTCTATTAAAGGGAACCAGCTGCTTTGTATCTGAACCATCAGTCGGTGGCCTTTTTTGAAAGTATGCAAGACGTCTTGTAGTTCTAATTCGATTTCAGCTTCCTCTTTCGCCACGAAGGGCTCAGGTTTTTCGTAGCTATTTCTGAATCTTCCTCTGATGGCTTCACTTCTGACCATCTGCTGATAGCCACCCATAGGTTTGTCTGGTTGGTGAGGAAATGCCGCTAAGGAGTCTGGGTAAACATCAATGATCTTGACGACCCAGTCTGCGGCGCTTTGATCCGTTTTAACTACCAGTTTAGCAGTAATAGGGCCTGCTAGTGTCAAATCTTCACTAAGTTCTTCGGTCATATAGGTGATGACATCCTTACGATCCTGAACAAAGCGCTGATCTTCTACCATATATTCTTTAGGAATCCTCAGGTTTGGATATTGGGTGAAAGGTACGGGATTGGTCGGGTCACTTGTGAAAATATCCGCTCCATACTCATTTGCCTGAGGTGGGGTATAGCTCAATTCATTTTGCTGCTTGAAATAAAGCTTGCTGTATTGCAGGTTGACAGGAGGCCATTGATCGAATTTCCTCCATTGGTTGGTTCCCGTTTCGAACATGATGGCTTCTGCCAGATCAGCTTCTCCCTCACCTTTGAGATAGTGGTTGAAGAAAGGGGTAATCACTTCATTATTGAAAAAGGTAGCGGTTTTCTCTCCGAAATACACATCGCCCAGATAGTCTCCTTCCGTTCTTCGCCATGCTCCGTGACTCCATGGTCCCATGATGATCGTATTATTGATCTTAGGGTTGTTTTCTTCAACCGTCTGGTAGATGTTAAGCGGGCCATAGAGATCTTCTGCATCGTACCATCCACCCACTGTCAGCACTGCGCAGTTGATGTTGTTCAAGTGGGGTAAGATGTTTTTTTCTTGCCAAAATACATCATAGTTAGGGTGGGCAGCCATTTCATTCCAAAAAGGAATTTGATCCAAAAGATGTTTTGAATTGGCTTTCGAAAGAGGCGTTATGTCTTTGTAGAAAGCATAGCCATCCTCTGTTCCAAAATCGAAGCGAGGTGCCCATTCAGTCGTTAGGCTATCCCTTGGAACACCAAAAAAGCTAAAAAATCCAAAAGCATGAGAAGGGAAAAAGGCACCATGGTGATGAAAATCGTCAAAGAACCAGTCCGCGATAGGGGCTTGCGGTGAAACAGCCTTCAAGGCGGGGTGAGAATCGATCATTCCGGCTGCAGTGTAGAATCCAGGGTAGGAAATGCCCCACTGACCTACGTTTCCATTGTTGTCTGTGTTGGTAATTAGCCATTCGATGGTATCGAAGGTGTCCGTGCTTTCGTTGACTCTTCGGTTATTGACTATTCCATTATGGGGAGTCATGTTAACGAACTCGCCTTCAGACATGAACTTACCCCTTACATCCTGATAGACGAAAATGTATTTGTCTTTAACCAAGTCCATATTAGGGCCGAGATCTTTTCGATAGTCTGTTGGCTCAGTTCCATAAGGTTTCACGGAATAGGGAGTACGAAAGAGGATAATTGGATAATCGCCTTTTTCCTTGGGTGTGTAGATGGCAGTGAACAATTTGATGCCATCCCGCATCTCGATGTAGACTTCTTCCTTGTCGTAGTTCTGAACTACATACAAAGAATCCTCACTGCTTCTTACGGGTGAATAGCTTTCTTTTTCGTTCTCACAAGAAAAGAAAAGGAAGGAAAAGAAAATGAAGCTAGCGAGGATGTGGTTGAAATGCTTATTCATATTTGCTGGGTTTATGCGATTAATGTTTTGCCTAGGTAATAGCCGATGCCTGCTGCCAATAGTCCAAAAATCAGGCTGCCACCCATATATGCCAATGCGGTTCCATGTTGATGATCCATGACGAGGCGAAGGTTTTCTACTCCGAAGGTTGAGAAAGTGGTAAAGCCACCACAAAAGCCGGTAGTGAGCAGGAGGAAATATTCTTTTTCTAATTTGCTCGTGGTGTGCATCAGAAAGCCTAGGATGAAGCATCCGAGTATATTCACTGCTAAAGTGCCGGAGGGAGTGAAGCCAGGAAAGTATTTTAGTACCCAATGGGAAATCAAATAGCGGCCCACACTGCCTAAAAAACCACCCATTCCGACAAATAGAGCTGCTTTGATCATGCCTGTAGTTTTTTAAGTTTTTTCTTCATGTAGCGAAGCACCTTATCGAATTCGGTGTTTTCCTGTTTGCTCAAACCTAACTGTTGGCCAGATTTCAGTTTCCAGATCACTTCCTCGTATTGTCCTCCATAGGTTTTGATGGTGGTATGGCTCCATTTTTCGATGTCCCTGGATTCAAATCGGGTTTTCTTGAAGCGGAAAGGCATGTTAAATTCGAACTTTTCTTTCTTAATAGAAACGATTTTGATTCCTGTCAGGATTTTGATCAGTACGATCAGCCCAATAGGACCAGAGGTGTATACTAGGATGTACCACCCCATTTGACTTTCTTCACTCATTAGCTGATATAGACCCCAAGCAAAGAGGCCAAAGGCAATGCATAGAAAAACGGAAATGGAAAAAAGTGTAGCTGTTTTTGGCTTAGATACGATCATTCAATTTTCAATTCGGCAGTAAAATTATGAATGTGATCGGTTATTTGCTCGAAAAACACGGCAAATTCTTTTTCTAAAAGGGCATAGTCCTCTATCAGATTTTTGGTGGCGCGATCCATGCCTGATTCGAAGGGCGTGCGCACTGACATTCCGTCTAGTGCCGATTTTAATCCTTCCACATATTGGTAATTGTAGAGCCAATTGCCTTTGGACATATGGTAGAGCAGGTAGTAGGCCTTCTCCGGTATGATATCCCTATTCGCCTCAAAAAGCTCGTAATATCGCTGCGTGTAGTCTTTCAGGTTTTCTTTGGAGTACTTGTGCCAATTCTTTGCCAATAGATGATCGTAGTACATGTCCATGATCACGCCAGAATAATGTCGATATTCTGACAAACGCCTTTTTCCTTGTTTTACGATGGGGTGATGGTCTGTAAATCGGTCGATTTCGCGATGGATAATGATGCCTTTTTGGATTTCGCCCTCATAGTCGTAAAGTTTTTTGCCTTTCACAAAATCTGCGATGACGTTGCCTATGGCTATTTTTTCCTTGCCGAAGGAAAGGTATATGTGAGCGAGGTAATTCATTTCTGTTGTTAATATAAAGCTTTTACATGGTTTGGTTATATTTGTCTTAACTCATATAACCAGATCATTATGTCAAACATCCACCTAAACATACTCATACAACTGGCGAAAGCCGATGGTGTCATAGTGCAAGAAGAGATCGATATGATTCATGAGGTGGGTAGGGCCAATGGAATGACTGATGAAGAAATCCGCGAATGCTATGAGCAAGAGATGGATTTGGATAACCTAAGTAGTCTCTCTGATGACGAAAAATATGAGTTGATCTACTCCATTGTTCAATTGATGAAGATCGATGGTAAACTCTACAATGAAGAGATCAAATACTGTGCAAAAATGGCTGCTAAGCTAGGATACGAAGAAAGTGTTTTGTTTGAGCTGATGCTGAAAATCTATGCCGATCCGGATCTATGTGCAGATAAAGAGGCATTGAAGAAGCACATTCAAGAATTTTTGATTTCCTGATTACTCTCATTCGATTTTAAGGGTGAAATAACTTTCTTTCATCGATACAAAAGGAAGCTGGAGTGTTTTGGCTTGGTTTTCCCAATCTAGAATCTGATAAAAGGAATTGCTCTGTGAAAAGACCATCGAGTCATATTCATATTTGCTTCTTAGCCTTTCGAGTTTTTTAACCGCATTATTCTGAATGACCAGATAGTCACATTTCAGTCTATCGTTGAATTGAAGATCTTTGGATTCTTCGCTAATGAACAATAGGCGTTTTTTTTGAATTACCATGGGGTGTAAACCCATATTGGATAGGCTGTCCTGATTTTTGATTGTAATGGGATTTTGCAAGGGAGGTAGATGGGACGCCAGTCGATTGGGGTGGAGTTGGTATTCCATGAGGGATCGGTCCTGTATACTGTCCAGGGTATAGAGCTGAGCCTTTAACCCCTGAATATGGTCAATGGCTTGATTGTCTCTGGTATGATAGAATACCAATTCATGCTTTTTGTTTTGGAGGTAAAGATTGCGGATATCCAGACTGCTAAAGGTGATAAGACATAGGAAAACAGCTACGAACCACTTCAGCTTTTTGAATTCCAAAAAGGCAAAGAATAATACTATTGATAGGTATAATAATAAGGTTTGAGCTTCACTCAAATACAACCAATCCAGCAAACTGCCCGGGATCATCTGGACACACTCGATCAGCCAGTTGACGAGTCGAATGGTATAGCTGAGCAACAAGCCGGGCCAGGGGGTGGCGTAGATACTATCTGCAAGGAGCAAGAAGATGCCCTCGCCCATGATGACAAAAGCTGCAGGGATAACAAAGAGATTCGATACCAGGAAGTAGCTGGGGAACTGATGGAAGTAATAAATGCTGATCGGGGCTGTGGCAATCTGTGCCGCGATGGATACGGAAGTAATGGTCCAGATTTTATCCCCCAGCCAGCTATTGGGGCTCCAGAGTGGGTAGATAATGTCAAAAATGTAAACGATACCAATCACTGCCAGATAAGACAGCTGGAAACCCACTGCAAAGAGCTGATTTGGATTGATGAATAGGAGTATAAAAGCCGATAGCGCTATGGAATTGTATATGCTGGATTGCCGATTCAGTGCTTTTGCCAAAATGATGATGCTAAACATGGTGACTGCACGAAGGATCGAGGGAGAAAAACCAGTGAGCAAAGCATAGAGCCAGAGAATGACTATGCTGAGAATGGGCAAGACCACTTCCCTAACTACTGCTGTTTTAATGGGCTTGAAAAATAGGGCGAGCAGATAATAAATCACTCCAACATGTAAGCCAGATACAGCCAGAACATGCATGGCGCCTACAGAAGCATAAGAGGCCTTAGTCTCAGGATCCAGGCGGTCTTTGATGCCGAGTAGTAAGGCTAGGGCGATTCCCTGTTCTTCCTGTCTCGGGACTGCTTTTTCGATCAGTGCTTCGAAATATGTCCTGATGCGATAGGTAGCTGTCAACAGCGGATTAGCACATTGGGAATTCATGATTTCTATCTCCTGAGATTGGCAAAACTGCTGGAAGTAGATCTTCTGCAAGGACATGTAGTGGGCATAGTCGAATTCATGTGGGTTGCTAGGACCGTTGATTCGGAAAGGCTTGCCAGTGACTTCAATCAAATCACCATACTGCAGTGGGGGAGTGGTGTGCTCACCTTTTTCGATATACAGCTGGATTTTCTGATGGATGGCAGTGAGGCTAGTGTCTTGTAGAGCGTGAATGGTTTCGATCTGATAGATGTAGTATTTGGTCTTGTTTTGAGGGTAAGACTTTACCACTGCGCTGTATTTTTCCGTCTTTCGGAAATGCTTTTCAGCTGCAACTGTATCATTTTGGTTATAGACTGAAAATCTGATGGCTCCAATGAGTACAATTAATAAAAGCGCTATAGCGCCTATTGTTAGACTCGCCTTGTTGCGGATAAAAGGATAGATGCTGAAAAGAGTCAGAAAGACTATAGTCAATAGAGCTATGGTCCAGCCAGTAGGAACAATCGCAAAATGAGCGTTGATCAGAATGCCTAATATGAGGCAAGCGGTAATTCTGAGAAATGGGAAGCGTGACCAAGGCAGCATAGCATGTCCAATTTTGAAATGCTGCTGCTATGAAGATAGTAAATCTTTAGGATTATTCCTTGTCGCTGTGCTTGTCGTATGCTTCGATGATGTTTTTGACCAA
The DNA here is from genome assembly GCF_025833875.1 of Reichenbachiella ulvae. Classification (NCBI taxonomy): domain Bacteria; kingdom Pseudomonadati; phylum Bacteroidota; class Cytophagia; order Cytophagales; family Reichenbachiellaceae; genus Reichenbachiella; species Reichenbachiella ulvae. Next base: position 2,197,434 of record NZ_JAOYOD010000001.1, on the reverse strand, counting down.
TTCGTGACGAACGACATCTTTCCCGTCCAAAGTAACAAAACCAATGCCTTTCACATCTTTCAGGATTCGAATGGCTTCTTTCAACCCCGACTTTTGTTTGGTCGGTAGGTCGATCTGAGACATGTCTCCAGTGATGATCACTTTAGAATCAGGTCCCATACGCGTCATAAACATTTTGATCTGCATGGGAGTGGTGTTTTGCGCCTCATCCAGCAGGATAAATGCATTGTTGAGCGTACGTCCTCTCATGTAGGCCAAGGGAGCGATTTCGATCACGCCATTCTCCATGTAGTAGCGGAGTTTTTCTGAAGGGATCATGTCATTGAGCGCATCGTAGATGGGTCTCAAATAAGGATCGATTTTCTCTTTCAAATCACCTGGAAGAAAACCCAGGTTTTCACCCGCTTCCACCGCTGGGCGGGTGATGATGATTTTTTTGACCTGTCTGTCCTTCAACGCCTTGACAGCCATGGCTACAGATATGTAAGTTTTACCTGTACCGGCAGGTCCAATGGCAAAAACCAAATCGTTTTTGCGTGAGCTTAGTACCAGCTTTTGTTGATTCTGAGACTTAGGAGCGATTTTGACTCCTCGTGTGCCAAAGACCAATATGTCTTTTTCGTCCTGACCAAAAACATCCTCTTCGCTATTGATGAAAGAAGTGATATTGTTTTTGCTGATTTTGCCGAATTTGTGATAGTGATCTACCAGTGCATTCAGGATTTCGTTGATCTTTTTGATCTCGGGAGTAGCCCCCTGAATTCTGATTTCATTGCCTCTCGAGATGATCTTCGACTTAGGAAATGCAGCTGCTAATTCGTCAATATTTTCATTCTCGATACCGAGGAATTCGGCGAGTGGAATGTTCTCAAGGGTTATAGTTTTTTCTACCAAATGAAATACCTAATTTGCGGTCAAATTCTATTTTTGTTAGACAAAATAAACAATTTTTTTCCATTTCGCTTCTATGGCCATCGTAACTTTTATTTCTGATTTCGGGCTTTCGGATCATTACGTGGCAGCAGTCAAAGCAAGCCTACTTTCTACCCAGCCAGATCTGACGATAGTCGACATTACTCATCAGATAGAGGTAGGAGATGTAGGACATGCGGCGCATACCTTGTCCTCTGTTTTTAGAGACTTCCCTCCGGGCACGGTTCATCTAGTGGCTGTGTCTGATAGTAACGCGAGGCGTCCTAGGTCGATTGCCATCGAGCTGGAGGGACACTACTTTGTGGGTGAGGATTCGGGGATTTTTACCCTGCTTTCCGAACAGCCTCCGACGCAGATGGTAGAGCTAAGTATAGAAGTGAACACCTTTGGAGCCAAGCAGGTCTTCGGGCCCATTGCAGCTAAGATAGCAGCAGGGAGCCAACTAGAAGAAGTGGGGCAGCCCATCACGGCCATCAAGCGTTTTATGCTGAGTCACTCTAAGGCGACCAAGCAGCAGATAGCCGGGAACATCACACGCATCGATCATTATGGTAACCTGGTCACCAATATCATGAAACAGGATTTTGAGGCCATCATGAAGATCAATAACTATTGTCCTTATGAGGTGAATTTCCGCAGAGAGAAGATCGGTATCATCCATGACAATTATTTTGATGTTGGGCCAGGGGAGTGCTTTGTGATTTTTGATTCGACAGGTCGATTGCAAATTGGTGTGCTGCAGGGCAATGGTTCGCAGCTCTTGGGCCTATTGGTGAATGACCAGGTGTTTATAGACTTTAAATTATGATTACCAGAATTGTAAAACTGACGATCCAAACGGATCGGGTAGCAGATTTTGTGGCATTATTCACGACTTACCAGTCGGACATTGCACGATTTCCGGGCTGTCAAAGAGTAGAGTTGTTGGCAGATGTGGAGGAGAGAAATGTCTTCGTGACCCTGAGTGAATGGGAATCGGCAGAGGCGCTTAATGCTTATAGGAAATCAGAATTGTTTGGGAAGGTGTGGCCGGCTACTAAGCTGCTATTTGCTGCGAAACCAGAGGCTCGATCTTTCGAACGAAAAATAAATTAACTGATTTTGTAGATCGTATTGTGATAATAAAAAACTTTAAATATGTTTGCATCCCTTTTGAGAGAGAGGGTGCCGAATCCGCAAAAAAGATGACCACAATTAATCATCAAATGGATATGCCCAGGTGGCGGAATTGGTAGACGCGTTGGTCTCAAACACCAATGTCATTGGCGTGCCGGTTCGAGTCCGGCCCTGGGTACGAATTAGAAAATAAACCCTTGTAAATCAATGATTTGCGAGGGTTTTTTCTTTTGGGTCACGGAATAGGTCACGGTTTTTCTGCATTGACTTTAAATTAAATAGTCTTTCAATATTCAATTTTTATGTATTAAAATGTGAATCTCTATTTTAGAAGAATTCATAAATTTTAAAACTACATAAAATGATTAACAGCGTTGTAAATTTAACGATAGGCCTTTCTGCTAATATTAGCAATTCAATTAAAAGACAAAGATTCGAACACCAGTTTAAAACAAACCGACTCAACTTGTATACTTACTTATTTGTTTTTGGTAGGTATCAGAATGGTTATGAGGATTTGTTCTATCCTGACAAGAACAACTGGAAAGTGTACCTAAAGAAAATTAAAAGTTCAGATCCACGTTCTTTACTGGATTTTGTTGATCAGTTGATAATTACCAAGAAAGAAATTCAACGAAGATTGGATGTTGGAGGGAAGCAAATTCGATTAATCAATTTAGAGTATAATAGAATTATAGATATTCTCATTGAAAAGTGTAGGTTGAGATTGAATTCCTTAGATCGTTCTAATATTAATAGTTACCAAGATTTGGTTACATCAGCTGCTCGAAATTTGGCTAATGGTCAGTGGGGTTTTGCCTCATTAACAAGTATTGGACATTTAGAACAACATATGACTATTTCCTATTGGGAGCTACTAGAAATAATAGATCCTTATGATCATACCCCAATAGTTAGGACAGGGTTTGTTCGGTTTTAAGTTCTACAATAGTGTTTAATATTCCTTTCATTAACAATAAAACCCAAAAATGATCTGCACATTAGGCGGCCTGTTTTTGGGTGGTTTGATAGAGATCAATCGGTCTCTGATCCTCGATACTTGTATGCCTTCTTTCCATGTTGTAGTAGTTGAAGTATTCCGCTACAAGTAGGTACAGATCCATACCGTCCTTAGGTGGATTGAGGTACAGCTTTTCATACTTTACACTTCTCCACAACCGCTCAATAAAGGCATTATCAATAGCTCTTCCTTTTCCGTCCATACTCAACTTGATGTCTTGACTCAAGACGAAATTGGCGAAGACTTCTGAGGTAAACTGTGAGCCTTGATCGGTATTAATAATCTCAGGCTTTCCATGCGTCTCTATGGCCTCTTCTAGACACCGTTGGCACCATTCTGCATCCATGGAGTTAGATACTGACCAATTGACCACATACCTACTGTAGAGGTCAATAATGGCTGTCAAATACATGAACCCTTTCTTTATGGGGATGTAGGTGATGTCCATTGCCCAGACCTGATTGGGGCGCTCCACTGTCAGGTTACGAAGTAGATAAGGATACACCTTGTGGGCTTTATGACGTCTGGACGTATGTTTTCCTGGCATCACAGCTTGTAAACCCATCACCCGGTAATAGAGGCGCTCGATCCTATTCTTGCTCACAAGCATCCCTTTGTCTTTGGTCAGCCAAGTATGCATCCTGCCCGCTCCCTTGAACGGGTGGTGCAGCTAATGCTCGTCAATCATGCGTATTAGCTTTAAGTTCAATTCTGACTCCCCTTTGGGCTTATAATAAATCCCTGAACGGTGTATGGACAGCAGTTTGCACTGCTTTGACATACTCAATTGACCCTTGCCTATCATTGATCGCCGTTCAGGCAATGGTCTTACCGCAAGGCGTCTTTTAAAAAATCATTTTCCACTTTTAGCTGACCGATAGTCTTGAGCAATTGATCCTTTTCATCGTCAGCTTGCGACTTCTTGCTCTTGCCCTTTTTCTCGAAAACGCCCTCTGCATTGGCTAAAAACTCTCTTTTCCAGAGGTTGATTTGCTGAGGGGCCAGTTCATATTTCTGTGCCAGCTCTGCAACGGTTGATTGCTCTTTGATGGCTTCTAAAACCACCTTTGTCTTGAATTTTGATGTGTACTTCTTGCGTGTCATATCAGTAAATTTAGTTGTCATTTCTGAACTAAACTCACTGTCCCATTTTTTGGGGTATGATCACTCAAGAGATCGTCGGTTGGAGCTCGATCTTCCATCTTTGAAAATGAATAAGTTATATTTATTTGCGTGCTTATTGGAGGTTAATCTTAAAAATTGATTTCACTTAACCTCTCAATTAGTGTATAATATTTCAAATTCTAAAAATGGTTCTTCGTTCGTTAAATCTATTGTGGGAATTAAAATACATTCTGTGGTTTGATGTTTTTCTCTCTTGTGCTCAGAATTACCTAAGGAAGAATGGAAATAAAGAATTCATATCCAAGCTGAAGGGGTATGAATGATAATATTTAGGTTGCTGAATAATAGGTGATTAGCTTTTCAAAAAAAGGATAAAGCCCAAATTAGCTTACAAAGCTTTTTCGGGGTTATCCAACTAACAAAAACAGACAATTCCTCACAGAACATCGAATTTTCACCTGCCATGCCAAGGAAGGGCCGAAAAAGCCTGCCTATGAAATGTGTTTGACTTACATTTTAAAATATTCAAAAGGAAGATCAAGTATTGAACCGGTTTTTATATTTCACTAGCCCAATAGAATAGTAGACATTTGTTAATGTTTTTATTTGAACTTATTAGTTGAGTAACTTCCCTTTGAAGTCAATAAGGGACTGTTCAATATGTTTTCTCATTTCTTTTTCGGCACGTTCTTGATCCCGGTTTTCCAAAGCTTCTATAATAGAAAGGTGCTCGGTTAATGTTTCTTTTGGTTCACGAATCAATCCTGCTTGAAAAGCCTTCAAGTGGATATTGCTAAGCATCTCCAAGTGCGAAAGCGTTTGATTGCCACTCCACTCCAGTATATAGGCATGAAAAGCGCGATCCGCAGATGCATAGTCTTCCATGCTTATCTTTTTCTGACCAATAAATTCTGAAAAACAATCTTTCAGTGTTTGGATCTGTTGTTGGGTGATGTTTCTTGCTGTGAGTCGAGCCGAAAGTCCCTCTAGTACTGCCCGGCATTCGAATACATCGATCAGGTCATTGATGTTGGTAGACTTCACGTACATGCCTCGTCTGGGGATGCTTTCGACGAGCATCTCTGTCTCTAGTCGCTGGAGTGCCTTTAGCAGCGGACTTCTGCTCACTCCCAGTTCAGCGGCTATTTTCTCCTGTGTTATTTTTTGACCTGGCTGTAGTTCCTGATCAAAGATTTTTTGCTTTACTGCGGCGTATATGCGATCTACTAGTTCTAAATGTTCCACGTATCGAGAGGATGAAATTCAGCTTGCAAGATAAACAAAATCCATTTTTCTGTTATTGAATTATGTATTCAAAAAACAAAAAGTTAACCTTGTAGGATCAGAAGGATTGTGCCAAAGGTGCAGTTTTCGCTAGCCGAAATATTAAAAGAATGTTGGATATATCTAAATATAAGGTTCACGACCTTACGCACACATTGGGTGAACACATCGCCGGGTACGCTGATGAGCCTGCCCGCAAGCTTGAGGTAGATGGCTGGAATGCTAAGACGCTGACCATTTATTCGCATGCAGGTACGCATATGGATGCTCCTCTACACTTTGGGGTGAGCGACACTACAGTAGATGAGCTCCATCCTTCCAAGTTGATGGCCAAGGCCTGGATTTTGGATGTGGACATTCATGACGCAAGTCAGCTAATCGATGGGAAGGATTTCGAAGGACAGCTGGAGAAGGTACAGCGTGGAGATAGTATTCTGGTGCGTACCCACTGGGCTGAAAATTACAATCAGCCCAATTTCAAATCAGAGTTACCCCGTTTGAGCGAAGCTTTTTGTCGATGGTGTGTGCAAAAGAAAATCAACATGCTGGGCGTAGAGCCACTCTCTGTAGCCAATGTAGCCGACCTAAAGGAGGTGACAGAGATACATAAAATCCTGTTAGGAGGAGGGGTCACGATTATCGAGGGGCTTATGGGGTTGGATCAGATTCAATCACCATCGGTTTTCTTGATTGCCTTGCCATTGAAAATACAGAACGGGGACGGTGCGCCTGCCAGGGTCGTGGCATTGGAAGAGAAATAATAAGTACCTCGCGCAGATCGAAGGGTCTATTCTGATGAGAAATGGATCCGCGCTATGATGGTGCAAGTTTTGTTTAGGCGTACATTAACCGTAGCAAAGTACGCCTGTTGTATTACTTTTTTGCCAAAATCAGGGCTTTCCACCTACCTCTGGAATAAGCGGTAATATCGCCCTCAGGTATTTTTTCATTGGTGTGAGAATTGAACGCAATGGCTATTTTGTCCGAAGTTTTCAATTTGACCCGACCAAAGTCTAGTTGAGCATCCTCAAAGCTTTTCGTCGTTGTGGGGTTTTGAGCAGTGGCGATTACTTTGTCGTTGACCAACAGTTTGTAAGTAGATTCCCCGTCATTTTCTGCCATGGTCAAAATAGAAACCAAATACTTGCCGGACTCTCCTTCAAAACGACTCACCGCTAGCGCAAATTGGTTTTTGTATTGTGCGGCATTGATGGCCAAAGCTTCACGCTGGGTGTCTTGGTAGTAGGGGATATAGTTGCTGTCAGTAGTACTGTTAAAATCTTCGATGGCTGATAATTTGATCGTCTCATTCGTCTGAGCATGACAGAATATTATACTCAGTAGCATTGGGATGAATAGTATCGTTCTTTTCATGATATAAGTTTTTTTAATCTGTGCTACGCTATTAACTGATTGAATATCTATTGGTTCTAGTTCTACATTTTTCAATAGGGGTTGTAAATGTAATTAATTTGATTAATTTTGAATTCAAAATACAAAATACATTGATCAATAAGTTTGATGAATGTAAAACTGGAGTAGTCAATCCAATGTTGAAAAATGGGAGAGTCCTATGAATCAGTCTACTCAAATCACAATTGAAATCTTAATCAAAACAAACAATAAGATAAAATGACAAAGTATAAGATAGCCGTAGTGCCAGGAGATGGGATTGGGAAAGAAATTGTTCCTGCAGCGATGGAAGTGCTGCTTGCTGCGGGAGAGAAATTTGGGTTTTCGTTTGATATGGAAAACTTCGACTATGGTGCGGGCTACTACCTAGAGCATGGCAAATTCATGCCTGAAGATGCGTTGGAGAAGCTAAAGGCTTTTGATGCTGTATATTTTGGAGCGGTAGGGTTGCCAGGTGTGGATGATACACTACCAGCCAAGGACTACACATTCAAAGTGCGTACACAGTTTCAGCAATATGTAAACTATAGGCCAGTACGGGTGTATCCTGGGGTCACTAGACCGCTTAGGTCTGAAAAACCTTTTGATTTTGTAGTGGTAAGGGAAAATACTGAAGGCGAGTTTGTGCAGGTCGGCAATCAGTACCTGCCAGACGAAGAAAATGGTATGGGGGTAGATACCAGTATTTTTACCCGAAAGGGGATAGAAAGAGTCGCTCACTATGCATTCCAACTGGCCAGAACAAGAAGAAATAAGGTGACGCATGTGACCAAGTCCAATACGCTGATCAATAGTTTGTCTTACTGGGATAGAGTGATCAAAGAAGTGGCGACTCAGTATCCAGATGTGACGCATGATCAGATGTATATCGATAATGCAAGTGCCTCTTTCGTACTGAAGCCAGAGGTTTTTGATGTGGTTTTGACGACCAATTTGTTTGGGGATATTCTCAGTGATTTGGGAGGAGCGATCATGGGTAGTCTGGGACTTGGTGGTGCAGGTAACATCAATCCAGAGAAAGACTTTCCATCTATGTTTGAGCCTATTCACGGATCAGCACCAGATATCGCAGGCAAAAACATAGCGAACCCCATAGGTCAAATTTGGTCTGGCGTGATGATGCTAGAACATTTGGGTGAAAATGAAGCGGCTAATGCCATACTGGCTGCAGTAGACAAAACAACAGAATCTGGTGTGTTGCCTGTAGATCTAGGTGGATCATCTTCTACGCAGGAAATCTCCAAGGCAGTTATTAGCAATTTGTAGTTGCCGTTCGTAGCATACGAATGAATCAACGTTGAGTGGTGATCTGTCCTAAAATCAGATCGCCGCTTATTTTTCTATTGATTCATTCTTTTGCGGCAGTTTCGAAGCATGAACCTTACCTTGTATAAATTACCATAAAGTGAACCTGATCTCAGCTAATAATATTCCAGAAGAGGATCTTTCTATAAGCCTGGACCAAATCAACCCCTACCGAGGCAATCGTGTGGTAGTTGTTTTGGATGATGATCCTACGGGCACGCAGACCGTACACGGTGTATATATTTTGACTAGCTGGTCTAAGGACGAGCTTCGTTGGGCTTTTTCACAAGGCATATTTTATATCCTGACCAATTCCAGAAGCCTCGGGGAAAAAGAGGCCTTTGATTTGGTTTTTGAGATCTGTCAAAATGTAAAAAGCGTGAGTCAGGAGCTGGACCGACCCTACTTGATCGTGACCAGAGGTGACAGTACACTCCGTGGGCATTTTGAACCAGAAACCTCGGCTGCAAAGCAGGCGATTGGGCAGCAGGATGCACTGACCGTTTTTGCTCCAGCATTTTTCGAGGGCAATCGAATCACGCTCAATAATCAACATTACATCAGTGACGGAGACGAATTGACCCCAGTATCCGGAACTCCTTTTGCCGAGGACAAAACTTTCGGGTTTGCATCCAGTTATCTCTACGAATATGTACAGGAGAAAAGCTCTTATACGTCGCAAGATATTTTTGATCTGAGTCTGGAAGATATACGCTTGCTCTCAGTGGCGCTGCTGGCCGATCGTATCTTTAATGAGCGATCAAAAAAAGTGCTGATTGTCAATGCTTTGGTGCAAGCTGACCTCAATAAGGTAGCTGCTGCCCTGTATATCGCACAGCAGCAAGGGTTGAATGTTTTGGTTCGGTCAGGAGCGAGTATGGTATCGGCATTGGGCGGCATTGGTCCCAATCTGCTGGAATCAAAAGATTTTAAAGTGAGTGCTGCGGGAGGTCTAATAGTGGTAGGGTCCTACGTGCCAAAAACTACCTCTCAGTTCAATGAATTGCGTAAAAACCATACACTCACAGAAATAGAAATAGAGGTAAGTCGGCTGATCGAAAAGGGACAGGAGGTCATCACTGAATCTGCAGAACAGATGAATACCGCCGTAAATTCGGGAAAAGACAGTGTGCTTTTTACGAGTCGTGCGCTAGTCTCGGGAGATAGTCCGGATAGTAGTTTGGCCATTGTCAATCAGGTCTCCAATGGAGTCATTTCTATAATGAACCAACTACAAGAGCCGCCTGCCTTTGTGATCGCCAAAGGGGGGATTACCTCTAGCGATGTGGCTACCAAAGTTTTGGGCATCAAGCGTGGCAAGGTACTGGGGCAGATCCTGCCTGGTGTGCCTGTGTGGGAGCTAGGTGCTGAGACCCAATTTCCAGGGATACCTTTTATCGTTTTTCCTGGAAATGTAGGGAGTGAAACGGCACTCTCAGAAGCTTATGAAAAACTAAAAAGAACAACAAATGAGTAATTTTCCTGTCAGATATAAACTGGTTTTATCCACGTTTTCGCTGACGCTACTATTGTATATAGATCGTGTAGGTATATCAGCGGCCAAAGGCGTGGTGTCTGATGATTTAGGTTTGTCCGATACGCAGATGGGCTGGGTGATGTCTGCCTTTGCTTTGGGCTATGCACTTTTTCAGGTGCCATCAGGGTTGCTCTCCGATAGGTTTGGTCCTAGAAAAGTAATCACCGGTATCGTGTCTATCTGGTCGGTTTTTACGATGGCTACTGGTTTTGCCTGGAACTACTTGTCTATGCTGGTTGTCCGGTTTTTGTTCGGAGCGGGTGAGGCGGGGGCTTTCCCCGGGATCGCCAGGGCCAATTTGACCTGGATTCCGCTTCGTGAACGCGGAGTTGTCACGGGTATCAATTTTTCTGGATCGAGGTTAGGTGCTGCTTTTGCTTTTCCTCTGGTCACCTTTATCATCACCAGTATTGGGTGGCGCTGGAGTTTTTACCTGATGGGAGCTGTGGGGCTGGTTTGGGCTGTTTTTTGGTACAAGTGGTTTCGTGATATGCCCGAGGACCACTCCGGCATGGGCGAGGACGAAAAGCAGATGATCAAGTCCGAAAGGCAGACCATCGCTGCGGTCAAAGCAAAGCCTCTTTCTACCCAAACATTATTAGGGTCTGCCAATATATGGTTGGCTATGCTCCAGTATTTCAGTAGCAATTTTATTTTCTTCTTTTGCCTTACGTGGATGCTGCCGTACCTCGCAGAGCGCTTCGAGGTGAGTGCGATGGAAGCCAGTGTGTATGCCATGTTTCCATTGATTTTCGGAGCAGTGGGCAATTGGTTTTCGGGTGGCCTGATCGATTGGATTTACAAGAGGGCCAGTTGGAAAATGTCCCGATCCCTTCCAGCACTCATCGGTTTTGCGCTAGTAGGTGTTGGTGTGTTGGGGGTCTTGCTTTCGGCTGATATCATGTGGGCCGTGGGGGCACTGTGCGTAGCGGTATTTGGAGCAGACATGACATTGAGTCCCTCTTGGTCGTTTTGTATGGATATCGGCAAGGCCAATTCAGGTGCAGTATCGGGAGCTATGAACATGGCCGGAAACGTGGGCTCATTTATCACAGCAATTCTTTTTCCATATATCGTACAGTGGACGGGGACAGCAGATACCTTCTTTATTATTTCAGAAATTTTTGTTGCCATTGCTATTATAGCCTGGCTTTTTATGAACCCTTCAAAATCCATAGTGCCAGATGAAAAAGTTTAGAGGTGTGGCGGTAGGAGCTGGCTATTTTAGCCAGTTTCAATATGAGGCATGGAATCGAATCCCGGAAGTGGAGATCGTTGCGCTGTGCAATAGAAATGTAGACAGTGGCAAGTCCATTCAGCAGACCTATGGCATAGCACGGCATTATACGGATTATAAGGAAATGATAGATGCCGAGCAGCCCGATTTTATTGACATTATTACACCTCCGGAAACACACCTGGATATCTGTAGCTACGCCGCAGAGAGAGGCATACACATTATATGTCAAAAGCCATTGGCACCTAGCATGGACGAGGCGATAAAGTTGGTAGAGGAAATGAAGGCGAGCGGGGTAAGGTTCATGGTACATGAGAACTGGCGCTTCCAGCCCTGGTACCGACAGATCAAACAACTGCTGGATGAGCAGCTCATCGGGCAAGTCCACACCGTATATTTCAGAAGCAGAATGGGTGATGGATGGGGGGAGAATGCCTACATACCCCGTCAGCCTTATTTTAGAGATTACCCGCGATTATTGATTTATGAAAATGGCATACATTTCATAGACACATTTCGCTACTTGTTCGGGAAGGTTGAACGTGTCAATGCGCACTTGAGAAAACTCAATCAGGTGATCAAAGGAGAAGACTGGGCGCAGGTTCAGTTCGAATTTGACAATGGAATCTTCGCCACCTGGGATGCCAGTCGCTACAATGAGCCAAACTACCCCAACAGTCGATATACCTTCGGAGAGATGCTCATCGACGGTATGAATGGAAGCATTCGCCTGTACCCAGACGGTATGGTCACGGTGCAACAGTTGGGACAGGATGAAGAGACACAAGATTATACTCATCAGAATGTCAATTTTGCGGGTGATTGTGTCTTTATCACACAGCGACACTTTGTCGACGGATTGCTGAGCGGACAGGAGTTCGAAACCAATGGAGTGGACTACCTCAAATCACTGGAGGTACAAGAGGCCATTTATGATTCGGCCCAACGGAAAATCCCAGTGAAGATCAATCAAGATTTAGGACAAATCGATAATTGATGTCAGAACTAAATCTAAATACAAGGACATTATCATAATTCAGTCTGTTGTACTGGATACATGACTTTTTTGGACTTTTATACCAGTTTTCAAGACTATTCTTCTATTGACTATATGCTTATTTGCTATTGCAGGAGGGACAACCTTTGGATGCAATTGAGCTAATGCTCATTACAAACAGTAGAATATTATTTTTTGAAAAGCATGAAGAATTTGGTTTGCTATCTACCAGTATTTGCTTTAATGGTAGGCTGTAGTATGAAGTCAGTAGAAGGAGAAAGTATGTCAGTAATTGATAAGAAGGTGAGTCAATTGATGAGTCAAATGACACTGGAAGACAAGATTGCTGAATTGACTCAGGATGCCCCACCTAACGAAAGATTAGGCATACCAATGATGCAGTATAGTGAATGTCTTCATGGGCTTTGGCTACCTGGTTCAACTGTTTATCCACAGGCAATCGCTCTTGGTTCGACCTGGGATCCAGAGGCAATCCGTGAAATGACAGAGGCAATCGCTAAGGAGGCAAGAGCAGCTAATCTAACACACTGCTATTCTCCTAATCTAGATGTAATATCAGGTGATGCTAGATATGGTAGAGTCGAGGAGTCCTATGGAGAAGATCCATATTTGGTTTCTCGTATGGGCGTTGCCTTTATCGAAGGACTTCAGGGAACGGGTGAGGAGCAGTTCGATGAAAACCACATCCTAGCTACAGCGAAACATTATGTGGCATATCCGGAAAATAGAAGAGGGATCAATGGCGGATTTACGGACATTTCTGAGCGTAGATTATTCGAAGTATTCTTGCCGCCTTTCGAAGCGGCTGTCAAAGAAGCAAAAGTGGGATGTATTATGCCGGGTCATCAGGACCTTAATGGAATCCCTTGTCATATGAATACTTGGTTGTTGCAGGATATTCTCAGAGACGATTGGGGCTTTGATGGTTTTATCGTATCTGACAACAATGATGTTTCAAGATTGAATTTGATGCACTTTATTGCAAAAAACAGAACTGAAGCAGCAGTTATGGGCTTGCAGGCAGGCGTAGATATGGATTTGGTGATTGGCAAAGACCCGGCCAACTCGGCCTACATCATGAAGGTGCTGGGAGATACCCTGAAAAGTAATCCAGAACTGGTGCAATATGTCGACGAAAGTGTGAGTCGTATTTTGAAGATGAAATACAAGTTGGGGTTATTTGATCAGAAAGATACTAACGTGGTAAAGGAAGTAATAAGTACTACGGAGAGTCAGGAGTTGGCCTTAGAGCTTGCTAAAAAATCGGTAGTATTATTGAAAAATGAAGGGGAGTTGCTTCCGCTGAATAAGGACAAAATTAATTCTATTGCCTTAATTGGCCCAAATGCTCACGAAGAAGTACCTGAAGGCGGCCGTTATACATTGATGGGTGGCTATTCTGGAATACCTCCGTACTATACTTCCTTGCTAGAAGGGCTGACAGATAAGGTAGATGGCCAAATCAAAATCAACTATGCTGAGGGTTGTAAACTCAATAGTGATTCGAAGGCTGGTTTTGCGGCAGCCATAGCAGCGGCTAAGAAATCTGATGTAGTAATACTTGCAGTAGGGGGATCGACTCGTACCTGTGGCGAAGGAACCGATCGCGACGATTTAGATTTAGTTGGTGTGCAAAACGAGCTGGTGGAGGAGATACATAAATTGGGCAAACCAGTGATTGTGGTTTTAATAAACGGTCGTCCTTTGACAATCAACTATATCGCAGAAAACATCCCCGCAGTAATCGAGAGTTGGTATTTAGGTATGCGCTCGGGAGATGCATTGGCAGATGTGATATTTGGCGATTACAACCCAGGTGGCAAACTGACAGTGTCTTTTCCAAGGTCTGTTGGTCAAATTCCGGTGACTTATCTTGAGCGACCTGATTTCGTTGGTTCTGGCAAAGGGCTTTACAAGTTTAGCGACAAGTCGCCTCTATTTTCTTTTGGATATGGCTTGAGTTATACCTCGTTTGAATACAGCGAACCTCGATTGAATAAGGGCAAGATAAGAGCCAACGAAGCTGCTGTGGTATCTGTCGATATTACCAATACGGGCAATAGAGTAGGTGATGAAGTGGTTCAGATGTACATACGAGATGAGTTTGCCTCTGTAGGTAGATACAACATGATGCTTAAAGGTTTTGAGAGAGTTTCTCTGGCACCTGGTGAAACCAAGACTGTCGAATTTGAACTCAATGCCGGAAACCTTTTTATCTACGACAAGGACATGAAAAAAGTGGTAGAGCCAGGAGATTTCACCGTTTCGATAGGCGCTTCTAGTCGTATAGAAGATTTGAAGAAGACCAACTTAAGAGTTTACTAATTCAAAGAAGGAATTACTTATTTCTATGGTTTTGATTATGAATGTGATAACTGAATTTATTCGAGATCGATTGTTGAGTGTTCTCGTTTTTTTACTCACATTTTTCCAAATAAATACAGGTTTAGCATCGTCTGGCATTCAAGTATATGATCTCAAAACGGAGTACCGTGAAAATCCAATCGGGATAGATGTAACTACCCCAAGATTGAGTTGGAAAGTGAAAGGGAAGGGATGCGATGTAATGCAATCGGCCTATGAAATCAGAGCGGCTCATTCTATCAAAGGCCTACAAACCGGGCAGCCGATCTGGACGAGCAAGAAAACGGAAAGTGATGAGTCCGTTCATATAGAGTACCAAGGGCCGAAGTTGCAATCAGAGCAAAGGATATATTGGCAAGTGCGAGTGTGGGACGCCAATAAGCAAGTGTCTCAATGGAGTGAGCCTGCCTTCTGGGAAATGGGTCTACTGGAAGTCGACGACTGGGTAGCACAATGGATATCCAAGGATGAGGCGATTCCAGATTCGCCCACACCGAGTCACTTTTATAGAACTGAATTCAAGACTACTAAGCCTGTTGCAAAAGCTAGGGTCTTTGTTACTTCCCTAGGTATTTACGAACTACAGATCAACGGTGAAAAAGTAGGTGATCAGTTGTTTACTCCTGGATTTACCAGCTATAAAAACCGAATTCAATACCAGGTCTATGATGTGACCGGCAAGCTCAAAAAAGACAATGCAATGGGTGCCATTGTCGGGGATGGATGGTACAGAGGCTACCTCGGATGGAGTGGAAATCGTAATTATTATGGAGACCGATTGGGTCTTTTAGCTCAGTTGCATATTACCTACGAGGATGGGAGCAAGGAGATTATCAGTACTGATAAAGATTGGCGTACTAGTTATGGTCCTATCATCGAATCGGATATCTACAATGGCGAAAAATATGATGCCAGAAAAGAATTCGAAAATTGGTCTTCTTACGGTTTTGAGGATGGGCAATGGCTGGATGTTCAGCTTCTAGATCATTCGAAAGATATTCTGGTGGCCTCCAACAGCATTCCCGTAAAGATTGTAAAGGAAATCACTCCAATAAAAAAGCTGACCACTCCCAAGGGAGAAGTTGTATATGATTTGGGGCAGAATATTGTGGGATGGGCGAGGATCAAAGTCTCAGGAAAGAAGGGGGATAAAGTCACACTGCAGTTTGCCGAGGTATTGGATAAAGAAGGGAATTTCTTTACTAAAAACCTGCGTGCAGCAGAGGCCACCGATATTTATACGTTGAAGGGAGGACTGGAGGAAGTGTTTGAGCCACATTTTACTTTTCATGGATTCAGGTTCATAAAGGTTCAAGTAGAGGGTAGTAACCCGGAAATCAAAGAAATTTCAGGTCAGGTGATTCATTCGCAGATGCAGCCCACAGGTCAGTTTTCTTGTTCAGATCCGCTGATTAATCAGTTGCAAAGCAACATTCAATGGGGGCAGAAAGATAACTTTTTGGATATCCCGACAGATTGTCCTCAACGTGATGAACGGGTAGGTTGGACTGGTGACGCGCAGGTGTTTAGTATGACTGCAGCATTCAACTTCGATGTGGCGGCATTTTATACCAAGTGGCTCAAGGATCTCGCCTTGGATCAGCAGCCAAACGGAGAGGTACCAAACATCATTCCAGATATGTGGGACAACAAGCTAGGCGGCACAACCGCTTGGGGCGATGCTGCTGTCATCGTGCCTTGGACCGTATATCGGGCTTATGGTGATAAGCGTGTGCTGGAGCAGCAGTATGAAAGCATGAAGGCCTGGGTTGATTATATGAGACTAAAATCTGGTGATGATTTGTTGTGGAATGAAAAAGGTAAGCACCACTGGGGCGATTGGTTGGCCTTTCATTCTGATAGTCCTGCGTATGCTGGATCCGTGACCGAAAATGACCTGATTGCAACGGCCTATTTCAAGTACAGCACGGAACTGTTGGGAAAGACAGCTCGCATATTAGGAAAGGAGAAGGATGCACAGACCTATTCACGACTATCAGAAGACATCAAAGAGGCATTCATTAATGAATTTGTAACTGCAAATGGTAGGTTGGTGTCGCATACACAAACAGCTTATGCCTTGGCCATCTCATTTGATTTGGTACCGGAGCATTTGAAAGAAAATGCGGCCCAGTATTTTGCTGACAATGTGAAGCGATTCAAACATCTGACCACAGGTTTTGTCGGGACGCCCTTACTATGCTCGACCCTGTCTTCGATCGGTAGAGATGATTTGGCTTTTATGCTTTTGAATCGAAAAGAATATCCTAGCTGGCTGTATCCAGTTACTCAAGGAGCCACTACGATCTGGGAGAGATGGGATACACAAAAACCAGATGGAACGATCATCGATGGGATGAATAGTTTTAATCACTACGCCTATGGCGCTATTGGAGAATGGCTTTACTCTCATGTGGCAGGCCTGAAAATTGATGTTGAAAAACCTGGCTATAAGCACAGTATTTTTTCACCACATCCAGGAGGTGGGCTTACCTCAGCAATGGCGTCTATTGAATCTATATATGGCACGGTTGTGTCGGACTGGAAGATTGAAGAAGGGAAGATGATCTATAGAGTAGTGATTCCGGCTAACACCACCGGGACGGTAAAACTACCTAAAAGTGCAGGTGAAAAAATTCAGGTGACCAGGCCAAGTGGAAAATCTCTTAAATTGGATGAGGATGACTTAAATAAACTAGGTTCTGGTGAGTATTTGATTTCGTATAAGTATGATGACTAGTCTAATTTCAAGTTTTCACATAGGCCTTTTGTTGGCGATGCTTTCATCGCCTTATTTCACTCCGGTTCAATATTCTTCATCGGAGTCTGAGGACTCAGCATCCAGATTAGAATATGAATATGCTAAAAAGCCAAAGTGGCAAAATCTATTGGATGAGGATTATACCAACTACTGGGAAGTTTTTGTAGGCGTTCCTCACGGAACTGTCGAAGGCTTGGAGGGAGTAAATTCAGAGAGTGATGGAAAAAAGGGCATTCCGCTAGGATTGAATAGTGATCCTAAATCGGTTTTTCAGGTGAAAAATGAAGGTGGTCGTAAAGTTCTGCATATATCTGGAGAAATATATGGAGCCTGGAGTAGCAAGGCAGAGTACGAAAATTACCACCTTCAGCTTCAGTTTAAATGGGGAGAGAAGAAGTGGGAACCACGTCTCAATAGACCAAAAGATAGTGGCATTTTGTATCATTGCCAGGGAGCGCATGGCGCTTTTTGGAATGTATGGATGTCCTCCTTAGAATTTCAAGTACAGGAGGGGGATTTAGGTGATTTTTACGCCCTGGTTCAAACAGAAGCAGCTATTGCCACCAAGAAACCTCTGGGAGAAAAGGAATATAGCTTTGATGATCAAGGTGAAAAGCACATATTTTCTGCTTATCAAAACGAACGGCCGTTACACTGCAATAAAGGTGCGAATCATGAAAACGAAATTGGTGAATGGAATACACTTGATCTGATCTGTATTGGAGACCGAGCTTTGTATTTGGTCAACGGAAAGGTTGCCATGGAATTATCAGATTTTAAAATGAAGACAGAAGATGGTGTATTGCCATTGACTAAGGGCAAAATTCAAATTCAATCAGAGGGGGCAGAGGTGTTTTATAGAGGGATCAAAATCAAAGAACTGGGTCAAGGTTCGTCTTTCATGCAATACACAGACAGTCTTGATACAGGAGTTGAGTGAACATGTATGAATGATTGAATATGAAACACTGCTATTTAACAATTTTGTTGTTTACTAGTCTTTTTGCCCAAGCACAAAATCCGATTATTCCTAACCAAGGGATAAATGATCCACATATTCGTGTTTTCAATAATAAGGCCTATTTATCCGCCTCGCATGATACGTCTATAGATAACGATAAGTTTATCATGGAAGATTGGACGCTTTGGTCATCAGATGATTTGAGATCGTGGAAGCTTGAGTCTGTGCTAAAACCTGAAGATACCTATATCGGAAAACCGTTTTCTTCATGCTGGGCTACAGATATCGCGTATCGAAATGGCAAATATTACTGGTATTTTTCGGAAGGAAATCAAAGAGCTGGAGTAGTAGTGGCTGATTCTCCAACTGGTCCTTGGACTGATCCACTGGGCATGCCGTTGCTAATTTCCGAACTAACCCCAACACACGAATATGACATGGGTATCATTGAGACTGGCGGAGAGTACTATTTGGTATTTGGCGTTTGGGATTACTACATCGCAAGATTAAATGAGGATATGATCTCATTAGCTGAAGCCCCTCGAAAAATTGTGGTGAAAGATCCACAAGGCCCTTATGGAATAGGCAAATTGGATGACAAACCCTTCATTCATCAGCGTAATGGATTGTTTTATCTCTCTTGGGGTTGTTTTTATGCCATGTCCAACGATCTCTACGGTCCTTATGAATACAAAGGGACTGTCATTGACAGTACCAGTTTTGTAGGCGGGTTGGAGAGTCCTACCTGGCCACATGGCCCTTTGCAAGGCAGGCATGGTTCTTTCTTCGACTGGCACAATCAAAGCTACTTTGCTTATTGTGATATCAGTCAAACCGGCAACCGGTATTTTAGAGACACCTTTATCAGCTACGTACATTACAAGGAGAACGGCGAGATGGCCGTCATTAGAGTCGATCTTGATGGAGTGGGTCAATACGATGGTAGCAAAGTCATTCAGGCAGAAGACTATTTCGAATCTTATGGCACAACCAAGCAAGAAAACAACCAAGGAGGATTTAGTGTAGGGGCTATTGACAATGGTGATTACCTCATTTATCCTAACATCAAAGGACTCAACGATAAAGTTGAGATTCTAATTGAGTATGAAGCTTTGGAAGATTGTGTTATTGAGGTAAGAGAAAGTCATCCTTCCGGAACCCTATTGGCTGAAATAGCGGTAAAGGCAGATGAATCATTGGCTAAGGCTACTCTTCGAGGGGAAATTGAAGGTGTTTGTTTGAAATTCAGTGATGTGAAAGAAAAAGTAAACATAACAATTGATAGTTTTGCCTTTAGCTCTCATCATTTTAAATGATTCCTTGGTTCGACTCATTTTTCTTGACCTGACAAGAGGCCTATCAGTCATCTTAATCTATATTTTGTAAAGAAACTCCTAATTCTTAGGATCAATTGTCCTCAAGTTTATTCACAGCTTATGGGGCAAGAGGATTGTTAATTATATTTATTATATTCTATATGGAAACTATTGCATTCAAAATGAAGTTGAAAAGTGGTTGTAAGGAGGAATACAAACAGAGGCACAATAATATCTGGCCTGAATTGAAAGAATTGTTGAAAGATTCGGGCGTGGTAGATTATGTTATATTTTTTGATGAGGAGACTGATACACTTTTTGCTTGTCAAAAGGTCAGGGATGGGCAGAACTCTCAGCAATTGGGTGGTGAAAAGATTGTGCAGACTTGGTGGGCCTACATGGCTGATATTATGGAAACCCATGAGGATAATTCTCCCATCTCAATTCAACTAGAAGAGGTGTTTAAATTGAGATGATCTAGGAATTATCTTCTTAGAAGATAACATAAGTATTTGAAGAAAGATTGATTGATGAAAATGAGAATTGCTGTAATATCCAAGTTGAGTTTTTTCATTTATAGCCTAACATTAATTTTTGCTTGCATAGACCTATATGGACAAAGTAAATTTTATGGATTCAAGCACATTTCAACGTCCGATGGATTTTCACTCAACTCAGTAAATGATATAGTCCAAGATAATCACGGGATTTTATGGCTAGGTACTCGAAATGGTCTGATGAAATATGATGGAACGGACCTTAGAGTAGTCTACAGGGCCAAGTCGGGCAATGAACAACAATGGCGGAATGATATTTATAACATTTATTTGGACCGAGGGTTTGTTTGGGTGTGCTCTAAAAATGGTTTGTTGCGCTATGATCCTAAATTGGATTCGATAATAGATTATTCCACTAAGATACCATCTCAATTGTCAACTTCGTCAAGTAGGATATATGATTTGATTAGATATGATGAAGATCATGTATGGGTGGCAACCAGAGGTGGTGTAGATGTGATAAATGAGAATAAAGATATTGTAATATCCAACGCACATGACCCTGAAGATGATCAGAGTTTAAGTTCGAGCATTGTGACTGTTTTTTTTCGATCTAGAGATGGTCAATTTTGGGTAGGAACTAAATCAGGTTTGAATCTACTCATAGCTAGTGAGGGAGGGAAATTGAAATTTAAGAGGTTCTTGCCTGATAAAGCACCTGGGGCTAAGGCCAGCTCGAATAGTATTTTAAGTATTCAAGAAGATCAGTTTGGTAATTTATGGGTTGGTACAGAGAAGGGACTTTATTTATTGGATGTATCTACTGATACTTTTGAGACTTATGGGGCTGATGGTGATCAGATACTCTCCAATCAGGTAATTCAGGATTTAGAATATGACCATAAAAAAAGACTCTGGGTGGGTACATATGATGGCCTTAATGTCATTGATAGCGCTAATCAATTAATTGCAAAAATTAGGCATGACCCAAAAAGAGACAATAGTCTTTCAGGCAATAGTATTAGAGATATTTTTTGTGATCGAGAAGGTGGGATTTGGGTGGCATCTTACTTTGGTGGTATCAACTATTGGGATGATGAGCTTATCAATTTTGAGAAAATTGGTGAGAGAAGTGGTACTCAATTAAGCTATAGCGTAGTTAGTGCTATTGTCGAAGATGATCATGGGAAGATATATTTTGGAACTGAAGGAACAGGGCTAAATATATATGAACCAAATACTGATACCTATATTAAGATTGATGAGTTAGCCTATGGGAATTCGATTGGTACTGTAAAAGCATTGCTATATGAAGGGGATGATAAATTATGGATTGGAACTTTTCATAGAGGACTTATTCATTTGGATTTGAAATCCAAGAAATTCAAAGAGTACAGAAACGAAGGTAGAAGAGGACACTCATTAACCTCGGATCAGGTATTATCAATTGCTAAGGCTAGTGATGGTAAAATTTGGGCCGGTACTTTGAACAAGGGATTGAATTTGTTAGATCCGAAAACGGATGATTTTATGAGTTTTCACCCTAATATGGTTGGTTCGTCTATTTCAAGTTCAAATGTGAGGGCTTTACTACTTGACAAAAGCGGAGCGTTATATGTCGGTACAGGCAGAGGGTTGAATCGTTTGTCTGCGGATGATTACAGGACTGGAACTTATCGTTTTGATTTGATGGAGGTCAATGGAGTGGAAGACGATAATCTTTTCATTCATGATCTTTTTGAGGATAATAATGGGCGCGTTTGGCTAGGAGCACACGGTAGAGGGTTATACTATGTCGATAATGATAGAATTGAAAAAGTGGACATAGAAGGCCTGACATCTGTATTTGGTATCACTCAAGAAAAAGATGGAGATTTATGGATGAGTAGTGAAGAAGGAGTGGTTTCATACAACACTGCCACAGGAGAGTACCAATTCTATAACAAGAAGGATGGTGTGAATCCTAATGAGTTCAATCGGGCTACAAAACTGGCAGCATCCAATGGGATGGTTTACTTTGGGGGGGCTTCTGGAGTTACCGCTTTTTATCCAAATGCATTGGGGGGGGCGGAAGATGATTATGCTCCCAATGTAGTTCTAACCTCCTTTTCTTTATTTGGTAAGCGTATTCATGTCAATGATGGAAGTGAAATTCTCAATCAATCCATTGAATACGTTAAGGAAGTTGAGTTGGATTACGATCAAAATCTTTTTACAATAGATTTCAATATGCCAGTATTTCTCAATCCGGACAAAACAACCTATAGATACCGTTTGATTGGGCTTGATGACAATTGGGTGACCACTGCTAACCCTTCAGTCTCCTTTACGATTCAAAGAGGGGGGACTTATACATTCGAGGTAATTGGTGTTAATGGAGATGGCATACAAACCGAGAAACCTACAACCCTTACAATTATAGTTCACCCGGCACCTTGGTTAACCACCTGGGCTTATTTGTTATATGCAATTATTGTTTTGGTAGCATTATTTGCTTTTATATACTTTTTCAAATCCAGATTGAGACTTCAGCATCAGTTAGAAATGGAAAGTAGAGAGTTCTTACACCAACAAGAAGTTAATAAGCAGAAACTACAATTTTTTACTAATATTTCTCATGAGTTCAGGACACCATTGACCCTGATATCTGGTCCTTTAGAAAGATTGATTGATGACTATAAGGGACCAAGTTATATTTATCGACAGCTTTTGGTGATAAAAAAGAATACAGACCAGCTCTTTAAGCTAATCAACGAATTGATGGATTTTAGAAAACTCGAAAATCAGCAAATGAAGTTACAAGCTGCTGAAGGTAATATTGTGTCTTTTGCCAAAGAGATTTTTCTGTCCTTCGACCAACAGGCCAAGATCAATAAACTTTCTTATTCATTTCATTCTGAAAATGATTCATTATTGGTCTATTTCGATCGCGACAAGTTAGAAAAAGTTCTTTATAATCTTATTTCTAATGCTTTCAAGTTTACTCCGGCTAAAGGTAAGATTAGCGTTTCTGTTATAAATCACGATTCAGCCGTTTCGATCAAAGTCAAAGATAGTGGTGAAGGTATTTCTGCTGACCATTTAGAGAAAATATTCGATCGATTTTATGAAGTGCCAAAGCAAGGCAATAAGGTGAAGTTCAAACAAGGGTCAGGTATAGGTCTTGCCATAGCAAAAAGTGTAATGGATCTGCATCAAGGGGAGTTGAAGGTAGAGAGTACGGAAGGAAAAGGAAGCTCCTTTATTATGGGGTTAAGAGTTGGTAGGGGACATTTAAGTGAGGAAGATATCATCACCTCATTTAAGAATAGTGAGGACATTTCTCAATATATCAGTAGACAGTCCATCGATGAGGATCGTCCAGTTCAAAAAGAAATTGAGCCCGTCGAAAATGAAGAAAAAAGTGACTATAAAATTTTGGTTGTCGAGGACAATGAAGATATCAGCAAGTTTATCTATGGTGTCTTGAACGAATATTATCATGTTACTTTGGCCAATAATGGTGCGAATGGCTACCAAGAAGCTTTGGCATTACAGCCTAACTTGATCATTAGCGATGTAATGATGCCTATTATGGATGGTATTGAATTTTGTGCTAAAATTAAATCTGAAATTAGAACCAGTCATATTCCTTTTATTTTACTCACTGCCAGGACTTCACTGATTTACAAATACGATGGTTTGGAATCGGGAGCTGATGAGTATTTGAGCAAGCCTTTTGATGTGAGAGAGTTGCTACTCAAGAGTAAGAATATGATTGCTGCACAAGAAAGGTTGAAGAGTAAATTCAGTGAGAATGGGGAATTTACTAAACCAGATGCCACTGTATCTTCCATGGATGAAGTTATGATGGGTAAAGCAGTTAAGATCATCAAAGAAAACATTGGTAATGAGTTCTTTAGTATTCAGCTCTTGTGTGATAAATTAGGTATCAGCCGATCACTTTTATTTACCAAATTCAAGGCGTGGACCAACCAAACACCCAACGATTATGTACTAACTGTCAGAATGCAAGAGGCAGCGTCTCTGATAGAGCAGGGGAAAGTGAATATTTCTGAAGTCGGCTATAAGGTGGGCTTTAAAAGTGCAAATTACTTTTCTAAAACTTTCAAGAAATTCTACTCTATGAGCCCAAAAGCTTACTCCCAGAAGTTTAAGGACAGTTTAGGAGTGAAATAATGCCTCTAGTTGGTTAAAAAGGACTTTATCACCATTTATTTGGACAATTTTTCATCAAATCTACTCCTAATTAGCGATTAAACTCAATTGGTTTCGATTGGTTGAAGACTAAATTCAAATAGGTAGGAGTGAAAATTGATCTCTATCATTTGCAACCAATTCTCTGTGTCAATCGGGACATGATGAGTACCAATTATTCTAATTATTAAATAAAGTTGATTATGAAGAAAATTTACAAATTACTAAGGCCTCTGGTAGTGGTTTTGGCAGTGTTTGCTGCTACAGACACCTATGCACAGGGGAACACGATCACAGGTAAGGTGGTCTCCGGAGATGATTTTCAGGGATTACCTGGAGTTACTATTCTCATCAAAGGGACGACCAATGGTACAGTTACCGATTTTGATGGGAATTACAGAATTGCAGCATCTGATAGTGATGTATTGACTTTCAGTTTCCTGGGGTACAAATCTCAAGAAACTACAGTAAATGGAAGAAGTGCGATAGACATTACTCTGGAAGTAGATGCCACTAACCTCGAAGAGGTGGTCGTAGTTGGATATGGCGAGCAGAATCGTCGTGATTTGACTGGAGCTGTATCTTCGGTTAAGGCGGATGAAATCGCTCAGTCCACTCCTGTTTCGCCACTTGACGGTATGAGGGGTAGATTGTCAGGTGTATCCATTACCTCGAACGGCGGGCCTGGAGAAGCTTCTGACATTCAGATTAGAGGTACATCTACCTTGAATGCTGGTACAGGGCCTCTTTATGTAGTAGATGGACAGCAGCTAGATAATATTGATAATATTAATCCCAATGATATTGCCTCAGTCGAGGTGCTAAAGGATGGAGCCTCTGCTGCTATCTATGGTTCTAAATCTGCCAATGGCGTCATCATCATTACTACCAAAAAAGGAAAGTCAGGTGAGACCAAAATAGAGGCGAACTATGTGCGTAGTTACAGTGATTTAGCTACTAAAATTCCAGTTTCGAATACTCGTCAAGCTAGGATTTATGAAATTGGAAGAAGGGGAAATAACATTGCAGAAGCACAAGCTCCAGCCGACTCGCTTTCAACTCTGTTCAATCAGGATTTTGATTACCAAGAAATGATCACTCGAGTAGGAGTTAGAGATCAGGTAGGACTTTCTCTTAGCGGAGGACAGGATGAAGCCAATTTTTACTGGAATACAGGGTTTCTAAATCAAGAAGGTGTTGTTAAAAACTCAGACTATCAAAGACTGAATACCACTCTGAATATTAACTTCAAAGCAGCAGAATGGCTCAAGGCAGGTACAAGAATAATAGGGTCTTACTCAGAGAGAAATGGTCTAGTAGAAGGAAAGGTTTTTGGGCAACTTTCCACTCACTTTCCATATTTGCCCACACAGGATGCAGATGGAACGTATGTGCCACAAACCTCAAGTCAGGAAAATGTAGTAGCGGAGACACTTTTTGCTGTGAGAAGAAGAAGAGACTATGATGGACAGGTATTCAGCTATGCAGAATTGCAGCTACTTCCATCTTTGAAGTTTAAGTCTACTGTTGGTATTCTACTCGAGCTACAAAGGGATAACGATTTTGACCCTACAGTAGTTCAACGATTAAATAGCGCACCCTCAGGTTCTGAAATTACCAGACTTAATTTTAGTCTTCAGCAAGAAAATTACTTCAGTTACAAAAAGAGCTTTGGTAAGCATAATGTGTCCGCGATGGTGGGTATCCAAATCCAAAAGTGGAAAAATGAGTATGCTAGATTCCGCTCCACGGAGTTTAATAATGATATTGTTAGGACTTTTAATAACGTGGTAGAACTGGATGCAGCAAATACTAGAACAACAGCAACATCTCATGCTTTGTCTTCGCAGTTTGGTAGATTCACTTATGATTACAAAGGAAAGTACCTATTGGGCGTTACAGTTAGAAGAGATGGTTCTTCCCGATTTGGTTCAGAAAATCAATTTGGCGTATTCCCCGGTGTATCTGCTGGCTGGAGAGTCAGTGACGAGGCATTCTGGGCCCCTCTTTCTACAGTAGTTTCTGATTTTAAAATAAGAGCAGGTATCTCTCAGAATGGTAACGAACGCATCGGGAACTTTGATAGTAGAACACTCTATTCACCTGGAAATCTATACGATGGACAAAATGGTATAGCTCCGAATCAGTTAGGTAATCCAAACTTGGCGTGGGAAACGACTCAGCAGTCATATATTGGTGTTGATTTAGGTTTCTTCGGTGGCAGATTGAACGCCAATGTAGATTACTACGAAAAGTTAACTTCTGATCTGTTATACAATACGCCTATCCCAGAAGAAACTGGATTTGGATCCATCCGAAACAATATAGGGGAAATTAAGAATAGTGGTATTGAAGTGACTATCAATGGTGAAATCATAAGTCGTCCAGAGTTTCAATGGTATTCTAGTTTTAATATAGCCACTAATGCTAATGAGATTTTGAAATTGGCAGAAGAAGACGGTCAGATCATTCAAGGTCAATATATCATTAAGGAAGGTGGGTCTATTGGAGACTTTTATGGATATACAGCTCAGGGAGTTTTTCCTTATGATGAGTCCAATGCTTTTGATGACAATGGCAACCAGTTGACTCCAGTTTTTGACGAGAATGGTGGTTTCTTGAGACACGAACTCAACGGCCAGGAATATACCGGTACGATTAACCAACTAACCATGAATGGACAGACTATTTTGGGAGGTGAAGTTTTCTGGAAGGATTGGAATGGTGATTTTCAAATAGATGCTGAGATGGATCGTACTGTGATTGGAAATGGTTTGCCGAAACTCTTTGGTGGATTCTACAATGAATTCAAATATAAAGGAGTTAAACTTTCCATCATGTTTGATTACAATTTCGGAAATGATTTGTACAGGCAATATGATCAGACAAGAAATCAGCGAATGGCAAGAACTGTACTACCAGGTCCTGACCGGATTGATGAAGCATGGTATCAGCCAGGAGATGAGGCTACTTATCCTACATTGTCTTCTAGATCTGGGTCTAGAAATAACATCGGGCCTAACACTTTTTGGATTAGTGACGCAGATTTTATCAAATTGAGATCTATAAGAATTGACTATTCACTTCCAAGAAAAGTGATGGAGAAGGTTAGCTTCTTATCAGATGTGTCTCTTTATGCTTCAGGAAACAACTTGTTCACCTGGACCAACTATGAGGGATATAATCCAGAGTTAGGATCTCGAGGCAATGCTCTGCAACCAGGTTTGGACAATTTGAGATACCCGAACTTCCGAGAGTATATACTTGGTATTAATATCAAGTTTTAAGAGAAGATTGTGAAGAATAATTAATGATTGAATTATGAAGATTTTAAATAATATACGATGGGTGTTGTTTTTTTCAGCAGCTATGATGATTTCTCAGGGGTGCGAAAGTATCCTTGATGTAGAGCCAGAAAGCGAAATTGGAGATTCTCAATTTTGGCAAACTGAGGCCGATGCTTATGCAGGTGTTGCGTCAATTTATGATGCCATGCAAAGTGCATACAGTAGGAAATATTTTCTCTGGGGTGAAATGAGGTCAGATAATTTTGATGCATTCGCTAATACGTCAAGTCAAGAAGCTATTGAGTTGACGACTAACAATCTGACAGACCAAACCAGCAGCTATGGTAGCTGGGGAGCGATGTACAATATGATTCTTAGAGCTAATTTGGCGATCAACAACATTCCCAATATCACAGGAGCAAACACCGACGGGGTATTAGGACAAGCTCATGCTTTAAGAGCTTTTGCTTACTTTGATTTGGTGAGAGTTTTTGGAGAGGTGCCATTGTATCTGGATATGGTATCTGGTCTAGACGATGATCTTTTTAGAGAAAAAACTTCAGGTTCGGAGATTATGAATAATATAGTTATTCCTGATATGCTCAAAGCAGAGGATTTGATCAATGCTCCATCGGATCGGTTTAATTTCTCCTTGTCTAGTGTTTATTGTTTGCAAGCAGAGGTATATATGCACTTAGGAGAGCATACCTTGGCTAAAGAAGCTTTAGATAAGCTAGAGGCTTTGGGTGAATTTAGCTTGGTAGACAATCCTAGTGATTATCATGCTTTGTTTAGAAAAGAACCTGAGTCAGCAGGACTGTCTTCTAACGAGCAAGAAACAGGTCCTGAGTTGATTTTCTCTATAGTCTTCAACCAGGAAGAGGAACCAGGAGCTGGTAGTATCTATTCCTTATTTTGGTCAGGTGTACCAGCTTATGTGGTTTCTGATGAATTAGAAAACAAATGGCTCGATGTTTTTCCAACCGATTCGGCTAGTTGGATGGCAAAATATCCAGGTTTTGTACCTCCATATATCAATGCTGCAACTGGCGAACGAATTTATGGAGACATCCATAGATACTTGCAGTTCATAGAAGGTGATAAGGATATCGGGTCAAGAAGGTATGGAAAGTATAACACGACCAACTATCCAGGATCGTTGGACGATGTAGATGTGGTAGTTTACAGATATGCTGGTATGCTGCTATTAAAAGCAGAAGTTGAGGCGAAATTGGGTAACCTTCAGGAAGCCGTAGATCTAGTCAATCGAATTAGAAATGCACGTCAGCTTCCAGAGATTTTGTTAGCCGATTATCCTACAACTGACGATCTATTGGATGCTATACTGGATGAACGTCAGTTCGAACTCTTAGCTGAAGGAAAAAGATGGTGGGACTTGGTTAGAAATGACAAGGTAGTAGAGGTAATGGGTCCAATCAATGGTCAGACTGCCAATAATATCTTTTTTCCAATATGGTTTCAGCATATGGTGGACAATCCAAATCTGACACAAACACCAGGGTACGGCAATTAATTGAGAATAAAAAATCAGAATAAGATGAAAGATATAAATAATAGATTCAGAGAAATATTGACGGTTATCGTCTTTGTTATTCTGGCAACCGGTTGCGATTTGACATTGCAAGAGGAGTGGGAGTATGTAAGAGAGCCATTTGGTAATCGTCCTACTGGTATGACTGCTTACGATTGGATGGTGATGATTAATCAAGATACTACTTACAATGACGATGATGGTGTGCCACAGTTTCAGTACCTGTTGGATGCCATAGAACAAACTGATTTGATTGACTTATACAATGATCCTAATGCAAGTCAAACTTACTTTCTGTTAAGAAACAGTGCTTTCAATGCCAGTGGCCAGTTATTAGCGCACACAACAGGTAGTGCTGATAATCCATTAGATTCACTTAGCAATGATAGGCTTGAACATGTATTGAGATATCATATTCTTGAGGAGGCATTGAGTCAGGAGACTATTCCGAAAAATGATTTTCATCTTTACTATCAGACTTTAGTGCCAGGTGATTCAGGTGTGATGGAAATCAATAAAAGGTTGTTTAACCAACAAATTAGAATCAATACTAGTGTAGCTAGAGTGGGGGGATCAAATATTCCTACCACTATGCCTGATGGGTCTAGAGGACGAGGTGTTGATTTGCACAATTTCATTTTTACCAATGGTATTGGGCATCAAATAAATGGTTATGTGAGATACCAACCATTTTGATTTAGTAGTAATATATAACTCTCTTGGGCTGCCCTTTACTTTTGTTGGGGCAGCCTTTATTCTTATACTTTGCGCGCTTCGCTTCTTGCTGATTGTTTAAGGTTGAATAGCACTGAATCTTCGTCAGACCATAACCTTGTCTTCAAATTTGAATAGTAGTCTGGAGTCCGATGAGCGTCAAAGCATTAGTTCTATTCGCTAACCAGTTTCATGTGACTAAGCAAAACAAGACAGAATGCAACGTTATGCTTAGAATTGGATTCATATTAGAGTCTAACGGGTGTAATACAGATGATTCCGATATGATAAAGCCGGAGTATAAGTGAGTGTTTGATCTCCTTAAGTTCAAACCTGGAATGAGCATAAGAATGTATGTTATACAAGAGGATAGGATTTTGAAATTTGGTTCTTTTTAGAGGACTTATAAAGACATCCGATCCAAAATGGAAGTAAAATAAGTAGTGGGAGTGATCATGGTGGCTAATCCAGATTGGAAGTTCTAGATGATGCTTGAACCTATTGGTCATTGCCAATAAAAATTGGAGATGATAGTACTGAGAATTTGGTTGATTTTAGTGTTGTTTGTTTTGTCACGGTCGGTTTTCGCTCAGATTACCGACTTTGACAAAACTCTTGTTTCGAAAGATTGTTGGTCAGAAAACCCTGTAATAGCCACCGCTACTCAACAAAATGCTATTGCTGTTTATGAGAACTTTGTTTTCATTATCTATTATAATACTTCCCGCAAGCTATGCGTAGCACGCAACAGCAACTTTGGAAAAGAGGGTAACTGGAAAATAATAGAATTGCCCCATATATATGAAAAGAGAAAGGGTAAATACGACAATCACAATACCCCCAATATCGCAATATCACCTGTAGATCAAAGGATTCATCTGTCGTTTGATATGCATGCCAGGACATTCCGTTATATCGTCTCAGAGCCATTGGCAGCTATCGCAGATGATGCTGACTTTGATGCAAGATTGTTTTCTCCCACTCGCAACTATCTCGAAAACACAAAGGTGCCGATAGAGCGAGTCACATATCCAAGGTTTTTCAATGATCAGGAGGGACAACTGTTTTTTATGTATCGTGTAGGAGGAAGCGGGAACGGAGATACGTTTCTAAGTCGCTATAATCAAGATGGATTATGGGACACTCCTCTCAAAATAGTGGATGGAAAAAAAGGTGTCTATGAAGGAGATGAAAACAGATGTGCATATTACAACGACATCTTCTTTGCTGATGGTAGAATGTACCTCAGCTGGGTATGGAGAGAATCGCCTAATGCTGCTACAAACCATGATTTAATGTTTGCATACTCTGAAGATCAAGGCAAAACCTGGATCAACAGCGAAGGACGCCAATTGAATGGCCCTCTACATCTAAACAGCTCAGGGGTCAAAATAGCAGATATCCCCATGTCGAGTGGGTTGTCCAATCACAATGGAGCCACTTTAGATGGAAATGGTAATTTTCATATCGTATTGAAACGGGGAAACACTTATCAGCACTACATTGGTTTTAGCCATGAAGATTCATTTCAGTGGGAGTCTAAAGTTATTTCTATTTCAGGCGATCGTCCAAAAGTGTACTGTGACCCGATTAGTAACGACTTGTACCTGATGGTCAGGCAGGGTAGCAGGCTCAAGATTTACGGCTCTTCTGCTCATGGAGGCGATTGGGATCAATGGAATGAGATATACACCTTGGACGGAGATTTCACCACCTCTACCAATAGCATAGTCAGTCCATCCAAGGACCATCTGATGGGTGTAGCAGTGACGAAGGAAGATCAACTACATCTGTATAGGTGGCCATTAGCTAATCTCGCTAATAGAATAGAAAAATAAGAGAAGCCTACGAAAGCATGCTTGTCCATAGCTTTTGTTTTTATATCGGTATTGATGATCCATGGACAATCAATCACCCTAATATTTGGGTATGCGAATCTGACAGGCAGATCATTTTGGACAAAATAGAGCAGTTTGATTGGGCTAGGAGCCAGATTGATCAATTTGTAGAGCTCCTTCATAGACTATTTTACCCCGAATTTAGATTTATATTAGATCGGTAATTTTCACTTTTGAGATGGGTAAAGACTAAGCTGAATTAATGATAATTTTCTCGGCTAGCAATTGATCTTATTGCTTTAGAAAAATGTTAGCGCCCTCATACTAATATCAGCTGTGAAAATTGAAGGATAATATGACTAGAAAGCTATTTTTTATTTTTTTATTGTGCTATTCAACCGTCGTGGTGGGGCAGTCTATGAAGCATCCGGTAATCTGGGTGACACAGGAGGAGAGAGTGCATATACTCCAATTGATTGAAGAAAACACCTGGGTACAGGAAATTGTAAACAAAGTACATCTTCAAATAGATGAAAAGGTCAAACTACACCAGTCCAATCCTTCTGCCATTCTAGAGGATATCCCTAAGTTAGCTCCTGACGATAACCAATCCGAGTTTGATGCTGTGACCGTGGATCAGCATGCAGACGTACTACGTCTCGCGGCTAATTCTAGTATGCTGTACTACTTGACGCAGTCCGAAGAGTATGCTCAATTTGCGGCAGATATACTATACCATTATGCTCTTGAACTTGCCCCCAGAACACCAGAAACGACTTCCATTTGTGGCAATGCATTTTATGATCCCAGAACATCTTATGCTCAATTTGCACTGGCCTATGATTTTGCGCATCCATATCTGAAAAAACCGAAGAGAAAGGTCTACCAGCTGGATAGCAGAAAAAACGTACGTTATGATGATGCCATCGTACAAAAGGCGATTAAAAACATGGTGGGTAATACTTTGCAAGAATATGGCAAGCCAGATGTACATGGACAGTTTATCTCCAATCATCCTATACTCACTGCACCTGGCGCTTTATTTGGGATACTTTGTGTAGAAGATGATACAGAGCGGGAAAGACTTTTCGATGTGTTTTGGAACAAAGGCACCAATCATCAGAATTCATTCAAAAACACAATACTTCCGATGTTCGGGAATCAAGGTATTTGGCCAGAATCTACCAGCTACAGTTTTATGTCGGCGATTACTCTCGTCTTGAATATTGTGGATAGGGTATATCCTGATATGGACGTCACAGCCGACCATGAGCAAATCCTAAAGGGCAATTTCTTGTTTGACAATCTAAAAATGCCTAATGGCATCTTTGTAAGATATGGAGACTCTAAGAGATTTCATGATGGAACCACAGCCCTGTACCGATATACCTTGAATCTAGCAAACCGCAGAGGGTATGACAGTCTGAAAGCCCAAGCAATTGTTGCGTTGAAGCAATCTTATCAGCAAGATGAAAAAAAGCAAACATCACTTAGTCAAGGCACTTTTGGTAATTATGATATGCTCAAATTGTTTTGGGCAGTGCCTCTACCAGAGGTAGTAGAAGGAAGTATTGATTTCAGAAAACCTACTGTAGTGATTGAACATGCAGGTGTGGTTTTGAAGCGTAATGAAACTGACATTGACAATGAACTATTTGGACTCTGTGGTATCATTGGCGGAGCTCATTATGTGCATTCGCACGTCACAGGGATATCGATGGAGCTGTATGGAGCAGGCTATGCGATGGCGCCCAATGCCGGGTTGCCCCCTACAGTACAGGAGCGCAGAATACCACTGCACGAAAAATATTTTAGACTTTATGCCGGAAATAATACGGTCATAGTCAATGGCACATCGCATGGTAGAGATCAGGGCTCGTGGAAAGGAAAAGCCAATGTTTGGCAAAATACCACTATCAACATAGCCGCCGAACCAGCGCACCTAGAAGATCCATTGAGTGAATCCTTCAGCTTTGCAACCCAACATCTGGATGATGAGGTCAATGATTGTGTGCAGGAAAGAACGCTGGCGACCATTCGTACCAGCCCTACCACAGCCTACTACTTCGATTTGTTTCGTTCAAAATCAAATGGTGAAAACAAATTTCACGACTATATCTATCACAACATAGGTGATCGATCTCACCTCCAAAACTCATCAGGAGAAAGTCTGGAGCTTTCAGCGACAGATCGCTATCAAAATGACATAGGAGATGTAGTGCAATCTCCAGGTTGGAGGTTTTTTGAGGACACAAAGGTAACAAAGCCGATTTCAGAGTCTGTGTATGTTCGATTTGATGTGGATTATGACCAACGTTATATGCATATGTTTTTGCCAGGAGGAGGAGAAAGAGAATATACAAAGGCTCTTGCGCCACCTACACGTGAGGCCATCAATGGATACGTGGCAAAGAAGACGCAAGTGCTAGCTGTGAGGCAAAATGGGGAAGCTTGGGAAAGGCCATTTTTATCAGTATTCGAGCCTGGTACATCTAGTGAATCCAGTCTACAAAGCATCGAAGAAATAAGAGATGGCAATCGTGTAATAGGCGCTAAGGTGGTTTCAAAAATAGCAAATGCGGAAGTTATCGATTATATCCTGTGTATGGATCGTCCGGATGCAATAGGAGATATCAAGACACTGGATTTGAAGTTTGTTGGGCGATTCGGAATGGTTAGAAAAATTCAATTTGAAAACGGAAAAAGCGAAACGACCCTATACATAGGCGAGGGACAAAATTTGCAATTTGGAAATCTCGTCTTGGACGCAGGTCAGTCTAAAAAGGGTATAAGATCAATTACGCAGGAATAAATTATTAAAGAAATAGGTCATTTGATATTTAAACAAAATAGTATGAATGTATTAAAAACAAAAGGGTTGCTTTTGTTGCTTTGCGGAGCAATAGCGTATGGATGTCAATCCACAGAAAAGCAAAATGAAAAGGTAAATGCTGAAGAAGCAGTACTCCCTAATATCGTTTTCATCTTGTCTGATGATCAGGCCTATAATGACTACAGTTTTATGGGGCATGAGCACATCCAGACACCAAATATAGATCAGATGGCGGATCAGGCGATGACCTTCACGAGAGGCTATGTCCCAACCTCTCTTTGTAGTCCTTCTTTGGCCTCTATCATCACCGGAAGGTATCCGAGACATCACAATATACTGGGTAATGATCGTGTCTTTGAGCGCAATAAAGGTGATCGGGCAGCCGATCGCAAAAGTAGAAGTGAGGCCTACGCACCGGTAATCGAGGAGTTCAAGAAACAAGTGACCTTGCCCGAGATGCTGAAGGAAAAAGGGTATCTATCCTTTCAGTCTGGCAAGTGGTGGCATGGTAGCTACGAAGTAGGCGGCTTTGACTATGGCATGACCCATGGCGACCCTAAAAGAGGAGGTAGACACGGAGATTACGGCTTGCAAATTGGACGAAATGGAATGGATACGCTCAATACATTCATAGACTATGCCGTGGAGCAAGAAAAGCCATTTTTTGTATGGTATGCGCCATTTTTGCCGCATCAGCCGCATACTGCACCAGACAGTTTGGTGCAGAAATATATGGATAAAGCACCGTCAGAATTAGTGGCTAAATATTGGGCTATGTGCGAGTGGTTTGATATCACCATCGGTCAGCTCAATGACAAAATAGAGGAGAAAGGCTTGATGGACAACACGCTGTTTGTCTATGTCTGTGACAATGGATGGGTGCAAAATGAGGATAAACCTACCTATGAGAAATTTTCAAAGAGGTCGCCATTCGACTATGGCATGAGAACGCCTATTTTCTACAAGTGGAATGGAAAGATTACACCTAAAATGGATACTATCACACTCTCTAGTTCTATTGATATGGTACCGACGGTATTGAGTCTCTTGGAGATGGATCAACCAGACAATTTACCAGGCATCAGTGTGTTGGATCAAAAGGCTATGGCGGAGCGAGAGGCTATTTTTGGTGAAATATATGCGCATGATTTTACAACTATAGATTCTAGCTTGTTTTATCAAATTGTCTATACCAACCCTTACAAATTGATAGTGCCGAATAAGGTCCGTAAAGCCGATGAGGTCGTTCAGCTGTACAATATTTATGAAGATTCGGAAGAAAAACGGAATTTGGCGGAAGCCAAACCAGAGGTTGTGGCTGACTTGATGCAGAAGCTTGAAGAACATTGGAAAAACTAGCAGGTTTTAAATTTAACATGATTTTCAGGTCAAGTATATTAATACAGATTGCACTTTTATCACTCTTTGGCTGTAATCAGCCAGTGAGTAGAACCGAGCCTGTGGAATCGAACCAGCCAAACGTACTTTTCATCGCTGTAGATGATTTGAATACTTGGCTAGGTTGTATGGGGGGCTATTCCAATACCAAGACCCCCAACATTGACCGCTTGGCTGCAGGTGGAGTACTTTTTACAAATGCCCATTGTCAGGCACCGCTGTGTGGCCCCTCTCGTGCATCGATCATGACAGGGTTGAGGCCTTCTACGACCGGCATTTATGGCATGACACCAGATGATAAGGTCAGGTGGGATGGCAATGAGCAGACGAAGGATATTACCTTCTTGCCAGAGTATTTTAGTCAAAACGGCTACCATACCATGGGCATAGGCAAGCTCTTTCATATTCATTCGCCAGGCGGTGTTTTTGACGAGTCCGGTGGTCGGATAAAGGGATTTGGACCTCTACCAGAAAAGCGAATCGTATGGGAGGGATTCAGTGCCACACGTCGTAAAGACTACGGCCGTACCAGTACGGATTGGGGAGCATTTCCTGCCTATGATTCTCTGATGCCAGATCATCAATCGGTAGATTGGGTCAATGAGCGCTTGGGTCGTATATACGATAAACCATTTTTTATGGCCTTGGGTTTTTTACGACCTCATGTACCGCTCTATGTGCCTCAAAAATGGTTTGATCTGCATCCATTAGATAGTATACAGGTAGCGCCCTACAGGAGCGATGATTTGGATGATTTACCACCTATAGCATTAAAAATCAATGATTTGCCCATGATGCCATCTACCGAATGGGCCAAGGAAAACGGAGAATGGAAAAAGATTATTCAGGCATATTTGGCATGTGTGAGCTTTGTAGATTATGAGATTGGAAGGGTACTGGATGCATTAGAAAATAGTGAATATGCAGACAATACAGTGATTGTCCTTTGGTCGGATCATGGTTATCGATTGGGAGAGAAGGGCACGTTTGCAAAACACGCTTTGTGGGAAGCTGCCACAAAAGCACCCTTGATATTTTCTGCACCCAACCTTTCCAAGGGAAAGGTAGTGTCAT
Organism: Reichenbachiella ulvae; assembly: GCF_025833875.1. NCBI lineage: Bacteria > Pseudomonadati > Bacteroidota > Cytophagia > Cytophagales > Reichenbachiellaceae > Reichenbachiella > Reichenbachiella ulvae. The sequence goes on along the minus strand of NZ_JAOYOD010000001.1, from coordinate 2,160,653 downwards.
CGCCAGCAGAGATGCTGTCATTGTATCCGACCTTGCTGGAGCTTTGTGGACTACCAGCATACGACCGAAATGAAGGAAAGAGCTTGGTGCCGGTTATGCAAGGGGCAGTAGATTCAGAAGCCTTTGCAATTTCCACTTTTGGGTATCAAAACCATACGGTAAAATCAAAAGGTTTTAGATACATAAGATATGAGGATGGTGGCGAGGAGTTTTACAACCATGCCACCGATCCGAATGAGTTTGACAATTTGGCTGGTGGGAATAGATTCCAAACAGAAATGAGCCAGCTAAAATCCCATTTGCCCAATGTGAATGCCAAGTGGGATGAACATTCATTATACAAATTTCAACCATACTTTGTGGAGCAGAAGGCACGAGTGAATGGTAGCAGTGAATAATGACCTTTGGTGCAGATACAAGTAACATAACAAGAAAAAACTTAAAACATTACAATATGATCAAGTGGGGAATAATAGGCGTGGGAGATGTTTGCGAAAAGAAAAGCGCTCCAGCGATGAACCTGATCGAAGGGAGTAAGATACAGGCGGTCATGCGAAGAAATGCCGAAAAAGCGGCCGATTATGCACAGAGACATGGCATTGATATCTGGTACGACGATGCAGATGCCTTGATTGCCGATCCTGAGGTTAATGCCATCTACATTGCCACACCTCCCTATGCGCATAGGGAGTACACGATCAAGGCGGCAGAGGCTGGAAAACCAGTATATGTAGAGAAACCAATGGCCAAGACTTATTCAGAATGTAGGGATATGGTAGAAGCATGTCAAAAACATGGTGTGCCCCTTTTTACAGCCTACTATCGACGTGCTCTACCTAACTACCTGAAGGTCAAAGAACTGGTAGATAGCGGTGCAATTGGCGATGTGAGGATGGTTGAGATTAGAATGGCAAAGCCACTGGTTCCGGATATTGTGACCCTCCAAGAGCAACACTGGCGTGTAAACCCTGAGGTGGCAGGAGGAGGATACTTCCACGATTTGGCCAGTCATCAGCTCGACTTTCTTGATTTTCTGTTGGGACCAGTGACTAAGGCCAAAGGTTATGCACAAAATCAAGCAGGACTATACAAGGCAGAGGATATCGTGGTAGGCAGTTTTGAATTTGAGTCTGGTGTAATGGGCACAGGTAGCTGGTGTTTTTCGACGGGCCAGCAAAGTGATAAAGACATTACAACCATTATTGGTTCCAAGGGGGAGATTTCATACGCCACCTTTGGAGGAAGTGAAGTGACCCTACGTACAGATGAAAATAATGAAGAGATATTCACATTTGAGATACCAGACCATATCCAATACCCGTTGATCCAGCAGATCGTCGATGAGCTTCTGGGCAAAGGAAAATGTGTAAGTACTGGAGAATCTGGAGCTCGAACTAATAAAGTGATGGAATGGCTCACGCAAGGGTAGTCTAATCGGATACTTGCCCCAGAGTTATTCTTTTGCATGGATTAAAAACAACAAGGCTTTAGGTTTATACCTGAAGCCTTGTTGTTTTAAACCTGAATTATGAGCCAAAGGCTTCCCTTCCCCAAAGGAACTCCAACGGAGCGGGGCAATTCAGGGGATATTAGTAATTGGGAAATAAGTTAATAGGCGGATTATCAGGTGTTTATAAAAATAAAAATCAATACTGACAAGTAACTATTGGGGTGACTCAATAAATCGCGGTATTAGCACCCATATGGCTTCCTATTAACTCAATAACTATTTCCCATTAACTTCCGGAAAATGCAATAGCTTTTTCCTGGTTAAACTTCAGGGGTAATCCTCACATGGTTTTGATCATTGATATGCAGTTAGTCAATCTATTTCTTTCACGACATATGGGTATATGATCCAGGTATAAATGATATTACCTTTAATGTAGATTTTATTACATATTTATGGAGCATGTGGATGTTAACCTTGTGTATTCACCACAAAATATAAATATGGAATTTATAAGATTACTAAAAAACAAAAGTTGGATAGTGTTATTGCTGATCCTGATTTGTAATGCATGTTCGAATGAGGACGACTCAGCACCAGGGGAAGCTGCGATTGAAGATCCCGTATTATCCACCCCTATTCCCTTGGTTAATGAAATTAATCTAGACTGGACTGACTACCAGGGGGCAGTGGCCTATGAGGTAGATGTAGCTAGCGATATCGACTTTGATCAGATGCTCGACGATTATAATTCGTTAAGAGTAAGCCAGTCCATTTTGCAAATTGAAAATTTGGAACCTGCTACGACCTATTTTATTCGAATTCGAGCGGTTTTGTCTGAAGAAATCATATCAGCAAATTCCAATGTGCAGTCTGTAACTACATTGCCAGATGGCGCCTGCTCAGACCCAGTACAATACCTTTTTGTAGAAAAGGATGGTATTGTGAAAGTAGAGTTTGAAAACGCTGAATTTGGAAATAGCTGGAAATTGGTGGCTGATAGCGAAAGTTCAGGACGAGGCTACATGCTTTGGACAGGAACCGACAATTTTTCAAAGCCGAGCGCTGATTTGACCTCTTTCGATATTCTGATTAGTACGCCAGGTACGTATCACTTCGTATGGAGGAGTGCCTACACCATAGGAGACAAAGGTACCGAGCACAACGATACCTGGCTAAGGTTTCCTGATGCAAGCGACTACTATGCGCAAAAGTCAGGAGGGCCAAAGGTATATCCTAAAGGGGTAGGCAAAACGCCAAACCCAGAGGGTGCATCGTCCGATGGCTGGTTTAAAAATTATCGAAGTGGAAATGATAAGGGGTTTAAATGGCAGTCTAGAACTAACGACTTTGATCCGTATCAAATCTATGTCGCTTTCAATGAAGCCAAGTCTTATACCATGGAGGTTTCTGGTAGATCAAATGGTCATGCAGTTGATCAGTTTGTATTACATCTGGAATCCGTTGAAGAATCTAATGCTATTAGCGCAGAGTTTAGCGAGATTATATGCCAATAAAGGCAACTAGCAATTTGCACTTATCAATACCACCGGATTATCTCTGGTGGTTTTTTTCTTTCATGATCGGTCATTTGATCTTGTTCAAGGTTGCTTCTCTATCTAATAAATTTTGATGTTTAGGTATTTTGAGATTGGACTATTCTACCCTTTTTTAAGAATATAATTTATTGATAAAGTGGCAATTTGGTTTTTATGAAACTAAGAAATGCGCCAATGAAAAAAGACTAAGGATGAATCTAACTGGTTCTAAAGTTTGTACTAGGTGCAGCTGAATAGAACTCATTTAACTAAACTGAATTACTTAATTATATTAATACTTATGAAAGACTATTTACAAACTAGATTAGTTTATCTATCTAAATTACTTATGTCAGGACTTTTTGTTCTGGTGAGCTTTCTGGCAAATGCTAGTGAAGGCAATTTGTATCAAGCAGAAGTTTCTGTTTCGGGATTGGTTACATCAGGAGAAGACGGGTCTGAATTACCAGGAGTGACCGTCCTTGAGAAAGGAACTACTAACGGTACCATCACAGATATGAATGGTAAGTATACTTTGCAAGTATCCGAAGGGGCAACTCTTGTATTTACATCTATTGGATTTTTGGAACAAGAACAGACTGTGGGTAGCCAATCAGTAATCGATGTACAAATGCAGACTGATGTGAAGGAACTCGAAACGGTAGTGGTAATTGGGTATGGTACTTCCAAGAAATCCGACCTAACCGGGTCTGTCGCTTCTATAGACAATGAAGCCTTACAAAAAATCCCTAGTTCTCGTGTAGATCAGGTGTTACAAGGTAGAGCGGCGGGGGTACAAATCACGTCAGTAAGTGGTGCACCCGGGGCAGGAACTGTGATTCGTGTGAGAGGCGGAAACTCTATCGAAGGAAGTAATCAACCGTTATGGGTAATAGATGGTATCATAGTGGGCCAAGATTTCAACCTTAATAATTTGAATACGAATGATATCCGCTCAATTGAGGTGTTAAAAGATGCATCATCGATTGCCATCTATGGTTCGAGAGGCGCAAATGGTGTCGTACTCGTCACTACCAAAAGCGGAATGGCTACTGGTGGTAAACCTCAAGTGAGTGTGGGACTTTATACCAGTACCCAATTGGTACCTGAAAGACCGGCGTTTTTGAATAAAGAAGAACAGATCGAATACACGAATGAAGATGCTGCATATAGAGGGGTGGCTCTACCTTTTCCTGACGATCCTTCTACCTACGAAGACAATGATTATTTCAATATGCTTTTGGACCCATCACCGATCTATAATGCAGATGTATCTATTAGTGGATCTTCAGAGAATGGTAATGTGAATTACTATAATTCATTAAATTATTTCAATCAAGATGGTTTGATCAAGAATTCTGGAATTGAAAAATTCATTTTTCGATCTAATCTTGACATCAAATTGACAGATAGATGGAAGACTGGTTTTAGGATGAACTTTTCCAGAATCAAACAAGATAATGGAACAGTTGGGTATGGTGGTTTGTTGAACATCCTTCCTACTCAGCCTGTTTACAACGACGATGGAACTTACAATGGTTGGAATGAAGTGATTGGAGCCCCTTTCTCCAATCCAGTTGCAAATGCAGAGCTGAATACAAATGAAACACAAATCAACAATGTATTGGCCACTGCTTATTTGGAGTTTAAACCTACACCCAAATGGATGATCAGATCTACTTTCAGTCCAGAAATAGATAATACTAAGAGAAACAGATTCAATTCGAGTCAAAGTCCAGATCGATTGGTCGTAAATCAGGGCGGAGATGCTGAAGTAAGAGCTACTACTAGTATTGGATGGAATAATGAAAACACTATACAATACTCAACAGAGTTTGGTGATCATAGTATCACTGGCTTGGTTGGAGCATCTTTCCAACATTTTCAGGCAGAAAGTGTGAGTGCAGAAGCATATGGTTTTACTTCTGATGCAGTTGGATATAACAGCTTAGGGTTAGGCAGTGATCCCACTCGCAATATTGTAAATAGTTCATTTGATGAATTTTCAATTGTTTCCTTTTTTGGAAGACTGAATTACTCTTTTAGAGATAAGTATCTGTTGACCTTGGTGGCAAGAACCGATGGGTCTTCTCGTTTTGCTGAAGGAAACAAATATGAGTTGTATCCATCTGTGGCGGGTGCATGGAAAGTATCCAATGAGCCCTTTATGCAGGATGTTACTTTTATCAACAATTTGAAATTGAGAGCCAGTTATGGTAGATCGGGTAGTCAGGGTATTGAATCTTACAGAACCTTGGCACTCTTGACCGAGGCTAGTACTACCTATGGAGGTGTGCAGAACCCTGGTCTTACACTAGGTCGTCCAGCTAATCCTGCTTTGCAGTGGGAAACTACTGATCAACTGGATTTGGCGGTTGAAACTTCCATGTTCAACAACCGTGTTTTTGCTGAATTCGGATTTTATCGTAAAGAAACGAACGATCTTCTTTTAGAAGTAGTAGTACCACGCCAAACGGGTTTCTCTAGTCAATTGCAAAACATTGGGTCCCTAGAAAACAAAGGATGGGAGTTTTTGCTCAAGACTACAAATGTTTCTCATGGAGATTTTGATTGGGGGTCAACTTTGACTTTGTCTTCAAACAAAAACAAAGTCCTGGATTTGGGTGGTCAGGAGTTTATTGATGTTGTGATAGATGAGATTTTAGGATCGGGCAATACACGAATCATCGTCGGGGAGCCAGTACCTGTGTTTACCGGAGTAAAATATCTTGGTACATACAAGACTCAAGAGGAAATTGATAACTCAGGTATGAATGTAATTCCTGAATTAGGCTCCTCCAAATTTCAAGACTTGAATGGTGATGGCAATATTACCAATGAAGATAACATCGTGTTGGGAAGTCCTCAGCCTGATTTGGTTTTTGGATTGGAGAATTCGATCACGTATAAGAATTTCAATTTGTCTTTCTTTTTTCAAGGAACTTATGGCAATGAGGTTTATAATCTGAGAATGAGGCCTAATTATTTCACAAGAGGGGAGAATCCTAAATTCGCTGAGATTGCAGATCGATGGACACCTCAAAATCCAACATCAGATATTCCACGTGCAGGAGCCGCATCTGAATCCACTAATAGCAATTCAGAAATGGTTGAAGACGGTTCACATATCAGGCTAAAGACGTTGAGACTTACTTACAATCTACCAACTAATCAATGGGGCTGGAATAATATTGATAGAATGTCTGTTTACTTCTCAGGGACAAACCTTTGGTTGCTATCTGATTTCAGATTGATAGATCCCGAAACCAGTAATTTCGGAAACAGTGGATTAGGAAACATTGCACAGGGTTATTCAAGTGGTGAATATCCAAATGCAAAAGTCTTGACATTAGGTTTAAACCTTACATTCTAAAATCTAAATCGCGAACAAATGAAAAAAATTAATATAATAATCATAGCGTTGGTACTTTCTGTAACTTTCAGTTGTCAAGAGTTTTTGCAGGAAAATCCAAGAGATATTATCGCGCCAGAGAATTTCTTTTCGTCAGAGTCCGATGCGAGACAGGCTGTGACAGGCTTATATGCCATACTCAAAAACAATTCCATCTATGGTCAGGTTGGACTTGATCATTTTTATGACAATGGGGCTGATATCATAGAGCCTAATCGGAATGCGAATTTTGTAGAGCCCATTGGGAACTATACTCTTGACGAAGGATTGGCTGATGTGTCGGTTCAGAAGATGAGCGTATCAGATACATGGAAGGATTTTTACAAAATCATTTTGAATTCTAACATTATTTTGGATAGAGTAGAAGGGAACAATGCTATTCCAGATGCTGCTCAGGTCGATATTATCGCAGACGTCACCTTTATCCGTTCATTAGCCTATTGGCACATAACCAATTTATGGGGAGATGCCCCTTATTATAGAGAAGCTTTGGATTTAGATCAGATTAAGGTTTTGGGCAGGACTGATAAGGATATCATTATTCAAGATATTCTCGAAGATTTGCAGTTTGCTCAGGACAATTTGCCACGAGCTGATGAAATTCCTGATAATCAGCTAGGACGTGCTTCCAAGTGGTGTGCGGCGTTGATTATGGCCAAAATATATATGGCTGAACAAGATTGGCAAAATGGGTTGAATAAATGTTTGGAGATTATTAATCAATCCTCCCACGAACTTCAGCCGACCTATGCAGAAGTTTTTGATCCTAGCAATGAGTACAATGCAGAGATTATTTGGTCTCTTGACTTTGCTAAAGATATCAGAGGTCAATTCGAAGAAGGTGTGGTCAGACCAGATGGTTCATTACCGGCAGTTTTTGGTAATGGTAATTGGAGACCAAGTATGTTTAATCCGAGATTGAGAGATGAACCTGCCAATACTGATGAGAGAGGTGCTTTGGCGGATGCTTTGGCAGCTAGGGGGGAACAGTTTAATGGCACAGGCCTTCAAATAGCTACTATAGGATTTGCAAATAGTTTTCCAACCAATGATCTGAGAAGAGAGTTGAATATTATGGATAGCTATTTGGGTTTTGATTTGGCATTTACCTACATCCCCAAATTTATGAATCTCAATGTAGACACATCTCCAAGGTTCAATCATGAGGACAACCGAATGGTTTTCCGTTTAGCGGATATTTATCTGATGGCCGCAGAGTGTGAAAATGAATTGAATGGACCGGCCAATGCTTATCAGTACATTCATGCTGTACGCGAACGAGCCTATGCGACTCAGGCTGAATGGGAGTTAGTTGGTTTAACACAGCAGCAATTCAGGGAGGCGATTTATGATGAGCGTAAATGGGAGCTCGCTGGCGAAGCATGGAGAAGATATGATTTGATCAGATGGGGCATTTTGTTCGATGTAGTGCAGTCTGAAGAATACAGAACCTACACACCTGGAGCAAATATAAAACCTTATCATGTACTCTTGCCAATTCCCTTGCAGGAGCTACAAACCAATCCGAAACTTTTGGAGTCAGATCCAACCAATAATGGTTATAGGTAATACAATTAGTCTTAAACCAGCAGATTTTTCTGCTGGTTTTTTTCGGTTCTGATTTCTTCATAATTCTCACTTGTATATACAGAAAAGTGTTGGCAATAATCTGAACATCACACTAATATAGTGTCTTCTGTTATTGATTAAACAAGAGTACCCTTATGTTGGATTATTTGACTCTGTTCGAAAAGCTCGTCATACTAATTTTAAGCTTTATGATATGAAAGAATGAAAGTAAGATTATTGAAACGTTTAAAAGTTTTAGTCACTTCAGTAAGTACTATAATATGGTTCCTGTCTTGTACAGGAGAAGGGAACTTAGGAAAGGAAATTCTTCAGGAAGATAAAGAGGATGAAATTCCGGCTGATCAATTGATCTCCATCAATACAAAGGATAAAGTTGGACTTATGTACAACTTTTGGTCTACACGACCGATGATTAATCAAACTCAATTTGAGAGTGCAAGTTTTCGAAGCAGCCTCGAAGAATCAAAGTCTTACGTGAAAAGCTATAATCTAGTAAGGATGCTAGGTGGTAGAATCGATAATAAGAATATCTACTACAAAGGGGTGGATGAAAATGGAAATATCATTGTAGATTTTTCGGGCCTGTTGACTAGCATGAGAGGATTTATGCAGACTGGTTTCAAACCCAGAATAGTATTGGACAATGTCCCCTGGGAAATGAGTTTACCAAGAATAGAAGACACTTATGGTAATACAAAAGCACCAACTGATTATGAGATTTGGAGACAATATATTCGTGCCTTTCTACAAACACTCATCGATGAATTTGGGAAGGAAGAAGTGAGCACTTGGCGTTTCAGAGTTTCTACGGAACCAAACTATACTCCAGATCATTGGAGAGGTAGTATGGAGGCGTATTTCAAACACTACGATATCACCGTAGATGAGGTGGGAAAAATCTTGCCAGAAGCCCAGATTGGACCAGGCAACATGCTCACCGAAGGAGTGGCCACCTTTACCACGGAGCTGATCGACCACTGCGCCGTTGGTACCAATTATGCCACAGGCGAAATAGGTACGCGGATGGATTTCTTTAGCCTTTCCTATTATGAGAAAATTGATCAGAATACTGTCAGATTTGAGGAAAAAGTAGTCCCCTATCGAGATAAATTAGATAGCTATTCTCAATTCCAGGGTATTCCATTAGATATTCAAGAGTTTGGAATATTGAGAGATGAATTTGGAAACAGAGGCCTCAGTTTGAGTGATGCTACTGAGTTTGGAGCTAGCTGGTATGCTACCATTGCTGATCTCTCTTACCATTATCGTGTGAATGAAATATATGATTGGGGTCAATATACCACAGGTGGATTGGCTAGCGGGCGAAGAAATGTAACCTCTATGTTGTTGAAAATGGAAGGAGGAAGTAGACTTTCAGCTTCTAGGGGGAGCAGTGGTTTTTCAGGTATAATCCCTGTTGTTAAAGAGGGTAGAGTTTTTTTGCTTTTGTATAACCATAATACCACCCTCACCAGTATGAATCGTCAAATTTTGTACCCGGAAATTAAGGGGGAGCTAGTAAAAGCTAGTAGTTCCTTTTACATGAACGAGTGGACAATAGATAGAAATCATGGCATATTTATGCATGAACTCTATAAAGATGTCAAATCTGCTGGTATAGCTATCAAATCTGGTAAAAGTGCAAGAATCTATGGCAATAGACCGGGTGACTATTTTCAAGAAGGTTGGAAAGCCGTCTATGATGCCAATTTGAATAAATATGAAAAGCTGGCTCAATTGCCACAGACTGTGACAGATTCCACCATATTCAAAACCAAAGATGGGAGTATCATACTTAAAATGGAAATGGAACCCCACAGTGTAAAACTGATAGAATTGATTCCAAAATAAGCTAATCTGATAGAGTTGGATTTAAGGATTAAACAAAAAAATATGAACAAGTTATCGATACGTGTGTTGTTATTCTCTATGATGATTTTTCTGGTTATGGCATGCATACCGATAGAGAACAAGCCGGATACGCTGCTAAAAGTAGTGAAGCTTAAGACTGACATGATAAATAACCCAATAGGGATAGATGGATCCAAACCAAAGCTGTCATGGCAAACTCAGTCTGATGAAAAGTCGAAATCACAGTCTGCCTATCAAGTTTTGGTGGCATCATCACCGGATATTTTGAATGAGTTGGACGCAGATATGTGGGATTCCGAGAAAGTAAACTCTGATCAATCTTCACAAGTCTCGTATTCTGGTAAGGGATTGCAATCCTCTCATATTTACTACTGGAAAGTTAGGATTTGGGACGAGAATGGAGTTGTCTCAGAATGGTCCGATATCAATACGTTTGAAGTAGGTCTTTTGATTCAAGAAGACTGGGGTGCGGCCCAATGGATTGGTGTGAAGACCGATACGCGTACTTCAGCGCATCGATTCAAAGAATATAAGACCGGAAAAATGAAGTCGCCGGCGAAGGTAACTAGTCTCCCTGTGGGTTACTTCAGAAGTGAACTGGATGCAAAGGGCGCGATCGAAAGTGCGAGAGCTTACATCTGTGGACTGGGTTACTATGAGTTATATATCAATGGATCTAAAACAGGGGATCATGTATTGGATCCAGCACCATCGAATTACGATAAACAGGCCTATTATGTGACTTACGATGTTACTGAACAACTGAATGAAGGCAATAATGCATTGGGTATCATTTTGGGGAATGGGTTTTATGGACAAAATATTTCATGGAAAAATGACCCTGAATCCGAGAGGGATTTGTCTTATGGTACCCCAGCTGTAAAACTTTTGTTAAAGGTGAACTATCAGGATGGTTCAAGTCAAGAATTAATTACTAATGAAGATTGGAAGGTTAATACTGGACCAACAGTCTTCGATAATATTTATGGAGGCGATGTTTACGACGCTCGCTTCGAATTGGGGGAATGGAATACCACAGGATTCGATGATTCAGACTGGTCGGAGGTAGCCCTCTTGAGCCCTAAAATTGATAAGGTCAATGCCCAAATGATTCCTCCTATCAGAGAGCTAAAAGAGCTCAAGGCACAATCGGTTTTTAAGGTATCTACTGGCGAATGGATAGTAGATTTTGGTCAAAATATCGCAGGTTGGGTAGAAATTAGTGTGCAAGAAAAAGAAGGTCAGTTGATAGATATGATCATGACCGAAGCGCTCACCAAGGATAGTTTGGATGTATTCCTGGGATCAACTGGTGGAGGGGCTAATGGTCTCAAACAAAATCTGAAATACATCTGCAAAGGTGAAGGAATAGAAACATGGGCTCCAAAATTCTGTTATCACGGATTCAGATACGCAAAAATCAGTGGACTATCTAGGAAACCGGACGCTTCTACAATTAAGGCAGTTTTGGTAGCTACAGATATTGACGAGCTAGGGAGTTTTGAAAGCTCTGAGCCTTTGTTCAACAAGATGCATAATATTAGCAAGTGGACGATAGTTGATAATATTCATGGCATTCCTGAAGATTGCCCACATAGAGAAAAATGTGGCTGGCTCGGAGATGCGCATGCCTTTTGTGAATATGCCCTATATAACTATGAGATGGGTAATTTCTATCAAAAGTACATGGAGGATATTCGTACCCAGATGAGATTGGTAAAGGGTAACGACCAAAATGAGACAAAATATAGAGTCCCTACAATGATTGCACCTGGCAAGAGGACTTCATCCATTGCTAAATTAGATTGGGGCATTGCTACCATGTATTTGCCCTGGTACAACTTCAGGTACTATGGTGACAGTTCTATAGTCAAGGAATACTATGAAGATATGAAGGAACTGACACGCTATTACCTCTCTTTCAAAAATGAGGAAGGAATAATCGACAATGGTATGGGAGACTGGTGTCCACCTCGCTGGGACCGAAGATTGAATCCTTCGGCTATGGAGTGTCATCCAGTAGTGTCTGCCAATGCTTATTTTTATGATGTTCTCAATGTGATGGAGTATTTTGCTCGATTAAAAGGTGATGCAATTTTTGAATCCGAATTGGCTAATGAGAAAGTGGAATTGGTAGCTGCTTTTAACAAAGCCTATTTGATACCTATCAAAGGAACTGACTTTGCTTGGTATGGTAGTCAAACAGCAACCGTGATGGCGTTGCAATTTGGAATGGTGTCAGAAGATAAAATTGAACAAGTGCTGAATGGTTTGGAATATGATATCGTGGAAATAAAAGGAGGACATCATTCCACCGGTATTCATGGCAATCGATACATATACACCGTACTGAGTAAAAATGGTAAAGCCGATTTGGCTTATGAAATACTCACCGTTCCTACGTTTCCGAGCCAGACCTATGTTATGAATTACGGATTCACTACCTGGCCCGAAAGACAGTTTGAATGGGGAACAATGGAAGGTTTGACCAACTCATTGAATCACCCTATGCATAGTGGTTTTGCCGCTTATTTTTATGAATGTATAGGGGGGGTCAAATCAAGTATCGAACAGCCTGGGTATAAGCTGTTCACCGTTGATCCCACATTCCCTAGCCAATTGACCCATGCATCGGTGACCATTCCGACTCGCGAAGGACAAATTAAGAATAGCTGGGAAATGAGAGATGGCCTTCTGACCATGAAGTTGGATATTCCGTTTAACACTAATGCGAAGTTGATTTTGAGCCAAAGTGAAAGAGCTACTCTAAAAATTGATGGTCAAATAGAGGCCAACGATGAGAAAATATCTAGTGATGTGAAGTTAGGGTCCGGGATATATGAGGTCAGTTATATTAAGGAAAAAGATTAGTTGGTTAATAGTTTGTGTTTTTATTGGGTCATGATTTTTGGTTTTGACCCTTTTTTTTGCATTTGGCGAGTTATGCATCAATCTCCTTGAAAACTAATTTGGGTTATTTCACCCTTTGTTTGGACTTTTTTTGTGTGTGAATATTAAATATTTGATTGTTAGAAAGTTTTGTGATTTACTAATCCTTTTTTAATGAAGCGCTAAATAGTAGTGATTTCTGAAAAAACCACCCGTCCATGTTCGTAACCAGCCGATTACTATTAATGAATCAACTATGATTATGAAAAAGATGATGAAGACGGTAGAAATTGTATTGGGTCCTGCGCCTTGGTATGACTGTAGAAACAGCATCATGATCAATTATCATTTCGATTAATTTCATCTAGTTTTTATCATTTTATTCCAAAAACCCAGTATGATTACGATAAAATTATGCGAGGGATTAGTATATCTAGTCCTCATACAAATACTATTCTTAGACAATGCTGAGGCTAGCCCAGAGCATGATGTGTTTCAAAGACTGGGTACTGAACATGGTCTGTCACAGAGCTCAGTTATTTGCTCCTTGCAGGATAGCCACGGTTTCATGTGGTTTGGTACCAGAACCGGTGGGCTCAACCGCTACGATGGTCATGAATTCAAACGATATGTTCATGACGATTCTGACCCTTATTCGCTTAGCGGAAATGGCATATCTTGCCTACTGGAAGATAGGAGTGGTAATATTTGGATCGGGACAAGCAATGACGGTTTGAGTCGCTTTGATTATCAGAAAGGCAGGTTTGATCAATACTATGAAAATCAATCGGATAGCTCGGCTCTAAACAGCAATGTGATTCTTGATTTGTACGAAGATTCGGATGGTCGAATTTGGGTTGTGACCGATCAGTCGCTTATAATTTATGATCCAAAACTTGATACCTTTTCAGTTCCTGTCTTCGAAGAATTTAGAAATGGGATAAGAAACTCTAGAGTAATTTGCCAGGGCAGAGAAAATCAAATCTTCATCACATCTGGCAGAGAAGTATTATCAATAGATACCAAATCCATGGCCATAGTTTCTAAGGAAGAAGTCTGGAATGAGAAATCTTCACCGGGGTTGTTGGCTTCCATGGCTTATGATGGTCAATCTCACTTGTGGATAGGATTCTCTAGGGTTGGTTTGGTTCGAGTAGCTCTTTCTGGTAGCAATACAGGTAAATTGACTGTGATGCAGTCCATGAGCACACAGATTAGAGATTTATCTTTTGACTCAGAGGGTGATTTGTGGGTAGCCTCCAGAGATGGTGTCTATGTCATAGATCGAGAAGAGCAATTAAAAACTAATCCCAAGTATACACATTTTGAAAACGTAGAAAATGACAAAACTACCTTGAGTGTCAATTCTACTTTTTCGGTTTATCACGACAGAAATGGAGATGCCTGGATAGGTACTTATAGTTCTGGTGTCAATTACTATTACAGTGGGGATATGAAATTCAAATCTTACCGACAAATCGATGGGTTAGATCATTCGTTGACGGACAATCGTGTCAATTCATTTGCTGAAACCAAGGAAGGGATATGGGTTGGAACTGTAGACGGACTTAATCTTTTTGATGTCTCAACAGGTCGTTTTCAAAATTTTCAACATGACGAAAACGATCCCTCATCTATAGTCAGGAGTCATATGAAGGCTCTATACACAGATTCTGATGAAACATTATGGGTAGGGACTTTTAGGGAATTATTGGTATATGATGCTGATTCTAGAAAATTTAAAGTTCATCGACCCGAAATAGGAATTGTCAATGATATATTGGAAGTCGATCAATCTACATTGTGGGTCGGGACGAGTAATGGAGTGAGGGTCATTGATAAAGCAGATAGTAGCAAATTCAAATCTTATAAAGCAGGACAAGGTGGAATCAGTCACCGATTCGCTAGCTGTATAATGAAACGTAAAGATGGTAGTATCTGGGTAGGTACTGCCAATGGCCTCAATAAGTTTAACCCGAGTAAAGGAGAGTTTGTAACATACTATCATGATAGAAAGGATAATTTGACGCTTAGCAATTCATACATTACCACCATGTTAGAAGATGCAATGGGGGATTTTTGGATTGGTACAAGAGATGGTTTGAACCGAATGAATCCTGATGATACTACTTTTACTCGATTTGGTAGACTGTCTGGACTGCCTGATAACAACATCACCAACATTGTCATGGCTCCATCTGGTATATTGTGGATTACTTCCAATGCTGGTCTGTCAAAGGCCAAGTATGATAAAGAGAATAATCAACTTCAGGTAATAGAGAATTTTGATTCTGGAGATGGCTTACAAAATAACGAATTTTTTGAAAACGCACATCTTCTCAGCAATTCTGGAAAGCTGTATTTGGGGGGAGTCAATGGATTCAATGTTTTTGACCCAGAATACATGCCTAGAAATCAAGTGATTCCTGACGTAGTTATCACAGGCCTCAAATTGTTCAATGAGTCCGTAACCGTAGAAGACGGATCAGGAATTTTGGGTCAACAGATGTCGGCTACCAATTCCATTACTCTCAACCATAATCAGTCTGTCATCGCTTTTCGTTTTAATGCGATAAGCTATTATGGAGCAGAGCACAATCAACATGCTTATATCATGCAAGGTTTCGATGATGAATGGAACTACGTCGGGTCTTCAAGAGAAGCGCACTATACCAACTTGCCAGCCGGTGAATATATTTTTAGAGTAAAAGGATCAAATAATGACGGACTATGGAACGAAGAAGGTAGCCAAATCAAAGTCACTATCCTGCCAGCTTGGTGGCATACATGGTGGTTTAGAGGAGTTGTAGTGTTATTGATTTTTAGCGTAGGCTTCGTGTTCATTCGCCAAAAAGCAAATCGGGTTAAAGCGCAGAAATTACTCCTTAGTAATAAAGTAAAGGAAGCTACAGATAGGATGGAATTGCAAAAGAAAGAACTCGAAGAACAAAATTCAAGTCTTACGCTTGTGGTTGACGAGATTGGACAGATGGTCAATCATGCTGTTAACTCTGGCAATTTTAATGCAAAATTAAACTTGGAAGGAAAGTCGGGAAAATGGCTTGATTTGGCCAATGCCATGAATCACTTATTCGAGTCGGTTCTCAGACCATTCAATGAAATTAATAGAATAGTAGACCACATGGCTCAAGGTGATCTGACCCAAAGATATGAACATGAAGCAAAAGGAGACATCTACCGACTATCACAAAATCTAAATGCTGCTTTAAATAATTTGAGCCAATTGCTCAGCCAAATAAGAGGCAAGGTGACAATCATTGGAGAATCTTCGGATTACATGCTAAGTAACTCAAAGGAGATCAATACTAGTACTTCCGAAATTGCCACAACTGTATCTCAAATGAGTGAAGGAGCCCAAAAACAAGTACTGAAAGTTGAAGACTCATCCAATCTATTGGAAGGAATTAGTAGTTCTTCCGAAACGATCAATGTTCAGGCAAAGGATATTAAAGAGACTGCCACCCAAGGCGTTAGTAAATGTCAATCTAGCTTGTCTCAATTTAATGTGCTACGTAACAAAATGGAAGAAATTGTAACTTATTCAGATCAGACAAATGGATCAATTGAATCTTTATCTAAACGATCTCAGGAGATTTTTGGAATTCTTAAAATCATAAAGGATATAGCTGCTCAAACGAACTTGTTAGCCTTGAATGCGGCAATAGAAGCAGCTCAGGCTGGAGATGCAGGTAGGGGGTTTGCCGTAGTTGCTGACGAGATTAGAAAATTGGCCGAAGGATCGAAAAAATCAGTAGCTGATATTGAATCTCTGGTTGAAGGGGTACGCTCTGAGACTTATGCAACTGCTGGTCTCGTGAGTCAGTTGACTTCAACAATTCAAGAAGGTGGAGAGGCTACAAAGGATTCCTTGCAATTATTTGAAACGATTCTGCAGAGTTTCGAAGATACTTTCAAACAGTCATCAGATATCGTTGGAGCCACATCAAATCAAAGAGACGATATATCTCATGTAGTTAAGCTAATGGGGGATATTGTAGTAATTGCCGAACAAACCGCTGCAGGTACTGAGGAGGCAGCTACTTCCTCATCCGAACTGGCTACAGGGATGAATGAATACACCAACAAAAGTCAAGAGGTTTTGCAAATCACTCAGAATTTGGTAGAAGAAGTCAACAGATTCAAGCTGAACCATACTGATAATATGACTGATCATTTATTAGTGGACGAGAATGTTGAATGTGCATAGTTAGGTTCTGAAAATGCACGAACTAGATTTAAGGCCTACTATATTTAAAATGGTAAGTAGGGAGGAGGGTAATACTCTAAATTACTATTAATCTGGATTAATTTACCAGTCAGAATCAGACTGTAGGTCTATTTTTGAATCGGTTATGAAAGATTATATGAATCCTAATTTAGCCTTTCTGGCTAATAAAACTTAAGGCAACCAAGACTTCTTCTGTTTTAGTCTAGCAGTAATAAAGCAACCGGTTGTCAGAGCTAGTCAATTCAAGAATATCTTCTAAACCACAACAAGGGAAAACTTCGATCCATGGGCTTGCCAGCCCGAGGATTGATTTAATATTTAAATATTTACATATCAAATATAATGATGAAGAAAATTTTACTCACTGTTCTATTGATTGGAGCCATGAAATCGGTCAATGCTCAGTCTCCTCAAAAGGATGAAGTTTTAGATGCGATGAAGCGTGTTGCAGATTGGCAAATACTTCACTTCAGAGATGATTATACTGGCCGAGGGGCGCATCATCCGTTGCATTGGGTCAACGGGGCGTTTTATGTGGGTTTGGCAAAGTATGCCGAAATCGCCGGCACGGATGATTACTACAATTGGCTGAAAAATATAGGCACCGAACATGAATGGATGCTTCATAAGCGAAAATACCATGCTGATGACCATGCGGTAGGTCGGATGTATTTTGCACTATACGAAAAGTACGGTGATAAAAGTATGATCGAACCTACCATAGAGCAGTTCAAGTACATGACCTATCATCCTGCTACTACGAGCCTAGATTGGCCTTCGCCTTACCATCATGATCGGTGGAGCTGGTGTGATGCCCTGTTTATGTCTCCTCCGGTATGGGTGAAAGTTTATAATGAAACAGGAGATCAGCGCTACTTGGATTTCTTGATGAAAGAATTTAAGGCAACTACAGATTTTCTTTTTGACGAAGATGAGTCACTCTACTATCGCGACCAGAGCTATATGGACAAAGAGGATAATGGGACTAAGATTTTTTGGGGTAGAGGCAATGGATGGGTATTTGCTGGCTTAGCACAAATTCTGAGTGACCTAGATCCGAAATCAGAAGAATATGCCTATTTCTTGGCTATTTATAAGAAAATGGCTGCCAGACTACTTGAACTTCAAACAGAAAAAGGTCACTGGGCAATGAGCCTGCTAGGGGCAGAATTTTACCCCACACCAGAAACGAGTGGTTCTTCCTTTTTTACCTATGGGTTGGCGTGGGGTGTCAATAATGGCATCTTAAAAGGCAAGAAGTATGAAAAGGCAGTAATTAAAGCTTGGAATGCAATGGCGAGCTATATCACTGAGGAGGGTATGCTAGGATATGTGCAGCCTATCGGTGCAGCGCCTGGTCAGGCATTTCCAGACAAAACTCAACTTTATGGTGCAGGAGCATTTTTGAGCGCTGGATATGAAGTTTATAAGCTAGTAGGAGATAAATAGATCGGATAAGAATCAACACGCTGAAAAAAAATGAAAAGTACAATTCTTAATTTTCTCATAATTTCATTATTTCTAATTTCCTGTGCATCAGAAAAAAGTGATTTTAAAGATCTTTTTAATGGCAAAGACCTGGATGGCTGGGAGGTGAAAAATGGAACAGCACCTTTTACAGTTCAAAATGGTGAAATAGTAGGTACGTATGTGGGAAATACACCCAATACCTTCCTTTGTACAAAGGAGTCATATTCCGATTTTATATTAACATTTGAAGGGTACATGGGAGAAGGTACTAATTCCGGTGTGATGTTCAGAGCCCAAAGTACGCCAGAATATATGGAAGGAAGAGTACATGGGTATCAAATGGAGATGGATCCGTCTAAACGAAAATGGACAGGCGGTATCTTCGATGAAGCCAGGAGGAAATGGTTGTACACTCTAGAGCGAAACCCTGAAGTAAAAACAGCTTTTAAACTCAATGAATGGAATCAATTTAGAATTGAAGCAATAGGAAATAACCTGAGAATTTGGGTAAATGGTGTGCAAACCGCTGATCTAGTTGATGACATGGACGACTCAGGGTTTATCGGTTTGCAGGTGCATTCTATAGGAAAGAAAAAAGAGATAGAGGGCCGGCAGGTTAGGTTTAGAAATATCAAGATTTGCACAGCTAATCTTGAGCAAAATAGAATGTCGATAGAAAATACTATCGTCCAAAAAAGCTTCTTGACCAATCAGCTAACGCCAAGAGAAAAAGCGGAAGGTTGGGAATTGCTTTGGGATGGAAATACTACCGACGGATGGCGAGGCGCCAAATTGGATAAGTTTCCTGAAGAAGGCTGGTCTATTGAAGATGGAATGCTAATCGTAGCTGATGCCGGAGGGGAAGAATCTGAAAATGGAGGGGATATAGTTACCATCAAGGAATACTCCAATTTTGAATTGGAAGTGGACTTTAGATTTACTGAAGGAGCCAACAGCGGCATCAAGTACTTTGTTGATACAGAATTGAATCAAGGCAAGGGATCTTCGATTGGCTGTGAGTTTCAAATCTTAGACGACAAGATACACCCAGATGCTAAAATGGGTAAAGAAGGGAATCGGACATTGGCCTCACTCTATGATTTGATTCCTGCAGAAGCCAAGAAGT
Source organism: Reichenbachiella ulvae (assembly GCF_025833875.1). NCBI lineage: Bacteria > Pseudomonadati > Bacteroidota > Cytophagia > Cytophagales > Reichenbachiellaceae > Reichenbachiella > Reichenbachiella ulvae. The sequence goes on along the minus strand of NZ_JAOYOD010000001.1, from coordinate 2,141,057 downwards.
ACAATTCTGATCTGCCCTATGCGAAGAAGATGGCTTATCCCTACGCATGGAACCGCGCAAGAATTGTAGTTAACGGTGCAGAGGTTCAACATTGGCTCAATGGTGTATTGGTGGTAGAATATAATCGCAGTGGAGAGCAGTGGAGAGATCAAGTGGCCGCTAGTAAGTACAAAGACTGGCCAAACTTCGGAGAGGCAGAACGAGGCAATATCCTACTACAGGATCATGGAGACCAGGTGTTCTATCGAAATATTAAAATAAAAGAGCTGTAAGATGGATGATATACGAAGAAGAGAATTTATAAAGAAAGCAGCACTAGGCTCTACAGGCCTAATGCTGAGTGCTTCTGGCTTGTCAGCCAAAAGTTATAGAAGAATTTTGGGATCCAACGATCGTATTGGCGTTGCTATAGCAGGCTTGGGTCGTAGAGTGCAAGCATTCTATCCAGCCTTTTATGATAAGAAAAATAACCTTGATCTCATCTACCTATGTGATGTAATGGAACATCAATGCAGTAGGGCGGCAGGGAAAGTAGCAGAGAATCTTGATTACAAGCCTAAGTTGGCTGTAGATATTCGTAAAGTACTTGCCAACAAAAAAGTAGATGCATTGATCAATGCTACCCCAGATCACTGGCATACACCGGGTACCGTCATGGCCTTAAAGGAAGGCAAGCACGTCTACGTAGAAAAACCATGTAGCCACAACATGGAAGAAAACGAATTGATTGTAGCCGCACAGAAAAAATATGATAAGGTTGTTCAGATGGGAAATCAGCAGCGTTCATCTCCGATTTCCATTGAAATCATCAAGGACATCCAGAATGGTGCAATAGGTAATCCGTATAAGGCGATTGCATTTTTTAACAACAAAAGAGGTGCGGTACCTCACCAGATGGCTGCTCCGGTTCCAGAGGGATTAAATTGGGAATTGTTTCAGGGACCGGCCGTAAGAAGAGATTATACATCCGAAACCTGGAATTACAATTGGCACTGGTATGGGTGGAACTATGGGACTGCCGAATTGGGCAACAATGGTACCCACGAACTAGACATTGCTCGCTGGGCACTGGGAGTGGACTTGCCAGAAGAGGTACAGGTAGATGCTGCAAAAACTGCATTTGTCGATGATGGCTGGGAGATGTATGATACGATGGAGGCAACCTACCGTTTCCCTGGCGACAAGGTGATCAAATGGGATGGAAAAAGTAGAAATGGCTACAAGCCATATGGTGCAGGTAGAGGAACGATCATCTACGGAAGCGAAGGAAGTGTCTTTGTCGATAGAGGAAAATATATTTTACATGACCGGAGTGGAAAAGTGATCAAAGAGTCGGCTTCCAAATCAAATGAGGAGGGGATGGCCCTTGGAGGGGGAGGTGATACTTCTACTGCGCATGTCATGAACTTTTTCAATGCCATCAGAGGAAAAGAGAAGCTCCAAGCCCCGATTGATGATGCGAGCATTTCTATGGCCATGGTGCATTATGGCAATGTGGCTTACCGAATCAAGAAAGGATTTAAAGTAGATCCTGAAACGGGTAAGATGCTGGATAATGATGCAATGAAATTGTGGGGTCGTGAGTATGCAGAAGGTTGGAAGCCGGCCATTTAATCGTTTTAGAACATGAAGTCTTCAAGAAGAAAATTTTTAAGGTTAACGGCAACTTCTGCTGCAGCTGTAAGCATAGGCATACACGCCTGTAGTTCTAAAAAGGAATTTACCCTGGAAGAAGTAGCAGACAGCGAAAGACTAAAAGTGGGTGTGATCGGAACAGGGATTCGGGGCAAAAACATCATTCAGGTACTTAACTATGTTCCAGAAATGAAGGTGGTTGCCATTTGTGATACTCTTGATTTTAGACTCAAAGAGGCGAGCGATCTTATCAAACATAAGGTGGTCAATTACACTGATTACCAAAAATTGTTGGCACATGATGGCTTGGATGCTGTGATTATTGCTTCGCCGCTACATGAACATTATCGCATGGTAATGTCTGCCCTTGATGCCAACCTCCATATTCTATGCGAGAAGGCATTGGCATATTCCATAGAGCAGTGTCGAGAAATCAAAATCCGAGGAGACCAATACGATAAGGTTTTTCAGGTGTCCTACCAGTATCAGCTCAATCCGGTATTTGAGGCGATCAAAAATCTGGTGGATAAAGGGTATCTGGGGAAAATCACCAAGGTAGAGGCATCCTGGGATCGGCATGGAGACTGGAGGAGAAAGGTGCCTAGTTCTGAATTGGAGAGGCAGATCAATTGGCGCATGTATCGGGAGTATTCAGGCGGACTGATGGCAGAACTTGGCTCTCATCAACTCAATATGGTAGACAGCCTACTTGGTGCTCATCCGATTAGAGTAGTAGGAACCGGAGGGATTGATTATTGGAAAGACGGGCGTACTACATTTGATAATGTACATGCATTGTTTGATTATCCTGAAGGTGTGAAGGTGGGGTTTCATTCCGGAACGACCAATAAGTATGAAGGGTACCAGATGAAATTTTACGGTGACAAGGCCACAGTGGTAAGTCATGGAATGAACACAGCAGAGATATTTCCGGAAGGAGATAGAATAGAAGAAGAATGGTCGAGTACCGTCGATGGAGTTTCCGGCGCCTCTATTAAAATCATCGGTGATACCAACAAAAGGAAGGTAGAACCTATAGGGGATGATGGAGTAGTATATCCGAGCAAAAATGATAATTTCAATATGACCTGGAAGCTCTACAAAAATTTTGCGGCAGCTATTAGGGGGAAAGAAAAACTATTACTTGGATTAAAGGATGCCTACCAAAGTGCTATTTCAGTCCATATGGCTAATGATGCTATTAGAAATGGAAAAGTTGTCGACTGGAGGCCTGAATTTGATATTTAAATGATTTGATAACATCAAAAATGAAGAATACGACAAAATAGATCTTCATTAAAAGAACGATGAACTTGAATAAACTACCGATATTTCTATTTTTTTTATTCCTATTGCTGCGCACCGAAAGTGGAGTTGCACAACGGACTCAGGTAAGCTTAAACAGCGATTGGAAGTTTAGTCTTTCGGATAATCCTCAATATGCTGAAAAGGGCTTCAATGATCGGGATTGGCAAATTAAACAAGTACCGCACGATTGGGCTTTTGAAAATGGTGTAAGCGAGAATGGAGCTCAAAGTCAAGGAGGTGGCTACCACGATGGAGGAATAGCCTGGTATCGCAAAACCATAGAAGTATCGAAAGAGAGCTTGGATCATGTGGTTTACCTAGAGTTTGAAGGGGTCTACATGAATAGTGAGGTTTGGGTCAATGGGAATCACCTTGGCAAGCGACCATACGGATACATCAGCTTTAGATATGATATTTCAGAATACCTTGTTGAAGGAGACAATACTATCGCAGTGAGAGTTGATAATTCCCTAGAGCCTTCGGCCAGATGGTATCACCCATGCGGGATTTATGCTTCGGTTAATCTCATTGAGGTAAATCCTGTTCACATCGAGCCGAATGGGGTTTTCGTCACCACGCCAATTATTAACTCACAATCGGCTAAAGTTGTAGCGGATGTACGTGTATCGGCAGATGATAAGTCAAAATTGAAGGTGAAATATCAGGTGCTGTCTGCCCAAGGGGAGGTGCTGAAAGAGACGACCAATAAGTTGGCCGCTTCCGAGGCTGTAAAGGGTGTTTTGGAAGTTCCCAATCCAAAATTATGGAGCATTGACGAGCCTACCCTTTATACCCTAGTCGCAGAAGTAATTCAAGGAAAGAAAGTTGTGGATCGTGTCGAAACCAAGTTTGGTTTCCGAACAGCAGAGTGGAAAACTGAAACAGGGTTTTGGTTGAATGGTGAAAATATAAAGATCAAAGGTGTCTGTGAGCACTGGGAAGGAGGACCTGTAGCAGGAGCCTGGACCAAACCATTGTTGCGCTGGAAGCTACAGCTGATCAAAGACATGGGAAACAATGCCATACGTCCATCTCACAATCCCTTTCCTCCAATGTTTTATGATCTATGCGATGAAATGGGGCTGCTCGTGATGGATGAACTGTTTGACGGTTGGTCTAGAAAAGCACCACACGATTATGGTGCGCAGGCCTTCGATGAGTGGTGGGAGCGAGACATGACCGAATGGATAGAACGAGATCGTAATCATCCGAGTATCATCATTTGGAGTCTGGGTAATGAAACTCATGGAGAGATTGCCAAGGACATGGTGGAGTTTGGAACTGGCCTTGATTCTACCCGATTATTTACTTCTGGTGCCAGCAATCCAGACGATATGCAAGTAATCGGAATCAATGGTGGATCAGAAAGCAAAACGTTCCTCGAAAATCGAACATTCGACAAGCCATTTGTGTCAACTGAGGCGCCACATACCTGGCAGACAAGAGGCTACTATCGTACGCAAACCTGGTGGAGAGACAACGAACTCAATGGCACTTATCCTCTACCGAATCTTACGGATAAAGAAATCTTCTTTTATGAGTGGACCGATCCAAAGAATTGGAGAAATAGAAAACAGAGCTTGAATTCATCCTACGACAATGCAACGGTTAGAATAAGCGCTAGAAAAAATTGGGAGGTGGTGAGAGACCTAGCCTGGCACAGTGGAAACTTTCGTTGGACAGGGTTTGATTACTATGGTGAGTCAGGATTGCCGCACGGAGGTTGGCCTTTCAACTTGTTTATGGGAGGTCCGATAGATGTTGCCGGATTTGAAAAGGATCTGTTTTATTTCTATCAAAGCCAATGGACTGATGAGCCTATGGTACATCTTTTACCACATTGGACACATCCTCGAATGGAAAAAGGAACTGAAATCCCAGTATGGGCATACTCTAATGCAGATGAAGTAGAGTTGTTCTTAAATGGTAAGTCAATGGGCAAAGACATACCAGGTACGAAGTGGGATGAGATGCAATGTGAATGGATGGTGCCATATGAGGAGGGTATCATTGAGGCTGTGGCATATATCGGTGGCAAAGAAGTCGCCAGAACCTTTCATCAAACGGCTGGCGGCCCAGTCACACTTGTGAATACAGTTACTACTATTCCGGCTGAAGATCAATTTCAGAGTTGTATAATTCTAAGCTCAGAAGCACAAGACAACCGAGGCAATTTTTATCCATACGCTTCCAATGCCGTGTACTTTACCCTAAATGGAGATGTTAGAAAAATATCACTAGAAAATGGTGACCCAGTAGACCAAACTAGTCGAGCCAATTCGAACTATCGAGCAATGTTTATGGGAAAAACCAGGGCTTTTTTAGAAATGAAGGAAGGAGCTAAAAATGGAAGTGTCTTGATCTCTTCGATCGTTGGGGATAAATCACTCTTTCTCTCTAATAAAATAACCATCGTGGCTGAGGACAAAGCGTTGTTCGGAACGCAGCCCGCCTCAGACTATATTATCAAGTTTACTACAAATGGAGCCGACCCTACTTCAGAAGGATTGATATACAATTCGCCTTTTGAAGTACAACATGGAACTACGGTAAAGGCTATTGTGATGAATGAAAATAAGGAAGTATTAATCACAATGGAAGAAACCTTTGGTGAAGGAGAAGGACTTTTCTGGGGAGACGAAACCAGTGATGATATCTGGGAAGGAAGAGGAGTCAATATTGGGGCTGAGACCGCAGAGTTGACGGGTAGCGCTAGGGCAAGCAGTGAAGGAAGAAGGTATAAACACAGCGGTTATGTGACGTTCGATGATCAGGAGGGAGCGATCAAGTGGTATCAGGAAAATGATGGCGACACTCGAAAATTAAATATTCGTATTCGCTATTCTCACCTGAGTAAAAATGGAGAAAGGCCAATGGAATTGGTCGTAAATGATGAGCAGGTTGCAGTATTTCAATTCGGCGATGTGGGAGATCTAGGGTCAAGATGGAAGTTCGAAGGAACTACTGTCGAGTTACAGAAGGGAGCCAATTATATAGAATTAAAAACCATGGGGAAAAGTGGACCCTATATTGACGAACTATTTATCGATTAAGGAAATGATATCCTCCTAAACTTATACAATATGAAAAAAATGCTATTAAATAAAGCAATCCTTCTGGCCGCTGTTTGCGGGATTTGTTTTTCCTGTGTCACCGAACCTCAGATATCAGGAGAGCCAAAGAAGTGGCACAAAATCACTTTGACTTTCGACGGCCCAGAAAGTGACGAGATGGCTGACATCAACCCCTTTGCGGATTATCGTCTTGACGTTACTTTTTCACTTGGAGATAAAAGTTTGATAGTACCAGGATATTTTGCCGCAGACGGGCAGGCTGCTTACACTTCTGCCAAGTCAGGCAACAAGTGGCGCGTGCACTTTAGCCCTAATGCTACCGGCGAATGGAAGTACGAGGTTTCGTTCAGAAAAGGTAAAGACATTGCCATTAGCGATGAGGAAGGCGAAGGCGCTGGTTACATGGATGGCCAAACGGGAGTTTTGTTGGTGGGTAAATCTGATAAATCGGCTCCAGACCTTCGTGCAAAAGGTCGATTGACGTACGTAGGCGAGCATTATTTGCAATTTGCCGAATCAGGTGACTACTTCGTGAAAATGGGGGCTGACGCTCCAGAAAACATGTTGGCATACGACGAGATTGATGACACGCCAAATGTAGGAGACCGACTAAAAAAATGGACGGATCATGCACAAGACTATAATTCAGACGCTGATTCGTTTTTATGGGGGCCAAACAAAGAAAAAGGCAAGAATCTCCTAGGAGGCATCAATTATCTTCACGAAAAAGGGATGAATGTTTTTTCATTTCTAACATTCAACATAGATGGGGATGATCGTAATGTTTTTCCTCATTTGCTCAAGGTGGGCCTAGATGAATACGAAGAGTTTGCCAATGTAAAGAAGAATCCTAAATCATGGGAAACGAATGTCCTCCAAGATCGCTTTGATGTGTCCAAAATGGATCAGTGGGAGCAGATATTCTCTTATGGCGAAATGAAAGGCATGTACCTTCATTTCAAAACACAGGAAAATGAAAATGATCAAAAAATGGATGGCGGAGATCTCGGACGCACCAGAAAGCTTTATTATCGCCAGCTGATTGCCAGATATGCCCATCATCTCGCTCTCAATTGGAATATAGGCGAGGAGGAGACCAAAACCGTGGCACAGGTGAAAGAGCAAGCGACTTATTTTGCTCAAAATGATCCATATCAGAGCATTGCAGTAGTTCATACCTTCCCCAACGAGCACGAAAAGTACTATCAACCTTTGGTGGATGAAGCAACCGATGTTAAAGGGTTTTCAATACAGACCAACAAACCGGACTTTCATCGTGTGCATAGCGTCACCAGCAAGTGGGTGAAAGCCTCGGCGGCCAGTGGTCGCAAGCTGGTAGTAGCAGTAGATGAACCTGGAGATGCACGACACGCGCTGGTACCGGATAAAGACAACATTGATCATAACAATGCACGAATAAATGCGCTATGGGGTACGCTGATGGCAGGAGGAGCCGGACTAGAATGGTATTTCGGGTATCAACATGATCATTCTGATCTGACTTGTGAATCTTGGAGAAGTAGAGATGCATTTTGGGATCAATGCAAAGTGGCGCTCGACTTTTTTACTCAAAATGAATTGCCATTGACCGAGATGGTCAATATGAATGAAATGACGGCTGATACCACAGACTATGTGTATGCTAAAAATGGAGATACCTATCTGGTCTTCATCAAGGAGCCTGGGAAAATTGAAATGGAATTGCCAGATATCGGTTACAATGCCTCTTGGCTCAATCCCAAAACTGGCGAGCAAATCACCATTGATGGACAAACAGAAAATGAGAAGATCAACTTGGATAGCCCATTCGAGCTTGATGCTTTGTTATACTTGACTAAATAAGAAATGAGCGAAATTAGGAGATTTAGATGGGTTGTTATGGTTTGGTGCTTTGTGTTAGTAAGCTGTGCTGAGCAAAGTTCCGTGAAACCCAATTTTCTGGTGATTGTGGTGGATGATTTAGGAAAACACGACTTGGGAGTCACGGGCAGTCAATTTTACGAAACTCCCAATATAGACCACCTGGCTTCTGTCAGTACCCAATTTGAAAATGGTTATGCTACTTGTGCAGTTTGTAGTCCATCCAGAGCCAGTTTGCTTACAGGTAAATTTACCGCTACCCATGGCATCACAGATTGGATTGGTTCTCCATCTGGTACCGATTGGCGCAAGAAAAATCGTCATACCGTACTGTTGCCAGCGGAGTATGAGCATCGACTAGATCAAAATTATGTAACGCTACCAGAAGCGCTCAAAGACAACGGGTACAAAACCTTATTTGCAGGCAAGTGGCACGTTGGTAGTCATAAAGATCAGTCCTCACCCACAGATCATGGATTTGATATCAACATCGGTGGTACCCACAAGGGGTCTCCTCATGGTGGGTTTTTTGCTCCTTTTAATAATCCTGAGCTGGAAGAGAGACCGGATGAAAAGGGAATGAGTCTATCAATGCGGTTGGCCAATGAGACTTCAAAATTCATAGAGGATCACAAAGACAATAGTTTTCTGGCATATCTATCCTTTTATGCCGTTCATGCACCGATACAAACCACCGAAGAAAAATGGAATAAGTATCGTGACAAAGCTGAGGAGATGGGACTTGCCGAAAATGGATTTGAAATGGAGAGAGTATTGCCGATCCGGGTGCAACAAGATAATCCGGTCTATGCCGGACTGATCGAGCATGTGGATGATGCTATTGGTTCTGTTTTGTCTACTTTGGAGCGATTAGGCTTGGATGAAAATACTGTCGTGATTTTTACCTCGGACAATGGAGGGGTGGCCTCTGGAGATAATTTTTCAACATCCAACTTGCCTCTGAGAGGAGGCAAGGGATACCAATGGGAGGGAGGGCTGAAAGTGCCACTTTTCATTCATGTGCCCTGGATGGAAAATAGAGCTATGGACATGTCGCCAGCAACAGGAGCCGATTTGTACCCAACCATTCTTGACCTGGCAAATATTCCACTCAGACCAGATCAACATACCGACGGACAGAGTCTGCTTGCTGCCTTGAAAGGAGAGGAAATGCAAGTACGACCTTTATATTGGCACTATCCGCACTACGGCAATCAGGGGGGTGAACCGCACGCCATTATCAGGTTAGGAGATTGGAAGCTGATTCATTATTGGGAGGATGATCGAGACGAGCTTTACCATCTGTCTTCTGATCCAGGAGAGCAAAAAGACTTAGCCAATTCAGAATTTGAAAGAGTGAGCCAAATGCGTGCACAGCTTCTCTCTTGGCTGCAATCAAACCAGGCGAACTACCCCACCGTCGATCAAGAAAGAGACCCTGTCAAAACTGCTGAGGTATTGCAGAACCATATAAAAAGGAAAGACAGGTTGGAACAAGAAAGAAAGAAAATGTTGAGCCCCGACTGGAAACCAAATGATAACTGGTGGGGAAGTAAAGTTGGAGAATTTGAAGAATTAGCAAATAGTAAGAATGATTAGGAACAAATCAAATATTGGAGCAGTGAAAATGAATGTGTCAAGATTGATGGTGCTGCTGGTAGTGGTATTGGCAGGCTGTAGCAACCCTTCAATAACTGATGATCCCTCCCAAAAACAAACCTCTGAAATTGATGCAAAGGTACAGGAGCTTCTAGCTCAGATGACCCTGGAAGAAAAGGTAGCTCAGATGAGGATGTTTCATGCCCAGATTGGGGTCGAGCTAGATGAAAATGACAATTTGGTATTAAAGGACAAGGTCAAAGAAAAGCTTAAGCTTAGCATAGGAGGTATTAAAAACCCAGGAGAGCACCTAAGCCCCAAAAGAGCGGCCATCCTAAATAATAAACTGCAGAAGTACATTATCGAAAACAGCCGTTTGGGTATTCCAGGGTTCTTCGTTACAGAGTCCTATAATGGAGTGGATGCAGAAGGGTGTACGAGTTTTGGTCGGCCGATCAACATGGCTGCTACCTTCAATACTGAATTGGTGAAAGAAGTTTATGATGCAGTGGGCAGAGAGGCCAGACTAAGAGGGCTTCATCTTACCCATTCGCCTGAAGCGGATATAGTTCGTGATCCTCGTTTTGGTCGTATGAGTGAGGCTTTTAGCGAAGACACCTATCTGACCACTCAGATGATCATCAGCGCTGTGACTGGTATGCAAGGAGATTATGATGGATTAAGCTCGACTCATATTGGTGCGGTTACCAAGCACTTTGCTGGCTATGCACAGCTGGCTGGAGGTACCAATTTTGCCTCCATCGAAATATCTCCTCGTACATTGATCGACGAAATTTTCCCCCCATTCAAGGCAGCGGTAGAAGAGGCTAATTCTTTGGGTATTATGGCTTCTCATGGAGATATCAATGGAGTGGCCAGTCATGCCAATCCATGGCTGCTGACGGAGGTACTACGTGATCAGTGGGGCTTTGAAGGCTATGTGGTCTCGGATGCCAATGATGTGGGGCGTTTACACTATTTCATGAAGGTGGCAGAAACACCAGAGGATGCCGTGTTGCAAGGCCTGAAGGCAGGAGTAGATGTGGATTTATACGCTGAAGATGCCTACGCTTTGTTGCCAGAGATGGCCGAGAAGGATCCTGCGTTGATGAAATACATTGATCGATCTGCAGGAAGAGTGCTGCGCACTAAGTTTATTTTAGGACTATTTGACAACCCTTACATTGATGTTGAAAAAGTAAACGGAACGGTACGCTCAGAAGATCACTTAGAGTTGGCTAGAGCAACGGATAGAGAATCTATCATTTTGGTCAAAAACGAAGGTGTATTGCCATTCAATACAGATAAGAAAATGAAGGTAGCCTTGGTAGGGCCAGTCTTGGGGGAGCATGATCACGAGGATTTTGCAGATGCTTTTGGTGCTAATGTTCAAATCGTATCTGAAAAGGGGTTTGATTTGACCAACGGACTTGGTGGCATACCCATACTGACGCCCAAATCCGAGCAGCAGGCGGGCATCAAAAAAATCTTGAGCAAGGCAAAATCTGCAGACGTGATCTTGGCCGTAGTGGGAGGCGATGAGTTTACCGCCAAGGAAGGCTTTTTCAACAATGCCTTTGGTGATCGAGATAATATTGATCCAGCAGGTTTGCAAGATGAGCTTATATTAGAACTTAAAAAATTAGGTAAGCCTTTGGTCATAATCATGAAGCACCGTCGTACGCTCTCCGCCAATGTATTTGTGGAGGAAGCAGACGCCATGCTGGATTGTTGGGATCTGAGTGAGCAGGGCAATTATGCCATCGCAGAAGTGTTGTTTGGAAAAGTGAATCCTTCTGGAAAATCTCCAGTCACAGTGCCCAGATCCATTGGTCAAATTCCATTTCACTACAGCATGAAGGAGATCAATTACAAGAAGGGTTATCTCTTTGCTCAAAATACGCCACTTTATCCATTCGGATATGGTTTGAGTTACACCACTTTCGATTATTCTGACATTACCTTGTCGGATACTACCATGACTACAAATGGGAGCATCCAAGCAAGTGTAACCATCACCAACAGTGGAAATGTGAAAGGAAAGGAAGTTGTGCAGCTTTATCTGAAGGATCTCATAGGTACAGTAGTGCGTCCTATGCAAGAATTAAAAGGATTTGAAAAAATTGAGTTGGAGCCAGGCGAAAGCAAAGTAGTAACCTTTGATATCGCGCCAGACATGTTAGAATATACCGGTTTGGAAATGGAAACGAACCCTGGTAAAGGTGACTGGGAGCTTCGCATTGGTACCTCATCTGCTGATTTTAAGTCAGCCTCGTTTAGGCTCAAGTAGTACAATCATGAAATTAAAAACAGCTTATATAACCATTGTTGCAGTAGTGGTTTTCGGAAATTTTCCGAAAGCGCAACATGCTGATTTGACCAATGCCATTGTCGATGAAAATATGGTTTTTGAAGGCAAAGATGAGGTGATTTCCATTGAGGCGGAATTTTTCTATAAGCAAACCAAAACAGAGGTAAGGAAGTGGTATCGTTCTTCGAAGCTAGAAAATCCAATGGCTGGCAAGGATGGAGATTCGCCTCATGTGTTTGGGGCGAGCCACAATGCCTACCTTGAGATTTTGCCGGATACTCGAGTAACACATGATGATCCACTCCTAAAAGGGGAGAATTTTAGTGATAAACCTGGAGAGCTAGCTGTGCTTCATTACAAGGTGAAAGTTGATGTGCCAGGTAGGTACTATGTATGGGCCCAAGCCTTTAGTACAGGTAGTGAAGACAACGGGGTGCATATTGGAGCGGATGGAGAGTGGCCCAGCAGCGGAAGGCGCATTCAGTGGTGCGATGGAAAAAATCAATGGACCTGGAGCAATAAGCAGCGCACCAAAGAAGTACATTGTGGTATTCCTGATTCAGTCTACCTGGATATCTCAGCTCCTGGTGTACACGATATTCAGATCAGTATGCGAGAAGACGGTTTTGAATTAGATAAATTTATTTTAACTAATGATGTGGCCTACACCCCAAAAGGTATGGGGCCAAAAGTCGTTGCTTCTGGCTCACTTCCTGCAAAATTTCCTGAGGTAAAAAAGCCGATTTTGAAGAAGAACTACTTTAAGAAAGTAGCGGACGCATGGCCAGAAAATAAATCCATATCGGCACAGGAATTTCCTTCTGTAGGTACGGATTTCTATCGCCATGGAAAAAATTGGTTGGCTATAAACCCAACTACGCATAAAGAGGCAGTTACGAGTTTGCCTTTTCCTTTTGAAAGTGGAAAGTATGACGTAGTGTTTGTAGGTGTAGGTGAAAATGATGGTCGTTCGACTTTCAGGTTCTCGGTCAATAGTAAGGAAATTGGCAGCTTTCAACCAAAGGATACCAATAGCATGTTCGAAGAAGGAAAGGATATTAATGCCCTTTGGAAAGCAGTAGAGCTAAAAAAAGGAGATAAAATTACAGTGTTTGCGCAAGTAGGGACGGACGGCAAGGAGTTTTGTAGAGCCAGATGGGCTGGGAATGTATTTGCCCCTGTAGGCAAGGGCATGAAGATTCAGGACTTTCCATCCACTTTTGATCCAAACTAAAATTAGATAAACCATTTGGTAATGCAATTCAATCGACTTTTTTTCGCTGTTTTAGTAATCAATTTGGGATGGGCTCCAGTAGCAGTGGCGCAGGTGATCAACCCACCGGCAGGCCGAATAGCAGTGGTAGCAGATGGAAATTCACCTGACCCGGACGACCTCGGGGGAACTGCGGTATCTCTTGCGCTTTTGCAATCGGCAGGTTTGGCAGATCGGTTGGTTCATTACTCACATAGTTGTGATATTGTCAAAAGCAATCGGATATCGGCGGAAGCTGAGAAAGAGCGACATGAAATGATGGCATTGACATGCATTGGTACCGCACGAAGATGGGGCGGTTTTGAGCATATCAATTTCCTTGATGTGAAATGGGAGTTGGATAAGGCTATCACGGATTTGGCCCAAGCGATCAATGCTTCTAGTGCTGACGACCCACTTTGGATAGTAGAGGCAGGTGAGCCCGACCTGATCGGTTTTGCCCTGGATGCTTCCCTCCAGGAAAAACATCAATTTGTCAAGGTGATTACTCACCATCCAGCCAACGACCAAACTGGTGATTTTTATGAATGGGAAAAAATTTTGACCTATGATATAGAGGAAGTACGTATCCCTGATCAGAACTTACTGTTAAAAGTAGATGAAGAACATTGGGATTGGGCAAAAAACCATCCAGATGATCGAATTCAGTGGATTTGGCTCATGGGCAAAATGGCGGAAATAGACAACATCGTGAAGTTTCAGAAAGGCAAGTGGGACTGCTCCGATGCAGGTATGATCTACTACTGGATCACGGGTGCCAATGTAAATGGCGGAGAAATTCAATCTGCCGTCTATGGTATAAAAAAAATGTTGTTGGAGTTTGTGGAGAAGTAAAACTATTCTTTTTTAAATGTAAAGAACTACTTATGGATACAGACCGATCGTAAAAATTAAAGGAGATGAGACCAATGAAAAGAATATCCTTGGCATAAGGAGGAGAGGCATTTTGTACCAATAATAGGCGAATTGTGAAACCTAAATTTTTGGAGAAAGAATTCACTTCTTGAAAATAACAAGCCAATTCATCATGAAAACATCGTGATAAGTTTGGTGTCATAGACGAGATTTTCTCTAGGCCAAATTATTCTGTAACCTGATTGCTGGCCAAGGAATGGCTGACAAATAGGGCAAGCAAGCTTCTGCTCTCATACCAATAGTATTGCAATGACGGGTCTTAACTAGACAGCATTGATTTCAGATTTAATCTTCCGAGGTTAAATAAATTTTTGAAGAGTTTAAATTAACTAGATAGATTTCAGAGAGCGGTTAATGAGTGCATTTATGTTTTTACATAAAGAACGTTATAAAGGCCTAAAATACTTTTTTGTGGTCTTTTTCTTTTCGTCTCTGAATTTGTGGGCACAATCCTATGAATTTGAAACCTTTTCAAAAAAAGATGGATTATCTGACAACAATGTAAACTGCATATATCAAGACTATCAGGGTTTTATGTGGTTCGGTACCGACGAAGGTTTAAACCGTTTTGATGGGTATGAGTTTAAAAAGTATAGGCACAAAGTTGAAGATGCTGGTAGCCTTACAAGTAATATCATCCAATCAATTACTCAGGATCAAAATCAAGATTTCTGGATTGGAACAGCGGACGGAGGGTTGAACCTCCTTCAAAATGCTAATGATGAAATTCTCTCTCCTCAAGTTTTTGGGGTTGAGTCAAGTACCCTTGATCAGGAGAGTGTGAATCAAGTAGCCATGATGAATGGTTTCGCTATGGTTCTAACTAAAGAAGAGCTGTTCTTTTTCAAAAAGAAAGAAAATACATATCAGCATGTAAAAGTTAATGAACTTCCCTCTCTAAAAACAGGTTCTTTGTATACAAATTGTTATCAGGAAGTAGGTGAGAAAACCTACCTTATAGGAACTAAACAGGGACTCAAAAAACTATGTTGGGATTTTGAAAATGAACAACTTAAGGCCTCTATCTCCAATGTTTTGGATAGTTTGAACATTTACAGAATAGTTCCTTTTCGCAAGGGCCATTTGATTTATTGCCTTCATGATTCGCTTTACTACGCAAATGAGGAATTGTTCTTTGAGCCAATTGTCAAAAAGCAGATCAATTGCTTAACCGTTGAAGACGATGAACACGTTTGGGTAGGTACGGACATGGGGCTTGAATATTTAACGTTTGAAAACGATACCTCTCTTTCGATAGCTTCTATCGTGAGTCATGAAATGAGTACTACAGAAAACGTCTTGGGAGGCATTTCAATCAATACAATTTTCGAGGACAGAACAGGAATGCTATGGTTGGGTACGAATGAGGGTGTTACTAAAGTATTTGAACGCCCTAAAAAGTTTGATACTTTCTACGAGAATCATCAAAATGACAAGAACACTAGAAATCGAGTCAATTGCTTCCTAGAAGACTCTGAGGCAAAGCTTTGGGTCGGTACATCGGAAGGCACACTCTTTTATCATATAGGTAAAGATTATACGGCGAACGAAGGCAGTTTTGAGGTTTTGAACCTCGGCAAACCATACGGCATAAGATCATTGAGCGAAGTGAAACTCAGTGGAGAGTCATACATAATTGTAGCGAACGATTACTCGACTAAAGTACAGATATTGGACCTTAAAGGTAATCAGATCAAAAAAGGTCGATTAAGAGAATTATTTAACACAGTGAGGCGTCCGATCAATGCACTAGTATCTGATGAAAAATATATATGGGTTGGAACAAAAGAAGGAGGCTTGTACCGCTACAGTCTTGTTGACAATGGCGTCAAACATTTTTTGGTCAGTGATACATCGAATTTATGCTCTAATCTGATCAATTCACTTTTTATTAGTTCTGAATCAGATCTTTATATTGGTACGAATAGAGGTCTTAACATCCTGCCCTCTAATGAGCAGCATAAGTCAAACCCTACTTTTCAAAGATTTACCCATTTGCCTGGTGACAAAGGTAGTCTTAGTTACAATCACATCACCGCTATACTCCAAGACTCAAATCAGAAAATTTGTATTGGGACGCTGGGCGGAGGACTGAACCAATTCGATGTAGATAAAAATACATTTTCATGTTTGACCACAAGTGATGGTCTGGTAAGTGACTGCATCAAAGGTGTTGTTTTGGATAGTCAACAGCAATTATGGCTTTCATCTAGTAATGGCTTAAGCTCTTACAACCAAAACACAAATCAAATCACTAATTTCAGCACCTACGATGGGTTGCAAGATTCTGATTTTAGCCAAGGAGCATGTATAACGCGAAAAAATGGAGAGATTCTTTTTGGAGGAAAGTATGGGGTCAATTTTTTCTACCCACAGTCCTTGGAAAAGGACAGTACCGAGGCTGAATTGGTACTGACAGCATTGTATTTGGTAAGTCCTGTAAAAAATGAAGATATTTATTTCACTAGTGCTAAACTCCTGAAGTATGTGAACGACTCTACCAAAATCCAGTTTGACCATACTGAGCAAAGTTTTACCGTACATTTTTCATCACTGAATTACGATACACCTGCAAAAATTGAATACAAATACCGTTTAGTAGGATTTGAAAAGGAGTGGAATAGCACGAGTCATCTATCACGTTTTGCCAAATATACAAACCTTCACCCTGGAGAGTATATCATTGAAGTAACAGCGACCAATAGTGATGGCGTCTGGATGGAAAAACCCTTGCAATTGAATATTGAAATTGCAAAAGCCTGGTATCAGAATAATGTAGCGATTGCTGCCTATATGTTGATTGTATTGATGGCTACTCTCTTTTTTACTCGATATTCTTTCATTCGCAACAAGGTCAAAAGAGACCTGATGATGGAGCATATCGAAAAAGAAAAGACGGAACTGCTTACACAGTATAAACTAAGTTTTTTTACCAATGTGTCCCATGAGTTGCGAACCCCGATTACAATTATCAAGAGTTATTTCGAAAGCATAGCACCTAATTGGCGAACCATGCCTTTAGATAAGGTCAACAAGGAATTGTCGATCATCAGTCGAAATGTAAACACACTGAATCATTTGATTAATCAATTGCTGGATTTCAGAAAGCTTGAGCAAGATAAGATGGAACTTCTTATTGAGTATAAGGACATTGTTCCATTGATTGAATCAAGAGTCGCTTCCTTTCAGATTCTGGCTAAGAACAAGAACGTTGATCTGCATTTTAGAAGTGAAGCAAATTCAATAGAATTTTACTTCGATGAAGATAAAATGGAGAAAATCATCAATAACTTATTATCAAATGCGGTCAAATACAGCATAGATGGAGGTAATGTAAATGTAAGGCTAAAGGAAATAAACAACGACATAGCAATAGAAGTCGAGGATAATGGTGTGGGTATTTCTGAGGATGTTCAAAACACAATTTTTGAACGTTTTTCTAGGGCAAGTATGGCTACTAAAATCACACAGAGTACTGGTATAGGATTAAACCTAACCAAAGGCTTGGTAGAGCTTCATGGGGGGCGGATAGAATTAGCCAGTAAAAAAGGAGAAGGTTCAATTTTTTTTCTTTTCTTTCCAAAAGACGCGAATCACTTAGATCATCCTATGTATCGTTTCGAAGCAAAACCAATTGAGGTTTTTGATCAGGTTGAACAAGATGGACTATTGGAAGGAGAATTAAACACTTCTTCATATAGCAACCGAACCATCTTGATAGTAGAAGATAATGAGGATTTGTTGTCTTTTTTATCAGATAAATTACGCGATCATTTTAACGTCCTTAGCGCAAAAAATGGACAAATTGGTCTTAAGAGTTGCATTGAAAATAATCCTGATTTAGTTATCAGCGATATTATGATGCCCGAAATGAATGGGTATGAGTTGTGCAATGCGATAAAGAACGATGATCGAGTTTGTCATATCCCCATTGTTTTGCTGACTGCCAAAACAAACCATGAATCAGAACTTCATGGATTTAAACTAGGTGCCGATGCCTATGTGGGAAAACCCTTCGATTTTGAAATCATTGTTGCTCGGATAGTTTCGATATTCTACTCAAGACAACAACTATGGAAGAGAATTGCCGATAATCCGTTCTTTAAGCCTGATGAAATTGACTTGAACACACGAGACGAACAGTTTATGCGCCAAATCAACAATACCATCGAAGAGTATATGGCAAGTCCGGAATTCTCTGTAGAAATGCTAGCCCGACAAGTCGATATTTCGAAAAATAACTTGAATACTAAGATTAAAGCGCTGACAGGAAAGACAAGCGTCCAATTTATTCGCTTGCTAAGATTACATCGCGCGGCAATGTTACTCAAAGCAAAAGATAGTCGTGTTTCTCAAGTTACCTATCAAGTAGGGTATACAGACTTACAGCATTTTAGAGATCATTTCAAAAAAGAATTTTCAGTCACCCCTTCTGAATTCAAAGAGCAACAAGGATCTAAATTGAAATAATTATTCTGCTATCTCCAATAGATCCTTTTTTTAACGTGTTGAAATAGAGGTTTTTATGTAAAAACCATTGTATTGTTTTTTTTTTGCCATGGGTGATTTCATCTTGGCAATTCTACTTTTAGCAGCTGAGTAGATGCAGGTTATTCCGAATAATGTCCTTCCAATATGAAGACTTATTCTAGCGAAGAGTCCTGTGATTTATAAAGAACTAATGCATGATAATCCATAGAAAGCTTCAAATACTATTGTTGGTTTTAATCATTGCCTTGCCTGCCATTGGCGCGCGTACTGATTCGTTTTATTCTTCCAAAGAAGAGATAGTTGGAGATTCGATCGCTCAAGATTTTGGAACAGTAAAAATCAAAGGTGAACATAAAAAAACAAGGCTTAAAATAACTTTCTCAATTGGAGGGCCATTAGCCAGAGAAACAGACACTCATCCAAACCTTTTTTTGGATTATTTGATTTCAGTTTCATTCAGTAATGGAGAGGATACTATCACATTGCCGGGTTTCTTCGCTGCGTATGGAGAGAGGTCTAACACCAGTGCAAACCCGCTCAGGTCATTCAAAGAAGATAGCCAGGCCGCCAATGGAGGTGAATCCACCCCAGTTGCCAATATTTATGACGTGTCGATTGGTCAAATGACCTATTATGTTCAGATTAATAATACTGGTATATACGATTTTGATTGGAGAGTGGCTATTAACCAGGAAGATTCTCGATCTGAGCATACTGAGGCCTGGCTAAAAATTGGAGGAGTCAAACACTTTTATGGAGTCAATGAGGAGGGGCATAAGTTGAAACCGAGACCCTATTGTGAAGGAGGGACGGAATTGGAATGTCCAAATAAGGAAGAAGGTCTTGTTGGGTATTTAAAAATTTATAGAGGGATGGTCAGAAACTTCTATTGGCAATCTTGTACAAGTGATGTCTGGCATCATAAAATTGAGATAGAAGTGGATCAACCGGGTATTATCACTATCTATTTATTAGGACGATCCTTTTATCAATCCATTGATCGAATAGTACTTTATAAAAATGATAAAATATCTTCTGAATCGGCCAAGGATATGTCAAATGTCCCATCAGAAATTAACCATTCAACTTATAAACAAATATGATTTAAATGTAATACTTAAACTATCAATTTATGAAACGAAAGACTATACTTAATCAATTGAAAAACTCACTGCTATTCCTACTGTGTTTGGCGATGAGTGTTAATCTACAGGCGCAGGACGTCGGTACGATAAAGGGGAAAATTAAAGATTCCGACGGTCAATTCCTGCCAGGGGTGACAGTATTGGAAAAAGGGACAACCAATGGGACTATTACCGATCTAGATGGTACTTATACTATTAGCGCATCTCCAAATGCTATATTGGTATTCACTTTTGTGGGGATGACTACCCAAGAAGTACCCGTTGACAACCGATCAGTCCTGGATATTACGTTAGAGTCAGATATGATTGCACTTGATGAAATCGTAGTAGTAGGTTATGGAGAGCAAAAGAAGGAAAATCTAACAGGTTCAGTTAGTACCATTTCTGCTGATGAAATGACAACTCGACCTGTTACCAATCTTAGTGCTGGACTGTCTGGTATGGCCGCTGGTGTAAGTGTAGTTCAAAACAGTGGAGCTACAGCTGGCGGAGATGGAGCTACCATTCGTATTCGTGGAGTAGGTACAATGAATAATTCTAACCCGCTGGTGGTCGTAGATGGTGTGCCTTCTGAAGGCACATCTATCATGAATGATATTGATCCTAATGATATCGCGAATATTTCCATTTTGAAAGATGCTGCTTCGGCTTCTATTTATGGTTCGCGTGGTGCTAATGGCGTAATTCTGATTACCACCAAGCGAGGAGAGTCAGGTAAGCCACGCTTGACGTACAATGGCTACTATGGTGTGCAAAAAATTCCACGAATGATTGACTATGTCAGCGATTTTGCTGACTATATGGAACTGGCCAATTACATCAGACCAAACGAGCAGATCTTTTCAGCTGCTGAGATTCAAGAGTGGAGAGATAACCCTAACGATCCCCTCAATCATCCCAATGTGAACTGGTATGAAGAAGTGTATGGTGGCACGGCCCCTATCATGAACCATTCTTTAGGCTACAGCGGGGGAAATGAAAGGACGCAGTACCGTTTTTCATTGAGCTACTTGGATCAGGATGGTATTATAAGTGGCAATAGTCTACAGCGATATGGCGTGAGAACCAATTTGTCAACAGAAGTGGCCAAAGGTTTGAAAATTGGAGGAAACGTGTTTTTTAGATGGACGAACGAAAAACCAAATAATGTCAATACTTCTATTCAGTGGGTGCCTAATGTCCCTACTGTGCGTCACCCTGATGGAAGATGGGGCGGACCTCAAAGCGCATCTACCAGTGGTACTGACAATCCTTACGCTGAACTAGCCAATAGAGTCCACGAAGAGAACAATCGTAAAGTGATGGGAGACGTTTTTGCCGAGTGGGAAGTTATTTCTGGCCTGAAAGCAACTGCAAAGGTGTCTTTGAACTTCGGTAACAACGTTTCGAATCAGTTCTTCAAACGATATGACCTATGGGATTTTAATCGGGATATAGTGGTGGATCAGGTGGAATTAGGTACCGGTAGGAGAGGTATCGTAGAGCATAAACAGGATTACCTAGTGAATACCAACTTTTTGCTTGACTATAGCAAAAGTTTTGATAATCACAACTTCAACCTCTTGGGCGGATATGAAGGTCTGCAGTTTAGATCTGATCAACTCAAGGTAGAAAGAAGACAATTTCCTAACAATGAAGTAACAGGTTTAAATGCTGGGTTGGAGTTGAATGCTGGAAATGGAACTATCGCTGAGTGGTCTATGGAGTCGTATTTTGGTAGAATAAACTACGACTACAACGGCAAGTACCTTTTGGAAGCCAATCTTAGAGCAGATGGCTCTTCTCGGTTCAAAGAAGGAAATCGTTGGGGTTATTTCCCATCTTTTTCTGCTGGATGGAATTTGTCCGAAGAAGCTTTTATGAGTGGTATTAGATTTTTGGATCATTTGAAAGTAAGAGCTTCTTGGGGGCAACTGGGTAACAACAGAGTTGGTAACTATCCATACCAGCCTACCTATGGGTTGAATCAGAATTACTCATTTAATGGAGTAGTATCGTCAGGTATTGCACAAACGGCTCTTACAAATGAAGAAATTGTATGGGAGGAAACCACCACAACAGATTTTGGAATAGATGCGGCTTTCTTTGAAGGTAAATTGAGCTTGACGGCTGATTACTTTATACGAGATACTGAAGGTATTTTGACTGAACTGCCGATTCCTTACTTCTTAGGAAACAAAGATGAGCCTGTAGTTAACCTTGCTTCGATGAGAAATAAAGGATATGAGTTTGTGGTAGGCTATCGAGATGCGATCGGGGAACTGAAATATAATGTATCTGCAAACCTTACCATAATTGACAACGAAGTGACCGATTACTTTGCAGACATCAAAACGGGTGGTACACAAATAGGCTATGCATACGATTCGTATTTTGGTTACGAAGTAGAAGGAATCTTCAAAACTCAAGAGCAATTAGCCAATGCGGCCACTCACAGAGCCAATACCACATTGGGAGACCTTCATATAAAAGATCAAATTACTGAAGATACCGATGGTGATGGTGTTCCGGATGCTGCCAATGGTGTGATCGGTTCGGAAGATCAGGTCGTGATTGGAAACAAAATTCCTAAATATACCTATGGAGGTAATATTGGATTGAACTATAAAGGGTTTGATTTTAGTATGCTCATCCAAGGGATATCCAAACGCGATAGAAATACCTGGGATTGGTCTATTACACCGATGAACTGGGTGAATAAAGGAGTTATTCCTCAACGCTGGGTAGACGAAGAATGGTCAGCACAAAACCCTGACGGGACTTTGCCTAGGATGTCACCAGATACCAGAGATCTAAACATAGCTACTTCTGATTTTTGGGTGAAAGATGTTTCTTACCTCAGAGTAAAAAATATGCAATTGGGCTACGATTTTACCCATTCTCTACTGACGGACAAAAATATATCAAAGCTTAGAGTTTACGTGAGTGCGGATAACTTGTTCACTTTTACAAATGAAGAGTGGGGATTTGACCCGGAAACTACCAATGTTCGAAATTTCAACGTTCGTACGATCATCTTTGGTGTAAACGTTGGATTCTAGAATTTCACTGAACTCATATTGTACCGAATAAAAATATAATTATGAATCATATAAAGAATTTAATATTAATTCTAATTCTGTCAGCTACTACATTTTCATGTGGTGACGACTTCTTAGATAAGAATCCGAAAGATGAGCTGTCATCAGCGACTTTCTGGATCGATGAAAATGACGCAAATGCCGGACTAGTAGCCATTTACGATGCTTTGAATCCTCCTAAGCATGGCAATCCGTATCGTGGATGTGCATCTTGGGCTTCTATGGGGGTATTGGCTGATGTCACACCGATAGGTTTCGAACGTCAGTCTCACAGGCTGAGACCTGTGGGAGATGGCGTGCACACTGGTACCAACGAATATCTGGCAGTGTGCTGGAGACTTGGCTTTAGAGGTGTGGTAAGAGCCAATGATTTTCTTGCCAATATAGATGGGATTGAATTTTCAGGGGCGAATGTAGATCAAGTTAAAAATAGGATGAAAGGCGAAGCGAGATTCCTGCGTGCTATGTATTACTATTGGCTAATTGAGCTTTTTGGTGATGTGCCTTTGTTTACCGATGTGCCTACTGTAGAGGATGCTTCTACACCTCGATCGCCAGTGGCTGATGTAGTGGCTTTAATCAAAGATGACTTGTCATTTGCCGTAGCAAATTTACCTACTCGTGCAGATGCCGAGGTAGGAAGAGCTACAAGAGGTGCGGCTATGGCCTTACAGGTAAAAACGGCATTGTATGAAAAAGATTGGGCTACGGCTGCCACCGTTTCAGGTCAAATTATTAGCGATGGGGAATACAGCCTGTTGCCTAATTATGAGGATGTAATCAACATCAACAATGAGAACAATGAAGAAATAATCTTCAGCGTGCAACACGTGTTTATGAATGATGCCGAAGACGGTAGCTACGTAGAGAAGATGTATGCTCATGGGTCTGCTGCCGCCGGTGGCTGGTCTTTTATTCAACCAACGCTTTGGTTTGTTGATCAATTTGAGCGAATCATTCCTAACCCTCAGGAGGGTGTTGACTTTGTAAATGAAAGTCCGTTGAATTCTCTCGGAGAGCATTCTATTCCCAATGAGATTTACGAGTACTTTGAAGGAAGAGATCCTAGAATGGATCATACCATTATTCGACCTGGCGCTCGTTTCCTCGATCTTAATGATAATGATATTTTATATCCTCATGAATTTAGAGGGCCTAAGGATGCGCTTACAGGATTGAGAATGCGCAAGTATGTAGTGCCTGGTGCAGGAACTTCTGCAAGCTGGGACGGGCCACTCGATTATGTGATCTTTAGGTATGCAGATATATTACTTTGTCATGCTGAGGCTGTGGCTATGCGCGATGGTGTAGGTAGTGTTTCTCAGACTGTACTAGACAATACGATCAATGCTGTTAGAGCGAGAGCTTCTGCCTTGCTACCTGCATATACTGCCGGTAGTATTACCATGGACGATATCTATCGTGAGCGAATTGTTGAGCTTGGTTTTGAAGGATGGACTTACTTTGATATGAAGAGAAGCGGTCAGATAGAAATTCAAAATGGATATCAAGTTCAAGGACTAACCATCGCTACGGGAGATGAGGCTACTGTAGGTTTCAATCCTGATGGTATAGCCAATGTCAGAATCTTTGATCCAAGTATGCACTACGTTTGGCCTATTCCTTCTACCGAAATTGAGAGAAGCGGAAATGTGTTAACACAAAACCCTGGCTACCCGCAATAACTTTGAAATTAACTATATACCGGAATCAGTATATCTGATTCCGGTTTCTTTTTTCTGTTGGACTGCCAATTCATATTGGTACAAACCTTATTAATCACATTACGGAATTTTCAATGAAAATAAAATCGCTCTTAGTTATTGTAGCCATCTTCGCTACCTGCATTTTGCATACCAATGCACAATCAACATATACCAACCCAATAGTTGATGAAAGTATAATATTTGAAGAGAAACTGGGAATAGTGGCTGTGGAGGCCGAATTCTTCTATAGACAATCCAAGACCGATAAACGGGAGTGGTATCGGTCATCAAAAAATGAAAAACCGAATGCTGGACGCGACGAAGATACTTTGCACGTTTATGGCGCTAGCAACAATGCCTACTTAGAAATTTTACCAGATACAAGGGTAACACATGCAGATCCGCTAGTCAATGGCGAAAATTTTAACAACATCCCTGATAGCATGCCCACAGTACACTATAAGGTTAAGTTTACCAATCCAGGGCGGTACTACGTTTGGGCAAGGGCTTATAGCACTGGAGGAGAGGACAATGGAGTTCACGTAGGGCTGAACTATAAGTGGCCAGAAAGTGGTCAGCGAATTCAGTGGTGTGATGGCAAAAACGAATGGACCTGGAGCAGCAAGCAACGCACCGACGAAGTTCACTGCGGCATCCCCTATGCCATTTATTTGGACATCTTAAAACCTGGTATTCACGATATTCAATTTAGTATGAGAGAGGATGGCTTTGAGTTTGACAAATTTATCCTGACCAAAGACAGGTATTATAAACCTGAAGGTACTGGCCCAAAAGTAGTGGCCAATGCGGCATTGCCCGATGCTTATCCAGCTGTGCCAGCACCCAAGATTGAAAAGACCTATTTTGAAAAACTGGCTCAATCAATACCAAAGACCAAGTGGATAGCAGCTCAGCAGTTTCCATCGCTAGGTACAAATTATTATGAGCACGGAAAAAACTGGATGGCAATCAATCCCGAAGAGTATAAAGAAGCCATTACCAGTACTTCCTTCGATTATGAAAGCGGAAAATATGATTTGGTTTTCGTAGCTGTTGGTGAAAATGACGGCAGCTCTACCTTTCGCATATCTATCAATGGTAAAGAGTTGGGTGAGTATTCTCCAAAAATATCTGAAAACATGTTTGAAATGGGTAAGAATTCTAATGCCCTATGGAAAGGGGTATCCATGACTAAAGGAGATAAGATAACTGTATGGGCCAAAGTGGGAACCGATGGACAGGAGTTTACGCGTGGACGCTGGGCTGGTATCATATTTACGCCAGTAGGCAAAGGTCAGAAAATTCAAAATACTTCACTTTCATACGTCCAAAACAAATAACAAAATGCTAAAATATATTCTTGTGTTCTGTACGCTGCTTGTTGTTTCATCGTTAGTAGCCGCTCCCAAAATTAATCCGCCAGCAGGCCGCATTGCCATAGTGGCTGATGGCAACTCGCCGGATCCTGACGATTTGGGAGGGACGGCAGTATCACTAGCGCTATTACGTGCAGCAGGTCTTGAAGATCGATTGGTTCATTATTCACATAGTTGCGATATCATCCCGGTCAAACGAATTTCAAAGTCAGCCGAAAAGGAAAGACATGAAATGATGGCCTTGTCTTGTGTAGGTACCGCCCGCAGATGGGGAGGTTTTGATCATATCGGTTTTATCGATGCTAAAAAGAATTTGGACATAGCCATTGCGGATTTAGCCAAGGCTATAAATGCCTCTTCTGCTGATGACCCGCTGTGGATTATCGAATCAGGTGAGCCTGATTTGATTGGACTAGCATTAGATGCTTCTTCAAAAGAAAAGCACCAGTTTGTGAAAGTGATTACGCATCATCCTGTCAACGATAACACAGGAGAATTTTATGAATGGGAGGAGATTTTAGAATTCGACGTAGAGGAAGTGCGTATTCCAGATCAAAACATATTGTTGAAAGTAGATGAAGAGCGCTGGGATTGGGCCAAGAATCATCCTGATCATCGAATTAAATGGGTTTGGCTGATGGGCAAAATGGCTGAGGTTGATGATGTAGTTCAATTTCAGAAAGGAAAATGGGACTGCTCTGATGCTGGCATGGTGTACTACTGGATTACGGGAGCCAATATCAATGGTGGGGAAATTCAACCCGCTGTGTATGACGTAAGGAAATTATTGCTCGACTATGCAGAAAGTAAAAGCATTGATGCTTTGTGATTGAATTAAAATATTGTGACTTCATATTAAAAATTAGATAAGAATTATGCTATTGAAAAGATATATTCTTTCGTTTCTGACGATGTTCATGCTTAGTGTCATTTCTAGTTGCCAGCGTAGCGAACACAATGAATTTGAACAACGACTATCTGTGTTGAATGAAAAAATTAATGAAGTCTCAATTGTCTTGTCAGAAAATGGAGGAGGCGCAAATTCAGATGAAGTAATTAATAGAAATGTAGCAGGGTATTTTGCAGATTATATCCGCTGGGAGTTAGATCATCCTGAACTTACTAAGGATGCGCTCGCTCGAAATGACCTCTGGCCAGGTCAGGAGAAACTAAGTCCAGAGGAACGGAATCAACGATACGATCAGCATATCGATAGGCAGCTCACAGATGCCTTGAAGCTCGTGGATAAAGCTTTGCAAATGACCAACCAACAGCCTGTAGGTCGGGCAATGAATGAGCCTATTTCATGGAACGAAATGGTGTTCGAGGATGGGTATTTTCGAGTGGAGGATCGAGTTGTTTTTCCTGGAGGATTCAATATTGTAGATCGGCAGCTGGTAAATCGTGATCTGTATCCCGAGTGGACAGATTCAGATGAAGCAGAGTCAAAGGATTTTCTTACCGAAATGCGGGACATGGGTCTGGGTGTAGTTGGGTTGAGTATTTCAATCCCTCAATTAATAACCAAAGACAAGACCATCGATCAGGCCGTTGTTGATGACAAGATTGCTGAGCTCAAAAAGTTTGAGGCGCTTGGGGTCAGAGTAGATATGCGACTCAAATGGGGTGGTAATGAGGAATTATTGGAAGAATTGTGGCCGGGCATAACCAAGCATGCAAGTAACGGAGTAGATTTGGATATAGACCATCCGGGTACATTTGAATTGATCAGTATAGTGATGTCACAGTTCATCCCTCAGATCATTGATGAACCTGCCATACTTAGTTGGGATATGGCCAATGAACCATTCTTTGATATGAAGGGGTGGACAGATCATGGAATGAAGCACTTTCATGAATGGCTAGAAGGTCGCCACCAAACTATCGAAGCTCTAAACCACTCTTGGAATACTGACTATGTCTCATTCAGTGAAATCCCAAAACCAAAAGACAATCCCACCCAACCAGAATATAATCCTGGGCAACGAACAGCTCCGCCAAAAATAATTCCTGCATTAGATTACTCTCCAGGCCAATGGTATGATCTTATCACTTTCCATAATTATCGCGTAGCGAGATTTTTTGGAATTGTGGCAACTGAAATTCGCCACCAAAGTCCAGAGGCTATTATTCATATGAAAGCTCAGGATAATAATAGTCTTGGTCCCAAGCCCTTTGCTGTTGCTGATGGAATTGATCGAGAAATGTTAACATCGGCAATCAACCTACATGGAGTGGATACCAGACCGTTACCCGAAACTGAACCTCGAATGGCTGTGATAATGGATTCCAACGCACCAAGAGCAGTACTCAACTATGATGAATCGCTGTACAGTTTCCATTGGTTGGGACAATCATTTTTGTATGATTACCTGACTTCTTTGGAGCCCAATCGTCCTATCGTAGATATGGAGTATCATGCCTTTTCGATCAACCCGATTCGTGTACCTGATATAGGGTATGGACATGCTTCAGCATCGCTTTGGTTGGCGCATTTGCATGGTATGGTGGCCAATATGGTTTGGTATTGGCACCAGCGATACGGTCCCAACCCCTTTCCTAGTGAGGAGCTCAAATCTTGGTTTTATGGTAGTATATCCACACAACCTATTGTTGCCGCCGAGTATTTTCAGACGATGAACAGGTTAAACCGTTTTTCCAACGAAATTGCTTCCTTGGCCAAACCATCCGCTAGACCGATTCGACTTTTAGTTTCCAAACCATCTTACATTCAAAATCAAAAACACATTGAAAGCTTGCATCGGACCTATGAGGCTAGCTGTTTTCATGGCGTGCCGTTAGGTTTCGTGACTGAAAAAATACTGGCAAATAATGGACTGCCTCCAGATACTGAATATCTTTTGATTGCTGATATTCAGTTTTTAACACCAGAATCGATAGAGATACTACGTACGGCCAAGAGAAATGGGGTGCAATTGATACAAATTGGTCAACAAGGAATAGTCGATGACGATTTTGGATTTCCTGTTGATAAGGAAGCAATTTCTTTTCTCGAGGATATTCCTAAGTATGACTATGCCACAGCACCCGATCTTGACAAACAACTTGGGGAAATATTTCAACCCTTGATAGATGAACTTTTGGTAAAAGTTAAAATATTAAATAAGCAGAATGCCTTTGGTGTGATGCATCGTGTCACTATGGTGGATGGGCGCCTTGTATTATTGATTGTAAACCTAAGATCAACACCTGTGAATATTCAATTATTCAATAATCAGGGTGATGTGCTGGATGGATTTGACATGTTGAATCAAAAGCCAGTAAACGGGGAGAAAATCTCAATGGATATCAAAGAGGTCTGCTTGATTGAGATAAAGAATTAGATATCATTAATTAGAGTAGATCAGAATTGGCTTTCGCTCTGAATGAAGTCAGGTAAAAGATTCTTTATAAGGCGGCAATGATAAATACAGTAGTAAGAAAAATATGGCCTTTTATCAGATCTTAAATCTGCTGAAATTAATATCTAAGTGTTTAATAAATATGTCTCTCATATTGAATTGGATTATTTTACTATTTTTTGGATTTATGTGTTCTTGTTCTAAGGTAATTTTCCAATTAAATAAGGCCGATTTTTTTGTTTAGTCCGCGAATGTTTTGGCCAGATATGAAGTCAATTTTTTGTCTAGCGAATTGGATATTTTCCCTCTCTTTTTAGAAAAGGATTGAAGGAAAGGATTACTAAGTGAATGTTGTAAGAGTAATCGAGTGAGGTTGGAGGGGAAATCATTGTAATAGTTTGAGAAGTTGGTAGTAGGGTTGAACCGGTAGACAGTTCTAGTGCGAATTATTTAACTCTTTTTATGAACTAAATCTATACAAACAATGAAGACTAAAAACTATTTATTAGGAAAGCTCAAGTATGGGCTGCTACTTTTATTTATCTTGACAATGGGTGTGGACGCACTTTCTCAAATACAGTTAGAGAGTGAAGTCCAAATTGCTACTAATGCGCTGTTCTTCGATGGTAACGATGTACCATCCAATGAGCCAGACAACGGTACAGCCGTTTACGATTTTTTCTTTGGTAACAAGATCAGTGTACATGGTGACTGTATCGAAGAATATGATGGCTATGTGTTTTTGACCTGGTACAAGGGTGGTAAGTTCAACAGGCAGGTAATGCTGAGTAGATACAACCCCTATACAGGTGTGGTGAAAACCATTGAATTTCCTCATCGGCACAACGGTTATCAAAACAGATGGTGGATAGGGGAATCTCACAATACCATTGCCGTAGGTATTTGCCCAAAAGATGAGACTATTCATCTTTTGTATGATATGCACGCATATAGTCCTACTAAACCATCGGATGGAAGTTTGGCCGATGACTATTTCAGGTATTCATTTTCTATGAAAAATGTAGCCAAAATTGCCGATGCTGAATTCACCCTTGACAAGTTTGTTAAGGACAGTGATGGTGACTACAAGCATATCAAAATGCGAGACGGTACTGATTACCAGTCGCTTACCTATCCACACTTTTTTACCAACAAACAAGGTGACCTTTTTATGTGGATTCGTGAGGGAGGTAATAACAACGGTGCCTATAAATTCTGCAAGTATGATGGGAACAGTTGGAGTGACTTTACACAGTTCAATATCCTTGGAGCTAAAAACAATGGCTTGTCTTACAACTGGGGACTGTATGGCGATATAAAATTTGAAAGCGGGAAGATGCGGATTGGCTTTTGCAAACGATCAAGTAACAATAATGACAAATTTAAGTACAATAATGGGTTCTACTATGCTTATTCGGATGATCCAAATGGACTCAGTCAATGGAAAAATCATGCGGGTACAGGTTTTTCACTTCCTTTAATTGACCCTGATCAAATCATGGTGTCAGAACCAGGAGATGAGGTGAGCTGCACATCTCCGAATTCTGTTACCCTATCTGGTGGAGCGGATTGGACTGCAACCGAGAGGGGTGATGTGCATATGCGTACTGTGGTTAGATGTAATGGACAATCCACCTGGGTACATACATACAAAAAAGGTGGTACAAATAATTTCATAACAACCACCGATTTTCCAGGCGGTGATTTTTATGCTTATAAAAACGACATTTATTTAATAGGTCTTTCTGGCGGTCGTCCATTTGTAGACAAAGCTGAGGGTGGAACTAATGATTTTACTAGGGTCTATGAAGCTACCAGTGGTAAATCTTTCAGACATGGTGTTGTTCATATTTCTAATGGCAAAGTCCACTACTATTTGATGGAAAACCAATCAGGAGCCGCACAGCCAACCCATCTTCAAATAATTGACTTAGGTCTGGACGAAAATGACGCTCCACCCGCGGGCTTCTCTTATGCCGCTGACGAAGGGGATATGGTAAATGTAACAGGTACCATTGACATAGCCTATGGTGCCATTGGCCAATTCAATTACCTCTACAACCAAACCAGCGATGTGACTTGTAGCAATGCCACGTTTGGAGATCCAATCCCAGGCACGGTCAAAAAATGTTATGTCAAGTCAGTTTCCTACCCTGAGATCGAATCCGCAGACGGAGCGCAGGCTCCCAATGTGGCAGAAAATCTATTGGACGGCTTGACCGACGATGACCATCGCTGGAGTGCGCAGGTGTATCCTAAATCAGTAGTAATCGACTATGGAGAATCAAAGAACATAGTGGGTACACAGGTGCACACCTACCAGAACCGATCCTATCACTATACGATCAGCATATCAGACAATCCAAACAGTGGCTTTGTAGAGGTGGTGAATCAGTCCGGTAAAGCCGCATCACATCCTATCGAGCATAGCTTTGCCTCTACCAGCGGCCGATATGTGAAACTGACAGTGACCGGCGCGACTGGCTATTCCAGCAACTGGGTGAGTATCAACGAGCTAAACATCGTGGAAGGCTCAGTCACTCCTGATCCGGTTACTACTACGCTTTCGCCTACAGAAGATGCTTATCTACAGGGCAGTACTAGGCATAACAATACACTGATTCGAATCGAAAGTGGAAATAGGGTAGGTTATCTGCAGTTCGATCTTTCATCGATCAATGGTACGATTACAGATGCCCAGCTAAAGCTGACATGCGATAGCGATGGGGGCAGTGGATTGATCACAGTAGCCAAAGGCAATTCCAGCAATTGGACAGAGGATAATCTATCGACCAGCAATGCACCGTCTTCTTCTGGACAGCTGGGGTCGATCAATACGACCTACAATGTGGGCTCGACCTACACTTGGGCATTGGATGAATCATCCATCAGCGGTGGTGGAGAATTAAGTCTAATATTGACTCAATCAGGAGGAAATGATGCAGCCTTTGCCTCCAAAGAAAGTAGTGTTCCTTCAGCTAAGCTGGAGATTACGTATATCCCGTCGGGTGGTGCCCGCATGAGATCGGATAATGAAAGTGCTGCTTCAAAACCGAAGGGCCAGTATCTCCAAATTTACCCGAATCCTGCGAAGGACAAGTTTACTATTACCCTTGACGGTAATTCCATTGAAACTTTGGCGATTTATACTTTGGGAGGTTTGGAGCTTTATCAAACTGATTCCATAGAGGGCAAGATTGAGTTATCTAAGGGTACTTTGTTTACCAGAGGAATGTATCTAATCAAGGCCATCGATAATCAAGGTCTTATGTACCAGCAGAAATTGATTGTTGAATAATCAGATCTTGCTCTCTACCCTTCGAAGGGTAGGGAGCAAATCAATCAGCTATGGATTTTAACCCCAAATCATGCAATAAAACTTAGGGCATATACCACGATGAAATCGGAGGTTTAGTTGGTTTTATCTTACTGTGAATGGTGAGAGTGCAGTACCGATAGCGATTTTTTCTCGTGGTTACAATTTATCCCAATTGGTGTGTACTTACCAAAGTTTTTCCAAGGCTAATGCGGGTAAATATGGAAGACTAAAAAAATAGAAATTACATGAAATATTTTAAAAATACATTTCTCTTACATGGGAAAACTTTATCAAAAATTACGCTGGTATTTGCGTTGCTCGCTGTATTATCTCAGCGCGTATTTGCACAGGTATTTCTGGAAACAGAGGTGAAAATCTCAGATGATGTTATGTTTTTTGATGGAAATCAAGTTTCTATCAACCATACCGCAAATAATCCTAATGGATACGATTTTGTTTACGGTAATGCACTGACTCCTCATGGAGACTGTATCAAAACGTATAAGAACTTTGTCTTTATGACATGGTACAGGGGTGGTAAAAATGATCGCCATGTGATGCTGAGCCGGTACAATACGAAGACAGGTGTTTTAAAAACCATCGAATTTCCACACAGACATACAGGGTTTGATGGGCAATGGTGGATAGGAGAAACACACAATACGATCGGTATAGGCATTTGTCCAAAGGACGAAACCATTCACATGGTTTATGATTTGCACCGAAACGGAAATATTATCAGAGACAATATTGGTACTGAAGATTATCTGAGATACTCCTTTTCTGAAGATGGAGCAGCTACGGTACCTGACAACCAATTTACAATTGAGCGTTTTGTCAACTCACCGGCCGGAAATTATAAACATTTAGAATTTGTAGGTATTGATGATGTGAATACTACCAAGCTATTGACCTATCCTGCCTTCTTTACGAACGACGAGGGAGACCTTTTTATGAAAACCAGATTTGGATATTCCAGAAATGGAAAATTTATGCTGGCTAGGTTTGACGGAACTAAGTGGGAAGGATATACTGATTTTAACAGAATGCAAGCCTCTAGTCATGGAAGTGCTGATAATTGGGGGCTTTATGGAGATTACAAGTACGTCAATGGTAAGATCCGTATTGGATTTCAAAAACGCTCCAGTATCAGAAACGATAAATATTTATATCAAAATGGTATTTATTATGCTTATTCTGATGATCCTGAAGGAAAAACCCAGTGGAAAGACTTTCAAGGCACCAACTTTTCATCTCCGTTGGCAGATGCAGAGCTCATTAAAATAGCCGAGCCAGGGGACTTTGTACAAACCACACAAAAAGACAAAGTCTTCATTGTTAGCGGATTTGACTTTACGGTGACTGATGCTGGAGATGAGCACTTTGTAAGTATGGTTCGAGATGATCAATATAATGTAACCAAAAGGTTGCATACCTATCGAAAAGCTGGAAATTCACAATTTACAACTGTAGAATATGATGCAGGAGGCGAAGTATATAATGCTGGAAACGATGTTTATGTGATTGGCCTAAAAAATGGGCGTGTAAACATTGTAAAAACTGAAGGAGGTGAAAGTAATTTCGTTGAAATCTACCAACACAATTCAGGGCCTACTTTTGATAAAGGTGTAGTTTATGTAAAAGAAGGGAAATTATATTATTATTTAAAACAAGCGGGAGGATCTGGCGACAAGCGAACCACTTATTTACAAGTATTTGATTTGGGTTTGGCTGGAAACAATGACACCCCACCAGCCGGTTTCACCTTCGCCGCTGACGAAGGGGATATGGTAAATGTAACAGGTACCATTGACATAGCCTATGGTGCCATTGGCCAATTCAATTACCTCTATAACCAAACCAGCGATGTGACTTGCAGCAATGCCACGTTTGGAGATCCAATCCCAGGCACGGTCAAAAAATGTTATGTCAAGTCAGTTTCCTACCCTGAGATCGAATCCGCAGACGGAGCGCAGGCTCCCAATGTGGCAGAAAATCTATTGGACGGCTTGACCGACGATGACCATCGCTGGAGTGCGCAGGTGTATCCTAAATCAGTAGTAATCGACTATGGAGAATCAAAGAACATAGTGGGTACACAGGTGCACACCTACCAGAACCGATCCTATCACTATACGATCAGCATATCAGACAATCCAAACAGTGGCTTTGTAGAGGTGGTGAATCAGTCCGGTACAGCCGCATCACATCCTATCGAGCATAGCTTTGCCTCTACCAGCGGCCGATATGTGAAACTGACAGTGACCGGCGCGACTGGCTATTCCAGCAACTGGGTGAGTATCAACGAGCTAAACATCGTGGAAGGCTCAGTCACTCCTGATCCGGTTACTACTACGCTTTCGCCTACAGAAGATGCTTATCTACAGGGCAGTACTAGGCATAACAATACACTGATTCGAATCGAAAGTGGAAATAGGGTAGGTTATCTGCAGTTCGATCTTTCATCGATCAATGGTACGATTACAGATGCCCAGCTAAAGCTGACATGCGATAGCGATGGGGGCAGTGGATTGATCACAGTAGCCAAAGGCAATTCCAGCAATTGGACAGAGGATAATCTATCGACCAGCAATGCACCGTCTTCTTCTGGACAGCTGGGGTCGATCAATACGACCTACAATGTGGGCTCGACCTACACTTGGGCATTGGATGAATCATCCATCAGCGGTGGTGGAGAATTAAGTCTAATATTGACTCAATCAGGAGGAAATGATGCAGCCTTTGCCTCCAAAGAAAGTAGTGTTCCTTCAGCTAAGCTGGAGATTACGTATATCCCGTCGGGTGGTGCCCGCATGAGATCGGATAATGAAAGTGCTGCTTCAAAACCGAAGAGCCAGTATCTCCAAATTTACCCGAATCCTGCGAAGGATAAGTTTACTATTACCCTTGACGGTAATTCCATTGAAACTTTGGCGATTTATACTTTGGGAGGTTTGGAGCTTTATCAAACTGATTCCATAGAGGGCAAGATTGAGTTATCTAAGGGTACTTTGTTTACCAGAGGAATGTATCTAATCAAGGCCATCGATAATCAAGGTCTTATGTACCAGCAGAAATTGATTGTTGAATAATCAGATCTTGCTCTCTACCCTTCGAAGGGTAGGGAGCAAATCAATCAGTTATGGAAGGTTTATATTCTGTATCTAGGAAATTAATCCGGAAGCTGGTGCCCATATGTAGACTGTTAATTCATATAGTTGTGAAATATGGCCTGAATGGCATTAAATATGGATTTTTTTTCTAATTGAAGATGTCAAATTGCTAGAGTATTTATACCCTTTAATCAAAGGGAGTGGTGCTACTATGAAATGGCGATAATTATTCCAAAATTTATTTTGAGACTTTGATATGATTAGATTATTGATAGTACTAATGGCGGTACTTTTAGTTTGTGGCTGTAAAACAGATTTTAAAAGATTCGAATCTGACCGAAAAGTTAGCTTTAACGCGGGTTGGGAGTTTACGCTTGAAGCAAAAGAAGGTGTTGGAAATGGGGGGCTTGATGATAGGAATTGGTCTGAAGTAAAAATTCCTCATGACTGGAGCATAGCAGGCGAAATAAAACAGGAAAATCCTTCGGGAAGTCAGGGAGGCTTTTATCCTGGAGGCATTGGCTACTATCGCAAATCCTTTTCGTACGATTCATCCTGGGATGGAAAGAATGTGTCTGTCACCTTTGATGGGATCATGAGCAACAGTGAGGTTTGGATCAATGGACAATCACTAGGAACCAGACCCAACGGATATGTTGGTTTCACCTATGATTTAACACTTTATTTAATCGTTGGAGAAAACGTTTTGCTGGTCAAAGCAGACAACTCTGCCCAACCGAATAGCAGGTGGTACACCGGAGCTGGAATCTATCGGAATGTATGGCTTAATGTAAAAAACAAGATTGCTGTGGCGCAAAATGGCACATACATAGTAGCCGAAGACATTTCTAACAAAAGTGCTACCATCAAAATTGAGACTGTCGTAGAAAATACAACGGGCGATAAAGCGGACATACAAGTCGTTTCAATCATCCAGAATAGAGCAGGAGAGCAAGTGGCTGAGATTCAAAATGATCAAAGCATAGATGCGAACGGACAATCTACGCTCAACCAGAAAATGACAATCTCCAATCCGGCATGTTGGTCATTTGACGATCCTAATATGTATTTGCTCCTAACTAAACTTGTATCCAATGGAGAAGTGATCGATGAGTATGAAACGCCATTTGGAGTACGCGATATTCGTTTCGAGATTGAAACCGGATTTTGGCTCAATGGTGAAAATATAAAAGTAAAGGGTGTAAACAACCACCACGATGGTGGTCCTGTGGGTGCTGCCGTTCCTGATGACGTTCTTTATAGAAGATTGAAGATTTTGAAGGACATGGGCTGCAATGCCATCCGTACCGCACATAATCCTTTTTCACCTGAGTTTTATCACATGGCAGATACGATGGGCTTTCTGGTCATGGACGAGATATTTGATGAATGGATTGCCTCATGGCCATGGGAAGATTACAAAGATCGAGGGAAAGTGACTCACGGCTATCACGAGCACTTTGAGGAGTGGTCTCAGCGGGATTTGACGGATATAATCGTGCGTGATCGCAATCACCCAAGTATTTTTATGTGGAGTGTTGGTAACGAAATTCCAGACCAGTGCTATCCGGAAGGGCCGGAGCGACTGAAGCCTCTCATGGAAACAGTGCACCGATTGGATCCGACGCGTCCAGTCACAGCCGGATGTTGCTTTATACATCTCGCCAATGATACTGGTTTTTCTTCTCTTTTGGACGTGACTGGTTACAATGGCGGGGGAGGGTCTGTTTTCTATGAAAAGGATAAAGCAGTATATCCAAATAGAAAATTTATCGCTACCGAGATCCCTCACTCATTTCAGACCAGAGGTTATTATCAAACCCAAACCGACATGCGCTCGCCGCAGCAAGGCATACACGTTCCAAACCTGACTGAATCGGAAGTATTTGCAGATTATACTAACAAATATTATAGCTCGTCTTACGACAATTCTAGTGTTCGCATCAGTGCCAGGGATTCCTGGAGAAGAACAGACAGCTTAGCTTATGTAGCTGGTGAGTTTCGCTGGACGGGGTATGATTATTTAGGTGAGGCGATCAAAGGATGGCCTGCCAGGTTCTTTAATTTTGGTATCATAGATTTGTGTGGATTTCCCAAAGACCATTACTACTACTACCAAAGTCAATGGACAGACGAACCCATGGTTCATATTTTACCGCATTGGACATGGCCAGGACTCGAAGGCAAAGTGATACCGGTGTGGACCTATTCGAATGCAGATGAAGTAGAACTTTATCTCAATGGGAAATCACTCGGAGCGAAATCCAACAAAGGACAACAAAACCTGACTTGGGACGTGACTTATCAACCTGGCGAATTGAGAGCAATAGCCAGAACGAACGGAAAGGTGGTCAGTGAAAAAGTAATGAAGACTGCTGGTGCTCCGGCCAGTGTAGAAGTGATAGCTGACAAAAATGCCTTCAAGGCAGATGGATTGAGTTGTGTGCATCTGGAAGTAAATATTCTGGATGGAGACGGTAATTTCGTACCAAATGCGGGTAATCAACTCAAATTTGAAATCTCTGGTCCGGTCGAAAACATTGGGCTAGACAATGGAGACCCACTAGACCTCAATTCTACAAAGCTAAATGAGCG
Organism: Reichenbachiella ulvae; assembly: GCF_025833875.1. NCBI lineage: Bacteria > Pseudomonadati > Bacteroidota > Cytophagia > Cytophagales > Reichenbachiellaceae > Reichenbachiella > Reichenbachiella ulvae. The sequence continues at coordinate 2,102,895 of NZ_JAOYOD010000001.1, read as the reverse complement.
AAAAGTTTTTAATGGCAAAGCTTTGATGATTCTGCAAAGTACTGGCCAGCCAGGAGAGGTTTTAGTGAAGGTGTCTAGCCAAGGGTTAGCCTCGGCAAGTATCAAATTGAAGTCGCTTTGATGGGTAAGCATAAAAATGTAATAAACAGTGCTGCCTATAGCAGTCTACTACTGATGATATGGGGACTGGTGCTGGGATGCACCAGCTCCGAGCTTGATCAGAGGCAGCGTAGTTTTGTCAAAATATTTGACGGCAGATCCTTGGACGGATGGAAAGGTGACTCGACCTATTGGCGTGTTGAAAATGGAAACCTCGTAGGTGAAGTAACCCCTGAGACCATTCTGGAAGCCAATTCATTTGTCATTTGGCAAGGAGGTCAGCCAGAAGATTTTGAATTGATGCTTGAATATCGGATTTCAGAGTCAGGAAATAGCGGGGTAAATTATCGAAGTAATTATTTCAATGATAAGCCTTTCGCTTTGCAAGGTTATCAATGTGATATAGATGGCAAGAAACGCTATGTAGGTCAGAATTATGAAGAGAAGAAGAGAACGACCCTGGCATACATGGGTGAGAAAGTGAAAATTGGTAATTGGAACAAGCCGGATTCAACACAAAACTTGCGCTCTAATGTGACTAAAAATTGCTGGCAAACCAGGCAAGTGTTGTCTAAGGTTTTGGCACCAGATTCCTTGAAATCATTAATCAAAGATAATGATTGGAATACGCTGAGAATTTTTGCCAAAGACAACCTATTGCAACACTACGTGAATGGCGTGCTTATGAGCGAGGTGCTAGACAAGGATACACTAAACCGATCAACCAAAGGGTTTATCGGTATGCAAGTGCACGTGGGACCGCCTATGAAAGTAGAGTTTCGAAATATAAGCTTAAAGAATCTAATTGATTAATCCGTTACACTCTTTAAAATTTATAAACAAGTATGAAGTTAATATTTACCCTTCTAATGGGGCTCATCACAGTTTGTTCTTCTGCACAGCATACTAGAGGTACGGTAACCGCGTTTGGCGATGTGCCTCTTCGCAGAGTAGAGGTAAAAGCCAAGTCCGGCGCTAATACGCTAACTAACGAAAGGGGAGAATTCGTGCTAGAAACCAAGAAAAAAGATGCACTTACCTTTAGTGCTGCAGGGTTTGTGGACAAAAGAATAAAAAAGCGCGACAATGCTGATATCAATGTCAACCTACTCATCGAGGATTGGACAGGTGCCGAGGAGGAAGCTGTGTCGAATAGACATATCTCTGCAGCTGATATGAAAAAAGGATTGGAAACTGTGGGGTATACAAATTATGAGTATTATGAAATGAGTTCCATTTATGAGGTGTTGCGTAGAGAGCATCCAGGGATTAGGATGGATGAATCTGGTCAGGACAAAAACGTCTACCTGGTTAATCAAGGCGTACACTCGATTAGCATGAGTCAAGAGGCACTGCTCGTGGTGGATGGCAGCATCGTCGATGATATATCGATGATCCAGCCCATGCAGATCAAAAGCATAAAAGTCCTACTGGGACCGGATGCCGCACATTGGGGCGTACGGGGTGCAAATGGAGTCATAGAAATTGACCTAATGAATGGTGAAAGATGAATGAAAATGATGCTGAAAATTTAGCGGAGCATTCAGCAATATATCATTCTAGGAATAAAATTTTCTTGTCTCAGAATGGATAATCAAGTAACAATGAAAAAGGTAAGGAGAGAATTTATAAAAGACCTATCAGTATTAGGCATGATGAGTATGACCTACCCATTGTTGTCTTCTTTCGTTAGTCAAAATAAAAATCTGGGGGTTAAAATTAGCCAAATCGAATGCTACAGGTACGACATCAATATTCCGCGCTATTTTTCATTTGGCACTTGGCTCAATCGTCAGCATCTTTTTATTAAAATAAGTGCCGGAGATCAGTGCGGCTGGTCCGAAATTCCAGCGTCCAGAAACAATCCGAATGAAGACTTTAGTTCTTGGGTCAAATACGTGGAGCAGTTCAAAGGATTAACAGTGGCAGAGGCTCAAAATCGTCTGAAATCCCAGCAGATAGAAGGTTCATCTACCTCGCTAAAACAGCTGGAACTGATGGATATGGGACTTTTGGATTTAGCGGGTCGCTTGCAAGGCAGACCAGTGGTCGAACTGTTGGGACTGAGCCAGCGCGAGCCAGTTCCCGGACTTTACTGCATCTTGCATAAAGATGAATCGAAGCTGCGAGAGGAGACCGAAAAAAGTCTAGAGCAAAATTTGGGTCATCACATGAAGTTCAAAATGTATGGTGATCAGGAAGTTGACCTTAGCCTGCTGCGTATCATTCGAGAGGTTTTGGGTGAAAAGGCAACCGTAATAGCCGATGTGAATAGTGGGTACAAAAAATGGACATCTCTAAAGGAACTGGCTTCTACGATGAAACTGTTCAGTGCGAATGGGTTAGACGCCATCGAGGATCCGGCAGAGATGACTACAAAGCAATGGGTACAATTGCAAAAAATGGTAGGGAAGTTGGATCTAATTCCTGACAAACCAATGCGACCTGCATGGCATGGTATCGAGACGATATCGCCAGACATGGGCAGAATTTTTAACCTTCATCCATCTACCATGGGAAGTTTTAGTCATACTGCCCTGCTGGCCGCCAAAGTTCAGCAATTAGGAGCAAAAGTAATGATCGGCGATGATAGTTTGGCTGGTCCTGCATGTACTGCCTGGCAGCAGATCGCCATTGGTGCTGGTGCGTCTTGGGTAGAGGCCATCGAGAAAGAGGAAGATTCGAAAGACTACATGAATTGCATTGTCACTTCCGCCACAAGAAAAGACTCGAACGGTTATTATGCAATGAATCCCGCACCAGGCTTTGGGTTGGAGCTGGACGAAAAGCGCTTAAGAACTATATGTGCCAAGTACATCAAGGTGTAGCCCATACATGATTCTAATAGAAAGGAAGTGGGGTGATATCAGTCGTTCTTAAATATCATTTGGGATCGAAACATACCAGGAGCAACCCCTACCATTTTTTTGAACATCCTATTAAAATAATATTCATTTTGGAATCCTGTATCTACAGCTATATGCTTAATGGGGTCGTTACTTTTGGCTAGTAGCAATTTGGCTTCCGTTATTCTCACTTGTATCAAGTATTCACTTAGAGTCATACCCATGTATGATTTGAACAACTTTCGCAGCTTTGAATAGCTTACTCCATTATTCTTACTTATCTTTTCCCAATTGATTTTTTCTGTCAGGTTTTCGCTTATATGGGCCTTTATGTTTTCAATAATTCGCTCGGTACTGGAATCCGTATTTTGATTGTTGATCAGATACATTAAGTCACCAATCAAATGGATGACGGCACCTGAGGCCGCTTGTTGCCAGCCTTTTTTCTCATTTTTAGCTAGTTGGAAAATTTCTTTGTAATGTCGGAGCAGTCCTTCACGAGTGCCTACCTGGAGAATGGGGTGATTCACCGACAAGAAACCAATATTGAGAAAATTGTCCATAATGGCGCCTTCCACCCCTATATAATACTCTGTCCATCCCGTTTCGATATTGGGGTAGTACCGGTGGGTGACTCCAGGAAACAATAAAAATACTGTACCAGGCATCACGCCATGTTTGATCCCATTTTCTGCTTCAAAAAGACCTTTGCCTGAGGTAATATAGACGATTTGATATTCGCTAACACTGCGTGTTTTGAGGGCGTCAAACTGATAGCTCTTTGGGTGCTCTAGCGGAGGATATGAAGAGCCAGGTGGGATAACGGTGTGTCCGAGGGTTTTTAATATTAGCCCCCATTTCAAATCCTCCTGACTATGTGTGGGATATTGGAAGAAATTACCCATAAATCAAATAGTATAAATGAAATGCCAAATTGTTAAAAAATAGGCGTTTTGTCCTTTGTAAATTGTTCAATTCAAAAAAGCAAAGAATGAAAGATAAATCAAATACTGTAAAAGTAGGTCTTTTTGGTATTGGGTTGGACACCTATTGGCCCCAGTTTGATGGGTTACTGGAGAATCTAAAAGGCTATCAGTCTCAAATAAACCAAAGAATTACCAACTATGGAGTGGAGGTAGTAAATGCTGGTATGGTAGATAATCCACAAAAAGCTCGAGAGGCAGCTGATCTACTTAAAATTTCGGATGTCGAAATTGTCTTTCTCTATGTGTCGACGTATGCTTTGTCTTCCACCGTGTTACCTGTTGCACAAAAAGTAAAGGTACCTATCGTTATTCTAAATCTACAGCCTACTGACCAATTGGACTATGAAGCGTTCAATCGATTGGGAGATCGAGGTACTATGACAGGAGCTTGGTTGGAAAACTGTCAAGCCTGTTCTGTTCCAGAGATCGCTTCAGTGTTTAATCGGTCGGGGATACAATATGATTTTGTTACCGGCTACTTGCAAGACGAAGAAGCCTGGTCGGAAATTGAAGCTTGGACTGAGGCGGCCAGAGTCACCGCATCGATGCGCAGCAATCGACTCGGAATATTAGGTCATTATTACAATGGCATGTTGGACGTTTATACGGATGTTACTCGTCAGTCAGCTGTTTTTGGAACACACATGGAATTGCTCGAAATGTGTGAAGTCAAGAAGTATCGTGATGAAGTCACAGATGCGCAGGTAGTCCAAAAAATTAAAGAATTTCATGAGGCATTTGATGTGGCAGAGGAGTGTGAGGCTGCCGAACTAGAGCGAGCAGCAAGAACTTCCATCGCCTTAGATCGATTGGTTCAGGAGCACCAATTGGGGTCTATGGCCTACTATTATGAAGGCGAATCAGGAAATGAATACGAAAACATTGTCACCTCAGTAATTGCGGGAAATACGCTACTGACTGGTAAGAATATCCCGATTGCGGGAGAATGTGAAGTGAAGAACGCACAGGCCATGAAGATCATGTCGGAGTTTGGTACTGGTGGTTCATTTTCAGAATTCTACCTGATGGATTTCAAGGAGGATGTGGTTTTGCTGGGGCATGATGGGCCGGCACATTTTGCCATTGCTGAAGGGCGGGTCAATCTGGTGCCGCTACCTGTTTATCATGGCAAGCCTGGTAAAGGGCTATCCATTCAGATGACCGTAAAACACGGTCCTGTAACGCTGCTATCTGTGGTGGAAGGAAAAGATGATGTTTTCTTATTGGTAGCGGAGGCCGATTCTGTAGAAGGGCCGGTTTTGCATATCGGTAATACGAATAGTCGATATAAATTTTCTATTAGCGCAAAGCAGTTTATGAACGAATGGTCTAAGCATGGTCCATCGCATCATTGTGCTATTGGCGTGGGGCATATTGCGCATAAGATCGAGAAGTTGGGGAAAGTACTAGATATGCGAGTGGAAAAAGTATGTTAACGAATAGAATCATATAAAATGCAGGCATTATTAGGTGTTCTTTTTCATTCAATAGGTGGTGTTGCTGCGGGCAGCTTTTACATGCCTTACAACAAAGTGAAAGGTTGGGCATGGGAGAGCTTTTGGATCGTGGGTGGGATCATGTCGTGGTTAATTGTGCCGCCGATAGCTACATGGCTCACCGTTCCTAATTTTCTGGATATCATTATCTCTAGTGCCAGCGAAGTTGTTGGCTTTACCTTCATGATGGGTTTGCTATGGGGAGTCGGGGGATTGACTTTTGGTCTAGGAGTAAGGTACCTAGGTATGTCATTAGGAAATTCGGTGGTGCTTGGCTTTTGTGCGGCTTTTGGAGCATTGGTACCTTCCATTTATTACAACATAGTGCCTACGGCGGGCAAAGAGTCGTTTACGGATATGCTGGCCAATTCTGGCGGTCAAGTGGTACTGCTGGGTGTTTTTGTTTGCCTGGTCGGAATCGCCATTTGTGGCAAAGCAGGGATGATGAAAGAAGGTGAATTGTCCGATGAAGAAAAGAAGAAGTCGGTGGCAGAGTTCAATTTGGTAAAAGGACTCATTGTAGCGATACTTTCCGGAATATTGAGTTCGTTTTTCAACTTTGGTATTGAAGCCGGTCATTCAATGGCGGATGCTGCAGTGGAGGCCGGACATAATCCACTATACCAGAACAACGTGACTTTCGTGGTGATCCTTTGGGGTGGGCTGATCACCAACCTAATCTGGACTACAATCCTAAGTGTTAAGAATAAATCATATCAGGATTTTACCAACAAATCAACGCCAATTGCACGCAATCTGCTCTTTTCATCTCTGGCAGGGACTATATGGTTTCTGCAGTTTTTTTTCTATGGGATGGGAGAAAGCAAGCTGGGCAATGGCGCCAGCTCATGGATCTTGCACATGTCCACAATCATTTTGACCGCCAACCTGTGGGGCATCTATCGGAAAGAATGGAAAGGCGTTGATGGGAAAACCAAGTGGACAATTACCACTGGTATTTTGGTGATTCTGTTGTCTGTGGTGTTGGTAGGAATTGGGAATTCGATGTAGAAATAGGAATATGGAAAAGGATATAATGAGACAGGTGTTCGCCATTCTTGGCGTCTGCTTTTTTTTAGGATGTCAGCAAGGTGATGGTCATGGGGAGTGCTCGAGCACGCAAAAGGTAAAAAAACCGAACATCATTTATATTCTCACGGATCAGTGGCGTACTTCATCTTTGGGCTATGCTGGCAACCCGGATATTAAAACACCTCATCTAGATAAATTCGCTCAAGAATCTGTGAATTTCATCAATGCCGTATCAGTTACTCCCGTTTGTACGCCGCACCGTGCTGCCCTGCTCACGGGTCGGTTTCCAACTACAACTGGGATGATCGTCAATGACATTTATCTGCCTTCTGAGGAGCTCACAATGGCGGAGATTTATAAGGAGGCGGGCTATAACACAGCATACTATGGCAAGTGGCATCTTGATGGGCATGGCCGCCAAAACAATGTTTTGGCTGAACGCAGACAGGGGTTTGACTATTGGAAGGCGTTGGAGTGTTCTCACGCCTACAACAAGATGGCCTATTATGACAATGACGATCCGGAGATGAAATACTGGGAAGGGTATTCGCCATTCGCTATTACCGAAGATGTTAAAAAGTACCTGACCAATCACGCGAATGACTCAGACCCGTTTTTGTTGTTTTTGGCCATAGGCACGCCCCATTATCCACACGAAAGCGCTCCAAGGAAGTACAAACAAATGTATCCGAAAGATAGCCTTACGATCCCGCCAAATGTGCGTCCCGAACTTCACGAGAGAACTAGGCTAGAGCTACAGGGGTACTATGCGCATGGCACGGCCACAGATGAGGCAATAGGTGGAGTGTTAGCCAAAATCAAGGAGCTGGGACTTTGGGACAACTCAATCATTGTGTTCTCTGCCGACCATGGTGAAATGATGGGAGCCCATGGAGTCAAGCCATTTGTGAAACAACTAGCTTGGGATGAATCGATTCGTGTACCGTTTTTGGTGAGATATCCATCGATTGACAATAATGAAGGAGCAGTAGTGAACGCTCCGTTGACTACACCTGATGTTTTACCTTCTTTGCTTTCACTTTCTGAATTGGAAATTCCTGAGTCCATACAGGGAGATGATTTATCCGAGCTTATGCAAAATCCCAATCCCCAGACAGACCGTACAGCGCTAGTGATGAACGCTGCACCTTTTGGAGCCAATTACTTCGATCCTGAATACCGAGGTATTCGCACCAAGCAATATACCTATGTGAGTACGCTCGAAGGAGGAGCATTGCTATTTGACAATCTCAGAGATCGTTTTCAGATGGATAATCTGATTAACAATCCAGATTACAAGAAACTTCAGGAGGATTTGGACAAAAAGCTAAAAGTTGAGTTGGCTGAAATTGGTGATGAGTTTAAGTCACGAGAATATTACATGGAAAAGTGGGGACTGGAATTTGATATGTCACGAAGAGCAATCAACTGGTGGGATAATACTGACGGTTGCATGGTTCAATCGCCAATGGCTGCCACCAATTCAAAGAAAAACTTGAACCAATGATATATAATAACAAACTTCTTCTTCTCTTTTTTGTCATTCTGTTTCTTGGCTGTCAACAGGAACAAGGAAGAAATAGCAAATTGGCCGCAGACTTTGCCCAACCACCTATGGAATACCGGCCAGAGACCTGGTTTCATTTCATGGGCAATAATATCAGTAGGGAGGGAATTACCCTTGATCTTGAGGCGATCAAAGAAGCCGGCCTACAAGGTATCCATTTGTTCAATAAGTCAGGCCAGCCTTATCCTAAAGTGGAGCAAATTAAAATCCTTTCGCCCGAATGGGAAGACATGATTCGCCATACGGCGGATGAGTGTGAGCGACTGGGCTTAAAATTCACCATGCAAAATTGCCCGGGTTGGTCGATGACCGGAGGACCATGGGTGCCTGCCGAAGAGGCGCAGCGAGAAGTTGTGGAGACAGTTTATCACTTTCAAGGAGGTACCTCTATTTCACAGAAACTAGCGATGGACGAGAACTATGCTAAACCAGAATATGACTATCAGGACATTACCGTTTTAGCTTTTCCAACAACTAAAGGAGATAATGAAACACCAGCACGCCCATCCAAACTTTCTTCTAATAATTCATTGGTTCCTTGGCAGCGGATAATCAACCCTGAAAAGCAGGTAGAGATGATCAAACGAAATCTGCCGGAAGATTGGAAACCATATTCTGAAATAGGAATCGAACCCGTGAAAGGTGAGAAAACATGGGTTAAAGTCCAGTTTGACCAAGCAACAACTGTTCGTTCGCTCGTATTTCCTCCAATCCGATTTATGTTGCCATCGACAGAGTATCCAGTGATCGATGTGATAGTGAAAGTGCAAGCTAAGGTTGAAAATGAGCTAGTGGATATTGCAGAACTAAAAATCCCAAATGGTAACTGGAACGATCGTCAGTACGACGTGACACTGGCTATTCCCGAAACTACATCCAATGAGTTTAAGCTCACTTTTCTGGGAAGTCATGTGCTAAACCCAGGTTACATCTACCTCAGCCCCCAACCGAGATTACACAACCACGAACCGAAGGCTTTCAGAGCGCTCCGAAGCCTTCAGCGAGATGTCAAAAGCACATTGGGCAAGGAAAGCTACGTAGATCGATCATCTACCATCGATATCTCGGATAAAATGGATGAAGCAGGAATCCTCACTTGGGATTCTCCGGCAGGAAAATGGACGGTCGTTCGTTTCGGTCATGTGAATATGCGCCGCACCAACAAACCTGCTGTCCCTGAGGCCACGGGATGGGAGGCGAGCAAGATGGATAAAATTGCTATCGAAAACCATTTGAAAAAAGGAATGATTGGTAATCTGATGCGAGAAGGTGGGCCGATCGCTGGTGGCAAGTTGGACGGTTTGCTGATAGACAGTTGGGAAAGTTATACGCCTACTTGGAGCATGCACTCGGAAGATATGTTCCGTGAGTTTAAAGCGAGAAGAGGATATGAACTGAAGCCGTTTTTACCAGCGACGATGGGGTATATCGTGGACAGCCCCGAAATCACCACTAAGTTTCTCAGAGATTTAAGGCACACCATGGACGAACTCTATGTCGAAAACTTCTTCACGCACTTTGCAACCGTAGCACACGAGATGGGTGCGGAGGTCTACACCGAAGGAGCAGGTGGTGAGGTACTTCCGATTGACCCGATGCGGTACTATGGGGTGGCTGATATCCCAATGACCGAGTTTTGGTATCCAAGTGCTCCATCAGCGCAGAACGAATATGCCAAGCCCATTTTCAACGCTGCCTCAGCCACACATTTATACAACAAACCTAAACTGGCGGCAGAAGCTTGTACGCAAGTAGGTGTCCAATGGAATGAGCACCCGTTCAGTGTCAAAGATTTGATCGACTACAATTTTGCAAAAGGAGTGAACCACCTTGTTTTTCATACCTTCTCACATACTCCACAGTTGGACGTTTATCCTGGGTCTAGCTTCGGTGGCAACATTGGATTTCCTCTGGTGAGGCAACAGACGTGGTGGTCTTATATGTCTGATTGGACGGATTATCTGACCAGAAATCAATATTTGCTACAGCAAGGAGAGTATGTGGCCGATGTGTTGTGGTACTATGGGGACCATTTTGAGCGCCCTCCTTTTGATTTGGATTATTTCCCAGAAGGGTATCGTTTTGACTATCTCAACGCAGAAATCTTACAGAACAATCTAAGTGTGGAAGAGGGAAAAATCAAAGCGAAGGATGCTGGTAGCTACCGGGTGATCATGCTGCGAGATTCCAGGCAGTTGATGCTTTCTACGATCCAAAAGCTCAAAGAATTGGTAGTGGCGGGAGCAGTGATTCTAGGCGATAAACCTGTGGACTCACCAAGTCTCATGGATGATGAAAACGATTTGGAAGAATTGAAAAATATCTCAGATCAACTCTGGGGAGAAGGCGATAGTGGCGTAAAGTCAGTTGGAAAAGGTCGAGTGTATTGGGGCAAATCCATTGAAGAGGTGCTAAAGTCGGAGGACATCCAAAAGGATGTAAACACACCAGCCGAGTTAGATATTCACTGGATCCATCGGGAGACAGCCGAAGAGGATATCTATTTTGTCTCTTCCAGAAAGGATGAACCCTTGAAGCTATCTGTTGGATTCAGAATCCAAAATGCTGCACCAGAAATATGGGATGCATTTACAGGTGATAGAAACGAAGCATTGGTTTGGGATCAGAAAGATTATTACACGAACGTGGCGATTACGCTCGCTCCTAAGGGAAGTGCGATTGTGGTATTCCCTAAAAACACGCAAGGGGTGACCAACGAGAAAATAGAGAGGAATGGAGAAACCATACTAAGTGCGAAAGAAGGCTGGTATCGTATGGAGACAGCCAAGTCAATACCTGAGGTAGCCTTAAAGGACGGGGCAATGGTTGCTTCGAAAAGCGGTACGTACACTTTCTACAAGCAAACAGGAAGGGAAGAGATCCAATTTGAAACCAAAGAAAAAACGATAGAGGGAACTTGGAAGTTGATGTTTGAAGAAGGATGGGATACACCTAACTCCACTACCGTTCAAAGCTTGGCATCACTAACCGATTTTGAAAACGAAACAATCAGACACTATTCAGGGACAACCACTTACACGAACACTTTTTCATTGGATCAAACCGAAGGCACATTTACGCTGGATTTAGGCGAAATACACAACATAGCAGCCATTACATGTAATGGACAGATGGTCGGAACCCGATGGGCTTCACCTTTTTCATTCGATGTTAGTGATTATGTGAAAATCGGACAGAATGAAATAGAAGTTAAAATCACGAATACCTGGCGAAATCAATTGCTATACGATCGTCAAAGAGCAGATGGAGAAAAGAAAACCTGGACGACAGGATTCAGACCTTCACCTGATGCGGAATTGGATAAGAGTGGCTTAATAGGTCCAGTGAGGATTAATCGTTCGATACGAAAGTGATCGCCATTCGAAAGGTCCATTTTACATAATGAATGAAACGGAATTTTTAAGCCAGTGAGCGGAATTAACATCTACTTCAAACAGTTCTTGAATTTGAAATCTAACATAGGAAAATTTTTGGTGCTAAAAGGGGTTGTCCTTTGCCTCCTGATCCATTCCTTCTCGTCATATGCTCAGGAATCGAATTCTGAAGAAGCGCAGTGGATTTGGCAGGAAGAATCAGGTCCTGCAAATACCTGGGTGGCATTTCGTAAAACCATCAATGTAAGCGAAGTGCCCTCTGAGGCAATGACTAGGATTTCAACTGACACGAAATACTGGCTCTGGATCAATGGAGAATTGGCATTGTTTGAAGGTGGGCTGACCAGAGGAGCTGGTCCCAATACCATTTATTATGATGAGGTGGATTTTGCGCCTTATTTAAAAAGTGGAGAAAATACCATTGCAATTTTGGTGTGGTATGTAGGTCGTACCTGTAAACCACACGTGAGCAGTGGACAGGGAGGTCTTTATGTTGCAGCCGATTGGATGCCGGATTTGATTTCCAATACATCTTGGAAAATGAAAGTTCATCCAGCCTACGATCCGAATAGTGGGGGTGGGGGAAATGGCCCAAACACCTTACCCTCTTACAATGTGAAATTCGATGCACGAGATGCATTGGGTGATTGGTCGGATCATGCATGGTACACCTCCGAATATGACGATAGCAACTGGGGAACACCAATAGAAAAGGGTGAGGTCAATAGTTTACCGTGGGGTGATTTTGTAAAACGTCCAATTCCGCAATGGAATGATCGAGGGTTGGCCAAATATGAATCACTTACGGTGAATGATACGTCCATCCAGTTGCCCTACACCAATAGCACCGGATCAATTGTTACCATAAAGGCCAAGTTGCCATTTAATCAACAAATCACACCATGCCTAGCTGTTAATTCCGGTGAAGGAAAGACCATTACCATCGACGTTGATAATCCCTTTAATAAGATAAAAGCTACCTATATCACCAAAAATGGGACTCAGCAATTTGAGTCCTACGTCTGGACCAACGGTCACCATGTGATATACACAATACCGTCTGGTGTTGAGGTCACCGAATTAAAATACAGATGGACAGGAATCGGCGATATGTCAGGTAATTTCGAGTGTAGTGATCCTTTTTATACACGTCTATATTGGATGGGCCGCAACACCTTATATGTGTGTGCTCGTGATGGTTACATGGACTGTCCGGACAGGGAACGAGGTTTATGGATCGGGGATGTGGCGGATCAGACAGGGGCCATATTTTATACTCTCGACGAGGGGGGACGTTCACTGTTGAAAAAGGCTATTGACAATACCATTAACTACCGATTTGGTGATACCCTTGCGGGCCTAGCTCCCGGATTCAGAGGTGAAGGTGCTGTTAATAATGAACTGACTGCCCAGAGTTTACAATTTATTGGTCAGGGTATATGGGGGTATTACTTTAATACCGGTGATAAAGCCACCTTGGCGAATGCCTATCCTGCAGTTTTTAATTATCTAAACCTATGGTCGATGCAATCCAATGGGATGCCCGAACATCGAAAAGGTTTTGCCAATTGGGTTGATTGGGGAATTGATTCAGATGCGTACAGTCTAAATGTAACCACGTATTATATGGCATTGAAAGCAGCCAAAAAGATGGCTATTGAGTTGGGGCATTCCGCTGATACAGCTTGGTACAATGACCGTATTTCAAGCATAAAAGAGAACTTTGATCAGGTGTATTGGCAAGGAACGCACTACGGAAGCACCGGTAAACCGATTGACGAACGTGCAAGTGCAGTAGCCACAATTGAAGGCCTTGCCAATGAGAAATATTTTGACACCATGGTTGAAGAGGTGTTGTTCCCGATTCAAAAATGTAGCCCTCATTTAGAATGGATGGTTGAAGAGGCTCTTTTTTTGGCAGGAGACGGTGAAAAGGCCTTAGAACGAATGAAGCAACGCTACGGATGGCAGATGGAAAACAATCCGGAGATTACCACATTGTATGAGCGGTTTCCCAACGATCCAAAAGGAAATCTTGGAACCTACAACCACGCGTGGAATGCGCCCAATTATGTGCTATCAAGGTATATCGCAGGGATCAAGCCCACCGAGGTGGCATGGTCGAGGTTCGAGGTAAAACCAAACCTGCTTCACTTATCCCAAGTCAAGCAAATCGTGCCATCTGTAAAGGGGAATATCATTCTGGAGGTGAACAAAGATCAAAGCAGCTATCGCCTGGATCTGACTTCTCCGGATCAGACCAAAGCCACTATTTATATCCCATATCCTGATAAAAGTACATCTCAGGTTGTTGTCAACGGGAAGATTGTTTGGAAAAAGGGGGGAATCAAAAGTGGACTTGCTGGATTAAAAATGATCAAATCAGATGAGTCAAATCTGTGCTTTGAGGTAGAGCCGGGAGAATGGTGTTTTGAAACGAGTAATTTCTAAATGAAGAACAAGATTAAATCTGGTATCGGAAAATTCGTAGCATGGAAAGGAATCCTCCTTTCCTTATTCATCCATTCATTTTCATTGAACGCACAGGATTCGATTACAAAAGAAGCGCAGTGGATATGGCAGGATGAAGCGGGCCCTGCAAATACTTGGGTGGCGTTTCGTAAAACCATCACCCTAGATGAAGTGCCTACCAAGGCTTTGACCAAGCTATCGGTAGATACCAAATACTGGCTGTGGATCAATGGCGAGATGGTGCTGTTTGAAGGTGGTTTGTGCCGGGGGCATGCACCGAATACGATTTACTATGATCCTGTGGACTTTGCTCCTTATTTGAAGAAAGGAGAAAACACCATAGCCATCTTAGTTTGGTACTGGGGACGCACACGCAAGCCACATGAAGACAGTGGTAAAGGAGGGCTTTTAGTGTCAGCAGGCTGGAACCAGGATTTAAATACAGATGCTTCATGGAAAATGAAAGTGCATCCTGCATACGATCCCAACAGTGGAGGAGGTGGTCCTTCGGCCAATCGTGTCAATGCTTATAATGTCAAGTTTGATGCTCGCTTGGCGATGGGCGATTGGACAAATGCAGCTTGGTACACCACTACCTATGATGATAGTGACTGGGAAGTGCCAACCGAAAAGGGAGTAATGAATAGCGAACCCTGGGGCACGTTTGTTGAGCGTGCCATACCGCAATGGAACGACCGTGGTTTGACCGATTACGTAGCGCTGACATCTAATGAAGAAACCATTGCCTTACCTTTTAAAAATGAATCGGATTCCACGATAATTATTTCCGCGAAACTTCCTTTTAACCAGCAAATAACGCCCTACCTAAAGGTGAATAGTGCAGCGGGAAAAGCCATTGTAGCGGATACGGATAATAATTTTAACATGCTCACATCTACCTATGTCACCAAAGATGGCGAGCAGGAGTTTGAGGGGTTTACTTGGTTCAATGGTCATTTTGTTGAGTACGCTATTCCTGCTGGGGTAGAGGTTATAGCACTTAAATATCGCTGGACAGGTGTGGGAGAGATGCCTGGTACCTTCCAGTGTAGCGACGACTATTTTACACGGCTGTGGTGGATGGCGCGCAACACCTTATATGTGTGTATGCGCAATAACTACATGGATTGTCCTGACCGTGAGCGTGGACTTTGGATTGGCGATGTGGCGGATCAAACGGGAGCGGTGTTTTACTCGACAGATGAAGCAGGGCGTTTGCTTTTGAAAAAAGGCATTGACAATACCATTGCCTATCGCAAGGGTGATACCATTCAAGGATTGGCTCCTGGCTTTGGCGCCTACCGAGGTAAAAGCAGCGAGTTGACCGGGCAAAGTTTACAATACATTGATCAGGGCATCTGGCAATATTATTACAACACCGGCGATGAAGGCACATTGGCGTATGCCTATCCGGCTGTATTCAACTACCTGAAGCTGTGGTCAATGGGTTCTGATGGTTTGCCCGAACATCGTAAAGGATATGCCAACTGGGTTGACTGGGGCATTGACACGGATCCCACACCCACAAATGTGGTCTTGTACTACATGGCTCTAAAGGCGGCCAAAAATATGGCGGAAGCTTTAGGTGAAGACCAGGACTTGCCATGGTACAACGAACGCATACAAAGTATTGCAGGAAACTTTGAGCAAAAATATTGGCAAGGAAACCGATATGGGTCAAAAAATGCACTCGTAGAAGAGCGCGTGTCTGCCCTTGCTGTCTTAAGTGGGCTGGCCAAAAAAGAGCACTATGATTTGTTGGTTGATAGTCTGCTATTGCCAGTGCAAAAATCGAGTCCACATATGGAGTGGATTGCGGAAGCGGCCATTATGGAAACTGGACAATGCGACAAGGGCCTCTTGCGTATGCAGCAGCGCTATCAGGAGCAAGTAGATATGGAGTGGCTCACAACACTTTATGAGAAGTACCAGCCCAAACTACGCGGCACCTATAATCACGCCTGGAATGCCCCCAACTATGTGCTTTCCCGCTACATCGCAGGGATCAGGCCTACCGGTGTGGCATGGTCACGCTATGAGGTAAAACCCAATCTGGCTCACTTGTCACAAGTCAAGCAAATCGTACCTTCCGTAAAGGGAGACATTATCCTGGAGGTGAACAAAAGTCAAGACAGCTATCAAATAGACCTGACCTCTCCTGAGCGGACAAAGGGAACCATCTATATCCCGAACCCCGATGAGACTATCCATCAAGTGGTAGTCAACCAGAAAGTGATTTGGAAAAAGGGGAATTTCAAAGGAGGCTTGAACGGACTGAAAATGATCAAATCAGAAGAGTCATTTCTGTGCTTTGAAATAGAACCGGGAGTGTGGAGTTTCGAAGCAAAAAAGCAATGAACATGAAGGAATCTATTTAACAAACGACCTATGAATACTACTAGACTCAAACAACGCCTTTTCATTCACCTATTATTATTTATAGGGATCGGACTTTTATTTTCATGTAGTTCAAGTGATACAAGTACAGTACAAGTCACGGATCTTCTATGTGAATACCGAAGAGACCCTTTAGGAATCGACAATGTTGCACCTCGTTTAAGCTGGAAGCTGATTGACGCCAATCAAGAGAGAGGCCAGAGACAATCGGCCTTTCAAATTTTGGTGGCGAGTACACCGGATCAGCTAGATAAGGATGAAGGCGATGTATGGGATTCGGGTAAAATCAACTCCGATCAGTCCGTCAATAACGTCTACTCCGGAAGTTCGCTAACTTCCAATCAGCAGTGCTACTGGAAAGCCCGTGTTTGGGACAAAGATGGTAATGCTTCTGATTGGAGCGAACCCGCACGATTCACCATTGGCCTGCTAAATGCCGAAGACTGGAAAGGAGAATGGATTCAGAAAAGAGATCAAAATCCAAAAGATCATAACTGGTACCGAAAAAATTTCATCCTGGATAACGTGCCAGAAATAGCCTTAATCTATGTGGCTTCTTTCGGCTATCATGAGATCTATGTCAATGGTCAAAAAGTAGATGAGGGAGTGATGAACCCCGTTCAATCGCATTTAGCCAAGCGATTACCCTATTTAACCTATGACATCCGAGAATACCTAACTGAAGGTGACAATGTAATCGGCATCTGGCATGCAGCCGGATGGACTCGATGGGGCAGAGTTAAAACCTACTTCAAACCTCCCTTTGTATTCAAAGCACAAGTTGAGTTGGTCAGTCAAAATCAAAAGACCACACTCGTTTCCGATACTTCCTGGAAATGCAAGAAAAGCTATAGTGCCTATTGGGGCGACTGGGACATTTTGGATTTTGGTGGTGAGATCATCGACGAGCGATTGCGGGAAGATAGTTGGAACACAGCGACCTACGATGATTCCGGCTGGGAGTATGCTGTCGTTTTTGATCATTCTAATACAGGCAGCATGGATCCAAATGACATTGATTTGGGGCCGAAAGGAGCCGTTCGAGTTGATAACTCAAAAGAAGGTATCCCTACCAATCCAATTACGGCCACCTTAAGTGCGCAGATGATCGAACCACAAGTCAAATACAAAGAAGTACGTCCCAAAGAAATCACAGAAAATGAGGATAGTACCTATCTCATTGATATGGGCGAAAATTACACTGGATTCTTTTCTATCGATATGCGAAATGGACAAGAAGGAGATTCGGTTACTTTAAAGATCGCTGATCACAGAGAGGTGATCAGCTCCTGGAATCAACAAAGCAAATACATCTTTGATGAATCCGGAACGGGTAATTTCACTAATCGCTTCAATGTGGCTGGGGGACGTTGGGTAACGATTGATGGATTGAATGACAAGCCAAAGCTTGAGGATATTAAAGGGTATGTCATCACCAACGACCGTAGGCAGATCAGCAGCTTTGAAAGCTCCAGCGAATTGCTCAACCAAATCTACCAGATCAATCTCAACACTTACATCGCTAATACCCTAGATGGCATTTTGATGGATTGTCCTCACCGTGAGCGAAGAGGATGGGGTGAAGTGACCGTAGCTGCCATGTACGGTGACGCCCTGCCCAATTTTGAAAGTGGGGCTTATATGGATCAATATGCCCAGTTCATGGCCGATGCTCAGGCAGAAGATGGCAAGATGAGAGCCGTGATCAATGGAGATGATTTTGAATTTCTGATGTGGATGGCCAATAGTCCAATCACCCTTTGGGAAAGCTACCAATCCTTTGGCGACAAAAAGTCGCTCGTCGATCACTATCCTAGCATGCTTCTGTGGATGGAATGGCTTAAGAAAAAATCGGGCTACCATATTGGCCGGGCACTCACCCTGGGCGAACGAGGCTCTCTGGAGTTTCCAGGACTTGGCGACTGGTGCACACCCAGAGGCAACTTCTGGTCGGCTAGCAATTCGCCCGAATCGGCACATTTCAACAATTGTGTCTATGCCTACATGCTAGAATGTGCGCTTAAAATGGCTGAGGAGCTAGGTCAAACCCAAGACATTGAAGTTTTTTCTAAAAGGCTGAAAATACAGAGAGAAGCTACACACAGGCAATCTTACGATCCTGCCACGGGTAAGTACCTCGATGGCCGTCAGATCAATCAAGCCTTAGCCCTGCTTGCAGGCGTGACTCCAGAGGCTGAGCGGGAAAAGGTAAAATCACATCTGGTTGACAATGTCTTGTATAAGTTTCCATACTATGACACGGGCAGCTCTGGACAGGCGCTTTATACGCGCTACTTTACCGAACATGGAGAACGGATGGACTTGATCTATGAATTGCTTCAAGATAGAAGTCACCCAAGCTACGGGTACTTTTTGGAGCAAGGCAAAACCGTATGGCCTGAGCGCTGGTCTGCAGTGGGTAAAAGCCAAATCCATACTTGCTATACAGGTATCGGGGGCTATTTTATAAAAGGTTTTGGAGGTATCCGATCCGACCCTAAGAATCCTGGTATGCAGCAATTCTTGATCAAACCTGCACCAGTTGGAGATCTTACTTTCGCCAATACCAGTCATCAATCCATGTACGGTGATATTATAGTCAATTGGAAAAGAGATGATAATTTGGCCAGCTATCATCTTGAGGTACCGGTAAATACCACCGCCAAAGTGTACATCCCTGCCCTGCAATCTGGAGATGTGAAGGAAGGTGGTAAAAATGCTGATCAGTCTGAAAGCATTCAATACATCGGAACAGAAAAGAGTGAACCCGTAGGGAATTATGTCATCTATCAAGTAGCCTCAGGCACGTATGATTTCGAAGTGACTCAGCAACCTGAGACTAGTTACCCTGATCCCTTAGGTGAAGTCAAAAACCTCGCGACAATAGGGAGAATGAACGCCTCTTCGATGTACATCGAAACGGAAAAGTTACCTGGATTTGAAGCATTTAAGGCTAATGACGAAAATATGGAAACCACCTGGCAGGCCAATAGTAACGTTAGCGAGTGGTTGGAAATAGAATGGGTAAAACCCGTAACATTTAACCGATTTGTACTACATGAGTCTGGGAGTCAAATCCGAAGTTTCAAAATTCAATATTTAGATCAAGGCAAATGGGTCGATCTGATAGAAGGTAAACAGATTGGCGCTGAACAGACTTTTACGACAAGTGAGGTGACGTCAACACGGTGCAGACTATTGGTCGAAAAGTCGATAAACAATCCAAAGATCTCAGAAATTCAAATATTTAAGAATTAAGGAGATCTACTTTAAACCCGATTTATGCAATAGCAAAATCGGAGTTATTGGTTAATCAGTTATTGAGTTAATAGGTTGGTGATTTTTAATCAAAAACAGCACGAATACTCATTAACCATTTTGGTAAGTTCCTGTTAATTGGGGTGAAACGATAAATATCTGATTTTTAACCTAATAACTAATAACTATTAACTCCTGCATTGCATAATGCAGGTTAAAGAAGTCGTAATATGAAAACAATTCTATTCCAGAGATTCGAAATTATGCTGTTATTCCTTGTTTTAATGGCTTGCTTCGGGTGTAACGAATCGAAAAAAATTGACCTTGTTCATTCGGACTTTATCAAACCGAAAGACGACAATACCATCTGGTGCTATTGGTATTGGATCAATGACGACATCTCAAAAGATGGTATCACCAAGGATTTGGAAGCCATGAAAAAGGCGGGTATCGGTGGTGCGCTCATCGGGAATATAAATCCGGCTCGGGAAGACGGTAAAGTACCGATGCTCAGTGATGAGTGGTGGTCGCACATGGTACATGCAGTAGTAGAAGGTAAGCGCATTGGTGTGGACATTGGAGTGTTCAATTGCCCTGGATGGAGCCAGAGCGGTGGTCCCTGGGTGGATTACACCAAAGCCATGCGTTATTTGACTTATAGTGAAACCAAAGTAACTGGTGGTCAAGCGGTCAATTTGAAACTCGAACAGCCTAATGAGGAATTTCAGGATACCCACACATTGGCATTCAAAGCAGCAGATTCCGAACTACGAAGCACCCAATTTATCCCAACCAAAATCACTTCAAATTGGGACGATGTGGATGTTGCAGAATTGACCAATGGCATTACAGAATCCGAAACAGCATTTGAGGTGAAAGAAAAAGAGCCTTTGGTAATCACCTTTGATTTGGTGGAAGCGATTGAGGCGCAATCTATTTCTATCGTGCCTAGTCAGGCCTTTAAATGTGATGTGGAATTGTCGGCTGTAGTGGATGGCAAAGAAGAGGTGATAAAGACCTTTCATTTTGATCGTTTCAGGATGGCGGCTAATATTGGACCTATTAAGAAAGGAGCCTATTCAACGGTTTTTCCAAAGGTAAAAGCTAGCAAGTTTAAACTGAAATGCTCCAACTTTCGGATGTTTCGAAGAGGGGGAGGATACGGTTTTGCTGAAATCACGATTACTGAAGCTCCAATCCTAGAAAAGTACGTTGAAAAGCAACTGGGTAAAATGCATCCCACTCCCAAACCAAACTGGGATACCTATATTTTTGATCGACAGGATGAGTTGAATGCAGATGAATTTAGGCTGAGCCCTAAAGAAGTACTTGATGTCAGCGATAAAGTAGATGAGGAAGGGAATTTGAAGTGGGATGCTCCGGTAGGGGAATGGACGGTCATGCGTATGGGGATGTCTCCAACAGGTACGAAGAATTCACCCGCCGCTCCTCAGGGAGTGGGGTATGAAATTGATAAAATGAATGGCGAATTGGTGCAATACCACTTCGATAAATTTGTGGGTGAGTTGTTAAAACGAGTGCCTGAAGAAAGCAAATCGGCTTTTAAATATGTAGTAGCAGATAGCTACGAGATGGGGTCTCAAAACTGGACAGACGATTATGAGGTCAAGTTTCAGGAGAAATTTGGGTACGATCCAGTCAAATACCTTCCAGTCCTCTCAGGCAGAGTCGTAGGAAGTGTCGAAGAATCTGAGCGTTTCTTGTGGGATCTTCGCCGTACCATCGCAGACGATATCGCGTACGAATATGTGGGAACACTAAGGAAAGCAAGCAATGAACACAACCTTCAAACCTGGCTGGAAAACTATGGTCACTGGGGATTCCCGGGGGAGTTCATGATGTACGGAGGTCAATCAGACTTAATCGCGGGTGAGTTTTGGAATGAGGGTACGTTGGGCAATATTGAATGCAAGGCTTCCTCTTCCACCGCACATACCTACGGGAAGCCAAGGGTTTCAGCCGAAGCATTTACCTCTTCTCGCAAAACTTACCTACGTCATCCCGCCATACTGAAAAAAAGAGGGGACTGGTCCCTGACCGAAGGGATCAATCATTTTGTGTTGCATTTGTACATCCAGCAGCCTGATGATAACAGAAAGCCAGGCATGAACGCCTGGTTTGGTACAGAGTTTAACCGGCACAACACCTGGTTTGGGCAGGCAGATACGTATTTTGATTATCTAAGAAGATGTCAATACTTATTGCAGCAGGGTACCTATGTGGCGGATGTATGTTATTTCATTGGTGAGGAAGCTCCTATCATGACTGGAGGAAGAATACCTGAAATCCCAAATGGATATTCTTATGATTACATCAATGCTGAAGTCATCATGAATCTATTGTCAGTGGAGGATGGACGCTTTGTGTTACCCGATGGTATGTCGTATCGAGTGATGGTATTGCCTCCATTTGAGACCATGCGTCCTGACTTGTTGGAGAAGATTGCATCTTTGGTGAAGCAGGGTGGAGTAGTCTTGGGGCCAAAGCCAAAGAAATCTCCAAGTTTGGAAGATTATCCCAACTGTGATGATCGGGTGAAATTGCTTGCCGATGAACTATGGAGCGGCAGATATGCCAATGGCAAAATGTCTGCATCCTATGGAGCTGGAAAAATTATGGATGGCTATGAATTAGCTGAAGTATTTTCCGAAATAGGACTAGTAAAGGATTTGGCTACTGAAAATGATAGCAGCATTCTTTGGACCCATCGTCGGACTCCTGAGATGGACATCTATTTCATTACAAATCAGACAGATCAATCAATCAAAATAGCTCCCGAATTTAGAGTGGAAAAGTCATTGAAGCCCCAATTATGGGACGCTGTGAGTGGAGTTGTTCGTCCATTACCAGAATATAAAATCACCTCTACCGGAATAAAAGTACCCTTGGAAATGCAAGCAGCGCAAAGCTGGTTTGTGGTCTTTGCCGACCAGGATTTACCATCTGATCAAACATCCAATTTTCCTGCCTACAAAGAACTGATAGCACTGGGTGGAGCCTATCAGGTGGATTTCGAAAATAAAGACATTGCTCCTGAAGAATTGGTGGTTTTGGATGAATTGATGGATTGGTCCAAATCAAGTGATGAGCAGATCAAGCATTATTCCGGGACGGCTACCTATACGAAGACATTTGAAGTATCCTCCCTTCCGAAGGATCAGGAGATTTACCTCAACTTAGGTGAGGTGGCTGTCATGGCTAAGGTGAAACTCAATGGCCAATATGTTGGAGGTGTTTGGATGGCACCTTACAGACTGAACGTTTCTGAGGCCATTAGAGAAGGTGAGAATAATCTAGAAATAGAAGTCGTCAACCTTTGGAGAAATCAATTGATCAAAGATAAAGAGCGACCTGAGGAGGAGAAATACACCTGGTTGGTCACAGATGATATAAAGCCTGATTCTCAATTGCAGCCGTCGGGATTGATCGGGCCAGTAGTCGTGGAGGTCGCTCAGTATTAACATGTCTTTAAATGAAAAACAACATGCGCTCGACATTTAAATTACTCATAATAGTAGCCGTCGCTTTTGGATGTGCACGCCCAAATGAACGGCAAGTAGTAGACCTTGCAGGAGAATGGCAGGTGAAGCTAGACCCTGAGGATAAGGGTGTGGAGGAAGGCTGGTTTGATGGGCCTTCATTCCCGGACACCCTATTGCTTCCGGGTTGCCTTCAGGAGCAGGGATACGGGGACGTTCCCGGCCCTAATACCCCTTGGTATGGCAATACAGAGTGGGCTGGTACCGGAGGACTTAATGGTTGGGGGCCTGAATGGCTTCAAAACTATCAGGAGCAAGGGGTCTACAAAATGCAGCACTTTCTACATCCCGACCGCCACTACATAGGGCCTGCCTGGTACAATCGCACAATCGAGGTTCCCAAGGATTGGGAAGGAAAGTCGGTTTCCATCTCTTTTGAACGCGTCCACTGGGTGTCCGATCTATGGCTTGATGGCAAAAAGATCGGGCGAGGCACCAGCTTGGCAACACCTCATACGTATGAACTAGGGGAGCTTTCGCCAGACACGCATCAAATCACCGTGCGGGTGGACAACTCCGAGTTCGTCCACATGGGATATAACGCACATTCCGTGTCAGAGCAAACCGCGGGTACGTGGAATGGCCTGGTGGGAGAAATTAAATTGGAAGTACACCCCATTGTTTGGATTGAAAAATTAACGGTCTCTCCAAAACCAGATGGCAATATGCTGAAAGTCAGCATTCAGCTCAGAAAAACCAAAGCAGCCCGGGGAGACTGGGAGCTTATCTTGGATGTAGCCGGGGCGAGTGCTGGCAATTCCCATGATCCGGAGGCATTGATCATCAAAGGAAGTGTTGGGGATATTAATGATGACCTGCTGACCATAGATTACCCCATGACCGGCACGGTCAAACTATGGGATGAATACGAACAGCCCCTATACCAAATTGAGGCGAGCTTACGGGCAGAGAACGCAAGTGATTCCCGTCAATTAACCTTCGGTCTGCGGGACATCACAGTGGATGGCAGGCACTTTAGCATGAATGGCTATAAAACCTTCATACGGGGCAACAACGACTGTGCGGTCATGCCTGCAACCGGATACGCGCCGATGGATGTGGAGTCCTGGCGAAAAGTGTGGCGTACATACAAGGGCTTTGGTCTCAATCTGGCGCGTTTTCACTCATGGACACCTCCTGAAGCCGCCTTTGTTGCTGCAGACGAGATTGGCATCTACATGGCTCCCGAAGTGGGGGAATGGGGCACGGTAAAAAAGAAAGATCAATTTGACTTTATGCGTGCTGAGGCTAAAAGGATACTCGATGCATTTGGCCATCATCCAAGTTTTGTGATGATGGGACTTGGCAATGAGTACGATGGTGATCATGGGTTTTTCGAAAAGATCGTGGAGGAATGGAAAGCATATGACGATTCTAAACTTTACATGGTCAAAGCCAACTCGTGGAGCCCTGAAGGTGCCGACTATCAGGTGCAGCGAGGTATCTGGCCGGAACGCACCACCAAATTGCGTTATCAGTTTGGCTGGCCGCCAACTCCTGATCGCACAGAATATAACCTCAATGCGCCGAACACCTCTATTGACTGGAGAGAAGCTGCTTCTACCTTCAAGGTGCCGGTGATGTCACATGAGATCGCTCAGATATGTACCTATCCGGATGTAGCAACAGAGATAAAAAAATATACCGGATACCTGAAGGCAGACTATCTGCAAATCGCTCAAGACCAGCTCAGGGAACGGGGCATGTATGAGCTACTACCTGAAATAGTCCAGTCATCTGGCAAGTGGCAAGTTGAGCTGATACGGGAGTCTTTTGAAGCGGCTTATCGCACACCAGGTATGGCAGGGTTCCAGTGGCTTTCGCTGGCAGACTTCACCGGACAGAGTAGCGCTCCTGTAGGTTTGACAGACCCGTTTTATGATCCTCGCCCTTACGTGGACTTGGAGTACGTGCGTCGTTGGAGTGCCCCGACGGTACTTTTGGCTCGTATGCCCAAACGCGTGCTTACCCAGAGCGAAGTATTCAAAGCTGACCTTGAAGTCACTCATTTTGGTAAAGAAAAGCTGGAGCTCAACGACCTCACTGCTACCTTGCGAGCCGAGGATGGCACGGTCATCAAAACATGGAAACTTCCCAAAGGGGTTTTTGCACAAGAAAGCGCCCAACCAATAGCCGCAATCGAATGGGCACTGGACAACATCGCTGCACCAGCTAAGCTCATTCTAGAACTTGAGTCCAAAGCCAATCAGCTGATCAATGACTGGGATATTTGGGTTTACCCTGATTCTCAAGCAGAACCTTTCCCAAGCAGTGTCCATGTAACCAGGAAATGGAACAGCAGCGCTCAGAAACGACTAGAAGCTGGTGAAACCGTGTTGCTCTTGCCTCAGATTGGCGATATGAAAGGCGATCTCCCTTCGTGCTTTACCAATCACTTCTGGACGGCAATAGGAGAAAAAGGCGGTCAGTCATCAGCCTCAGGCATGCTGATGGATCCTGAGCATCCACTATTCGCATCCTTTCCTATCGATCCGCATGTCAACTGGAACTGGTGGGATGTTCTTAACCATGCCCAGCCAATGATTTTAGACTCGTATGATTCAAAAACCCCTTGGCCAAAAGCATACCGATCGCTCATCCAGCCGGTTGACTCATGGAAGATCAACCGAAAATTGGCCCTGGTGGCTGAGGCCAAAGTAGGTGAGGGTAAGTTGCTCATCTGTAGTATTGATCTCGAAAGTGATTTGGACAACCGACCCGCGACCCGGCAGTTCAGAAAGAGCCTGATGAACTACTTGAAGTCGTCAGCGTTCGATCCGCAATGGCAGATAAAACCGGAAGCCATTGCAGAAATATTTGCGAAAGAAGCTGGTACAGATGACGAAATAGACTTTAGTGCCAACGCGCTCCCAACGGATAATTAAGGATGGAGGAGAATATTAATTATAAAATTTTCTAGAATCTGATATTTGTATGATGAAATCATTTCTGTTTTTAAGCCTTTTCACATTAATCCTCTACAGTCAGGCGCAAGACCCGATTGTTGAGCATATGTACACAGCTGACCCTTCGGCACGCGTATTC
Source organism: Reichenbachiella ulvae (assembly GCF_025833875.1). Classification (NCBI taxonomy): domain Bacteria; kingdom Pseudomonadati; phylum Bacteroidota; class Cytophagia; order Cytophagales; family Reichenbachiellaceae; genus Reichenbachiella; species Reichenbachiella ulvae. The sequence goes on along the minus strand of NZ_JAOYOD010000001.1, from coordinate 2,076,742 downwards.
AACGACACGCTTTATGTATATCCATCTCATGACCCGGATACTGCCACCTGGTTCAATATGGCAGACTGGCACGTTTTTTCCACCACAGATATGGAGAATTGGACGGATCATGGGGTAGCTTTCTCGTTGGAAGATCTCAGTTGGGCCAATCGCTATGCGTGGGCTCCTGATTGTATCGGTAGAAATGGGAAATACTACTTCTATTACCCCGTAGAAAAGAGTATGATCGGTGTGGCTGTTTCGGATAAACCTACTGGCTATTTCAAAGACCCCCTGGATTCAGCTTTGATCCATATCAATAGCAAAGGTGTAGTGTGTGATCGTGATTTTATTGATCCTGCGGTTTTTATAGATGACGATGATCAGGCCTACTTGTACATGGGACAGCATACTGTCAATGCAATCAAGCTCAATGAAGATATGATCTCCTATGATGGAGAAGTGCATCATCTGGAAAGCACGCTAGGATTTTTCGAAGCGATTTGGATGCACAAGTATGATGGAAAGTATTATTTGTCGTATGTGAGTACTAGTCGTGAATTGAAATACTGCATCGGCGATAGCCCATTAGGCCCGTTTGAATATCAAGGTGTACTACTGCCACCAATGAACAGCGGCACAAGTCATCACTCGATTGTGGAATACAAGGGTGAGTGGTATTTGTTTTATCACAACGCCAATCTCTATTATCAAAACAACCCTGAGGTTACGCCGGGAACGGGACTGAAACCCGGGCGGGGGCCACATCGCTTTAGGCGCTCAATGACCTTTCAGAAGCTCGTATACAATGAAGATGGCACGATTCAAAAAGTAAACCCTTATGAATAAACAACTAGTCAATTTTTTGTTCGTGTCAGGATTACTGGCCGCCATTGTTAGCTGCGAAGGTCCGTCAACAGCTAGCGATCAAGATGCTAAAAGCGCCCCTAAACCCAACATTATTTTCATTCTTGCCGATGACCTGGGTTATGGAGATTTAAGCCTTACAGGTCAAACAAATTTTAAGACACCATTCATTGACCAACTGGCAGAAGACGGGATGTTTTTTACCCAGCATTATTCCGGATCAACTGTCTGTGCACCCTCCCGTTCCACATTGATGACCGGTATGCATACGGGTCATACCTTTATTCGTGGGAATAAAGAAATCAGACCAGAGGGACAGCATCCGTTGGACTCATCTGCAGTGACGGTTGCTAAATTGCTACAGTCTGCCGGCTATGTGACGGGAGCATTTGGAAAATGGGGGTTGGGCTATCCCGGATCAGATGGAGACCCAAATAATCAGGGTTTTGATGAGTTCTATGGCTTCAATTGTCAGCGTTTAGGACATAATTACTACCCTTATCATCTGTGGCAGAATCAGACTAAGGTTATGCTTGAAGGTAACGCAGGGGATAAAAAAGAAACGTATGCTCCTGATATCATCCACCAGAAAGCAGTGGAATTTCTGGAGAAAAATAAGGACACCTCTTTCTTCATGTATTATCCATCCATTATCCCCCATGCGGAGCTGCTCGTTCCTGATAGCTTGCTCCAAAAGTTCCGTGGGAAATACTTACCTGAAAAAGCGTATGCTGGGGTTGATGACGGACCAAGTTATCGAAAAGGGCCTTATGGCTCTCAGAGGGAATCTCATGCTGCTTTTGCTGCTATGGTTTATTTGCTTGATAAGCAGGTCGGGGAGATTAGGCAAAAATTGGAAGAACTTGGAATTGCAGAAAACACCCTGATCATTTTTAGTTCGGACAATGGACCCCACAAAGAAGGGGGTGCTGATCCTGACTACTTCAATAGCAATGCGAGCTTCAAAGGCTACAAACGTGATTTGTATGAAGGAGGATTAAGAGTACCCACGATTGCCTGCTGGCCCAATAAGATTAAGACAAATACTACTTCCGATCACATTTCCGCATTCTGGGATTTTTTACCCACACTATGCGATATCGCAGGTGTGCAGCCACCTGAAAATATCGATGGTATTTCCTTTTTACCAGAGCTCTTAGGCGCAGAACAAGCAAAGCATAAATATCTCTATTGGGAATTTCCAATGCGAGGGGGTAAGCAAGCGGTTCGGTTTGGGGATTGGAAAGGCATTCGACTGAATATGACTGAAAATCCCGATGCGCCAATTGAGCTTTATGATTTGGCTACTGATCCTGGTGAGGAATATAATGTGGCGGATGAAAATCCGGAGGTCTTACAGGAGATCGCCACTATTATGAGTAAAGAACATACCTATTCCGAGGTGTTCAGCTTTGAATTTGAAAAGAATAAAAACGAGTACTAAAGGACATAAAGATGAAAGTTTCTAACGGCAGATTAGTAATTATTATGAGCATCTTGCTCTTAGTTGGTTCATGTGCGATTAAACCAAGGAAAGAAACCAAACCCAATATTCTCCTTATCAATATTGATGATATGGGGTGGAAAGATGTTGGTTTTATGGGGAGTGAATATTACGAAACCCCGAATATCGATGAGCTTTCAACCGCCGGAATGGTGTTTACCAATGGATACGCAGCTTCCGCCAATTGTGCACCCAGCCGTGCTTGTTTGATGACCGGACTTTGGACACCACGTCACGGTATTTACACGGTCAATTCTTCTGAAAGGGGTGCTTCAAAAAATCGGAAATTGATACCCACTCCAAACACCACTACGCTGGCCAAAGAGCATACGATCATACCCGAAGTGCTTCGAAAAAATGGATATGTAACTTGTCATGCGGGAAAATGGCATCTAAGTGAAAATCCATTGGAATATGGTTTTGATATCAACATTGGTGGAGGACATAATGGACTTCCAAAGAGTTATTATCCTCCGTATAAGAATGTGAAAATTGAAGAAGGAGAAAACGAATATTTGACAGACCTGATCATGGAGAAAGCATTGGAGTTTGTGGACACCACGGCTGCTCCATTCTTCCTTTATTATTCTCCTTACGCCATTCACGTACCAATTGATCCTGTCAAGAGCCTGGTGGAAAAATATAAGAACAAAGAACCGTCGAACGGTCAAGACCATGCCGAATATGCTACCATGGTGGAAAACCTGGATCGTAATATCGGACTGTTAGTAGATAAACTAAAAGCGAAAGGAATATTCGACAATACCCTCATTGTTTTTACTTCTGACAATGGCGGATTGTATGCAGTAACCAAACAGCCACCGCTGCGTGCAGGTAAAGGCAGTTACTATGAGGGAGGCATTCGCGAGCCGTTTTTCTTTGTGTACAAAGACAGAGTAAAAGCAAATGTCACCAGTGATGTCCCAATCACCAATTTGGATATTTTTCCAACGATTTTGAGTTATGCCGGAATCCATAACCCTGAGTTGAAACTCGACGGTGACAACCTGTCTTCCATTCTTGAAGGCAAGGAAAGTGAGTTGAACCGTCCGCTTTTTTGGCATTTTCCAATCTACCTGCAGGCATACAACAAAACTATGAATGAAACACGTGACCCATTGTTCAGGACGCGCCCTGGCTCAGTGGTACGTCAGGGAGTTTGGAAGTTGCACTATTATTTTGAAGATAATGAAGTCGAGCTCTTTAATCTATCAGAGGATATAGGTGAACGAAATGACCTATCTACAGTTGAAGCGGAAAAGAAGGAAGAACTACTAAGTCTACTCGAAAACTGGTGGGAAGAAACGAATGCGCCTATTCCTACGGAAATGAATCCAGATTATAAAGGTCAAATTCATCGGATTTTGAATTGAACGACTGGTTTGGTGAGCGTATGGTCTTTCGTATTTAGGAATAATGAAAATGCTCCTGTGCATCTAGATGGGTTTTCGTTTTCTAAGTAGGGTTTAATCAAAATTGTTGTCTGACTATATTGTTATACAGTTATTTGTAATTATTGAGGTTTTTTATTTGCGTGTTACTTGTCAATCCCTGGGGTCTAGAAGGAGGTCGAGTAGCTTGAATTTTATAAATACGGATGATTCTACCATTCTTTCGAACAATTGTGCTTTTCTATTCAACTAGTTTTGATGCAAGATTTCTCAGTTTAAGATTATTCATATCCAATATTCTGAATAGAAGAGATTAAATAATAATAGCAGCAAAAACTATGAAGAAATTATTACTATCAATTTTGTTTTGGCTTTTTACCAACTGTATCAATGCAGCAGACTGGGGGGACGCCCAGTGGATCTGGCAGGAGGCTGATGGCCCATCCAACACTTGGATGAGTTTTAGGAAAACAGTTAAGTTGGAGGAGGTCCCCGTTTATGTAGAAGCGCAAATCTCTGTTGATAGCAAATTTTGGCTTTGGATTAACGGTGAGATGGTGATGTTCGAAGGTGGGCTATCCCGGGGGCCTAGTCAAGCTGAGGAGTGGGATAGAAAAAATAAAATCACTCCTACCAATAGCTGGTACGAAACTGTGGATATACAACCTTACTTGAAAGAAGGCGAGAATACGATTGCTCTATTGGTCTGGTATTGGGGGCGAGAGACACACAAAGGAACCCACATTGATAGTGGAAAAGGAGGGCTACTCTTTCATGCTCAGATTGGAGAACAATCCGTAGTATCTGATAGTTCATGGAAGGCTATCCAGCATCCGGGGTATAACAATGTCATAGCGCCCGCCAGTAAAAACCTGGTACAGTACAGTATCTTGTTTGATGCAAGAAAAAGTATGGGGGACTGGTCTTCGGAGGCCTGGTATACAGCAGGGTACTATGATCAGGACTGGCCAATAGCTGCCGAAAAAGGTGGTTTGGGTACTGCTCCGTGGTACGATGTGGAAAAGAATATTGTCCCTCAGTTGATCAATCACGGTTTAAAGGATTATGTTAATCATGAAGAGCTAAAATTACCTTTCGTGAGCGAAGGCGTGACCATTGAATGTAAACTCCCATTTAATCAACAGGTCACACCTTATTTGGAAATTGAGGCAGAAGCTGGAGACACCATTTTTATTACCACAGACAATCGACTCAACAAAATCAACGCCACCTACATTACCAAAGCAGGTAAGCAGGCTTTTGAAAGTTTCTCATGGTTCAATGGACATAAAGTACAATACACAATTCCAGCAGGGGTGAAGGTAATCGCCCTGAAGTACCGATGGATGAGCGTGGGCGAGATGGTGGGGCAATTTAATGTGAATGATCCCTTTTATTCTCGACTGTGGACAATGGGTAATAATACACTTTTTGTTTGTGCGCGTGATAACTTCATGGATTGTCCTGATAGGGAACGAGCCCTATGGATCGGAGATGTGGCGGATCAGACAGGTTATTTATTTTATTCGATGGACGATGCAGGTCGGCAGCTGTTAAAGAAAGCCATACTTCAAACTACATCCTTTAGTCAGGATAGCGTACTGGGTGCTCTTGGCCCACTTAGAGTGCGCGAGTTGGTATGTCAGAGTCTCCAGTTTATTGCTCAGGTAGTTTGGCCATATTACTTAAACACCGGAGATAGGGAGACACTTGAGATCGCATATCCTTATGTTTATGACTATTTGAACTTGTTTCCTATGCTGGATAGCGGATTGCCAGAGTACAGAAAGGGGAAAAGCCCAGACTCATGGAATTGGTTAGACTGGGGAGTGAAAAATACAGTTGACGAGCAGCCTATTCAGATGGCTTTCTACTATTTGGCATTGAAGGAGGCCAAGAAAATGGCTGAGGTGATCGGCAATGAAGAGCATGCGAAATGGTACGAAGAGAGGATGTCTTCTATGAAGCCAGCCTTCGACAAGGCATTTTGGAAAGATGGGTTCTACAGCACAGATTCAGAAAAGCTCAAAGATGATAGAGCTAATGCAATTGCTATCGTTTCAGGAATAGCTAAACCAGAGTATTATGACCAAATAGTGGATAATGTATTGATGCCAAATCGTTTTTCGAGTCCCCATTTTGAGTGGATGGCAGAGGAAGCGATGTGTATCGCCGGGAGATATACAGAGTCGCTACAGCGGATGAAAGAACAGTATCAAAGTCAAGTGGATCGTGAAGGAATGACTACCCTATATGAAATGTTCCCCAATGGCGGTAGTTACAATCATGCATGGAATGCCCCCAACACCATTCTTTCCAAATACATAGCAGGCGTAGAGCCCACGGATACAGCCTGGTCAGAATACAAGATCATGCCTCATCTCGAGCATTTCACGAGTTTGAATAAAACCATTCCGACAGTGAAGGGAAACATCGATTTGGAGATTGATAAAGGTGATACCGAATATCAATTGAAATTGAATTCACCAAAAGGGACGACAGCCATTATCGGTGTGCCAAAAGATGGAAAAGTGGTGCGCCAATTGCAAGTCAATGGAGTGGTGGTTTGGAAAAAAGGGAAAGCTAAAGCGGCAATGGAAGGTGTATCATTCATAGGCGAGGATCATGAATTTATCACGTGCAGTGTCCAGGCCGGAGGATACCTCATCGTGGCACAATATCAATGAAAAGATGAAATTCAGACATTTGCTTTCGATCACCATAGCGCTGCTTGGTTCAAACTCAACGTTTAGTCAATCAACCAATGAATATGTCAACTACTTCTCCAACAACGCCTTTGGAAATCCAATCGTAGGCAAAGCTGGAGAGCATTACAAGGGGGTGACCTACGTCGCCTATCAAGGCGAAAAAGAAGATTCCTACGTAGCAGCGTACCACCATGAAACAAGAAAATGGATAGGACCCTACAAAGCTGGGACGAGTCTGCTGGGTAAGACACCCGGAATGAAGATCGATAACCATGGCAAGCCAACTTTGGTAGTGGATGGCGAAGGCTATATCCATGTCGTTTTTGGGGGGCATGGGGGAACCAAGGATTTAGGTGAAAACACCCTCGGCAACTACTTTAAAGGAAAGCAAATCCATGTGAAGACCAAAAAGCCGATGGACATCAGCTCTTGGGAGGTAGTGGACAATATAACACCATTTGGTACATACAGCCAATTCTTGAAAATGGACAATGGTGATATTTATTTAATATTCCGACATGGGGCACATCGGAGCAATTGGGTCTATCAAATATCCAAGGACAACGGTCGCACTTTTACCCCAAAAGTATCTTTTCTAGATGCCAAGCCCACAGAAGAGGACGTCAATGATTGGGATTCATGGTATATCGATCTGGCACGAGGTGAAGGAAACGATATACTGGTCTCCTACAACTACCACTTTTGCAAGAGTTCTAAGAAGGGGCATGATGGAGAACGGCACCACGGGTATTTCATGAAGTTGGACACAGATAGCAAGGAATGGTTCAATGTGAAAGGCGAGAAGCTAGCTATTCCCGTTACCAAAGAGCAGGCAGACACGATGACGCTAGTGAAGAATACCGGTGATCTATGGAACCATATCGGAAAGGTAGGATTGAGTAAAGACGGGCTACCTCGTGTGAGCTGGTATGAAGGTGAGCATGATGGCTCCAAACATGGCGGACCCAAGCAGTTGGTTGGCTATCAATGGACAGGGAGCCAATGGATAGGATCAAGAAGCAATTTGCCTATAGAGGCCAGAGGAGAAATACGTGCCATTTCCATAGACTCAGTCAGTTATTTGCTGGGCTCTATGCAGCAAAATATGGGTGAGGTAGCCTGGTGGCATGGTGTCGATGGAGGGGTCAACTTTAGCAAAGGAGAGGTGCTTTTGAAGCATAACGGAGAAAAAATCACACTCTCTCACTTTATTAGAAACTCCCATCCCGACGCGATGATCCTAGCAACTCAAAAAATTAAAGGGACGGATTATTCGAAAATCTTTCTCCTAGGAGAAAACGGAGCGATTGAGAGAACTAAAAATGAAGCCGATATTCTAGAAATAGAATGATGATGAAGATACCTGCGACAATATGGACAACAAGTGCGGTTTTCCCTTTTTTTTGGATGCTATCAGGATCGGTAGAGGCTCAGAATCAGAAGGCGTTTGACGCCATCAACCAAGCGGAAGATTGGAACCTGGTGCTAAACGATCCATGTACAGAAGATTGGACAGAACAATGGACACTTGATGGTCGGATAGCTACCGTAGGAAATACCGTAGAGGGTATGCATTTCTCTGCAGGACCAGAGGCCAAAAATGATGCCCACCATGCTGTGCTATGGACGAAGGAATCGTATGAGGGAGACATTAAAATCGAGTACGATTACATTCGTAATGACTCAGCCACCAAGTATGTGACGATATTGTATATCCAGGCCACTGGCGATGGAGAGGGGCAGTTTGCCGAAAATATATCAGAATGGAATGCATTTCGCCAAGTACCCGCCATGCGTAAGTATTTTGAGAATATGAACCTATTGCATGTGAGTTATGCAGCCTTCGGAAACAATGGAGACGGATTTTATTATGTGCGGGCGCGACGGTATCCAAAACCTGAAGATAAGGGCTTTAACGTTACACGCATCGAACCTTCCTATGATTACAATGGCTATTTCAAAACGGGCCAAGAATACCATATCACCGCTATTAAATCAGACAACATACTGTTCTTTAAAATAGAAAGCGCAGACGGTACAGAGTTGCTTGTATGGGATTTGTCAGACGTAAGTCCTGTGAATAAAGGCAGGGTGGGATTGAGACACATGTACACCCGTTCTGCCGTTTACAAGAATTTTAAAATTTACACCAAAGATTGAGAGATGATATCAGATGCGAAACCTTTAACAATACTGTTTGTAACCTTACTGTTTTATTCAATTTTGATAGCAAATGGGCAATCTAGAAAGTCTAAACAGGCTATTTCCTCAATTCAGCAGACCCAAAACTTTATAAAGAAAAACGCACAGCTAAACGTCCTTTTCATAGCAGTAGATGATTTGAGACCTGAGTTGAATTTCTATGGTGCAAACCATATTCAATCTCCAAATCTAGATCACCTAGCAAGTGAAAGTATCGTTTTTGATCGGGCCTACTGCAATATACCAGTGTGTGGAGCCTCAAGAACAAGTTTAATGACAGGTGTTCGTCCTACTAGGAAACGCCTGCTCAACGCTCAGACCCAAAAGGATATTGATCTTCCTGATGTTGTGTCGCTTCCTATGCTACTCAAACAAAACGGTTATAAGACCATTTCGAATGGGAAGATATACCATCACAAGCAAGACGATTTATCAGCGTGGGACGAAATATGGCACCCAGATCAATTGTGGGATTTTGCTTTACCTGAGAACCAGCAGCTGAGAAAAGAAACAAAAAGAGGCTTGCCTGTAGAGGCTGCAGATGTGGCGGATTCTGTCTATCGAGATGGGAGGTTGGCCAAGAAGGTGATCGCTGATTTGAATAAGCTTAAAGGCCAAAATCAATCTTTCTTTTTGACGATGGGAGTGGCTAAGCCACATCTGCCATTTACTGCTCCCAAGAGGTACTGGGATATGTATGATAGAAAAGATATCAAGCTCCCTGAGAGCTATATCCAACCAGAAAGCACACCCCAACAAGCTTTTCATAAATATGGAGAACTACGACAATATGAGGGTGTTCCCAAAAGTGGAGATCTATCAGAGGAATTAGCCAAAGAGCTAATTCACGGGTATTATGCATGTGTGAGCTATATCGATGCTCAGATTGGTCTGGTGCTGGATGAATTAGAGAACTTGGGATTAGCAGAAAATACCATTGTCATTCTTTGGGGAGATCATGGATGGAATCTAGGCGATCACCAACTTTGGTGCAAACACGTAACCTTTGAAAAGGCACTTAGAACACCTTTAATCCTGAAAGTTCCTGGGAAAACAAGTGGACAAAGGACGGAAGCTATCACTGAGTACATTGATGTCTATCCTACTTTGGCAGAATTGGTAGGGCTGGATGCTCCCGAAACAGCAGTTGGGCAAAGTATGGTGCCAATCCTCAATGGACAGGAAAGTGAGAAAGACTGGGCAGTTTCCAAATTCAAGGATGCTGTCACATTGATCAAAGGAGATTTGTTTTACACCGAATGGACAGACGATCAAGGTATTGACTATGCACGGATGCTTTTCGATCATAAAACTGACCCCTTGGAATTGGATAATCTCGCTGAGAAAGAGGAGTACGCGGCTATGGTTGAAAGTCTTGCCAAAGAACTCAGAGAAAAGTGGGGAGAAAATTTTTTGGACTGATGAGTCAAAATGTAGATTTAGATACAGAGTTATGAAAGGTTGTTTTTTGTTGCCATTTGTTTTGCCTCTGGTGTTCTATTCCTGCGGGATTGGTATAGACACCAGATTGCCGTCTCCTATGGAGCTTACAGTCTCCGAGGGGTTTGTCAATCCCATTGGGTTTTACGACAGTGTCCCTGACTTTTCTTGGAAACTGCCAACTGCTGTTCAAGAGCAATCAGCGTACGCTATTGAGGTAGCGAGCAATCCCGACTTGTTAGGAAGCAATGCGGATCTTTGGAATAGCGGAAAAGTCAAGACAGGTCAGTCGACCTTCGTCAAGTATGAAGGGAAGGCTTTGAGCTCTCGGCAAAAAGTTTGTTGGCGGGTAAAGTTTTGGGACAAGGAAGGCAAGGAGTCTAGTTGGAGTGAGACGGCCTACATTGAGTTGGGGCTATTGCGCAACAGCGACTGGAAAGGAAAATGGATTCACATTCCTTATGAGCAATTGAATGAAACTGATTATCTGGGTTCGCTGCTGTTTCGTCCGCAATACATCCGAAGGGAAATTGAAATTCCGGCCGACATTAAAAATGCCAGATTATATATCACTGCCAAAGGAGTTTTTGAAGTTTACGTAAATGGGGTGCGAGTCAGCGATGATAGGATGGCGCCTGGGTGGGTGCCGTTTCGAGACTATATACCTACTATGACATATGACTTGAGTACGATGCTGAGAAAAGGAAAGAACACAGTCGGTGTTGTCTTGGCAGAAGGCTGGTATGCCGGTCGCATTTATTTGAGAAAGGAAAGAAAAGTACATAGACACACGCCTTCATTGCTATGCCAGCTTGAAATAGAACACGATCAGGGAGAAATGGAAATTATTTCAGATCAAGACTGGAAAGTGAGTCAGAATGGCCCTGTTCGCGTTTCCAAAATTTACGATGGCGAAATCTACGATGCTAATTTTGGTCTAGGGGATTGGTGCAATAATGGATATGATGCATCAGGATGGAATGATGTTCAAACCAAAGCCTTGGACAGTGCTTTATTAATGCCCAAGCGTTTTGGATGCGTAAAGGATCAAGAGGTGATCAACGCGCAAAGTATCACACAACCCGAGCCAGACGTCGCTATTTTTAATTTTGGCCAGAATAATGTGGGTGTTCCTGAGCTTAATGTTCCGATGAAAAAAGGAGATACTTTGAAGGTTCGTTTCGCAGAAATGCTGGACTCGGACGGCACACTCTACACCAAAAATTACAGAAGCGCCAAATCGACAGACTATTATGTGGCGGCCAATGACGGGATGATCCATTGGCGACCAAGTTTTACTTTTCATGGATATCAATATCTAGAGTTGAGTGGCTACAGCAAAGGAGAGCAACCTCAAAAAGAATGGGCAAAGGCTATTGTGCAATATTCCGATTTTGAAAGCAACGGTACCTTTGACTCGTCGCATAAAAAATTGAATCAACTGCAAAGCAACATCACTTGGGGCCTAAAAAGCAACTTCTTCGACATTCCTACGGATTGTCCACAGCGCGACGAACGTCTAGGCTGGACAGGAGATGCGCAAGTTATCGCACCGACTGCCATTTTCAATGCCGATATGTATGCTTTTTGGGCTGGATATTTACAAAGCCTTCGATATGAGCAATCTGAAGATGGAGGTGTACCGAGGGTAGTCCCTAATAATCTGGGGAAACGAGCTTCAACAGGTTGGGGTGATGCTTGTGTTATCATTCCATGGGAACTCTATTTTAGAACTGGCGATACCAATGTATTGGCAGAAAACTATGAGACCATGAAAAGTTGGGTGGGGTATTATGACCTTCATGCCCGAGATTATATCGTTGAAACTATGCATGCCTTTGGAGATTGGTTACAGCCTTTTGCTCGCTTGGATAGCAATGGACAAGAAGTTAGAAGTGGTGATACTCCTAAAAACTACATTGCTACGGCCTATTACGCTCGTTCGGTGGAACTCACTCAAAAGACGGCAGAAGTGTTGGGCGAGACGGAGGAGGCTATTTATTATAAAAATTTGCACGATTCCATCAAAACAGCCTTTCAAAAACGGTTTTATGATGAAGATGGAATGACCAAGAACCAAGTAGAAACACAAACGCAATATATCCTGGCTATTGTTTTTAATCTGATCACTGAGGATTTGAAACCCAAAGTATGTAGGCATTTGAAAAGGATTATCAACGATTGCGACAATCATTTGCGTACGGGTTTTTTGGGGACACCTATTTTACCATTTGCTCTGGATCAGGCTGGTGAAATTGATCTGATGTATTCAATATTGTTTAAGGAGACTTATCCTTCATGGTTTTATTCTATCAATCAAGGCGCAACTACCATGTGGGAACGATGGAATAGCTATACGCTTGAGGATGGCTTCAATAAGCAAGGTATGAACTCCTTCAATCACTATGCATATGGGGCCATTGGGCAATGGATGTATGAGCGTATTGCGGGCATCAGACCCATGCAAGCAGGATATAAAAAGATAGAAATTGCACCCGTACCTGGAGGACCATTAACCTCAGTACAGGCCAGCTACAATAGTCCCTACGGTCAAATATCATCTGAGTGGACATTGGAAAATGGAGTTTTCGAATTGAAAGTGAATGTTCCTCCAAATACGACAGCTGTCATCAAGGTTCCGGGTGATACTTACAAGTCTTTGATAATCAATGGAAAATCTATTGGTGAGAATAAGAACATTCGATTACTCCTGAAAAGAAAAAAAGTCTTTGAACTATTGGCTCAACCGGGAAGCTATGTGTTAGAAACAAAATATTAAATACTGAATTAAAAGCCGATAATAAGAAATGAAAATAAGACGCAACACCTCTAATCCTTACATTACATTCATTTCTGTCATTATCATCATCCTGATATGTGTAGCATGTGGCACGAGTCAGATTCAAGTAAACGACCTCAAATGCGAATACAAATCAGAACCACTAGGTATTGATAATACCTCTCCTCGTCTTAGTTGGAAGCTGGTTGATCCTTACCAACAGAGAGGTCAAAATCAAACCGACTACCATGTCTTGGTAGCGAGTAGCATGGATAAACTTAGTAGTGAAGAGGGGGATCTTTGGGATACCGGTAAAACTGAATCACAACAGTCTGTGAATGTGATTTATGATGGTAAAACCCTTACCTCTAATCAGGAATGCTTTTGGAAAGTGCGAGTTTGGGACAAGGATGGGAAACCGTCCGATTGGAGTGAATCTAGTCGTTTTTCTATAGGGTTGTTGACATCAGATGATTGGCAAGGTGAGTGGATTCTCAAAGATGATCAGCTTAAAACAGATCACAATTGGTACCGAAAGAATTTTAACTTAAAAGGGGAGGTACAATCGGCATTCGTCTATCTGGCTTCTTTTGGCTATCATGAATTGTATGTGAATGGTCAGAAAGTAGGCGATGAGGTACTAAATCCTGCGTCTTCGTTTATGAAAAAGCGAATTCGTTATCTGACCTATGACATCAAAGACTTTCTTCAGAGAGGTGAGAATGTCATTGCCGTATGGCATGCTGGGGGATGGGCTAGATGGTCAAGGGTAACGGAATATATGAACCCACCTTTTGTGTTTAAGGCTCAGGCGGAGATTATGACTGGGGAGCAAAAACTTACGATCGTATCTGATAAAAGCTGGAAGTGTAAAAAGAGCCATAGCCAATACATAGGTAATTGGGATATACTTGATTTTGGTGGCGAAATCATAGATGATCGACTCAGAGAAGATGATTGGAATACGGTATCCTACGATGACAGCAAATGGGCCAATGCCACAGTCTACGATCATGAGGTCCTAAATTCCAGAATCACAGGCGACAATGTCTCCCTTACCTTGAACAGTCAGAAAAGTCGACCCATGCGAAAGGATTATGAGCCTATCACTACTACACTCAGTGGGCAGATGGTAGAGCCGCAGGTAAAGTATAAGGAGATATCACCGATAAGAGTGAGCATGAATAGCGACAGCACCTATCTCATCGATATGGGAGAAAACTATACAGGTTTTTTTGAAATGAACCTATTCAATGGAATAGAGGGAGATACGGTCACATTCGAAATTGCCGACAGGCAAGAAGTCACATCTTCATGGAAACAAAGAAGTCAGTACATTTATAGTGCTTCAGGCAAAGGACAATTCACAAACCGGTTTAATGTAGCCGGAGGTCGTTGGGTCACAGTCTATGGGCTAGGGTGCAAGCCCGATTTAAAGGATATTAAGGGATATGTAGTAACCAGCAATCGCAAGCAAATCAGCAGCTTTGAAAGCTCGAGTGAACTACTGAACCGAATCTATCAAGTCAATTTGAATACCTATTTAGCTAATACAATGGATGGATTATTGGTAGACTGTCCGCATCGCGAGCGTAGAGGATGGGGCGAAGTAACTGTGGCTGCCATGTATGGAGATGCACTGCCAAACTATGAATCTGGTGCCTACATGGAGCAATACCTGCAGTACATGAGAGATGCTCAGCTAAGGGATGGGCGTACCCGGGCAGTACTCAACGAGCAGGATCGTCCATTCCTGATGTGGAAAGCGAATAGTCCTATTACGATTTGGGAGGCCTATCGCACTTTAGGTGATCCTAAGATATTGAAAGACAACTACGCCTCCATGAAAAAATGGATGGAGTGGATGCACAACTCCTCACAGTATGAATCTCAAGGTGCATTGAAGATCGGTGAACGTGGCAAGAGAGAAATGCCAGGTCTAGGTGATTGGTGCACGCCAAGAGGTAACTTTTGGGACAGTAGTAACTCACCAGATGCCGCCCATTTCAATAACTGCGTGTACGCTTTTATGTTGGAATGCGCCATGAATATGGCCGAAGCGGTTGGAGAATATGAAGATGCTACTGCGTATAGCGATCGCCTAGAAATTCAAAAAAAGGCCACACATCAGATTTCGTACAATGCTGCGACAGGACAATATCTGGATGGAAAACAAGTAGATCAGGCTTTTGCACTACTGACAGGTGTTACTCCTGAAAGCGAAAAAGAAAAGGTACTTAGCCAATTGGAAAACAATGTGCTTTATGACTTTCCATATTACGATACGGGGAGTTCAGGGCAAGCGCTATATACTCGCTATTTTATTGAGCATGATCGCATGGACTTAATCTATGAACTACTCAGAGACAAATCACACCCGAGCTATGGTTACTTTTTGGAGCAAGGAAAAACCACCTGGCCAGAGCGCTGGTCCGCCATCGGCAATAGTCAGATTCATACTTGCTATACAGGTATCGGAGGCTATTTTTTGAAAGGATTTGGGGGTATTCGATTAGCTGAGGGTCAGCATGGGTTTCAAAACTTTACGCTTAAACCTTCGCCAGTGGGGGATTTAACGTACGCGAATACGACATACGAATCTCTTTATGGTACTATAGTTTCAAACTGGAAAATTGAAAATGGAGAATTTCATTATCATATCGAAGTGCCTGTTAATAGCACAGCTAAGGTTTTCGTTCCTGCCAAAGATAGAACGCTAATTTCAGAAGGTGGTTTGTCTGCTGAGCAATCCCAAGGCATGATATATGTAGGAACGGAACAGAGCAAAGCAGTAGGTAATTATATCATTTATGAGGTGGGGTCCGGACAGTACGATTTTGTTTCTACGGAGCTTCCTGAGAACCTCTCTTCCTGATCCTATAATGGTTCCAGAAAATCTAGCAACCATCGGACGAATGAATGCATCATCAATGTACATAGAAACAGAGAAACTGCCAGGGTACGAAGCGTTCAAGGCCAACGACGAAAATCCAGAAACCGGCTGGCAGGCTGATGGTACAACAGATGAATGGCTAGAAGTAGAGTGGCTCAAGCCTCAGACTTTCAATACGGTTGTAATAGACGAAGTTGGCAATTACATCAGTAGTTATAAACTTCAATATTGGCAACATGGAAAGTGGACTGATATCACATCAGGAGAAACTTGTGGGGAAGGTAGAACTCACACTTTTGATCAGTTGAGGACTACCAAGTGTAGGGTGTGGATTGATCATGTGCTTAGGCCACCTAAGATTTCTGAGTTGAAAATCTTTGATGTAAAGTCTTAGAACCAGAAAAAAATCCAACTTTTTAGAAGCGTCTGAATAGTTGCAAAGTAGATGCGATGACTAAATTAGTCTTTATATGATAAGCAATACCAACATGATAGTTTTATGAAAAAGATAGTTGTACGACAGCTTTGTCTTTCAGCCATTGTAGTTTTCTCTTCGCTGATATTGAAAGCAGGAGATTTATCAGAATACTGGATTTATATTTCTTCGTATGAATCTGGTGGAGATCATGGCATAGGGGTCTATTCCTGGAACCCCGAAAAGAGAAGTCTTTCTCCGTCTTTCTTAAGTGATGCAGTTAAAAACTCGTCATATCTCACAGTTGACTCAATTAATAATAGGCTATATAGTGTGTATGGGAATGCTATACATGGTTTTCTAATAAAAAGAAGTACTGGTGAGTTAGTTCTAATTGATAGCATGATGACTTCAGGAAGAGGGGGAGCATATATTAGTCAAACCTCTGACATGAACCATTTGATGGTAGCCTACTATAGGTCTAGTGCAATAGGTACTTATAAACTTGAACCAACTACAGGGTCTATTGCTTCCGAAATAGTTTATAAGACATTCAATGGCAATAGTGTCAATTTAAAAAGACAGGAGGCATCTCATCCTCATATGATATATCAAAGACCAAATTCAAATAAAGTGCTGGTGCCGGATTTGGGAACAGACCAACTGATGTTTTTTGATCTCCATTCCAATGGTCATTTGACTCAGTCTAAGAAATCAGGCATAAAACTTGAACCGGGTATGGGGCCTCGTCACATCGATTTTCACCCACAACTCCCTTATGTTTTTCTGTTGGCCGAATTAAGCGGTGATGTGGTTGCCATGAAACTTGATATAAACAATGATATAGGACATATCATCGATACCCAAAGTATTTTGCCTGAAAATTATGATCAATTCAATAAGTCTGCGGATATATTAGTAAGTAAGGACGGTCGTTTTTTATATGCCTCTAATCGCGGACATGATAGTATTGCCATCTGCGAAATTGATCCGCTAACAGGAGAAATAGCACTCAAAAGGATAATGTCCAGTGGAGGGAATTGGCCTAGAGCATTGGCTATTGATCCAACAGGTGATTTTTTGCTAGTGGCAAACAAAAGGTCTAACAATATTGTAGTGTTTGAAATCAATCACCAAACTGGCGATTTGACTGAAGTAATGTCTTTGGATACTCTACCAAATCCGCAATGCATTCGATTTATTAAGAAGTAAATGTTTAGAATGGAAGTTTATTACGTGATCTGATTGTATATAAGACTAATTGAATATTTATGAATAGTATTCTTTTACCCTATTTTTTGAGTTAGATATTAGGCTATTACTGCTGATTTTTTTTCTAAGCTTTTCTGTTGAGGTAATGGGATAAACTCCATCTGGGTTGGTCAGTGATACGCTTTACTATGCGAGCAATCGGAAATTGCTGATTCCAATAATTTCACTTACTTAAGAGTGGCTAGTTTTGATCCGGAGCGTTTAATTTTTATAGGATATTACATCGATTTTAATTTGATGGAGTGATTTTAGAAAAGGATCACTGCAGTGAATATGGAAGGAAAGAAGGTCTGTTTGAACGGTATTTCCAGAATGGTAATTTGTATAGTCGGGGAGAGTTTATTCAGAACCAAGTAGCTGGAGTCTGGACATGTTATTATAAATATGGTCGCTGAAAGAAAATGTTGCATTCACTGAGGATGATATAGCGGTGATCGAATATTATGGCCCTTTGGGCAAACAAAAGGTAGAAAATGGTACAGGAAAATGGGAGTGTTCCTTGAAGATACGTGGTTGTGACAATCCATTTATCAGAGGAGAATTTCGGTTAGGGGTAAATCTAATGTAGGGGAAAGTTGAAAATTACTATCAGCCCATTGTGACAAGGAAAAGTTTTATTCCGAGTAACCACTCCATTGTAGAAATATTCCAGTTCAATAGATGGGTGACTCAGTCAACCTATCCATACTTCAAATTTTTGCCAAGAAAGAGATAGGAATAGGTCAATTTACCTATTTAAAGTGCCTTACTTTTTAGCCCTACATAGTTTTGGATGATAGTGCTACTATTTTGGATTATTCATTTTCAGTTCTAGCCTTAATTTAACTTTATAAAATCCTGCATTGCGCTTGGCTAGCCAATCAAGGCACGAGGTTTTACAAATTATTTTTTAATGCAAAATAGGAAGATGCTTTTACGAAATTTACTCATCATTTTCTTGACAATAGCTCTGGGGATTCGATCATGGGCTCAAGAAAAAACACAAACAAACAGATCGTCCAATAGGCCCAATATTATTTTCATCTTGACAGATGATCAACGCTGGGATGCCATCGGATATGCTGGCAATGAGTTGGTAACTACACCAGCTATGGATGAATTGGCTAGGTCTGGTACTTATTTCAACAATGCTATGGTGACCACTCCGATATGTGCGGCTAGCCGAGCTAGCATCTTCTCTGGATTGTACGAACGAACTCACGCTTACAACTTCCAGACCTCGGCCATCAAGGAAGAATATATGGAAACAGCCTATCCTCGGGTACTCAAAGAAGCCGGCTATACCACTGCATTTTATGGCAAATTTGGTGTAAACTATGGTGATAAGGATAAGCTCTTTGACCAGTACGAAGATTACGACAGAGCCAACCAATACAAGGATCGTCGAGGGTATTATTACAAAACATTAGAAGGAGATACAGTGCACCTGACCCGATATACTGGACAAAAAGCACTTGATTTTATCAATCAGGCGGATGGTGATCAGCCGTTCTGCTTGCAGCTAAGCTTTAGTGCACCACATGCTCACGATGGAGCTCCAGAGCAATATTTTTGGCAGAATACTACCAATGATTTACTTCAAAATATTGAAATTCCTAAAGCGGCGATTTCATCAGATAAATATTTTGACGCCCTACCAGAGCCAGTAAAAGCAGGATTCAACCGACTAAGATGGGAGTGGAGATACGATACTCCCGAAAAATACCAGCACAGTGTAAAGGGATACTACAGAATGATTGCTGGTGTGGATCATGAAATTACCAAAATCAGAAGCCTACTTGAAGAAAAAGGCCTGGCTGATAACACCGTCATTATCCTGATGGGTGACAACGGCTATTTCCTAGGAGAAAGGCAGCTTGCCGGAAAATGGCTGATGTATGACAACTCGGTGCGTGTACCTTTGATCGTGTACGATCCACGCATAAAAAAGCACCAGGATGTGAACGACATGGCTCTCAATATTGATGTGCCAGCTACTATTGTAGACTTAGCCGGAGTAGAGAAACCTGAAGCATGGCAAGGAAAAAGCCTTATGCCAGTCGTAAAAGACAAAGCACAAGGGTTGCAAAGAGATACAGTATTGATCGAGCATTTGTGGGAGTTCGAAAACATTCCGCCAAGTGAAGGTGTAAGAACCAACAAATGGAAATACCTCCGATACGTCAATGATCAGTCATCTGAGGAGCTTTACAACTTGCAAAAAGATCCGATGGAAATCAAGAACTTGGCCAAGAGTAAGAAGTATGCTACTGTTTTGGCCGATTTGAGAAGAAAAACTGACGAGTTGATCGAAGAATATAGTGACGCCTCGACTGCTCGTCCCTACAATCTGACTGTGGAATACATCCGTCAGCCACAGCACGTTGAGATACAAGATCAGACACCAGAATTTGGCTGGACAGTACCATCAGGAGTGGTGTATCAAAAAGCGTATCAGATACTTGTAGCCTCTACCAAAAGCAATATTGAGGTCAATAAAGGTGATATATGGAATAGCGGGCAGGTTCGTGGCAACAATTCCACGAATGTGACTTTTGCGGGTGCTGATCTAAAACCTGGCACGACCTATTATTGGAAAGTTAGAGTTTGGGATGCTAACAATCGCCTGAGCAGATATTCGAAAGTGCAGACTTTCAAATTAGGTAAGTCGGTGAGCGGATGGACTACACCAAACCGCTTTTTGCTTGAAGAAATCGCTCCTGATCAATTTGAAGAAATTTCATCAGGATCTTATTTTATTGATTTTGCTAAGGCGGCCTTTGCTACGCTTAAAATCAAATACGATGCCCCAGCTGCTGATACTCTGATCGTAAGGATTGGTGAATCCTTGGTGGATGGAAAAATCAATAGAGAGCCGCTTGGTAATATTAGATATCAGGAGATTAAAATGCCTGTGAGCCGAGGACTCAAGACCTATGACTTGCCGATCATGGCCAATAAGAAGAATACTTTACCAGTGGCAGTCGCTTTGGCGGATTCTTTTCCAGTGTTGATGCCATTTAGATATTGTGAGATTGAAAACGCAAAGGGCAAACTGACAGAAAGTGATATTGCTCAGATGGCATACTTTGGCTATTGGGAAGAAGATGCGAGTTCATTTTCAAGTAGCGATATGACCTTGGATCAAATTTGGGATTTGTGTAAGTATTCGATCAAGGCTACTTCTTTTGCCGGTCTTTACATCGATGGCGAAAGAGAACGTATCCCATATGAAGCGGATGCTTATCTAAACCAATTGAGCCACTATGGGACTGACAGGGAATATGCTATTGCCAGAAGGACTATTGAGTATTTTATGGATCATCCTACTTGGCCTACTGAGTGGCAACAGCATGTAGCTCTTTTGTTTTATGCCGACTATATGTACACTGGCAATTCGGAACTGATAGAGAAGTATTATGAAGAACTGAAGCATAAAACTCTAGTTGAATTGACTGGGGATCACGGTTTGATTACTTCAGACAAGGTCACTCCTGAGTTGATGTACAAATTGGGATTTGATGAAGGGTATAAAAAACCCTTAACAGATATTGTAGATTGGCCGCCAGCTAAATTCAACCGTAGCACGACCAAAGGAGAAAGGGATGGATTTGAATTTAAATCATACAATACGGTTATCAATTCCTTCTTTTATGAAAATATGAGAATCATGGCAGAGTTTGCTGATCTGCTTGGTAAATCTGATGAAGCTCTAGATTTCGAATTTCGTGCTGCAAGAGCTAAAAAGGCCATCAACGAACACATGTTTGATTCGGAAAAGGGAGTGTATATCGATGGGATCGGCTCTGAGCATGCCTCCCTTCATGCTAATATGTTGCCTCTTGCATTTGGGATCGTTCCCACTAAATATCAAGCAAGTGTAATAGAACACATCAAGTCCAGGGGAATGGCATGCAGTGTCTATGGATCTCAGTTTTTGATGGATGGTTTGTATCGTGCAGGTGAGGCGGATTATGCTTTAGAACTGCTCACTAGCCAAGAAAAAAGGAGCTGGTATAATATGATCAGAGAGGGATCGACAATTACCATGGAGGCATGGGGCAATGAATATAAGAATAATCAGGATTGGAATCATGCATGGGGTGCCGTGCCTGCCAATGCCATACCTAGAGGGTTGTGGGGTGTACAGCCCAAGAGTGCTGGTTTTGGTATCGCGCAGATCAAACCCCAGTTGTCCAAGTTGAGATCAAGTTCTATCACTGTGCCTACGATTCGAGGACAAATAAAAGCGAGTTATACCAAGCAGGGCCGAATACAAAAGTTCGAAATAGAGCTACCTGCAAATATGCTGGGAGAGTTCGTTGTACCTGATGCATCTGGCAAAGAGCTGACTTTGAATGGTCAAAGAGTTTATGCTGAATTTGGCACAATTAGGTTAAGCCCTGGAGTTAATCATATCGAATTGAAAATCAATTCTTTTTAACCTAATTCCTCAAAAATCAATCGCTTGCCAAGGTTGGAGGTGATGTCAAAATGGAATGCCAAAGTTGCAAGGAACCAAAGATTGAAATATTAATAGAATATGAAAGGACATCTGGTCGCATGTGCAATTATCTTCTTTGCGGTGAGTTTGAGGGCGCAAGAGGTAACCAAGCTTATCGAACTCAAGGTTGCTGATAATGGATTGTATTTCGATGGTGCGAAAAGAGGAAATAACGATCTAGACATAAACGAGCCTGGATTTGAATACTTTTTTGGGAGGAGAATTACTCCTCACGGAGATTGTATCAAAGTATTTGGAGACTATGTATTCATGACATGGTGGTCTGGAGGTGAAGAAGAAAAGCATGTTATGTTGTCGAGATACAATATGAAAACAGAGGTGTTAGAAACAATCGAATTTCCTCATACTCATGTCGGTTTTCGTCATCAATACGAGCATATTGGAGACTCGCACAATACCATTGCAGTTGGGATCTGTCCATTGGATAGCACCGTTCATCTTTTGTATGATATGCATTCTTATAATGAATTAGAGTACCCAGATTCGTTTTTCAATTATAATGTGTCTAAGGTAGGTGCAGCCGCCGCAGCTGACGGTAGTTTTAGTTTGGATCTTTTCTATACAAAAAACACCTACTTAAATGCTCAATACAACTATTCGGATATTACCTACCCCAATTTTTTTCTCAATGATCGAGATGAATTATTCGTTTGGTTCAGAGAAGGAGGAAACAACAACGGTTCATACAAATTCGCCAAGTACGATGGTAGCTCATGGGGTCCATTCACGGACTTCAATGTTTTGAATGCCAAAAGTTTTGGAAATGAGTACAACTGGGGGCTATATGGAGATATGAAGTATATCAATGGCAAACTGCGAGTCGGATTTGCTAAGAGGATGAACTACAATAATGACGAGTATGTCTATAATAATGGCATGCACTACGCTTACTCCAATGATCAGGACGGTAAAGTGGAATGGTATAATTATAAAGAGCAATCTTTGACCTTGCCTTTGAGCAGCCCAGAGAAATTATTCTTTTTCGAGCCAGGTAGTTTGGTGGCCAATGGAGGGGCGAACTCTATCACTATGAGCTCAGGTACTGATTGGACTGTGACTGATAGAGAGAGTGTCCACTTTATCATGAATAATGTGAGGTCTAGTGCCAGTAGTGAAAGGGTGAATGTTCATGCATACAAGAGAGCTGGCGAAAATTCTTTTACTACAACTACCGATTTCCCTGGAGGAAATCTCTATTCGGTTCCAGGAAATATGGTGTTTCTGATGGGCTTGAATTCAAAAAGACCCTATATCTATTTTACAAAAGGAGGAACAAATAACTGGCAGCTACTATTTGAGGAGACTAAGGGAGTGGAATTTCGTCATATGAATGTCTTAATTGAAGGTAATAGACTCTATCTCTATTTGATGGAGGATGCTAGTGGCGATGCTCAACCGATACATCTTCAGATATATGATTTAGGCTTGCCTGAAGTTGTTCTGGATGCTAAACCAAGCAGCTCTAAGGTATTGATCTATCCAAATCCTGTAGAACAACAGTTGATGATAGAAGGGGTAAATGAAATCGACTCGGAATATTCAATTTACAATCTGATGGGACGTCAATTAGATCAGGGGCAGTTAATCGATAATACAATAGATGTTTCCGCACTTGCTTCGGGCATTTATATTTTGAAATTAATCGGTAATACCGGAGAACGTTTGTATCGCTTTAATGTGAAATAAAACTATGGCTATGAAAATGGAAAAATATGAAATACTAAGCAAAGGACGGTTGATAACTGGATTGCTCTTGATTCTATTTGGAATGTGGGGCTGTAGTAAATTAGATAAAAATGATTCAAACGCCTCTGCAACAAAAGATCAAAAGAGACCTAATATTTTATGGCTAGTTACAGAGGATATGGGACAATATATTCCCCCTTTTGGTGACTCGACTATTCAAACGCCCAACCTGAGTAGGTTGGCTGCAGAGGGAATCAGGTTTACTAACTTGTATTCCACCTCTGGAGTATGTGCACCTAGTCGTGCCGCTATCGCCACGGGCATGTACCCTTCGGGAATAGGAGCCAATCATATGCGTACCAATTCCTACACAGAGGAAAGAGGAATGCCTCCTTATGAGGCCGTTCCGCCTGCGGATGTGAGGATGATCAGCGAACTATTAAGAGCAGAGGGCTATTACTGCACTAACAATTACAAAACAGATTATCAATTCAAGGCTCCTATGACAGCTTGGGACGAAAATAGTCCTTATGCTCATTGGAGAAATAGAGACAAGGGTCAGCCGTTTTTTGCTGTATTCAACTTTACAGACACCCACGAATCTGGACTTTTCGAACCATACGGATTTAGAAACATCGAAACTCGCCACTACCATGCTGGAGATACGAGCTACCACTGGGGCAAAGATCGCATGTCAGAAGAGGAAACGCCGGTACATTTATCAAAAGATACGAACTTCAATATTCCACCATACCTACCAGACAATGAGGTGGTTCGAAGGGATATGTGGAAAATGTACAACAACATTGCTGAAATGGATAGTCAGTTGGGCGCAGTATTGGCTCAGCTAGAAGAGGATGGTCTGTTGGACGAAACGATCATATTTTTTTATGGAGACCATGGAGGACCCTTGCCTCGTCAAAAACGATTGATTTATGATTCCGGCCTAAAAACACCTTTGATCGTCAGATATCCTAATCAGGAAATGAACGGCACCATAGACGATCAATTGGTCAGCTTTATTGATTTTGCTCCAAGTCTTCTTTCGTTGGTTGGCAAAGAGATACCGGATTATATGGATGGCCAAGCTTTTCTGGGTAATCAGGCCTCTGAGCCAAGAGAATACATACATGCCGCTGCAGATCGGTTTGATGAAGTAACCGATGTTATTCGAGCAGTAAAAGATCAACGATTCAAATACATAAGAAATTATAGACCTCAACAGGGGTATTATTTGCCACTGAACTATCGAGAACAAATCCCTACTATGCAGGAGTTGTTAAGATTGAGAGACTTAGGTCAATTGAATGATGTGCAGACCCAGTGGTTTAGAGATCAAAAGCCTGAGGAAGAATTGTTTGACTGTATCGCTGATCCGCATGAACTGAATAATCTTGCAGATGATCCAAAATATGAAGAAACGCTTCAAGAACTGAGTATGGAAATGGATCGCTGGCTGAATGAGATCGAAGATGATCCCGAGCTATCAGAGCGAGATTTGCTCACCAAACTGTGGAATGGGAATCAAGCCATGCCAGTAACCTCTACTCCTGAAATAAAAATGAAAGCAGACACGGTCGAAATCACAAGCGCCACAGAAGGTGCCTCTATCGGGTATATGGTAGTCGATAGTCCAGGTGTAGAACTTTCCAGTTGGACAGTCTATACTGAACCGTTTACCATAACGAAAGGTCAAGTGGTTCTAACAGCCAAAGCACATAGAATAGGGTATCAACCGAGTCAACAGGAGACACTGATTTGGAATGAAACAGAGTAAGGAAATCCTGGATAGATATTACATATTATGAATAGAAGAGAATTTGTACAAAGTTCAGCAATAGTAGGGTTGGGAGTGTCTTTGCCATTGAGCTCCTTGTTAGGTTGTGTGTCCGGAAATGCCAGGATTCCACATTCTAATGAGTATAGAGAGTTGGTTTTTAATTTGTTGAAGGATTGGTGTGATGGGATGATCAAGACTCAAATAAATAATCCCTCAGATCCTACTACCCATGGGTTGATGGTGTGTCCAGGTGACGATACGATTCATGCCCGACTTCAAGATGCTATTTACCCTTTTTTCTGTATGGCGAAGGCTACTGGAGAAAAAAAATATTTAGAGGCAGGTATCAATGCCTTCGAATGGTCTGATAGAAATGTAAGCTTGCCAGATGGTAGCTGGACTAATGATGTCAACCCAAAATCTTGGAATGGAACAACTGTTTTTGGAGCAATAGCTTTGGCTGAATCTTTGAAATATCATTCGGATTTAATTGGGGAAGACAGAATTAAACGATGGAAGGAAAGGTTGCTCAAAGCAGGGAAGTTTATCTACAGTAAATTCCCAACTATAGATGCAACTAATGTTAATTACGGAGCGACCAATATCTATGCTCTCTATCTACTGGGACATGTTTTGGATCAACCTATCTTTATAGAAAGAAGTCATGAATTGGCCTCTGAGATCAAAAACTATTTTACTACGGAGAACAAGTTGCTGTTTGGTGAAATAAAGCCTTCTGCTCATAAATTAAGTGAGAAGGGCTTACCAGGTATTGACCTTGGTTACAATGTGGAAGAATCCTTAAATAGCATCGTGATTTATGCGGTAGAAGAAAATGATGAGGAGTTGATTGAGATTCTAATCAAATCATTGAATAGTCATTTGGAATTCATGTTACCAGATGGTGGTTGGGATAATAGTTGGGGCACTCGAATGTTCAAATGGACTTATTGGGGTAGTAGAACGTGCGATGGAATTCAGCCCGCTTTTAGCTTGCTAGCTGCTCATAACCCTGCCTACGGTACAGCGGTCATTCGAAATACAGAATTGTTGAAAAAATGTACGGCTGATGGATTATTGCATGGGGGGCCTCATTATGTGTCGCATGGTATTAAACCTTGTATCCATCATACATTTACTCATGCTAAACCTTTGGCCTTCTTGTTAGACCGATGGGATATGCTTCCTACTATTGACAGCAAGACACCTCTGCCACGAACTCACTCTGATGGGATTAGATATTTCGAAGAATTAGATACATATCTTTTTTCGCGAGGAGACTGGAGAGGAACAGTAACAGCCTATGACGCAGAGTATTATCACAAAAAAGATGTCAGACAAGCTACAGGTAGCTCACTTTCTCTGCTTTATCATAATAGGCTAGGGCTTTTGTGTGCAGCAAGTTTGGCAATATATAAAAGAATGGAACCCTTGAATCAGCAAAATCTACCTGGAAAAGATATTGCATTGACACCAAGAATTGAATCTTATAAGAACGATGTGTGGTATACAAATTTGTTTGATTTAGGTGCAAGTATTGGTGCTCAGGATAACAATGGCCAAATCCGCATTAAAGGTCATGTCAAGCTTAAGAATGAAGCAAGGGAGATAATGACTGGTTCTGCATCAGATTTTGCAATCACTTATACGTGCAACGATGACGGAATGGAGATAGCGGCAGAGACCACTGCAGTTATTTTGAATCCAACTACCTTCGTATTGCCTATTATTTCAGCGTCTGGAGAAAAAGTTAGGCAACTGAATGATCGTAAGATCTCGATCAAAAAGGAAAATGGAGAAGTAATAGTCTCGGCAAATCTTCCCATCAAGGTAAGAGCGACCCCTCAAGGAAGAACATTCAATATGGTTCCGGGCGCAGAAGCGCTTCCTTTGGAAGTATCCTTTGATCAAACTCGAAATAATGTGGTGATTAATATTGAGGTAGCGGGATGGTGATAGAGTTAGACTGAAACTGGTTTTACAGGAACAATAGAGTTTAGTAGTATACATTTAATTTAGTCGTTTGAGCCAATGGTTTACTGCCATTGGCTTTTTTGATCGTAAGAATAGTGCCGTATTGTAGGTCAAGGACTACCTTTAAGACAAAATTTTAATTTACCATATTGACTGTGAGGAAAGTATGAAGGATTTTTTTGATTATCTAACTTGCAGCAATGCAGATAGACTTTGGGGACTATTCTTGACTGTGGTAGGGAGGTATCATGCGCCTGCCAATGAACTTTACCCATCTAAAAAACACCCGACAGGATATTATTTCGAGTGGGAGACAGGGAGAGTTCTGGATGAGTTCCAGCTTAACTATATATCTGACGGGTCTGGAGTGCTTCAAACGGTAGAGGGTGATTTTTCTATTAATGCAGGAACATTAATTTTAATTCGTCCGGGAATGAAACATCGTTACAAGCCTGATTATGAGACAGGCTGGACAGAAAACTATATTGGATTCAATGGTGAATTGTCTAGTCATTTTATTAATCAAACATTTGGAAACTCAAATGTTCCTGTCATTCAGATAGGATACCAAATTGAAATATTGGATAGCTTTCAACAAATCATTGATCTTGTGAAGGAGCAAAAACCGGCCTATCATCAATATGCATCGGGGTTGATACTGAAGATACTAGGGAGTATTAGCCGCTGTTTGAAAACTCGGGATATTGGAAATCAGGAGCTAGAAGAACTGGTCAATAAGGCCAAGGCTTTCATGTGGGAAAAGGTCAATGAGAATATTGATCTTCAAGAATTTTCTAAGAATCACAACATTAGCTATTCTCTTTTTCGTAAGGTTTTTAAAATGTATACAGGTTTTGCACCACACCAGTACTATCTGGATCTCAAAATGATGCGCGCTAAGGAGTTACTGGTGGCCACAGATCTTTCAGTCAAATTAATAACATATCATTTGGGTTATGATTCAGTATTCTATTTTAGCCGCTTATTTAAGAAAAAGATGGGGGTGTCACCAACAGATTTAAGAAAAAAGCAGGTTGGTGATTGAATCCGGTTTACCTTATCTGTTATCAATCAATGTACGATAAAGCTTTTATCACCATATTTTTGGATCCTATAAATAAAGGAGATCTTTGATGAAATTCGATAGGCTGTATTTCCATGATTCTTGTACATCCATCTGATGCCATTCCTCCACTTTGTTCAGCAATGAAGGCCAAGGCATTGGCTTCATACATTAATCTTAATTTTCCATGGGGTGCCTGATTTGACTTAGGGTAAATATAAATGCCACCTTTAATTAGGTTTCTGTGAAAGTCAGAAACAAGTGAACCTACGTAGCGTGCACTATATTTTTGGTCCTTGCAAAAATTTATATACTCTCTGATCGGGTTTTCGAAGGATCTATATCCTCCTTCGTTGATCGAATAGATTTTTCCATTTTCGGGACTTCGTATATTTTGATGTGAAAGAACAAACTCTCCTAAACTTGGTTCATAGGTAAAACCATTCACTCCATATCCGGTAGTATAAACAAGCATGGTAGAGGAACCATAAAGTACATAACCAGCAGCTATCTGGTTTTTTCCTTTTTGTAAAACATCTTTGGTGTTTACAGGTTCTCCAGGTTCTGATAGACGTCTGTAGATAGAAAAAATTGTGCCAATAGAAACTCCTACATCTATATTGGAAGAGCCATCCAAAGGGTCCATTGCAACAATATAATGGCTTTCATTGTTGACTTCTATCAATTCATCGCGTTCTTCTGATAGGATAGCACATACTTGCCCACCATTGGTCAGGGCTCTAATCATCCTGTCATCTGCGATCACATCAAGCTTTTGTTGGGCTTCCCCTTGAATGTTGAAATTGCCAAGGTCGCCATTGATATCAACTAGACCGGCTTTGTTTACATCTCTATTCAGAATCTTGCAGGCTAGTGCTATATCCTGAAGAAGTTGCGAGAGTTCTCCAGTAGCGTAAGGGAAGTGCAGTTGTCTGTTTTTGATAAAACGATCGAGGGTTGTCCCGATACTTGGTGCTATTATTTTTTGCATTTAATTGTCAAGTTGAATTTTTTACAATGATCCAAAATGGAAGCAATGAACATTATTCTGGTCGCAGGATTTGATGCGTGTGTTTAACCTAGTTCCATTGACGTTTCTATGCGCAAAGATCATAATGATTGAGGGAACAATAATCTAGAATGATAGCTGAATAGTTCAGAAATAACGATTGCGAAGCTAAATGTAACTGAATTGAGAAGCTGTAAATGTAGGACTCGTTTCAATCAATAATTTGAAAGGCGCCGAACGAATTGATTATTTAGTGAATATATGATCAATTCTAAGGTGGTGTATCAAAAAGGGCAAATGTTAAATCAATAGGTGCAATTGATAGCTTTTATATGGGTTTATATTCGCTAATACATGAGTTTGATGAATGTCAAAAAAGTAATAATTGGTAAAAAATTCAAAAAACAAAAAGATGAAACCAAAGGATTTTAAATATGTCGATTACCTATGGGACGACGTTAAGGCAGAAAGTTTAAAGGATGATCAAGTTGAATTGTTTCTTTATAGATCTAATATACTTGGTGCGGACCTGAGAATTACCAACTATGGTGGAGGTAATACCAGTTGTAAAACCATTGAACAAGACCCCTTGACAAATGAGAAGGTAGAAGTGATGTGGGTAAAAGGGTCTGGAGGTGATATCGGTACGTTGACAAGAGCTGGGATTGCGGGGCTATACACAGGCAGATTACGTGATCTGAAAAACGTATATCAAGGTCTTCATGACGAAGACAGAATGGTAGGTTTGTTTAATCATTGTATTTATGATCTGGACAGCAAGGCACCATCGATAGATACACCACTGCACGGATTACTTCCTTTCAAGCATATAGATCACTTGCATCCTGATGCTCTGATTGCTGTTGCAGCTGCACAAGACAGCGAAAAAGTAACTAAAGAAATTTGGGGAGACACGATGGGCTGGGTGCCATGGCAAAAGCCAGGTTTCGACCTAGGCTTGCAACTGGAGAAGTGTCTGAACGACAATCCTGGGATCAGAGGAATTGTACTAGGTAGCCACGGATTGTTCACCTGGGGAGATACCTCTTACGAATGCTACATCAATAGTTTAGAAGTAATCGAAATGGCCTCAGACTATATTGCAAAGAAAACCGAAGCTAACGGCAAGGTGTTCGGAGGCCAAAAGGTAGAGAGCCTTCCTGCTGATCAGCGAAAAGAAAAGGCTGCACAGTTGATGCCTACTTTGAGAGGACTTTGCTCATCTGAAAATGGCATGATCGGACATTTTACGGATTCTGATGTAGTGCTAGAATACATCAATAGCCACGATTTGGAAAAACTTGCTCCGTTAGGAACTTCTTGTCCTGATCACTTCTTAAGAACAAAAATTCAACCTTTGGTATTGGCTCTGTCTCCAGATGAAGACTTGACAGACCAAGAGGCTCTTCTTGCCAAATTGGAACCAGCCTTTGATGCTTATAGAGATGAGTATAAACAATATTACGAAACTTGCAAGCACGACAACAGTCCTGCTATGAGAGATCCAAACCCGGTAATTATCATTTACCCAGGTGTGGGAATGTTCAGCTTTGCTAAAAACAAGCAAACTACCAGAGTAGCGAGCGAGTTTTATATCAATGCCATCAATGTAATGAGAGGTGCTGAGGCAATTACGTCCTACACTTCATTACCTAGACAAGAGGCATTTAATATTGAATACTGGTTGCTGGAAGAGGCGAAGTTGCAACGAATGCCAAAAGAGAAGCCGTTATCTAGAAAAGTAGCTCTAATTACAGGAGCTGGCGGTGGTATCGGTAAGGCGATTGCGGATAAATTGGCTTCAGAAGGAGCTAATGTGGTTTTGACAGATATTGCTGAGGATAGATTAAAAGAAGCCGTGGCAACTTATCCATCAGATACGGCTTCTTATGCTGTTTGTGATGTAACTAGTCACGAGTCTATTGCCGATGCATATAAGTCTGCAGTTTTGGAATTTGGAGGAGTTGATATTGTCGTTCATAGTGCTGGATTGGCAATATCAAAATCTCTTCTAGATACAACAGAGAAGGATTGGGATTTGTTGCAAAACGTTCTTGTTAAGGGGCAATTTGACTTGTCAAAACAAGCAGTAGCTATCATGAAGAAACAAAATTTAGGAGGAGATTTTATCTTCATTGCCAGTAAGAATGGATTGGTGTCTGGACCCAACAATGTTGGATACGGAACGGCCAAAGCGGCTCAGCAGCACATGGCAAGGTTGCTGGCGGCCGAGCTAGGTGTAGATGGTATAAGAGTTAATACCGTTAATCCTGATGGAGTGATAGTGGGTAGTAAGATATGGGAAGGAGAATGGGCAGAAGGTAGAGCCAAGGCATATGGTATTACTGTCGAAGAACTTCCAGCACATTACGCAAAGAGAAACCTCCTGAATAGAATTATCTATCCAGAGGATATCGCCAGTGGGGTGTTCGCACTTGCGGCCATTCTAGACAAAACGACAGGTAACATCATCAATGTAGATGGTGGAATGGCGAATGCATTCGTAAGATAATTTAAAATTAGTTTTTCAACCCATCATGGTTCATGCCATGATGGGAATTTACAATTCGACAATGAATATAGATAAAGAACAGATAGTAGACAACAACAAACAATTGTTGTCTGAGCATCAGTCAAACATAGATTTTTTAAGTTCCAAACTAGCTAACAAGGGTCTAGATGTAGATGAAATTATCTGCAGGATAGAGGACTTTCAAGTGGCAATTCCTAGCTGGGCATTAGGAGCTGGAGGAACACGTTTTGGACGTTTTAGTATAGGAGGAGAGCCTGGTAGCTTGGAAGAAAAGATAGAAGATATTGGTGTGATTCATGCTTTGACTCGCACTGCTGGAGCTGTATCGTTGCATATTCCATGGGATATTCCGTCGGACATCAATGCTATTAAGGAATTGGCTTCTTTACACAGTATTGCATTTGATGCTGTAAATTCTAATACCTTCCAAGATCAAGTTGGACAAGCGTACTCATATAAGTATGGCTCGCTTTGCAACGTTCACCAGCAGAGTAGAGATTTGGCTATCCAGCACAACTTAGACGTAATCAAACTAGGGGATCAATTGGGTAGCAAGGCGCTTACAGTATGGCTTGCTGATGGAGCGTCCTTCCCTGGACAAAATAACTTCAGAAAAGCACTTCATAATACTCAGGATTCACTTCAACAGATTTATTCAGCTATACCTGATGATTGGAAGTTGCTCATTGAATACAAGCCTTATGAACCGAATTTTTATTCTACGGTAATTCAAGATTGGGGCACCTCACTCATGTTGGCAGAGGGCTGTGGTGAGAAAGCTCATACACTTGTGGATTTAGGTCATCATCTTCCAAATACCAACATTGAGCAGATCGTCTCTACCTTGTTGACCAAGGGTAGATTAGGAGGCTTTCATTTCAATGATAGTAAATATGGAGATGATGATTTGACCTGTGGCAGTATCAAACCATACCAGTTGTTTTTGATCTTCAATGAATTGGTATGGGGAATGGATCAAAATGACGCTGGTAACCCTCCATTGTCATGGATGATAGATGCAAGTCACAATGTAAAGGATCCAATAGAGGATTTGATGCAGTCTTTGGAGGCGATCAATATGGCTTATGCTCAAGCATTGCTCGTTGATCAGAAGGCCTTGGCTCATGCACAGGCTGATAGTGATGTGTCCTTATGCCAAGAGATTCTTCAGGAAGCATATAGAACAGATGTACGCCCATTGCTAACAGCTGCAAGAATCAAGGCAGGAGGAGCTATTGACCCAATTGGTATCTATAGGGAATTGGGGGTAAGACAAAATCTCATCAAACAAAGAGGTCAAAATACAGTGGCCACTGGATTATAGTATGGAAGTGAAAGAAGTAATAGCGGTTTTTGATATTGGGAAAACCAATAAGAAATTTTATGTCTTTGATAAGGAATTCAACCCTATCGAATTTGAGTATACTCAGTTCGATGAAATACCGGATGATGAAGGTTTTCTCGGAGAGAATCTTGATGCATTGACTGGTTGGGTTATCAGTACATTCGATTCATTATTAGAGAATGAAAAATTCAAAGTCGATAGCCTCAATTTTTCTACTTATGGTGCATCATTGGTGCACATAGACAAGGATGGAAATCGAGTGACACCCTTCTACAATTATCTGAAACCCTTTCCTAAGCAACTGGAAGAACAATTTAAAAGATTAATCTCACAGGAACAGTTCGAACTGGAAACAGCAAGTCCTTTGATGGGCTTTTTGAATAGTGGTCTTCAACTCTATTATCTCAAATATCAAAAACCGACTCTTTTTGCTAAAATCAAACATTCAATTCATTTGCCCCAGTATTTGAGTAGTCTATATACTAATGAATATGTGGCAGACTATACTAGTATAGGTTGCCATACAGGGCTATGGGATTTTAATACTGGTCAATATTCGGATTGGGTCAAAAAAGAAAAGCTTGATTCGCTGATGGCTCCTATTGTACCTAGTACACATACTAAGATGGTAGAGCGCAAAGGGCAGATTTTCAAAGTAGGCGTTGGGGTTCATGATAGTAGTTCTACTTTGATACCTTATATCAATTCTACAGATGAACCATTTGTTTTGATGTCTACTGGGACATGGAGTATATGCATGAATTTTTTTAATGAGGGGGCGATGACCAACAAAGAGCTGGAATGTGATTGTTTGAATTTTCTCAGTCTCAAAGGTTCTGCTCTAAAAGCATCCCGTCTATTTTTAGGTAAGCACCTTACAGATCAAGCGCATATGCTGAGTGATTACTTTGGATATGATAAGGATGCGTACCAAAAATTGGAATGGCAGGAGGCATTTGAGTCGAAAAGAAAGAATAGCAAGCAGTTGCTTTTTGATCATAGCTTGATACATCCTGAGCGATTCGGTTTTGTGAATAATCCGGTGCCTGATCTGGATCAATTTGATTCTTTCGAGGATGCTCTTTATCACTTATATGATGAACTAGTGGATATTCAAGTAGCCTCGTTGGATTTGGCCATTGGGAAATCCGATATTAAAAGAGTGTATGTCGATGGTGGCATTAGCGCTAGCAAAGTGTTCGTGGGTCTGTTGTCTAAAAAATTGTCGAAAATGGAGATTCTAAATAGTGAGCTAGCCGTGGGCTCTGCATTGGGAGCCGCATTGCTTGTTAACTACAGGAATTTGACTCCTACCTTTCTTGAACAAAATTATCAATCCTCAAAACAAGTAGAAATATCATGAGACTGGAACTATTACATCCTCGAAATCGGATCGCATTAATCATGGAGCTGATTTATAAAAATGGAATGACGACCACTTCGGGCGGCAATATATCTATATTGGACGAAGAGGGAAATATTTGGATAACGCCGGCAGGATATGACAAGGGGATTCTGACTGCAAAGGATATCGTCTGTGTAAGAGAAAATGGAAGAGTTGAAGGTATGCATAGGCCTTCCTCTGAGTTTCCGTTTCATGCGGCTATATATAGGAAAAGACCGGATGTTAAAGCAGTAATACATGCGCATCCACCTGCTTTGGTGTCTTTCAGTATCGTTCGTAAAGTACCTGACACCAATATCATTCCTCAGACCAAGAAGTTCTGTGGTCATGTGGGGTATGCGCCCTACCAGCTTCCAGGGAGTGACGAACTGGGCGAAAGCATAGCGAATACTTTCAGTACAGGAAGCAATGCAGTGATCATGGAGAACCACGGTACTGTCGTAGGTGGGAGCAATCTGTTCGAAGCATTTCAAAGATTTGAATGTCTTGAGTTTAGTGCTAGATCCATTATCAATTCTCAAAAACTAGGGGGCTATAAAACCTTAACTGATGAGCAAATTATCAGTTTTGAGAATCAGGATGTGAACCTACCTGAGGCGGATGAGACTGTCTATCATACAGATGAAAAGGAGATTAGACATGAAATATGCACCTATGTGAAAAGGGCATGCGAGCAGAATCTCATGATTAGTAGCCATGGTTCTGTTTCCATGCGGTGGAGAGATAATGATTTTCTCATCACACCTACTAGTTTGAATCGGAGGTTTATTGGACATTCAGATATTGTTCAAATAAAGGGAGGTACGAGAGAAAAGGGTAAGTACCCAAGTAAGGCAGTTAAGCTGCATCAGGCTATTTATGAGCAAAATCCAGATATCAAATGTATTATTAATACCCAGCCACCTGCAACGATGGCATTTGGCATTTCTCATAGCGTCTTTCAGACTCGTACCATTCCAGAAAGTTATATTTTGTTGAAAGATATTCCATTCATCGAATTCGGTGATCATCTGAATGGAAACGAAACCATTCCTAAACTAATATCAAAGGATACACCTATTGCTATCATCAAGAATGACAGCATCGTAGTGACAGGTGGAAATATGTTGGAAACTTTTGATCGATTGGAGGTTGCTGAGTTCAGTGCACAGTCATTGATCGAAAGCACTTTGTTAGGGGATTTAGTAGCTATTGGGCAGGAAGAAATAGATGACCTGGTAGAGAAATTTTTGAAATAATTATGGAAGAATATATAAATTCAGAATATCCGGATATCTCTTATCTCAGAGCCAAAGCGAAAAAACGAATTCCTGGATTTGCTTTCGATTACTTGGACGGTGGATGTAATACCGAAGTAAATAAGAGAAAAAATACAGAAGAAATCCGAGAGTTGGAATTAAGACCTTATTATCTGAGAGAGCTAATCAACCCCAATATGGAGGTGGATCTATTTGGAAAAAAGTTTTCTGCTCCATTTGGAATTTCTCCCATAGGCCTTCAAGGCTTGATGTGGCCAAGGGCTACAGAGATTTTGGCCAAGTCTGCATTTGATTACAATATTCCTTTCATACTGAGCACAGTGGCTACAGCCAGTTTAGAAAAGGTAAGTGAGATCACAGAAGGAAACGCTTGGTTTCAACTTTATCATCCCGCAGAGGCCGATCTAAGAGATGATATTCTGGATCGAGCTGAAGCTGCTGGGTATCCAGTTTTGGTCTTATTATCAGACGTGCCATCCTTTGGATATAGAAGCAAAGAAATTAAGAATGGATTGGCTATTCCTCCTAAAATGTCATTGAGAAACATTTTGCAAATCATGGGGTGTCCTAATTGGGCTATTCATACTTTATTAGCAGGAACACCAGAATTCAAAACCCTAAAACCATATATCCCTAAAGGAATGAGTCTAAAACATCTAGGTCAGTTTATGAATAGGACTTTTGATGGCAGATTAGATGAAGAAAGAATAAAAGCGATCAGGGATAAATGGAAAGGAAAACTGGTTTTGAAAGGAGTGACTAGCGAAGAGGATGCAGAAAAATGTGTGAAGTTAGGAATTGATGGAATCATCGTATCGAATCATGGCGGCAGGCAGTTAGATCATGGTGAGTCTGCTATTAAGTCTTTAGGCCCTATAGTCGAAAAGTTTAGAGGGCAGATCAAGGTAATGATGGATAGTGGGATTCAAACAGGTCCCGATATTGCTTCTAGTTTAGCAGCTGGAGCAGAATTCACCTTTTTGGGGAGATCATTTATGTATGGTGTTGCGGCATTGGGAAGTAGAGGGGGAGATCATACCATTTCGATTCTAAAGAAACAATTAAAGCAGGTCATGGATCAAGTTTGCTGCGCAAGGCCTGAAGATTTTCCTGATTTCTTAATCAGAGAATGAATATAAGACTAAAAGATTAAAGCATGAATTATGGAAGAAAATAAAGAAATACAGAGCGGAGAATTCGAAAGAACGCCTGTGCCTCAATCTAAACTTAAAAGTTGGAAAAGCTTCTTGGGGATGTATGCAGGAGAACATGCTGCAGGGACTGAGTTTGTAATTGGCCCCCTCTTTTTAACAACTGGAGTAAGTGCCTTTGACTTGATTGTTGGGTTGTTCGTAGGTAATCTGCTCGCAGTATTGTCATGGCGCTTTCTTACCGCAGAGGTGGCTGTCAAGCATAGGTTGACACTTTATTATCAGCTAGAGAAAATTTGTGGTCCAAAACTGGTGACTGTTTATAATTTGGCCAATGGAGTACTTTTTTGCTTTCTTGCTGGTTCAATGATCACAGTTTCAGCAACGGCTGTTGGGATTCCGTTTGATATGGAGATGCCTAAGCTCACCGACACTTTGCCCAATAGTATCACTTTTGTAATCATAGTAATCCTTGTCGGGTTGGTTATTTCAGTGATAGCAGCTAGAGGGTACGATACGGTAACCAAGGCAGCCAACTGGATGTCACCTGTCATAGTATGTGGTTTTGTTGCCGCAGGGATTGTAGCCTTGGTGCAGTTAGAGGTTCATTCTTTTTCAGATTTTTGGAATATTTGGGGTGAAGGTAGTGATCCCTTTCCTGGACAAATCAAATATACGATTTGGCATGTGATATTTTGGTCTTGGTTTGCCAATGGTGCTATGCATATTGGAATGTCTGATTTATCTGTTTTTAGGTTTGCGAAATCTGCAAATGCGGGCTGGACCACATCTGCAGGTATGTATGTAGGACATTACATGGCTTGGATAGCGGCAGCTCTGCTGTATGCTGTGTATTTGAAGTCGCCAGAGGTTCAGCAGCTCCTGCAGAGTGGTACAGCCCCAAGTGTTGCCCCTGGTCCATTGGCATACAATGCCATAGGTTTTTTTGGGATAATAGTCGTTGTACTTGCTGGATGGACTACAGCTAATCCAACAATATACAGGGCAGGGTTGGCTTTTCAATCTCTCTTACCAAAGACTTCAACTTTTTGGGTAACCATAATCGCAGGGTCTGTTGCTACGATTGCTGGTTTGTTTCCTGCCTTTGCCATGAAACTGTTGGATTTTGTCTCCTTGTATGGCTTTATTCTTGCACCTATGGGAGCTATCATTGTATTTGATCATTTCTTCATAAACGGGTCAAATTTGAAGGCATGTAAAACTTCCTTCAATGTAAAGGTGTTTCTAATTTGGACTCTTTCGGCTGTAGTGTTTTATGGTTTATCACTATCCACAGGAATATTTTTATCATATCTGACTTTGCCAGCATGGTTGGTCTGCGGGGTGTTATACTTGACCGTTAATAAAAAGCGAAGTTGAATGGATGTGTATAGTATGAGTTTAATCATCCTATTACATTTAAGCTAAATCGAATATGTTAGGAGAAAATGTTTTAGAAAACAAAGTAGTAGTGATCACCGGTGGAGGTGGCGTGCTATGCGGCAGTA
The DNA here is from genome assembly GCF_025833875.1 of Reichenbachiella ulvae. Classification (NCBI taxonomy): domain Bacteria; kingdom Pseudomonadati; phylum Bacteroidota; class Cytophagia; order Cytophagales; family Reichenbachiellaceae; genus Reichenbachiella; species Reichenbachiella ulvae. The sequence continues at coordinate 2,038,075 of NZ_JAOYOD010000001.1, read as the reverse complement.
TGGCTGAGCGCGTAGCTGCCCAAGGTGCCCAGGTGGCCATATTGGATCTGAAAAAGGAAAATGCAGAAAAGGTCGCTCAGTCGATCAATTCAAAAGGAGGCCGTGCCATCGGTCTGGAAGCGAATGTACTCGAAAAGGCCAGCCTGCTCAAGGCACAGGCAGAACTGCACAAGAATTTTGGCCCCTGTGACATTCTGATCAACGGTGCAGGAGGCAACCACCCCAAAGGTACCACCTCCAAGCCCTTTTTGGAGCCGGAAGATCTGAAAGGAAATGAAGAGCTGACTACCTTTTTTGATTTAGATCCAGATGGGGTCAAGTTCGTCTTTGATCTGAACTTTATCGGGACATTGCTGCCATGCCAAGTCTTTGCAAAGGACATGGCCCAGCGGCAATCTGGCAATATCATTAACATCTCGTCGATGAATGCCTTTACGCCACTTACAAAAATTCCTGCTTACAGCGGAGCGAAGGCAGCCATCACCAACTTCACGCAATGGCTGGCGGTGCATTTTTCCAAAATGAACATCCGTGTCAATGCCATGGCGCCTGGTTTCTTCCTGACAGAGCAGAACAGGCGTTTGTTGACCGAAGAAAACGGAGCTTTGACAGCTCGTGGTAATACCATCATCGAGCATACCCCGATGGGTAGGTTTGGTAGTCCGGAGGACCTGTTGGGTACGCTGGATTGGCTCTGTGGTGACGGTTCGGCGTTCGTGACAGGGGTGACAGTACCAATTGATGGAGGATTCAGTGCATTTAGTGGAGTTTAATATCGAGACAATGACAAAAATGAAATTAGAACAGATCTGGAGGTGGTACGGCCCTAATGACGGTGTGAGCCTCTCAGATATCAAACAAGCAGGTGCTACTGGAATCGTAACGGCCCTGCATCATATACCTAATGGGGAAGTATGGCCTATAGAGGAGATCGAGAAGCGAAAAGCAGAGATAGAGGCGGCCGGATTGACCTGGAGTGTAGTGGAAAGTGTACCTGTTCACGAAGACATCAAAAAGAGAACGGGCAAGTATGAACTTTACATCCAAAACTACCAGCAGAGCATCCGTAACCTGGGACAGTGTAGAATAGATACGGTATGTTACAACTTTATGCCGGTTCTAGACTGGACACGAACGGATTTAGAATATGCCTTTGGAGACGGATCAACTGCTCTTCGTTTTGATGCCACGGCCTTTGCTGCTTTTGAATTGTTCCTGCTTGAGAGACCAGGAGCCAAGGAATCCTACAGCGATCAGCAAATTCAGGCTGCGGAAAAGTACTACAAACAGATGTCTGAGGCAGATAGGGAGCAATTGATCTCCAACATCATCGCTGGACTGCCAGGTGCAGAAGAAGGCTATACTCTGGAGCAGTTTCAGCATGTGCTTTCTGCCTATGACAGTATAGATGCAGCAGGACTAAAGAAAAACCTCTATGCGTTCCTGGCAGCCATCGTACCTGCAGCAGAGGAAGCAGGCGTATTGCTTTGTATCCATCCCGATGATCCACCATTCCCTATTTTGGGTCTCCCCAGGGTGGTGAGCACCGAACAGGATATCGAAGAGTTATATGCTGCAGTGGATAGTCCGAACAATGGCCTGACCTATTGCACAGGATCATTTGGTGTACGAGAGGATAATGATCTGGTCGGGATGGTAGAGCGATTGGGTCACCGGATTCACTTCATCCACCTGCGAGCCACCAAGAGGGATGCGGAGGGCAACTTCCATGAGGCTGATCACTTGGATGGTGATGTAGATATGTACGGTGTGATGAAAGCTTTGGTAGAGGAGCAGGCAAAACGCCATGAGGCTGGAAGACAGGATCTGCGTATGCCTTTCCGCCCTGATCATGGTCATAAGATGCTGGATGATCTCAGCAAAAAGACCAATCCTGGTTATTCTGCCATTGGTCGTTTGAGAGGATTGGCTGAGTTAAGAGGGCTGGAACTAGGGATCAGACGAAGTAAAGATTAGATCCTTTTGAATAAGATGCTGTAGAATAGCCCAGCAATAGGCTGGGCTATTCTATGTGATGTAAGGGGATATTAAATAAGTCCCACTAAGATTTGCTAAAAGCTGAAGAAAAATGTTTTACAATTTGTTTTATCTATTTATTGCTAGTAACTGTAAAATAAATAGATAAAAATCCCTGGCGGGGATCGAAAGCTGTTCAATGGTTAACCAAAAGCCTTCTTCATCTGATCATCTACACTTTTTTCATCCATGCCTAAATAGTGTTTCATGATTACCTTGACTGTTTTGCCAGTCATAAAAGATACAGTTTTAGGATGGATATTCTTTTTGGAACAAAGTGAAATAAAGGTCTTTATGGCCACATGGTTGGTTATGACTTCATATTTGGGGACTTGATTGTAAGTTTTGTTACCAGAGGAGGTGCTAATTCTTTCTACTGGTTGGTCGATTCCTGCTTCCTTACAGGCCGTCTTTATATGTTCATTCATCTTCTGCTCTGAAAGTAAGGGGAGTTCGTATTCATACTTTTCTAATATTTCTTTCACAGTAGGTGTAATTGTTACATGTATATCCTTAAGTGTTTTATAGGCCCTCATTATTATCGCTCCATCGACTATATGCCCCTTGTTTAGTCTTTTAAGATCGGAATACCTTAACCCTAAATAGCAATTAAGAACAAACACATCTCTGATTTTTTCGAGTTTCTTTTTCTTGAATTGATGATTGTATAGCTTTTGAATTTCCTCTTCGGTTAGATAATAGATGGTAGTGTCCTGATAAGATATCTTGAGGTGAGGGATGATGTGGCTAAAGTCGTATCCGAAATTCTGTAAGTAGGTCAGAAAAACTTTAAAGTTTTTAATTGAAGAGACTACTGTATTATCAGCAAGTCCTTTTGTATTATCAGGTTTTTTGAAAGTATTGTAAAGATAGTGAGTAAACTCCTCATAGAATTTAAAATCAATTGATTTTACAGTGAGCTTCTTTTTCTTGTGCTTTGCGAACGTTTCTAAGTGATACTTGGCAGTTCCATACTTCTTTTTAGTACTATCACTTTTGTTCGAATTTTGAATGAATGAATCGAAAAGCTTTATCAAATCGGTTTCTTTCTTTTCTTTTGGAGCAGTTGTTTTTCGAGTAAATTCTTCTTTTACAACTGGTGCTATGGGGTCAATACCATCGTGTTGCAAACGTCTAGAAATACTTGAGATCTCCATCTTGATTTTTTCAATACAGGAATTGGCATAGAGGTCTGATTTTTCTCGTTCTTTTAGTGCCTCTTCGTTTCGCTTTGATTTTCTAATTCCCGAAATAGAGTTGACTTTCTGTTTTGATTCATTCCAATGGTTGGGTAATACTCGTATCCCAGTACTTATGTTAGTGACAGTTTCTTTGTGTCTGTATTTAATATAGATGGTGCATTCTCCCTTTGAGTTGCTCTTGTTGTTTCTAAGAATGACTGTGATACTTGGCATAGCATTAGTTGATGTTTGGTCATTCAAATGTAGGAAATAAAATCAGAATGGGTCACGGTATAGGTCACGGTTTTATGCGTTTTTTGTTGTTTTTATATTTTCTTCACTTAAGTAAAACAGCCTTTAAATGTATTATAATGTGTTTTATGGTGTGTTTGTGTATTTTAGTTCGAGTCCGGCCCTGGGTACTGATTTAAAATTAAAGCCTTGTAAATCATTGATTTACAAGGCTTTTTCTTTATTACTGAATTATTCCTCTAAAACTTTATGGACCCATGGATAAGGTTAACATGAGAGTAGATAGAAAGGGGGTATATAACAGTCTGTTTTTCCTTTTAATAGCATTTCCCAATATAACCAAGTGGAAAGGATTCATATTTATTGAATAGACCTCTAGGTGCATTACATCGTCTAGAAAGGAATAAATTAAATAATGATGGTAGTATTAGGAATTCTACTGGATCGAATTGACTAATTATGTTCAAGATTATTGTTTATACATATTGTATTGTGATTGGAATAGTACTTCTTGTTCTTGGTTTGAGTGAAGGGTATGTATTGCTGAATTATCTTGTTGCTAGTTTCGTGCTTATTTTTCTTGTAACTCTGTTTTATTCTTACGGAGTGAAAAATGGTATTAATAAAATTGTTGAAGCAGTTAGAAAGGTGTCAAGATTTCGATTGATTTATATTTTAATTGGTGTTCTAGTATTGTTGATTTCAGGTGTTTGGAATGTTGCTTTGTTCGTTTTAGTAGCAATAATCTTTTTGGAAATGTCATTTCTTTGAACCTTTCTGTTTCCGAATTCTACTCGATAACAACTGCCTTGCGATCGCATATTTTTTGACATTTCACCCGCCATGTCGGTCGTACACGAATGCCCTTAAGGTTTCAGTCGGATTCGGAAATGTGACTGAGCGGGAGAGGAAGAGGGCTTAGTGTGATGCTTGAGTGGACATGCCTAGCAGGACAGGCAGGCGCTCTATTTATTAAAAAGGATCTTAGCGGACGCTAAGACCAGAGGGGTACCCTCAGAAATTACGAATGTCGAATGATGAATATCGAACGCTGAAAAGGCTTGGCTCATCAAATCCCAGCCCGATCAATAATTCAAATACCACTCGAAACTTTGATGCAGGATTTCTTCTTTGTGCTCTCGGATGAAGTGGAGATAGGCTTCTGCCGCGGGGCTCAGTTGCTTTTCTTTTAGCCAGATGATCCGCCAGGTAGTGGTGATGGGTAGACCTTTACGTTCTACGATATGCAGGTCTCCATTGATCAACTCATTTTTGATTCCAATCAAGGGGAGTATCGAACTACCGATGCCTGCAACTACCGCTTGTTTCACTGCTTCATTGGAGGTGAGCTCCAGTCTGCCTCTTTCTCTATTGCTCTTGTTCTTGAAGTATTTTTCCATTTCTGCTCGGGTGGCTGAGCCCTTTTCCCTAAAGATCTGGGGTTTGGATCTGTTGATCTCCGGCTCATGGTTGATCAGGTACAGCTTGTTCTCTATCAGTTTTTCCTCTTCCACCTCGATCTCTTCTGGCAATACCGACACCACCGCAAAATCAATTTCTTTGTTTTTTAATGCTTCCACTACTTGTGACTTGTTTGTCACGTCCAGCATCAGGTCTATCCCCGGATAATTGTCCAGAAATTGAGACAGGAAAAAGGGTATGACATACTTGCCAGTAGAGGCGGCAGACATCTTCAGTTTACCCGTTACCACCCCCTGGTATTCCTTGGTTTTGTACTGCAGGTTGACCAACTGATCCAAGGCTTTTTCGGTGATGGAAGCGATCTCCATTCCGAAATCTGTGACCTGAATTTTCCTTCCTTTTAGCTCTGTCAAAGGAATATCAAACTGATCTTGAAAATTTTTTAGCTGGATAGATACCGCTGGTTGGGTCATAAATAGCTCTTCTGCCGCCTTAGTTATACTCTTGGTTTCCACCACTTTACGGAAGACTCTCAGCTGGTTCAATGTATAGTTCATAAATAAACGTTATGATTATGATATTAAACATAAATAAAAACTTATCAAATACTGTCCATAGGTTTGCAAAAAAAACTAAACATGTCTCAAAACTTATTGTTCTTAATTGCAAGCCTCCCCCTGATCATGGTGGTGTTGGCAGTCAGTTCACGAAAGGCCCGCATGGCTATCAAATCTGGGAAAATGGTTTTAGGTCTAACCACGGCGGCAGCTCTGTCTGTGCTGATCTACCTGATCGTGAATGCCCAGACGGATAGATTGACGATCGGATGGGAGCTGGTCTCATTCAGATTCGATACCCTCAGTGTCTCCATGCTTTTGATGGTTTCTATCATAGGTTTGGTGGTGTCTCGATTCAGCCAAAATTACCTGGAAGGCGATCCAAGACAACTGGTATTCGTGCAAAAACTGCTTTTGACCATCGCGTTGGTGCAGTTGCTGGTCGTGTCTGGGAGTGTGGTCAATTTGTTTGTCTGCTGGGTGGCGACTAGTGTCAGTCTGCAATATCTGATCCTGCATTTCAAGGAAAGAAAAGAGACACAGCGTGCAGTCAAGAAAAAATTCGTAGTGGCTCGATTGAGTGATCTGTCACTTGCAGTAGGATTCTCGCTGCTCTATATAGAATTCGGAACGGTACAGTTGGAAGGTATATTTCAGGATTTGAAAGAGTTGTCTGCTATTTCCGCCAATCTGGAATTGGCAGGGGTGTTTATCGTCATGGCTGCCATGATCAAATCTGTTCAGATCCCCTTCCATAGCTGGATTCTGGATGTGATGGAGGCGCCTACACCCGTCTCGGCGCTACTTCATGCAGGCTTGCTCAATGCGGGACCATTTTTGATCATCCGATTTGCCTATCTGATGGAGGCAGTGACTGTAGGGCCTGTTATTCTGCTGGCACTAGGTGGGATCACCGCGCTTTATGGGACGATCGTTTTTCCCTCCCAACCAGCTGTCAAAACGAGCCTGGCTTATTCCAGTATTGGACACATGGGCTTTAGCCTGATGATGTGCGGCATGGGACTTTACTCGGCCTCTTTGCTTCATTTGATCGCCCACTCTTTCTACAAAGCACATTCCTTTCTCTCCTCGGGCAGTGCCATCGACTATCACCGATTGAAGCAGCTGAAGGGCAACCATCAGCTCCAGCCCACGGCTTTGAACATCCTTGTAGGGTTTTTGATGACCTGCGCGATGTATCTGGTGATTGCCGAGTTGTGGGGAGGCGTTCAGTTCCAACACTTCCAAAAGGTAGTACTGGGCGCCATCATCATCACAGGAGTGTCGTCCTACCTGGCTAAAACCACTTCTCTGGACAATGGCCTGACCACCTTGCTGAAAAGCGTGGCGCTGTCCGCGGGGGTGTTGCTGTCCTTCTTTACGTTCGAGCATGGCGTAGAGGTGGCGATTGCCAGCCAGATCCCAGAGACCTATGCCCCTGGCGTACTGATGAAGTCCATAAGCATCAGCATTCTGATCCTGTATGTAGCGACCGTATTTGTGCCGATGCTGATAGATGGAAAACAAGAGATCAAATTCAAATGGGAAACCCATAGACGTAACGGTTTTTACCTGCACGTCCTCCTGGATCGTGCATTCAGTACGGTCAACCAAAAATTATCTAAGTAGAATCAATCCTAAAACCACAAGTATGAACAAAGCACAAATCCAGGCCAAAATCGAAAAGGCCTGTAGCAGAATAGCGCCCGCTTGGCCCCTCGACAACAGTGTAGCGGTCAATCCCTATCTGGGTTTGTCGGACATGACCTTTGAGCAGGCCGCACAAACGATGAACGAAAGAGGAGGGGTGCAGCTTTACATGCCTATCCCGTTTTATCTGGAGAAAATTGAGAGAGGTGAAATCACCCACGCGGATATTAAAAATGCACTGACGGAAAAGTCGCTGAAACTTTCTGTCGATGAATTTTTGAATCAATTGGATCAGGTAGAAGCAGAAGGGGAGAAGCGAAAGTTTACCTTGATGAGTGTGGCCGAAGCTGAATTGGAGACGGAACTCTCTGAAATCATGATAGACCATACTTCTCACTGGCTGTCGGTCTATTTTAGTAAGCGTCAGATGAACCAGGGATCTGCTCAGCAGCTCTACAGCCAGTGGAAGAACGAAGCAGAGATAGATTTGATGCCAGAGCTGAAAGGAATGAAAACCTTCAGAAAGGAAGTCAAGTCGCTACCGGATGACCCGATATCGACCATCCTATATGGATTGGAAAAACTGAGCATACCCGAGGCATCAGTAGAGGCCTACTTGCATGCCCTATTGATGCAGATGATCGGCTGGTCCTCCTACTGCGCAGGGCAAGATTGGCAAAACAACCTGTATGGAGGAGAAGGCAAACATCTCCAGTCCCTGCTCGCGATATTGATGGGTTGGGAACTGTCCCTGCTGTCCTCCCAGCCAAAGCTGAAATCCAGTTGGGAAAGAGCCCTGGACAATCTGGAGGATGCCCTGGAGGGATTCCGAATCAATAAAAACCTGGTGTCCAAATCTGTGCTGCAGGATGCCTTCGACTGGGCACATCAGCGCCAACTGGCTGAGAAATTTGCCACTGCTTCGAATGCTGAAGCGAAAACGTCGGACAGACCTCAGGCCCAAATGGTATTTTGTATCGATGTGCGCTCGGAGGTGTATCGCCGAAATCTCGAGGCAGTCAATGATCGAATAGAAACCATCGGTTTCGCAGGCTTTTTTGGATTCCCTATCAAATACAAGCCGATCAATCATGCAGATGGTAGAAATCAATGCCCCGTACTGATACCCTCTGGACCGCAGGTGCACGAGACTACTGCCGAGGAAAAAGACCTGGCCAAAGAGCAGAAGTCCAGATTGCTATCTGGGAAACTAGAAGTGGCCTGGTCCAAGTTCAAGTCCGGATCGGGTAGTTCCTTCAGTTTTGTAAGTCCCGTGGGATTGTTTTACCTGCCTAAGCTGATCAGCGACTCCCTGGGATGGACACGCCCCATTCATGATCCTAAAGAAAAGGAGTTTGGTAGTCTGCTGTCTGGCAAGGGAAGACTGGAGCTCGCAGGTATTCCTTTTGAGGACCGGGTGAAAATGGCCCAATCGGCCCTGAACGCCATGGGACTGACCCAAAACTTTGCTCCTCTGGTTTTGATCACCGGACATGGCGCATCCAGCGTAAACAACCCCCATGCTTCGGGCCTGGACTGTGGCGCCTGCGGAGGGAATTCTGGTGAGGTAAACGCCATCACAGCCCAATTGATACTGAATGATCGGGAGGTGCGCAGTGCACTGCAGGACTCCGGGATAGAAATACCTGAGGACACCTATTTTATGGCATGCCTGCACAATACGACGACAGATGAGATCACGGTGATAGACGAAAATTCCATCCCTGCCACCCACCACCATGAGTACCTGGAAGTCAAAGACGCACTGGTCAAAGCAAGTGCGCTGGCCAGAAAGAACCGATCCGAGCGCTTTGGGATCAAACAGGCAGATGCTATCATGGATAGAGCCAAGGACTGGTCTCAGGTAAGACCTGAATGGGGACTGGCCGGTTGTAGTTCCTTCGTCATTGCTCCACGGGAGAGAACCAAAGGAATCAATCTGGAGGGCCGAGCTTTTCTGCATTCTTATCAGCACCAAAACGATGAAGGCTACAAGGTACTGGAGGCCATTATGACGGCACCTATGATCGTCACCAGTTGGATCAATCTGCAGTACTATGCCAGCACGGTGGATAACAAACGCCTGGGAGCAGGAAACAAAACCCTGCACAATGTGACAGGAGGTTTTGGAGTCCTGGAAGGTGCCAAAGGGGATTTGCGCATAGGGCTTCCCTTTCAGTCCATCCACGACGGGACGCAGTATCAACACCAGCCCCTTCGACTCAATGTAATCATCGAAGCGCCAATAGAAGCGATCAACGAAGTGCTGAACAAACATGCCAATGTGAAGGAGCTCTGCGATCACCAATGGATCAACCTGATGGTACTGGATGATCATGGCCAGATAAGCCACCGATACATCCGAGACTGCCAATGGGAAGACTTGCAAAAAGACGAATTAACACAAAAAGAAAATTTAGTTGAAACTTTATAAATCAAATATTATGAACACGAAGACTATAGCAGTAAATGAAACTGGACATGACCTGAATGAAGGTAGATCGATTATCTTCAAGATCATCGATAGTCAAATCGATAATTATAAGTCGAAGTACTTAGCTGATTGGGAGAAAGATCATAATATTTCTCCAGTAGAGAAGGATCAAAAGATCGGTGAGCTGAGAGCTGCCAAAGAAGAGTTGCTACAGATGATGAAGGCAAACGAATCTGAAGACAAGGAAGTCAACTTCAGACTAAAGCTGGAAGTAGAAGTGGCAGAGAAGCAACAAGTCCCAACGGAAGAAGATATGCTAGTAGCCAATTGAGGAGAGCATTAAATCTGAACATATATTGGTAAAACCAAAACAAGCCCTTTTATAGAGAGGGCTTGTTTCTTTTTTGACCATGACCACTTATCTGCCACAGGTGCTGCCAGATCTAAAGCCCCTCACCCCAAAGCATATGGCCCTTGACAGTTATTTCTATTTCCTCACCACAGAATAGGAGCTTCATGGCTTCCTAGATATGCTCCATGGTCACCATGGAGGGTGGTGATACTCCCATGACGATATATTATTTGGCATGGAGAAAGTCGGGATTGCCATGGTAGAATATTATTTGCCATGAGAGGTCGTTGGTGAGCCATGAGCACTTACTCAATCGCCATGAGACCTTACTTGAGTGCCATGAGTAGTCACTTAGTCGCCATGGGCTATCCCTTGATCGGCATGAAGGCCTGCTCAATAATCATGGGAATGGATTGGGTAACCATGGTCAAAGTTAATGGAGAAGCCTCCCTTTATCTGGGGATATTGAGAGTGAAAGTCTGAGTTGGACTGCTTATGCTTGGAGAGAACAGGGAATGGCGGTAAATTCGGGGAGTTAAAAATTAGAATGCCTAAATCAGTTCTTCAAACTCTATTGGTGGAGGAGGGGTGTTGATTGGGTGTTGGAGAGTAAAATTATGCAACTCAAAAAGTTAGTCTTAGTAGCCTCTTTTATTATCAGTATATTACTTGTTAACTGTGGTGATAGTGATGAACTGAATATTAGCTCAAATATTTTTAATTCAAATCCTGGTACTAAGTGGATCTATGTAAATGATTATTCAGATACACTGACTTGGGAATTTACCCAAATAAAGGGAATTGAAGGACTAGAACTTTCTGAACTTGGGATAACTCAAACAGTGACCAATTTTTCCTATTATTCTCAAAGCGGAAATCGGATTTTGAAGCATGCCGAAATCTTACCAAAAATCAAATATCAGATTGATGATCCAGATGATCTAACCAACCTTGAAACTGATACGCTCATTCTTTATTCAACACCCTCTATAGAATATGTGTTTAATCAAGAAATAGGGTACAAATGGAATAGGAAAGTTTTTATAGCAAATACAGATAGATATCAAGAAGTGAATGTGCAAATGGAAGTAACTGGAAACGAAACCATAGAAACCGAAGCGGGTAATTATAACTGCAATGTGATTGAGGACGAATTTGGTGTTACATATTTTGTGTCTGAACATGGTTTAATCAAAACAGAAACTACGGTTAGCTTAAGTGATACAACTTTTATTCTAACCCAGGAATTGGTTGAAATCGTTCTCTAAAATCCCCTGAGAGGGCGCGTTTACAACGCTTTCGGTTTTCCTGATGGCAAGAAAGTCTGGGTTGGACTACTTGGGCTTGGAGAGAACGGGGAATGGGGGTAGATTCGGGGAGTTAAAAATTAGAATGCCTAAATCAGTTCTTCAAACTTCATTGGTGTAGGAGGGGTGATGATTAGGTGTTGTCAGCAATTCGCAACCTATGATGAGACTTTTTTTACCTATATTATTCTTAATAATTGTTTTCGAAGGGACATGCCAAACTCGATGCGTAGATGTGATCCAAAGGCTTGATCCAGATCCATACGAGCTTTTGAATGACTCCATTACTTACATTGCAACTGCTGAAGAAATTGAAGGTTTAATTAAAGAGCAGTACCTGATATTTTCCTATACCTTCAACCTACAAACCTTAGAAATCAATAAAATAAAGATGGATTATTTTGAGGCAGGTCTTCTGAACGGTGAGGTACCTTTAAGCTCTGAATTAATCAAGAACATTGAGAACCTATTTAAACGAAATTTGAAAGTTATTGTCAATCCTGAATATACCAGCTCTGAATCAGAAAATATAGTTGACTGTTCTTTTCTAAGTCGAATTATACCGGAATAGCTAGCTTCCCACTTCGCTGGCAAAACTTGTAGCTTGTACTGTGCATGATAGTTTATGCGATAGGAAAAGGGCTATAGACTATATTTGACTGTGGGATGACCAAGATACGAGCTACAAGCTCGCACCAGCAGGGGGGAGTAACCCGTGGAAGCAATGAAGCATTTACATAACAACCTATGAGAAAATCTTATGCAGTTCCGTTTTTGATTATGTGTATAGGTGCCATCACAAGTGTTCTTTTAAAACAAAAAGATGAGAAAAGGGATGAAGCTATACGTTCTCACCCCATGATGTATGCTTATTTTATTGATAATGGCGGTGTAATAAATCGAGTTTTAATGACGGACGATAGAGAATGTCTGGAGGATATTAAAGCCTATTATGATTTGCCAGTTCCTTCAAATCCAATGCCCAATTGTCAGTATCAAGTTATAGAGTTGTTCTCCGAGGTATTTATTATAGAGGACATTGATAGTACTGCAGTGGAAGTTGCTTGGTACAGAGAAAGGCAAGGGATAACTTATTTTTATAGTGGACTTGTATGTAAAGAACATTTGACTAAGGACATACCTGATAGGATTCGTCGGAAGTATAGAGATAAATTATAATATCATTGATCGATCCGGATCCGGCTTGCAACCCTATCGGTTTCCACCATGAATAGGACTTTTATTACCAAGATAATGAGGAAAACAAAAGTGTTATTACCGTTGATTGCAGTGTCGGTTTATCTGTATGTTGTTATTTTCATTTTTAGTGATCAGGATGCAATTGATTGCAATTTGAAGAAAAAGCTAATGCGTCAAAGTTTCGATGGGGTAGTTGAAAGTAAATTCATTGATACGTCAAATCACAGCTACAAAATGATTACTCTTCTTAAAGATGGAAGAGAGTCAAGCGTTAATTTGACATTTTTTTTACCAAGTATATATGATCAAATCCATGTGGGAGACCATCTTTCTAAGGCTAAGGGTAGTAAATATGTAAGCGTAAATAATAGAGAATTAATAACAGTAGATGAAGAAATCAAATGCGAATGAGATTGTGAATTCCTCCACTACCGTGTTTTTTCAAAGCGTGCTGATTTTCCTTAGTATTCCTGCCGATCCGGCCCCATCATCAACGGATAGATTCATCAATGTTCGCTTTCTTTTAATCTTGGGTCTATTGGTAATTCGAGAAAATCGCTAACTGTAACTTTACCAAAATCTTTGAATAAAGGATTAAGAATATAATTGTATTCCATACCTACAATTGTAGAAGGGACTTTAAGCGCAAAAAAGTCTCGACTTTTTGCCAATTCAGTAAAAACCGAAGTTGTGTTGGAAGAATACGGGTATTGATCCCACTTCTCGGGCAAATTCTCTAATTTATTAATCTCAAAGTCATCAGGTATTTCAATCTTGGCAACCAGAATTTTCTTTGGCAGGGTTGCAATGTTTTCTGAATGAACATAATATTCCAAAAGTGCCAAAGAGATGTTTTCAGAACAATAGACAGCCCTTGTACCTACTTCATTCCATCTGCCTCCGACTTTTTCTGCACCTATCCCAGATAAAGTAGCGTCTTTAAACTTCACGTTTGCAACCCTGTATAGAAACATTAACTATAAACATTGTATTGAATGCGCACGATCTCGTTTTCGACAACTTGAAACCCAAAACTACTATCCAGTAATTCAAAAGGTTTTTTATCCCCAAGTGATTTAGATGGTGAGATCAGCCATTGTTTGAAGCTTTCTTCTGAATCAAAAACTTCATACCCCAAACTATATAACTTGGCTAATTCGTAAATTCTTTCAGAAGTTTCTTTGCTATAAATAGACCTCTTTTGCATGCTACTAATAGATGCCGGAAGTATATGCTCTAGTTCCTTTTCAGAATGGCCGATTTTTACAATTAGGTCTTTCCAATCTGATTTTTTAACACCCATTCGAATGCGATTAATGAGCTCCAAATTGTATCCTGGTGCATCTTTTGAATGACCAACTACCCAGGCAGGTGAAAACTTAGAGAAACGCTTTATTTTCCCTCCTTTGGGAGCAACAGGCACTTTACTTCCTCTCCTTTTAGTTGTTCTATTCCCTATTTGTTTCTCACTCATAATTGTAAATTTACATAGATGTAGACGTAAATGTACAATAATTGTTTTAATGGTCAAGAATAACTATCGTCTACATACGAAGTAACGAATGAACTCATGTTTTTTCTTGATTTATTCTTCCCCCTTCTGGTCGTAGCGTCCGCTAAGACCCAAAATGTAGAAGGGCGCCTGCCTGTCCGGCTAGGCAGGTCCGCCCGATGTTGGTGTTTTGCAGGGTGCGACTATTCCAAGCGGTCAATTTACACCCCCGCTGGCGCAAGCTTGTAGCTTGTGCTGTCCATTCCGCAATGAGTTCTACCCCTTTTTAACCGCAATAGGAGCCCCCAGACAGCTATCAGGAATCCTAAAAGCATCTACCAATGCTACTGCTTCTGGTCTCAGTTCTGCACAGAGCTGATTGACTTGTCTTCGGATGGCCTTGGTTTTGGTCCCCGCCATATAGTCGTGCTCCAGGTACCATCCCTTGTTTTTTTCGATCTGAGTCAATGCAAACAACTGGCAAAGTTTCGTTAAGGTAGCCTTGCATTGCGGATCGGTAGTTCGTTCGACCTGGGCCTGGAACTGCTCCAGTACTACCCTCTCGATGTAGGCAAAGCCCACATGTAGCATATGGTATTGGGTCTGGTTAAAAGCATCGAAGGAGTCCATGCCTGCGTCCAGATGTTTTTTGATTCGTCGGGCGGCAGAGGTCAGGATGTCACGTTCGCGGTATTGGAAGGCGTTGAGATGAAAATCGAAATCCAACAGGTGCTCCGAATCGGTGTTGCGGACAGTGATGGGGTTCATTTCTATCAGGGAGGTTCTGGCTTGTTCGCTCACGTAGTTGACCAGGCCGAAGAAGTTGATGTCCGAAAATTCCTTTTTGAACTCAGAAAGCCTGCTCTTCGCCACTAGCTGCATCAGCACGGTATTGTCACCTTCGAAGGTGGTGTAGATGTCTGTATCATTTTTCAGCCTGTCTATGCGGTTTTCTGACAGATATCCTTTGCCTCCCAGTGCTTCTCTGCATTCTTGTAGTGTAGCGGTAGTGTTCCAGGTGCAAAAGGATTTGAGTCCTGCGGCTAGTGCTTCGATTTCCTGAGCATCGGACTCACTGCGTTTCAGAAAGCGATCGGTCAGATATTGAAGAGAAAAATGACTGGCATAGGCATTGGCCAGCAGTGGTAGCAGCCTGCGCTGATGGGTTCTATAGTTGAGGATAGGGACCTCACCGGCATTTTCCGGCCCGAATTGTTTTCGTTGGTCGCTGTATCGAATGGCAATGGTTAGACCGGATTTAGCGGCGCTGAGTCCTGAACGCGGGATGCCGATGCGACCACCAACCAGAGTCCCTAGCATAGTGAAGAAGCGTCGGTTGTCACTGGCGATAGGACTTTGAAACTGCCCATTTTCATCCACCAAGGCATAGCGATCGAGCATGTCCTTCTTAGGGATGCGCACCTGATCGAAATAGATGCGGCCATTGTCGACTCCATTCAAACCCATTTTTCTGCCACAGTCCTTGATCGTGACACCCGGGTGCAACTGGCCCGCCTTGTCTCTAAGCGGTACGACGAATGCGTTTACCCCATAGACCGTACCATCGATGACCAGTTGGGCAAACACGGTGGCTTTCTGGCCGTGAAGGGCAGCATTGCCGATGTATTCCTTGCCGGCCAGTTCATTTGGCGTGTGAATGATGAATTCCTGACTCGAATGATCATAGGTGGCAGTCGTTTCGAGTCCTTTGACATTGCTGCCATGGCCCGTCTCGGTCATCGCGAAGCAGCCTGGTAGCTCCAAAGTGCCGATTTTTTCCAAATATTTTTTGTGATGCTTTTCAGTACCGAGGAAATACACACTCATCCCCCAAAGCCCAAATTGCACACCGAACTTGATCACCGTGCTGAGGTCATGATAAGAGAGCCCTTCCATGATGGCAAAATACTTTTGCATGTCGCCCTCTCCGCCGTATTCTTTCGGATAGGCAGTCGCTCCCATTCCTTCTTCTGCCAGTCTCTTGCACCACTTGAATACTTGCTCGCGATACTCACTCAGATGGTCTGTATCGAGGTAGTCAAAGGATTCTTCTTGCAGGAGGTTCCTGATTTCTTCCAGTATAGTTTTGTTTTGGCCATCCAGGATATCCGCCATCGTTTCCATGTCAAAACTGCCAAGGGAGCTTTGAGTTTCTGAGGTGGTTTTTCGCTGAGCTGAGCGCAGATGATAGGCCGCTTCTGAAGAGATAACACCCAGGGCTTCCTCTACTTCTTTGAGTGAGGTTTTGGCCTTTTCGACTGATAGCTGATCCATGGTCTGCGCATTGACTTCTGCGAGTTTGATGCCCATTTCTACCAGGCTTTTTTTCATGTCATTAGTCATCTGATCAGATACCGACCGGATGCTATGCAGCCAGCTTTTCAATTCGTCGGGGCTGGGAGGAGACTGAGGGTCGAGTTGACTAAGAAGGAAGTCCTTTTCTTCTGGATTGAGCCAATCTTGCTCTTTGACTAGTTCTCTTACCTTTTTGATCTCGTCATGGGTAAGTATGCCATCTGCCCATACGATATAAAACATCGGTACAAACATGTAAAGGGAAGGGTTCTTTTGGAAGTAGATGGATTGAATCATGTGGTTTGTCGAATGTAATTTTATGCTCATTGTGAGCATCGAATATATTGATTTTACGGTGCTTATTATAGTGGGTTGGTCCTCGAAGTTAGAAGTTGAGGTGATGAAGTTGAAATGAACTTGTTAGGGATCGCAATAGGGTTGTATGATAATTGATGAATTGGATGTTTACTAGGCTGGCTTAATATCTTCAGCGGAAGGGTTTTTTCCTTCCTTTTTTTGTGCCAGTCTCCCGTTTAGGGTGGACGGTTTTGATATGCTAAAATGGTCTATCTTTAGAGCCTTATGCAGACAGACAAAATTCGCTACAGTTTTACCATAGACAGGTCCGTTGTAATCGTCGTATACTTGATAGCATTACTATTGGGTGCCTGGAGTCTGACCTGGTTTGAAGATCCCTGGTGGCAGATAGCTGTGGCCGATGGTGTCGCAACGGTGGTTGTTTTTGTGGCGAGTCGGGCCTTTCGCAATTCCAGTCTTTACGATCCATACTGGTCGGTTATTCCTCCTTTTATTTTACTGTTTTGGTTGATACAGTTTGAGGGTGTTTTCCATCTCAGATTGATGTTAACCATAGCTGTGGTGCTCTACTGGGCTATCCGTCTGACGCACAATTGGCTAAAGACCTGGCCGGGACTTGATCATGAAGACTGGCGATATGGTAAACTGGCTGAAGATACAGGGATGTGGTATTGGCCCGTGAGCTTTTTGGGGATTCATTTATTTCCTACCATTTTGGTCTTTTTGGGGTGTATGCCTTTTCGGCCCATTGCCGAATCAGATGCCTCTTTGTTATGGACAGATGTTTTGGGAGGACTTGTATCCTTGATTGGGATTGAATTTGAGCGGCGAGCAGACAATCAGTTGAGACAGTTTAAGTCTCAAGGAAAAGGAGAGGTCTGCCAACAAGGACTCTGGAGCTATTCTCGTCACCCTAATTATTTCGGTGAAATCTGCTTTTGGCTTGGAGTATTTGTACTTGGCCTGGGGACTGAAACAGGTAGTAGCTGGATCTATGGGATAGGTGTGATCAGCATGCTACTGCTGTTTACCTTCGTGAGCATCCCTATGATGGAAAAGAGGCAATTACGAAAGCCCGATTATTCAGCCTATCAAAAGCGTGTTTCTCGTTTGATCCCCTGGTTCCCCAAGCGCTGACTCAGGTGTACATATAGGCCCATGCGATCAATACGCACTGCAAGGGCAGCCTGAGCCAAAGTACCCATTTCGGGATTTTCATGCCTGCACCTCCTAATTGTAGATGGTAAACATTAGCAGGAAATACTGCGATGAGCAAGGCGATGATGCCCCATGCTGCCATGGTTTGGGTGGCAGGAATGATTAGTCCGATAGCGAGGATGATTTCTGCTGCACCGGAGATCCAGTTGATCCACTCTTTGTACTTGAAAAATGGCGGTATGATTTTGAGGTATAACTTAGGGTATCGAAAATGCATGATGCCAGCTGCCAGATAAAGCAAGGCCATCAGATAGAGGCTAATTGTTGTCATTTAGTAAAGCTAATGAGATTTCTTTGACTGGATGTAAAACCAAACAATGTGCTGGTTACGTATGTAGCTACATGAGAAAAGACTTCCTTAACTATTTTGTTGTAGCCTTCCTGCTTCTGTTTTCAATGGGGTTTGTCTCTTGTGAGGAGGAAAGCCTGGAGCCTGTGTCAGATCAAGAACAAGTCGACAATCAGGAGGACCAAGAGGAAACGGCAGAAGATGACCCAATTGAAGAGGGAGGACCCAATGCTGCATTTAGTTATCTGGCTTTGGGGGATTCTTATACCATAGGGGCTAGCGTTACAGAAGCCGAGCGATGGCCGGTGCAACTGGTGGATCGATTGAGATCGCATCAGATCGATATCAAGAATCCTAGGATCATTGCCCAGACTGGCTGGACGACCGGAAGCCTACTCAATGCCATCGACCGAGCCGATGACCTGAAAGAAAGTTATGATTGTGTGTCGCTCTTAATCGGAGTGAATAATCAGTTTCAGGGTAGGAGCCTGGACGAATACAGGCAGCAGTACGAGCAGTTGCTAGACGTTGCCTTGTCGAAAGTAAATCAAGATACCAGTCGTGTGATTGTTTTGTCTATTCCAGACTATGGCGTGACGCCTTTTGGCGAGAACTACGGGGATGAAGTTTCGCAGGAGATAGATGAGTTCAATGGAGCGAAACGAGCCATTACTGAGCGTAAGGGGGTGGCGTTTTTCGATATCACACCCATATCCAGGCAGGTGCCATCGGACCCTGATCTAGTTGCTGGGGATGATCTCCACCCATCAGGCAAAATGTATGGCCTATGGGTGGAGGAAGTGTTTGATTATGTTAAAGCTGAATTGAATCAATGACTCAGGGCTGACCCAAGTAACTATATGGTTCTTGTCCTGTGATCAAATCCAATCTTTGAAAGGGTATTTTGCTATCGATGTGCCAGATATTCAAGGTATGCTGCCCTGAATCCAATCCATGGGTAGTCGTAGTAAAGGTGGCATTGTCAGCGACCTGCTTATACCAGTTGACATAGTTCTCTTCGCTGTGAATATTTACTATTTGTGCTTCCTGATCGTCAAATGAAATGGCATAGCTCAATCCTTCATCATTGTGATAGTTCATCGTTGGAGCGGTAACCACCTTCACTTTTAAGCTGTCAGTTGCCTCCATCAGGTAGATGTTATATTCCAAGTGTGGCGTATTGGCATCTAAAATCTCTGATTTAGCATAGCTTGGCTGTGCTACCACGGTCGAGGCTGTTTTGCCCATCTGAGGGATCGTCAACCAGCTGATGGTTTCATTTTCCTTCTTCTGATCATAGTCGATCGCCTGAATGGAGGCCATTCCGTTGTTGATGACTGTGGCTGTAGTCCCTATTGCTTCTGGTATATTAGTGACTTTCCATGCTATGGAAACCGTGTCTTGATTCAGCACCAGGCTAAACTCGCCAGTTTTTGAATCATTCACTTTTTCCCAATCTACCTTTATCTCGATTCTCTGTTGCGAATCGATGTTGCCACTTTGCTCTGAAAAACTCAGAGGACTATTGTCGGCTAGGATGGCGAAGCTAGAAGCTTCTGAACCACGACTGAATACTTCGATGTAGAAGCGTTGATCATTTCGGGAATCAAAATTGGGTAAAGCCCATTCTTTTTCCATTTCAGGCCACCAGTCGCTGGAGTTTTCTATCATAAAACCCGCCTGAGGCCCTTTGATCAAGGCCATATCAGTAGTCACCTCCGGCATGGCCTGTACGTCAGGTTGCTGCCAATAGGTATAGCCAATGTGTGTTTGTGACATCATATGGTTCCACTTGCCGTCTTTCAGTTGATGATACTGTTGAGTGAGTAAACTGTCTTTGCCATAGAGTTCTTGTGCTTTTTGAGCAGTTAGAGCCGTGGCTTGTCTGCCTTGAGTAGCATACATTCGGTTTTTAGCCACCTCAAAGTACATTTCGTTGAGGTTAGTACTTGCTGCTATCGGGAATTCTACCAATTGGAAATAGGCATCATGATATTCTGGCGAAAGCTCCTTCTTTACCTTTTTGGCTTTTTCGGCTAGGGCTTTGTAGTCTTCTACGATTCTTTCAAATTCATTGAAGCGAACCAAACTGTAAGTGTTCTGATCCAATAATTCGGGTTTTCTTCTACTGTTGAATAGCGTGTATTGGTTCAGCAGGTCAGCTATAAGCTCCGAGCTGGTTTCGTCGAACTGATTGGCTGCCCACTCTACGCCATATTGTGGAATGTCTTCTGCCTTGATCGCTTCTGGATCCCAGGCCAGATCCAAAAAGAAAGAAATGGGAAACTCCATAGGCTTGATGTCACCTACATTGACAATCCACACCTGGTCTACGCCATAGTCATAGGCAGTAGTCATTTGTTCCCAGACGCGTGATATTTGGGTGGTGTTGATCCATTTGTAGTTTCTCGGCCCTCCTACATAGTCGAAGTGATAGTAAATGCCGTATCCACCGCTTCTGGCAGTATCTCCGTAGGCGGGTAGTTTGCGTATGTTGCCCCAGTTGTCGTCGCAGAGCAGCAGGGTGATGTCATCGTCTACACGCATGCCTTTGTCGTAGTACTCCTGTACTTCCTTGTAAAGCGCCCATATTTGTGGGGTTTCTTTGGCGGGTTTACCGGTAACCTCTTCTATGATCTGTCTTTGATCTGCTACTATAGTTTCTAGTAGTTCGATGGCTGTGCCTTCTGTCATAGGCTCATCCCCATCGCCACGCATACCGATGGTCAGGAGGCTTTCTTTGTCTCCCATTCTTTCTGCTCCTTCGCGCCAGAATTGACGCAGGTTTTCTTTGTTTTTGACATAGTTCCAGGGACCTCTGTCTTTTCTGCCCCAGTCTGCATGTGCTCGGGTCAAGGGTTCGTGGTGAGAGGTGCCCAGTACAATACCCATTTTGTCGGCCAGTATGGGGCTCTTAGGGTCGTCTTCATAGATGGATCTGCCCCACATGGCTGGCCAGAGATAGTTGCCTTTAGATCGAAGGATCAGCTCAAATACATGTGCGTAAAACTCACTATTGAATCCTCCAAAATTGGAATAAGCCCAACCGGATAGGGCAGGTGCTTCGTCGTTGATGAAGATTCCTCGGTATTTCACCTTAGGCTCGCCTGTAGTGTAGGGATTAGGATTGACAAAAATTTGATTTTGTTTCTGGATAGGAACGTCTGCCCAGAAATACCAGGGAGATACGCCCATTTTTTCAGATAGTTCATAGATTCCGAAGATGGCTCCTCTTTTGTCACTTCCGCTGATGACAAGTGCCTCAGATCCATTACCAAAAGGGTTGCTGATACCCTGGATCAGGAATTGCTCCCATTTTCCTTTCAGCGATTTCGTGTCCACATCAAGAGAGGTTATGACTTCATCGTTCGTGTTCCCTATGATGATGAGCTTTCCTGCTGTTATCTCCTCTTTTGATCTAAACAGTTGAGGGGTTTGACCAGTAAGTGCTGTTAAATCCTTTTGCAGGTTCTGCGCGGCTATTAAAATGCCTTCATCCTCCGATTGATCTACATATAGATTGGCAACAGTACCATCCTCGTAGATAGGGAAAAAGTTTTCTCTGCTTTCGAATGAGACCCACTCGTCAGATTTCTGTTCAGGAGTCTGTGTACAGGCTGTCATTATTGATAGCAGGAGTAGGCCCGCTAGCTGGTAGTAATTCATAGTCTTTCAGTTTTGTCTTTCAAAAATAAATGTATGCAATCGATTGATGTTATCAAATTCAGACAGGTAGAATCGAATAAACTTAAGGAGGTGGATGAGTCGATTTTATTTCTTTCTGGTGCTGGACGCCCGTTGTATCAGGCTAGTCTTGAGCTTAATCGTACTAGACGAATCAATGATCGGGTCACTTTTGTGCTCTAGAAGTTGTCTAGCGGCTAATTCCCCCATTTGCTTGGCAGGATGGTCAATGGTCGATAGTGCAGGGTCAATAATGGTACAGATAGGGTCATTGTTGAACCCTACAACAGCAAGCTCCTCAGGAACCTTGATACCAAGCTTTTTGGCACATTGGATAACACTCACAGCTGTCGTGTCATTAGATGCAAATATGCCATCAGGGCGATTTTTACCAGTTAATATTTTTTCTGCGGCTTTATAACCTTCTTCAGAATTGAGATGCTTCAGTTCCAATATGAGGCTATTGTCTACCGGGAGTCCTGCTTCAGTTAATGCGTTTTCGTAACCTGTACGCCTGTTTCTGTATACATTTCGATGTTGAGCTCCGGCAAAATGAGCAATGCGTGTACAACCTTGTTCTATTAGGTGTTTGGTAGCGATATAGGCTGAATGGGTATTGTCGATAACAACGAGATCGGTGTTGAGTGTTTCTGTGACTCGGTCTACAAATACCAAGGGAATTTCTTTGTCAAGAAAAGGTTTGAAATGCTCATAGGATTTGGTTTCCATCGCCAGGGAGACGATTAAACCATCAATTCTTGAATTGAAAAGGACATTGGCATTTTCAATTTCTAGTTTCACCTTGTCATGCGATTGGGCGAAAATTACATGGTAGCCCTTCTTTTTAGCTTCTGATTCTATACCGCCTATCAAGGTAGAAATAAACGGACGATCCACTCTGGAGATAATTACTCCGATGGTATGCGTCTTTTGATTTCTCAGGTTGGCAGCTACCACATTGGGCCTATATCCCAATTGAGAGGCTTTTTTCTCGACCTTTTTGATGGTTTCCTTCCCAATGCTTTTGTGTTTTTTAAGTGCACGTGATACGGTGGAGGGGGAGACGTTTAGCTCGGTGGCTATGTCGTATATAGTGATCTCCTTGCTTCTTTTCATTCGATTTTACTCTGGCTTATCCCTTTTTATTCCCTAAAGGTAGGTTGACTTTTTATTTATCCCAATTTATACACTTATTATGAAATAATACGCAATCGATTGTGTAAAAAGAAAATTCTCTCTACATTTGGATATTCCCGAGAACTAGGGAGTTCGTATTATAACATGATTGATGAAAAAGTAGCTTTTATGTCGTTTTATGAGCTTTTTAGCTTTATGGGATGAGACTTAAATCAAACTATATTATATGAATCATGATTACAAGACTAAGTAACTATTCTTACCGATTGCTTAAATATTATGCAATCAGTTGTTTGCTTGTTTTTGGCAGCTTGTCAGCTTTGGCGCAAGAGGCAAAGGTGAGCGGAAAGGTCACAGATGGAAGCAATGGTGACCCACTCCCAGGGGTGAGTGTATTAATTAAGGGTACAACTTCTGGGGTTGTGACCAATTTTGACGGAGAATACAGTATCAACGTACCTGTTGATGCGACATTAATCTTCAGTTTTATTGGATATGCCAAGCAGGAAGTAGCTGTAGCCGGTCGCAGTTCGATCGATGTGGGTCTTCCATTGGATGTACAATCCTTAGAGGAAGTGGTAGTAGTTGGTTATGGTACCATGGAGCGTTCGAACGTGACAGGTTCTATCTCTACTGTGGATGTAGAGGCCATCAACAAAGTGCCAGTACCTAACGTGGTAGAATCCCTAAGAGGTCAGGTAGCGGGTGTGCGAGTACAGAGAACCAGTGGTCAGCCGGGCTCTGGCGTGTCATTTACCATTAGAGGGATCAATTCTTTGGGTGAGGGTTCTGACAACATTCAGGAGGCGAATCAGCCAATTATTGTAATAGATGGTGTACCTCTTCCAGGTGGTAACTTGAACGAGTTGAACCCTGATGACATAGAATCTATCAACGTAATTAAGGATGCAGGCGCTGGTGCAATATATGGTTCCAGTGCAGCCAATGGGGTAATTTTGATCACCACAAAGAATGGTAGTGCTGGTAAGCCGACTATCAAGGTGAATGCTTCAGCGGGTATCAACGATATCAACACAAGGTTGAACCTGATGGATGGAGACGAGTATGTTCAATACTTGTTTGATTCTGGCCAGGGTACTACTATTAATGGTGTTTTGGATCCTAATGAAATAGAAAACTATGTGAATGGTGATTTTACAGATTGGCAAGATGAGATCTTGCAAACTGGTGAAGTGTACCAGGCAGGTGTTAGTGTTTCGGGTGGTTCAGAAAAGCTACGTTATTACTTGAATGGTGATGTTTATAGAGAAAAAGGGATTGTACAGAACTCTGACTACAATCGTTATTCTTTAAGAATTAACACTGACTATAAAGCTTATGATTGGCTAACGATAGGTACCAGAGTACAGTTGACCAGAAGTGATGCAGATGAGACTTCCAACACAATTGAGGATTTCGGTGGATCATTCGCTGCATTTGTTCCGATTCTGGACAATACGCCACTTGGTGATATTTATGATGATGAGGGTAACTATGTGAAATATGTCAGAGATGATAAGTTTCAAGTCAACCCCTTCCACAGGTACAATGAATCTGTTGTAGATCGATACGTCAATAGAACCTATGTGAACCCATACATTGAGATCAAAATAATCGACGGTCTGTCTTATACACTTAATACGTTTGCAGAGCAGAGAAACCAGTTTTACGGAAGATTTACTTCTAGTAATTATGGGGATGGTGATCCTAATACTGCTCGTATCCAGGAGCAAACTTCAACTAACTACTTGTTAGATAACATCCTTACTTACAAAAAGGTTTTCGGTAAGCATGGAATCAATGCCACTCTGGTATATGGTTTTCAGAAGAATGAATGGGAGCAGTATGATGCTTTCGCAGATAAAATGGGTACTGATTTGTTAGGGTATCATGCGATTGACGTATCTGCTTCTGCAGATCAAAGATTCAGCTGGGATACAGACGAGTGGGGACGTGTTTATACAGTAGGTAGGATAGGATATGACTACAACGATAAGTATGTCGTTACTCTGACCATGAGAAGAGATGGGTCTTCTAAATATACTGGAGACAATAAATATGGGTATTTCCCATCCTATTCAGCAGCATGGAATGTGCACAACGAGAACTTCTGGGGATTCGATTTCATGAATATGCTGAAAATAAGAGCAAGTTACGGTACACTAGGGAATGACCGAATTGGTACATATAGATACTATTCCAGACCTAATGTAAATGTGACAACCGAGGTGCCAGTAGATGATGACAATGATCCTTCTACTCCAGATGTGCTTAGAGATATAGCAGGTTATCAGATTGGAACTTTGGGTAATGAGTATCTGAAATGGGAAACCAGTAAGCAATTGAATATTGGTGTGGATCTCGGGTTCTTGAATGACAGAATTACCGCGACGGTAGATGCTTACCAAACCAATACGACTGATCTTCTTTTGCCACAATTGATTCCCAATACCAATGGATACGACAGCTACATAGCCAATATCGGTGAAACTAGAAATCAAGGGATCGATGTAGCATTGAGTGCGGATGTGATCGATGGATCGGATCTCAGATGGAATATTGCTGCCAACTGGGCCACTAATCAGAATGAAATTGTGAAGTTGAACCGTACAGGTCCAAATGGTGAACCGATTGATGATGAAGCGAATGGCTGGTTCATTGGGCAAAATATCAATGAGATATACAACTATGAATACATAGGGGTATGGCAAGCCGACGAGGCAGATGAAGCCTTGGTATACAATCAAGTGCCAGGAGATGCCAAATTCCGTGATGTGAACAATGATGGCCAAATCACCCCAGGAGATGATAGAGTGTTTTTGGGGAATTCTACACCAGATTGGTATGGCGGTTTGACCAACACCATTTCTTACAAAGGCTTTGAGCTTTCGGTATTGTTGGAATATGCGAAGGGAATCACTGTTGTAAACAACTTTTACGGAGGGTATACCGGTAGAGGAAATCAATTGGCCATTAATTATTGGACAGAAGATAACCCTAGTACGGAGTATCCGAGAGTGGGGTCATCCGATTGGACTGGAGTTAGAGGTGATGCGATTAAGACTGAAGATGCTTCCTATATTTCTTTGAGAAACGTGTCTTTGTCCTACAACCTTCCTTCTAAATTTTTAGAAAACACTCCGATCAAGGCTGTGTCAGTATTCGCAAGAGGTAACAACCTCAAATACTTCACTAAAATGAAAAATGCCTATTCTCCAGAAACGGGTAGAGGGCAATATCCTATAGTTAGAAACTTCAGATTTGGAGCATCATTAACTTTTTAAAAGAGATTGATTATGAAAAGTATAAAATATATAGTCGCAGTATTCTCTTTGCTGCTCATATCAGTGGGCTGTGAGGATGATATAATAGAACTAACAGAAAGAGATTCACTGCCAAGTGATCAAGCTTTGGCAGGTTTGAATGGTATGCAGACGACCTTGTTCGGCGTGTATGAAAGAGCAAGATCACTGCATGAGAACAATGAAATTTCGCTTTACAAGCAGTGCGGTACGGATATCGTACAGTCAGGTACTCACATGCAAGATGTAGGTAATGATGGTATGCGTGGAATGATGGAGTATGTAAATGCCTTTGATGCATCCAGTGCTCAAGTAAATAATATTTTTAGTGGCTTGAACCAATCCATTAGTGCGGTGGATGCCATTACCTCCTTTGGTGAGAATTTAGTACCTAAAAATGAGGACGAGGAACGAAAGAAAAATGACTACATCGGTCAGGCTTATTGTCTTCGTGCTAATGCATATCTAGAAATGGCTGAGAGATGGGACAATGTGGTTTTTCCTGACTTGGCTGAGCACGTAGACAGCATCAAATATGATTTTGATTTAAATGATCAAACGGCAGTTCTTGAGCAAGTCATCAGTGATGCAGAGGCCGCAGTTCCTTATTTGAGAACAAGGCTTGAAAATGCCAACGTGGGTGTTCCTTCAAAGGATATGGCGTATTTGTTGATCATGAAAGCCAATCTATGGTTGGGTAACTATGCCGAAGCAGCCCAGGCCGCAGAAGATGTGATTGCGCAAGGCGCACAGTTACAGCCATTGGATGGTATTTTTGGACTTGATGGCGGAAAAGGTGGTGAAGAGAATAATGAAGAGATCATCTTCTCCTGGATTTTTAGTGAAAACAATCAGGATAGACCACAGCGTACTGTTCAGATGTATGTGCCACTTTATGATAGAGTACCGGGTGTGGGTAGGACATTAGGTCAAGGAGGAAGACCATGGGCCAGACTGTCTCCTTCCGAATACTACTGGGATCTATTTGATAGTGATGCAGATGGCGATTTGAGTGATGAAGCAGATGGTCGTATCAGCGCTTGGCACAAGTTTGCTTGGACAATTGACGATATATCCAACCTGGATACTTCATTGCCAGGAGCAGAGTATTTGTCAGAAGGAGATCTTTTGACGGTTGATTCTCTCTACTTCCAGTCTTGGGCCTCAAACGATAGGGAAGCAAGATATCTGGAGCCTACCACTACGAAAACCTGGGAAGATGGTACTTACGGTAGATTGGCAGATGAAGCGCAAGGGTTTAGAAACATCATCGTTTACAGACTGTCAATGGCTTATATCCTGGGAGCTGAGGCGCATTGGAGAAATGGCAATGAAGCCAGAGCCCTGGAGTTGTTGAATGCAATTAGAGAGAGAGCCTATGGCAATACGAGTAATAACTTCTCTTCTATAGATTTAGAAACGATTATAGAGGAACATGCAAGAGAGCTTGGCCATGAGGGGCATAGATGGGCTTTCTTGAAGCGATTAGGGATTTTGGAAGAAAGAGTGAAAATGCACAATCCAAGTGCAGCGCCTAACATCCAGCCAAGACATGTTCGTTGGCCTTTGCCACAGAATTTTGTAGATCAAACAGGTGTACAGCAAAATCCTCAGTGGTAATCATTTTTAAATAAGCAAGAAATGAAAAATATCTTAAAATACATATATGGATTGATGGTGCTGGCTGTTCTATTATCAGTGGCCAGTTGCCAGGAGGATTTAGTAGATCCTGTGAATATCACGGATGTGAGTGTTACCTCATTGTATCAGGGAGAGGATATCTCTTTGACAGGAGAGGGTTTTGATCAAGTGCAATTCTTGTTCCTGGGCAATGAACAATTGGATTATACTTTAGAAGAAAACACAATTACTTTTACCGTTCCAGATACTTATCCGGTAGGTATGGCTACTATTACATTGGCCATGAAAGGAGCTCGACGTGAAACTCAAGAAGTGGAAGTATTGTTGAAACCTACTCCAGTGATTGGGCCGTTTACTCCATTCGTGCCAGTGGGAGAGGATGTGACTATAACTGGTACCAGTCTGGATAACAATACAATCGTTGCGATAGATGGTGTGCCAGCTACAATCGTTTCGGTATCAGATACAGAACTAGTTGTAACCGTGCCAAATGGTGTGAATACTAGTGGGGCAATTGAAATAGAAGTTACCACTGATTATGGTACTGATGTGACTCCTACTGCTTTCTATGCAATGGAAAACTTACTTGCCAATTCTGACCTAGAAGCTGGTGAAGGAGATGAGTTCACAGATTGGGAACAATTAAACAACGGAGATGTCATTACTGAGTTGCTAAATGGTTATGGCGGTACTCGTTCTATTCATGTAGCACCAACAGGAGCGAATCCCTGGAGTACGCAGATGGCCAGTACCGGAGTGCCTTTGACAATGGGAGCGGAATATACGATCGTTATGTGGGCCAAAGCGGATAATGCAGGTGCTTTCATGCGTGTGTCCGCATCACAATACGATGGCGCTGGAGCTGATTATTTCTATGGAGCAGATCAAGAGATAGCTGCTAATGCATGGCAACAATATACCTGGACATTTACGGTAGGTAAAGATCTACCAACGCATAGAGTAGTGCTAGATATGGGTGCAGGTAGTGTTCCATTTGCAATCGATCACATTGGTTTGGTGCCTGGTGTCGTTGGTGAGGCTGGAGCTATTGAGTTGCTGACAAATTCTGGATTCGAAGATGGATTAACTGATTGGGATATCCTGAATGGATCAGTAGAAGCTTCGGCTGAAGATGCTTATTGTGGAGCACAGTCGCTTAAAGCTGTTGGTACGGGAGGTAATCACTGGGATGTTCAGGTAGCAGTTAACCCAGATGTAGCACCTACATTGGATATCGGTACCATGTACGAATTGGGATTCTGGGCCAAAGCTGGTGGTGCAGATGGTGTGATGAGAGCTTCAGTATCTAGATGGGCAAGTGGACAGTCTGATGACTTCTTCTATACGCCAGAATTTACGGTTGCAGAGGATTGGACTTACTACTCATTTGTGTTCGAAGCTGCAGCTACTTCCACTGGCGTGCATCAAGTAGTAATGGATTTTGGATCTACAACACAGACTTTCTATATCGATGAAGTAAGTCTGAAAGAATATGATCCTACAAGTCTGTATGCCAATGGAGATTTTGAGGATGGTTTCAATAACTGGAGTATGTTAAATGGTACAGTAGAAGTTACTACTGCTGAGGCCTATGAGGGAACAAGTTCCTTGATGGCTACCGGAACAGGAGGAAACCACTGGGATATTCAGGTGGCTGCTGATGCTGTCGCATTAACAGAAGGTCAAGATTACAAATTGAGTTTTTGGGCTAAAGCTGCAGGACCAGATGGTGTCATTAGAGCATCTGTATCAAGATGGGCTAGTGGTCAGTCCGATGACTTCTTCTATACGCCTGAGATTACCGTCGCGGAGGAATGGACTTATTATTCTTATGTCTTTACTGCTGCAGCTACATCCACAGGAGATCACCAAGTGGTATTGGATTTTGGGTCTACTGCTCAAACATTCTATCTGGACAAACTTGTGATAGAAGAATTTGATAGTTGTGAATAGTAATTAGTTGCATATATCATGCTTATATAAAGCCGTCCACTTAGTGGACGGTTTTTTTGTGCTGGTGTATCTCATTCTGAAATGAAGTAGTCTCCGAAAAATGAATTACAATCCTGCCTTGTGCGGTGTAACACTCGTGAGTTAGCTTCTATTGGCTTTATCTCACTGTTAATTCCGGCTTTTGCTAATGCATAAAGCAGTTTTGATCTTTCTTCTAGGAATAGGGACAGATCAACATTCTGATTCCAATGGGGGTTAAAGCCGTTGTTTGAAATAATTACTCACTGCAGTGGGAATGAGCAAACAGAGGAAAGAAAAATGGCGAGCAAACTGAAGTTATTCAATCTACTCGCCAAAGTTGTGTGGATGCAATTAAGACCTACTCCAGAATGACCGTATAGACACTGTTAGGTGATATTGAAAGCTCAGCTTTACCTTCCGTAATTTCCAATTCGCTGTATCCTCTATTCACCGAGATATTGGTCAGAAAGGTATATGCTTTGTTTATATCTCTTTCAGCTGCCGATAGGTTCACTTTGATTGTTGCATTGGTGTCATTTAGGATAATGGCCACCAAATGACCTTCTCCCTGATAGGCAGTAATCGTCGCGTCAATAGAACTACTCGTTTCCAGATCTATTCTTTGATAGCCGGGTTTGATGAATTTAGAGAAATGTGAGTAGGCATAACCTCTTTTTAGAATTTCTCCATTGACCGTTCCCTCATCGCCATCACCAATGAATGAGTAGTAGCGCTTCAAGTACCACCAGATATAAGCATTCCAATTGTTGTTCATGGCGGTTTGCATTGTGCCTAGCATTTCCATGGTTTCATTCCATTTAGTCCCATCTTCTGCGGCTTGCCAATCCCCAACATTGAGATTCATCAGGTATTCTGTCATCCAGATCTCCTTTTCTTTACTTTCTGCTAAGGGGTAGGCTTCCTGACCTCCACCATAGATATGGCCAGCTATGATATCAAAATTGTTGAGCGCAGCTTCATCATTCAATAGCATGTCGGTATAGGCGTGATTGAAATTGAAGGATTCTGCACTGGTTACTTTAGCTCCCACTATTTTGTCTCCGTAATTTTTAATGAAATTTAAGATTTCACTGGAAGTCCAATCACATGATTCATAACTCACTTCAATATCGGGTTCATTTTGAATCGAAATGGCATAAATATCCACTCCATTGGATTCCATCAAAGAAATGAAATCATTGAGGTGGGAAACATAGGCACCATAGTTTTCTTCTAATAGATGGCCACTAATATCGCTGTTGTTGCTTTTGAGGGCTGGGGGAGGTGACCATGGTGAGGCTAAAATCTTAGCTCCATGACCTTGCGCACGCTTGGCTACATCTATGATCAAGGGCCATTCGTTTGGATTGGAAGCTATTCGTACTCTGAAAATACTAAGGCCCAGATCCTCATCACCAGACCCAAAAGCTTTATCGATTTCTTCGTTGTTGGGGAAAGTGGAGCCCCACATTTGATTGGCTCCTCCAAATCCAGAGATGGTTTGAAAGGTAGTCGACGGGATTAAGTTGATGTTGACCCCTGGGTCACTTCGGTCAGGTTGTTTTATATCTTCCTGACAGGAAAATAATGAGGTAATAAGGGCAAGCCCAAAATAGAATATTCGTTTCATCTTTTGCTGTGTTTTTGAAATGGATCAATCACCTAATAGTAATAGGTCACTGGGTTAGGGGGGGTAGGTATGCCACCTCTGGGCAGAGGTGGCTGTATCAAATGGTGTTATTTTATAACCAATCTTCTTTCTTCCGAAAGAGACGGGCCTTCAATTTTTACCAAATAAAGTCCTGCGGGTAGATCTATTTCTAGTTCTATTTTCTGTGTTAATTGGTGAGGACGATATTCTAACATTTTTTGCCCGCTGATATTCCTAATGGTCAATTTCTCAATTGCTTTATCAGACTGGACATGTAGTGAGCCATTGCTGATAGGGTTAGGGTAGATCAGGGTAGCCTTGGTGTTGAAACCGGTGTTTAATGGAGGGTCATACCCTTCACAAACGGAGTTGTAAGGGGTAATGTAGTCCTTGAGCCATGTTAGAGCGGATCTTTCTGTTCCATTGCTATTCATGATGTAGGCATCTTCACGCCACATAGTGCCCTGTCTATAGCCCCATAGAGTGACTCCTGCTACTGATGGATGCTCCCATATGGCCGGAAAAATCTCCTTGTATTTTTCAAGCTGGGTATTTTCACCCGGGCCGTCTATGTCTAGTTCTGTGATGTAAACAGGGAGACCATGCTTAGCCAGGTCATTGATGGCAGTGGTCATATCTTCTGCTGTCATATCTTTGACCGTAAAGGCATGCCCCTGAGCACCTACCGCATCGATCAACTCTCTTTCTGTCAACAGACCTATGATCTTCGAATAATCGTATCGATTATTTTCGCTATTCAGAAGATTGTATTCATTGATCATGAGTGCAGCATTCGGGCAATGTTCTTTGGCGAGCTCGAAGGCTTTGATGATCCAGTCATATCCAGTATCTCCACGACCGCCGAGGGCATTGGCGTAGTTTCCATTAGTCGAGCCAAATGGAGGGTCATTGATTGGTTCATTGACTACTTCAATAAAATCCGTATCAGGATATCGCTCACAGTATGCCATGATCCATTCTTCTATCTCTGCCAGTTGTTCTTCTTCTGTGAGGGTCTCGATCCAGGAAGGCTGTTGATTGCCCCATGCAAATACGTGCTGTTTGAAGAGAAGCCCATTGTCTTTCGCCAATTTATAGGCTTTATCAAGGTCTGTCCAATTCATCACATCCCGTTCTCTCTCTACCGATCCCCATTTTCCGCCATTTTCGGGAGTTACCTGGTTCCAATATTGGGTCCAGTCGCTATTGTTGCTCCCCTGAGAGATATTACCCAAAAATTTTCCGCAGTTATCCCATTGGATGATCTGTGAATGACTAGGTAAGTAAAAGAGCAAGGTAAAAACAGTCAGGCTAGTGGTCAATAGGTGTTTAGTCCAGTAATTCTTAATCATATTATCTTTTAACAAAGTCCATTATCATGTTTCTGGGGATAAATATAAACATTAGTAACGCAATCGGTTGCGTTGGTTTAAAATAAATGCTTTCTTTGTCGAGAAACATTTAATAAAAGGTGATTTGACTGGTATTTTGAATGGTTGTTCGGAATGCTACGAATCTTTAGACTTTATAGAATATATTTTTAGACCGGCAATCAGAAATCAGCCTTGTACTGATCTTCTTTCAATAGAAATTGTCCAAATAGCTAGAAAATATTTTTACAGGAAAGTCAATTGGGCAAATTACTTTTGACCTAACCAACATAGAATTAGAAAAATCAATGGGAGATTTTAGTGTAGAAAACAAAGTTGTAATAGTAACTGGTGGCTCTGGTGTATTGGGAGGCAGTATGGCGAGGCATTTTGCCCGGCATGGTTCCAAACTGGTACTCATAGGTCGCAACAAGGAGAAAATTGATGAAGCTGTTTCCGCTGTAGAGGAGCTGGGGGCTAATGCCCTGGGGATTGCATGCGACGTATTGGATTCAGATGGGCTAAAAAGCGCGAAGAAGCTGATTATTGATACCTTTGGTCAGATCGATGTGCTGATCAATGCGGCAGGGGGCAATGTGGCTGGAGCAACTCAAAGCAATGGGCAAGAGGTTTTTGATCTTAACCACGAGGCTTTGAATCAGGCCATTGATATCAATTTGAAAGGAGCGATATATCCTTCCCTGATTTTTGGTGAGGCCATTGCTAAAAACGGAGCTGGATCTATCATCAATATATCCTCTATGGCGACATATACGGCCATTACCAGGGTGATGGGGTATTCGGTAGCCAAGACGGGGGTAAATTCATTTACGCAATGGATGGCATCCGAAATGGCTCAGCGATTTGGAGACAAAGTCAGGGTCAATGCTATAGCGCCAGGCTTTTTCATCGGAGATCAAAACCGTAAGTTACTGTTGAACGAAGATGGCAGTCTGACCGAACGAAGCGAAAAGGTAATTGCCAAAACGCCGATGGGGCGATTTGGTGAGATCGATGAGCTCAACGGGGCGGCTCAGTTTCTATGTTCTGAGCAAGCGAGCTTCATTACTGGTGTAGTATTGCCAGTGGATGGAGGTTTTAGCGCCTTTAGCGGGGTATAATAGTAGATAAATTACATATGATGATGAAAGCAAAAAGTAGCTGGTTGGTCCTCTTAATTTTGGTGGGAGCGATGGCTTGTGAGCAGAAGAAGCAGACCCAGGAGGACTCAGATGTCAGGGAAGATAAAGGGCTAAAGACCTACTATCAGGATTATTTCCCGATGGGAGTCGCTGTGTCTCCTTATGCGATTAAAGGGGAACAAGCCGAGTTGATCAAAAAGAATTTCAATAGTATGACGCCAGAAAATGTCATGAAGTCTGGCCCTATACATCCAAAAGAAAATGAATACAACTGGAAGGATGCAGACGCCATTGCCGAGTTTGCTAAGGCCAACGGGATGAGACTGAGAGGTCATGCTTTAGTTTGGCACAACCAGGCTCCAGATTGGCTTTATGTAGACGAAAACGGTGAGGAAGTATCCAAAGAGGTGCTCCTGGCCAGGCTCAAGAGCCATATAACTGAGGTGGTGACAAGATACAAAGATGTAATCTACGCCTGGGATGTAGTAAATGAGGCCATATCTGACGATCCAGATGAGTTTTACAGAGATTCTAAGTTGTACCAGATCTGTGGTGAGGAGTTTATCGCCAGGGCCTTTGAATATGCCCGTGAGGCAGATCCAGATGTACAGTTGTTTTACAACGACTATGAAGTCATCAACCCAGTCAAAAGAGAGAAAATCTACAAAATGGTCCGTGGACTTCAAGACGCGGGAGTACCTATAGACGGTGTGGGGATTCAAGGGCATTGGTCAGTATTTGAGCCCTCAGAAGAGACACTCAGAGCAACGATCGATCGATTCACTGGTTTGGGACTTGAAGTGCAAGTAACTGAACTAGATGTTTCAATCTACAAAAAAGAACATACCAGAAGAGAAAAACTGCCTACTGATGATGACACCTTCACAGATGAACTGAAAAAGAAGCAAATCGAGCAGTATGATATGATTTTCAAGGTTTTCAGAGAAAACAAAGAGAAGCTTTCATCGGTTACTTTTTGGAATGTGTCGGATCAGTATAGCTGGCTGGATCATTTTCCAGTTCCGGATCGAAAAGATTATCCGCTTCTTTTTGGAGAAGACAATCAGCCCAAAGAGGTCTATTGGACGGTAGTAGATTTCTAAAAAGATAATGTTTAGTAAATACGTTGAAAAGGAGCCCCGGTCATTGATCGGGGTTTTCTTTTGTGTTATTACTACGTATTATTGGATTAATCTTCGAACTATCTCAAATCAACAGGCGTAGATTTTAAAAATCTGTTCATTTCTTGTTAATTAGCGGGTTGATAATATTGAACAAATTAACTAATCTAACTTAAGCTTTCCTTTATGGTTTATGTGTTGTTTTTGGTCGGCTTTTTTTTATTGATCAAGGGTGCTGACTTGTTAGTGGATGGAGCTTCCTCCATCGCAAAAAGAAATAATATTCCTGAACTTGTTATTGGTTTGACCATCGTTTCTTTCGGAACGAGCTTACCAGAATTGATCGTCAACCTCATGGCCAGTTTTGATGGCAGTTCTGAATTGGCGGTAGGTAACGTGTTTGGTAGCAACATCGCCAACGTGCTGCTGATTCTGGGTGTATCTGCCTTGATCAAGCCGCTACCTATTAAAAAGAGTATTTACTTCACCGAGATACCTATTTCATTGGTCGCCACTTTTA
Source organism: Reichenbachiella ulvae (assembly GCF_025833875.1). Classification (NCBI taxonomy): domain Bacteria; kingdom Pseudomonadati; phylum Bacteroidota; class Cytophagia; order Cytophagales; family Reichenbachiellaceae; genus Reichenbachiella; species Reichenbachiella ulvae. The sequence continues at coordinate 2,002,529 of NZ_JAOYOD010000001.1, read as the reverse complement.
TGGTGGGCTTTCTGGCCAACGCCAATTTGTTTGTAGATACCAAAGGCCTGTCCCTTAGTCAGGTAGACGGGATTATCCTACTGTTCTTTTTTGCCATGTTTATGGCCTATATCTATGTGATCTCAAACGAAAGAGATGGAATCCCAGACATGCAACCTGTAGAGACCTCTCAGGACCTGCTACCTAGACGAAAAGCAGTGATTTTTGTCCTGATTGGAGCCGTGGGGTTATTCTTAGGAGGTAAATGGGTAGTGGATGGAGCCATTCACCTGGCACATATGTTTGGATTGAGCGAAACCTTCATTGGCTTGACTGTAGTCGCCATCGGTACCTCTTTGCCAGAGTTGGTGACATCAGCAGTGGCCGTGACCAAAGGGCAAACCGATATGGCAGTAGGTAATGTGATCGGCTCCAATATCTTCAACCTTTTGTGGATTTTGGGTTTTAGTGCCCTTTTGAAGCCACTGCCTTTCGATGTGGCCAACAACAGTGATATCATGATGGTGATCCTCGCCAGTACCCTGTTGATCATGTCTGTGATCGTGGGTAAGAAGACGCGAATCGATCGATGGGAGGGTGCTATCTTCCTGGCGGTATATTTTGGTTACCTGACCTTCCTGGTCATGAGAGGATAAGAAATTGAAAAGCGAAGGCGAACCCTTCGCTTTTTTTGTGTGCTTTGTTGATGGGTCCAAGCGGACGCTTGAACTAGTGGGGATCTATTTAAGAATGAAATCGCCAACCGCTTAGCGCTGACCGCTAACCGCCATGCTCCATTAATCCTTCCCTAGGGAATGTGCCGATAGGCGGAAGGGGTAATAGGTAGGTACTAGATTTAAGACTCAAGAACCAAGATTCAATACTGAATGCTTTTTATTCTGTAGTAAAACCCACCCCTGCTCCGAGGAGGGGATTTGAATCAGCTACATTTATCTGGACGATATCAAAAGCGTGAAAGACTATGTGTTCAGCCTAAAATGGGGCTCTCATGGTTCACTGGATATGCCTCATGGTCGCCATGGAGGGGGGTGATACTACCATGGCGATATATTATTTGGCATGGAGGTAGTCGTGATTACCATGACAGAATATTGTTTGCCATGAGAGGCCGTGGTTGAGCCATGGGCATCTACTTAATCGCCATGAAGCCTCACTCAGGTGCCATGAGCATTCACTTAATCGCCATGGAGTATCAATAGGTCGGCATGAAGGTCTGCTCGACAGCCATGAGGAAGGGTTGGACAGCCATGGTCAGAGTATATGGAGAAGTTCCATACCCAGATCTGGGGATATTTGGTAGTGAAGGATAACTATCATTCAGCTGGGCTTGGAGGACTAGGGGGATGGGGGTAGATTCGGGGAGTTAAATTTAAAATGCCCATTTGGCTGCTTTGGACTTGTTTTGAGAAGGAGTGGCTAATATTTGGGTGTTATAGCCAATAATCCTCCATGGCAAACAGAACTCTAAGCCTCATATTTGTAGTACTTGTTTTTCTTACCGCATGTCAGACGAACTCTGGTAAACGACCTTTCGAACATAATTACGCGAAGTATTGGAACCGCTATTCGGACGAACAACTAACGAACGAACTCTTTGCTGACACCCTAAAAGTCGGTCCTGATTTCGACGGAGGATTTACCAACCGAGAATTCTACGTGAACACAACTTCTGAACTTCTCAACGACCTCAGAGATGACATTAACAAAATTGATAGTTTGTTCCCACAGAGAGCATTTGACGAACTAACAATTAGGCAATTGCCTCTTGGATTTAAACAGACATTCACAGATGAACAGGCGAATAGATTTCTTGAGATTCTCAATGATCCAACATCTTTCGACTGGTCTGAAACAACCTATGAACCAGAATTTCGAGTCAACTTTCTGAACAACAACAATATTGTGGCAACTCTAACTTTGGGAGATAATTTCGGAGTTGTAAAAACCGAACCGAACTGGCCAACATTCAAAAAAATGAAATTCGGTGCTCTCAAAACAGAGAAACGAGCTGAACTCAGACGACTTATGATCGAACTGGGTTATTGAAACTGGCTATAACAGACGCTTCCATGAATAACCCTTTGCAGATATAAATTTAGCTAATCTTGTTCATAATGTTTCTTTTGGCTGTTTTGGAATCGAATCTTTGATCCAATAGGTTGGCAGAAGTAAGTCAAGGATGGCCGTAGTTCTCCTGTGTGAGGCCTGATGTAGCTCCCACACCCGATCGGGTGCGTTTGCAACCTCGATCGGGGTGTTAGAGAGCACGAATAATTTATTTAACTTGTTGAAATGCTACCTTTTTATTGAAGCAGTTACTCAATATTATGTGAGGTTACTTTATTATTGAAAAATGCTTATTCTATAATAGCGAACTATTTTCTGTGGATGATGAACTTAAAGCCGAACAAACGCCAAATACGATCAATTTTACTAATCCTTCGAATCAGCTATGTGTTCTCAAATGTGGTAATAGAGTTGTAGATAATAACCCTGATTTGCCTCCTAATCATGACCACTAATTTGTCAAGACTGGCTTCCCAAAAGGATATGGCCAATTTAGAAATCATAAGAGACATCATCTTCGATTTACCTCCAGAAGAGTTCAACAAAATTCACTACCATCTCTACCCCTTAGTACTAATAGAACGGCTCATGGAGCAATAGTCATGATAAGAGTGTTCGTGTATAAAAAACAATTAATACAATGCAACTCATACTTGAACAAGAGGAAGGAAAGAACCTAAAAGAGGAGGAGCTTCACGATGCTGCGATTGGATCAATTGTCAACAGCATCGATTGGTCGAAGTTCACCTTTCTGACTCTGAAAAGAGACGAGGGAAACTGGATTGAGATCAGTGGAAATCTTGCAGAAGATGGTCTGGCTATATTGATCGAGAAAGAGGGTGTCCAGGAAATATCAGAGTTTCCGCCAGAGTCTGTGTCCGAAGTGGAGGAGGTGCTCGTTGATTATTATAACGGTCGAATGGATCGTATTTCCAGATATTTCGAACCGAAGTATAGACCTTTTCATTTGGATATGGCTGAATCCAGAATGATCATTGAGTATCCGAGCCTGACGCGACGTATCATCGTGAAATTAGCTTCTGTCGTTTTTGCCTTGTCCCTAGTCGCGTTTGTGTATTGGGCATTGAATCTTTGGTTTACTCATGACTTCAAATTTTTGGGTCATGACACGGCCATTACAGCTGCCACTGTAGTAGAGACCAAGTATCGCCCCTATATGAAGTCCATGGTGCAGATAGCTAAGTATGAGTTCGTAATTGATGACAAAACCTATGAAGGATATTTTAGAGCAGCCACATCTACTACACGCAAGCATAATGTGGGTGATCGTGTAAAGATCAAATATGCTATCGACGATCCTTCCATCTCCAGGCGGTTGGCTACCTATGTGAGTGACTGAATCTGGATAGATTGAAGGTCGAATCTAAACTTTGTCAAAGTTGAGATTTCAAGCAGCATGCAATGCCATATCCTATCATGCCCCTCGTCTAGGGTGGTCAGAAGTTTCATGGGGATAGTATTTGGCTCATAATAGGATAATCAGAAACGCTCCATTAATGTAATCCAACTAGCTACAACCAGAACATGAGACTCCTCGTCGTAGCTCAGTGCTATCGCCCTAATCTACTCTGTCGGAGTGACGCGGGTTAAAGCTGTTGTTCCTGACTCCCGACTTTCAACTTTTCACTTTTCACTTTTCACTTTTCACTTTCAACTTCAATATTTCCACCTCCCCAACCAACCGCCCATCAAAAACTCTTGTGTCTTCCATCGCAGGCTTATTAATTTGCTGCTGAATTAAACAAAAGAATTAGAATGAAATATTTGAAGGCATTATTGATCCTAACCCTACCTTTTCTGTCCCATGCCCAAGACCGCTGGCAACAGCGCGTGGAGTATTATATGGAGATCGATATGGATGTTGAGGCCAATCAATTTGCCGGAGATCAAACTTTGAAGTATTTCAACAACTCACCCGATACCCTGGATCGTGTTTTCTTCCATTTGTATTACAATGCCTTTCAGCCAGGCAGTATGATGGATGTACGTAGCAGGACACTGCCCGATCCCGACAGCAGGGTCAAAGACAGAATCTATCACCTCGGCGAGGATGAAATCGGCTATCATAAAATTCAATCCCTGAAGCAAGATGGGAAAAAGTTGAGCTACAGCATCGATGGTACGGTCATGATCGTGGACCTGAAGAAGCCGATACTGCCAGGCCAGAGCACCACTTTTAGCATGCAGTTCGAAAGTCAGGTGCCGGCTCAGATCCGCCGCACTGGCCGAGACAACAAGGAGGGCGTTCGCTTCTCTATGGCGCAGTGGTTTCCTAAGATCGCAGAGTACGATCGTTCGGGCTGGCATACGCACCCTTATATTGCCAGAGAGTTTTTTAGCCCATGGGGTGACTATGAAGTAAAGATCACGATCGATAGCGCATACGTAGTGGCAGCTACAGGCGTATTACAGAATCCACAGGAGATCGGGAAGGGCTACAGCGAGGCAACTCCATCTGGCGAAAAGCTCACTTACCATTACCTGGCAGAGAATGTACATGATTTCGTTTGGGCGGCAGATGAGGACTATGCTCACGATGTGGTGCAGATGCGCGAAGGGTTAGAATTCCACTATTTCTATCAGAAAGATACGCTGGTGGAGAACTGGAAAGACTTGCAGACTTATATGAAGAAGGCCTTGCCTTTTATTGAGGAGAATTTTGGCGAATACGCTTACCCGGTTTACTCCGTGATTCAAGGAGGTGACGGAGGGATGGAATATCCGATGGCTACTTTGATCACTGGACACAGAAAACTAAGAAGTCTGGTAGGGGTGACCATTCATGAGATGATGCACAGCTGGTACCAGATGATGCTGGCTACCAATGAGAGCTACTATGCCTGGATGGACGAAGGTTTCACGACCTATTCTTCCAACATAGTAGAGGACTACCTTTTCAATCCTCACTATCCAGCTACCAATCCACATGCCTCTAACATGAGGGGCTATCGCAAACTGGTCGATTCAGGTAAGGAGGAGCCTTTGACTACCCATTCGGACATGTTTAGTACCAACAGAGCTTATCTCACAGCTGCTTACTCCAAAGGTGCTATTACTGTCAGACAGCTGGAAGGAATCGTAGGAGTAGAAAACCTGAGAAAAGGATTGCTGGAGTATTACAAGCAGTGGAGGTTCAAACACCCAGATATGATTGATTTCATGAGGGTAATCGAGAAACAAAGCGAGATAGAACTGGACTGGTACTTCGATTTTTGGGTGAAGACGACCAAGAGCATCGACTATGGTATCACGCAGGTTTATGAATCCAAAGGCAAGACGAATATCCATCTACAGAGAGTGGGAGAGATGCCTATGCCAATAGATGTAAAGGTCACAAAGAAGGATGGGACTGAAACCACTTACAATATCCCATTGAGCCTGATGCGTGGAGCCAAACCATTGGCCGAGGAGGCAGAGCGATTGACCAACTGGCCGTGGGTGTATCCGTATTACACATTCGAGATCGAAGTGCCGTTAGACGACATTAAAACCATCGAGATCGATCCCGAACAATACAATGCAGACATGGATTTGAAAAATAATGTTTATCCATTTCATTCATCCAGCATTGAATTAAACGGTGTAATTCAAGAATAAAGACTAGATTTGGCTTTTACCAAATCATGAAGATAATTGAAGTTTAAAGAAGTAGGAATTCAAAGTCCGGTACTAGAAGGGATCGAGGCGATGGGCTTTGAAAATGCAACTCCGATTCAGGAGCAAGCGATCCCACTTATATTAGAAGGAAAAGACCTGATTGCCTGTGCCCAAACGGGAACGGGCAAGACGGCGGCTTTTTTACTCCCTACGATACAGCAGATTCAAGCGCAGGCCAATCATGGTTCTATCGACTGTTTGATCATCGTGCCTACTCGCGAGTTGGCTGTGCAGATCGATCAGCAGTTGCAGGGATTGGGCTATTTTGTCGATATCAGTTCTCTCGCTATCTATGGTGGAGGAGACGGTAGCTCGTGGGATACCCAAAAGAAAGCCCTCGTCAATGGTGCCAATATCATCATCGCCACTCCGGGTCGACTGATCGCTCACCTCAATCAAGAATATGTGGATCTGTCAAAAGTGACTCATTTCATATTGGATGAAGCAGATCGTATGTTGGACATGGGATTCTATGATGATATCAAGAAGATCATGGAGGGACTCCCCGCTAAGCGCCAGAACCTGATGTTTTCGGCGACCATGCCTCCAAAGATGAGGGTACTGGCCAAGGAGGTATTGAATGATCCCGCCGAATTGAATATAGCGATATCTAAGCCTAGTGAGGCGATTGTTCAGGCTGCCTTTATGACCTACGATAGTCAGAAGTTGGATTTGATCAAGCACCTGCTGAAAGCGAAGAAGCTAGACAGCGTTTTCGTTTTTCTATCGAAGAAGACTGAGGTAGACAAAGCGGCTGCCGCGATCAAGAAAATTGGGATCAATGCTGAGGCGATTCACTCCGGTCTGGAGCAATCCAAAAGGGAAGTAGTTCTCCAGGATTTCATCAACAAGAAGATCAATGTACTGGTAGCCACAGATGTGATGAGCCGCGGTATAGATATCAAGGGTATCGATATGGTGATCAACTACAATGTGCCTGGCGATGCGGAGGACTATGTACATAGGATCGGACGTACAGGTAGAGCTGAGGCTCGAGGTGTGGCCTTCACCTTCGTCAATGAAGAAGATATGTACAAGTTTGCTCAGATCGAGGAGCTGATTGGTGCGGAGATTCGCAAAGTTCCATTGCCTGAGTACATAGGTGAGGGACCGGAGTACAATCCTAAATCTGGTAGCAAATCGAGAGGAGGATCTGGAGGTAAACGTAAATTCTCAGGAAAGCGAAAGAGTAAAAGCTAAAATATTTAGTATAAACGTTGGTTTGCTAAAATTAATAGCCTAATTTTATTGTCATTATTAGCTGGTAATACTTTATGTATTTTTTAATTGACAATATTATTAGTAATGGAAGAGTATCATATCGGTGGAGACTATAAACTCAAGCTTTCGTCCAAGAGATTGAAATCAGGAAAATGCCAGGTCAAATTTCATGCTTCCCTTGAAAAGAAGAGAAACATGTATGGATATGTCCTGGCAGACTCTGGTGAGACACTGACGAACGTGGTTCAGAAGATCTACATGAGGCTGGATCAGATCAAGAACAAGACCAACATCCATCATATCAACTTATATTCCATTGGCAAAGCCTGTAATAATGACAATGGTATTATTATGTTTGATGCCTAATCTAGATCGAGTAATATGGAAGTAGCTAAGCTCAATGAGAACATCAAATATCTAAGGAAGAAATTTGGTTATACGCAGGAGACTTTCGCCCAGGCTATAGGCATCAAGCGATCTCTGGTAGGTGCCTATGAAGAGGGCAGGGCAGACCCTCGTCTGCATAATTTGCTGGGAATGTCGGAGCTTTTCAATGTGTCGGTAGATACGCTGATTAGTAAAGATGTGAGCGAGTTGTCAGAGGAAGAATTGTATATCAGCTCCAATGATCAGGCTAAGATACTTTCGATTACGGTAGATAGTCAGGACAGGGAAAATATTGAACTGATTCCTCAGAAGGCGTCAGCCGGCTATCTCAATGGATATGCGGATCCTGGATACATTGAGAATTTGCCTAAATTTCGTCTACCCATGCTGCCTGGCAATGCGACCTACAGGGCGTTTGAAATCTCTGGCGATTCGATGTTGCCACTACAGCCGGGCACGATCATTATCGGTCAGTATGTAGAGAATGTCAATGATATCAAAAATGGTAAGACCTATGTGCTCCTAAGTAAGGAAGAAGGGATCGTCTACAAAAGGGTGTTTAACTATGTAGATGAGAATGGGATGCTGTTTTTGGTGTCGGACAATAAGTCTTACTCGCCCTATCAGGTGGAGGCTAAGAGCATCATAGAGGTATGGGAGTCCAAAGCCTTCATTAGTATTGATTTTCCTGATCCTACAGGATCTCCTTCTGGAGATATGAATATCTCAGAGCTCACCGCCATAGTGGCTAATTTGCAAAATGAGATAGTGAAACTCAAGTCAGAAAAGTAGAAAAAATAAAACAGCCTGATCAATAGAGCAGGCTGTCCTTGTTTCTTGTGTTCTGTTTCTTTTAGAATCCAATTTCTAGCTGAGCGAAATAGAGCATTTCGTCATCTTTGGTTAATCTATCTCTATAGGCTGTACTTACTTGTAGTTTCAAGGAATGACCTGCGATATATTTCCCAAATCCAATTTCATACCTCTTTTCTGGATCATCCACACCTGCATCTGGTTGGTTGTCTGTGAATCTACCATCAATACTCAGGTTGTTTTTGAATAGATAACCGCCCTGGATGTTGTGCGCCTGGCCAGTATAAAAGTTACGTGCTTCACCTTCAGTTCCAAAACCAGATTTTTCACCTTTGGCTACAGTTTTGTGTGCATATTCATACATGACACTCCAGCCGTTATACTTGAGATATGCATCTACAAATACGGTAGAAAGTGTGCTACGAAGTTCTTCACCAGTCTCATCAAATATGAAATAGCCTAATTGACCTCTTTCTCTGCTGGTTCCTACGTTGTAGTCATAGGTAGCTGCTAGCGAAAGTTTAACACTTTCTTCGCGAGCCAGATCAGCACCGAAGTAGTCTCCTTTTGAACTGAACTTGCCAAAAGGTAGAACTTCTATTCTACCTGTATAGTCATAGCCATGGTTGTTGGGCAAGGTGACGTTTCGGCCTTCTCCAGACGAGATGGACCCGATCTCCCTCAGTACCACAGATCCGACTTTATGCTCATGGTGCAGCTGAAGCCCTTTATCACGATCGATGTTGTAGCGACTATTGAGTCTACTACGATCTACCAACTGTAGTGCACCGGATGAAATCACTCGCTCACGGTTACCTGGGAGTTTGGTCTGACCTACCCAAAGCTGCCATCCTGGAGCGAATCTCCATTTTAGCACCGCATCCAAAACAATACTGGCCGCTCCGTTGTGTTCGGCAAAGAAGTCACCCTGATCGCGATTAGATAGCGCGAGCTCTGTTTTGTATTGAATGTTGGGGTTGAATAGGAAACCTTTGAATTTGAGTCTAAATCGACGAATCGTAAAGGCATCTGAATATTCATCAGATTCCAAATTCTGGACTCCAACATACTGAGTTTGAAATCTGGTATTCCATTGGATACTAAAGGACGAATCCTTAGGGACAAATCGTATTCCTTTTCCGATTGCACTTCCCTCGAATGATTGGGCATGAGAATACCCAACCAGGCAAATCATTGCCATTCCTAATAATAAATAACGCATTTTCTGAATCTGAATTAAGTATTAGTTTACAATTTATTGATGTTTGTTTTATGATTTCTTAACATAAAAGTTTCTTTGGTTTTATGGGTAAATAGTTTGATTTCAAGCTGTTAGAGTCGGTTTAGAAAAATGAGAGAAAGAGGTAGAATGAAGAAAATGACCAGGATGTAGAAAAAGCCAATGACTTTGTATCTCATGGTCATCTTTCCAAATTTTTCGGCGTATAGCACAGGTATCCTCTTTACTCCGGGGATTAGCAGGAAGATGATTGTTCCCAATAGGTTGAATAGAAAATGTACCAAAGCGATATTCATGGCTGCTTCCGATTTGTTCAAAGCAGCGATGAGTGCGGTGATGGTAGTGCCAATATTGGCGCCTACTATATATGGGAAAATTTTCTCTAATTTGATTTTACCAGTAGCACCAAGTGGTACGATTACAGTAGTGGTAATCGAGCTAGACTGAATGACTCCAGTAAGTATGGCGCCTAGTCCAAATGCTTTGAAATTGTTTTTAAAGAATACCTCTTCAAATTTTTCTCTAATGGTGCCAATTAGTCTTTTGGAGATTGTTCTGGAGATAATCTTGATCGAAGAAAATAAGGCCACCATGGATATAATGATAACCAGTGTCTTTGAAGGAATAACCTCGATGAGGTACTGATTAAGCGTGCCAAATAATCCAAATCTTCCGTGCTTTATGGAGGAGGCTTGTGCAGACTCCATTCCAATCATGTGAGTGATGCTGATGGATAGGTCAGAAACAATATGATAGTAGTATTCTAAGGGAAATAGAATGATTACAGTCAGAATATTGAAGAAGTCGTGCATGACTCCTGTAGCTATGGCTTTTCTGAATTCTTTGTTGTTGGTAATGTAGCTAAGAGATACAATAGTACTAGTCAAAGTGGTACCAATATTAGCACCCATGATCATAGGGACGGCATTTTGTAACGAAAGACTACCGGAAGCTACGATGGCAACCACAAGCGAAGTGCTGGTCGAACTGCTCTGGATCACCGCAGTAATAAAGATGCCAATGAAGAGGCTGATGAATGGATTAGCTATGGCTTCTAGCAGGTTGGAGATGGTGTTGGAGCTTAATAGCTGAAAAGTGCCAGTCATCAAATCCAGTGACCATAGGAAGACTACTAAAGCCGCTAATAGGCTTAGTATGAACTTAATTATGCTTATTGATTCTTTTTCCTTTTTACCTTCCATATGGAGGCGCAAAAGTAAATCATATAGGAATGCGGTATGTTACCTAAATGTTAAGTATTGGATTCTTTTGGATACTGTAGTAGGGTATTTGTTAACATTAAGTTAAAATTGAGTGTGGGAATTATCTTTAGATTTGCACGCATTTTAATAATTCAGGAAAACAAAAAATAGACAAGTGGAATACGGATTATTCGAGGTTTTGAAATTGATTGGAGCGTTAGGTTTCTTCATCTATGGGATGAAGGTCATGAGCGAATCCATTCAAAAGGTAGCAGGGGACAAGTTAAGGTCTGTAATGAGTCTCATTACGTCAAATAGAGTGAGTGGGGTTTTTACCGGATTTCTGACTACAGCTATTATCCAATCATCATCAGCCACAACTGTGATGGTTGTAAGTTTTGTCAATGCAGGATTACTCAAGCTAAGACAAGCGATAAGTGTAATCATGGGGGCCAATATTGGTACTACGATTACTGCAGTTTTGATACTGTTCTTAGGCTTTTCTAAGTTCAGTATTTCGCATTATGCATTGCCAATCATTGCATTTGGTTTCCCATTATTGTTCGCCAAAAAGGCTGAATTGAAATATTGGGGTGAGTTCATGATTGGGTTTGCTTTATTATTCATGGGACTAAGTGAATTGAAACATGCAGTTCCAGATCTAAAGAGTAATCCGGAGATTTTGGCATGGATTTCTTCATTGAATGAAATGGGCTTCATGGCCATCATTATTGCCGTATTTATTGGTACTGCTTTAACCGTGGTGGTACAATCATCGAGTGCAGCAATGGCCATTACTTTGATCATGTGTGACAATGGATGGATTCCATTCGATATGGCAGCAGCTATCGTGTTAGGAGAAAACATCGGAACCACCATTACTGCAAATCTGGCCGCTCTGGTTGGTAATGTTCACGCCAAACGAGCCGCGAGGGCACACCTCTTGTTTAATGTATTGGGGGTAGTTTGGATGTTGCTGATATTCAATTTCTATATCAATGCAGTGGACGGAATCATGTCAGCGACAGGACATGGTTCGCCTTTGAACAACGTGGCAGATGTAAAATGGGGGTTGACTTATTTTCACATCAGTTTCAACGTGATTAATACACTTCTCATGATTTGGTTTATTCCATACATCGAGAAAATTGTGATTAAACTGGTACCAACTAAGGATGATGAGGATGATGAATTCCACTTGGAATACATTGGTACTAACTTGATGCGTACTGCTGAGATTTCACTTTTGGAGGCAAGAAAGGAGCTAGTGATCTATGGAAAGATCATCAAGAAGATGCACGGTTTCTCAAGAGAGCTGATTAAGTCTGATAGCTCTAAGAAGATAGACAAGCTGCTGAAAAAAATTGAGAAGTATGAGCAAAGAACAGATGATCTGGAAATTGAAATCAATGATTATTTGGTGAAGGTTGCCGAGGGACGTCTTTCCTCATCTGCATCTGAGGAGATCAGAGCTATCTTGAGCATTACAGGTGACTTGGAAAGAGTAGCTGATATCATTACCAGAATGTCCAAAGATGCCAGTAAGAAATCTAAATACAAGTTTGAGTTCTCTAAGGATCAAATGGATAACTTAGAAGGCTTGATTGATTTGGTAGAAAAGGCAATCAAAGTGATGTTGGAGAACTTGAATAAAGATTACTCTGACGTAACTTCCGTTTCTGCAGAGAAAGCGGAGGATGCCATTAACGCGATGACCAAGAAACTAAATAAAGCATACTACAAGCACATCGAGGAGAAGAACTATGATGTACGTACGGGTGTTGCTTATAGAGATTTGATCGTAGGTTGTGAGAAGATTGGTGATCACATCATCAACGTTTCTGAATCTTTGGCAGAGATAAATGCAGAGGATTAAATAGTCCTCATTTAGGATATGGAAAGCCCATTGAACTTAATGTTCAATGGGCTTTATATTTTATAACGGATCTGAAATTTGATTTCTGATTTGATATTACCGATGATTTGTTCATTTCCAGAACCGATCGATTCTGTTTCTATATCGTAGCGGTAGCGACCATATTTTGCCCATAGGGTGAGCTTTCTAAAGGGCTGATATCTTAACAGGATGTATGCGCGGGTGCCGGTTCCATAATATGCAGGGATTGAAAATGCATAGAGAAGGTCTTTTTCATAAACATACTGCCGATTTTCATAGTCTTCCGTTTCGAATATTGAGAATCGTCCGCTTATTCTGAATCTCGAGAAGCTTAAATTGATGTCCTGAATGATAGTCATGCCCTGGCTTTCCTCTCCTGCAATTGTAAACTGACTGTATTGTATTCGGGATTTTAGTCCGATATATGAGTTGAAGTTGTAATCCATATTGGCTGCAAAGGAGCGCTTGACACCTGCATTTATACTTTTAGTGGGAGTATCTGTAGAGGTATCTCGTTCTTTGGATTGTTGTCGATATTGCAGGTACAGATTGATTTTGCGATTGACTCGAAAATCTGATTTGATCAAGTATTCATAACCAGAACCGGGAGCCGAGGCTCGATACCTTAGCCAGGGAAATCTGAAGTAGTCGTAATAGGCTGAGAGCTGCCATTTTTTGGAGGGTTTGATTTGAATGCCCCAGTAGAAACCGTTTTCATTGATGCTTCTGGAGCCTTCTGCAAAGCTCTGTGCATATAGACCATGATAATCCTTTGCATAGTTGCGATAGATAAAACTAGAGGAGATGGAGGGACTAAGACTTGCCATAAAACCTGCTATCAGTGCTTTGCCACCAGATCTGGAATAGGCCGCCTCGCTAAATAGTAAGAAGTTTTGCCAGTTGTAATTCACAAATAGCCCCAGATTATAGTTTTGATTTCCACTGAATTCGAACTGGTTGTAGTTGCTGGGAGTTCTGTAGATAGGTCGTGAATATTGGTTGACCAAATAATTGAAACCCGCCTCTAGATTTTTGCTCTTTTTATCTCTGAAACTCAGGTTGAACCCATAGCTCTGTTCCTTGATTTGATTACGTTTTTCAATTTCGCCATAGCTCCGATGAAATCCAGTGGCTAAAATGCTCGACACATATTCTTCATAGGATTCGGTGTCTGATGAGTTTTGAATGTTGGCATCCAGCTGATTGTGAGAATAGAATGTGGTCAGGTTAATGGTCGGTAATATAGAATAGGTGATGGCGGCTCCTCGCATAAATCCCGATTCGATAACGGACGTGTATGGCCGAATACCGGTATTGCTGCGCCTTACTGTGGTGATGGTTTCTGCTCCTTTGCCGGGGTTGAATCCTGCTCCAAAAATGAGCCCCTGACCAAATTGAAGTTGGTAGTCTCCCAGTGCCAATTTTTTCAATCTGCCTTTATTTTCCCATAAGAAGTGAAAGGAATAGTAGTCGAATCCATATTGTTGGTTTTTGTTATTCCAGGCTAGAGTTTCTCCGGGGTCCTTTTCAAAGGTGAACCCCAGACTATAATCGCCAGTATGCCGACTCAAAAATCGTCCATATACTTTTAATGGAGAGCCTAAATAAGAGTTTGAATCATTGCTCTGATAGCCCTTTTTCTCCTCCAAAACGCTTTCGCTTCTTAGGAGAAGATAGGTGTTATCTTCCTTCATGATTCTTTTGACCAATCCATGTTGCGAATGACTCGATGAATTAGGGTTTACGATTACAAAAGGTAGGATGCTATGTATCGTTTCTTCATCAAATGACTCTAATACCTGAATTTCATAAATTGAAAGTAATGGTCCATGATTTTGGATATAGTTCATGAGTTGATTGATTTGAAGGGGGGTAAGTTGATACAACTGGTTGAGTTCGGATAGGGAGGTCTGATTAAGATCTATCGGGTTCAGGTAAAGTTGATAAAGAGACTCGTATAGATCTTCGTAGTTGATGTCCTGATCTGGTACCTGAAAAAGATCAATCACAAATTCTTGAATGTCAATTTCAGGTCGAGGGGGTTCTTGAGCGCTAGCAAATGGGATGTTGAAAACCATCCATAATATAAGCCAACCAATCCTTTTCATTCTTTTGGTTTGATTAGATATGCGAAAGAGATTTGGTGGATGTCTCCTAGATCTTTGTGAATACTATAGCTGTAGTCAATTTTGATTTTATGGGGTGAAAATCCTAGGCCAAAATTGCTAATGAACGGTTCGGTTCTAAAGCCTAAACGTAGGGACAGCATATTGATCAATTGATGCTCCAGGCCTAGTTTGAGTATCATTGGGTCATCCAGATTCTTTTCTACTTCAGCATTGATCATAAGGCTGGTTATAGGTCTATAGCTCAAGCCGGACTTCATGTAGGTAGGGACTAGTTCACCAGTGTCTTCTGTTATTTCCGCTTGATTGATGTTGGATATGTGTGCTCCAAACAACAGCTGAGGAGTGATCTCGGCTCTACCACCAAAGTCTATCATGAAGTTTTGGGAGCGACCTCCATTTTCGATATTCAATTGATAATAGCTCACGTTTAGCCCCAGACTCACAATTCCGAATCGATTACTGAACCCAAGGTTGACTCTTTGTTCGTTGAGTAGATCACCTCCAAATCTATAGGCTCCCAGTCCCAGGGTGCCGTTCCATAGTGGGAGAGTGGCTCCAGCAGCTATGCTGGAAAGTTCACTTATACCATAAAGGTTTTTGTATGTGCCAAAGACACTCAGGTGCTGATGGTCTGCTAAGGCTCCAATATTATTGAATAAGGCCCATTCGTCTGATAAGGTAAGACTACTGCCGGCCAAAGCAGCAGAACGGGCGCCCATGCTGTAGTTGCCATTTTGACCAAAGGCAGTAAATGATAGCATGAGGCTGATCAAGGTTGGTATCAGGCTGGTTTTGATCATATTCTAATGTAATGGATTTTGTAATCATATACAAGTGTCATCTTTTGGATTTGGATCTTTGGACCGTAACATATGTTACAGACTTGGGTGCAGATATTTCGTTAGTTAGTAGAAAATAAAAGAGCACACCCATGAAATATTATTATGACAGAAGTTTCGATTCCATCAGTTTTGATGAAGCTATAGAGAAGGTCACAGCTTCCTTAAAGGATCAAGGATTTGGTGTCTTGACTGAAATTGACATTCAGGCTACTTTAAAAAAGAAACTGAATGAAGACTTTAGGCCTTATCGCATTTTGGGGGCTTGCAATCCACCCTATGCATTAAAAGCACTCTCTGCGGAAGACATGATAGGTGCCATGCTGCCATGTAATGTGGTAGTGCAAGAGAAGGATGGAAAGGTGATCGTGGCAGCCATAGACCCTGTTGCTTCTATGCAGGCGGTGGATAATGAAGCCCTGGCACCAATCGCCACAGAAATCAGAGAAAAATTGAAAGTAGCGATTGACAATATTTGATATAGAGATTTGACATTGAAATGAAAGATTTTTGGGATGCCAGGTACAGAGAGGAGGAGTATGCGTTTGGGGTTGAACCCAATGTCTTTTTTAGAGAAATATTAGAAGACCATCGACCCGCAGGCAGCATATTGTTGCCTGCTGAGGGAGAAGGAAGAAATGCCGTCTATGCAGCAAAATTTGGTTTAGAAGTTTATGCTTTTGACCAAAGTATGGAAGGGAAGAAGAAAGCTATTCGCTTCGCAGAAAAGGAGAATGTGAAGATGGATTATCAGGTAGG
Source organism: Reichenbachiella ulvae (assembly GCF_025833875.1). Taxonomy (NCBI): domain Bacteria; kingdom Pseudomonadati; phylum Bacteroidota; class Cytophagia; order Cytophagales; family Reichenbachiellaceae; genus Reichenbachiella; species Reichenbachiella ulvae. The sequence continues at coordinate 1,986,297 of NZ_JAOYOD010000001.1, read as the reverse complement.
GGAGTTCACAGAACTTCCCTTTTTTAATCAGCGTTTTGATGTAGCTGCTCTAATATATGCTCACTTCGAGCCTGGTCTGGTTTCGAGTTATCATAAAAGAATGGCCGAGCTACTCAAACCCAATGGTTTATTAGTTTTAGAAGGGTTTAGTACCAATCATCTCAGAAAGCAAAAAGAGAATCCAAATGTAGGTGGTCCTAAAAAGGAGAGTATGCTCTTTAGTCTGAAACAAATGAAAGCTGATTTCTCCATTTTGGAGCCTATACTGCTAGAAGAAAAAATGGTTCATTTGAATGAAGGACGGTTTCACCAGGGAGAAGGCATGGTTATTCGGTTTGTTGGGAGAAAGACTAGCAGAAAAGTGAAATAGTGATTTACTCTTCTAACACTTCATTGATCACTTTGAGCAACTCGTCGTTGGTGTAGGGTTTGGTAATGATGTTTTTGAATCCGTAATGCTTAAATTCAGACATTGCTTGATGGTTGGCATAGCCACTAGATGCAATTACTCTTGCATTAGGGTCGATTTTTAATATTTGATCGATGGTTTCTACTCCGCCCATTCCATCTGGCACGGTTAGATCCAAAATGGTAACGTCGAATGGAGTGCCGTTAGCAATGCTAGCCGCAAAAATTTCTATGGCAGTTTTCCCCTCTCCAGTTGCAAAAACTTCAAAACCATCTGCTTCAAGCATCCTGGTGATGACTTTTCTCAACATTTCTATATCATCCATGACCAATATTCTGGCTGGGCTTGAATTGTTTAATGTACTTCCATTTTGCTTTAGAGGTTTTTTTACTGTTTCTGGTTCACTATCTGTAGCTGGAAGCAGTATTTCAAAAACAGTCCCTTCTCCTTTGACAGAAGACACATTAATGAATCCTCGATGTTTAATAATAATTGAATAAGCGGTGGCCAGTCCTAAACCATTGCCAAATTCTTTGGTGCTAAAATAGGGGTCAAAAATTTGATCCAAATCGTGAGGTTCTATTCCTATTCCGTTATCAGCAATCACCACCTTTAGGTATTTCCCTTCTTCCAAATTAGGATGATCGTTTTTATCCATTTCAACATTTGATAAATTGACCTTAAGAATGCCCCCATGTTCCATGGCTTGATTGGCATTGATCACCAAATTGGAAATGACCTGTTGTATTTGTCCCTTGTCTACGATGGCTTGCCACAGATCGGGAGGGAAATCAAAAACAGGTTTTACATTGCTACCTGATAAATCGAATTTCACCACCTCAGCAATCATTTGTGTAAGATCAACTTCCTCCTTTATAGGTTCTCCACCTTTCGAAAATGTAAGAAGTTGCTTGGTGAGGCCGCTCGCGCGATTCATCGCATTGAGTGCATCCTCCAGGTATTCCCTTGAGGCACTTTCCTTCGGTAGCTCGTCTTTGATCATAGATATGTTGGCAAATACACCAAGAAGGATATTGTTGAAGTCATGGGCGATACCGCCAGCTAAGGTCCCTATACTGTTGAGCTTGTCCATTTTTCTCATAGCCTCTTCACCAAATTTTCTATCCGTAGTGTCTCTACTCAAAATAGAGGCTCCAATAATCTGTTCATGATCAAATATGGGTGAGTAGGTTGTCTCCCGATATGCCTTATTGCCATTAGTTGCATGTTTGCTTTTATTATCTTCCTCCTCTTCGAGGAAAAGATGTTGACCAGCTAAAACCTTGTCAAGAATGGATTTGGCCCTGACAGCTTGGTCGGGAGGCAGAAGATCCAATACGTTCACTCCTTTGTTGATCTTGGCATTGAATTTTTCAAAAAAGTATTTGGCAGTATTTTCGTTATATGCCTGGATTCGGTAGTTCTTATCTACTGAGAGAATGTTTTCCGCAGAATTGTCAAATAGGGATTTGAGATTGCGCTCAGATTCTATTAATTCCTGTTCAGCTCGTTTCTTTTCGGTGATGTCGTAGCGAACCGACATATATTGGTAAATGTCTCCATTCGCGTCAAATACAGCATTGACGGTGGTGTCGACCCAGTAGTAAGATCCATCTTTTGCGGTGTTTCTCACATCATTTCTCCATGATTTGCCTTGTCTGAGTGATTGCCACATTTCCTTCCAAAAACTTCGGTCATGATAACCAGAATTTAATATGCGATGATCTTGTCCTATGAGCTCTTCTTTATTGTATTTTGATAATTCTACAAACTTGTCATTGGCGTATATGATTTGACCTTTCAGATCCGTAATGCTCACCAGAGCCGAGTTGTTTAAGGCGTCTCTGAAGTTGTCTCTGTCCTGCAGGGCAATGCTGAGCATTTCGTCATTGAGCTTGCGCTGGGTGATGTCCGTTCCCACCAGAATGGTCCCTGTAACGGAGTTGTTTTCTATGATTTTGCTATTGGCCCAGGAAATGAATAGTTCCTTTCCTGATTTAGTGACAAATGCACATTCTTCATGATCAGGAATTGATTTTTTGTTGATCCATTTGTCTTTGGATATTGGATCATTGGGCATAAAAATATCAAACCAGTTTTGCCCAATCAGTTCCACGTTTGCATAACCTGATATCTTCAAGCCGGATTGATTGATCATTTTAATCTTGAACTCTTCATCTAATACTACTACAAGACCCGATGTGATGTTCAAGAGGTTCTCTGCATATTCTTTGGATCGAATCAGTTCTTCCTCGTATAGGAGTCTTTGTAATTCATTGGATACAGTGATTCCTACTAATTCGAGTATGGATTGCACGAATTTTATATCCTCAAATGGTGATTCTGAAAGTATATTGAGAATCCCAATGTGATTAAGTTCCTTGTCAAATATTGGAGTGCCAGCATAGGCTTCCACACTCATTTTCTGTAGCAATAGGTCTTTGGGATAGGTTTGACATACCCCCTTAGGGACTAAACACGTGTCTCGGCCAACTACATTATCACATGGAGTGTTTTTTAAATCATAGGTTATTTTATCTTGAATTTTAAGATGAGAACACCACGAAATGGTTTCAATCTTATTGTTCGTGGTTTTCTTACCTAAAATACAATGGCTAGCTCCTAGCATTTTTGATACTGATAAAACTATTTTATCAAAATAGGCCTGACCGCTGAGGTCAGCTGTGTCCAGTATTATTCTTTTATATGCTGCTTCGTATGACGGCATTTTTGATGATAAGTTTAAATATTGCTGGCGGAAATGAAACAGGAGTTGGAGAAAATATGAATGTGTTTTGATTCTATTTCCTGTAATAAATATACTTGATTCGAAAGTAGGAAATGCTATCTGAGGCCTCAATTTAGGTGATTTAGCCTATGAGAAATTTTGTTAAAGGTTGATTTTAATGAGAATAATCAATGAGTTGTACGCTTCTGAGCATACAAGTTATCAACTGTAAAAAAAGAATATAGATAAGAGGTCGAAGTAGGGGAGGTCCGAAATAAAAACGGGCATTTGAATTCGATCCAAATGCCCGTTTTTTTTCAAACATACTGTTTAATGCTTGCCAGTACTTAGTGCTTTATTGATGGCCTCATTGATATTGAGTGAGGCAGCTGCCTGTCTTGGAGGGAATTCTTTGAAGGTAGCCAGGTGTTCGGATAGAATGCCAATGGCTGGCTGAAAGACCCAGGATTTCTCCATGATCTGATGGAAGCCAATGATGTCATCATATTGCTCGAACGGATCCTTTCTCAAATTGAACAGTTGAGGCATGGTGTGGAACACCATATCATCAAAATATCTCTCCTTGGTAGCAAAGTGCATTTTCCATGGACCGACTCTTAAAGCAGTGAGGCTGGACTCATAGTAGTAAAAGAAATGATTGCGAGCTGAAACATCAGTCTTTCCTGTCCAGTAGTCTAGATTGTTGTATCCATCCAGATGAACTTTATAGGTCATTTTTCCAATTTTTTTACCTTTCAAAAGGTCTTCTGTAATGTTTTCATCTCCAACAGCGGCCATTAGTGTAGGAAGAATGTCTTCGTGAGCTGAGATTCCATTTCTGATCAAACCAGCTGGGATTTTGCCAGGCCATCTCACTAAGAAAGGTGAGCGCAGGCCACCTTCATAGGTGGTCATTTTTTCACCTCTAAACATGGTGGTGCCTGCATGTGGCCAGGTGCTTTGTTCTGGACCATTGTCAGTAGTGTAAACTACGATGGTGTTATCATCAATTCCTAACTCTTCCATGTAGTCCAGAATCTCACCTACGTGTCCATCATGCTCTATCAAGCCATGTCCAAAAAGGTCACCATCAGTACTGATTTTAGTCGCTAGGTTCTTAGACTCCTCTTTTAGGTGAGTGTAGACGTGCATGCGGCTTGTAGCATGCCAGATAAAAAAGGGTTTGTCTGCATCATTGGCTCTTTTCATGAAATCTTTCGTTCTACGCACCAATTCGTCATCAAAAGTTTTCATTTTCTCTCTAGTCAGTGGACCAGTGTCTTTCACTCGTTGCCCTCCTTTGCCATCTGCAAAAGATTCAATGATTCCTCTAGGGCCATATTTTTTGATGAATTCTTCATTTTTTGGATAGTCGGCCTGCTCTGGCTCTTCTGATACATTGAGGTGGTAGAGGTTGCCGTAGAATTCGTCAAAGCCATGAACCGTAGGGAGGTGTTCGTCTAGATCTCCCAAATGATTTTTACCATATTGGGCAGTCATGTAACCATGTGGTTTTAGTAATTCAGCGAGCGTTGGGTCTTCCTTTTTAAGTCCCAGAGGATTGCCAGGTTGGCCTACAGTGGTAAGACCCGTTCTTACTGGCTTTTGACCAGTTATAAATGCGGCTCGTCCTGCCGTACAACTAGGTTGTGAATAATGGTCTGTAAATAGCACTCCTTCTTTGGCGATTCGGTCCACGTTGGGAGTGGGGTATTGCATGCCCAAACTGTAGCAGCTAAGTGAGTTAGGGGCTACATCATCTACAAAAATTACGAGAATATTTGGTTTGTCCTGTGCATGGATGATCAATGACATCAAGGCCAAAAGACAGGATAAGGATAATTTTTTCATGGTGTTTTTTTTGTTATTTAAATTCAAAAAAAAACTCCTAATCAACTCATAGATCGAATTGTTGACTTGATAGGTTTCACAAGTTGGTTAAGAGAATGTTTAAAGATAAATATATTGACTATTAATAAAGGGATGTTCTTTTGTTTATTTGATCACCTTGTTTGGGTAAACAAAAAAATGATCTCTTTATAACATTTACGTAACACGATAGATCGGTTTGTGATCGGGATGGCTGGTGTCATGTCTGAGTTCTTTTTGAACGTTGAGTGAAAGGTAAATAAACATGGTTAGGCTTTTGACTAAGCCTCTGAGGGTGGGTTTGAGGTGTTTGATTCATACATGCTCGAGTTGGGTCTTTAAAACGGGTTTTTGGGAATTGCCGTTTCACAGGAGTAGAAGATGTTAATTAATCATATGACAAGACAGGAGTGTTATACATAAAAAAAGGGCCTGACTCATTGAGTCAGGCCCTTTAGAATTACCTTAAATTAATGTCTTATTTCAATTCAACGATTTTCTTCACGCTGTAAACATCGTTTGAAACTTCGTAGGCATATTTACCAGCTGGGTAAGCTGAAAGATCAAAAGCTTTTGCATAGGTAGTGCTATCTACATCTTTGTCTGAATAAATCAAAGTGCCTTCAGTATCATAGATTTTTACTATTACTTCTTCGCCTACTAATTTGTCGAATCTCACGACTACTTTAGAATCTGCCGCAGATCTGATTTGAACGTTTAGTTCTGAGCTTACTACTTTTTCTACTTTGTCTGCTGCAAACGCAGAAGTCGAAATGGCTACTAAAAGGGATAGGGCGATTGTTTTTAACGTCGTTTTCATGATGTGTAATTTTATCGTTTTTTGAAATTGATTACGATGCAAACATAGATCACACCTCCCTACTGTTAAAGTGAAAATCGGTGAGCTTAAAGATTTGTTAGGTGAATTAAAGAATTATTTAGGTGTTAAAAATCTCTGTTATATTCATTCGTGTACGTGCACGGGTGAGAGTGTTGGATTTAGCGCTGAAAAATGGAGTTAGTTGACACCTGATTTTTTGGATCATTCTTTCTTTCAAAAAGTATAAGAAACTTCCGTCTGGGTATGAGTCTGTAAAACTGGATTCGGAGTGTGAATGACTGGGTAATTTCTACTGAAGTGTATATGTTTGATGTCAATGATCATTCCTCTCATGAATTGAACTGCTGGATGCTTCCTGCTATAGAATAAAGGTGGATATTTATGGATGAGGTATTGAAGAATTAGGATAAGGTAATTATGAAATTAAGAATTGAGTTGTTGGTAGTATTGGTATTATGTACTCAAATTTCTTTAGCTCAGGAGGTTATTCCCCTTTGGAAAGATGGGGAGATGCCCAATAGCAAAGGGATGGAGCTAAAGGATAGCATAGTGAATGAACGATATCTTCAGAGTGGGAAGCCTGTACTTCGAGCTTTTTTTTCATCCAAACAGGAAAATACTGGTGCTGCTGTATTGATTATTCCTGGTGGAGGTTATCATCATGTTACTTACCAAATCAGTGGTGATCAAATCGCTAAGTGGTTCAATACCATGGGAGTCAATGCATTTGTTTTGATTTATAGACTCCCACTTTCTCCAGATCTTGAGCAGAGAGAATTGGGGCCTATACAAGATGCTGAACAAGCCATGCGCATGATCCGAGACCGTTCTGTAGAATGGTCGATAGATCAGGATCGTATAGGGGTCTGGGGCTGCTCAGCTGGAGGGCACCTGTCTGCAGTTTTGTCTAATAGTCAAAATTTAGATGCTAGACCTGATTTTAGCATACTAGTGTCACCCGTGATTGATCTTGGTATCTATGCCCATGAGGGCAGTCGTGATAACCTTTTGGGAGTCGGCGCGAGTACCAAGAAAATAGAGGCTTATTCCGTGCAAAATATGGTTAGTTCAGAAACACCTCCTACTATTCTTTTTCATGCAGATGATGACCGGTCGGTTTCCCCAATGAATAGTATCCTCTACTATGAAGCCCTCAAATCTAATAAGACAGCTGCCTCGCTTCACATTTTTAAATCGGGTGGACATAACATTGCCTTGCGAAATAATCCAGGAGCCACACAGTTGTGGACCGAAATATGTGAGGAGTGGTTGATGGAGTCAGGGTATCTAAAGGAGGATTAGATGCTACCCATGTTGTAAAAAAAAGCCTGATTCATTCGAATCAGGCTCTTTAGTAGTTTTCTCTTAAATTCTTATTTCAATTCGACGATTTTCTTCACGCTGTAAACTTCGTTAGAAACTACATAAGCGTATTTACCTGCTGGGTAAGCAGAAAGATCGAAAGCTTTAGCATATTCAGTATTAGCTACGTCTTTGTCAGAGTAGATCAAAGTACCGTAAGCATCATAAATTTTTACTTTAACAGCTTCTCCTTCTAGTTTAGAGAACCTCACGACTACTTTAGATTCTGCTGCTTGTCTGATCTGTACGTTTAGTTCTGAGCTAACTACTTTTTCAGCGTTGTCCGCAGCGAAAGCAGAAGTAGAGATGGCAACTAGTAGAGATAAAGCGATTGTTTTTAGTGTCGTTTTCATGATGTGTAATTTTATCTTTTTTGAATTTGATTACGATGCAAACTAAGAGCAGGGTAGGACAGATTTAAAGTGAAAATCGGTGAGCTTAAATTTTTTTTCGGTGAAGTGAAGAGTATAAATAGTGTTTGATAAAGCTGTTTAATTGCGCCATGTAGGTACATAGAAATGGTAGGTTGGTTCAAATATACCTTTGATACCTTGTGGGGTTCTATCAGATAGCAGTTCATGGGTTGGAAGTTGGAATCAAAGCTACAATTTGAAGAATCGGAACAAGGGGTCGGGATTGTACTATCACAAATTAATAAAGTGCAAAATTGTGAAATTTGGATTTTATCATCTGTATTTTTTGACATGTCATAATCCGTGTTTTAATCAGTTGTTTATGAGTGGTTTAGGTGTAGAGTTTGTCTGCTGAAATGGGTGGGTGGCTCTGCTCTATAAAAGCTTTGTCTCAATTAATATCAAAAATTGGTCGTATTTTGACAATTTCGCATGCAGCAATTCGAGAAAAGGATAAAAGAGTAGTAATCTTTTGACAATCAACTAATGAGAAATTTTATTGTGGTCATCCTAATGACCATGGGTATAGCTGCGCATGCCCAAAACCAATCCGTAGAATTTGTAGAGAGAACCGTTCGAGTCAAATTCTTAGAAAACCATGGTTTGAATTTAGCTTCAAATCAGAACCTTACCACCAGTCAGGCTTCACTTTCGTTGGGTAACTCACAACTGGATCGAATCAACAATCGCTATTCTGCACAACAGATTCGACGTGTATTTCCATATGCAGGCAAGTTTGAAGATAAGCATCGTAAATATGGTTTGCATCTTTGGTATGATATCACGGTTGGAGAAAACATAAGTGTTGAAAATCTATTGAAGGCTTACGGTCAGTTAGATGTTGTTTCTATGGCTGAGCCTGTCACTGTATACAATAGTGGTGCAGATGGGGAAATGCAAACGGTCAATGACCCTAGATTTGTTGAACAATGGCACTATGAAAATACTGGGCAAACGGGAGGTCTTAGCGGAGCAGATATTTCTTTGTCAGAGGCATGGCAAGTAGAAACAGGCGACAATAGAGTTGTAGTTTCTGTTCACGATTCAGGTATTGATATCTATCATCCTGATCTAGCCAATATGCTGTGGACCAATGAAGGTGAAATCCCTAACGATAACCTCGATAACGATAACAATGGATTCGTCGATGATTATTACGGTTACAATTTTGCAGCTGAGGTGGTAGGAGGAGATCCTTCTAGTGTCTATGACTATCATGGTCATGGCACACATACTTCAGGTACGATTGCTGCTCAGAACAATAATGGAGTCGGCGTATCTGGTGTCGCGGGCGGTACAGGCTCAAATGATGGCGTGAGAATCATGATGATGAGGTTGGGAGATGACTATGGTTCTAATTCCATCTATAATCCAGCCCCGTCCTTCGTTTATGCAGCAGATATGGGAGCTGTTATTTCTTCCAATAGTTGGGGTGGTGGTAGTTTCAATCAGTCCATCTATGATGCCATTCAATATTTTGTAGCAGAAGCCAAAAGCCCTGCATTGAATGGAGGGCTGGTTGTTATGTCTTCAGGTAATTCATCGAGTTCTTATCCTGATTATCGCTCCGATATAGATGGGGTTATTATGGTGTCAGCCACTAATCATGTGGATCAACTGGCCTGGTACTCCAATTATGGCCAATGGGTCGATATTAGTGCACCGGGTGGAGAGACTAATTATTATGGACAAGGAGTCTTGAGTACTTTACCGGGCAATAGTTATGGTTTTTTTCAGGGTACATCGATGGCATGTCCGCATGTAACTGGGGTGGCTGGTTTAATAGTATCTAAGGCCTACGGTACAGGCTTGACCAGGCAACAATTGAGCGAAGCTCTAATCAGTTCTACAGATCCAATAGATGAATTGAATCCTGCATATGCGGGACAAATGGGAAGTGGTAGGGTTAATGCTGCTGCTGCACTCGAAATGGTAGGGGCTGGTGCTGGATCTAGTGGCGATATATTGTTTGAACCTATGGCATTTGAAATGGAAATTCAAGCGGGTGAGCTTAGATCCGAAACCATAACAATTACGAATACTTCTGAATTTGAAGTTACGCTTAATATCCTTGAACCTGAAGTGGAGTGGATTCAGATTGAGTCTGGGGCTCTAACCATTTCCTCGGGTAGTACTGCCAAATTGCCTATTAAAATTTTGGCAGATACGGAGATGGGCGCTCATCAGACTGAGATTAGATTTACTCATCCATCGATTTCGGGGCTTGTAACGAACCGTTTGCCTGTTTTTGTATACACTCTAGGTGAACCTGAATTAGTCAGTACTGATACCCTGCAGTTTCCCGATGTATACCCCGGTCAAGTGGTTTTTCAGGATGTCACCATCTCTAATTCTGGTACTGACTACATCACCTTAGAGTCAGTATCAATAACCAATTCATATTTTGGAATTGATTTTGAACCCATAACAATAGCACCTGAGTCACAAGTGGCAATGCCCGTTTCATTTATTCCAGAAACAAGTGGTCAGAAAATAGATTCTTTGGTTTTCCAGACAGATCAGGAAGGTGATTTGGCTGGGCATACTGTGGTTTTAACTGGGTTTAGTAAATCTACAACTCCACCTTCATTGGTATTAAGTCAAGATACAGTGAATTTAGGTTTGGACAACCTAGGAAGTGGTGTCATTAATGTTACTTTAACCAATGAAGGAGAGGACGACCTCATTTATTCTTTGGAGAGATACCCTAACGAATTTTACAATCCTGACAGTCAACAAGACGGGGAAGTTGATTATCTGGGAAGGTATAGGAAAAGCTTGGATCTACCTGTAGACAATATTTTAGATCTGGCATGGGATGGAAATTACCTCTGGATGCTCCAGGATGAATCAGGATTCATATTTCAGTTTGATCTGGAAAATGAATTAGTTTTAGATACTTTGATATCCGAAGCTACTAGTCCTCGCTCTATAACGAGTGACGGTGAGTATATATACGAACACGATAACTCCAATAATCAAATTTTCAAGTATAGTCTCAGTGATACCAGTATCACAGTTTTCGAGAATTTGACAGCTTTTATGGGTGACGGTATTGCCGTTGATCATAGAGGAATATGGGGGACATCTTATGGTGATATCATTTTAATAGACAAGGAGAGTGGAGAGGAACTATCAAGAAGCTATAGTTCCTATGCAAGAAATTCTAGAAGTCTCATAGCAGTTGCCGGTAGGATTGTGTGTCTTACTTCATCTTATTTAGTCTCTGTTAGAAATAGTTCATATGGTTATCTTGATAGATATTCCTACCTGGCAGGATTTGATGTGGATCAATTCATGGGATTGGCTTTTGATGGTTCAGGAGGATGGTCATATCATGAGGAGGCTGGTAAACTGGTTTATTTTGATATTTATCGAGATTTTACCACTACCGATACCTATCAAAGAACACTCATGGGTGGTGAGTCAGTTGAATTGACATTTTGGTATGATCTGTATGATCATGATAGAGGGCTTACCTATCAAGACCAATGGAATATTGTAAGCAATGATATTGATGAGCCAGAAAGGCTCATTACGGTTAATGCACATGTGCAGGACGAGATTGATTTGTCGGTTACCCAGTTCAATTCTAGTATCAATACTTCTACCGGTTATCAATATTTAGACACCTTGGTTATTTACAACAATAGCTTTACTGCAGCCGCATTAGCAAACCCTGTAACTGTTGATGATGCTCGAATAGTCATTGGTGAACATGCTCAGATAGTTGAGTCTTTTTCAGAGTTGAAAGTGCCTTATTCTATGGAGTTGTCAGAACCAGCTGAGTTCCAGGCTACTTTTTCCATTACCTCATATGAGCCGATTCCATTAATAGAAGTGGTTGCATCCGTAAAAGTTCAGTATCCACCTTCTATTTCTATTGATACAGAATCTATTAGCATGAGTATCTATGAACATGAATTGGATTCAGTGGATGTCACAATTACAAATTCAGGCTTAGGGCCGTTGTATTATGATATTTTGAATGACCCTAACCCAGACACACATGTGCTTGGGCAGTCAAAAGTCTTTACAAACTTGTTTCCCAGGGTAGATAAGTCGGATACAGTTGATCTACATATGACTGGAGAGTTAATTTACCAATCTGAAGCCTATGAATCAGAATTATCTATCGAGAATACGGAACTACCTGTTTTAAGCGAACTTCTGGAAAACCTGAACATTAACTATTCATCAATCAATTCCCTAATTCCCAATCGCTATGATTTTTATGATGGAGAAACAGGTTACCGTATCTCTGATGGAGGAAACGATATGTATGATAGTGGTAACCGATTGAACACAGATCTTGGAGGTTCTATCAATTATACAGGAGGTAGCTTATCTACTTCTTATTATTTAAGAGATGCTGAATATTTTACTGCGAAATACCCAGGCCTGTTCGTGATGGCTGCAGATGTTTCTCAAGTTTCCAGTTTTTACATTACAGGAGGACTGGGGGCTGATGGATCCGGCTCTGTGGATGGAACCGAGTTGTCTATTCGAATCGGAGGTGATGAATATCTTGGGTTTGTCAAACGTGTCTACAATGCAGGTGATCCGTCGGTTAACCATTTGATTATTGTTAAAAACAATGGTCAGGTCAATCATTCATTTTATGCTGATACCAACAGTGATTATCATGAGGTAAATAACCTTGAGGAAATAGACCAACTTTACTACTTGCTCTTTGCAGGGCAATCTGGAGCGTACATTGATAATGCTCAAATGTTGGATATTATGCAGGCGTTTTTGGATGTGGCAGAAATAGAGTCATTGGAAGTGCCAGCCAACGAAACAATGGAAGTCCAGATTTATTTTGATGGAAATCAATTGGATACAGGTTTCTATAATTACGATGTGGAGATTGTCAGTAATGATCCAGAAAACCCCTCCATTGCCATTCCTACTGAATTGGAGGTGTTGCCGTCTCCGGTATTAAGGACTTTTGTTGATACGTTGAAGTTTGGAGACCATATGGTAGGGACAGAAAGATTTAAAACTCTAGAATATAGAAATGAAGGTAGCGATACACTGATCGTGTTCTCACATACCAGCTCCAATCCCGAATTGTTTCAGGTATACAATTTTCCTGATACGATTGCTCCTGGTGCTTATGGATATATTCCGATCACATTTAGACCTGATGCTGTAGGAGATTTTAAGGAAACAATCTTGATGTCTTCCAATGATAAGCTACACCCGGAAAAAGAAATTCCTGTTTCAGGAGCTGGGCTACCTTCAGCTATTATCAGCTATAACCCTTACCAAATGTATGATACTTTGGCTTTGGGAGAATCTGGTTCATTAGATTTTGAAATAGTAAATAAGGGAACAGAACCTACCTCTTATCGCTTGGTGGTAGAAGAAGCCGTTACCTATGGTGCAATTGATTCGTTGATCGAAAGACAGCGAACAATGAGTGGTGTTTACGATAAGGAAATATTAGTGGAGCAAGTGACCTTGCCATCAGGCAAAACTTTAGCTTCTCATATTTTACAGCCAGAAGAAGTCGCAGGTGGTATCCAATCTGTAGGCGGTAAAAATGTCTTGGTGTTAGGTACTGGATACAATTCTAATGTCCTGCTAGAGGTTGCCGAGGATTTAGAGGATACTGAACAGTTTAATTACATCGTCTACGTTGATACCAGATATACCATAGATATGGACTTAAATGGTCTCAAGTATTTTGATGCGATTCTGTTCTTTAGTTGGGATAGAAGTCACGGGCTTCCTGAGGAGTATGGAGATTTATTGGCAGATTATGCTGATGCAGGTGGCGGTGTGGTCATGGCCTTAGAGGAGCCTTTAGAAAATGGTTTGTAAGGACGATGGGTTAGCGATCCTATGTATTCCGTATTTAACAATTCGGATATCAATATGATTATGCCATATGATGAAATAGGGCTCGGAGAAGTGCATTTACCTGCTCACCCACTCATGAATGGAGTCAACACTTTTAGTGGAGGTTATTACTCGTACAGAACAGATGCTACTGCCGATGATCTTCAGGAAGGAGTAGAATTGGTGGCATCCTGGTCTGATGGTTCTCCTTTAATTATGGTGAAGGAAACTGATAATTTTAAATTGGTCCAGTTAGGTTTCAACCCAGTTTCAAGTGATTATTCGTGGGGCTTGTGGGACAGCAGTACGGATGGTATGAACATTATCAGCAATGCGCTGAACTATGTGGCGGGGGGGCTCAAAGGGACTGAAGTCGACTGGGTTACTTTATCATCATATGAAAGTGATTTATTGGAACCAGGCAGTCCTCATACCATAACGGTCGATTATTCTACCGTCCTGGAGGAAGAAGGCTGGCAGACGGCCCGTATTACAGCTTTTGGTGGAGACAGTAGACAAGCTTTTCCCGATACATTCTTAGAAATTTTTGTAGATGCTACATCGGATTTGATAGCAGCAGATACATTGGATTTTGGCGAGATCACTGTAGGAAGTGAGCTGGCCAAATCGTTTAACCTTTTAAATCAAGGGAATGGTTCTGCCCAATATGTCATCACTGGAGATACGCTAGGTGTGATTATGGATGGCTTGTATGACACCCTTTTGATAGGAAGTAACAGTACCAGGCTCCATCAGTTAAGTCTGATGGTAAAGGAAGTTGGAGAGCTGCACGAGAAAGTCCTCATTCATAATCTTACAGATGAGCAGGAAGCCATCGAGGTAGTTTTAAGAGCAGAAATTAAGTCGCCTGGAATTATAAGGATTACCCCAGAATTAGTTGATGTAGAGGTAGCATATCAAGGGGAAACCAATGGGATTTTTATGTTGCATAATGATAGTGAGGCAGATTTGGATTTCGAATTCAGTGCATTCCATTTGCAAGGATTGTCTGAACCTATCGCTCCGGTGGTTCGAATGGATAATGAACAAGTTCCATCAAAGTTGGAAACTGATAACCGAATCGGTGGGCCAGCTCTCGACGGTATTGGAGAGGATAGTTATGGTTATATTTTCGTTGACAGTGAGGAAGAGGAAGGTCCGTCCTATATATGGAACGATATATCCACGGCGGGAGAATCGCTGACATTGGCAGACGATGGAATGCATCGAATAGAGCTGCCTTTCGAGTTTCCTATCTATGGAATCATGAAGAAGGAAGTCTACATTAGCGCCAATGGTTTGCTCTCCTTTGACGAAAAAGCGGGTAACCCGATCAATACTCAGTTGCCTTCGGGTTCGGCACCTAATGGAATTATTGCTGCGTTTTGGAAAGACCTGAACCCGGGTCTTGGTGGACAAATTCATTATGTGTTGAATGATGATCAGCTGATTGTTCAATACAGCGAGGTACCGGATTATGAAGAAAGCGGTGTGTTTACCTTCCAAATTAAAATTCTCTCATCTGGGGATATCTTTTTCTACTATAAGGAGATGACTGGTAAGATTAATGATGCTACCCTGGGAATAGAAGATTTGACTGGCAGCAAAGGACTGCAGGTGGCTTTCAATACAGAATACATCACAGATGGATTGGCAGTAGAGATCTTGCATCCTGAACTCAGGATTTTACCAGCATTCAGTTCAGGAAGTATTGCAGCGGGAGATTCATTGGAGGTTCCATTTCTTTACCATCCACTAGACGATCTGGGTGGTTATCACATGGATCAATTGTTGGTCGCTAGTAATGATACGATTAATCCTACTAGTCAGGTGTTTATTCATTCATGGGTTGAGGGGCCTGCGAATATTGCAGCGGAAAAGGATACCCTATTAATGGATACTACTTATATCGATCAATATGATTTTGCAAGAAACTTCTACAGGAATGATAATGTAGGTGTGCTGAAAATCGATTCGATCAAAAGTTCCAGTGATCAGTTTGCGGTGATGATGCCTCGATATCAGGTGCTGATTGATGAAGATGGTGTCCAGGCCAATCTGGAATATGAAAATATTACGCGTTACCTAAATGGAGAAATTACTGGTATTGTTGATCCTTTAGAAATCAAACTGGTAACAAGGAATCAAGATGGGACCAAGGTCGTCCAGGATATCAATTTTTATACGCCTAATGATTCTGTGATCAGTATTAATACGACTATTGAATGGGGGCTTTCGATCGACTGGGGTTTTGCTCAGGAAGAAATGTATTTGGAGGTATATACTGAGCAACAGTTAAGTGGAGCCATTTCTGAAAGATTTGTTCCAGTTCAAGATTGGATTTATCACAATTCGACTTCTGGGAATGTTAGAGTCCTCTATCGACCAACAAGGGTCGAGACAGATACTGCACAAATAGTAGCTTACAGTAATGCACTCGAGTCAACAGAGATGAGTTTTACTGCCATAGGAACTGGCAAAAGCTCAGCGGCTTCAATTTCTATCAATGTTAGGGAGTTGAAAGAGCACCTGGTGGTGAATGATAGTTCCGAACAGGCCTTTGAAATTTCTAATGTGGGTACGGATTCATTGTATTTGAGTTTAAGAAAGAAACGTTTCGAATTCGAATCGAATTACCAACCCATAGTAGTTGAAGAGTTTGATGAGACTGTGTTGACGACCAATGACGGAAGTATGAAATGGAGAGCTCCTCAGGATGAAACATTGGAAAATAGTCATTCAGATAATAGTGCACGGATTTTAGAAGAACCTTTATATGATGGGGTGTTTTATGGAACACTATCGGCTGGTTTTGATACATATTTAGGATACGGTGAATTGGGTTCTCCTGAGGAATTATCGATTGAAAAAAGTATATGGTCTGGTCCCTTCTATTTAGGGGCTGAATACCTTTATGGTAGCAGTACCGAGTTGCTTTTACTTGGATCTGGTGGTGAACTGTTTTTATATGATTTTAATGATCAGACAAGTCTTAGGATAGCCACTCTAGAAGGAGACTCAGATTGGACAGGCTTGGCTACTGATCCAAAAACTGGCGAGCTATATGGGGTTACATTGACAAGTTTATTTAAAATAGACCAATATAGTTTTGAAACTGATCATATTGGGTTGATCGGCTTTGACTGGGTCATTGGTCTAGCAATTAACAATGAATCGGAAATCTATGCATACACACTGGATAATGAATTTTTATCTATCGATGTGTCTACTGGTGCAGGGACTTATATAGGAGATATTGGATTTAATGCCAATTATGGGCAAGATATGGCCTATGATCTGTCTAATGATGCGATTTTTATGGCTTCCTATTCTTCTTCATATGGAGGGCAATTGAGAATAGTGAATGAAGAAACAGGTGCCACAGAGGTAATAGGTCAGTTAGCTACCAACATGCCTAATGATCAGGTATCAAGTATAGCCTTCCCGATGGTTGGTAATAGTTATGGTCTTTCCTTGAATGTGAGAGATACAGTTCTGGCCCCAGGTCAAAGTCTGGAAGTAATAGCAGGCTTCAATTCTAAGGGATTGATGAATGGAACCTATAGATCAGAGGTGACCATTACCAGCAATGATTATAGTCATCCGCAGGTAGAGATACCGGTAGAGTTGTTGGTGTCTGGTAACGATCCTGCTGTTGGAGATTATGACAAAATCATCAACTTTGGTATGACTACTCTGTACGACACCTTGTCTGCCGAATGGACAGTATGGAATGATGGAATGGAAGTATTGATTTTGAACCTGGAAGAGTTGGGCAATGGATTTGTGCTTCAGGATTCTACCCAGGATTCGGTGAGAATAGATGTTGGTTCATCGAAGCGCATTGGTTTCTATTTTATCCCAGAGGAGGCTGATACTTATGAATTTAAATCCAAGTGGCGCACCAATGATCCGAACAATGAATTGATAGCAGTGACACTTTCTGGGGCTGGTCAGCGATCAGAAACGCATCTGGAGATGGATCAAATGCAATTGGTATTCGAAGGAGTAAGAGGTGTGACAATCGACCAGGCGATTAACTTCTACAGTATGGGATCGGACACGGTGGTGTATGATTTTAGATTGGGAGATGAGACTGTATCATGGATCAGTTTGGAGCGAGACAGTACAAGTCTTGCGCCAGATTCAACTAGACAGTCGGTGATTCAAGTCAATACCACTGATTTAGAGGTAGGTACTTACGAAAGCTATCTGGTACTTACTAGCAATGATCCATACTATGATAGTCTGACCCTACCAGTGACGCTAGAGGTATTCAATCAGGACTTGATTGTGGAGCAAGCCTTTGAGCTGCAAGTATTGGCGATAGAGGAAGATACACTAAGGTATGATCTGTCTACCTTCTTTAGTGATCCGGATCTGGATGAGTTGAGTTATGTGGTTAGCACAGCAAACGGCCTGGCAGGATTCGAGTTATTGGAATCCAACCTTGCCATCTGGGGTGAGACTGCTGGTGAAGATCAGGTAGTAGTGCGAGCTACCGACGGCAATGGATCAGAAGCTGAGGTGCAGATTCCCCTGTTGCTGAACGATAGACCGATTGTTACTACAGCTCTAGAGAATCAGATAGTAACTCTGGGCCATGATTTTGTGACTGCTTTTGAGATAATGGATCACTTCGAAGATGTAGATGCCTTGTCAGTAGATATTGAAGCAACAGAAATGGCTGCTATACAGGTATCGGATGATCTGATGGTGTCTATCAAAGGACTGCAAGCAGGGCAGGTCGAACTGATGGTAACTGTATCTGATGGGAACCATGAAGTGTCGCAAGTGCTGAACTTGACAATCAATAGCCCGGTTGTGGTGGATAGAAGTTTTGAGCAGCAATTATTGGCAATTGAGGAGGATACATTGAGATTGGATTTGACTAGCTTCTTTAGCGACGCAGACGCGGATGATCTATCCTATGAGGTGACACAGCTCAACGAGCATTCTGGTTTCGAGGTAGAAGGGACTCAGTTGATCATATGGGGTGAAAGCACGGGTGAATCTCAGGTGATGGTCCATGCTTCCGATGGTAAAGGGGGGACTGGAGAAGTCGCCATTCCATTGATGATGAATCATAGACCTGTAGTGTCTAATCCATTTGCCAGTTATTATCTGACCATAGGGGATAGTTTCCAGCCATCATTGATGTTGGGGGACTATTTTGAGGATGTGGATGGTCAGGACTTGACGGTAGCCATTGATTCTTCGGACTTTGTACATTTCGTGATCTCTGAGAATATGCAACTGTTGATCAAGGGACTGCAAGTAGGTAACGATACGGTTACTGTCACTGTATCGGATGGGTATCACGAGGTGAACCAATCACTGATTCTGGTGATCAACGAGGAATTGCTCAAGTTGTATCCCAACCCGGCCATTGATTTCTTTACGGTTAACTTCCCAATAGAAATTGATGATCAATTGGAGTTCAGGCTCATTGATATGGGTGGGGTAATAGTGAAATCCTGGGATGTAAACCCGACAGACGAAAACAGTGTCAAGCTAGGTGTGCTTGGAGTGGAATCAGGACTCTACTTTTTGGAGATTTTCCAAGGAGAGGAACGTTTGAGTCAGGAAAGAATAATGATCAAATAATAGAAAAGGGAGTAGCTAAGCTGCTCCCTTTTTTGTTTTTACATATGTGCTTCAAATTTTGCACTGTCTTTAAAAGCACAGAGATTTCCATCTGGATCGTAAAATTTGGCCACAGTACCCCAGTTGTGTTCTTGATAGTCCACGCTTACTCCTTCTGATTCTAATTGAGTGGCTAGCTTTTTTACATTGGGCACGTTCATGCGTAGACAAGTTCTGATTCTACTAGAGTCATTGCCGTCATCAAGGTATTCATCATCCATTTCGATCATGAGATAGGAAGATCCAAATTCGAAACACGTGAGCGCTTCAGTATGGAAAAGCTTTTTAAGACCTAATTTTTGTTCATAAAATTGAAGGCATGCCTCATAGTCGATCACATACAAGATGATGCCTGTTCGATCAAAATTCATTGCAAAGGGGTTATTGTTGTTTGTTAATGTTAAGATAGCAAAAATCTGTGGGATTGACAGGCCTCTTATTTAGTCAGTCTATTTTGCTGATTAGCGATATATTGGATGCATTAAGCGATTTGAAAAGAAAGACATTCGTTTTTGATACTATATTGGCGTTATGAAACTAGTAATATCAACTCTGCTATTTTTCTCCTCTTTGGTTCAGTCATTTGGACAAGTCCTTATCGAAGATAGTGTTCGTAATGTTTATGGATTTGCAATAGCTGCTCCGCAACCCCAGGATATGGAAAGGTTCGTTCAATTCATCGATCAGGAGTTAGGCCCTAACGGGATCAATACTTTGGTTCTTCGAGTAGATTATGGATATGAATATGAGTCCTATCCCAACCTGAGAAACGAAAATCCACTGAGCAAAAAGGAAGTAAAGAAGATCGTTGCTGCTGCTCAGAAATGGAACATACAATTGATCCCTCAGATCAATTTGCTTGGGCATCAATCCTGGGCTGGTGATTTGGAAATGCTATTGACAGAATATCCAGAGTTTGATGAAACTCCTCATGTCTCAATGCCCAGGGAATACAAGTGGCCCAATGAGGATGGTTTGTACTGCAAAAGCTATTGTCCCCTGCACCCAAAAGTACATGAGGTCGTTTTTGCTCTGGTAGATGAAGTGACCGAAGTGTTTGAGTCCAAAGCTTTTCATGCCGGGATGGACGAGGTGTTTTACATTGGTGACGATAAGTGTCCAAGATGTGCAGGAAAGAATAATGCACAGCTTTTTGCGGATGAAGTGGGACGAATTCGCGATCATTTGGCTCAGTCAGGTAGAGAGCTTTGGATTTGGGGAGATCGCATGCTGGAAGGTGAGATCAGCGGTCTAGGTATGTGGGAGGCCAGTGAAAATGGTACAGAGGCCTCTATCGATCTTGTTCCGAAGGATATTGTCGTTTGTGATTGGCATTACAATGTGGCAGAACCGACTCCAGCCATTTTTGCATCCCGGGGGCTTCAAGTTGTTTCCTGTTTTTGGAACAAGGAAGAGGTAGCGCTAGCACATATGGAGATGATGGACTTCTTCAAAGCGAATAGCAACGAAACCATGCGTCCAAAATATCTTGGTACGATGCAGACTATCTGGAGTCCTGCCAAACCATTTTTGGATGCTTACTATGAAGTGGAGGGTAGTTCCCAATCTAGCCTGGATCAAGCAGCGAGCTTCAAGGCTATGTTGAAGTATATTAAAGAGCAAGAGTGATTTCTAAATTTTAGGGGATTGTCAAAATAGATTGGCAGCTCGGTTCCTTTGGTTTAGCTTTGTTTGATCATTGTTTATCAAACTTAAACTGGTGCTGAAATCCGTAAGCTTCCTTGCTCTTCTGTGTTTATTGCTGTTCGCTTTTAGTTTGGCGGTAGGTTCTGTATGGATACCGGTAGGGGATATGTTCAATATTTTGTTTGACCCGGCAGAGGACCAGTTGGTTTGGCAAAATATCCTGATCCAATATCGCTTGCCTAGAGCGCTTTCCGCCTTTGCGGCTGGTATTTCCCTGAGTTTGAGTGGTCTTTTCATGCAAACCTTTTTTCGCAATCCATTGGCGGGTCCTTACGTGCTTGGGATTAGTGCTGGCGCTAGTTTAGGGGTAGCTGTTGTCGTATTGGGTAGTTCTGTTTTTGGGATGATGGGCTATGTGCTGGATGCCAATGTATCCTTGACTTTTGGCGCTGTGTTGGGATCATTTCTGGTCTTTATGGTCGTTATTTATTTTTCGACTCATGTATCAGATCACACTTCCTTGCTAATCATTGGCTTGATGTTTAGTAGTGCGACTAGTGCTGTGGTAAGCGTGATGCAATATTTCAGTAATCCGGAGGATATCCAGTCTTATCTGATCTGGACATTTGGAGACTTGGGTAGTGTCACGATGAGTGAGTTGACTTTGATGCTTCCATTACTGTTTTTGGGATGGGTATTGTCATTGACGTTGGTGAAGTCTCTCAATATTTATCTGATCGGTAACAACTATGCCAGAAATGCCGGTTTGAATATCAAGATGTCAAAATATGCGATCATTTCTATCACGGCTTTACTGGCTGGAACTGTGACCGCTTATTGTGGACCGATAGCCTTCATAGGCCTGGCAGGACCGCACATTGCACGGATGATATTGAATACATCAGATCATAAGAAATTGATTCCTTATTCTGCTTTGATTGGAGCTGCAGTGCTGCTCTTTTGTGATGTGATTTCCCGTTTGCCAGGTTTACCTCAAGCCTTGCCTTTGAATGCGATCACCTCGCTTTTGGGAGGTCCTCTGGTGATCTATTTGATTGTAAAGAAAAAGAACCTTCAAAATAGCTTCTGATGAATAGTCTGCGTACCAATAATCTTTCTATCGGCTATGACCATAAGATAATCGCCAAAGAGGTCAATCTGGAATTAAACCCTGGCAAGCTGGTCTGTCTGATTGGTCAAAATGGAGTGGGCAAAAGCACCTTGCTAAGGACTCTGGCTGCTTTGAAAGAACCTATAGCAGGAGAAGTGACTTTTGGTATGGAACCCATCAGTCAAATAGACAGGAGGGATCTCGCTCGCAGTATTGGGGTGATCACCACCGACAAGATTGGGATGAGCAATATGAGTGTTCGTGAATTGGTGGCTCTCGGACGTTTTCCTTATACCAATTGGATTGGGAAAGAGGAGGAAGAGGATCGCCTGAAAATTCAGGAATCTATCGATCGCTGTAAGATCAACTACATCGAAAATGCTAAGCTCGGGCAGTTAAGTGACGGCCAATTCCAAAAAGCGATGGTGGCAAGAGCATTGGCTCAGGATACACAATTTATCCTGATGGACGAACCGACGGCTCATCTGGATGTAGTTAACCGACTGGATATGTTTGCCCTGTTTTCTGACATCATTACTCAAACACAAAAGTCAATTTTGGTTTCAACTCACGAATTGGATCTTTCCCTGCAATTTGCTGATGAACTCTGGTTGATGGATTTTAATCAACCCATAGTTTGCGGATCTCCGCAAAGGTTGATCGACGAAGGAGCCATTTCAAAGATTTTTCACCATGAAGAATATGAAATTGACCTTTCGGTAGCCCGAAGCATGATTCGCAAAAAAAAGTGAGTCAAATCCAAAGATCAATCTTTGTCGATATTGCTGATGATCTGGTCCACTTCTTTGAGCATTTTGTCTAGGGCCTGAGTATAGGCTTCATGACTCATGTCTTCTTGAGAAAGCAAACTATCCATTTCGTCTAACAGATGTACCTCAGATGCCAAAAGTGCCGAATCTTCAGGTATATCTGGTGAATGTAGAATCAAAGCATTTTTGATGTGGAGTTGGGCGTAGCGCAGTGCTGACCTTCCCTCTTTTAACTGGTTCGATTCTGAATACTTTTCAGCTACTTCTAATTCGGCGAATGCGAGATTTCCTAAGGCAAATTCAAAGGCCTTGAGTAGTTCAGTAGAAGGAATAGAATCTCTTATCAGTTTGCGATGAACTTCTTCTAGTTTTTCTATTGCCTCTTCGAGGTGATCAAAACTGGCATCATCCACATCTTTCTCTAATTTCCAAATGGCCTGAATCGCTTGCTCTATGCTATAAGCACTCTTGTCGTGTCGATGCATGTCTTCATAATCGATGGCTTCCATCAGATAATCGTCCGGTTTGGCAGCCGAATCGTGAATGGTCGGATGCTGCTCAGCCTTTTTTTCTTCTTTGTTCCAAAAATAAAGAATGGCATAGAAGCCGCTGAGGATTAGAAAGGGTACAAGAAATTTCTTTTTCATCGGTTTTGCATTGGTTCGCAATTTACTTCAAAAATGACTTTCTCATTGGATTATTATGGATGGATCTCATTCTCTTTTTTTAATTAGTCTCCACTCATTTTAAGCCGTATTCCTTTAGCAATTGTACCCGCTCATGTTCTTTCTTGCTTCGTTCGAAAATTGTAGGAGGAGCCACTCTTTGTTTGCAATTGGATGCAGGACAGCGTTCACAGGTGTCATGTACTAATTTGGTTTTGATTCTTGGATCATTGATGAATTTGATCGTTTCTCGGGCTTTTTCATTGACCCTGATTCCAAGAGAAAGACTGTTGTTGATGCCTGGAGTGGGGCTGAAGGGTTTCGCTAAAGACAATAGAAGAAACTCATCTTTGGTATCTAGATATTGAGCTACATGGGCACCTCCAATGATCTGATCTGGTTTGTCTTCATGAATTTCAGCCAGATCGTTGAGCATACGGATAAATTCCCATCTTCTACAGAAGTGTTCCTGAAGCACCGTGCCCCTAGGCTGATGCTGGCGAGACAGGTGTAGCTCTTTACTCAATTGATAGTGGTCAGATCCGGGTTTGTGATTGAACTTGAAAAAGAACAATTCCTTTAGCCCGAAGGATGCAGGAAGGAGGTTCGTCATGCGCTGAAGCACCATTTCAGGGGTGGCATTGTATTCGCGCATGGTGTCGATTAGGATGTTTTGGTTCCAGGTTTCGTTGTTGAAAAAAACCTTGAGGTCTTTGATGAAGTCAACACGGTTGATTAGAACTGCAGAAGCGAAATAGGAGGCTTTGAAATCATTAAGCACCTGATCGAAACTATCAATTTTTACCCATGGCATAGTGTAGTTCCGTTCTTTGAAGCCCAGGTAGTTATAACCTACTTCTTTGGCCAGATAAAAGGCACGCTGGCGCGTACTCAATCGGCTGTTAAGAATCAGTTGCTTACGCTTTCTTTTGACAACCGTAAGGGTTCTCATGTCCTTCAAGGCGCTGTGCGTAGAAAAATCGTTCGATTCTACATTGTAGTTGTATTCTTCGGTAAGGTAATCTTCGAACTGTTGCGCTGATAGATGTTTTTGGCGGATGGCGTTTATTTTGTTGCTGAATTCCTCTGCGGCGGTTTCTATACTTTCAAAATAGTTTTCGTGAATCTCCTGATAGGATCTCAGCACTGAAAAGTAGAAAGTTTCAACCCTTACATCATAGTTTCTGCTGACTTCCAGCAAAGTACCTATAAAGGCATTGAGTTTCGAAGGTGCATTGGATAATAGATCTAGTAGCCTCGATGCTTCCAATCCAAAAAGATCCAAAGGCAATTCCGATAATATCCCAGAATGGATTAGCTGAGTGATAGGAGCTAATGTTTTGTCCAGGTTTTCTGACTTCAGATCTACTGGATGCACTTTAAGTGCATCTGCAAGCGCTATGATTTTATCAGTTTTGGGATACTTTTTACCTTTTTCTATCTCATTGAGATAAGATACTGAGATGCCACATTTATCCGAAAGACTTTGGAGGGAGAGGTTTTGTCGCAGGCGATATTGCTTCAGTTTAATCCCAAATATGAGTTTAATGTATTGCTTTTCTAAGGGCATATAGGCAGGTGGACTTTAACTTGTTTCATCATTTTGGGTGAAAAGTTGTAGCAAAGATGTGAGATGTGCAAAAAGTACAGCCGGAACTATGAATCCTGGCAACCAAACAAAGGGGAAATAAAAGACTGCAATGTTGGGCTGATCAAATCCAAACTTTTGGAAAGGAAGAGGAGTAGCAAGGAAAGCGTGACTTACAATGTTGATCAAAAGCAGAAGAGCCGCGATGTTCCAAATGATCGCTCCTAATTTGACCTTGCTTCTTAGTCCCACCATAAATATGGCAACAAAAGGCGCCGAAACCCCCGACAAAATATCGTAGTTGATTCCCTCGAAGGTGAGTAGGAAAGGCAACCACTTGACCAGGGCTAACCACCATAGTACGATTTCTACAGGTACTCTTACCAGATGTAAGTAAGTAAGAGATGTGATGGGGATTCGCATCAGGAAGGGACGCGATCGTTTGTTGAAGATGATCAGGATTGCAAATAGATTGGGTGGAAGAATGACCACTGCCAGTTTGGGAGGGAGCGTATCGAAATCAGCAAACCAACCATATAGCGCTAAAATTCCTATGAAAAATAGCCATACGATTAAGAAGGTGGAGATGAATAGCGCAGTGTTGCTTTTGTCCGCTTCTGCTCTTTTGAATCCGTAAAATAAAAAGCCAAATGTGGCGAGAGTTGTCAGTATAAAAACGACATAAACATAATAGGGAATCTCGTCTGTCATGTTTTTGGTGCTTGTCCGATCTAATTTACTAATTATCTTAATATGTTTGTTGAAGCCTGAGCGAAAAAGCATTTTGGATCCAGAAAATCTTGAAGCCCATTGATAGAGGAATTTGTAGGTCAGTTGAGAAAAGAGCTAGCAAGTGGTTTGCCCGGTTTGGAGGCGCAAATGCAGATGGCTCCTGCCAGACTTTCTGATATTAAAAGAGATTTTAAGCACAAAGAGCCTCCCAGAGAGAGTGCAGTGCTGATTCTATTTTATGAAGCTCAGGGTAAAATTCATTTCCCGCTAATGGTCAGGCCTATCTATCCAGGAGTACATAGTGGACAGATTTCATTCCCAGGAGGGAAGTTTGAGTTGACGGATTACAATCTGGAGGAGACAGCCCTGAGAGAAACTGAAGAGGAGATAGGAATACCTCGTGAACAGGTTAAGGTAGTAGGTCAGTTGAGTGCACATTATATCCCACCTAGCAATTTCAATATCGAACCCTATATTGGGTATTTGAAAGAAAAGCCTGTTTTTGTCAAAGATGAAAAGGAGGTAGATGAGGTGCTGGAAGTAAGGTTAGACGATCTACTGGATGAGAATCTGAGGAAAAGCAAATTGATACGGCCTTACCAGGGAGTAGAAATCAAAGCGCCTTATTTTGATATTCAGGACAAAGTAGTCTGGGGTGCGACCGCCATGATCCTAAGCGAACTAATAGAAGTAATTAAACAAACACCATATATCCATGAATGAACCTATGATCACCAACGATGCAGTAGTCTTTGGACTATTGATGATCCTGCTTGGGATTGTTTTCAAAACGAGCGCTTCAGCTCATCCTTTTTGGAAGAAGTTCTATACTTATGTGCCATCAGTACTCTTGTGCTATTTTTTGCCATCCATTTTCAATTCTTTAGGTGTGATTTCTGGAGAGGAATCCAAACTTTACTTTGTGGCTTCTAGATACATGCTGCCGGCCAGTTTGGTTCTGTTGACGATCAGTACAGATTTTAAAGAAATATACAAATTGGGCAAAAAGGCGGTCATCATGTTTTTGACCGGCACAGTGGGTATAGTGATAGGTGGCCCTATTTCGATTTTGTTTTTTGCCTGGGTGGCACCAGACATTGTAGGTGGGGATATTCATGATGTCTGGAGAGGTATGACAACCGTAGCTGGTAGCTGGATAGGAGGCAGTGCGAATCAGGCTGCCATGAAAGAAGTTTTTGAAGTCAATGATGAACTGTTTTCCAAAATGGTGACAGTGGATGTATTGGTAGCCAATGCATGGATGGCTGTGCTCCTGATCGGTGCAGGTAAGTCCAACCAAGTCGATAAAATCTTTGGAGCAGACTCTTCTGCCATTGAAAAAGTGAAGAAGAAAATTGAAGACTATCAGCTCAGTATTGCAAAAATCCCTTCAATGGCTGATTTGATGATGCTGTTGGCTGTTGGCTGTGGAGTGACGGCAACTGCTCATTTTGCATCAGACTTCATCGCTCCAGCTATTGAAGCAAATTATCCGGGATTGGCTCAGTATAGTCTGACTAGTGGGTTCTTTTGGTTGGTGGTGATCTCGACTACCATCGGATTGGGACTTTCTTTTACCAAACTGAGAGAGCTGGAAGGAGTCGGCGCTTCCAAAATTGGTAGTGTGTTTATGTACGTATTGATCGCTACTATCGGGATGAAAATGAACGTAGTAGCCATTGTAGAATCTCCTGGTTTATTTCTTGTAGGCATTGTTTGGATGCTGGTACATGTGGGTTTACTTCTTGGAGTAGCCAAGTTGATCAAGGCCCCATTCTTCTTTGTGGCTGTAGGCAGTCAAGCTAATGTAGGTGGGGCAGCTAGTGCTCCGATCGTGGCATCTGCCTTTCATCCTTCTCTTGCCCCAGTAGGAGTGTTGTTGGCTGTGTTGGGCTATGCATTGGGGACTTACGGGGCATATTTATGCGGAGTATTGATGCAGTTAGTATCTGGAGCCTAAGTTTGGCTAAAACCAAATGAACTTGTTTTGTCGTATTTATGTTTATACATTTATTATGAAGATGTTGAAATTAAAATTACTATTGTCCGCTTTTGCTTTTCTATTCCTTATCTCCTCGTGTGACGAAGGCTCAGATGAAATTGATTGTACACTATCCGATCTCAAAGCTTCTATCGTTTCACAGGGAATTGAAACTTGTGAAGAGGGGGCTACAGTTGAATTTGCTGCAGAAGGTGGAGTAGCGCCTTATGAATATAGTATTAGTGCAGTATCGTTCAAAACATCACCTATTTTTCAAAATTTGACTTCTGGTAATTATACCCTTACCGTTCGTGATGAAAATCAATGCATGATCACCATGCCTTTCAGTGTTGATTCTGATATACCTAATATCAATGTCACAGCCAATGTCACTCAGGACGCAGGTTGTGGAGGTGCAGCAGGTATGGTAGATGTAGCCAGTTCGGGAGGAACCGGAGAGTACGTTTATCAGATAGATGGAAATGATTTTGGTTCCGGGCCTACATTGAGTAATGTACCGAATGGTAATCACACTGTGACAGCCATTGATGAATTAGGCTGTAGTGGAGAGACTCAGATTTATGTTTCTTCAGGCATCAGTTATTCTGAATCTGTAGCCAGCATTATTGATACAAATTGCGCGACTACTGGTTGTCATGTAGCGGGCAATGGAATCCCTAGCTTAACCTCTTTCAGTAGCGTTCAGAGCAACGCAGATAAGATCAAGGAATTAACGCAAAATAAGTCCATGCCAAGAAATGGCAGTTTGACCGATGCTCAGATTGAGGCGATTGCTTGTTGGGTAGATGACGGAGCGTTGGATAATTAAAAATGATATGAAAAGACTATTGATAATAATCGGAATATGTGGTCTGCTGAGTTCCTGTGCCAATGACAGTGAAGAAGAGTTGGCAGAAATGCAACAAGCAGTGGATGAAGAGAATAATGGAGGAAACGGCAGTGATGGCGGAGGCCAAAACCCTACAACTGAAGTGAGTTTGTCAACTGATGTGGTTCCAATCCTAGATGGCAACTGCGCCGTATCAGGCTGTCATGTGACTGGGAGAACTTCGCCAGATTTGAGCGTCAAATCCAATATCATTTCTAATGCCTCAAGTATCAAATCTGAGGTGGTTAGTGGAAGAATGCCACGAGGTGGGTCGCTTTCAAATACAGAGATTGGTTTAATCTCTGACTGGGTAGATCAAGGAGCTAAAGACAATTGATATGATTCGGATATCTATATTTTCAATCTTGCTATTGGTTGGGCTCAGTGCTGAGGCCCAGAAGTATATTGCGGATTCTAGCTACGTTCGTTTTTATTCTAGCGCACCAGTGGAGGATATTGCCGCTGACAATGTGGAGGGGCAGTCTGCTATGAATTGGGAAACGGGAGAAATGGTTTTTGTCATGCCGATACGCGGCTTCCAGTTTGAAGAAGAATTGATGCAAGAGCATTTCAATGAAAACTACATGGAAACTGAAAAGTATCCTAAGGCGACTTTGACTGGTAAAATATTGAATTGGGACCAGAGCTATGGAGCGAAAAAGTTCAAGGGGGAGTTTTCCATTCATGGAGTCCAACAAAAGGTGGAAATAGATGGCACTTTGACCCAGTCTAAAAAAGGATTCAATCTGGACTCCAAATTTTTCATCACTCTTGAGGATTATAAAATCAAAATTCCATCCGCACTGTTTTACAATATTGCGGAAAAAGTGGAAGTAACCGTACATTTCGAATATGCAGCCAAATAGACTTGTTTACACTCTTATTTTCTTATTGTTTCTTTCCTTTTCAGTCTCCGCACAAGAAGATTTGCTGGCTGAGTTGGATACCGAAGAAAAAGCCTACCCAGTCACCAGTACATTTAAGGGAACTCGACTGATCAGCGGCCATACGGTGAAAATGCTTGATCAGGGCGTTTTGGACTTTGTGATCTCCCACCGATTTGGTCGGGTCAATGAGGGAGCAGAAGAGTTTTTTGGACTGGACAATGCTCAGATTCGTCTGGGGTTGGAGTACGGAATCACGGATTTTTTTACCATTGGTATTGGCCGTTCGTCCTTTCAGAAAGTACTGGATGGCTATGCAAAAGCCAGGATACTCGAGCAGAAGTCCAGCGGAATGCCAATTTCGCTAGTGGCTTTTGGAAGTATTGCTTCTAAAACAGGAGATGGCGCTTTCTATGATGTGACAGTCGACCATGAAACCAAACATCGTCTCTACTATACAGCTCAGTTACTGGCCGCACGAAAGTTCAGTAGTAAATTTTCTGCTCAATTGGCTCCAATCTGGGTGCATCGCAACTTGGTACAGTTTGCAGATGATCCCAATGATGTGTTTGCTCTGGGAGTAGGCGCCCGATACAAAGTGACCAATAGAATTGCCATCAATGCTGAGTGGTATCCCCAATTGGTCGATCGCGTAGATGGATATTATGATGCTTTGTCGGTGGGCGTGGATATCGAAACCGGCGGCCATGTCTTTCAGATTCACCTGACCAACTCTCGTAGTATGATCGAGGAGGGGTTCGTTTCCGAGACCACAGGTACCTGGTCCAAAGGAGATATTCACATTGGATTCAATATTTCCAGAGTTTTCGACTTGAGTCCTAAAAAGTAGAGGGATTTAGGCATCTTTGCCTCGAAATATTTTCAATCCCAAATACCCATGCAAAGACAAGCTTATCGAATGGAAAAGGCTGGATCCACAGCCAATCTCAAACTCGTAACAGAAGAAATCGCTGAACCAAAGTCCAATGAAGTACAGGTAGAGGTGAAGGCTGTAGGGTTGAACTTTGCAGATGTTTTTGCTATTCACGGTCTGTATAGTGCCACCCCTAAAGGCAGTTTTGTGCCAGGTTTGGAGTTTTGCGGAGTTGTGGATCAAGTAGGGGCTGAGATTGCCGATTTCAAAAAAGGAGATAAGGTAATGGGAGTGACACGCTTCGGAGGATATGCCTCTCGAATCAATATTGACGACAAGCATATCGTCGCACTTCCGGAGGATTGGACTTTTGAGGAAGGAGCCGCTTACATGGTACAGGGGTTGACTGCCTACTATGCTTTGGTTTATTTGGGCGGACTCAAAAAAGGGCAGAACGTTTTGATTCACAGTGGAGCCGGTGGTGTAGGTATTCTGGCCAACAGGATTGCCAAATGCTTTGATGCTTTCACGGTAGGAACGATCGGTAGTGATAAGAAAATGGAGGTGCTGGAGCGCGAAGGTTTCGATGGCAAAATAGTTCGATCCAAAACTTTTGCGGAGGATTTAGATAAGGTGTTAGGCGATAGGGATTTGAATCTCATAGTGGAGACGATTGGTGGCGAAATCCTAAAGGCCGGATATGAAAGAATGGCTCCTCAAGGTCGTATGGTGGTGGTAGGCTCTTCTCAATTTGCTTCGCCGGGTTCTAAGCCCAATTATTTGAAATTGTTTTGGAAGTTCCTCAAGCGTCCCAAGTTTGATCCTCAGGAAATGGTGCAGTCCAACAAATCTGTGATGGCTTTTAATTTGATCTGGCTCTACGAGAAAGTCGAAATCATGGAAGAACTGTTGTCCGAGATGTCAAAACTGGATCTTGGTAAGCCTTTCGTGGGTAGTACTTTCGCTTTTGATAAATTGCACGATGCGATCAAACTGTTTCAGAGTGGTAAATCAACTGGAAAGGTTGTCGTGACTATCGACTGAACAGCTCGAGTGTTTTCTTTCGATTGAGTTTTCCGCTTTCTGTTTTGATGAACTCCGCGACTTGGATTGCCTGTCTGGGTATATGGTGCTTCGAAAATTGGTTTTCAATCATGGATTGAATTTCCCTGAGTTTTTGTTCTGAAATCGATCCAGTATGAATCAGTGTGCATGACTGACCGAGTTGATCATCGGGCAAGCCAGTGATAAAATAGTCTTGATTGGTTAGCAGTGTAGCAATCGATTTTTCCAGCTGCTCGGGATGGATTTTGACCCCACCAGAGTTAATCACATGATCCGCTCTTCCCAGCCATTTGAATTCAGTCTCGGATTTCATCTCCACGACATCCGTTGTATAGAGCCATTGCTGCATGGTCACCTCGCCTTTTATCTTTAGACAATCATTATCATGTAGGCCTATTTCGATACCTGGGAGACATTGATAAGTTTCAGAAACTTGGCTGCCAGAAATTTTCATCAGTGCAATGTGACTAACTGTTTCGGTCATTCCATAGGTCAGGTAAATGTTGTTGGGTAGCTTGGCAAGCGCATTTTGGGCCTCCTGATTCAGCGGCGCTCCACCGATCAGTACATTGCGAATTTGGGCGAGTCGATCCAGTTGTTTGTTGTGGATCATCTCATAGATCTGGAAGGGGACGAAGGAGGCAAAGTCTACTGAGCCCTTGAGTTGATTGAGAGGGGTAGAGCTCGCAGGGATGATATGTAAATCCAGATCAAGAATCAAGGCCCTGGCTGCCATCATGATCGATGCGATATAGTTAGGGTTTAAGCACAATAATACCTGATCACCTTCTCTTAGGTCCAAGGCCTTTTGCGTTCCTTTTACACTCGCGGTGATTTGATCCCGATGGATTTCTATGGTTTTGGGATTGCCGGTAGATCCTGAGCTTTGAAAGCTAAATAGTTCCTGTCTTTCAGTCCAATTCTTGATGAAATTTGTAAGAAAGTCATAGTTGGGTGCAACTAGTAATAAGTTCGAAACATCATTGATACTATATGTTTGACCCTGAAAGAATACCTTCATCGATTGTTTGCAAATGCTGTTTTAAACCATTCAAATATTAGGATGGTAAAATTCTGCATATCTATGACAAGAATTTAACAAAAGCATGATTATTTTGTCCGGTCGATCATCCTTCCTTGAGGGTTGAAAGATTGAAACACCTATGACACAAACCCAAACCCATCTACTCGTAAAAAGACTCATTGAAAAGGATCAATCAGCTTTCGAGTTGGTTTTCAAGGAGTACTATTCGGTCCTATGTCAATATGCTGCAGGGTATCTCAATGATATGGAGGCTTCTCAAGGTATTGTACAAGAGGTCTTTGTGCGGTTTTGGGAAAAATGTGAGGATCTATCACCAGATTCGTCTATCAAGTCTTATTTGTATCGAGCGGTCCACAATGCATGTCTTAATCACTTGAAGCATTTGAAGGTACGAGACAATTATCGTCAATATGTAATTGATCGTATGGAGGAGGCTGAAGAGCCCATCGAGGAATCTGTGGAGAATATTGAAAATAGAATCCATGAAGCCATAGACAAACTCCCGCCACAATGCGCCAGGATATTTAGATTGAGTCGATTGGAAGGCTTGAAATACAGAGAGATAGCAGAGCATTTGGGGCTTTCGATCAAAACTGTAGAAGTGCAAATGGGGAAAGCGCTTAAATTGTTGCGAGAAGAGTTAAAAGAGTTTAGGTAATGGATAAAGGACTGATTCATTTCTGGTTTTTCGTCATTCAGTTGCTGTTGCTTTTTGTCTCTAGTACAGACCTATATGCTCAACGGAGGATTCTCAATAGAGAGATTAGTCTTCAGGTTCAGGAAGTGCCATTTGATAGCGTTTTGCAGTCTATTAGTTATCAATCCGATGTGTTGTTTTCTTATGATGCCTCTCTGATTCCATCCAACCAAAGGTTTACACTTCATTATCCCAAAGCGACAGTGGAGCAAGCCATTATCCAGTTATTGAAAGGGACAGGTATAGATTATCGTTTAGTGAAGGATCAGGTCGTATTCTTCAAGGTGGCAGAGGAGAGCGAAGAAAAGAAGGAATTTGAAAAGGTCAAGCTGATAGGTACAATTTTAGATACCAATGGTGAACCAGTAATAGGAGCCAATGTTTTTATCGCTAATACGGTCAAAGGAGGTGCGACAGATGCATTGGGCAATTTTGAAATTAAAAATCTGGAGGTAGGTGTATATGAGTTGGTTATTTCTCATCTTCAATATGTCAATGCTTATTATAAAATCACGATCGATGGAAAACGTGAATTTATTCATTTACCCATCCGTATGGAGCCTTCATTTACCGAATTGGGTGATGTTCAGGTACTTTCTGACAACAAACTTTATAGGCAAAACAAGAGGTATATAGACATGTTCACCTCCCGATTTTTGGGATCAAGTTCTAATTCAGATAAATGCAGCATATTGAACCCAGAAGTCCTGGATGTGACTTATGATCGAAGCGAAAATATGTTGAGTGCTACGGCGGTAGCTCCAATCGAAATAGTCAACGAGGCTTTGGGTTATAAAATTAATTTCGTTTTAGACTATATGGAGGATAATGGTAAAACGAATCATACGGTAGGTTTTGCCAATTTTGAAGAACTGGAGCCTGAAGATAAACGACAAAGAAAGAGGTGGAACAAAAATCGAAAGAGGAGTTATCAGGGCTCATTGATCCATTTTTTACAAGCCTTGTCAAAAGATCGGTTAAGAAGGGAAGGCTTCCACATTAGATATGTTAAGAATTTGCCGGATCGGGTTACTTCCGATTTATATGATGTATCCATGAGTGAATCATTGAGAAGAGATGACATCATGGTTGGTAATAAATTGAAGTGCGAGTATTATCTCGAGATAGTTTATACCCGTGAGAAAGAGGGGGCAGATTACCTGCTAATGAATCGCGACTCCAATGACAGAACAATACATAGCTCTGGGATGGTCAATCAAAATTTTGGTCAGATATCTTATATCAAACTGAACTTGCCTAGTGTAACTGTTAGTCCGAAGGGTTACTTTGTAGAACCCTTGGCCATAACGACTTATGGCTATTGGGCATGGGAACGAGTTTCAGAGTTTATGCCATTTGATTATGAACCATAGAGCAATTAATTTTATGAAAACCAATAAGGGGCTGACTGTTTGTAGTTGTTTTATAAGTGTAGAAAAATAAAGAAGGAATGGAAGAGGTATTGGCGAAGTATTTTTCGAATGAATTGACTCCCAAAGAACGGCAGGAAGTAGAGGAGTGGAGAAATGAGAGTGAAAGCAATGCAGAGGAGTTTTTAGCCTATTCGAAAATCTGGCATAGTGAGACAACGGTGGATACCGATGCAGCTCTTAGTTCTATTCTAGATGAAATAAACGGTTTGGAAACAATGGCAGAGGAAGTGCCAAATGTTAAAGAGCCAAAGGCAGGTCAGGTTTTTCTACATTTTTTCAAAATTGCTGCAGCAGTACTCATAGGAGTAGGAATTGGTTATTTTGCCCTGTCCCAGTTTGATTTGCTCCAGTCTCCACAACAGTATAGTTCTAATGCCGAATTGATGGAGGTTCAATTGGCTGATGGTACGATTGTTACTTTGTCTCGCCATTCAACTTTGAGTTTTCTAGAAACAGAAAATGAAAGATTAGTAGAGATGGATGGAAAGGCATTTTTTGATGTAAAAAGAGATGAAAGTAAACCTTTCATCATCAGGACAGCTTATAGCGAAGTGGAGGTGCTCGGAACTTCATTTTTGGTGGATGCGAGTGGTAGTGTCGAATCTTCTGTTGTGGTGGTTGAATCAGGTTTGGTAGCCGTGACTTCTAAAAGCGATAACACAGAGCAAGTTGAGTTAAAAGCTGGCGAAAGGGCATTTTTTGAAGAGTCGGGACACTTAGCTAAAACCACTAATACGAACATCAATTACCTCTCATGGAAGACGCATCTGATCAGTTTTCAATCTGAGCCGTTAGAAGAGGTGGTTCAATTATTAAATGAAAATTTTGGCGTAGAGATTCAGTTGTCAAATGATATGCTCAAAAACTGCGTTTTGACAGCAGATTTCAAAGATCAGGAGGTAAATGATATTTTGGAGATTATTTCTCTCACATTTTCCCTAGAATTAAAAAAGTTATCAGACAATCGTTTTGTACTGAGCGGGGAGGGCTGTTAATTTAAGTTTTGAAATAAACTTTAACAGCAGTTATTTACCCAATAATGTTCAAAAACCTTGCTCTCCTGGCAGTCCTGATACTTGCAGGTATTGGATCTCCACTTCTTGCTCAGAATTTTAGTTCCACCACCGACCTATTGGTTCATACCAGCCATTCCCTATCCGATGTTCATCAAAATTCAATTCTAGTCACAGAGTCTCAGGATGACAGCAATCCATTTGTGACAGTATTTAGAGGATTGTTAGGAATGGGGGCTTTGATCTTAATCGCCTGGTTGTTTAGCAGTAATCGAAAAGCCATCAATTGGAAAGTTGTCGGTATTGGCTTGGCGATTCAGGTTTTACTGGCCTTAGGCGTCTTGCACTTGTCATTTGTACGTGTGATTTTTGAAGTGGTAGGCAGGATGTTTACTCAGGTACTAGACTTTACCAAAATCGGAAGTGAGTTTCTCTTTGGAAAATTGATGGATATTGGTTCTACAGGTTATGTTTTTGCCCTTCAAATTCTACCCACTATTATTTTCTTCTCTGCGATTACCAGCGTGCTCTTTTATTTAGGTATTATTCAGAAAGTGGTTTATGCCTTGGCGTGGTTGCTCAGCAAAGCGCTGAAACTCAGCGGAGCAGAAAGTCTAAGTGTAGCAGGGAATATTTTTCTGGGTCAGACAGAAGCCCCGCTCTTGATCAAGGGCTATCTGGATAATATGAATCGATCGGAGATTCTGCTGGTAATGACTGGAGGCATGGCGACCGTAGCAGGTGGGGTGTTAGCTGCATACATCGGATTTTTGGGAGGTGATGATCCTGTCCAACGATTAGAGTTTGCCAAACATCTTTTGGCTGCATCCATCATGGCAGCCCCTGGAGCTGTGATCATTTCCAAGATCATTTTTCCTCAAACAGACAATATTGATTCTCAGGTTAAAATCAGTAATATGAACGTGGGGTCTAATTTCCTAGATGCCTTGTCTAATGGAACCACAGAAGGATTGAAGTTGGCGCTGAATGTAGGTGCGATGTTGTTGGTGTTTTTTGCTTTTCTTGCGATGATCAACTTTGTACTTTTCAAAGTAGGGGATTTTACAGACCTGAATCAAAGCATCGCCTCTTTTTCTAATGGGAACTATGATGCCTTGTCACTCGAGTTTATATTAGGCTATCTTTTTGCACCTTTGATGTGGTTGATAGGAGTGGCTACTGAAGATATCACTTTGGTAGGACGATTACTAGGAGAAAAGATCATCGCTAGCGAATTTGTTGGATATGAAAGTCTGGCAAACCTCAAGGGTGTTGGGGCCTTTGCACAGAAAAAATCCATCATCATGTCTACCTACATGCTTTGTGGTTTTGCCAATTTTGCTTCGATTGGAATTCAAATTGGAGGGATTGGAGGATTGGCGCCTGGTCAAAAAGTAGTACTTTCGGAATTAGGATTCAAAGCCCTGGTTGCTGGTACTTTGGCCTCACTGATGTCAGCCACGATCGTAGGGATGATCATGTAAAGAGAAAGGCGGTCCGAAGACCGCCTTCATTGATATTTATCTGTCCTTGTAATTCAAATTTGGGACTGGTTGACCTGACATGATCTCTTCGTTAGCAAACTCCTCAAACTTCTTGAAGTTTTCTCTGAATCGATTGGCCAGATCATTGGCCTTGGCATAGTAGCCATCATCATTTTTCCAGGTCTCACGAGGGCTCAATACGCTCGAAGGAACATCCGGACAAGTCATAGGTATCTGGACACCATAGATGGAGTGTGTTCTGTAGCCCACATTCTCCAATGTGCCATTGAGCGCTGCAGAGATCATGGCTCTTGTGTATTTCAGTTTGATTCTAGATCCTATACCGTAGGGTCCTCCGGTCCATCCCGTGTTAATCAACCAAACATTGACCTCATTTTCTTCCATCTTCTTGCCGAGCATTTCGGCGTATTGGGTTGGATGTAAGGGTAAAAAAGGTGCTCCAAAACACGCACTAAAGGCGGTTTGCGGTTCAGTAACTCCTGCTTCTGTTCCTGCTACCTTGGCAGTATATCCGGAAATAAAATGGTACATGGCCTGTCCCTTGCTCATTTTTGAAATAGGAGGGATCACACCAAAAGCATCACAAGTCAGAAAGAAAATATTGCGTGGTATCCCACCAATAGATGGGTTGGCAGCATTATTAATGTGATGAATCGGATAAGCGGTTCTTGTGTTTTCTGTAACACTTACATTTTCATAATCGACCTGTCTGGTGTTTTCAAAGTAGCGGGTGTTTTCTACGATAGCACCAAATTTTATAGCCCTGAAAATATCTGGCTCATTCTTTTCTGTCAAATCAATCACTTTGGCATAGCATCCGCCTTCAAAATTGAAAACATTGTTTTCCGTCCATCCGTGCTCGTCATCTCCTATTAAGTCTCTATTAGGGTCAGCAGACAAGGTGGTTTTTCCCGTACCAGATAGACCGAAAAAGATAGCCGTATCTTTCTTTTCAAGACCCATATTGGCAGAACAGTGCATGGAGAGCACCTTCTCCTTGACAGGAAGTAGATAGTTTAAGACGGAGAAGATCCCTTTTTTCATTTCTCCAGCATAGGCCGTGCCCCCAATCAATATCATCCTCTTTTTCATGTTGATGATGGCGAAATTGGCACTTCTGGTTCCATCTGTTTCTGGATCAGCCTCAAATTCAGGTACACAGATGATCGTGAAATTCGGTTTGAAATCCTTCAGCTTATAAGCCTCTGGCCTCAAGAACATGTTGAAGCAGAAAAGGTTGTGCCAGGCCTGGGTATTGATGACCCTAAGGTTTAATCTATAAGTCTTGTCAGCTCCTGCATAAGCATCTCTGGCATATATGGTTTTATCCTGCAGGAAATTGAGCATCTTTTTGTGAAGCTTATCAAAGTTCTCTTCCGAAAAAGGGATGTTGATGTCGTTCCACCAGATATTTTCACTCGTCTCTTCATCTTTTACAATGAATCGATCCTTTGGAGATCGGCCAGTGAATTTTCCGGTATCGCACATCAGTGCACCCGTGCTAGTTAAACTTCCCTCTTTGTTGATGATGGCTTTTTCGATGAGTTCAGCAGGCGATAGGTTCCAATGCACCTCCGCTGCTTTTAGGATTCCGGAATGGGCCAAGCCGTAGCTTTCCGGATGGATTCCAAATTGTAGCATTTAGTCTTAATTTTGGGTTTAATGTTAAGACAAAGGTAAAGGCTTTGGATGAATCTCTGATAGCCTATTTTTTACATTTTTTGAATCTTATAATAATGCAATATTGGTACTATACTAGGTATGATTTGTATCATTCTTAGATGTCTCGATAAATATGAAATGAAAGATTATTTCATGAAAGGTTCTGCAGCAGACCATTGCAAGTATCCTATTTTTTTTCTTTATGTTTGATAATTGGATAACTGGCTATTGGCTTGAATCCAAGTGTTCATCATTCCACCTGTGCGTTTTTCTGGATGATGTTTGAGGTTGAAGGGTGGTTATGAGTTCTTGGAAAAGTCTAATTTGTTTTTAGAAAAAGCTTGGTCTGTGTTCTAGATTTTATTTAGAAGAATATTTAAATTTTTATTCTAAACTGTGCTTCAATCATTCTTAGCCTTTCTTGGAGGTAAACCCGGAGAAGAAAAAACAATGCTTTTACTATTAGGTAAAGGCTTCTTTATGGGTGTCTTTTTGGCAACCTATCAGGTAGGGGCGGAGACCCTATTTATCGCGACTTTAGGAGAAGCTCATCTGGATGTAGCGTTTTTCGTAGCGGGTGCTTTGGGTATATTTACTACCGCTTTATACGTATATATTCAGAAGAGGGCCAATTTTTCTACTTTGGTGGTTTCGAACGCCTTTCTGATTTTCTTATTTATTGCTCTGCTCAGAGTAGCTTTCTGGTATTTCGAGTATAATCAGCTCGATGAAGGATTCCAAATTTTACCCTTTATCCTGTTTGTCATGATTGGGCCTGTTTCTGCTATTACTTTATTGGGGTTCTGGGGGATTTTTGGTAGGATCTTCGATTTGAAGCAAGCCAAGAGGACCATTGGGGGTATTGATACTGGTCAATTGACTGCTACCATGATAGCCTTCTTTTCTATCCCAGTTTTGACAAATCTTAATTTGATTGATGAAACGTATGATTTATTGTTCATTTCATCTTTCTCCTCTTTTGGCGTATTGATATTGACCATAGTGATCGTTAAAAATTACAATCTTGATTCTACTACGAAAGTAAGGGTTGACGAGAACATACAGGTCAGGAAGATTACTTATCGAGACTTGATTGAGGATAAGTATATGAGGATGCTTTGCTTGTTTATGATTTTCTCAATGGGCTCAGCTGTATTTGCCAATTACGTTTATATCTCTGCAACCGAAATATTCTATCCAGTAGACAAAACGACGGGTGACGACTCAGAATTAAGAGATTTTTTGTCATTTGCCAATGGTGCTGTCATGGTATTGAGTTTCATCATTCAAAGTTTTATCAATGATATTATCATTGGCCGGTTCGGTTTAAGGGTATCATTGATGGTAATGCCTTTGGTACTGGCGCTATTTACGATCGGAGCGATTTTTTCTGGTCATATGTTTGGTTATGAGGAGAAAACGGAGGAATTCCTTTTCTTCTTTATTTTCCTGGTGGTGGGTAAGGTATTCACTTCATCCTTGAAGGATGCCCTTGAAAATCCTGCCTTTAAGCTATTCTTCCTGCCATTTGATGTAAAGATTCGATTTGATATTCAATCTAGAATTGAAGGGGTAGTAAATCAAATTGCGATTTTGGTTGCAGGTGGATTGCAGATCGCAATGGGACTTTTGGCCTTCTTTGAGTTGATCCATTATGCATACTTTATTTTGGTACTAGCTGTTTGTATTATTTATTACGCAGGTAGATTGTATTCCGAATACAAGGCTCAGCTTCAATTGACTTTGGAAGATCAAAAGCTGAAGTTGAAAGGTGCAGGCACTAAGAATGAAAGAAGCACCATCAACATTATCAAAAAAGAACTTCTACGTAGGAATCCAGATAGGGCATTGAATGCCCTTAAATTAATGGAGAAAATGGAACCAATCATTTTGGACTATGCTCTATTGGATTTCATTAGATCTGAACATAAAGAATTGAGACTATACGCTTATGGTAGACTTGGATACTTAAAGAGTTTTGATACTTTAGATATTCTCGAAAGAGAAATTAAGAAAGAAGAAGATCCTGAGGTAAGAGTTGTTGCAGCTGATACAATAGAAGTACTCCATGAGTTAGAGGATTTTGAATTGACTGAATTGGGGATCAAAAAACTTGTGAGGTCTACCGATATAGAGGATCGTATCTATGCGGCGCGTGCTTTGGCTAAGCTGGAAGACGATAAATTCATTCCTTTTTTGACTGAATTGCTACGTGATATCAACCCTGCGGTTAGACGTGCAGCTATCACTACAGCAGGTAAACTCAAAAGACCTGAATTTTGGAATGTGCTGATAGAAAATCTACATATTCCTGCCTATAGTAACTATGCAGATTCAGCACTTATTGCTTCTGGTGAGACTGTTTTTTACGCCATAGATTCGGCTTTTTACAAAACCGGTCAGCATATCGACTCGATGGTGCGAATCATTCAGATCATGGGGAAAATTGGTGGACGTACAGCCATAGAAATGCTTTGGAAGAAGATTGAATTTCCTGATAAAAATATTATTTCTGAGCTGTTACTTTCATTGAGTTACATTGGTTTTGAAGCGAAGGACTTTCAAGCAGCGAGAATCAGATTGGCTATTGAAAGCAGCATCAGTGACTTGGCCTGGAACATTAAGGCAGTAGAAGAGATCCCAAGAGACGATTATTTCGACCGTATGATTCATCAGGCATTTGATGAAGAAAATAAGAAGAATTATGATCACATCTTTATGTTGTTATCGATGATCTATGATGCTCAGAGTATCAAACTCGTTCGTGACAACATAGACCTGGGAACCACGGATAGTGTGTCTTTTGGAATTGAGATGCTTGACATTTTCGTGGATGAAAACCTTCGTCCGAAATTAGCGGCAGTGTTGGACGACATCCCAGTAGATGAGAAGCTGAAGAAGT
The DNA here is from genome assembly GCF_025833875.1 of Reichenbachiella ulvae. NCBI lineage: Bacteria > Pseudomonadati > Bacteroidota > Cytophagia > Cytophagales > Reichenbachiellaceae > Reichenbachiella > Reichenbachiella ulvae. The sequence goes on along the minus strand of NZ_JAOYOD010000001.1, from coordinate 1,944,719 downwards.
TAAATAACTATTTCCCACCTGAAAGTTTTGAGGACTATGGTGACTTGCTATTGCAGGTAGTGAATAGAGATTATAATAATATCAACAAGTATACTAAGTGTCTCGCTTTGTATAAGTATGCCCAACTGAGAGGTAGAATAGTGACGAATGATTTGATTGCCAATTTGTTCAATCCTGATTATATCATGGTGCAGACCGCTGCAGCGACCATGTACAAGTTGGATCAGGACGCTTATCAGTATCACACCAAAAGACTAAGACCTTCGTTGAAGAAGCGATTGGATAAAGATATCGTTCCTCCGGTTTTCAAGAATGAAGATGAAGATTTTCATCAGAAATTGTTGATTGTTGAAAGGGCTATTCTATTGAAGCAGATAACTGTTTTTGAAAGAATACCCGGAGTGATATTGTTGGACTTGTGTAAGAGATTTGAGGAGATTAAAGTAGGTGCACAGACGACAATTGCAGAGATTGGAGATTCGGGTGGTTCACCTGTATACATTGTTTTGAAAGGACAATTGAGGGTAGATTATGAGGATGGAACCAGTCGAATTGTAGAGGAAAAAGGAATAGTAGGTCATAAGATGATTTTGACGTCAGATTTATATAGTTATAATCTTACCACAGAGACAGAGTGTTTACTACTGACGATTGGTAAGGATGAATTGTATGATGCGGTTTCTAGAAATGTGGAAATGGTAGATGGAATCTTGACGATTGTAAACGAAAGTGAAATAGAAGAAGAAGTCGAATCGATTTTCAATTGATATTACACCTGTAAAGGATTTTTTGAATGAATTTTGAACATGAAATATTGCTAGCTTATCACACCCGGGATGATGATCCGATCGGAGGGGATGGTAAAGGATGGGTAACCAATTTTTACCGGTTCTTGAGTACTCTGGTAGAACAGGTTTCAGGAAAGCCGGTAGTTATTAAGCTAGTGAATGAGGGAGATAGTCATATTGATCTCTATAATAACAGCTCTGTTCTGGTCCCGATATTATCAAAGAATTTCTTGAGCAATCCTACGCTTATCAATGGTGTCAATCTATTCGCTAGTTCTGCCAGAGAGAACAATACCTTGCAGATGGACGGGCTGTCTCGTCTGTTTAAAGTGATCAAATTCCCGATCGATGTGGATGAATACCTTCCAGATTATTCGGATATTTTATCCTACGACTTCTACCAAATTGATTCGTTAACTGGGGAGCCGCAGGAATTCCGCAGGTTCTTTGGTAACGAGGCGGAAAGAAGTTATTGGATGAAAATGGTCGATATGGCCTATGATATTCATCAAATTCAGAAAAAGCTAAAAGAATTCACAACTTCAAACCCTGCTCCGGCGGCTGAATTTCCCAGAGATAAAACCATCTACTTGGCTAATTCTGGGGTTGATATGATCATCCAAAGGGATATAGTCAAAAGAGAATTAATTAGACACGGATATAAGGTATTGCCTGATCAGTCGTTACCCAAGGAGATACATGCCTTGGAGTCTGTCGTGAAAAAAGATTTAGAATCGTGCTGCATTTCCATCCACTTGATTGGTGAGGACTATGGTTACTCACCGAGGGGCTCAGAATTGTCTGTCGTAGATATTCAAAACAAAATTGCTTCTGACTATACCATGCTCATGCATGAAAAGAACAAAAGTGGAGAGACATCAGATAAATTCAGTCGTTTGATATGGCTTTCGCCTGATTTGAAAAATGTAAGTGAAAGACAAAAGATTTTTATTGAGGATCTAAAAACTGATGCCGCTACCCTAGATGAGGCAGAAGTACTCCAGATTCCACTTCAGGAATTGAAATCAATTATCAGAGAGGAGCTAGTAACGGGAGGCCGGTTCAAAGCCAAAGAAGTTCAGCAGGATAATCAATTACCTGATGAAGGTAATATCATCTACTTGATCTGCGATCAGTTGGATTTGAAGGCTTCAGAACCTATGGCTGATTTTCTGAAAAGAAAAGGCTATAATGTAGTGACCAGCATGTTCAGCGGAGAATTAATGGATCTAAGGTATTTGCATCAGGAGAATTTGCGAAGATGTGATGCTTCTTTGATCTACTTTGGAAAGTCCTCAGAAGACTGGATTAGAACGAAATTACAAGATTTATTAAAGGCACCTGGCTTTGGTAGAACCAAACCTATGCGTGCTACTGCGATTTTTGCTGAGGATAAATCCAAATTGCAAAATCAAAATATTCAACTGACCAGAACGATGGTGCTCGGAGGAGAGAGTTTTGCTCCAGAGCATTTAGAACCATTCTTGACCAAACTGAAAAATTAAGATGAGCGAGAAAGAATTGATATCGAATGACCAAAGACAGGCGGATATAACGGATTTCGTTGATCCATTCCCAGGTCTACGTCCATTTGGGATAGAGGAGAGTCATCTGTTCTTTGGAAGAGAAGGACAAAGTGATGAAGTCCTGATGAAGTTGTCCGAAAACAAGTTCGTCGGTATTCTGGGAGCGTCTGGTAGTGGTAAATCCTCTCTTATGTATTGTGGCCTGATCCCAACTCTCTATGGTGGGTTCATGACCCAGGCGGGATCCAACTGGAGAATAGTCGTAACAAGACCGGGTGGAGGCCCTATTGATAATCTGGCTGAGTCACTTTTGCTCAAGGATGAGCAGTATAACAGTATTGATGATGAAGAAAAGCTGATTCGAAAAACCATTACTTCTACTGTACTTCGTAGTAGTTCTCTTGGCTTGATTGAAGCTGTTAAACAACTAAAATCTTCTGAAAATGAAAATGTTCTAATCCTGGTTGACCAGTTTGAAGAGCTTTTCAGATATAAAAAATTAGAAACCTTATCCTCTGATCTGGATGAGTCTTCGGCCTTTGTGAACTTATTGCTCGAGGCGGTTCATCAGTACGATGCGCCGATTTATGTGGCATTGACTATGCGTTCTGACTTTATTGGGGATTGTGCACAATTCCCAGAGCTGACTCAGATGATCAACGATAGTCACTATTTGATTCCTCAAATGACGAGAGATCAGAAGCGACTGGCAATAGAAGGTCCTGTGGCAGTAGGTGGAGGTAAAATTGCACCTCGGTTGACACAGCAGTTGCTCAATGATGTAGGAGATAACCCTGACCAACTGCCTATTCTTCAACATGCGTTGATGAGAACCTGGCAGTTCTGGAAAGAACACAAAAGGGAAGGTGAGCCTATGGACCTCAAGCATTACAATGCCATAGGTACCCTTCGTGAGGCTCTTTCTCAGCACGCGAATGAAGCTTTTGATTCTCTATCCAAACGCGAACAGCAGATTTGTGAATCCATGTTTAAGGCTTTGACTGAGCGTGGCACAGAATCCTCTGGTATCAGACGCCCAACCAAGGTAGGGACAATTGCCTCGATAGCAGGTGTAAATGAAGAGGAAGTAGGTAGAGTTGTAGATAAGTTCCGTGAACCGGGAAGAAACCTACTGATGCCTCCCCACGGTGTAAGGTTAGAAACGGATACGGTAATTGATATTTCTCACGAATCCTTGATGAGGATTTGGACTAGATTGAAATCATGGTTGGATGAAGAATCTCGTTCGGCCGAAATGTATTTGAAATTGGCGGAATCTGCCGAGAGGTTTCAATTAGGACGAGCTGGGCTTTGGAAAATGCCTGATTTGCAGTTGGCTTTAAACTGGGAGGAAGAAAATAAACCCACCTTGGTCTGGGGACAGAGATATGACCCAGCCTTCGAGAGAACCATGGTTTTTCTCGAAACCAGTAAGAAAGCATACGAGACAGAGCAAAGAAACAAAGAGCTTCTACAAAAAAGGGCCCTTCAGAGATCGCGATTGGTGGCAGTCGTTTTAGGTGTGGCCATGTTGGTCTGTATCTTTTTCGTGGTAATGGCGCAAATTCAGGCTGCAGAAGCAGATAAGCAGAGTGCTAGGGCACTTGCGAACTTGAAACTGGCAGAAGAAAACCAGAAAAAGGCGGAGGAGCAGGAATTAAAGGCAACTCAAAAAGCTGCAGAAGCGAGAATTGAAGCCAGAAGGGCGGAGGAGGCTGCTCAGAAAGCTTTAGATGAACAAAGGAAAGCGGAAGAACAGAGATCTATTGCTGAAACCCAAAGACAAAAAGCGGTTGAGGCACAAAATGAGGCTAATAGAAGTGCTGCTGAGGCAAGAAGAAGTGCAGAGGAGGCTAGGTTAGCTAAAATTGATGCAGATAGGAATGCAGAAATTGCCAATCAGCAGAAACAAGCTGCTCTGGAGCTGCGTTATCAGGCGATTGCCAACTCTATGGCCATCAAGTCTCAGAATATTGACGATGATGTGGAGCAGCAAGCCTTGATCGCCAGGCAGGCCTGGAAGTTTGATGAGAAGTATTCTAAGAAGGATTATAATCCTGATGTATATGCCGGGGTCTATTATGCAACTAAGGCCTTGACAGGTGGCGATTCATCGAAATTCAATCACTATGAAGGTCATACAGAAGCCGTAAGATCGATCAGATATGCTAAGGATGGAAAGAAAATGTTTACCGCTGGTAGTGATGGCAGAATATTGTCGTGGGATTTGGCTACAAGAAGTAGTACAGAGCTCCTAAATGACAATCAGGTGAATCGTGTAGTTGATATCAGTTCTGATGAAAAATGGTTGGCAGTGGGTACAGACATCGATCAAATTCTTTTATACAATTTGAAGGATAAGAATGGATTACCAAAGGAGATTTCGGATCACAATGGAGTCGTCTTCGATTTAATTTTCTTAAAGGATAATAGTGGTTTTATCTATACCTCGAGTGATAAAGTGGTCAGGTTATATGATTTCAATAAGAGTGCTGATATTGCCAGAGTGACTTCTAGAGTTAAATCTCTTGCCATAAGCCCTGACGGTAGATATCTAGCTGGCGGTAGCGAATCGGGAAGCGTTTTCATTTGGGACATTCAAAATAATTATGAGGAATCATCCTTGTATGTTCAGCAAGGTGAATCGGTAAGTGCAGTGACTTTCAGCGAGGATGGAAGTGAACTGGCTTTTGGAGATGAAGGAGGAGATATAGTCTTATGGGATTTGATTGAAAGCAAAACGATCAAAAAATTGACTGGACACAATGCCACGATTACTGAATTAGACTTTAATAAGGATAACTCATTGTTGGCCTCATCGTCGCTAGATGGGACTGCCAAGTTGTGGGTTATGGAGTATCCTAATGATTTACCAATCAGCCTTGATGATCACGAAAGTCTGGACAACATTGGTAGCAAAGGCTGGGTTTGGTCTGTAAAATTTGCTCCCGATGGGGAGCACCTAATGACCGGAGCTGGTAATGGCATTATTCGTCTTTGGCCTACACAACCGGATGAAATGGCAGAGAAAATCTGTGAATTCAAGGAGGTTGACGAAAACTTGAGTAATACAACCTGGAATGCCTATGTAGGGGAAGATATAGAATACGAATACACTTGCGAAGGCTTGCCGAAACGAGAAGAAATCGAATAATACTTAAACTAAACTCAGCTTGAAAAGAAATTTACTCTTACTTATATGTTTGGTGGGACTGGCTCAGGTCTCTTTTGCTCAGAGTAACTGTACGCAGAAAATCAGTGAAGCAGAAGATCTGTATGAAGCAGGAAGACTCTATGAGGTGACCAAAAAACTAAATGAAGGAACCTGTCTGACTTCTAAAGAGGGTTTTTCCAAAGAGGAAAAGATCAGAGCCTATCGTCTTTTGGCCTTGGTATATTTATTTATGGATAATGAGCCTGATGCCGAAGATGCAGTGGTTCATTTGCTGCAAGTAGATCCTGAGCACCCAGACAATGACCCGAATGATCCTGCAGAATTAAGAATATTGTTTTCTAAATATAGGTCCAAACCTATTTTTCGTTTGGGGGGATTTCTTGGGATGAATATGAGTTCAGTGAGCTCTCTTCAGTCCTATGGAGGTTTCAATCAAGCCAATAATGGTTTTGATTTCGATCCTACCGGAAGTCAGGTTTCCAAAGAGTTCGGTACCGCCTTTGGTACTCAATTTGGACTTACATTGGAATATATGATAATCAAAAACCTCGAGATCATTTTGAGAGGACAGTTTGTGACTAATAATTATGAATTGGAATATCAGCTAATTAGTAATGGTCTGGATAATGATCCTGAAATTGAGTACAACACAGGTTCATTTGAAGTCTCCTTGTCTGAAAGCCAGAGCTGGATAAAAGTACCTCTATTGCTTCGATATAATATTCCATTAGGTAATTATGTTCCATATGTCACAGCTGGCGGTTCTTATGATTTTTTAGTGGCTTCAAGTATGACTGGAAGTAGGTCTGGTTTGGGTACCAAGTTTGTGACTGGTTTGGATTTAACTCAATACGATATGCGAAATACTACCAATTGGTCATTGTATGGGGGAATTGGATTGAAATATACTGTTAAGAGAACCAATAGTCTGTTCATTGAGGCTGGGTACTATATGGGAGGAGCTAATTTCGTAGATGGGGAAAATCGATATGCTTCAGATGATTTCAATTGGAGTATTGGGCATGTTGATGATGATAAGGTATTAAATAGTATTGCAGTATCTGTTGGATTCATTCATTCCTTCTATAACCCCAAGAAGTATTCTGATTCGAAGTTGGAAAAGTTGAAAAGAAAAAAGCAAAGAAATGATTAAGCAAATGTGGAAATATACCCTTTTGGTAGTTTTTTGTGCCTTGTTTTTTTCTTGTGCACAAGAGGATCCTAGTAGTTTAGATCCTAGTGAAGTATTCATTAAATATTTTGGGAGTACGGGTAATGAACATTTGATAGATATGGTTCAAACCTCATCTTCAGAGTTCATCATTTTAGGACAAACCAACAATACGGAATCAGGAGATGTTGATTTTTATATTGTAAAAACGGATTCGGCCGGTAATGGTATTTGGCAACAGAAGTATGGTTACGATCATGGTAATGCTAATAGGGCATTTAGTGAGGATATACCCAGTTCGATTCGTTTGATTAATAATGACCAGAGTTTTTTGGCCATTGGTACAAGCAATATTTCAGACACACTTAGCATTTTTATGCTCAATATCGATGTAGCATCTGGGGCTGTCAATGAGCAATTGATTTATCAATATGAAGACAATAGACCAGCTACTAGTTTGGAAGATAGAGGATTTGTTTCCACCTCTGGGGCTGATGTGTTATGGAATGAGATGGACGATGAATTCATCATCCTTGGAAGTACTGAAACATGGAGTGACGCCACTTACCTTAATGATCCTAGTAGTATCTTTTTGATGAGTATTCCTAATACTGGGGATATGCAAACGGCCTCCGAAAACCCAAGCTGGATTGATATTTCAGGATTACGATTGGAAGATAGGGGGGTGAAATTGTTAGAAGATGAGGGACGATATTTCAGTCTGTCAACTAGTACAATCCCATTAGGAAGCCCGCTAGGTTACGGACTGCGTGATGTTTTTATTCAAGAATTCAATTCACAAAGTGGGGTAGTTCTAAACAGTGAGTTTTATGGAACTACGGATCAAGATGAAGCTACCAATTTTGTAGCGGCCAATGGGACACTTTTATTAACAGGAGCTTCAGGAACAGAGCAAGCCAAACAGACCTTTTTCGCGAGAATCAATCAAACTCTACCAAAAAGACCAACTGATGAATTGAAGATAGATGTGGTTTCTGAAATGGGTATAGATGCGAATGGAAGCAGGGGTATGGATTTGGTTAGACTGCCTAGTGGAGCTATTTATGTCGCTGGGCAACTGGATAGTTATACTACAAGCAGTGGTGAATTTAAGGAGAATGAGATAGTAGTGTTTAGAATGGATGCATTTGGAACTTTAGATACTGAGAATTTCAGGATCATGGGAAGTGAAGATAATGATCAAGCCAATGCTATACTATTGAGACCTGATGGTGCGTTAGTAATTGGTGCCACTGTGGATTTTGGTTCGACTACTATGATGTCGCTATTTAAAACCAATTTCCGTGGGGAGTTTAAGTAATACTACGAGGTGTTACAATTTTAGAATGGAAGGAATTAATCATATATCTGCCAGCAAGGATATTGAAATGATAAGAAAGAAGATGGGAGAAACTGACAAATCTAGACTGAGTGACAATTCACCTTTTGATTTAATGGATAAAGACGAAATGACAATGAGTAAGTCTAATGATCGCATCTTCGGAAAAAATAGCTATGGTTTTATGAAACAGTTTTTGCTTGTTGTTTTTTTATGTTCGGTTGGATTTATTGGTTTTGCTCAAGACTCTGATATAGTAGTAGCCAGTTTTTTAAAGGAATCAGATTTTGATCCAACTTCTTTTGTTGCGACAGATATAGATTTGTCAAGTACTGGTGATGAATTGGAAATCGCTCGATTTACTATAAGAGATGGCGGTTCTACAGCTCCAGATGCAGATGGATTGGGGACAATCATTACAGATTTTGATATCTCGATATCTAATCCAGACAACATCAATAAGGTAGCGCTATATTCAGCCGGGAGTGAATTGGCAGAAGGGACTTTATCCAGTGGAATTATTTCATTTAATACTTTAACACTGACTGCTCCTGACGATGGGAGTGTGGATTTTAGTATTTATGTTACCTTGATTACTGATGGTACAGTTGTGGATAATCAGTCTTTAGAAGTTACTGTAGATGTCAGTACTGTAACAGCATCTGGTACTGGTACAAACTTAAGTGCAGCATTCTTGGGAGGAGCTGATTTAGTAGATTCGAATTCCAGTACAGAAAATCAAATTGAAGTAGTGGCTTCAGCTTTGAGTTTTAGTCAAGATGTATCGAATGCCCCTCCGAATGTTTCTATGTCACCCAGCGTAGCGGTATCTATAGTAGATGCAAATGGGAACGTAGATACGGATAATACTGCAGTATCAGGAGATTTGAGTATCACATCCACAGGCACACTGAATTCCACACCACAGACAGTCACTCCAATTTCAGGAGTATCGACCTTTGACATTATACACACAGCTACAGGAAGTACCCTACAGTTGACCGCAGCAGCAGCAACCAATATAGTAGGTGGTCCATATACGAGTAGCACTTTTGATATTACCGCCCCAGATAGTGAGTCAGACATCGTAGTGGCAAGCTTAACAAAGCAATCGGATTTTGATCCGACGACCTATGATGCGACAGATATAGATTTGTCAAGTACAGGTGATGAATTGGAAATCGCTCGATTTACCTTACGCGATGGTGGAGCAGATAACACAGATTCTGATGGAATAGGGACAATTATTACAGATTTTGATATCTCGATATCTAATCCAGACAACATCAATAAGGTAGCGCTATATTCAGCCGGGAGTGAATTGGCAGAAGGGACTTTGACAGCAGGAAGTATTTCATTTAGTTCTCTGACCTTGACTGCCACTGATGAAGGTACGGTAGATTTTAGTATCTATGTGACTTTGGTTACAGACGGGACAGTAGTAGACAATCAGTCCTTAGAAGTAACTCTAGATGTAAGTACGATAGTTGTATCAGGATCTGGATCAGGAATGGATGCCACTTTTGTTGGGGGATCAGATTTGGTTGATACAAACACAAGTACTGAGAACCAGATTGAAGTGACAGCAACAGCTCTTGAATTTAGTCAGGACGCAAGCAGTGCTACCCAATATGCAAGCATGAGTCCCAGCGTAGCGGTATCTATAGTAGATGCAAATGGGAACGTAGATACGGATAATACTGCAGTATCAGGAGATTTGAGTATCACATCCACAGGCACACTGAATTCCACACCACAGACAGTCACTCCAATTTCAGGAGTAGCGACCTTTGACATTATACACACAGCTACAGGAAGTACCCTACAGTTGACCGCAGCAGCAGCAACCAATATAGTAGGTGGTCCATATACGAGTAGCACTTTTGATATTACCGCCCCAGATAGTGAGTCAGACATCGTAGTGGCAAGCTTAACAAAGCAATCGGATTTTGATCCGACGACCTATGATGCGACAGATATAGATTTGTCAAGTACGGGTGATGAATTGGAAATCGCTCGATTTACCTTACGCGATGGTGGAGCAGATAACACAGATTCTGATGGAATAGGGACAATTATTACAGATTTTGATATCTCGATATCTAATCCAGACAACATCAATAAGGTAGCGCTATATTCAGCCGGGAGTGAATTGGCAGAAGGGACTTTGACAGCAGGAAGTATTTCATTTAGTTCTCTGACCTTGACTGCCACTGATGAAGGTACGGTAGATTTTAGTATCTATGTGACTTTGGTTACAGACGGGACAGTAGTAGACAATCAGTCCTTAGAAGTAACTCTAGATGTAAGTACGATAGTTGTATCAGGATCTGGATCAGGAATGGATGCCACTTTTGTTGGGGGATCAGATTTGGTTGATACAAACACAAGTACTGAGAACCAGATTGAAGTGACAGCAACAGCTCTTGAATTTAGTCAGGACGCAAGCAGTGCTACCCAATATGCAAGCATGAGTCCCAGCGTAGCGGTATCTATAGTAGATGCAAATGGGAACGTAGATACGGATAATACTGCAGTATCAGGAGATTTGAGTATCACATCCACAGGCACACTGAATTCCACACCACAGACAGTCACTCCAATTTCAGGAGTAGCGACCTTTGACATTATACACACAGCTACAGGAAGTACCCTACAGTTGACCGCAGCAGCAGCAACCAATATAGTAGGTGGTCCATATACGAGTAGCACTTTTGATATTACCGCCCCAGATAGTGAGTCAGACATCGTAGTGGCAAGCTTAACAAAGCAATCGGATTTTGATCCGACGACCTATGATGCGACAGATATAGATTTGTCAAGTACAGGTGATGAATTGGAAATCGCTCGATTTACCTTACGCGATGGTGGAGCAGATAACACAGATTCTGATGGAATAGGGACAATTATTACAGATTTTGATATCTCGATATCTAATCCAGACAACATCAATAAGGTAGCGCTATATTCAGCCGGGAGTGAATTGGCAGAAGGGACTTTGACAGCAGGAAGTATTTCATTTAGTTCTCTGACCTTGACTGCCACTGATGAAGGTACGGTAGATTTTAGTATCTATGTGACTTTGGTTACAGACGGGACAGTAGTAGACAATCAGTCCTTAGAAGTAACCCTAGATGTAAGTACGATAGTTGTATCAGGATCTGGATCAGGAATGGATGCTACTTTTGTTGGGGGATCAGATTTGGTTGATACAAACACAAGTACTGAGAACCAGATTGAAGTGACAGCTTCTGATATTGTCTTCACCGACATAAACGGTGGTGATCCACAAGATGCAGCTACCTTTTCGGTTTTTACCGCTACAGATTTTTCTTTAGAGTTGCAGGCTCAAGACGCCTTGGGTAATGTAGATGTTGATTTTGCGGAGACAGTTGATTTGATCGCTAGTACCAAACCTGGTGGGTCAAGTTTAAGCACCACCGATGGTATAGGCTTGACTACAGTAGCCTTTACCGATGGAGTAATCAATTGGACAGCATTAGAAGCGAGCAAAGGAGGTAATTGGAGGCTTCAGGCCACTAGTAGTATCAGTGGATATTCTGATCAGACGATTCAATTCAGTGCATTAGACGCTAGTTCGGATGTCGTTGAAGATGCGGATTTTCCTTATCCAGAAAAAATAGATTATACACAATACACTGAAACTGACATTAATGGTGATGGTACAGGAGATATCGTGTTGGCTCGATTCACTGTCAGAGATGGTGGGCAATATGATAATGTGGCCATGGAAAGTGATAGTGATACGGATCCAACAACAATCACTTCATTTGAAATTACGGTTACCAATCATGAGAATATAGATCAAATCGCTCTTTATACTTTTGATGCTAGTTTGAATTTTGCTGCAGGTGTGGAGTTGGGAGAATTTGATGTGGCTACCGAGGGTAGCAATGTATTCAATTTCGATTTGTCTAAAAGTGTATTGAATGGGTTGTTAGGAATTAACAAGGATTTTGATATTGCAGATAATGATTCAGTTAGATTTGAGGTTCGTGCATCTTTTAACAGTGTGGTGACCGATAATGATATTATTTCAATTGCTGTTACTGGAGTTACCAATGGTGGCGGTTCTAATTTCACTCCTGGAGGAGTGCCAAGCTCAGGAGACTATGCCGGTATATCCCCTGCAACTAATGGGTTGTCGGGTGAGGATAACTTGATAGAAGTATTAGGAGACAGGTTAATTTTTTCTTCTGGAAATCCTGAAGCAGCTGGACCTTTCGAAAGAGAAACTGAAGATATTGTTTTCACGATTCAAGCGCAAGACGCCAATGGTAGTGTAGATCTGGATGAAACATCTTCTTTATCGTTATCAGGCCCCAGCGGTTTAAGCTTAACTTCTGCTACATTGACTGCAGGCGAGGTAGAGGTTACCTTGAATATCAATGATGAAAATGAAAATGCTGTACTAACCGTTGCTGATGCAGATGGAACGACAGGTAGTGAATCTGGAAGCAACTCATTGGGTACTTCAGCTGTTGCCAATGATATTGATGTTTATGATACCACAGCACCTTATGTTCTTTCAGGAGCTACAGATGTAGTCCCAACGATAGGGTCTACTATGGATCCTTTGACAGATGTGATTCAAATACAATTTAGTGAAGAAGTTTCTGGTGTAGCTGGTAAACAAATAGGAGTATATAGTACTTCACCTTTTCAGTATATCACTGTTGATGCTGATGATATCAGTAGAGTGAGCTGTGATGCAAATGGCTTGGTTTCAATCACATTGCCCACGGTCCCTACTGGAGGAAGATCTTATACGGTCAATGTGGATGATGGTGCATTTTCTGATTTGCCTAATAATACCAGTGCTGTTAGTGCTGGAGAATTGAGTTATGTTTCTGATTTTACAGGAACAGCTTGGACTTTTAATACTGTAGATGCCTTAGTACTTATCAGCGTGGACGTAGTTAGCTCTACAGAGTTTACCTTGAACTTTAATAAGGCAGTTGATTTAGTGGCTGCTGATGCTACTGAATTTACCATTACCGATGCTGAGGGAACTGATTTTAGTCCTGCTGCTGCGAATGACCTGACTGACAATGTTACTGGTGATGTGGAATTGGAATTAACGGGATTCGATCTTTCATCAGCTGTAGGTGATTTAGTTTTTGATTTTACACCTAGTACTACAGCTATCGAAGATGATGCTACCAATACACTCAGTGTTGCCTCATTTAGTGGAGTTAAAATAAATTATGATCAGTCTGCTCCTCAAATTACTTCTGCCGCATTGGGAGGTAGCCCTACAACTGAGATAATAGTGACGTTTGATGATGTAGTTCAAAGCAATGAAACCAACCCAACAGATTTTACTATTGTGGATGGAGAGGGAACTGGTTTTACGGTGGTGTCACAGGTGGATGATACTGGTTTCGATACGGACATTTTGATTACCACCAGTGGTGATTTGTCCACAGCAGTTGGTGATTTAACTGTGACTTATACCAATAGCAATAATGAAATAGCAGATTATGGTGGGAACAGCGCACCTACGGGTAGTGTAGTAATAGATAACGATAGCTCGAATCCAACTGTGACCTTAACAAGGAATGCTCCAAGTGCTGCTGAAGGTACCGTCAGTCAGACAACTGCATCGAGTGTTAGTTTTGATGTGTTATTCAATGAAAAAATAAATAATGCGGAGTTTTCTTTGGCTGATATTTCAATACAACTATCGGGAGCAACGATAAATGGGATTGGCTCTAATAATTTAACTGCAGATAATGCTGTCTTTAGTGGTAGTATAATATTGACTCCTGATGTTTCAGGTACGGAATATACGGTTACAGTCAATAATGTGGCAGGAGATGGTACTTTGGGTATTACCTTAATAGGTTCTGGAATCCCTGATTTTGGAGGGAATTTCCTAAATGGAGGTACAAATGAAGTTTCAGCTACCTTCGGGATTGATAATTCTTCACCTATAGTATCTTCCATTATTCGAACTGGAGCTGCTGCCGAAAGAACCAACGCAACTAGTGTCAATTTTACAGTTACTTTCAATAAGGATGTAACCAATGTAAGTGCTGATGGATCAGATTTCGAAATTGCTGGCAGTGCTACCACAGGAGCCATAAGTGTAACCCCGAATTCTGCTCAAGAGTACATCGTGAATATTACTGGTGTAGGTGGTGATGGTTTGCTAGATCTTAATTTTGCTGCAGGTCAAGACATAGATGACCTAGGAGGTAATGATTTTGATGGTACCTCTATTTCTTCAGAGGAGACCTATACTATAGACAATACGGCTCCTTCTTTCGATACGGAAACAGGTGTTGCCGAGGATGCCAATATTGAATTGACATTTAATTCTGATGAGACAGGGACGCTCTATTATGTAGCGATTTTGGATGGTGCTGCAGCACCAAATGCAACACAATTAAAAGCAGGGACTGACGGAGCGGATGCTCCTGCAGCTGCCAACGGATCTATCAATGTGGATAACATTGGTAATGATTTTGTTGTTGATCTTACCTTGAGTGCAAAATCTACTTATGATATATATTATCTAATTGAAGATGAAACTTTGCTGAACCAATCTTCAATTTTTAGTTTTTTGAATGTACAAACCGGAGGAGTCTCTATAACTAGTCCTGTTTGGACTAACCTTTGTTTGGATGGAATAGCTGAGGTGGGTAATACAGGAACCGTAGATTTAGTAATAACAGAGCGAATTGCGAATGATATTAAGGCAGGATCGGCAGTTAATTATTTGATCAAGTTACCAGCTAATTTTGAGTTTAACACATCTGTTGGTTCTCTTACATCAAGCGGTACTCAAATTACAGGAACGAGTGTAAGTTATCCTGCTAATGATATTTTACAGTTAGAGTTTACAGCTTCAAGTGCCTCTTTGAGTGAGTTGAATACCTTAACAGTTTCTGGGCTGGAGGTTAAGGCTAAGACTTCTGGGACAAGTACGACAACTTTTACCAGATTTGGGGGAACTGCCAATATCTATGGAGCGAACATTGGTGATCCCGCCTTTGTTTTGGGATCAGTGGCGAGTAAGGCAAGGCCTTCTGCCCCTTCAATTTCTTTGGCAGGAACAGGGGATGTAACGAATGGCCAATTTAGAATTGATTTGTCGGGCACCTTTGACCTGACTGCTTCAGGAGCAGGAGGTACCTTCGATTGGACTTATTTGGATGGCTCTGCTGCACAAAGTAATACTGCTACAGTAGATGAAACAGGTTGGAATACAACTGGAAGTTTTCCTAATACCTTCAGTAATAGCAATAGTGCCCTATATACAGTTCAAGTTCAGGAAACCGATGGTGATGGCTGTATAAGTGACGTTTCCGATGTAGATATAGCTGTATTTGGCATCACGCTCAACCCAAATACTACGGCCTTTACTGATGATGATGACACGGGAACTTTAATTTCTGCAGATTTTCCTTCAGGGGCACACTCTGGTAACTATGATGGTCCAGGATTAGTAAATGAAGATATTGGGGTTGCAGATGCTTCTTTGGCGACCGTACGATTTAGACCTAGCGCGGCAGGTATCAGTAATAACCATGTGGTATCTTATACTTTAACAAGAAATTCTGATGGAGAAGAGTTTGAGGTATCACGAACTTTTAGTGTGTCAGATGCTGATGAAACATTGTTTGCCAATGTTTTTTCTCAGTATTTCTGTGAGTCTTCTGCATATATCAATAACACTATGAATGTGGATCCCAATCCATCTACTGAGCCGACTGGTGTATATTTTTATGAATTGGAGGCCTTTAATTCTGGGGCTACAGAAATAATTATTAATGATCCTCTAACTCCACCTGCTTCATGGGCAGGTTCGGCTACTAATCCTGCTTCTGCAGATTGGTCGGTTGCCAATTGGTCATTTGATCCTACTGTCAGCGGCCCTGGGACTTTTAGAATCGTTAGGTATTTCGTGAAAGATGGTGCTACCCTGCCGGAGTCTGAGAAAAACCCTCTGGGTAATACGGAATTCATCGTTTACGATCTGCCTACAATTGATTTGGAAAATAATTTGGCGGATGATTTTTGTGTAGATGCGGCTGATGAGACTTTAGATGCAGTTATCACACATGGTGGTAATTCCGCGAATATTGGATTTACTCAATACAGAATTGTAAAAGAAACTACACCGGGAAGTGGTACTTTTAATGAGGCCAACTATGTTACCGTTTCCAATACGAGTTTGGATTTTTCAGCCATTGCGGACGGATCAATTAGTGCTTCTTTGGCCATGTCAGGAACTAGTTCAAGTTATCAAATTCAGGTTAGTTCATCTGCTGCACAAGATCCAGGTGATAATTCCGTGAATTTGGGATGTACTAACACTGCCACTGCAGTTATTTCCATATATGCAGTACCAGCAAAGCCTGATTTGGATATAGCAACAATGGGTGTGGGGTATGAGCCAACAACAAATGACTATGTTCTCGAATATTGTGACCCAGATGATTTAGAAGTATTTTCGGTTTCAGGTCAAAATGCTACTACAAAAGTCAGATGGTATGAGGATG
This sequence comes from Reichenbachiella ulvae, assembly GCF_025833875.1. Lineage (NCBI taxonomy): Bacteria > Pseudomonadati > Bacteroidota > Cytophagia > Cytophagales > Reichenbachiellaceae > Reichenbachiella > Reichenbachiella ulvae. The sequence goes on along the minus strand of NZ_JAOYOD010000001.1, from coordinate 1,928,189 downwards.
ATGGATTTGGTGGGTTAGGAAATCTCGTGCATGAAGAAGCAGGAACAGCTTCAGGATTATCGACAAGCGTCTTTGACCTTTTCGGTACAATTAACCCAGCAGTGGGTACACATGTTTTCCACTTCACACAAACTCACTATACGGACGTGACCGGATTTGATGGTTGTGAAAGTGATTTTTCTACAGTGACTGTAGAGGTCTATAGTACGCCTGCCAATCCTGTATTGGATGTGAGTGCAACAGGAGCTGAGGTGGTTTCAGGAGTATATACTTTTGAATATTGTCAGGGAGCAATAAGTGATATTGTTATTTCATCTCCAAGCGTTACCGCCGGATCTGACTTTTATGATTGGTATGATTCAGATGGAGTCAATGTAATTGACGGTCTGGGAATTGATGTAGGAGGTGATGGTGCAAGTGATGGTGCTTCCGAGGGTATTTTTGCTGCGGCAGGAAATACAACTATCACAGGGACTGAATTTTTCAGTTACTTCGGTGAATCTCCAACCAGCCCAACAGCAGGTACATACACTTTGTATTTTGCAAAAAGAGAGAATAAAAACACAAATGGAACCTTTGATGGCTGTTCTAGTAGTTTGCAGCAAATAGATGTAGTGATTTATGATTATCCTGTAGCACCTGTATTATCAACAGCCCTTTCTGATCTGAATGCATGCTCAGGTGAGGTAGATTTAAATTCGAGAATTGCATCGACCGATGAGATTTCAACCCCACAAACTAATAATGTAAGATACAGTTGGTATGATGCAAGTACTGGAGGAGCATCAATTGCTAATGCAGATGGTTCGGATGTTACTTATGGGGACGTAGTACCTAGCTTGACGGCTGATCAGGGGACAGCCCCAACAGATGGTGCCAGTGGGTTTTATGAATTGACAGCAACTTATTCTGCCACTGCATACTTATCTCAAACTACGAATTTGCTGGGATCATCCCGATTGACTACTGATTTTGGTGGATGTGAAAGTAGTGTGAGGACTGCGGTTGATATTACCATTTACCCATTAGAAAGTGCGCCTGTTGTGTTAGGACCATCCGATGTGGGGACTTACACTGGTGGTACCAACGAAGTATTGAACTATGAAGCCGGGGTACTTTCAGCCTCTAACACATTCGACGCATCAACCAGCTTTACTGTAGATGCTACCTATGAGCAAAATTTCAATTGGTTCATTTCTAATAGTTCTGGAGATAAGTTCAGCCAAATTTCGGTTGTGGCTACTAGAGACGCCTCAGCAGCTGCCAATGAGCTTGGATTGACAGGTATTCCAAGTGACGTTCAAAGCTATTTCTTAGTCAATCAGACCACCTCTATTGAAATAAGTGGGGATTTTGATGGTTGTCAAAGTGATTTTACCACCTTGCAGATTAATACCTGGGATAAGCCTTCAGAACCAACTGAAATAAATGGTGATACGGAATTGTATTATTGTTATGGTGATGCTGTTCAGCCTATTCAGGTAGTTAACAATTCAAGTGATAACAGTGAGCCAAATTTGAAATATGTTTGGTATAGATCTGAAACCGATGCTTTAAACCGAACCAATGCTCTGACTAGTACCAATTTGACTGGAGCAGAGGGAGAGTATATCAACCCTATAGATTTGTTGACGGATGAAACTCGTTCGGATGGAGGTACCAATATGTCGGGAACTCCAGAGGTTGGTAGTTATACCTTCTATGTGACAGTAAATAAGGATTCTGGAGTCACTGGTTCTGATGAAAATTTCCCAGGAGGCGAAAGTGATCCTCTTGAACTAACTATATTGATCAGATCGATTCCTGAGACACCTACATTGGTTAATGGAACTCCAACCATCTGTGATGGGGCTACAATACCAACTTTCCAGGTTCTTAATTCTGCAGGGGAGCGTTTTACATGGGTTTTTGATGCGAATAGCAATAACACAAATGATGATACTCCTTTAGTGGATGAGCTTTTTCAATCGAACTTCACCCCATCTAATACTGGAGCGGGTGTTTATACCTATTTCGTAACTCAGGTGACTGATAAAGGAGTGTCAGGTTCAAGTTTTGCGGGTTGTGAGAGTACAGCACTGAGCTTTGATTATACAATCAACGATATTCCTGCACCTCCAACCATAGATGGAAATAATGGAAACAATGTTTATGAGTACTGTGCAGATGCTACCATATCATCGTTGACTATTGCGAATGAAACGGATTATAATGGTACTGCCACTTTCAATTGGTATTCTAGTAGCTCTTCAACAGGTCTAATTAGTACTTCTCAAAGTACAGATGGTTCTGAAATTTTGGCAACAGATCATCCTTTATTCCCAACGGTAGATAGAAATACAGATCAGACGATAAATTATTACGTGACTGTCGAAGAAGATGGTTGTGAGAGTAGTGAGTTTGCCGCTAATAATAATACCAACGTTACTGTTACAATTTTCCCTATTCCTGATTTAACCATAGAATATGCAACGGCAGCAGGGGGGAATTCGATAGGTGCTAATGCTGACGGTACGGAGATTTGTTATGATGAGGCTTCCTTTTCGCTTCAGGCGAAAGTTGATGGAGTCAATTCTACAGGTGGTTCATTTGCTATGTATGCAAGCAATGCTGATGCATTAAGTGCAACATCGGCTGTAACTGGTGGATTCACAGATAATGGAAATGGTACTGCAAGTTTTGATCCTGCGGCAGTTGCTGTTGCTGTAGGAGAAACAAGAGAAGGGAGTGCGACAACCGTATATGTAAGATATAACTATACCGATGGAACTACGAGTTGTGGAGATTATATCATTTATGATATAACCATAAATCCTCAACCTTCTTTGGATATTTCTTATGATGGGACTTTTTATGATGATGATGCCGCTAGTGCTGAGGCAAATTCTTTTGCAGTATGTTATGAGGAAGGTTCTATTACCCTGCAGGGAGTTCAGGAGGGAGCTTTTGCTTTTGCTGGTTCGTGGAGCGTAAGTACAGGGAATAGTGCCTTGTCAACAACATCTGGAGGAAGTGTGAGTTTCGATTTGCAGGTGGCGGCAGCCAATGCTGGTACTACCGAAGAGGGAGTATCTACCGACCATGTGGTGACATACACCTTTAACGATGCGAATAGTTGTCAGAATAGCGTTTCGATAACAATCACTGTTAATCCAAGACCAACTTTGGATATAGTATATGATACAGACGCTTCTATTGATGGAACAGCATTATGCTATGATAATGGGCTGGAAACTTTAACTGGAATACAAGAAGGCATTGATGCAATATCAACAGATGGTACTATTACCTGGTCAGTTAATACGGGTGGATTTACCAATGTGGGTTCTACAGTAGACTTTACACCATCGACTGCTGCCATTAGTGCAGGAGAATCGGAAGAAGGCTTGCCTAGTACTCATAACATCACTTTCGGTTTTACAGAGTCCGGAACTGGTTGTTCAAACACTATTACCAGTACGGTAACGGTTAATCCATTGCCTACAGTTGATGTGGTTTTCAATGGTGATTATGCCAATTATTCTAATGGGGCTAATCTTGCGGATGCAGAACTTTGTTATGAGGATGCAAGCTTTAGCGTTAGAGGTAAGGAAACTTCCGGATCAGCTACGTCTTCTGTAGATGCCAGTATTGACAATGGAAGTATTTACTGGTTTATAAAGTCAGGAACGGTTGAAACTAATTTGGGTACAGCAAATACAGCAACAATTAATTTAAAAGAATCAATTAACAACGCTGGGACAGATTCACTTGGAATACCAACTGATCATATAGTAACTTTCTTATATACTGATGATGGAGATGGGAGAACTGGTTGCTCAAATTCAATTACCAAAACCATAACTATTAATCCATTGCCAAAACTAGATATTGTTTCTGGTGGAGCTGAACTAGAAGGACAGGAGTTCTGTTTTGATGATCAAACGGCAGTGGTACAGGGAACTCAGGAAACAGGAGCAGCTTCTGAAAGTAATGCTACCTCAGGTTCATGGATACTAAATACGGGTAACAATGCTTTGACCGATAATTTGAATGGGTCTGCAGTTATCAATTTGCAGACTGCAATGACAAATTCAGGGTCTTCCAGAACAGATAATATTACCAATCATCAGTTAACTTTTAGTTATACCGATGTGAATGGCTGTGACAATCAGGTAACTCGAAATTTTGTGGTTAATCCACAGCCAGTGTTGAGCATAGTTTACGATCATGATTTGGATGGAGGTACTTCAGAAATCGATTTAGATGGATCAGCAGTTTGTTATGAAGATGTTGTTTACACATTTCAAGGGACTCATGCCACTGGTAACGCAACTTCAGCATCATTCGCGACTTCAAATAGTACTTGGTCTGCAAATACTTTAGTTAATGGTTCAAGTAATGGGACGGCAACATTTTCAGCCTCACAAGCTGCTGCTGTGGCAGGACAGAGTGTGGCGACAGGTGAAGATACAGATCATGCTATCACATTTAATTATACTGATGTTTTGGGATGTTCTAACTCTGTTACACAGACCATAACCGTTACGCAGTTGCCTACACTGGATGTTGTATTTCCCAATATTGAATCAGGGTCTCAAAGTGTCAGTGGAGAGTATTGTGCAACAACAACTGATGTAGAGATATCTGGAGTAGTGGAAGGTGTTTCCGCAGCTAGTGGTATCTATGATCTGGAATCAGGCAGCTCCGGAATAACGAGCAATGGTGATGGTACGGCTATTTTTCATCCTGATATTGCACATTCTTTGGTTGGTGGAGTTTTAGAAGGAAACGCAAGTGATGCGACCAGTCATATTGTGTCTTTTACACATACAAGTTCCAATACTGGTTGTACCAATACTATTAAGAAGACTGTTGTCGTCAACCCTCTTTCAACCTTGGAATTTAGCAGTATAGAAGAGCCTACATTTGAAAATGTTACTGAATTTGTGATATGTGAATCGAATGAGGATTTTGTGGTTTCAGTGACGGCCCCAATTTCAGGAGATAATGGTAGATTCTTTGTCAATGGAAATTCTATCAATTTAACCGCGGGTAATATTACCAGAGCGACATTTGAACCATCCAGATGGGGTAGTGAAGAGCCAGGAAGCGAAATTGAGACTTTGACTACAGATGGGATAAGTGCTGACTATACTTTGAGATATGAATATGATGATCAAAATGGCTGTACGAATTCGATAGAAAAGACAATTGTGCTTTATGATCAACCGAAAGTTTCTTTTGAAATTGATGGTGGCTGTGTGACCCCATCCGTCAAGTTTTCTGCCAATACTTTGCCTGAATCTAATTACTTAGAGTCAGACTTGACTTATGAATGGGCATGGTATACAGAAAGTGATGCGCCAGTTCCATTATTCACCACCAATGGGGTTCAGGAAACCAATGAGGGTAGAGTAGTAAGGAAGAAACTGCAATTGACCCAAGATGATATTCTGGAGGAAATATTTGAGGCTCAATTAATAGCTACTTATACTATGCCCAATGCCTCAAATACAAATACGGGTTGTGCATCTATATTGGAGAATGGAATTACCATTCAAGATGTACCGGTTACAATCAGTCCTACTATTTCTTTTGTTTGGGATTCAGTGACGGTCAATAGACCTACTTCATTCTTTGTAGATGAATTGAAACTGGAAAGTTTCAGAATTGATAGTATTGGTATCGTTTATTCATTAGGTGCAGATACGGTATGGACTGATATTTCTAATGCTGGTTTGGCAGCATCAGAGGATTTTAGTCCAATTGAGTATGTCTACAATCAGCCTGGCGTTTATGATGTGACAATGACTCTGACTACAAGGAATACTTGTAGGTCAAGTCTACAAAGGAAGGTTCAAATTGTTCCTAGTATTTCGGTAACTCCTGACAATCCATATGTTCAAACATTTGAATCAGGATCTTTTGACCCTGAAACGGATGGATGGTATGCTGAGACATTAAAGGATAATGCGATAGCCATTAATGATACCACAGGACTATTAGCATTGAGAGATAAAAGTTGGGTATGGAAATCTGTTGATTTTGATGGTGAAGGAATATTGACAACTGATCCAGACAAACCAATTACCTCTGGACCGTTTGTTTGGTCAACCTTAAATGACAATGGTAGCAACAAGTATTTGGGTTCCGAAGATTCATGGTTGTATAGCCCGGAATTTGATCTATCTGCGATGACCAAACCCATGGTTTCATTTAATACCATTTATCAATTTGAAGACTCAAAAGACGGAGTTGTCTTTCAGTACTCAATTGATAATGGTCAAACATGGGTTACTCTAGGGAGCAATGAAGGAGGTCCGAGTGGAAGTAAGTCAGGTTTAGAATGGTTTAATTGGAATAACATAGGTGCTGATCCTGGACAGCAGCAAGATAAGTTTGGTGCGCTTACGGCATCTGGTTGGTCTGGGATTCAAGATCAGTTGACATGGGTGTCTGCAAGGCACAGTCTCGATGTGGTACAAGAAGGACGCGATCATGTGAGATTTAGATTTGCTATTGCATCAACTCCAGAGTCTGGATCGGATAAGCCATTTGGATTTGCCTTTGATGATTTTGTGATTCAGGAAAGATCGAAGAGTGTGCTGGTTGAGCAATTCTACAGTGTGTCTGATGATGAAGGTGCGGATTTGTACAATACGGCTACTGCTGAACTCGGGGCAGGTATTGATGCATTATTGGAAAGTGCTGGATTATCTTCTGATCAATTGTCAATTGCCTATCATGTAACATTTGACAATGATATTCAAGACCCCTTCAACACACTTAATTCGGTAGACCCTTCTGCGAGAAGAAGTTGGTACCAGGTGGATCAAGTTACATCACTTCTGGATGGTGATTATGGTTCCAATGCTGGTGACGGTACTCTTACCTGGACGCAAAATGATTTGGTTTTGAGTTCGTTGGCTGATCCTGGATTTACGATTGATATTTTTCCAGATGCTACAGCCACTGAAGGAGAAATTAAGGGTAGTGTTAGCTTTACCGTTAATACGCCTGAAGGTTTTGAGGCAGGAGAGGAATTGATCGCTTTTGTAGCTATTATTGAACGGACTGTTATAGAAACCATTGGAGGAATAGATGAACACAAGAATGTGTTGAGAAAATTATTGCCAAATGCTTCTGGACAATATATCAAGTTGACAGAAAATATGGTCAATGGGGACGTCTTGCCAATTGGTTCTGCCAATGATGCAGATGGAGATCCAACTACTCTTGATGTCCAGTGGGACTTAGCTAATATTTCTGATGATGCAGAATTAGCTGCAGTGGTCTTCATTCAAAATAGAAATACAAAAGAAGTGTATCAAGCCAAAATGGTAACGGCTGATGGAACTACAGCAGAATCTAATTTGATTACCAGTAAGGCGACAGTAGCAAATAATATCTTAGCTTCAGGTGATCAGAATGCTATTAAGGACTACATGCTGTATCCAAACCCTTCAGATCAAGAAGTGAGTATTTCATTTGGTACTAATCTGGATGAGTCATTGGATTGGGTAATGTATGATCAGACTGGAAGAGTATTCGAACAAGGTGTAGTTCCGACAGGATTAGATGCTTTCAAGCTTTCTACAAGTGATTACCCATCTGGAGTTTACTTTATCTCTGTGCAGGGTAAGAATTATAAATTCGATATTAAGAAGCTGTTGATCCATCACTAAAAATAAATTGTGATCACAGAAACAAAAAGCCCCGATAGAATTCCTATCGGGGCTTTTTGTATTAAATTGGATCAAATCTCTTATAGCATATTTAATCGATCAAATACCTTTTCACGATAAGATACGCCTACGGGAATGTACTTGTCATTGATCACCACGTTCATGTCTTCAAAATAGTTGACTTTATCGAAATTGATAATATAAGAACGGTGTACCCTGGCAAACAAACTTCCAGGTAATTTCTTTTCAATTCCCTTCATCGTGTGATGTACGATGTGCTTTCCTTTGATGGTGTTGAAAATCACATAATCAGCCATGGCCTCTATGAATAGGATGTCGTCCAGTACTATTTTGTAAATCCTCGAATCTGATTTGACATATAACTCGTGAAAGGTCTCTGCCTTTTTTCTGAGGCTCTCAAGTGTCTCATTGGCTTTAACAGCTGCTTTGAGGAAGCGGCCATAGCTAAATGGTTTGACCAAATAGTCTGTGGCGTTCTTTTCGAACGCTCGAACGGCATACTTCTCAGCAGAAGTAATCATGATTACTTGATAATCAGAGGTGAGCGACTCCATCAGTTCCATTCCGGACATTTCTGGCATTTCTACATCCAGAAAAATAATATCCACGTCTGGGTTGTCTTTTTGCAACAAAATATTGGAGGCTTCTATTCCGCTCGATAGTTCGTGGGTCAGCTCTAAAAAATCGGTCTTCTCTACGTATTTGCGGATCATTAATCTCGCTAATTCGTCATCATCGACCACCATGCACTTCAATGCCATCTTCGAAAAGTAGTTAGGATTTCAAAAACCTTAATTTAGTTTTTATTTAAAAGTTTAGAAACATATTTTCCAATTATATCGAACTCCAGGTTTACTTCATCGCCGGATTCGAGGTGTTGAAAGCCAGTGTGCTCATAAGTGTAGGGAATAATGGTGACAGAAAAATTGTTTTTTCCTGACTTGAAACAGGTGAGACTCACCCCATCTATGCATATCGAACCTTTCTCCACAGTTATGTTTCCGATGGCATCATCATACTCAAAATCAAATAGCCAACTGCCATCTAAAGTTTCCTTATTTACGCATTTGGCTGTTTGATCTACATGTCCCTGTACGATATGTCCATCAAATCGGCCATTAGCAGGCATGCATCTTTCAAGATTGACTACAGAACCCTCAGTTAGTTGCCCGAGTGTTGTCTTCTTTAGGGTTTCCTCTACAGCCGTTACCGTATGACAATTGTCCCCTAAAGCTACTACTGTAAGACATACGCCATTATGGGCTACACTTTGATCAATTTTTAGTTCAGTGCTGATTTGGCTTGAAATTGTAAAATGAAGGTTGGTTCCTTCTTTTTCAATTTTCAGTACTTTTCCTGTTGTTTCTATTATCCCGGTGAACATGATGAAATTGTCCTTGATTTGTGGGTGTAATGTTAGTGAAAATATGTTTTCGTCAAGGGGATTGATTGTCAAATATTGCTCTATTTTTGGAATTCGATATGGGAGTAAAGGACAGCTACAAACATAAAGGAATGCGGCGTTCGCTCGTACGCAAATTGAGAGAGAAAGGGATCGCCAATGAGCGTGTCCTGGAGGCTATTGGTACGGTGCCTCGACATGTGTTTTTTGATGAGATTTTTGAATCACATGCCTATCAGGATAAAGCCTTTCCTATTGCAGAGGGGCAGACCATTTCCCAGCCTTATACAGTGGCTTTTCAAAGTGATATTCTTGAAGTAAAACCAGGGGATAAGATTTTGGAGGTGGGGACAGGTTCTGGGTATCAGTGCTGTGTCTTGCTGGAGTTGGGTGCTGAAGTGGTAACCATTGAGTATAAAGAAAAACTGTCACTGCTTGCCCAAAAAATGCTAGGCCAAATGGGGTACCAGGCGTCCAGGTATTTGGTAGGAGATGGGTCATTAGGCTGTCAAGAATATGCTCCTTATGATGGGATCATAGTTACAGCTGGCGCACCGATTCAGGCAGTGGAGGTGCTGACAGCACAGTTGAAACCTGGAGGACGTTTGATTATACCCGTGGGTGATTTGACTACTCAAAGAATGGTGAAAATCACTAAGGTTTCTGAGAGCCAGATTGTAAAGGAAGAATTCAATAACTTCGCCTTTGTTCCCTTATTAGGAGACAAGGGATGGAAAAAATAATAGAATGACATTAAGCAAAAAGACACCCAAAGAATCCCAGGTAATCAAAACGGAACTCGTACTGCCTAATGATACCAATACTTTCAATAATCTGATGGGGGGGAGGCTTCTGCACCTGATGGATATCTGTTCTGCCATTTGTGCCCAAAGGCATTCGGGAAGTGTGGTGGTGACTGCCTCTGTGGATAATGTGTCTTTTTCACAGCCCATCGCTTTGGGCGAGGTGGTGAATATGAAAGCGACAGTGACGAGAGCTTTTAAGTCCTCCATGGAGGTATTTATTGAAGTCACTGCTGAGGATGCTCCCGGTGGTGTGTTAAAGCCGAGTAATTCAGCTTATTTTACTTTTGTGGCAGTAGGAGATGATAATAAGCCCAGGCCTGTACCTGAAGTAGAACCGGAAACGGAAGAAGAAAAAGCACAGCATGCGGGAGCATTGCGAAGGCGCCAGCTAAGATTGGTGTTGGCCGGAAGAATGAAACCTGATGAAGCTAAAGAATTAAAATCCATATTTTTTGATGAGTGATTATCCAAGCTTTCTGAAATACTTGATTGACGAGCAACTCTATATGATCGATGATCAGCAAGAAGTCGCCACTTTAGAAAAACAAGTTGTGGTCGAACATGACCCTGAGCCAGTTAGGGATGAACCACAAGCTGAAGCTCAAATTCAAGAACCTGCTACCGAGTATAAAACGTCAATCATTGACAGCACTTTGGTACTATTTGAGAATTCACAATCTGCAGATATGGTAGCCGGAGAAAAGGCTTATTTAGAAAAGATATTGGGTGCGGTAAAATTGAAATGGGAGGATGTAGTCAAACAGAATGTGTTGGTCAACCCTATTGATGATAAACCCAACCATGCCAGAGTCATTGCCTTTACTGCCAATCATGGTTTTGGAGTACTGCCTCCCTATCAAGTGAGCGAGCAATCTGGACAGCAAGTACTCATGGCTCACGATCTGGCAACCATATCTGGTTCGGTTGAGTATAGAAAGCAGCTCTGGGCAGCTTTGCAGAAGATGTTCTTGTAAAGAATAAGATTTGTTAAAGAATCGATAAATCTTCTGCCTCCTGTTGAAAAATATCTGTTAATTTCTGGCAATTCTTCAACGAAAAGTGGAACATTGCGTAAGAAAATTTAATCTAAAGAAAATTGAAGACGATTAGTACCATAGACACATTAATAGGAATGACAATGGCAGGATGCTGTTGTTGTGAATTATAATGACGTTTGTGGGAAAGCCCCTTTATTAAATAGCTCCTGTAGGAGTACAAAAATATTTAAAGCCTTTCCCCTTCCAGGAAGGGCTTTTTTATTGAAACAAAACGAAGAAATGGAGATCAGTCAAGATTCACAAGTATTGAAGAGCCTGGAATCGCTCGGTCAGTTCGTAGGTGCTACACCTTTGTTTGAGGTGCAGCATTTATCTCCTAAACCATCGGTTAAAATCTTTGCTAAGATGGAGTGGATGCAGTTTGGAGGTAGTGTAAAAACACGCCCAGCCTACAACATCATCAAAGGAGCACTGAAAAGCGGTGAATTAGGTAATGGTAAAACGCTTTTGGACGCGTCTAGTGGTAATACGGCATTGGCCTACGCTACTATAGGGGCCAGATTAGGGATTCCAGTGACTATTTGTTTGCCAGAAAATGCTTCATGGGAGAGAAAGAAATTATTGAAAGGATTGGGAGTAAACATTGTTTACACTTCCAAATTCGGATCTTCGGATGAGTCTGAGGCGAAAGCCGAAGAAATGTACAGAAATGATCCAGATAAGTATTTTTTAGCCAATCAGTATGGTAATGAAAACAACTGGATGTCTCACTACCAAGGGACAGGTCCAGAAATATATGGTGCGCTAGGTGATCAGATCACGCATTTTGTGACAGGGCTGGGAACTACAGGTTCCTTCACTGGGATTACAAAATATCTGAAAGAACAGAAACCAGACATCAAAGCGATAGGACTTCAGCCTGATGGTGCATTGCATGGTTTGGAAGGATGGAAAGACATGGAGACGGCCAAAGTGCCAGGTATCTATGACAAGGCAGTAGTGGACGAGATCAAGCATGTGGATACCTACGATGCATATGATTTGATCAAGGAAACGGCTAGAAGAGAAGGGTTGTTGTTAAGTCCCTCTTCTGCTGCCAATCTGAAGGGAGCCATCGATGTGGCCAATGAGATAGATAGCGGCGTAGTAGTTACCCTGTTTCCGGATAATGCCGAGAAGTACAGCGAGATCATTAAATCATTGTTCTAATGAAGAAGCAAGTCATAGTTGATCAAGAAACACTGGCCTCTATGCATCGGCACGCATTGTCCGATTTTCCTAACGAATGCGTTGGGTTTTTCTTTGGTGAAGCTAACGGTGAATCCAAGAGAATAAAGGAATATACCCCATTGGAAAACTCCAAAGAGGGGGATCAAAGAAGACGATTTGAGGTACATCCAAAGGATTACATGGCTGCAGAAAAATATGCAGTAGAGAGTGATCAAAAGTTTTTGGGTGTGTATCATTCGCATCCAGAACATCCTGCAGAGCCATCCGTTCATGATTTGGCGCAGGCGGTTCCATTTTTTTCATATATCATAGCCTCTGTGTCGGAGACGAAAGTGCAAAATACACGGTCCTGGCAGCTCAATGATCAGAATGAGTTTGAAGAAGAGGATATAATCAACGAATAAGCAACATGGCAGAAATAATCATACCGACACCCCTTAGAAAATTTGCTCAGGATCAAGCCAGTATCAAGGTTGAGGGGAGTGACGTTCAATCGGCTATAGAAGATTTGGTGAAGCAATTTCCAGATTTGGAAAAACAAATCTTTGATGCGGATGGTAAAATCAAACGTTTCATCCGAATCTATAAAGGGGAGGAGGATATTGAATCACTTGATAACGAAAAAACTGCAGTAGAGGCAGAAACAATAATCAGTATCATTCCGGCGATCGCAGGAGGAAGAGGATAGAAGCATGGATTTTAGCAAGGCAGAATTAGAACGCTACAGCCGTCATTTAATTATCCCTGAATTCAATATTGAGGGCCAGCGCAAGCTCAAAGAGGCCAAGGTGTTGGTAATAGGCTCTGGTGGATTAGGTAGCCCTGTGTTGCTTTATTTGGCAGCTGCTGGAGTTGGCCATTTGGGAATTGTCGATTTTGACGTGGTGGATGATTCTAATCTGCAAAGGCAGGTTTTGTTTACGGTCGATGATGTGGGCAAGCCAAAAGCAGAAGTAGCGAAAGAAAGATTGCTGAAGCTCAATCCTCATATCCAATTTACAGTTCACAATACAGCACTGACATCTGATAATGCCCTTGATATTCTTAAGGATTATGATGTCATAGCCGATGGTACGGACAATTTTGCCACGCGTTATTTGGTCAACGATGCATGCGTGATTTTGGATAAGGTCAATGTATATGCATCCATCTTTCGGTTCGAGGGACAGCTTTCAGTCTTTAATTATATCAACAAAGAGGGAGAAAGAGGACCGCACTATAGAGACCTATTTCCGTCACCACCACCTCCTGGATTGGTTCCTAGTTGTGCCGAAGGAGGGGTCATGGGTGTACTGCCAGGGATGATTGGCACCATGCAAGCCAATGAGGTGATTAAAGTGATTACAGGTATAGGAGATCCGTTGAGTGGACGATTGTTTTTGTTTGATACTTTGTCTTTTGAAACCAGAACGATGAAGATTCGAAAGAATCCTAATACGGAACCGGTGACCGAACTCATCGATTACGAATATTTCTGTGGAGCTGGTCATGAGGAGCAAGAAGAGGAGGTTCCGGAGATGACTGTTCGTGAGCTCAAAACATGGATGGATGAGTCAAAGGATTTTCAGCTGGTTGATGTCAGAGAGCCATACGAATATGATATCGCCAATATCGGTGGAGAATTGATCCCACAAAACAAAATAAATGAGGAGGTGAACCGGGTTTTGAAAGATAAACCGGTGGTGCTTTATTGTCGGAGTGGCAATCGTAGCGCAGAGGTTTTGCGCAAATTGAAGGCAATGGGGTATGATAATCTAGTCAATCTAAAAGGAGGTATATTGTCTTGGGCCAAAGAGATAGACCCTGAAATGGCAAAGTATTAAGCTTGCTGACCCTTCATAACCTCTTGAATGAGCATAATAAGTGCCTCAAATGGGTTCAGTTATATTCGGACATGTGACCGATTGTGCTTTGGTGGACGTGACGACCGATAAAGGAATTATTCAATATCTTGCATAGATCGACGTTACTTATCCGAAGTATTTAATTCAACCAGTATTATTATGAAAAACATTAACGCATTATTAGCCACTATCTTCTTATTCATAACTAGTAGCACAACACTCTTTGCTCAGGAGGAGGTAGAGAGATCATTAGGGGATTTTAAAGCTGTGTCTATTGACTTTGGTATCCAGGCAGAATTGCTTAAAGGCAGCTCGAATAAAGTAGAGTTAGTTATTAACGGTATCAAGGAAAATAAAGTCACCTCTGAGATTGTAGATGGTCAGCTGCTTCTGTCATTTAAGGGTACAAATAGGCTGGATGGAGTATCCGTCAGCGCAAAAATTTACACTAAGAACGCTATAGAAAGTATTCTTGTCAATAATGAATCCACTCTTAGTGTGAAGGATGCGCCAGTGGCCAGTACTTTGAAAATAGTCGTGACCACTGATAGCAAGCTAGATATGACTGCTAAAACTCAATCTGCAGTCGTGTCCGTGGGGAGATCGGCAAAGGTTCAGTTGGCCATTGAAGCCAATGAATTGGACGTAAATATATCTGGAAAAGCGAGATTAGATATTACCGGAAAGGTGGAGACGCTTAAGGTAAATGCCAAAAATTCCGGTACATACAAGGGCTATGGCCTGCAGTGCAAATCCTTGGAAGCACAGGCAAGTGGCTATGGTCGTATGGAAGTTTCGGTATCTGAGTCGCTCATTGCCAATGTGGTAAGTGGTGGAAAAGTGTATTACAAAGGAGATCCGACACTAGAAGCGAATGGTACGAGCTCCGGCACCATCGAAAAAGCTGTAGACTGACAAAAACGTACCCCTAATGGATCGCAACGGCGATTGCGATCTCTCTTCTTGGGCATTTGTAATGCCCGAATGGTTTCTAGTTGCAGTAGTAAATGTGATCGAGCAGGCGACCTTCTGTTTTTTGTCTTAGTGGACATGACAACTAGGAGTGATTGATCCTGAAATGGCGAAGTATTGATTCTGATCTCAATAGAATTAATATCTTAGCTGAACATTAAACTCAAGCTTTGATACGATATAAATTTTTCTTACTTACTTTTTATTTCATTTTACCCATTTTCCATGGGTATGCTCAGGGTAAGCAACATACTGTGCAAGTGCTGTCCAGCGAAATCAGTATCCTGGGTACAACTAATGTCAATCAATTTTCTTGTACACTCAATGAGAGTGGGGATAATGAAGCCCTTAGGGTTTCTAGCAATTGGGATCAAAAGAGACTCACATTCAATGGGTTGATATTGAGTTATGATTTAAAGGGCTTTGATTGTGGGCTGAAAGTAATGAATACCGATTTTCAGGAGATTTTGCATGCCGATGAGTATCCTGAAATGAAACTGGAAATACGCATCATTCATATACCTGCGTCTAATAATCAAATTGCCATATTAGAAGTCAATTCTGACGTTTCGGTTCAGATTGCAGGTGTGAGTAGACGTTTTTTAGTCAATGAAGGCAGGGTGATTAATATTGCTGAGGATGAACTCATATTCGAGGGTCAGCAGCAAATGAAAATAACTGATTTTGGGATTACCCCTCCAGAAAAATATTTTGGTATGGTGAAGGTTAATGACGAACTCACGGTGAGTTTTTCTGTGAGGATGAAAGTGGAGACCTTATAATAAGAAAAGACAGCTCCATGATGAAGCTGTCTTTAGTAAAACCAACCTAACAAATCTTTTTTAGAATGCGATGGTAGCCTCCAGTACTATGCCGTCAAACTCCGCATCTTGAAAAATTGAGCCATTGAAAGCATCACCTTCATAAGTTTGCTTGACGTATTCCAGTTTGGTCATTACATTTTTAGTTAAGAACCATCCTGCCCCAATATTGAATCTTTTTACATCTTCATCTGCAGCAACGTCAGTTTTATTGCCAGTTACGCTGTTGAATCTGCCACCTGCATAGAATTTTTCGTCTTTGCCAAATCTGTATAGTGCTTCTGCACCTAATTGAGTATAACTACCTCCGATATCACTATTACCATTACTAGATAGTTCATATACTCCAAAGAATTCTAAGCCTTTGAATTTAACAAATGGAGCGATTTGGAAAGCTGTGTGGTAGGCAAAACCTGGGTTGACACGTCCTCCAAAATCATTTTTTTTGACGGTTGGATTTCCATTTGCATCCAAAGTATTATAACTCATTACAGAAAAGTAGTTAGCACCTGCACGGTCTGCAAGGTATAAATAGTCTCTTGTTCCTTTATCAGAGCTATTGTATACTGAACCTGTAAGTCTAATTCTAAGATCGTCGTTGATTTGATTGTCATACCCTAATTTGGCATAGAATACGAAACCATCATCACCTGGGGTTGGACTTTGATTCAATCTACCATTGGTGAAACCAATTACTCCAATAAAGTCAGCTGGTTGAACAGTCACTTCCAAATAAGGTTCGGTAGTGAATGCGTCCATCAGGTAGTTACCAACAAATGGGTTGAAGATAGTGTTTGCATTGTCAGATCTGCGGAAATGTGTATCCCCATAGTTGATGTCATCCATACCTACTTTGATTGTAGTGAAATCCATTAGCCCACTCAAGAAGCCAGGTTGAATGAATTCTAATTTGTCAATTTGGAGATAACCGCCTTTTACATATGCTTCTGTGTGGTGACGAGAAGATAAATATGTTCTCATGTGTAATCTTAAACCATCATAAAGCTGAACGTCGAGGTTTAAGTTGGCACTTGGTAAGTTGAAATTGTTAGAAAGTTCTATTAATGATCCAGTCGCCGGTGCATCAATGTAATTTGATTGGCTTATGCCTTGAAACTGAAGGTTGAAGTCGCCACCTACTCTAACTTTGATTCCATCGAAGGCTACATCATTGTCTTTACTGGTTTCGAAAACATTGATACCTCTCTGGTCATTATATCTGTAGTATTGTATCTCAGAACGTTGCGCAAAGCCTAAGCTTGCTACTAGCATGATTGCCAGTGTGAAAATGAATTTTAGATTGTGAGTTTTCATGATGTTGATATTTAAATAATGTCTAATAGTTCAATTTGATGTTGTACTTAACAGTTACCTCTTCGCCTGTTTCGATAGATCCGAACATGGCGGTAGGAGGTTTTATTCCGTAATCTTTCATGTTGATTTTGTTGCTTCCCTCTACCTTTAGGATACCATTGGCGTCTGATATGATCTTACCATTTAGTGCAACGGTTTTGGTTTTTCCGGCCATGGTCAATTGACCGCTTCCGCTTACTTTATTACCGGTGATAGAGAGTTGCTGAGCTTCGAAAACAATGTTTGGATATTTGTCTTCTTTTAATGCTTCGTAGGTTTTGTCATCCATCAGCGACTTTCCACTATTGATGGATTTGACTTGTATTGAAACCTTCAGTCCCGTTATATTATTGTCGGACTTAGTGCCTTCAATATTGAATATGCTAACTTCTGATTCCCAATCGTGTACTGTAGAAGTACCCGCAATGGTGATAGTGCTGTTAGCCTTGTCTAATTTGATTGTAGATTGTACAGCGAGAAGGCTCGCTAATGCGAATATTATGCTTGCTATTTTCATGATGGTGTTCGTTGAGTTAAGTGCTTCTCTTTTTTCTTATGTGACAAAAGTAGAAGTACCACCATCATGAAAATATGATGAGAATTGTGTACTTACATGATTTGTATCTGTCTCTTAAATCATTGATCTAGCCATTTTTTAGCTTCCTCATGAGAACTAAATACTTGCTTGGTCATCCCAGAGTTTTCTGAATATCGATTGACAGCCAGACGTGTCAAGGCACTATCGTTGTGTACCTCAGCAGTCTGCGCAAGACCATATTTCATAAGCATTTTTTGAGCTTCCTCATGTACCACGCCTACTTTGGCTGGAGGAGCAGTCATGGTGGTGAGATCTACATGTATTTTGAACTTTGGTTTCATGAGCTTGCAGGCTTCCTCAAGGTCTTCGAGGTAATTGTCCTTGATTCTCCAGTATCCTTTAATGGTGATATACATCCTGTTAATGGATTCATCCACCTTTAACTCGTATCGGTCGTTATTTGCTACAGTCTTCATTTAGATTAGTTTAGGCATTAAAAATAAGGGGATCATAAAAAAAGACCACAAATAATTTGTGGTCTTTTTGCTATCAATACTTAAAAACTAACTAAGATGATTACTTGTCTTGAACTTTGAGACATAGAATGGCGGCTATCATGAAGGAGATTCCAGAAGCAACCAGTGCAAATACCGGGTTTCCTCCATAAAGGTACTTGACCATAGGTCCTCCAATCAGCGCATTCAATATTTGGGGTAGAACTATAAAGAAATTGAAAATCCCAATGTAGACACCCATCTTTTTTGCTGGGATTGACCCAATTAGGATAGCGTAAGGCATGGCTAGTATACTTGCCCAGGCAATCCCAATCCCAATCATTGATAAGATCAACCAATTCTCATTAGGAGCAAAGAAAATTGATAGGAAGCCAATAGCTCCTATTACCAGTGATATGGAATGTGTTCTTACTCTGCCAAGCTTATTGGCTACTGCAGGTAAGAAAAATGCGTATATAGCTGAGATACCGTTGTATACTCCAAATAGTACACCTACCCAGTCACCTGCGTTTTGATACATGACAGATTCCGTATCCGTTATTGGTAGTCCATAGATATGGTGGGCTATAGCTGGTGTAGCAAAAACCCATAATCCAAATAGTCCAAACCAGGAGAAAAACTGTACAGAACTCAATTGGCGCATGGCCAAAGGCATATTTTTAAAATCTGTGAATATGTTCAGAAGGCTTTCGTTTTCTGGTTCTGATATAGTTTCAGAGGAGAACTGAGCCAATTCTTCTGGCGAATATTCTTTGGTAGTGAAGATGGTAACCAAAATACTTCCTACTAAAACGATCGCTCCAACAAAAAAGGAGATCAATAGATTCAGAGGCACTTCACCTGGTTCAGCCTGGTTGCTAACCCCAATCCAATTGGTCATGACATAGGGTAGCCAGGAGCCTACTACAGCTCCTATGCCGATCAGAACAGTCTGAATACTGAATCCTAATGTTCTCTGATCTGAGGGCATCATATCAGCCACAAGCGCTCGGAATGGCTCCATGGCTATATTGAATGAAGCGTCCATGATCATCAACATCCCAGCCCCGACCCATAAGGCAGGTAGGAGTGATGTCAGTAGACCTGCATTAGGTAAGAAAATGAGACCAAAAGCAGCTAATAATGCACCCGTCAGGAAGAAAGGTTTTCTTCGCCCTAACCTTGTCCAGGTTCGGTCACTGTAGTGTCCAACGATAGGTTGGACAATCAATCCAGTGACAGGGGCAACGATCCAGAACCAGGATAATTCATGGATGTCAGCACCAAAAATCTGAAGAATTCGACTTGCATTGGCATTTTGCAATGCAAAACCCATTTGTATTCCAAGAAAGCCGAAACTTAGGTTCCAGGCATCCCAAAAGGACAGCCGGGGTTTGGACATTATTTGCTCTTTTGACATTCTAAAGTTAGTTGGTGAATATCAGGTATTGCCAGGGAGTTAATTCCAAAGGCTCACCTGATAGTTCAAAAGTCTCTCCTGTAAAATAATCAGAATATTGACCATATATAGAGGAGTCAGTCAGATTCAGCTGAGCTTTTTGATCGCTCATGTTGATGATGCCAATGACCTGGTTGCCCTCTTTTTTTCTTACAAAAGCGTATATGTCTTCGTCCTTATTTATTCTTTTGGGACTTCCTCCAAAATCTCCATTCCAAAGCGCCTTGTTCTCTTTTTTTAGTGAGAGGAGTTGCTTATAAAATGGACTCAGATTTAAAGGATCACTCCAGTCTATGCTGTCTTTCTCGAAAAATTCCAGCCTCTTGTTCAGCCCAACTTCCTGACCGTTGTAAATCATCGGAAAGCCATAGGCTGTAAAGATAAAGGTCGCAAAGGCTTGATGTCCCTCCCCATAGCGTTCGAAAACAGTTCCAGCCCAGGAGTTTTCGTCATGATTCGTGGTGATAGTCATACGAAATGGTCGACGACCATATAGTGCCTGATCCTTTTGGATGAAAGTAGCGATATCATTCGCGTTTTTATGTCCTTTGGCTACATCTTCGGTAAGGTGCAGCAGCTCCCAGGAGTAGGAGGCATGAAAGGTAGTGTGTAGTCTTGGTTCGTCCCACTCTGCTAGCCAAAACAGGTCTTTCATAGGATTCAATGCGTCAGTGGCTTCTTCCCAAAAATATAACGGGATTTCATGAGCAGCGTGATCACACCTGAAGCCATCGATATCACATTCCTTAATCCAGAATGCCATCTCCTCTATCATAGCGGACCGAGTGCCGTCTTGCGTATGGTCTAATAGCGCAATGTCACTCCAGTCTGCCTCATACGTGATGTTTCCTAAGCTGTCTTTGGCGTAATATTCAGGGTGATCGGTGATCCAGGGGTGATCCCAGCCTGTATGGTTGGGTACCCAGTCCAGAAGGACCACCATACCAAATTGGTGAGCTTCTTCTACAAGCTTTTTGAAATCTAGTAAAGAACCAAACTCGGGGTTAACCGCTGTATAATCAGCAATTGAATAGTAGCTACCGAGCGTTCCTTTACGGTTGACCTTGCTTATCGGCTGAACAGGCATGATCCATAGCATCTCTATACCTAGCTTCTGCAAACGGGGTAGATGCTGAATGAATGCCTGAATGGTTCCTTCTGGCGTAGCTTGTCTAATATTGACTTCATAGACAGCCATGTGTGCTGCACGCTCAGGGAATGTGATTGCGCTGGTTGTTGTTGGGGATTCAATAGTAGAATCATGCTTTTGCTGACAGGCAGCCAGCGAAAGCATGATTACTATTACTAAGTATGAAATTTTTTTCACTTCAATGTTTAGTTATTTGGGAAGATACTAATGGCTACTCCACCACCTGGAGCCAATTGCAGCGTCAATTCTGACTCAGCAGTAAGTTCCATTTCTTTGATTTGGTAGGCAGTAGGGTTCGTCTCAAAGTGCGTTTCCTCATTGTCTCGGTAAAGGGTAGCCGTATAAGTCTTACCAGCATCTAAAAAGTCAAATTTAACTTTCAATTCTCTTCCTTCTTCATTGGTCACACTACCCATGAACCATCTGTCGCCTTCTCTTTCTTTTCTTGCGATGGTTACATATTTACCAATTTCACCATTCAGGACTTTTGTCGTTTCCCAATCCGTCACCATGTCTTTGATGTACTGGAGGGCTGGATGTCCTTCATAGTTCTTTGGTAGGTCGTTTGCCATTTGCATTGGAGCGTAGATAGTAGTGTATAGTGCCAGCTCTTTACCTATGGTACTTTTAACCTGATCAGTAGTGGTCGCTACTTCCAGATCGAAAACCCCAGGCGTATAATCCATAGGTCCGGCAAGCAGACGTGTAAATGGAAGGACAGTCACGTGGCTAGTAGGGTTGCCGCCCATGGCGTTGTACTCCTGACCTTTGGCTCCTTCTCTTGATACCATATTCGGGTAGGTTCTACGTTTACCAGTTGCCTTGATAGGCTCATGAGCTACGATCATGGTTTTGTATTTCGCTCCCATTTCAATTACTCTTTGGAAGTGATTTACGAAATACTGGCCGTGATGGTAAAGCCCATTAGGCAGTGTGTCGCCGTTTTCTACATAACCAGTTTTCACTGTCTTCATTCCGTATTTGTTTAGAAATGCATAAGCATCTTCCAATTGCTCGTCGTAGTTTTCTGTATCTGCGCCAGTTTCGTGGTGACCGATGATGTAAACACCTTTGTCTGCTGCGTATCTGCTTAGTTCCTCTATGTCATAGTCAGGATAGGGCTTAGTGAAGTCGAATTTGGTACCGCCACCCATCCAGTTGCCGTCCCAGCCATAGTTCCAGCCTTCTACCAGTATGCCTCTGAATCCGTTTTCTGATGCGAAATCAATGTATTTCTTTACGTTTTCCGTATTGGCAGCATGTTTGGGTCCCTGGTGCCATGTCCCGATGTTAACGAACATTTCCCACCATACACCTATATATTTTCCAGGCTCTACCCAGGATACATCACCTAATTTGTTTGGTTCGTTCAAGTTCAGGATCATATAGTTAGTGATCAAGTCACCTGCTTGTTCTCCGATCTGAATTGTTCTCCATGGAGTAGAAAATGGCGCTTTCAAATAGGCTTTTACTGGATTGGTTTTGCTGTAAGGAACTAGGTCACACTTAAGGTTTGTTCCTTCCCCTTTGATCACCATACTAGGGTAGTCATAAAGAGCCGCTTCGTGTAGGTGAAAGAAAAGACCATTAGTCGCTTCGATCGTAAATGGCGTATGTACTCGGTCAATATCACTCAAAGGTGTGTTTTCATAAATATACTCGTATCTGTTGCCGGCATATGCAGGAATCCACCAGGCACTATGGTCGTCTGACATATTGAATGTAGTCAACTCATCCAATACCTGAAATTCGGAAAGTCCATCTTGTTGAGGGAATTCGTATCTAAGTGCAACTCCATCGTCAAAAGCACGGAAGATCACATTGAGTTTTAATCCCTCAGGGTTCTCGAGGTTGATAGTTAATTCATTGTAGTTGTTGCGAATTTCTCTTTGCTCACCCCAAGGTTGCTCCCAGGTCTCATCAAAACTGCTCAGATTAGTTGAAACCACTTTTAACCCTTTGTCAAAAGCTTTTTCCTGATCCAGAATAAATCCCAGGTCGGAGCTGTCCACGACTGATTTGTTTTTGTAGCTGGCATAATAAGCTGGGCTACCATCTTCGTTTTGGAAAAATGTAATTGTGGTCAATTGGTTGGGAGAGGCTACCTGTATCAGTTGCTCTCCTTTTTCCATTTCACAGGCGAATAGACCTGCTATTAGTGCTATGAGTAGTAAATGTTTCATTCCTTTCTTCTAATTAATAATTTATTGGGCTGTTGTACCGTCTATTTCTTCTGTTACCATTTAATTTCAAAAGCATCAGTGCATAGGTCTTTGACTATGCAGGATACTTCAATACTATAGTCGCCATGTGCTTCATCTCCTAAAGGGTCGAAGTTGGAGAGCTGCTCTATAAATCTATATTCTTCCTTTTGAGGCATTAATGAAGTAATCTCACCTGCTTCAAAACCATGGAAGTATATTTTTGCTTTGTTGAATACGGAAGTGAATTGTCCCTCAGCTTTCGACCATTTCAATTTTCTTTCTTTTGGGTTGTAGCTAATGCTTCGTTTATGGTATTCACCATTTTCATAGCCATAGGTAGATCCGTCATCTTCGTAATAGCAGAAGCTGTTGGACTCTTTACCTTTATATAGGTGTATCTCCAGTGTGCTATCAGGACGTTCTTTAGTCGATTTTACTTTGGATTGAATAGGGATGATTGCAGATGCTTTCGCAAATACAGGAAGCTTTTCAATTGGGCATTCTAGCAATGTTTCTTTGCCTCCATCATAGCACTGATCTGTAAATAGATCATACCATTGTCCTTCAGGGAAGTATACTTTTTCAATCAGTTTTTGACTGGAAACAGGAGCAACTAATATCGAATCACCGAATAGGTATTCGTTCTCATAGGCACTTTGATAGACCTTCTCGTCTTGGGTATAGTCTATGGCTAGTGATCTATTGACAGGCAATCCTGTTTCTGCTGCGGTTTGAAAGGCTGAGTATATATATGGCATCAACTTATATCTCAAATTGATGTAATTCCTCGAAATTTCTTCTGTATGCTCTCCGTAAGCCCATGGCTCACTGTCTCTGGTGTTGACATTGGAATGGCCTCTAAAGAAGGGGGTAAATGCCGCCATAGAAATCCATCTGGCAAACAAATCCTCGGAAGCATTGCCTACAAAGCCTCCAGCATCGAACCCTGCAAAGGGAATTCCTGAAACTCCCATGCCTGATAGCATGCGCATTCCGAGGAGCATGTGCTCATCGCTGGCTACATTGTCACCTGTCCATACTGCTGCATATCGCTGTATTCCTGCAAATCCTGCTCTCGTTAGGTTGAAAGGTCTTTTACCTTTTAAGTGTTCTTTGGCTCCTTCGAAGGTGCTTTTGGCCATCAACATGCCATAGATATTTCTGGCATTTCGCGTAGACCCTTCCTCACCATCCATGTCAAATTCGATCAACTCAGGTAAAGTTTGTCCCCAGGTTGCGATTTCGTTCATGTCATTCCAGTAGCCTTCTATTCCCAGATTTGTGTAGGCCTTGAGTTGGTTTTGCCACCAGTCTCTTGCTTTCTGACTTGTGAAATCAGGGAAGTGGCACCAACCCGGCCAAACCTGACCTTCATAGCCTGTGCCATCTGGGTATTTGATAAATATGTCTTTTTCCTTACCGTCTTCAAATGCTTCATATCCTTCTTCGCTTTTGATGCCTGGATCACACATCACCACGACTTCAAAACCGAGGCTTTTGAGCTTCAGGATCATGCTTTCCGGGTCCGGAAATTTTTCATTGTCCCATGTGAATATCTTGTATTGATCCATGTAGTGGATGTCCAAAACGATCACATCGGCAGGAATGTCCTTGTCTCTGAAGTTCTGAGCGGTACTCAATACTTTTTTGTCCGGGTAGTAGCTATATCTGCATTGCTGATATCCCAATGACCACTTGGGAGGGAGCTCGATCTTCCCGGTTAGGTCGCTGTAGGCAGATATGATGTTGGCTACTTTGTCATCATGCATGAAAAAATAGTCCATGTCACCTGCATCGGCCGAATAGCTGGAGAACCTATTGTTGGATGCTCCAAAATTAAAATGAGTTTTGTGTGAGTTGTTGAGGAAGATGCCATAGCTGCCCGCATCATGTACACCTATATAAAAGGGTATCGAGCAATAAATAGGGTCATCTTCGGGTCCGTATCCGAAATGGTCTGTATTCCAATTTTCGAATCCATGTCCTCTTTTGTTGAGTGGTCCGGTTTTTTCACCTAGACCAATAAATTTTTCGTTGGGTTGTAAAGTTTTGTAAGTCGTCACTTGTTCCCCCTGCCATGAGGTCCCAAATCCAGCATCATCTTCATTAATTAATTGGCCCTCTGTGTTGTAAAAACTGAAACGAAGAGGAGACTTGGAGATCTTCAATAAGATATCCTCTGTTTTAACGGTAAGAGATTCTGCTGTGTCTGTGATCTGATGTAATCCTGCTTTAGGAATAGAAATGACACTGTACTGCAAGGGCTGGAAAGCCTCCTCGCGGGTCATACGTATTCTTATTGAATTGGAGGAATATATAGATACTTCGATCAACTCCTGATCGGTTCTTCCCACTAGACCGGTGTCGGTCAACTCGTACTCTTCTAATCTACCCAGCGCAGTGCTCCGCGACCGGGATCTCCTCTGGCTTTTGTTAATTATCATGAGTTGATGAATCTATGAAAAGCAGATGAGTGTCGATCCTAAATAAGGGTCAGTAATTCTTTAAAAGCAAAGTAAAGATAGATGAAGCCTCGATTGATTACAATGAAGAGGGACGGGGTGAGCTGCGATATGAGGGGTTTTGGCCTGCTGTAGCCTTGTTTTTGCTTCAAATTGAAGCTTGCAACCGTTTGCAGAGATTTTGCGATTTTTTTGGTGAAATTGATGTAACTCTTGATCTATTCTTATAATTAGCCAGAATTTGGATCAAAAATCTAGCCTTAATTGGTCAGGGCTTTCTAGCAAATAGATGGTAATGTTTTCTATTTTCGTGTCTCAATTATTTAACACGATCATGAAATTGACTCAGGCATTTTTGGTAGTAATTATGGGGTTTGTTGCTGTAGGGTGCAGCGAACCACAACCGCTCATAATTAATTATACTGATACAGATATTGAATATTCAGGAAGACTAGACAGTACCGCAGGGAAAGTAGATATGTTTTGGTCTGGCAGTACTGTCAAACTCAATTTTAAGGGTAGAACCGTATCCGCTCTGCTACAAGATGAGCGAGGAGATAATTATTACAATGTGATCATAGATCAGGATAGTATGTACGTTTTGCGGCCTGATACTGCCAAACACTACTACGTTTTAGCTTCAGGGCTGTCAAATGGGAATCATTGTGTTGAATTGTTTAAAAGGACAGAGTGGGATAGAGGTAAGACTTCATTTTATGGTTTCAAGCTGGAAGGGGAACCCAGAATTTTGGCAAAGGATGAAGAGAAAAAGAGGAAAATCGAATTTTATGGAAACTCTATCACGGCTGGATATGCAGTGGAGGATACCACTGGAAAAGACAGGCCTGATAGTACGTTTACCAATCACTACTTGAGCTATGCAGCCATCACAGCGGGTCACTTTGATGCTCAGCGTCATACCATTTGCAAAAGCGGTATAGGAATTACCATTAGCTGGTTTCCGATGATTATGCCCGAAATCTATGATCGAGTAGATCCAGAAGACCCAGAGAGTCAATGGGATTTTTCCTTGTTTAGCCCTGATCTGGTAGTTATCAACTTGTTTCAAAATGATTCCTGGCTGGTTAATATGCCAGAAAGGGAAGAATTCAAAACAAATTTTGGGGACTCAGCTCCTAGTGATGAAGAGTTAGTAGCGGCTTATAGGGATTTTGTTTCTGAGATCAGAGCTCATTACCCAGAGAATGACATCATATGTATGTTAGGTAATATGGATGCTACCCGAGAGGGGTCTAAGTGGCCAGGACTCGTTCAAAGTGCGGTTGATAGTCTTCAGGATGATAAAATCTACACTTATTTTCAGCCATTCAAAGAAACGGGAGGTCACCCTTCTGTCGAGGAACAACAAATCATGGCTGATGGCCTGATTCAGTTTATCGAGAATAATATCGAATGGTAGATAGGCTTATTTGGCGACAGATCGAGTAGAGTCTCTGACAATGATGTCCGTTTTAAGGACTTCATCTACCGGAGGGATGTCCTCATTGCCAGCTTCCAATTCCATGATTAGGCGTCGGGCAGCTGCTTTTCCCATTTCGATGCCTGGTTGCGCGATGGAGGTCAATTGAGGTTCTGTCAAGGAGGCAAATTGCCAATTGCTAAAGCCCATGATAGCAACATCGTCGGGTATTTTTAGTCCGGCCTCTTTGATAGCTTTCATAGATCCATATGCCGCGACATCATTGTTGGCGAATATGGCATCAGGACGGTTTTTTAGTTTGAGCAACTCTTTGGTGCAGCGCTGCCCTTCTTCGAAATCTCCTTTTCCGCAGTACTGCACATAGGCTTCTTCGAAATAAAGATTGTGTTTTCGAATACCGTTTTTGTATCCTTCTAGCCTTTGTTTACTGATCTCCAGATTTTGTGGTCCCGCCAGGTGAGCAATTCTTTTGTAGTTTTCAGCAGCTAAATGATCCACAGCTCTTTCCGCACTCTCAAAATCATTGATGGTAATGGTGCTGCATTCTAAATCTTCGTTTGGGACTCTGTCAAAGAAAACCAACGGAATCTCTTTCTTCTTGATCTCTCTGAAATGGTCGAAGTTGGTGGTTTCTTTTGAATAAGAGATCAAAAAGCCGTCCACACGATGAGCCAATAGTGCCTTGGTATCAATCACTTCCTTTTCGTAGGTTTCATTCGACTGGCAGAACATAACTGTATAACCCTTTTTATAGGCGACCTCTTCAATTCCGGAAATCACAGTTGAGAAAAAGAAATGTACGATCTCAGGAATGATGACACCTATAGTATGGGTCTTTTTGCTCCTGAGGCTCATGGCTATGGTATTGGGCTCATAATTGAGCTGGGCAGCCAGATCATTCACAAGCTTTTTGGTCTCTGGACTAATGTCAGGATGATCTTTTAATGCTCTGGAAACCGTAGATGGGGAAATTCCCAGTTCTCGGGCAATATCTTTAATAGTGACGGGTGCTTGCTTCATAATTCTAATGAGAATACAATATTGGATGAGAAAGGCGAAAATGCAATTATGCGGCGATTTTGTTTTTGGATTTATATCACTTCTAAAGAATGTATGTTTCGCTTCAAAGATAAAAAAAGTACAATATACGTTTAATGTGGATTGTGTTCGATTCTGAAAAGTGGTGAAAATGCAGTTTTTATCAAATTTTCAATTTGTAGGAAAAATTATTTTTCTCCGCAAACGTTTGCGGTTCCGTTTTCGTGAAAAAAATGCGTCTGAGAGATATTTAAAATCCTTGTTTATTTAAAATATATGCCTATAATTGAATGTTGACTAAATGAAGAAAGCGTGATGAAAGACTAACACCCGCCCTTCTAATTAGCCACAAAAGGTAATCCACAGTTAAGAAATTTTTAATAACAGGAGAAGTAAGATAAGTGTACGACTCTGAGTAAGGAACAGTGTTCTTTAAAAGCGAGCTTAGTATAGTACAATTATTGAAAAACTTAATTATTAAAAATTCAAGATTATGAAAAACGCAAATAGAATATTTTCTTTCATGCTTTCGCTAGCAGTGATCGCTATGATGGCGTCATGTAGTCAGGATGACGGAGGAATTGACATTGGAGGCGGAGATGGCCTTTTGGTCGCGGATGGTTTTTACGTAGCTGCCGAAGGTGAAGATCCAGTCTCTACTTCAGAATTGAAGTCTGCTACTGTTGATGCCCCTGATTTTGGTGCAATGGATAGAGTGGGCTTTATGCAAGGGTACATGTATCTGACTACAGGTAAGTATAACCTTGTAGAGGTGGTTGAAAAAGAGGTAGTTGCAACTATCGGTGGTACACAAAGTGCAGTGGCTGAGGTGAACAATGCAGAGTGTGATGCTTCTGGTTATCAATTTGTGGCTGCAGAAGAGGGTGGAACTGCTTTCGAAATTACAACTGATGGACTTTATGTAGTTGCCTATGATACGGATATGGATGAGATCGTGTTTGATCAATTAGAATCTGTTGGAATCATTGGTGGTGCTACTCCAGGTGGATGGAGTGATGATACTTCACTTTCTGGAACCGTAACTGCTGATGGTGGTGCATGGTCTATTGAAGGAGTTGCTCTTGAGGAAAATGAAATGAAATTCAGATTCAACTGTAGATGGGCCATCGATAGAAGGTTGGACGTGACTTCTGATTTTGCCAACGATAACGGGTATTCATTTTTCACCAACTTCGGTGGATCATTGTCTAATTTATTGCCAGGTAATGAAGGTGCTAACATCGCTATTACCGAAAGAGGGGAGTATACTGTGACTTTCACTTGGGATCCTAGAGACGGGGTATTAGCAACCGCTACTAAAACTGGTGACCTGGAGCCATTACCTGATTACCCAGAGGCACTATATTTAATAGGTAATGGGTTAAATATGGCTGATTCTGATTCAGATGGAACTGCTGATGGATGGCAGTGGGAATTGACTGATTACCCAATGATCCCAGTGCACTCTAATCCGCACTTATTCTGGAAGATCGTATGGTTGGAAGAAAATGGTGCAATCAAGGTGTCTCCTGCTAAAGATTGGAATAATGCTTTTGGTAAAACTGGTGATGCGACTGAAGGAGTGTTTGCACAAGGTGGTGACGATGTACCAGTTCCTGCTGCAGGATACTATATGGTAGTTGCTAATATGGAAGATGAGACGATTGAAATCAATGTTCCAAATGTTTACGGTATCGGTGATGCATTCGGTAGCGATGATACACAATGGACTGCTGCTAATGAAAATCAGAAATTTACAGTAGATAATGACAATGGTGTGATTTCTTACACTGGAATCATCGGAGCTAAAGATGTGAGAATACACGTAGCAGCTTCTACTTTGACAGTAAAAGATGGTAGCGGACCAGTAGACTGGTGGCAAGCTGAGTTCATCGTGTTGGATGGTAAAATCGAATATCGAGGAACTGGTGATGACCAGGCCAGAGCCCAAGGTTCTGATGGAGGAAGCGTGACGCTTAACTTCAAAGATGGTACAGGTACTATCAACTAAAATCTAATCTATGATAGGCATTGAGAGCCTTTCTCAATGCCTATCTCTTAATTCCAAACAATTTTAAAAAGCATGAGAAAACTCATCCTCATATGTGTTTCGCTGTTGGCCTATGTTCAGTTGAATGCGCAGAAAGTTGATATTGCGCCTACGATTACACCAGAATTTTTTCAGGCCGATGAAGAAATAACCATAAGTTATGATGCTACAGGCAATAGCCTAAGCAATCTGGATGAGGCATGGATATGGCTTTGGCTACCAGATAATGAAAATACCAATGTAGTTTCTAATGTCAATCCAGCCAGTAGCAATACTTCAGCCACAGATAAAGCAAAATTTACAAAAGAAACCAATGGTGGCAAGGTGACTTTTACTATCACTTTGACACTGACAGATTTTACAGGATTGTCCAAGGATGCCATCAATGAGGTGGGGATGCTTCTTAAAGGGGATGATTGGGCAGATGGTCAGACCGAGGATTACATTACGCAGGTGACCAATCAATTTACGGTTCAAATGAACAGCCCTGAGGGAGATTATGGTTTTTACCAAATAGGAGATGTAATTAATTTGGACATCAAAACCTCAGAAGGCTCAACCATCGAAATTTATGTAGATGATAATCTCATAGCTTCAGCGACAGATGCTCTTTCGCTACAACATAACCATACAGTGATAGATGATGGAGAGGTACATGTTCTAAAGGCTATGGCTGCAACAGCTACAGAAACAGATGAAACTACTTATACCTATAGTTTGACTCCAAATACTCCTACAGTGGCCTTACCTAATGGTATGCTCAATGGGGTTAATTACAATGATGCCAATGCTACTGAAGCTACCTTGGTGCTACTTGCACCTGGCAAGAATAGTGTTTTTGTATTGGGAGACTTTAATGACTGGCAACTGGACAAAGAGTACTTGATGAACAAGGATGGTGATCAGTTCTGGGTGACTATTTCGAATCTTGCTCCTGGTACATCCTATGTCTTTCAGTATTTGATTGATGGAGAATTGATAGTGGCTGATCCATATACTGAACAGGTGAGTGATCCCTGGGATGATAGTTTTATTGATGCCAGCACTTTTCCAAATTTGGTAGAATACCCAAGTAATAAAACTTCATATCGTGCCTCAGTTTTAGAAACAGGTCAAACAGCGTACAGCTGGGTCAACGAAACCTTCGATGCACCAGATCAGGATGACTTGATGATTTACGAGTTGTTGGTGAGGGATTTTCATGAAAGCCATACTTATCAGGCCGTCATTGATAAATTAGACTATCTCGAGGGTCTTGGTATCAATGCTATAGAACTGATGCCAGTGAACGAATTCGAAGGGAATGAGAGCTGGGGTTATAATCCAAATTTTTATTTCGCCCCAGACAAATACTACGGCACCAAAAATGACTTGAAAAAGCTCATCGATGAGTGCCATGGCAGAGGGATAGCAGTGATATTGGATTTGGTGCTCAACCATACTTTTAATAGTTCTCCTTTTGCAAGAATGTACTGGAATGATGTATCTAATAGGCCAGCCGCAGATAATCCATGGTACAACGAGCAACACAACTTTGCTAATACGGCAGCTCATTGGGGTTCGGATTTGAACCATGAGAGCGTCTACACCCAGGCACTGGTAGATAGTGTCAATAGCTATTGGATGCAGGAATATAAGGTAGACGGTTTTCGATTTGATTTTACCAAGGGGTTTGGGAATAACTTCAAGAGTTCGTCAGACGAATGGGCGAGCAATTACGACGCAGATCGAATAGCCCTGCTTAAGCGCATGGCGGATAAGATTTGGGAACAGGACGCTGAGGCTTATGTCATTTTTGAGCACTTAGCGGAAAATAGTGAAGAAAAAGAGTTAGCTGATTATGGTATTATGTTGTGGGGTAATATGAACCATGATTATCGATCTCTGGCCAAAAGGTTTATCAAGGATATTAGCGGTTCCTATCACGGAACCAGAGGATGGAGTCGTCCAAATTTAGTATCTTATATGGAGAGTCATGACGAGGAACGTGTCATGTGGGACATTCAGAAGAGTACCAATATGGGACTGCCAGAAGCCATAAGAAGATTGCAGCTCAATGCGGTGTTTTTCTTCACTATCCCTGGACCTAAAATGGTATGGCAGTTTGGAGAAATGGCTTATGACGAAGAGTTGAACAATGACCGATTAGGTGTCAAGCCAACACATTGGGAATATCTGGAGGATAATAACAGAAGGAAACTGTATTTGCTTTACCAGTCGCTGATAAATTTACGATCTAATACCCAATATGTAGATGCGGATTATTTTGAATGGGAATCAGCCGGGAAGCAAAAATGGATCAGTATCAGTCACCCGGATGTGAATATTGTAGTGGTGGGTAATTTCGGATTGGAATCTACAGAGATTAATCCTCATTTCACCAAGGATGGTACTTGGTATGATTACTTGACAGGTCAGGAAATCGAAGTAAAGGATTTTGAAAATTTTGAACTGACTGTGCCTGCCGAGGATTTTAGAATTTTTACTTCTTCAGTGATAGAAAACTATATCGAAGAAAGTGCATTGGTATTGGGTGTCAATGAGGGGATAATTGAGGGAAATAGCAACTGGGTACTTTACCCAAACCCTGTTAAGGAATGGTTGACCATAGAAACAGAAATTTTGATGAGTGGCATTAGTGTATTCAATATGATGGGAAAGGTGGTTATGGAACAAGAATTATTTGAAAAAACAAGAAAGACCAGTATGGAGGTGTCATCTCTGGAGGCTGGTATATATCTGATCAGATTGAGCGATGCTCAGGGAGAGGTTAGGGTGATGAGGTTTATAAAGAATTAAATTAAAACAATTTGAAATGAATGACTTTTACGAAAATGTGATAGTGAATTGGGAAAAAAGGGGGTTTTCTCTTTTGGCTTCAGTGCTGATGATACTTTCAGTATTCATCACATCTGGGGCATATGCACAGTCTCGTTCGGTGACGGGTGTAGTGACAGATTCTGACTTAGGTGGAGGACTACCAGGGGTAAATGTTCTTGTCAAAGGAACTTCTTCTGGTGTGGTGACTGATTTTGACGGGAATTTTACTGTGGAGGTTAACGACGGAGCAGTTTTGATATTTTCCTTCGTGGGATACAAAACTGAGGAAGTGACTGTTGGAAATATGAGTCACATTGTTGTGGAGTTACAATTGGATGCAGAAGAACTATCTGAAGTAGTCGTGATTGGCTATGGCAGTGTAGAGAAGAAGGACGTGACTGGTGTGGTAGCCAGTGTTGATTCTAAACAATTCAACAAGGGTGTTATAGGTTCTCCTGATAAACTTCTAACTGGTAAAGTAGCGGGTCTTCAAATCAATTCATCTGGTGATCCTGGATCATCAACTGATATCAGATTGCGAGGTGTATCCATTAATGGTGAGCAACCACTATTTGTAGTGGATGGGGTGCCATTAGATAAAAATTCAGGAACAGTAGGTGGAAGAAATCCACTCAACTTTATGAACCCCAATGATGTAGAGAATATTACAGTATTAAAGGATGCATCAGCTGCTGCCATTTATGGAGCCAGAGGGGCTAACGGTGTGATCATCATCACAACCAAGAGCGGTGAAAAAGGAAAGATGAGAGTAAGCTATGATGGTTTTTACTCCATTTCGAGATTTTCAGATAATAAGGTACCGATTTTCGATGCAGATACTTACAGACAAGTGATTATCGACAAGGCACCACAAGAATACGAATTCTTAGGAGATGCCAATACCGATTGGGTCAACGAAGTATTGCAGGTGGCTCAAGGGATGCAACATAACCTATCGGTATCTGGAGGAGCAAAAGATACAAAGTACTATGCCTCAGTCAACTATTTGGATAACCAGGGGGTAATGAGAAAGACCAGAAACCAAACGACAAGTATTGGGTTAAAATTGAACCAATCTTTGTTCAATGATAACTTGAAATTGACCCTGAATTCAAAGACAGGTTTTGTTAAGGATCAATTTTCTCCTAATGTCATTGGTTCTGCTCTGAGAATGGACCCAACTCGTCCGGTTTATGAGGAGAACAGTCCTTTTGACGGATATTTTCAGTGGGGGTCGCCCAATGAGGCTTTAGCAACTGCTAACCCAGTTTCTGAACAGGACTTGAATGATCAGAAAGGGAAAACTTTCAGATCTCTAAATAGCATTAATATTGACTATAGACTGCCATTTGTACAAGGTTTGAGTGTCGAGGCAGTTGGTTCTTATAATTATTCCAAGGGTGAATATGATGCTGTGGCAAGTGAGTTTCTCAAATCAAGATATATCAACGAAAGAGGGGTAGGAATCAACGATGAAGAAGCCACTAAGAAAACGAAATTACTAGAAACCCTGTTGAAGTATCATACCGAACTGAAGGCCATCGATACTCGAGTAGACCTGACTGGAGGATATTCATGGCAGAATTTCCGACAGGATCAGACAAAATTTGCAGGTGATAGTGCAACCCAGGTAAATGGCAAATATGTATCTACAGATACTACTTTCTTTGATTTGGCACCATTGGAAAACCGTTTGATATCCTTCTATGGTAGAGCTAACATTGATATCAAACACAAATATCTATTGACATTTTCTTTGAGAAGAGATGGGTCTACCAAATTTGGTGAAGCCAATAAATGGGGAATGTTCCCTGCAGGGGCTATCGCCTGGAGAATCATCGAGGAGCCATGGATGAACTGGTCTTCTGATCTATTCAGCGATCTGAAGTTGAGAGCGGGATATGGTGTAACAGGTAATCAGGATATTGCCGATTACAAGTACAATACTTTCTATGAATTAGGGGATCAGTTTGCTACCTATCAGTTCGGCAATGAGTATGTTAGAACTTTGAGACCGATAGGAGTAGATCCTGAGCTGAAATGGGAAGAAACCGTGTCTACGAACGTGGGTATTGATGTCGGGTTTTTGGATGGTCGACTCAATGTGTCCGCAGAATATTATATCAAAGAAGTGAATGACTTGTTGTTCAATGTAGCAGTGCCTGCCGGAAGCAACCTATCAGATTTGGTTTTGACTAATATCGGTAAAGTTAGAAATCAAGGTTTTGAATTTGTGATGGACGCCGTGGCTGTCGATTCTGAGAACTTTAGCTGGGACTTGAATTTTAACATGTCTACTAATAAAAATGAGGTAATCAGGTTGGATAATTCTGCTTTTGATCCATTGTTTGGTGGATACGATGATCGAAACAATATTATTAATGGTGATGTAGGTCAAACCATAAGAGTACTGAAAGAAGGAGAATCCATTTATGCCTTCAAGGTATATGAGCAGATCTATGACAACACTGGCAAACCCGTAAGTAGTTCTAACCCTTTGGATATGTACGTGGATCAGCCTACAGTCGATACTGACAATGATGGTATTTTGGATTCGGGTGATGGTGTGATCAATGATAATGATAAAGTGGTTACAGACAGTCCATTTCCTTTTCTCATGATGGGATTGACATCTAATATGAGATACAAAAACTTTGATCTGAGTTTTACATTCAGATCAAACCTTGGTGGTCATGTCTATAATAATAATGCCTCAAGCATGGGGTACTTTGATCTATTGACCGAAACCAATGTGACCAATAATATTCATGAGTCTTCTTATGAAACTGGATTCAAGACAAGACAATTACACTCCTCTCATTATATTGAAGATGCGTCATTCTTGAAACTGGATAACATCACTTTGGGTTATACTTTCAGTCAATTAAAGTTTGCAAGAATTAAGGCATACGTGACGGCCCAAAACCTGATGACCGTAACCAACTATTCAGGTATAGACCCGGAGACTTTCACAGGTATTGATAACAATCCTTACCCAAGATCAACCACCTTCATTGGAGGTGTAAACATTAACTTTTAATTGAAAGCGTCATGAAGAAATTAGCATATATATTTTTAGCAATATTCGTAGTGGCCTGTACGGATTTGGATTTGAAACCTGAAGAGGCGGATGTAGACGCAGTGGTTTTTCAAGATCCAGCATCATATAGGTCCTATCTAGCCAAAATCTACGCAGCCTATACTTTGACTGGACAACAAGGACCTGCAGGTCGCCCTGATATTACTATTGTCAATGATGAGGGATTTACTTCTTACATTAGGGCCTATTGGAAAGCTCAAGAATTGACTACTGATGAGGCAGTAATTGCTTGGTCGGATGCGGGTATTAGAGATTTACATTACCAGACTTGGAGTTCTAATAATCAATTCATGCAGGTTCTGTATTACCGAGTGTATTATATCATCGCCTATGCGAATGATTTTTTGACTCAGTCTACACCTTCAAAATTGAGTGAGTATGGGATCAGCGCTGCTGACCAGGCAGTCATCGAAGAGTACAGAGCGGAGGCAAGATACTTGAGAGCTTTGGCGTACTGGCATGCATTGGATATGTTCAGAAATATTCCTTTGATCACTTCAATCAGTACTGATTTGCCTTCACAGGCTACTCCTTTAGAAGTGTTTGAGTTCATCGAAACAGAATTGAATGAAGTTGAACCTCAACTACCAGACCCTATGTCTAATGAATATGGCAGAGTAGATAAGGGAGCTGTTTGGATGCTTCAAGCAAAGCTGTATTTGAATGCTGAAGTGTACATCAATGAATCAAGGTATGATGAAGTTATTACTGCTTGTAATAAGGTTTTCGGTGGGGGGTACTCTCTACATAATACCTATGCAGAGCTTTGGATGACTGATAATGATGAATTGGCTAATTCAGAAATCATCTTTGCTTTGGCACATGATGGTGACAAAATCCAAACCTGGGGTGGAACTACCTTTTTGGTTCATGCTGCTATAGGAGGATCGATGGATCCTGCACTATATGGTGTAGGTGGTGGATGGGCTGGAACCAGAACTACCTATGGTATGGTAGAGAAATTCGGTGATACACTAGATATCGCCAATATGGACCCAAGAAATTTCTTCTACACGGCTGGTCAGACTGCTGGTATCAATGATGTAGCCACTTTTGAAGATGGCTATGCTGTCGCGAAGTGGGTAAACATTTCATCTACTGGTGAAGCAGGTGTAGATCCTGATTTTGTGGATACAGATTACCCTGTGTTTCGACTAGCTGATGCCTATCTGATGTATGCAGAGGCTACATTGAGAGGGGGAGCCAACGGAGATATGAATACTGCTTTAGGGTATATCAATATGATCAGAGAAAGAGCCTATGGAGACACGTCGGGCAACATTACTATAGGTGAAATGGATTTGGATTTTATTTTGGATGAAAGAGTAAGAGAATTGCACTGGGAAGGAACTCGTCGTGTTGATTTAATCAGATACGGTCAGTTTTCAGATCAGGGAGTTTGGCCTTGGAAAGGTGGGGTTAAAGAGGGTGTTGTTACTTCCTCTCACTTGGATGTTTTCCCTATTCCAGCTTCAGATCTAAATGTAAACCCGAATTTGAAACAAAATGAAGGATATTAGATTTTCGCTAACAATAATCAAAAAACAGTCAAACTTAGTTTGGCTGTTTTTTTTACTTCTAGTATTTTCTTGTTCTCAAAAACAGGAAGAAACAACTGAAACGCCTATGACCGAAGCGGTTACTTACGAAAAAGCTGTCTTTTACGAAATATTCGTGCAGTCTTTTGCCGATTCGAATGGCGATGGGATTGGTGATATCCCGGGCATGACCAGCAAATTGGATTACCTGGCTGATCTCGGTATTGATGCCATCTGGTTGATGCCTATGAATCCATCTCCAAGCTATCACAAGTATGATGTGACGGATTACATGGGGATTCATCCTGACTATGGAACGATGGATGATTTCAAGACTTTCATTAACGAGGCGCACGCCAGAGATATCAAAGTGATCATAGACTTTGTGATCAATCACAGTTCATCTGAGCACTCCTGGTTTTTAGATTCTAAGAGTGGTCCTGACGCGGAATATAGAGATTACTATGTTTGGGCTGATAAGGATTCTATCGCTGCTGAAATCGCTAAAAAGGAAACTTCATTTGATTCGGACAACATTCGCCAATGGCACCCAGTGACCGAGGAGGATACCGTTTCGGAGCACTATTATGGCTTTTTCTATGGGGGTATGCCAGACTTCAACTATGACAATCCAAAGGTGCGTCAGGAGTTTTATGAGGCGGGTCGTTTCTGGTTGTCTGAGGTAAAAGTGGATGGTTTCAGATTGGATGCTGCCAAGCACATTTATCCAGACGACAGAGCAGAGGACAGTCATGCCTTTTGGAAGGAGTTCAAAGCAGAGATGCAGAAGGCCAATCCGGATGTTTACCTGATAGGAGAGGTGTGGTCTGATGCTAAAAATGCTTCGCCATATGCTGCAGGGTTTACTTCTCTGTTCAACTTTGATCGTGCCTTCAGTATTTTAGAGTCTATCAATAAAGGCGATCAAAAAGCGGCTCAAATCGCAGGACATGGCTATGAAATGAACGATGGAGTACACATGGCAGATGTAATTAACGAATCTCTACCCTGGTTCAAAAATTACAATCCTGATTTTTTGGAGGCCAGTTTCTTGAGCAATCATGATCAGAATCGTGTAGGATCTGTATTGGGAGGAGCAGAAGATAAGATCAAGCTGTCAGCAGCGATATTGATGACATTGCCTGGAACTCCTTACATCTACTATGGCGAGGAAATAGGAATGCTGGGGATGAAACCAGACGAGAACATCAGAGAGCCTATGCTTTGGGATAAGAAGGCCAAGGACAGCATGCGTACTACCTGGATGGAGTCTGATTATTCGACAGATTCCACGGTGACATCAGTTGCCGAGCAGTTGAAAGATCCTAGCTCTATTTTGAGTCTTTATAAAGAGTTGATCAGTATCAAGCATGAAGACCTTTTTTCACTTGGAGACATCAACAAAATAGAAACAGGGGCGAAAGGAGTATTGGCATTCTCGCGCAGCTATGGCGACCAAACGGCATACGTCTACCACAACTTATCAACCAAGGAGGTAGACTTAGGAGATATTGGAGAAGGGCTACAAAAGAGATTTGAAAATGGAGCTGTCGTCATGGATGGTTCGAAAGTAACACTTGGCTCAAGAGCCAGTCTAATTCTTATCCGCAATTAGCATTAGCCATAGCGGAGAGTAATTGTTAATCGTGAATAGAAAAATGGCCGACTTTGATATGAGAAACTACTATATCTCAATTAGGTTGGATGGCCAGCTTTATTGGGTTCGTCGGATGTTTTTCCTAATCACGGGATTACAATTAACCATTAATGCCTGAATTTCTAATTCAGGTAAAATCAAGTAATAGGTTTTATTTAGTAAATAGGAGAGGGGTGACTTTCTCCTTTTTTTGTGTTCAAGAATTGATTGTTTCCTATTGATTCCTAGATAGAACTGTAGTTGATCAGCGGTATTTTTTACATGTACTAACTTATTTATCTGTATTTTTGTAGAGCTACCAGCCTTTTTGTACCTAACCTCTACTCAAATGAAATTAGCCGCACTGCACCTACTGGGATTACTGGCTGTTAGCACTTCCTCACTTGCTCAGTTTTCCATCAAAGGAAGAATCATCGATCAGGAAAATTCCGGAGTTACTTTTGCCAATGTTTTATTGCTGAGTCCTGCAGACTCTTCTCTAGTCAAGGGAGCTGTCACTGATGATAAAGGCTACTATACGCTGGCCAATGTGAAGCAGGGACAGTACATGATTCAGTCCTACCTGATCGGCTATGCCAAATCTTACTCAGATGTGTTTTCTCTTCGTGACAATAAGCAGCTTGCCATGCGAGACATTGTATTGTCTGAAGATTCAGAGCAGCTAGAAGAAGTCGTGGTGAAAGCTCAAAAGCCACTCTATGAAGTAGAGCTGGGCAAAATGGTGATCAATGTGAGTAGCTCAATCACGTCCTCAGGCCAGTCGGCGATCGATGTGTTGGAAAAGTCCCCTGGTGTCACTGTCAACCGTCAGGACAACACTTTTGCGCTGGGAGGTAAAAACGGGGTGATTGTACTGATGAATGGCAAAAGGAGCCGTATGCCTTTGGAGGCGGTCTATCAGTTGCTGTCTAGTCTCAATGCCGGAGATATCGAAAAAATAGAGATCATGACCGTGCCGCCTGCCAAATATGATGCTGATGGTGATGCCGGTTTTATCAACATCGTGATGAAATCTGGTGGCAATACAGGGACCAATGGTACGGTGATGCTGAATGCCGGATACGCTACAGGCCCACGCCTGGGTAGCAGTATCAACCTGAGTCATCAAAGAGAGAAGATAGGGGTCTATGGAAGCTATTCTTTTGGCTATCGCGGACGACAGGTGCTATGGGACAACTATCGCGAAAACGAAACCGATCTAGAGTCTACCAAGGCTTCTACCGAGGCTGTCAGAGATGGGAAGCGCCCTTCACATAATTACACAGCGGGAATGGATTACAGCATCGGAACTAATACCATTTTGGGCTTATTGGTCA
The DNA here is from genome assembly GCF_025833875.1 of Reichenbachiella ulvae. NCBI lineage: Bacteria > Pseudomonadati > Bacteroidota > Cytophagia > Cytophagales > Reichenbachiellaceae > Reichenbachiella > Reichenbachiella ulvae. The sequence continues at coordinate 1,887,808 of NZ_JAOYOD010000001.1, read as the reverse complement.
GTGGCTATGACAACCGACTCGATCGTCAGGCCAACACGGATTCTGAGTTTAACTACTCCGTATCTGAGGATACCCTGATCAATCTGGATGTGGGCGAAAAAGACAATTGGTCTCACATCATGGGCAATGTCAACCTCCAGCACACCTTCAATAAGGGTCAGGTCTTGACCGCCAATCTCGATTATCTGGTATATGACAACTATAATCGTCAGGAGTATGCCAATCAATATTATGAAGGAGATGGAACTCCTTTGAATCTGGAAGAAAACCGATTGACCAAGGAAACCCCCATAAATCTATGGGTGGGCAAGCTGGATTATTCAATGGATATCAATAAAAAGATCAAGGCTGAATTAGGAGTGAAAGGTACCTTTTCTGCGTTGGTCAACGATGTGGTGTTTGAGGAGAAGGTCAATGGCGACTGGCAGATTGGAAGTGCATTTACCAGCTATGCGGACCTGACGGAAGATGTCTATGCTGCCTATGGTTCTCTCAATGTTGAGCTGAGTAGCAAGACCAATATGTCTGCGGGCCTTCGGTACGAGCATACCATGACCTATCTCAGCACAGTAGATGAATCAGGCCTGGTGGATAGAAACTATGGCAACTATTTCCCTTCTTTCTTTTTGTCTCACAAGCTCAATGAGCATAATACCCTTCAGTTTTCTTACGGTAGACGGATCACCAGACCCTCTTTTAATCAGATGGCACCATGGGTGATCTTTCATGATCCCTACACTTATTTTTCAGGCAATGCCAGCATCTATCCGACTATGACCAATAGCGTCAAAGCAGAATATTCGAGAAAAAGTGTGCTTTTTTCTGTTCAGTACAGTCATGATGACAATGTGATCATGAGGTTTCAGCCGACACTGGATCCTGCGACCAATGTCATGGTGCTGACATCAGATAACATCGATACGCGTAAGACGGTGGCTTCCAATTTGTCCTTTCCGATAGCGCTGAGTATGTGGTGGGAGATGCAAAACAACATCTCCGCCAACTGGCAGATGATAGAGACACAGCTGTCTGATCAAAAAATGAAAAGGAGCCAGTTTGGCTTCCAGGCGAATACCACGCAGATATTTATGTTACCGGCAGATTTTACGGTGGAGTTGTCAGGCTTTTATGTTTCGCCTATCATCAATGGATACTTCAACTGGCTGTCTCGTGGATTTGTTAATCTGGGTGTGCAAAAGGATTTTGGCAGTGCCGGCACCTTACGTTTCTCTTGCAATGACATATTCGAAACTGGCCAGTACCGTTGGAGAACGACCGAAGATGCAACTTTCAATTTTACTGGCAGATACAAATACGAGAAACGTATCTTTTTGGCCTCTTATACTTACCAGTTTGGCAACAATAAGGTGCAGAAGAGGAAGCGATCAGTAGGGTCTTCTGAGGAGATGAGACGCGTCGATAATTAATGGCTTAGATAATAGTTAAAAGGAATTAGTTAATAGGTATTCCTGCTGCATCGATTTGCGCCCGTTGAGTTTAGGTTATTAAACAACAGTTTTTTGTGTGGGTGAAAATTTGTTGGCCAATTACTCAATCTCACAATAATTATTAACTCCCGATAAATCCTGTTAAATTCAATTGTTAACAAATACCAACGCCATCAAACGACTCTTCCTAATTATTGCTTTCTGCTACGCATTACCTGTTTTGGGACAGGAAAAGGAAAGCAACCATGGTTTTTTTGATCCCAACCTCTACTATGACACCAGGGGTCATAGCGAACTGACCATCAATGCCCTGGTCAATTTTACCGGGCCTTTTCAATATTTTGGTTTTGTGAATTATACGGGTACTGAACAGGATGCTGATGTGGGGACTTTCTTTTCGGAGCAGACGCTTCGATGGCGCTTTCACAAAAACTTGCCTTTTGACCTGGCTTTTCAGGCAGCGCTGCGCAATGGCCCGGCCAACGACTCTTATCGATTGGGCCTGCGGTGGAGTGCCAATGATACCCGGGGAGTAGGGGAGTTTCTTAAAAATTTGCATTTCAACTATGCCGTGACAGTCTATGCACTGCAAGCCGGCTATGGCGATCAGGAAGTCTGGATGGCACAGATCGAGCATGCCTATCGCTTCAGTTTTTGGCAAAACCGAGTTTACCTGTCAGGCTTTGCCGATCAAAATCTGAATCATGATCCAGATGATCCTTTTCTCTGGGTGACCGAGCATCAGCTTGGAGTGGCGATGTTGAAAAACTTCTATGCAGTCGCCGAGTTCCGCATCAACGAATACCTGCCAGAAACGACCGGAGTAGGACTAGGACTGGAATATGTGGTGAGGTTTTAAACGTGGGGATCAAGGTATCCCCTTCAATTGGATGAAAATCGGAAAAAACAAACTATTGTGCGACAGGCCTCCCATTACCAAACAGTCGATGAAAAATGGTTAAGCATTTGTCAATGAGACATAAAATAGCCCCAAATACATCTATTTGGGGCTATTCTTATAAATATTCAGATTTATAAGTCTTGTTATTCAATTAGTAAATGGGTTGGAAATATGGGCTTTTTAACTTGAACTGCACGGGCACTACGACCCATGAGGCCACTGACAATCCACCTACTGTAGCTGGTTTCCAGTCTCCAGAAGTCGACAAGATGGCGTCTTTCGCTTCTTTACTTAAGGCATTGATGACATATTCATCTGCATCCTCGATATCTTCGGCCACTATGGCGTTAGATATTTCTCCATCACTATCTACGACAAACTTTACGAAAATAGTACCTTCTACACCGCGATCTTTGGCTTTCTCTGGGTAGCCAAGTTCGCTGTATAGCTGAGAATAGAAGTCTTTGTATCCCATCTCTGGTTTGGGATCGGTTTCTGATACATAATATACTCCTGTTCTGTTACTTAGATTGAGGATGTCGCTTTTTAAGGTTTCTAGATTAAGGAGGTAAGTCTTCAATTGCTTCTTATCTGTCATGTCTGTCACCCCATATATTTGAACCTTATTGGGATAGTCAAGGTTAAAAGTTGCCTCAGGATACTCATCCATGATTCTGTAGATGTTCACATATATGGACTCAATCTCGTCTTGCGTTTTCTCTATATCATCATACGAGGCGTCCTGTGCATGGACCCACAAGGGTGCGACCAGGCATAAACATGTGATGAACAGTTTATCTACTAATGATTTAGGTTTAGTTATATTTTTTATAAAATGCATACTATCAAATTTTAGTTTAACATAAATTGTTTCTGGTAGATAGAAGGCAAAAGGTCATGCCAAAGTTCTGGTAATCACGTCTTTATTTGGGACTCATATCGCCCTCAATGAGGTTAAAAATGGTTTTTTGGAGAAATCGTGATTTGAATAGGGCAGGTTTTGATGAAAATGTCTTTCACTAAAGAACTGTGCATGTCTTTTCACAAATGTGGAATTTTACACACGGTTTCTTTTGAATGGATAATTGGTTCAGGTGCCTTCCTGTCCATGAAGAGAGCCGAAGAAAAGGAGGGAAAAGCACTTTGATACGACTTGAGTCTTGGGTGGTTGACTTTTCGGGGATGGTGAAAAATGACTCTCCTAATTCAAAAAATGAGTTCTCCTACTCGGAAAATGCCTGTCATCAGCTAAAAAATGACCCTCTTCGAGCGGAAAATGTATATCGTCAGCTGGAAAATGAACATGGTCCGATGGAAAATGCCTATCGTCGGCCAAAAAATGACCGTCTCAGAGTAAAAAATGACCACCATTGGGTGGAAAATGTGTGCTCTCCATCAGAAAATGAGTACCCTTCGACAAAAAATTACCATCGTCAGCTAAAAAATGGGTTCCCTATTCCAAGTCTTCCACAAGACGACTTGAAACCCAATTTAATTGTAGGGTCTCAGACCCCGTTGGTCTTAGCAGTTCTTTGACCGATAAAATAAACCCCATCTACCATTTGATAGATGGGGTTTGGTTATTTATGGCTTTTTAGGTTTTTACTTCCCTATGATCCAATCTGCATCCGGAGTACCCACAAAGCAGTTAGGGGTGACGGGGAAATCTGTAGTGATCACGTAGTAGTAAGTGCCGTTAGGAAACTCTGGTGTCACGCCTGTGCGGCCATTGCACTCGTCCAGATCGCCCAGCCCCTGTACATATTCGAAATCCTGAATGTAGGTACCGTCATAGGAGCCGTCTGGATAGTCAGCACCTGCTGTGCCCGTACCGGTACGCGTCCCTGACTTCAATTGGTAGCTGGAGGTCAGTTCTTTGATGCCGCTACTTGGGTCATCGGCGCTTACATACCCGTATTTGTAGTAGATCGGGAAGCCATCTCCTGCGAAACCGTAGAGCTGAGAGTGCTTGCTGCCGTCTTCGGTGTTTGCCAACCCTACAATATCTCCGTGATAATGGTAGTTGCCCTGAGAGGTCACATGGGCACCATAGGCATCCAAATGAGTCTGTCCTTCTTCCGAGACTTGCGCCTGCCATTCCCAGTTTTCTTCTTGTGTATTAGGGTTGGTCCAGGGTTTTAATCCCATGGGGTGAAACTCTACGCCATTGATGGCCATCCCGAACTGATAGAAGTTCTGATTACTAGGAGTAGGAGGACCCGTCTCGTCATAGACATAGGTCACAGCATTGGCCTGGGCTGGGTTCATGTCAAAACTTCGGGTAACTTCTATGGCCGTAGGGTCCGCATTGGGGAAGTTGCCCACTGCATGACTCGGATATTGGTTAGAGCTGATCGTGCGCACGTCAGGAGTGGAATAATCGAAGCAAACCTCACTGATAGAAGTACTGGTCGTGCCGCAGCTTTCCGTAGTGTTGTTTTGCACGGTATGTGCAGCATCACTCCATACATAGTCTCCGGTATAGGTGTAGACCTGAAAGTAGTAAGTGGTTTGTGCCTGTAAAAGTAGGATTTCGAATTCTGCGGACTGATTGCCAAGATAGACGACTTGTTGTCCGTCTCCCAGATAGGTAATACTCGAGGACGGCTCCTCTCCATCTGTCAAGGCAGTAAAGGACTGTTGATCACTGATGACAATGGCCAGCCCATCTATGTCTTGAGGCACATTCCAATAGGTGATATAAAGGCTGTTGCCAGAGGTGTTGCCAAAATTGAGCGTGATTTCTTCTACTGTATATTGCTGAGTTTCGATGGTAAGGGTGAAGCTGGTGCTCGCCGATTTTTGTTGGTTGTTGTAAGCCACTACCGAGATATCGGTTGTTCCCGTGCCTTGTTCGATGATAAACCAGGCGCCTTCCAGAATGCTAACAGTAGCCACTTGTTCGTCACTGCTGCTGAGCTCGTAGCTAAGCCCTTCACCAGTAGGGTCGCTGAACACATCGGTTAAGTCTACCTGCTGCATCTGGAATCCTTCTGTTAAGCTTAAGTCTTCAGGCGCATTGGCTACCACAGGACTGCTATCAACCAGCGTGAGTACAAAGCTGTCACTAGCCGATTCCCCTTTTGGGTCTTTGGCTATGATCTCTATGGTTGTACTGCCTTCACCTTGTTCGAATAGGTTCAGGTCTGTTCCATCCAGGCTAGCGGTGGCTACTTGTTCATTGCTCGAACTGACAGCTAGAGTCAATTCATCTCCATCGACATCTTCGAATACCTCACTGAGAGAAAGGGTATGGGTCTGGAAGCCAACTTCCAATTCCAGATCTTCCAGTGCAGTTTTGACCATTGGTGCGTTGTTGACCTCTACTTCAGCCACTGTTACCAGAAAGCTATCGGAAGCCAATCCCTGATTGCCATCATCAGCGGTGAGAGTAATGGTACTTTGGCCAGTAGCGACCTCCGAGATCACCAGGCGATCGCTCCCGACCTGAGCTACGACGACTTCTGGATTACTGCTGCTGACAGTATAGCTTAGTTCATCTCCATCTTCATCAGTAAAAACACTACCGATGGTGATTTCCTTTTCTCCAAATCCTGCCTGTAAGTTCAGGTCTATGATGGCATTGGCTACCGTTGGAGGGTTGTTCGGTATTTCTGGTTCCTCTTCTTCGCAGGCCATGGTAAGGCTGAGCATGAGCCCTAAGAATAGGCCTTTGAGATGTGTTGTCTTTCTCATAGTTCGTGATTTCAGTAATTAAATTCTGTTTGTATGTGCTGTTTGTTGAGCCGAAAAGATCTTTTTTTATTGTTGAGATCGAATTGGACGATGTTTTCCTGTCCATCTACTTCTTCGATCAGGCATGTATTGGTGATGGCTATGTTTTTGATGGATTGATTGGGATCGAAACCTTTGATATGTCCCCTGAGGTGAATGTGGTCCTCATCATATTCGATCAGAAAGAATTGAATCTGACTGGATTGATCGTTGAATGAAAGAGCCAAACGGTTTTTGACATAATCGAAAATGGCCATTTTGAAATCTTCTTTTCCACTGGTAGTAGTAGTGCCGTTTTTCATGACTGCCTCCAGTATTTCCTCTCTGTCCAGTTTGACCTGTAGATACAGATTGTCATTGATTTGATAGCATTGAAAGAAGCCCAACTTTAGATCATGACTATATCCTTTTGAAAAGCAAAGAGTTATCGATAAGAGTAAGAAGAAATACTTTTTCATTTAATGGCTATTTGAGGGTAAAACGGCTGCTTTGAGGGAAACCCTACCTTTCGGATGAGCAGAGCTGTGATTTTTTAAATCACGAGGTGAGTCAGCCATCTTTTTCGATTCAAGCTTGCGATCTATAGAACCTTGCTGTTATATTCACCCTTTGAATCCAAACCAAATGTGAATGAAAGCCTTCGATATTGCTCTTATCGATGAGAAACTACTAGACGAATTTAGACTGATGACGGACACTCTGGCCGATGATACAGTTGCCGAGATCATCAGCTCAGGATATGAAGCCCAGATCAATCAAATCTTCGCCTTGTTGGTGCAAAATGATAGTGTTGATCCATCGGTGTTCAGCGAATTAGAACCTGACCTTGCTAAAACCCTAATCGGATATTTTGAGAAGACGGCTCATCTCCCTGAGTGGGCGGATGCCGACCAACTGAAAATCGGGGAGGAGGTCTTTGCGAAGTTCGGGCCTGAGATATTCATGCTGCTCAATGTAGCTTCTCTTCCGATGTGTTATACCTGTGCTCATGGTGCAGAGGTGTTGTATGCCACAGGGCGACTGCTCTCTCACAACAAAGATGTGGACCCACTTGCCCGGAGACTCATGGAGACCGCCCAGATGGTCGTGAATGTGATGTCTCCCGGAGGTCTGGATCCTGAAGGCAAAGGCCTGGTTACGATACAGAAGGTAAGGCTGATTCATGCTTCGATTCGTTATTTTCTTCATCATCCTAAAAACAATAGACAGTGGGAGGTCGATCGACTGGGACAACCCATCAATCAGGAAGACCTGGCGGGTACCTTGATGTCTTTCGCTCCGGTGATTCTATCAGGCTTGAAGCACCTGAATGTGGAACTCAGTGTAGAGGAACAAACTGCTTATATGCATTGCTGGAAGGTAGTGGGCTACCTGATGGGAATAGATGAGAGGCTACTGCCGGATAGTTATGAGCAAGGACATGAGTTGGCGGTAAAGATATTGGCTCATCAGGCGGCCCCTTCCGAGGCTGGCCGGGCTTTGACCGCTTCGTGCATCCAGTTCATCAACAGCATGATGCCAATCGCTACATTCGATGATGTGCCGGCCTACATGATGGATTACTTTTTGACTGAATATGCCGCCGCTTCGGGTAAGCCGCTGAGTGAATGCATCGGCATACAGAATCAAGGCAATATGAAGGATAGACTGGTGCTAAAGCTAACGCAATACCTGGTAGGACATATTGGTGAGATCGCCCATTGGGAGATGGTACGGAAAATATCTACACCCTTCAATAGACTGCTGCTTGAAGGCATCATTCGTTATTATAACGGAGGTAAGAAAGTCCACTTTTTTATTCCTCCATCCTTGAAGAAAAATTGGAAACTGGAAGAATCATAAACATGGAAGGAGCGAATATTTACAATCCAGCTAAAAAGAGTGTTGTTTTTGTACTAGCCAGTTCAGGCATATTGGTAGGATGGTCCTGGTTGAGCTCGATTTTGGTATGGGGACCTGTTTCAGCAAGTATCATTACCTATTTGTTGTATGCCTCCTACTGGCTTTATGTTTTGATTCAAAAAGATGCCCTGATCCTACGCCTGCTTTTGATTGGTACTGTGGCAGGGATATTGGAGCTGGCTACAGATGATTATCTGGTGCATGGAATCGACAGTCTTGTGTATCCGAGCAAGGAATTGATGATATGGAGCTCACCAGCCTACATGCCACTGGCCTGGTCCAATGTGATTTTGCAGTTGGGGTTCATAGGTGTATTGTTGACTCGTAAACTTCATTTGATCCTGGCATCCATCGTTTTGGGTATTGCCGGAGGGATGTATATTCCCCTCTATGAGCACCTCGCCAAAGACGCAGGATGGTGGTGGTATCATGCCAATACACGCATGGTATTTAACGCCCCATTGTATGTGATCATCTGTGAAGCTTTGATCTCATTGGCACTGCCTGCTGCTGTCTATTATGCCAGCCGTCTGACAGCCAATCGCTCCTTGATTATTGGGTTCTTATTAGGAATTTGGATCTATGTTAGCGCATTAATTGCATTTAATTTGGTACATTAGCCTCAGCCTATTTAGCCTGTATAGTTCAACAAAGCCTGTTTTGATACAGCTAATTGTTGAATTCATGAATATATTTGAGGCGAGAAAAGATTAAGATAATGAAGTTAGCAAGTGCAATTGATTACTTCATCCACCCCGTACATTTCGAAAACTCCAGTAAGTTAAGACGAGCGCGTCTATTGATCAGGGCGTGTTGGCTTACTAGTTTGTTTTCTACCAGCTACATATGGATGAGCATCATATTCGAATACCCTCTTGGGATCTATCTGATGATGTTCAATGTAGTAGGATTCCTTCTTTTACCGCTTTTGGTTAAAACACGGCTACCTCTGCCATTTACCGGTAATATATATGTTGCAGTCGGCGCTGTTGCCGTTTATTTGCTTACCTATTATTCTGGAGGCGTATGGTCTGCTATCTATGCCTGGATTATATCCGTGCCAATCTTGGCCCTTTTGGTTGTCAATAAAGTCTCGGGTGCGTTTTGGGGATTTATTTCGTTGGGAGTGATGGTATGGATGGGGATGCTGGCTATTCAGGGAGTCGAATTACCTATACAGTACAATATCGCGATGCGCACGGAGTGGTATGTGTCAATTTTTCCTGGATTGCTTTTGATGATTCTGTTCATTGCCTTTGTATTTGAGGATATTCAGGCTCAGGCACTAAGAGTCCTTCAAAAGAAAAACGAAGTGCTGGAAACACAGAAAAAGACCATCTCAGAGCAATCTACCAAGCTTCAAAAGCTAATAGACGAGAAGGAAAATATCATCCGAATCCTAGCTCACGATCTGAAGAACCCCTTGTCGAATATTTCGAGTTTGACCACTTTTCTAAATGATGAGGAAGGCAGTGAACAGCAAAAGATGTTTGTGAAAATGATACAGCAATCGACCAATAATGCTGAGAATTTGGTCCATCGCGTATTAGAGATGGATGCTGCGGGTCAAGAAGATCTTCAGATCCAACTGCAGTCCATTGATACGGTTGGCATGCTTTCCAATCTTGTGGAATTGATGCAGCAGCGAGCCAATAAGAAGAATATAGAAATTCGTTTTTCTAATCTCGCCCAGAAAGCCGTAATTGACGCGGATGAGATTTATGTTTCTTTGATATTTGAAAACCTGATCTCTAATGCAATCAAATTTTCTGAGGAGGGTAAAAGTGTAGAGGCTACCCTGTCCAATGATCAAAACAACCTCGTCATTACGATCAAGGACGAAGGTCCTGGGGTGAAGAAGGAGGAGGAAGATCAGTTGTTTAAAAAATTCAGTAAGCTTAGTGCGCGACCCACCGGTGGTGAAAGTTCGGCGGGTATCGGGTTATCTCTAGTGAAAAGATATGTAGAGATGATGAAAGGTAAAGTTTGGTATCAGCCATCAGACCAAACCGGAGCGATATTTAAAGTGGCTTTTCCTTTGAGCCAATCTTAGAGCGTAATAGTAAATTTAGTTCCTTCGTCAGGGGTACTTTTGATGGTGATATTTCCACCCAGGGATTGGACCTGAGTCTTAACCATAAAGAGTCCCATGCCTTTCCCTTCCACATGGCTGTGAAATCTTTTGTATAGACCGAATATTTTATTTTTGTTGAGTTTTAGGTCGATTCCGATTCCATTGTCTTCGAAGGTAAACGTGGTTAGACCATTGGTTTTAAAGCTGCTGATTTTGATGTGGCAGGGGCGATCTTTTGATCGATACTTAATCGCATTGGATAGCAGGTTCGTGAAAATACTGTACCACAGGGAACTGACAGATTTGATGCTATCCACTTGCAAATCCAATTCGATGGTTACTTCAGCCTTTTTGATCTCCTTTTTTAGAGAGCTTTTGATTTTTTCTATCAATTCAGTGATTAGAATGATTTCTTTCCTCTGATCTAGATCCTTTTTGACTTCCAGAATTTTTGTCAGGTCTTTCAGTACTTCATCCAGATCTCCGCATGATTTTTCCAGTTGATCCAATGCGGTTTTGTTAAAGGGGTCGTTTGGATCCTTGTGATTATATAAGCCCAGGAGCCCCTTTAGGTTGGAGACGGGCGCACGCATGTTGTGCGAGATGATGTAATTGAACTGCTCCAGATTGATGTTTCTTTCTTGAAGGTCCGAGACCACTTTTTGCAGCTCCTCCGTTCTTTGGTTTACCCTTTCCTCCAGTGTAGCATTCAGCTCACGCAACTTGTTATTGCTGTGATTGATCTCTTCATGAGCAGCGTGTAACTCCAGATTTCTTTCTTCTACCAGTTCTTTTTGTTTGCTCAGTTCATTGGTTCGTTTCTTAACCAGTCTTTCCAGCTCTTCTTCTTGCTGCTTATATTTCAAGATTCTGAAAGTATAAATTCCAGGCCCTAATGCGATGAAAAGTAGGGCATACAGAACATAAGCTGCAGTGGATTGCCACCAGGGAGGGGAGATGCTTACTCTTATACTAGCTCCCGCTTTGTTCCATAGGCCATCATCATTAGAGGCAGTGACCTTAAATGTGTAATCACCAGGCGGTACATTGGAATAATTGGCCTGTCTATAGCTTTGCTCAGTTCTAATCCATGTTTTGTCATAGCCATCTAGCTGATAGGCGTACTGGTTTTTTTCAGAATTTCGATAATTCAGTCCAACGAAACGAAACGATAGAATATTTTGATCATAATCGAGATGGATATGATCAGTGGTCAATATATTTTGTTCCAGAACTCCATTGGGTCGGATATCTACCGGTTCATTGAAGAGAAAAAAATCAGTGATATAAACTTCTGGAACATTCTGGTTGGTTTCGAGTTCGCTAGGATTGAAATAATTAAGACCTCTGTGACCACCAAAATAAATGACTCCCTCTTCGGTTTGGAAAGTGGAATTCATATTGAATTCATTGCCCTGTAACCCATTGCTTATTTCAAATTTCAGAATCAGGTTTTGGATAGGGTCGTATTTGATGATGCCATTGCTTGTCCCTAACCATAGATGGTTCTCTTTGTCTTTTTGAATAGAATAAATGGTGAGGTTTTTCAGGGCCTCCAGTGAATAATGAACAAATTCTTCTGTTTCAGGGTTGAATTTGTTTAACCCACCTCCATTGGTTCCAATCCAAATCTGGTTGCCGTCTATTAGCATACTCGTAGGGTGAGGGCTGCTTAGACTGTTTGGGTTGTCGGGTTTGTGATGATAGTTTTTAAATGTCTTGCTTTCCTCTAGGTAGAGGTTTAATCCTCGAGCAGTCAAGACCCATATTCTTCCTTTTTTATCTTGAAGTATATTACTGATAATTCCACTTTTCAATCCTGAGTCTACTTTGTGATTGCTACCTCTATGTATTTGATTGCTGTCTTTTGTGAGTATGGTCAGGCCCATTCCCCATGTACCAATCCAAATTCTTTTTTTGTTGTCTTCTAATATGGAGCGAATGGAAGCTCTGTTAAGTTCTGGATTGTTGATAGGTTGTTTAAACCCAATGACTTCTTGATTCGAATTCATGATTGCCAGATTGAGACCATGGTCGGTACCAATCCAAACTTGCCCCGATGAATCTCTGTAGATTTCTTTGATCACCTCATTTTTCAAGTTGTTGGGGTCTGAATCCCCCTGGGTATAGTAAAACACCTTTTGATCAGAGTTGCGAATGAGATAGAGTCCATGATCAGTGCCTATCCAGAGATAGTGATCGTCCTGCAGTACATCGAATACGTTGTTTCCTATTTGATTGATTCCACAGGAGTTAGGGATTTCAAGGAGTTGAAATTGCTCCTTTTTAGAGTCATATACACTGATACCTTCATCTGTACCGATCCAGAGTCTTTCTTCCTTGTCTTTGAATATGACCTTGACATAATCATCAACTAATGAGTTCTCATCATTTAGTTGCATCGAATGATTTTGAATTTCAAAAGTTTTAGTGTCAATGATGCTGATACCATGATCAGTACCTATCCAAAGATTGTTTCGATCACAAAGGGCAAGGGTTTTGCAGTAATTGTTGGCTATGTGGTTTTTAGGATCAGCTCCTTCAGCTTGAAAATGCTTAAATCGATTTTTGGATTGATCAAAAAGGCTGACGCCATCGTCTGTTGCTATCCAATACAAACTTTCCGATTGCTGTATGATTTGTTTGGCATATGAGGAGGGAAGACCCAAAGAAGGGTTTTTCGGATTAGATTTAAACTCATTGAGGATTTGAAATTCTCCATCATAGGCAAACTGTGTTATTCCATTGTCATGCACTAGCCACAATTGTCCCTGACGATCTTGATAGACTTGTTTGATGTAGTTGTTGCGGATACCTGTTGAGTCCTCTGTAGATCGATCCCATCTGTCTATTAGCCCCTTAGTGGGGTGCCAAAGGGCTAGACCATAGCCGTCTGTTCCTATCCAGTAACGTCCCTGGCTATCTTGAAAAAGAGTGGAAATGGCATTGGCTCGTATCTCATCCTGATCGGTAGGGTCTAGTAAGTATTGTGTGAAAGCATCTGTGCTCTCATCGTATCTGTTGAAGCCGCCTGCTGCCGTCCCAATCCATAAGCTGCCCTGGTTGTCCATCATCAGGCATGAGATGGAATTGTCTGAAAGGCTAGTAGAATCGGATTCTATGTGGTGATAGATTTGGAAATCGTCCCCATTGTATTTGTTGAGGCCATTGTGCGTGCCAATCCATATAAAACCTTTGGAGTCCTGGATGATGTCGGTGATGGAGCCTTGCGAAAGGCCTTTTTCATTGTTGATGTTCTGAAAATTGACCTGAATGTTAGGTGTCTGTGACCAACAAGGATAAAAAAAGAGTAGTATAGTTCCTGTTATAAAGAACTGAAGATAAGCACCTTTAAGTTGGAGAGTAGATCGGTCACACATCGATTAAATCTACAATGAATGTGATTCAATCACAAGGTTATTCCTTTTCTGATTCTTTGAATCGTTCGTTTATGATGTAGTCAATGTCCTTTCGGGTCAAATTGCTGCCATCTTCTAGTGTGCTACTGATTTTTCTGACGATTTCGTCCAGGTTGTTGGTAGACTGGAAGAGGGCTTCTAACAATTCTTGCTCCTCCATGTTGTCTGATTTCATCTGTAGTATGTTGGACAGTCCTAAAATGCTTGACAAGGGGGCACGCAGCATGTGCGAATTAACGAAGGCGTATTCCTTCAGTTGGTTGTTTTGAGTGATCAATTCTTTCGTTCTTTTCCTGACAGTATCTTCTAGTGTGCTGTTATTTTCGATCAGTTTTTGATTCAAGCCATGAAGCTCCTGATTCATGCTGGCGATCTCATTGCTCTTGAGTGAAAGCTCCTTATTTTGTTCTGTGAGTTGAGTCATCAGAGTTTTGATCTTTTGGTTTTTAAAATGCATGGCAATGAAATCCGCCAGGGATTGAATTATCAATGCATCTTCTGCCACCCAATTTCGGACAAATTTCTTTTGTTCGCAGCAGATCACGCCTATCACACCTTTGTCTTGAACGATCGGGCAATCCAACATGGATTTGATGTTGAGCGGCTCCAGATAGTTAGAGGTAAATTCCGCAGTGTCTGGGTGGCTGCTTGCCAAAGGAGCCATGATGACTGGCTGATTTTCAACTGCCTCGAAATACCTGGGAAAATCACCTCTATGAAGTTCGATAGGGGTAGGATCAGCCTTTCCATTTTCAATCAAAAGTTTTTTGATCAGTCTTTGCTTGTCATCGCTAAAAAACCAAATACTCACTCTGGGGAGAGAGAGTATGTCGCGAGCCACATCTGCTACTTTTTCAAGCGTAACATCCAAATTACCTTCCAGAATTGGAGTTCTGGTCAACTCCAGCATGGCACTGTTATATTGTTTTAGAATACTGTTTTTTGCTTCGATACTGTTTTTGAGACTTGTTAGCTCTTCATTTTTTATTACGGATCTCTTGTATGCGCTACTCAGTAGGTTGTACAGTAAAAAGACAGTAGCTAAAATGGAAATCAGAAAGATTACACTTGCCACAAAAGTAGCTTGGGTGTCAATGGTTACGCTATAGTTGGATCCAATTGTATGGTTAGTATAAACGTAATTCAAGATTTGAAGAATAATGATAACAGCAAACCAGATCCTGGATGCTTTTAGACCCTGGCATATAAGTGATAGAATTGGGATAAAGGGGAACCAAAAAATAATGGTTTTAAAAGATTCTGGTTGACTGATGAAATGTCCTTCAAGAAGTAAGGCTACAAGTAAGGGGACCGAGAAGCGAGCAATCTTTGATTCTGATTTGTAAAAACCTATCAGAGTAATGAACAAACTCAGTACAAAACTGATGATGAATATCGGTTTTCCACCGGATTTTAAATCAATCAAAAGTTCAGCTAATAGCAAGGCGGATATTGCCGCAAGCTGAGTCAGCAGAACTGCACGGAATACATTTTTTGACTGAATTTTAAAATTCACCATTAGAATCAAACCAATTGTATCTTAGCTAGATACATAAAGTTAAAGATAATGTTTCGGTCAAATAAGGTGGGATGGGTTATTAGGTTCTCGACCAAGGCACAAATCTAGAAATTAATGGGAAGATAGAAGTAAGTAAATCAACAAAATACTGTGTAGGAGTATTAGAAGTTTAGATTGTTGACTATTTGAGGTCAAATTTGACCTTTGTCGCTCGAAAGTTGAGCTATTGAGTGATGAAAATACGTTGATTGAAATGCTGATCTCCGATGGTTAGGCTCGCAATATACGGACCTTTTAAACTTGCCTCCAAATTGATTTGTTGGATACCTGTTGGATCACTAGAAAGCGGTGTGCTGTATTGTAGTTTTCCGGCGAGATCATACAGCAAGAACTCCCCTTCGTTTTCTATTAATTCAGTGCTTGAAACATTGATTTGAGATTGATTAGTTGGGTTTGGGTAAAGATTGAAGGATAGTTTTTGATTTGTGCTCAACACCATGTCCATTCCCATGCCGTCATCGCTAATGTCAGCTAGATAGTAGGCGATGACTTCACTTGCACTACTTACCACTGCACTGGTGGCTTGCGCGTTATCTTTGAATCGGATGATACCATCCTTGTCAATCACAATCATTCGGTCGTAGGTCGTGTTGTACAGGTCTTCGATAGCAGAGCCATTGAGGCATAGTGGATAGGTGATCCCCGTTCTGTCTTGAAAATCGGCAACCAGGCTTGCATTGCCATCCCAGACGTCTATTCCTACCGCCACAAAGTTGGGGTTGCTTTTGTAGACTTCATAGATGCCACTTTCGGTATTGGGGCCATTCGATCTACAGTGCGGGCATTGATTGCCAAAGATGAAGAGGAAAACCACTTTTCCTTTGTGATCGGACAGATGAAAGGTGCCGCCAGAAAGGTAGGATAGCGAAAAGTCTGGAGCTGCAGAGCCTACACTTTGAGCAAAGGAAGTCAGACTAATTAGGATGGATGATAGGATTAGGAAAAGGGCTTTTTTCATGGCTTTGAGATTTAAAATCTAGTGGTGATTCTTAGTTCAACTCCCTGGAAACTCAATACATCGTAGCATACGCCAGAATTGCAAGCTGGCCCACCTCTTCTTTTACCAGCGAATAACGTTAAAGTGTTTTTGTTATTGGGTTTATATGTGGTCACCAAAGCAGGATAGAAGTTGAATTCATCATCTGCTTGTACTAACACAAAAGGATCTGCACTTAGTTCCATTACGGCCGAAATACTGAAAAGAGAAGGTCGTGCTAGCGTATAAGAAAAGTAATAATTGGCGAAAGCATCATTGTCACCTCTCTGGATATTTTGATATTCTACTTCCAGACTTGAGCTCATTTTTTCATGAGGAAAAGTCCAATAGCTACCGACGGCATACCTGTGGTTTTCATTGTCGAATGGCGCCTGGGAGTAATCGACAAAAAGTCTTGAATCAATGCTTTCATTGATCTGGAACTGGTATTCAAGAAAGTATTCATAAAAGATTGGGATGTCAGTCTCTGATATTTCGTTTTTGGCTCTTGCCGTATTGAAAGTCAGCATATTCCCGTTTTCAAAACTGTAGTAGAGCTCCAGTTGATAGCCACTCTCATCGGTCAATGTTGGCACATGGGTGCTTCGGTTGAGTAGACGATAGGAGTGTTCTTTCACCAGAGTAGGAGGGTCATTGATCCCATTACCCAGGGCAAAGTTCTGGTAGTTTTTGTACTCGACGCTACCACCCAGATTTCCAAAATAAAAATTGAGACCGAGATAGGCGCCAAAAGCAGCAGCCTCTCCAAAATCCGATATATCAACTTCGCCAGTGACTCTTTTGGAAACTTCTCCATAGATGGAATAGTTGTCAAGCACATTGCCGTCATAGTATATCGAAAGGTAGCCATCTGGATCAGCATCTAGGCTGGAAGGATCGGTTCTGTGATGACGCATATAGATAGCACCCATTTTCTGTCTACCGAATCGTTGGCTCAACTCCATACCTTCGATTAGGTCAGGTCTACGGTCTATCTCCCCCTCAATGGTGGGAGGGAGTGTTACGTCTAGGATTTCTCCACGCAGGAGTTTGAGTTCTGTGTTTTTAAATTTTAATTGGACGGCAGCTCCCAGGAGATCTTTGTAAAAACCGTAGCGAACGCGGTACCCTCGTGTTTCCCAGATGGAGGAAGGGATTTCATAAGTTCGTAGCAAGAGTCCTTTCCCAAAAGATTCGTAGAGATGGCCGATTGATATATCAATAAAGTCTGATTTGTATTGAAATTTGAACTGGCTGATCCGTATATAATCCAAATCCTCACCAAATGAAGGGTAGTATTGCTCGACTCGGGTGTTTAAACCAAAAGACTTAAATCTGTAGGATAGATTCAATTGATCGTAGAGCGAACTCTGGTATCTAGGGTCCAGTTCAGGAATGTTACCTAATTGATACTCCATGAGATTGGAGCCTCTGAGACTTCCTTGTCCCTGGATTTGGGTGAACCAAGCAACCAATAATAAGCTTATTAGAATGCTCTTAATCATTATTCAATAAGCTTGTGAGCTGCTCTTCAATTTTCTTTTCATCCCCGGGGACATAACCCTCGTGCGTGTAGAGCACTTTTCCGTCAGAATCTAAAATAAATAAGGTCGGAAGTACATTGACGAGCAATTCTCCATACAGTTCTTGATCTGGGTCTAACAGGACAGGGTATGGAATCCCAAGTGATTTAGAGAAGGGTCTGACTTTGGCACTGTTTCGAGGGCTGTCCACATTGATCCCCACAAATTTCACTTTGTCGCTTTCGAAGTTCTCAGACAATTCAATGAGCTTTGGTATGGACTTGACACAGGGTTTGCACCAGGTAGCCCAAAAATCCACAACAGTCAATTCACTCCCTTGCAAGTCTCGCAAACTAAAAACCCGACCATTGATTTCTTTGAGCTCAATGGAAAGAGTTACCTGACCTTGAACCTGAAAATGAGATAATAAAACAAATAGAAGGACTGATAATAGTCGAACGGCGAGATTTGATACTTGCATAGATTCTGATTAGTTATTGGATAGATGTTTAGTGAAACAAGCCTTTTGTGAGAATGGTTCAGCCGGATTGGAAATTAGTATCGAATATTTTCTATATATTTAATAAAGGCTGCATTCAGCGGATTCATGATCCAACCAGTATCATCGTTTGGTCAAATTTTAAGACAAGGTTTCATGAAGGGGAAGAAGCATGTGATTTCGAGAAAGACAGCCAGCTATAGATTTCTATTACATTTGGTTTTTTGCTTTGCTTCCTTCAGTGTTGGAGGTCAAAACATAGATTATCAAAACCTGAGTATCCGAGAAGGATTGAGTCATAATTCAGTTTTTTCGGTGTTGCAAGACAATTATGGTTACATCTGGTTGGGCACTAGCAACAGTCTTCATCGCTTTGATGGATATGAATTCAGGACCTATCAAAATGAAAGAGAAAGAAAAGATGGCATCAGCCAGGGTGCTGTCAGAACATTGTTTCAGGACAGTGAAGAGCGTATATGGATCGGTACCGAATCTGGACTTTCTTATTTCTACAGAGGAGAAATAGTTCCTTTCAATGAATTAAATAATCAAATGGCAGTCCAGCCCTATGCTATTGAGGAAATGCTGGAAACCCCCAGTGGAGAGCTTTGGATTGCTACCTGGGGAGGAGGGATTTTTGTCTGGGATGAAAAGGAATTAAAAGCAATCAACAAAAGCACAGCGCCCACACTTGAAACCGATATCATCGTGGATTTTTTATGGGATGAAAGTAGAAGGTGTATCTGGATTGGTACCTGGGATGGAGGTTTGTACCGATACATGGTTGAAAGCCAATCTATGGAAAAGGTTACTGCCTTTCCGGGGATTAACGCCCGAGCCCTTGCGTTGCGTGAGGCAAGTGAGCTATGGGTGGGCACATGGGGCGATGGTCTCTATGTATATCGAGACGATGTTTTTGAGCAGCATTTGGTGGAGGCAAAAGGGGCTATTGCCATTTTTAGCAACAAGATTTTGGATCTGGCTGTTGATCATAAAGATCAACTTTGGGTTGGAACATTTGGTGGTGGAGTGCATCTCTACGATGGTGAAAATTTTCTTTCTTATGCTAATGATCCACAGGATAATAATTCTCTATGTGGCAACTATGTAGAGACCATCACGATTGATGATGAAGGTGCTCTTTGGGTGGGGACTAAAGGTGCCGGAGTGTCTCGAATGAAACCAACTCCTTTTCATGCCTATCCCTATTTAAAAAAGAAAAGCTATGATCCTTTCGATCCTACTATCCCGGGAGTCGTCAAAGACGAAAGAGGAAACAAATGGGTCTTAGGGCCAGAAAGAAAATTGGTTCAATTGACGGGAAAAGAATATAAGATGCTTGCTCAATTGTATGAACAGGAATATCGTGAGTCATACATGTTCATAGTGTTGAGAGACCTTGATGGAAAAATATGGTGCGGAGGTGAAACGGGCTCAGGCCTATTTGTGATTGATAATGAGCAGTTTATTGATTTTAATCAAAAGGGGAGAGATTTTAGAAGAAACAATATCAATGATATTTACCAGGATTCTCAAGGCAGGGTTTGGCTCTCGATGACGTACGATGGTGGGCTTTATTGTTTTGATGGAGATGAGGAGATCTATTATAGAAATGATCCCAGGGATTCTAGTAGTATCAGTAGTACTGAGATTTTATATGTAACGGAGGATCACGAAGGAGTCATCTGGGTTGCTACCTGGAGAGGCGGATTGATACGCTATGATTTTCAGGAGTTCAAGACTTTTCGGGAGTCTGAAGGTGATTCGGGCATCAATTCAAATCTTACGCTATCCACATTCGAATCCCGAAGTAATCAATTGTATGTCGTAACAGAAACCGGATTGAACCTTTTGGATCGGGAGACTATGACGTTCGAGCATTTTGGCAAAGAGGAAGGACTCCAGACCAATTTGGCTTTGGGTGTAGTTGAGGATGAAAAGGGAAAGCTGTGGCTTTCTACTTTGACAGGTGTGACTGTTTTTGATCCTGAAGCAAGGACTTTTACAAATTATAAAATCAGAAGTGGTTTGTCGGATGATATCCATAATCGCATTGGTCATTCGAATGAGGATTATTATTTAGTAGGTACACAAGGTTTTGTTCGATTCGATCCTGTCGAGGTTCAGGAGCAAATTGACAATACCCACCAATTGTACATTACAGGCTTATATCTAGGAGACGAGGTGATTCACCATCTGGACGGAAAGTCAGTAGAATCCTTGGATGAAATTACTATTAGTAGACAAAAGGACCGATCTCTGGGATTTGAGTTTTCTATATTGAATTATGACTTGGATCAAAAAAGGATGTATGCCTATCGAATGGGTAAACGAACCGATGATTGGGTCAATCTAGGGGATAACAACTTTGTTTATTTGTCTAGACTGAGGCCGGGAAAATACCAGTTTCAAGTAAGATCGAGTTTGGATGGTGTACACTGGGACGTTGGTAAAGTATTGAGTATTTGGGTGAAGCCAAAGTGGTATGAGCAGTCCTGGTTTATAGGCTTAGTCATGATTGCCCTGGTGATTTTGATAATGCTTCTGATCAGAAGTCGCAATGTTTATTTGGAGCGACAAAAGGACAAACTAGAGAAGCTGGTAGATAAGAAGACAAGGCAGCTGAAAAAGAAAAACAAGCTTTTGAAATCAAAAACGCAGATGCTTGAGCTGAGGAACAATGAAGTAGAGAAATTCGCTTATGTAGCCAGCCATGATTTGAAGTCTCCACTTCACACCATCGAAGGCATGATGGATATCCTACGTGACAATCTAAATGGTCACATCGATCCTGAGTCTGAAAGGTTTATGGGATATGTCAAAGAGACCACTCAGCGGATGGTGCAGTTGATCAATGGGCTGTTAGAACATGCCAGGATTGGGACTGACCATAAGTTCGAAACTGTTGATTTGAATCAGGTACTGAAACACCTTCGAAATGATCTGGGTAGGAATATTGAGGAAAGTTGTACTGAACTGAAAATTGGAGAAATGCCAGTTTTGAATGGTCAGGAATTAGGCTTACGACTGCTGTTTCAAAATTTGATTTCCAACGCCATAAAGTTCCGCCCTGCACATCGATCTCCGGTAATAGAGATTAGTTGTTTGTCATCGCCTGCCAGCAAGGAGAAGTATTACAAATTTATGGTTCGGGACAATGGTATTGGCATACCTGAGCGGTATCAAAAGCAAATTTTTGGGATATTCAAAAGACTACATAATACCAATGACTATGAGGGGACAGGGATAGGTCTTGCCCATTGCAAAAAGGTGGTGGATATACATCGGGGTGAATTGTGGGTCGAATCTGTTCCTGATGAGGGTAGTACTTTCTATTTTACCATTTCCAGTGGGCTTTAATTTTCTGTAGCCTTTTCCTCATTTATCAAATCCAATTTGACCTCTCTTGTCGTATCTAAATTGAGAGTTGACAAAGCCTGTTTTGGAATCAATTAGGTGTAACTATCAATGAGTTTGTTGAAAGCCTCCATGACAAGATGCAGAATGAGTCGTCTCCAAGGGGATTAGTTTGGAGGAACGCATGGATTAATATAATGGGGGTTATAGAACAGTCTGTTCCTCCTTCTCTCAACTAATAGTTCTTTACGAGGCGACTCGCATTTGTTATTTATAGTTTGATTTTTTCAAGCACCGCCTAGCTCAAGGAAACCGAGTCCGGCTGGCTTGTGCAACATCCAACCTGTAATGCTGAATCGATCTTTATGAGTCATAAGGACTTCATGTTCTAATAGATCGCTTTTGAATAGCACCATCCGGCCGAAAACTGGTTCGATGGTTTCTTCTCCATTAGGAAGATATATTTTGAGTTGGCCACCATGGGAAGGTTCCCAATCCTCATTTAAATATAGTATCATGGAAATCAATCGGTTATTTCTACCTTGAAATTGATCCAGATGTCGTTTGTAAAAAGTGCCTTCCGGGTAATGTGCAAAGTGAACTTCATAGCCTGACAAGCTGAGGAAACAGTATCTGTTGAGCTGACTTTTGAGCAATTCGGCCCATTGAAAGAAAGGTGTCAAACGTGCGTCCATGTCCTGGTTGTCCAGCCACAAAATCTGATCTCCACGAATGCTTTGATCAATCTGCTTTTGATTCAAACTACCAATGGCTGCTTTTTTGAGAACTTCTGCTTCTTTTTTCTCATCAAAACAAGATTTGAACGCACACAAATCCTCTCTTGAAAGTATATGATCCATCACCACATAGTGGTGATCTGAGAGTGTGTCAACCCAGTTGATCCACTGCTCTTCGTCTATCGACTTCAATGAACTAAAAAATTTGGCGAATTTAGTTCAATTGGTGTTGAAGTGACTTAGTTTTTGGCTTGAAATTTATAGGGGTAATACAGGGTGGATTAATGAAGGTTTACATGGAAACGAATGTTTTAAGAACATTCATACCACGATCGTTGTAGGCACTAATATCGCCCTCCATCATAGCTTCATAGCTTTTTTTGTCCTCTTCGCTGATTTTAGATTGGAATTGAATGTCATCTTTGGAAATATCCTTGAATGCCATGTGCCAATTGGGGAATAAACGCTTGTCTACTTTTTGTTCGAATCTAATGTTAACACCTCCATGTCTTGGATCTTTTTTGATTTTTTCGGAAAGTCCTAAAACCTCGTCTTTATCTCCTTCTATTACTTGAAGAAAACGGTTTTCTGTTTGAATCAAAAGACCTGTAATGTTTTTTCCAGGATTGTTCTTTTTACATGAGGCCAAAATGTTTTGGATTTCCTTGTCGTCGCAGTCCTTCCTTCTCGCGCTGGTATATACCAACCTGTATAATGTTTCCATGATTATTGTGTTTAAAAAATTCCCTAATTAATTAAACATAACGTCAGATTAAGACAAAGGTTGGTTTTATGAAATTATATTTTTTTGTAGCTGGCTTTGGGCTCTCCACAGGTCGGACAAACATAGTCGTCAGGGAGATGATCGAAAGTTGTACCAGGTTTAATGTCAAATGCCTCATCTCCATATTTTTCATCATAGATGGTCTGACAGCTCGAGCATTGAAAGCGGTCTACTTTCTTTTCTGGAATAGTTTTCGTTTTGGTAGGGACAGGAGTTTCTTCCAGCTGTTCGTAGTACATGTGGCTGAGTTCTATCAGCAGCGCAGGCAGTATTTCTCTTCTGACACCTTCTACATAACTGTGGTATTCTCCAGAATTAGGGTTAAAATCCGTGGAATACAGAATATTATAACTTCTTTCACTTTCCTCGCTTTTCTCGTCAAACTCAATTACCACCGAGGTAAATAAGTACATGTCATCGTTAGGCTTAATGGTGAAGGTAAGCCCAGAGGTGCTAATGTCTTGTTGGTCCAAAGCTCTTACGAGGTAATTTTTCAACTCCATGCACTCGTCATGAAGCACGGGCAAATGCCAGTTGAGCTCGAGTGAAGAGTGACGTAGGTTCATACCGGATTTCCCCATCAGTTTGTCCCAACCTATGAGGTGTTCTTCTCTGATTCCTTGAACGATAAAAGACTTCCAGGGAGTAAGACTAACGCGTCCGACGTTGGTATCCAGGCAACGCTGGCAGATGTCTTTCAGAATGTTGATGGCAAATTTATTGCTTCTCCAGTACAGTCCTAGCCAGTAAGTTCCTCCAGGTTCACGGTTTAGACCTTCGTAATACGGGAAATTGGTCTTTGGGTACTGCAGTTCTTCCAGTGGGTTTTGTTTGGTCAGATCTAGTTGATCTATCGCAGCGAAAATTTCCTCCATGGGAATGCCTTCTTCGTCTACATTCATCCCCGAGATCAATTCGACTACCTTATTCAGCTCATAGCCATAGATGATTTTGGAGTAGGCGACTGGTTGGTTGTTGTTGGATTTAAATCTCAAGTAGAGATACCAGTAGTTGTCCTGTTTGGAGGCTATGAAGTTGATGTTGCCAGTGAACAAAGGCACCATGCTCTGTAGTGGATCGACGATGTTTACCCTGTATTTTGGTTTGATCGTAATGCTATCCAGAATGTGGTGAAAGACATGAGGAACTAGCCAAACACGGTGTGGCATAACCTCAAGGGCCACATAAGAACTTACTATGTTTTGATGAGTGAAATGATTGGATTGGAAATCCGTATTGATTTTGGCAAAAGTTTCCTCCAGGCTATCTCTATGTTTCTCCAAAACCGGAAAAAGTATGTCTTGACGCGATCCAAGATGGATGTAATCACTTCCTAATTTTTGTGCGGTATTGATGATTTTCAGAAAGTCCCCTGTTGACAAGATTCCACCCTTGACAAAGACTCTAACCAGATCCTTTTTCTTCATTCCTTTTATTAACTGCTGTGCGTGTTCAAATCTATAAAGTATTTGCTTATGTCATTCTGAACGAAGTGAATTCTTTTGGGGACACAAAATTGACATTAGTAGATTCACTTCGAACAGAAATGACTGTGTTTAAGCTTCAACTGTTTCTTCTATTTCTTTGGGTTGGTGAGATTTCAGCATCTGTTGTATTTCTCCTTTGCAACTACCGCAACCGAGTCCAGCCCCTGTAGCCTGACAAACATCGATGAGGGTAGAGCAGCCTGCATCCATGGCTTTCTCTAGATTTCCTGTCCCAACATTGTTGCACGAGCACACCAGGCTGCCTAACATAGGCTCTCCGGCGTCTCCTGAGCGCAGTAGCTCTTTACGTTTGTCGGATAGCTCTACATTGTTTTCGATCAGCTCTTTGAATTCTGCAAATTCCGATTTGTCACCCATCAAAATGGCACCAATCAACTTGTCCTCATGAATGATGCATTTTTTATAGTACTTCTGAGATTTGTCAATGAAAAGAATTTCCTCACAACCTTTTAAACTTGGTGGAGGATCAGGAAGCCCAATTGAGCATAGATCCAAATCTGGGAACTTGAGGATGTTCATTGGAACCGTGCCTTTGTACATCGCTGTAAGGTCGCCAGCTATGTGTCTTGCAGATATGTCTGCCATATCCTCTGCAGCAGCGGTCGTTCCATTCAGGCCTCTGTTGAACTCTGCTATCTCACCTATGGCATAGATGGCTGGGTCAGAAGTCTGCAGATAATCGTTGACCAAAATCCCTCGTCCACAATCTAATCCGATTTCACGAGCCATTTCGGAGTTTGGTCTTGTGCCAATGGCATAAACTATCGCATTACCCTTGATGGTTTTTCCGCTTTTGAGGTCGGCTTCTATGCGTTTTTCCGCTTCGTATGAGCGTACAGCCTGTACTTCATCATTGGTGTAGACATTGATTCCCATATCTTCCATGAGCGCCCGCAAAAGTGTACTAGCCATAGGGTCTAGTTGTCTTTCCATGAGCCTGGCTGAAAGCTGGATGACGGATACTTCTACATCAATTTCGCGAAGGGCAGAGGCTAGTTCTAAGCCGAGTAAACCACCGCCTACAATCACCACATGACCTTGATTGCCAGTGAATTCCTTGAGCGCATCGGCACTTTGACGATCACGCATGGTGAAGAGGCCGGGTTTATCAATTGGAACATTTGGCGGCACGAAAGCCCTTGATCCGGTCGCCAAAATCAAAACATCATAATCATGTGTTTGACCATGTTGGTCCAACACTGTTTTTTCTTCTCGGTTGATTTTGTCGATGCTGCACGAGGTGTGAAGATGAACATTGAGTTCTTCAAATTCTCCATACTTGAATTTGAGCAGGTCTTCCCACTGCTTGTGCTGATTGACATATTCTGGTAGCAATACCCGATTATAAAAAGGATATTCCTCTTTGGAGAAAACGTGGATTTCGTCTTCTTCATTGAGCGAACGGTAGGTGTTCAAGAAGCGATAAGCCGCTGCTCCAGCACCCACGATCACTATTTTTTGTTTTGGCTTTTTGTATTTTTTGACCTCTACTGCAGAGTATTTAAACCCAGGCTGTTTGGAGATTGGGTCAAAGGCTTTGTTGGTGAGGTTGTTGGCTCTTCCGAACTCGCTACCCATCAACTTTCCCCAATGCATAGGGAGGAAAACAACTCCCTTTTTTATGTTTTCGGTAACTGTAGCATTTACTCTCACCTCTCCTCTGGCACCAGATATCAATACCGAATCGCCATTTTTAATTCCGCGTTCTGCTGCATCTGACGGATGAATCTCCAAATAAGGTTTGGAGATATGCTTGTTTAGCTTGCTGACTTTGCCAGAGCGCGTCATGGTATGCCATTGATCTCTGATTCTACCAGTGGTCAAAACCAGTGGAAAATCCTGAGAAAGCATATCTGCTTCATTGGAAACGCCCGTTGTTAGGATTTGAGCTTTTTGGTTGGGTGTATAAAATTTCTTGTCGGTAAATAGGCGAGGGGTTCCAGGGTGTGTCTCACTAGGTACAGGCCATTGTACACTCCCTTCATTTTTCAGTCGGTCATAGTTCAGCCCCGAAATGTCAATATTGGTACCTTTCGTGAGTTGACAGTGTTCCTTATATACTTCTTCCTCGTTTTTGAATT
This sequence comes from Reichenbachiella ulvae, assembly GCF_025833875.1. NCBI lineage: Bacteria > Pseudomonadati > Bacteroidota > Cytophagia > Cytophagales > Reichenbachiellaceae > Reichenbachiella > Reichenbachiella ulvae. The sequence goes on along the minus strand of NZ_JAOYOD010000001.1, from coordinate 1,861,285 downwards.
CAAATCCCGGATAGCCCATTTTTTTGGCAAAACGAATCAGGATTTCTGAATCTGCCAATGCTTCTCCTGGAGCGTCAACCATTTTGGGCAAATAAGAAATGCGACGTTCAGAATTCGTCATCGTACCTTCCTTTTCCAGCCATCCTGCTGCAGGTAAAATCAGATCAGCATATTTGACAGTATCCGATCGACTAGAAATGTCCTGAACCACTACAAATTTGGCTTTCTTCATGGCTCGATCTACCAAATTGGCATCAGGCATACTTACCGATGGGTTGGTGCATATGATCCAAATGGCTTTGAGCTCACCTGAGTCCAATGCGTCGAACATTTGCGTGGCAGTCAGGCCTGGCTTGTCAGGGACTGAATCCACTCCCCAAAAGTTGGCTACTTCTTGTCTGTCTTCTGGACTTGCTTGCTTTCTGTGCGCAGCGAGTAAGGATGCCATACCACCCACCTCACGTCCTCCCATGGCATTGGGCTGTCCCGTAAGAGAGAATGGTCCTGCGCCTGGTTTGCCAATTTGACCGGTGATCAAATTAAGGTTGATCAGGGCCAGGTTGTTGTTGACTCCTTGCGTACTTTGGTTGAGCCCCATAGTCCACATGGACAAGTATGCCTTTGCATTGCCGATGTAGCTGGCAGCTAGTTTGATGTCGTCGATGCTAACATCACATATTTTAGAAGCATCCTCTAGTGAGGTGCTCATTACTTCTTCTTTGTAACTGTCAAAACCATCTGCATGATTTTGAATAAAGTCTAAATCGATATTGCCCTCTTCAATCAATACTCGTCCAATGGCCTGTAGCAGAGTAATGTCTGTACCTGGTCTCAATTGCAGATGTAGATCTGCCAATGAACAACTGTCTGTAACCCGAGGATCAATGACGATGATTTTTGTGTCAGGATTTTTCTCTTTGTGCGCCTCTATTCTTCTAAAAAGGATAGGGTGACACCATGCAGGGTTGGCTCCAGCGATTAGAAAAGTGTCCGCTAATTCTATGTCTTCATATGAAATCGGGACTGAATCTTCTCCCAGTGTTTTGACATAGCCCATCACCGCCGAACTCATACATAGTCGGCTGTTGGTGTCCACATTGTTAGTACCTATATAGCCTTTGGTCAGCTTGTTGACTAGATAATATTCCTCTGTCAAACATTGCCCCGAAACATAGAAGCCTACTGAATCCGGCCCATGCTTTTCGATGAAGGTTTTGAATACAGCTGCAGCACGGTCTATTGCCGTATCCCAGTCTACTCTTTCAAGTGGGTGGTATTTGGACCATCTCATCTGTGGATACATCAGTCTGTCGGTCTGATCTTGAACTACGTAGTTCAGGTTTCTGCCCTTCGAACATAGCATACCTCTACTGACGGGATGGTCCTCTATACCTTCGAGTTCTATTTTGCCTTTCTTATCAACTGAAACCTCTATACCACAGCCGACCCCACAATATGAACAAGTAGTTTTCGCCTTAGTGCTATTTCGGTATTTGAAAGTAGAACTCATATTGAATTTGAATAAGTAGTTGCTTCGTTATTCAACAGACAATTTGCTGTCTGTTTCTATGATTACAAATATACAGTAAGTCAATTATAAAATAAGTATTGATACGTAAAAAATATGTTTGCAACTACGTAATAAATATGCGAAAAGTCATAAAAACGGTCTTGTTCTACGTAATTATCGATTGGCAGCCCAAATTTTAAGTAGTAGGGCTCTAACCAGGAATTAGGAGGTAGTAAAAGAAAAAAGGCATTGATCTAATATGTACCAATGCCTTTAAATAATTAATTAAGACGGTTTCTTTATCCAGCTGTGATATAGGGTTCAGCGTCTATCTTTCTGATCAATTCGGTGATGTTAGAAACACCCAATTTCTTCATGATGTTGAAGCGATGCGTTTCGATGGTTCTTACGCTTTTACCCAGCTGCTCTGCTATGTCTTTGTTGCTATTGCCCTCATACACCAATTGTAAGATTTGCTTTTCTCTTTTGGTGATGTGGTAGTCATTTTCAGGCTGATTGTTTCTATTGCTTACTGGCTTTCCATCCTTGATGTTCAGGTAGGAATTGACCAGGATGTTGGAGATGTCCCCGCTGAAATACTTTTGTCCGTCCAAAACAGCATGCAGTGCTTTGGAGAATTCCTCTTTTGTAGTGTCTTTGAGTAGATAACCTGCAGCTCCGCTTTCGATAGATTTGATAATATATTCCTCATCATCATGCATGGATAGTATCAAAGCCTTGGTCTCAGGAGCATATTCCTTTAGTTTGGCTGTTGCTTCTATGCCATTCATGATTGGCATTTTTATGTCTGATATTAATATATCTGGTTTGAGCAATCGGGCTTTTTCCAGGGCCTCTTCTCCATTAGAAGCCTCAGCGATCACGTCTACGTCTCCATTACTTTCCAGTAATATTTTAATTCCATTTCTCACAATGACGTGATCATCAGCTAATATGACTCTTATTTTACTCATAGGTGGCTTATGTTAACGGTAGTTTAATAATCACGGTAGTTCCTTTTCCTATTTCCGTTTCTATATCAAAGGTGGCATTGACATAGGCAGCTCTTTCTTTCATGTTATATATACCATGACCAGAGGCTCCAAAATGCCCCACGTTTTCCAATTTTTTTATATCAAATCCTTTGCCATTATCCTGAACTCTGATTTCTAATTGTGAAACAGTATGATTCAGTATAATGTTGATCTCGTCTGCTTTGGCATATTTAATACCATTGTTTACAGCTTCTTGAACGATTCTGTAGAGATTGGTTTCAACATTCCCATCCAATCTATTAATGAAACCTGTTTTGTTCGTGAAGGTTACTTTGGTGGTAGTCAATGCGGTGGTTTCCTGACTTATCTTTTTCAAAGCAGGCACAATGCCAAAATCAACGAGACTACTAGGAGCGAGGTTAAATGAGACTCTTCGAACCTCTTTAATGATGCTTTTCATCAAATGCTTGGCATCACTCATTCTTTGTCTCATGTGCGGAGAACTAGAAGTCACGATTCCTTCCAGATTCAGTTTGAGTCCAGTCAGCATTTGGCCAATGCCATCGTGGATTTCCTGAGCTATTCTCTTTCTTTCTTCTTCCTGGCCTTCCAGGATCAAAACGGATCGATATTGCTGTTCTTTTACGCGTTTGTCAACCAACTCCAAGTTGATCTCTCTTGACATTTGCTTCGCCTCTATGATGTCGGTAGCATCTCTTCCGATCACGAGGAGGGCATATTCGTTTTTGCGGGTATTGGTAGGGACAGGCTGTATGACCAAATCCATCCAAACAAAATCTCCGTCTTCATTACATACTTTTATCTCTCCGTTCCATGACTCTTTTTGTTGAGTCAAATCCTTGACCTGAGAGGTAAAATCTTCTCTATAGGACTGGCTATGAAGCCATTCGTAAAAGTTTTCAACATGATCGCTAGATTCCAGCGCCATCACTTCCCTAAACTTCTCCGAAAGATGCTCTATCTCACCATCCATATTCATCTTCATAAATATGGATAGTTCTTCGGGATGGTGCTTGGTAGATTCTAAATCCTGGTAGGAACGGCCCAGTTCATCGTATAATTTCGAAACCTGAGAAGCCATGGTTTTAGCATCACCTTCAGAGGCGATCAGTTGCTTATATGATCCATAAATTTGTCGATATTTAGGATATAATAAGCCAAAAAACACCAATGCGATCAACCCGGAGATTAAAATGATAAAGATGATTTCCTGATCAATCAGACCACTCTTCTCCTGACTATAGGTAAGTATGTAATATTGCCCAATGAGAATAGCAGCAACCACTCCTATAAAGGAGGCCAGGCCTGTGTAACCGAGTTGTTTTAATGTTTTTGTAGTTCTCAATTATAATCTAGTCTAGACTGCAATATTAGGTGAAATTACGCAGCTTAGTGTGAAAATCCTACGTAAACATACCCGTCTTCAATTTTAACGGGGTAAGTGGCTAAGTCACACTCATCTCCATTCAGATTTTTGCCGGATTGGAGGCTAAAAGTCTTTTTATGGAAAGGGCATGCCACTTTTGGTTCTTCTCCTTCGGTGCCTAACATGCCTCGCGACAAAATCATTTGCTTCTTGTGAGGGCAAAGATTCTGACTGGCAAACCACTCGCTTCGTCTGGTGAAATTGTAAACAGCTATCTGCAGTCCTTTGTATTCTATAGCTGCTCCAGCATTTTCAGGAAAGGCATCTACTTCAGCGGCCTTGTACCATTCTTTTACCTCTTCAGGTTTTACACTTTTATATTCCAAAACTGTATCTGTCATCTTGAATTTTTTATCTAATTTCTCTTGTAGAAAGGGGTTATGCACCCCATTCTACTGGTTTTTTCTGTCCACGCATTTCTTCGAACTTCATAGTTGGATCTGGAATGCTCGTATTGACGAAGTGTGTGAATCGTTTTCTTAATTCTGGATTGTTCACCACTTCTTTCCATTCACATTTGTAGGTGTTGATCATGAAGTCCATTTCTCTTTCTAGTTCTTCACCAATGCCCAAACTGTCTTCAACAATTACTTCCTTCAAGTAATCTATTCCGCCTTCGAGTTTGTTCAGCCAGGTAGAAGTTCTGTTGAGTGGTTCGGCTGTTCGGATATAAAACATCAAGAAACGATCGATGTATTTCAAACAGGTTTCTGAGTCGATGTCTCCGGCCAAAAGAAGGGCGTGTTGTGGATTGGATCCGCCGTTTCCACATACGTAGAGGTTCCAGCCTTCCTCAGTAGCTATGATGCCAAAATCTTTACTCTGCGCTTCTGCACATTCTCTTCTACATCCAGATACCGCACTTTTCAATTTGTGAGGCGAACGAAGGCCTCTGTATCTTTCTTCTACCTCGATGGCGAAGGATACCGAGTCGTGCAGACCGTATCTACACCAGGTCGAACCTACGCAGCTTTTTACTGTTCTCAGTGATTTGCCATAGGCGTGTCCGCTTTCAAAACCAGCATTGATTAGCTCCTCCCAGATATCTGGTAGCTGGTGGACCTGTGCACCAAACAGGTCGATACGTTGACCTCCTGTGATTTTAGTGTAGAGGTCATATTTTTTTGCTACTTCACCGATTACGATCAATTTATCAGGGGTGATTTCTCCTCCAGGGATTCTTGGTACTACAGAGTAGGAGCCACCTTTCTGAATGTTCGCCAGGTATTTGTCGTTGGTGTCTTGTATAGCGTCTTTTCCTTTTTCAAGGATCATTTCGTTCCAGGTACTGGCTAGGATTGAGGCAACTGCTGGACGACAGGTTTCACAGCCGTCTCCTTTGCCATATTCGTCTAACAACTGGTTGTAGTCCTGGATCTTTTTGATTTTTATAATGTCCAAAAGTTCCTGACGGGTGTAGTCAAAGTGCTCGCAAATTACGTTTTTGACGGTTTTACCCATTTTTGCCCATTGATCGTTGAAAATATCTTTCACGATCGGGTTACAAGCGCCACATCCAGTGCCGGCTTTGGTACAAGCTTTTACGTCTGCCAGATCCTCATATTCATTGTCAATGATCGCCTGACTAATGTCTCCTTTGGTTACGTTTTCACAAGAACAAATTTGTGCTGTGTCAGGTAGCTCCATTTTGGCTTCCTCTCCGCCACGGCTACCGAGGATCAGGTCTTCAGGTTGAGGAGGGAGTGCCATGCCATTGAGTGTGACTTGCAAAAGCATATTGTAAGCCTCTGCCTCACCTACTAAAATACCGCCAAGCAGACGCTGGCCATCCTCCGAGATGTTGATTCTCTTATAGATGCCTGCGTGCTTGTCTTCAAAAACAATAGGTTTATGTGCTTCGTTTTCACAAATGGCATTACCAAAGCTGGCAACATCTACACCGATTAGTTTCAGCTTAGTAGACATGTCATAGCTTTCGAATGCCTTGTCATTGTCTCCGATCAATTGATTGACTACTACGTCGGCCATTTCATAGCCAGGCGCCACCAATCCGTAGATCATGTTTTTGTGAAGTGCACATTCACCGATTGCAAAAATGTTCGTGTCGTCTGTTTGCAACAGATCATTTACCACGATACCTCCTCTTGGTCCTACAGCCAGGCCACATGCAGTAGCCAACTCGTCTCTTGGTTTGATACCTGCTGAGATGACGAGCATTTCTACATCAAGTTCGGAATCATCCTGAAACTCCATTCCAGTCATTTTTTCCTCTCCTGAGATATTTTTTGTGTTTTTATTAAGGTGAATAGTCAAGCCCAAATCTTCCATTTTGGTAATGAGGGCATTTGATCCTGCTTCGTCCAACTGTCTCGGCATCAGACGAGGAGCAAATTCGATGACGTGTGTTTCTTGTTTAAGGTCAATCATGGCCTTAGCTGCCTCCAGACCTAGAAGACCTCCTCCTAAAACAGCTGCTTTTTTTGTCTTCTTGCTATAGTCAATGATAGCATCCAGATCTTCGATGGTTCTATATACGAAGACTCCTTCTTTTTCTACTCCATTGATTGGAGGGACAAAAGCACTGGACCCGGTTGCCAAAATTAGCTTGTCATAGGAGAGGGTAGTGCCCTTGTGGGAAGTGACTGTTTTGTTTACTCTGTCGATCTGATTGATCATTTCTCCAGAGATTAATTCAATGTCATTTTCTTCGTACCAGGATCTTGGAGCCATCTCCAGGTTCTCGACTGATGGATTGGTAAAGTATTCGCTAAGGTGAACCCTGTCGTAGGCTGGATGCGGTTCTTCTCCAAAAACTGTGATTTCAAATTTGTTCTTGTCAGCTTTGGCTCTTAGTTTTTCACAAAACTTATAGCCAACCATACCATTACCTATTACAATTATTTTCTCCATGATGAATTTTTTGTTACGTAAAACTACGTATTAAAATCAATTATGGTAACAAAACTACGTAATTAATGTTTAAAAAACCACAATAACTACGTAATTAAATTAGACGAAAACCTGATAAATGGCAGGAACGATAAATAAAAGTGCTACATAATTAAGACTGAGATATGAACAATAAAGTGGATGCTGTTTTTGAAAAAATAGACAAAATCAACGCTGAGGACCCAAATAAGGAGATAGTTGATGGGAGTGAGGTTCCGAAAGAGTGGATATATGGACGAAGAATGACTGAAATGCTAACTACGTATAAAGAAAATCCGTCAGTTGAACTTCAAATTGCTGCTAGAGGCCAACATATTAAACGTTGGCACATTCCCCGATCGGAATATCCCATGGATCGCAAAGGATACCTGAAGTGGAGAACCATGCTGAAGATCTATCATGGTGAGCTTCTAAGTAGTCTGATGGAAGAGGAAGGGTTTGGATCGGATTCGATTGCAAAAGTTGTAGAGCTAGTCAATAAGAAAAAGCTGAAAACCGATCAGGAATCTAAGGAGCTAGAAGATGTAGTTTGTTTGGTCTTCTTGAAGTTTTACTTTCATGATTTTGCCGCACAGCACCCGGATGAAAAGGTGATTGATATAGTGCAAAAGACCTGGGGGAAAATGACTGAGAAAGGACATGATCTGGCGCTTAAATTAAATTATGATGTGGGTGATTTGGCTTTGATCCAAAAAGCATTGAGTTGAGAAGGGGCTAGGCTTCTTCTATGGCTTTTTTGAGTTCCTTCATCGATCGTTCGATCTGCAGGTGTATGGCTTGATTGATTTGGATCAGTCTTAATACCTTTAGTCGAGACCATTGTACTTGAGATAGGTATTCTTTGTTGTCCAGGATGGAGGTGTCCTGGACTGTATCGCTTACAGTTGGTTCTTCTGAGAGACTGAGCTCTTTTTGAATATTTACGATGGCTTGGTTTGAATCATATTCAGTCAGCAGTGGCCACAGTTTGGAGGAGGAAGATTCGTTGATGAGATCGGTGATGATTTCGTGTTCTACCAGAAGGCTTTCTAAGTAACTGAGGTGTCTCAAGATTTCCTTGTTGCGCTGCAATAGGTTCAGTTGGTCCGAAGAAGAAACTCCTTGTATATAGGTAGAAATGTTTTTCAATCTGAATTTTGACGCCATTCTTCAAACAGAAAGGAGATCGTAATGCCAATGAATATCACCATCACTTCAAATAAATACTTTCGAATGATCTCTTTCATGTAGTTGAGGTGGTTATAATGACACAAAAACTAACCTAAACTTCTGATCAATCAAACCAGGTCAGTGCTTTGTTGTTTTACTTCCTGTGTCAATGCATATATTAAGTTGAGCTTTCCACAAATTAACAATCTTTTGTTCCTCAGTATTTTATGACAGCTTTTATTATTTATTATATTACAGTGAGGAATTGTTTGAACCTTAGTTATTAATCATCAAAACCAGCATTAGATGCGTCAACTTAAAATCACAAAACAAATCACCAACCGTGAGAGCCCCTCACTAGAGAAGTATCTCCATGAAATAAGTAAAGTAGAATTGATCACTGCCGAACAAGAGGTCGAACTTGCTCAGCGTATCAAGGAAGGTGATCAGATCGCACTCGAACGATTGATTAAAGCCAATCTTCGCTTTGTGATATCGGTGGCCAAGCAGTATCAAAATCAGGGATTGACCTTGAGTGATTTGATCAACGAGGGAAATCTAGGTTTGATTAAGGCGGCACAGCGTTTCGATGAAACGCGTGGTTTCAAGTTTATCTCCTATGCTGTTTGGTGGATCAGACAATCTATTCTTCAAGCTCTGGCTGAGCAAGCCAGAATCGTTCGTCTGCCACAGAATAGGGTAGGCTCCATTTCTAAAATATCTAAAGCCTTTGCTACACTCGAGCAGCAGTTTGAGAGAGAACCTACACAGGAAGAAATCGCTGAGATGCTGGAGATGTCTCTGGACGAAGTGATCATGGCTACCCGTAATTCCGGACGTCACATCAGTATGGATGCACCTTTTTCTAGTAGTGAAGAGGGGAGTTTGCTGGATGTGATGGTGGATGAAAGTGAAAAAGAGCCTGATGATGCGTTGGAGCACGACTCGCTTCGTAGCGAAGTAAAACGTGTGCTGTCTACCTTGACTCATCGCGAATCTGAAGTGATCAAATATTACTTTGGCCTAGAGGATGGTCATCCATTGACTCTGGATGAAATCGGTTATCGAATCGAGCTGACTCGTGAGCGCGTGAGACAAATCAAGGAAAAGGCGATTCGCAGATTGCGTCACACCACCAAAACGCAGAATTTACGCGTTTTCCTCGGTTGAAATTACCAAGCTGTTTGCTTATTAGGTCGTTCGCTGTAGTTACGAAATCTGGCGTTAGCTATGGAGACACTCTGATAACTATAATTGATCAGTGGTAAACTTTTTTTGATTGAAATTGTTCTGTTATTCGCGAACGCAGACTCTATATTTGCGTTCATCAATTCGGAGAATAATACAATCGGAAAAATGACAGAGGAAAAAGTAAAAGTACTAATCATAGGATCTGGCCCAGCCGGATATACAGCAGCCATTTATGCATCCAGAGCAGGATTGAATCCAGTTCTCTACACAGGAGGAGAGCCAGGTGGACAGCTTACTACTACTAATGACGTTGAAAATTTTCCGGGCTATCCGGATGGAATCAATGGTCCAGCCATGATGCAAGACTTGCAAAAGCAAGCTGAGCGATTTGGTACTGATGTTCGTTTTGGATTGGCTACCTCTGTGGATTTCTCGTCCTACCCTCACAAAGTCATCATTGACGAAAAACATGAAGTAACTGCTGAAGCAGTGATTATCTCAACTGGTGCTAGTGCTCAGTACCTTGGGTTAGAGTCTGAGAAGAGACTGATGAATGTTGGGGTTTCAGCTTGTGCGGTTTGTGATGGTTTCTTCTACAAGGGCAAAGAAGTCGCTGTAGTAGGAGGTGGAGACACTGCTGCTGAAGAAGCAACTTACCTGGCTAATATCTGTCCTAAAGTTTACCTGTTGGTAAGAAGAGATGAAATGAGAGCTTCTCAGATCATGCAGGAGAGAGTGAAAAATGCTAAGAACATCGAAATCCTTTGGAACACCTCTACCGAAGAAGTATTAGGTAAGGATGAAGTAGAAGGTATGCGTGTAGTAAATAATGTGACTGGCGAGAAGAAAGATATTCCTATCAGTGGATTCTTCGTGGCGATTGGTCACAAGCCTAACACGGATATTTTTAAAGATTACCTCGATATGGATGAGGCAGGCTATCTGAAAGTAGTTCCAGGAAGTAGTAAAACGAATGTTGAAGGTGTATTTGTGACCGGTGATGCGGCGGATAAGGTGTATCGTCAGGCGATTACAGCTGCAGGTAGCGGTTGTATGGGGGCTTTGGATGCAGAACGCTTCCTGGCTGCCAAAGAGTTTGAAACAGCACAATAACATTTAGGAGATATTCGCAGCATGAGTAGAAGAATAGTAATAGGCTTCTTACTCTTATTGACGATATGTACAGAATCCTTTGGTCAAGAGAAAAGGCGAAAGGATTTTTTTCGTTTCAGGAATAAGAGCGTAGTAGTGTCACCTGTCATAATACCAGACACCATTCAGGTAGTAGATGAGTCCTGGTTTGAAATAGATGAAAATTATCTTGACAGTCTGGCTTGGCTGGAGCAGAGAGAGTTAGAAGAGCAAATGAGCGTTGAAGTAGACGAGCAGGAGCTAATTCTGGCCTATGACGTACCGGTAGAGGTTTCGGAGCAATTGATGATCGACTCGGTCTGGGTGACTATTAGAGAGTACTATAGTATATGGAGTACCAGTGATGTCAATCCCTATGAAATGGATGGGGAGAAGTTTCAAGACACAGTGCGCTTGCCACTGACGTTTGAAAATCCTGAATTGGATTGGTGCATGCCATTGGAACGGATGACGGTGACGTCTCCTTTTGGTCTGAGAAGATGGAAATGGCACTATGGGGATGATATCCGATTGAATGTAGGCGATTCGGTACATTCGGCCTTCGATGGAATCGTGAGAATGTCTCGCTACGATCGATATGGGTATGGTTATTATGTTTTGGTTCGTCACTACAATGGTCTGGAGACACTGTACGGTCATTTGAGCAAAAGATTGGTCGAGCCTGGAGATGTGGTCAAAGCAGGAGATGTGATAGGACTAGGCGGCAGTACAGGTCGTAGTACGGGACCCCACTTGCATTTTGAAGTGAGGTATCAGGGCAATGCCATTGCTCCGACGGATGTGTTTGACTTTGATGCGCTGACACTGAAAGAGGAAGAACTGGAAATTACAGCTGCTACATTTGAGTATCTGAAGGAAGCACGCAAAGTACGCTACCACCGGGTACGTAGTGGTGATACACTTAGCCATATTGGACGAAGGTATGGCGTGTCTGTGACTAAATTATGCAGGCTAAATGGAATAAGTCGCAATTCTGTGCTACGTATTGGTCAAAGATTGCGTATCACTTAAGGTACTAACGAGAAAATTATGAAATTAGATGTTTTGGTGTTTGCTGCGCACCCCGATGATTCAGAATTGTCATGCGGAGGTACAATCCTTTCTTTGATTGCTCAGGGAAAGAAAGTAGGGGTAGTGGATTTCACTCGAGGAGAGATGGGGACACGTGGCACACCAGAAATCAGAGATGCCGAAGCGGCTGCCGCTGCTGAGATTTTGGGCTTGACTGTACGGGATAATCTCGGTTTTCAGGACGTCTTTTTTTCTCATGATGACGAACATGCGATCGAAGTAGTAAAGAAAATACGCCAATACCAGCCGGACATCATTTTGGCCAATGCCATAGAGGATCGCCACCCAGATCATGGAAAAGCCGCTTCCCTGGTGAAAAGGGCTTTCTTTCTTGCTGGATTGAAAAAGCTGGAAACTGAACTAGATGGAGAACCACAAGAAAATTGGTATCCCAAAAATCTATATCACTATATCCAGACAGAATACATGAAGCCTGACTTTGTGGTGGATGTATCGGAGCACTGGGAGAAACGAATGGAGGCTGTAAAAGCTTTTAAGTCTCAGTTTTTTGATCCCAATGGTGAAGCATCTAATACATTGATCTCTACTCCAGAGTTTATGGAATTGTTAGAGGCCCGAGGAAAAGAAATGGGAATGTCCATTCGAGTGAAATATGGAGAGGGGTTTGTTTGTGATAGGATGTTGGGTGTTTCTGATTTGTCCTCCTTGCTCTGAGTGGTTTCGACAATGTCAAAAGGTCGAGGGCTAAGGCATAGAATAAACACTGCTACAGAAATCCAACCTGTAATCTTTCTTTTGGTATCCAGGGTATGATCGATCAATACTGGAGGGTGATAGATTCCAATCACTCTTCCTAATACGAAAGAAAACACCAACCAGCCCGCATAGCCTTCTGCCTGAGGGTAGATATACACTGTTAGCAGTTGAGCTGAGAATATCCCTAGCGCATACATCAATTTGTCTCTGTTGGATTCTGAAAAGTTGTGAAGACAAACATATAAGAAGCCTACATAAATCATTTCGTCCAACATGAACTGCGAAAACTGAAAGGGATTGAGCATCCCTAACCCTGCATAGTAAAGTAATCCCAGAAAGAATAATTTAGAAAAAATCTTGTGTTTGTCTGGGCCGATCAGTCCGTATAAGATGTGTCCTCCGTCTAGCTGCCCTATGGGTAAAAGATTGAGCGCCGTAAAGAACAATGCTAAATATCCAGCGAAGAGAAAGGGATAGTGGATCATCTCATACTGGTGAGGGATCAGGCTTGGATCTGAAACTACGAAGTTCTCAAAAAAGGAGAACAATAGATTCGGGCCCAGCACTACAACCATTCCTTCTTTGTCATAGGCGTGATCTGCATAGTCTGCCCCCCATTGTTCGTATTCAGGGTGGATTTGGTAGATGTATTCCAGAGAGGGAAGATTGGCAAAGCCATACCATATCACAAAAAATGCCACTATGAACCCAGCCAAAGGTCCAGCCACTCCAATGTCAAAATACTTTTTTCGGCTCTCGACTCGCTCTTTGATTTTAATAAAGGCACCCATAGTACCTATAGAAGGACTACCAATAAAACCTAACCAAAGCGGAATGTAATAGGGGAGAGTAACTTTCACTTTGTGGTACTGAGCTACAAAATAATGTCCGAACTCGTGTACACTCAGAATAAGCAAAAAGGAAAGAGAAAACGCCAATCCATCCACTATCTCGCTCCAGCTGACAGTTTCTTCACCGAATAGCAGAGACTTGCCACTGGTCCATTCTGCACCAGATATCGTAGTGGTGATTAGGGTTAGAACGAAAAGTCCAATTTGGATGTAGAGTTGTTTTCTATCCTTGGGTTCAGACATGCTCAGTTATTTTGAAAATATCATTGGGTGTCGCTACATGGAAGGTGTGCAAACCTACTGATTCTGCCCCGATTAAGTTCTCTTTTTTGTCATCCAGAAAGATACAGTCTTTGGCTTCAAAGCCGGACTGTCGCAGAACTTCCTCATAGATGTCTTTGTTGGGCTTTCTTAGGTTCAGGCGATGAGAAAAATACACCTGATGGGCAAAATCATGAAGGCTGTTTTTGCCGCTGACGTTTCTTAGTGTTTGGTTGAAAGCCTGTTCGTGGATTTCGTTGGTATTGCTGAGTACCATGACCTCATAGTTCTGTTGCAGATCGAGCATCAGTTGAAGTCGTTCTATAGGAATGGCTCCTAGCATCGCATTCCAGGCTTGATCGATGGCTGAATCAGTTGCCTCTGTATTCATCATGGTTCGGATTTCCTGACGAAAGGCCTCACTGGAGATCAATCCCATCTCGTACTGCTTGAAGGCATCAGAAATTTGATAGTGCTGCATCACTTGCTCTACAGAATGATTGGCCAACTCAGCAAAGGCTTTCACTGTAGCAACTTCGTCGAGGTTGATGATCACCCCGCCCAAATCGAAAATAATAGCTTTGATATTCAATAGAAATGTTTGTGTAATATTTGGCAAATATGTAACATTGCACTCCCAAATTCAAGGTGGTCACCAAGACTATTTTGAAGGGCCTATAATCCGCCATGGGTGGACAGGCTCAGATGGCAAGAGGATCTGACCGGCAAACGTTTTGTCAGAATCAGAAAGTCCTTAGGTAAATAAAAAATTGGGCCTATAACTCAGTTGGTTAGAGTATCTGACTCATAATCAGAAAGTCCCTGGTTCGAGCCCAGGTGGGCCCACAAGAGCCTCTCAAGCAAATGTTTGAGAGGCTTTTTTGTGTCCAAAAGAATGATCAGTGAACTACCAGTATCAATTGAAGCAAAGGGAATACTGCTGTTTTTCAGGAGAAATTTTGATGAGTGATAGGGCAGTGATTCACTGAGTACTAGCTCTATGCTTTGTTGAGTTAGTACTCATCACAGTCGTGAGTTACTACTCTATAGTCTGTAGAGTTAGTACTCACTGCATCGTAGAGTTATAACTCAACGAATTGCGAAGTTCATAAGGGATAAGATCCTTAATTGTGAAATTGTTAATGAAAGATGTTCGAGGTGATAATATGGGTATATTTTTATCCTTTATAATGCTCGCCCCGACTTGCCCTAGATTGAAATAGCAAAAGAGAATAGATCACAAGGCGTAGAGTTTTCTACGCCTATGTATTTTGTAGGGAGCAGCAATGTTAGCGTAGGTTAGGTAGAAAAGCTTGAGGAGAATTATTTTTCAATCCACTTTTGCAGATAAAACATGATTGTAACCAAAACATAGAAGTATATCCCCATTAACATTCCACCAATAATTAAATATGATACAGAGGTTATGTGGATGAGCATTGGGTCTAATATTAAAAGGAATAAATTAAATAATATCCATCCCAAAAACCCGGTCAAAAATCGATTCCTTCTTTTTCTATAAAACGCAACTAGTTTCTTCATTACTATTTAAATAGCTTGTACCAATTCCCTAATTCGCCTTTCTCATCATACTATGTATGACTTCTCCCTGGTCATTGCTGACTCTGATTTCGAATGGCTCTCCGGTGGGCATGGCGTGAATCAGCTTGAAATTAGTGTTGCGCTTGGATAGGGGAAGGGGCTTGTCTTTGAAAATCTCCTGTACCAATTCTCCCCTGGTGTCATAGACAGATAGTGTGATTTTAGAGGGCTGACGAACGATGAATTCGAACTGAATCGTCTGTTGTTTGGCTTTCAGTTCTACATATTCCTGATTATTGGCCAGCGTGATTTCTTTCAGCACTTTTCCATCCTCATTGATCAGACGGGCTATGTAGCTGCCCTGGTTTTCTACGATCCTGTTGAGCCCTATGGTATAGATATGAAGTCCTGCAAATAGCTTTTTGTAATCAAAGACTTCCTTGACTTCCTGTCCAGTGGAGTCCAGGATGAATAGCCGGGCTTTCATGTCTTTGGGTGCGTGGTAGGGAAGGTCCGCTCGGGAAGAAAAAATAATCCTGTTCTCGGCTGGTGTCCAGGTTTGGATCTCCTCTAGGGCTGGCGGATTTTCCTTTTTGTAGATGGCGATGATCTTGGCGATATCCCAGGATGCATCCACATGATTGGAATCGAAGGAGTCGAATGTGGCATTGTCGGAGAGGGCCCATATGGCGGCCTGACCCAGTGAGGATTGGAGGTCGTTTTGCGCTACGATCTGGGCTACCTGCACCCATTCTTTCTGTCCTAGCTGTCCAAGTTTATAAAGTTCCTCCTTTTTGGGACTGTGGTTGGATAGTTGGGTGCAGGCTCCAAAGGCATCATAGGTATAGGTCGATCGAGCATTGATGACCAGGATGTCTTCCTGCAAAATGATTAAGTCCTGAACTTGTGGATCGTCTGAGTAGAGCATCAATCCTGCGGGGATGAGAATGTTAAGATCTGAGGAGCTTAAGCTATTGATTTGGAAGTGGGCGGACGAAGGTCCCAGGCCGCCATTGCCCGATACGGCAACTGTGATTTTCCTTTTCAGGACAGCGTTATTGATGTTTAAAGTATCGGCCGCCTGTACATTCAGACAAAGTACGAAGAAAGCGAAGATGGGAATAGTTAATTTCATATCCATGGGTCTAATCGTCTATAAACTTAATTGGAATCTTATTAATAGTCTTCATTCTCTAGAGTTTAAGCGGTACATTTTTAATTGAGAGTAGAAAAACGCATATTTCTACTCTTCCGAGTATCCAGAAATGGTGAAAAACCCATTTTTCTGGTATAAGGGAGACTTCCCTAATTAAGTTGACAGGTTTAATGTTATAACTATGGCATATTTTTCCGAAGGTCGTCGTGGTTTTGAACCTCAACGACCTGAAGATATGATTACTTTTGCCGCTATGGATATCAAGGACAAAGTGGCACAGCTCTCAGGGGATCTACCTGAGGATGCATATGTGATTTCGGATGACCTGGCGAGGCTAGGGGGAGCAGAGGTGCTAGAGGCCATGAAGGAGTTGTTGCAGCATCCTGATATGGAGTCGCGCTACATGGCTGCTCGTACGCTCAGCCTGATGCCCGAGCAAGAAGGCGTACTGGAGGTGCTGATGACGGCTATCAACGACCCGATCAACAAGGAGCAACAGGGGGACTTTTTGTCCTTTTTAGAGTCCTTAGATATCAGCGACCAATTTGTGGGGGTTTTCAAATTGTACCTGAACGGTAGTTACAAAGTGTCCATGATTGCCAAAGATCTACTGGATCATCAGGATTTTGATATCACACTACGAGTACTCAAGAAGGCCACCAAACAGTGGAACCACTACAGCCATAATGTGAAGCAGGACGACGTATTCGAACTCAAGAAAATCGAGGTGGAGGAGATGCTGGAGGATTTGAGAGAGTTTTTAGAAGAGGCGTAAAACCACTCCATATCTCTGTCGAATGCTCGCTGAAGTTGAGCGTTTAGATTGGAAATTTTAAAAAGGTGGGATAACAATCAAAAGGCATTTATATTTAGGCGTTTTTCAAAGTGATATAAAATCAATCGCATCATATCGCTGACAACCTAATGAAAATGAATTCGCAACTTGCAATAGTACTAACTAGGCCTCAACCAAAATGGTTGATCAGCTTGTTTTTAATTTTACTCTGCTTGTCCTTCTTTATTACCCATGAAGCACCTGGGCAAGATAAATGGTCAGATAATATAATACGCCTTGATTCTATATCTACTGATGATCCTCAATATGGAAGACTACTGGTAGCTATTTGTTGGCAAATTAGTGATTTAAGCCCTGATTCTTCCATATACTATGGGGGGTTGGGATTGCGATGGGCCAATGAACAACAAAACGATTCGATAAAATGTCGTTCCTTGTTGGGTATTTCAGGAGCTATTTCAAAGCAGGGAAAACATACAGAGTCCATCGAAAAGTCTCTGGAAGCGATGAAGATTGCTGAGGCTATTCAAGACACTTTTTCATTGTACGATGCTGCTACCAATATCGGAATTGATATGTACTATTTGGAAGAGATGGAAAAGTCTTTGGAGTACTTTGCCTTGTCAGCCGAGTATGTCAAAAATTTTCGGTCTGAAACATATAAAAGCAAACATCAATTTGCCAATGCACTAATGAATGTTGCATTACTAGAAGCTGAACTTGGTCGGACGGAGAACGAGATTCAAACCTACTATACTGTGGCAGGTTTATTCAAGGAACTGGGAGATCCTCGAAACTACGGACTTACGCTTTTCAATATGGGGAAGTCCTTTTATGATTTTCAAGAATATGATTCAGCAACAAAATATTTTGATGAAAGTCTTCAAATTTTTCAAAAGCATAAATGGACCTCTGCAGAGAGCGATGTACTGACCTCCTGGAGTAATCTGTTATTTGATCTGGAAGACTATGAAGCTGCATTGAAGAATACTTATCGCAGTTTGTATCTGGCTAGGCAGACCAACAATACCTTGCAGATTCAGTTTGCTTATAATATGCTTCAAAAGCTCCATGCGGCCAATGGATATTTTGATAGTGCCTACTATTATCAGGGGAAATATCAAGAGCTTCTCAACGAGAGCAGAGAACTAGAGAAACAAGAATATGCGGATGATCTATTGGCCAAATATGAGACAGAGAAAAAGGAGCAGCAAATCGCACAACTAGAGCAAGAAAATCAAATTAAGGAACTGGAGGCCGCCCGTCAGCGTCAGTTAAAGACCTTCTCCATAGTGGGGGCTGTACTGCTGCTATTGGCCATAGGTCTGTTGTACACCCGATACCGCGACAAAAACAAAACCAATCAACTTCTCGATGTTAAAAACCAGGAACTGGCTCGATTAAATACGACCAAGGATCGATTGTTTTCTATCATATCACACGATTTGAAAAGTCCGCTTTCTTCTTTTCATAGCATCACGAGTAGTTTGTACAGTAACTGGGATCATCTCGAGAAGGAACAATTGAAGGATTTTATCCTGTCAATGCGTGATTCGTCAGCCGACCTCAAAGGCATGATGAACAATTTGTTGAAATGGGCGCTGGCTCAATCGGATCAACTCAAATATGAACCTGTAGTAACCAATCCATCTAGCATCATAGCAGAGGTGACCAGGGAGCTTAAAACATTGGCTGATTTAAAAGAGATTTCGATTGAACTCAATGCCGAGGACATAGAGATCGAGGCGGATAGAGATTTTTTACAAATTGTGTTTAGAAACTTGCTAAGCAATGCCATGAAATTCTCAGAGATGAAATCTAAGATAGAAGTAATGGTTGAAGAGCAGGAGAGGGATAAGCTGATTTCGATTCGGGACTATGGTGTCGGCATGGAACAGCATCAGGTCGAAGACTTGATGGGAGGCAAAATAACAGCGCATGAGATCCAAAATTCAGATCAGAAGGGAACAGGATTGGGTTTGGTACTCTGTCGTGAATTGCTAGAAAAGATGAATGCGCGGATGGAAGTAAAAAGTGAATTAGGACAGGGAACCACTTTTAGATTGGTCTTCCCTAAGGTCGCCTGATACATCAAAATACAGCTATGAACAAAAAGAAACTATTCCTAATTGATGATCACAAAGTAGTAAGAAATGGCGTGAAAGCTATGCTACTGGCAAGGATGGATATTCAGGTGGTAGGAGAGGCCAGTTCGGGAAGGGAGGCATTGGTTTCTATTGCAGATTATCAGCCCGATCTGGTTTTTGTAGACTTGAAGTTGCCAGACGCCAATGGAGCCGAATTGATAGGTGAGCTGAAGGAACTAGTTCCCAATGCGGTCTTTGGATTGTTGACAGCAGAGCCAGGCGCAGCAGATCTTGAACGCGCTAAAATCAATGGTGCCTTGGCTTTTCTGACCAAGGATATGGATACTTCAGAGTATCTCAAAGCCATAGATCATTTGCTTTTGGGCAAAATCTACATTTCTTCTGCCTTTTCGGCAGTGATGATGGAGTCTACAGACGCTAGCTATACGCCCAGAGAGATGGAAGTGCTGCAAGGCTTTGCAGATGGCCTGTCTTACAAGGAGATAGGAGCGCGTTTAGGGATGAGTGCCCGCACCGTAGAGACACACAAGAACAGCCTGCTCAAAAAGATGGAAGTGAAAAGCATCGTAGAGATGGTCCGAAAAGCCATCCGCGATGGCCACATCACCGCCTAACTTTTCACTTTCTGCTTTAAACTTTCCACTAGAAGGCTGCAAGCCTTCCCCATCCGTAAAATTCCGTACCCCCGAGGGGAATATTCCCGATTGAAGCCGGTCGCGATTCATGGCATTTTAGCAATTCGAATAAATGCTGAAAACCATGAAAATCAATTTACTACTTATTACAACATTATTGCTGCTGTCTTTTGCCAGTTTTGGACAGACAGTCACAGTTAATGATACTGGTTTAGAAACCTACCTACTAGGACTGGTAGATACCAGTAATGGAGGAAACTCCGATGGTGCGATCCAGGCAACAGAAGCAGAGGCTTTCACCGGAACGATTATGTATCAAAACAGTGGTCTGACAGATCCTACGGGATTGGAGGCCTTTGTTAATATAACACAGCTAAGACTGTATGGCAATAGTCTGGAGACTATTGATTTATCACCTTTTACCAAGGTAGAGCTTATCAATCTTGGAGATAATAACTTGCCCACAGTAGATTTAAGTTACAATACTCAATTGCTCGAGATCTTTTTGGAGCTTAATCCATTGACTGATATTGACTTTTCTAATAATACCTTGTTGGAAGACTTCAATGTGTCAGATACCGATTTGACCTCACTGGATGTAAGCGATCTGACCAACTTGCTCAGCTTCTCACAGGAGAACATAACAGGCATAACTGAAATTGACTTGAGTCAAAATGCCAAATTAGATTATGTCTGGGTGAGTAATTTAGGGATATCCAGTCTAGATCTTTCCGCTAACCCTTTACTCACCGAGGTAAATGTAGTTGACAATGTAAGCTTGACAAAATTGAACATTGCCAATGGTGCTAATGACATCTTGGACTACTTAGATATTAGAGGGAATGCCACGGCATTAACTTGTGTGACAGTAGATGATGTCACTGCTGCTAGTAATAATGTGAACTGGCTAAAGGATGCGGGGACAAGCTATTCTTTGGACTGTGCTCCCCCTAAGCCCATTTCTCAGTCTCCAGCAAGAAATGCTGTGGATGTCGCAGTAGATGAAGTGTTTACGGTAACCTATGATGAAACTATTTCTGTTGGTGCAGGAGCGATTATAGCTGTGGTAGCCATCGATGGAACTGCCAGTTTCTTCATGACTGAATCTCAAACAGATGAGGTGACCATTACTAGTAATACAGTAACTTTTGATTTTGCTAATGATCTGAGCTATTCTACTAATTACCGTATCACCATGTCTAATATTGAAGATGCGAATGGTAATAAAGAAAACTTGGTTGTTTGGGAGTTCACCACAGAAGAGGAGCCTGATTCAACGCCACCCACCATTGTTTCTTTTGACCCAATCGATAATAGCACGGGAGTAGCTATAGATGCAGATTTGGTTGTTACTTTTGATGAGCCTATTCAGGCAGGGGATGGTTATGTAAGAGTGAGACTTAAGGTCAATACTAGTAGTACGGTCTTAGCAGGTAGGCCTCAGTATGAAACTGATCAATTTACTATAGATGGAAATAACCTCACTATTCACCTGGCCAACTACACTAATTTTGCTCCGGCATATGATATCGAATATTTTGTAACGATCGAAAATAGAGCAGTAAGTGATTTAGCGGGAAATGATTTTGCTGGATTTACGGATACGGAAACATGGACATTCACGACTGAATCAGCGCCAGATGTTTCAGCTCCTACTATCTCATCATTTAATCCATTGGATAATGCTACAGACGTAGCTCGTGATGCGGATTTGGTCGTCACTTTTGATGAACCGGTACAAGCATCGGATGGACTCGTATATGTCAAAAGAAAGGCCACCAATGTCGTCGTAATGGCAGGGCAGCCATCTGTGAATACTGATCAATTCTCAGTGTCTGGTTCGACTTTGACCATCCATCTTGCTAACTATAATTTGAATCAAGCACAGTACGAAGAGGAACTATATGTGACCATAGGTCAAGGGGCAGTGGAAGATTTGAACTCTAATGATTTCGTTGGATTTGAAGATACAGAGACCTGGACTTTCACTATAGAGGCTGAGCCAGATTTGGTGGCACCTACGGTGCAAACTCTTTCTCCCCTCAATAATGCCACAGATGTCGCTTTGGATGCAAATATTGTCCTCACCTTCAGTGAAGATATTGCTGCCGTAGGTAGTACCAATGATATCTATTTGATGGATTATGCTGCGGGGTCTGTCGTAGAGGCTTTTGATCCAATGGATAGCGGGAATGGTAAAATCACACTTTCCGGTAATACACTGACCATCAATCCGACCAATGATCTGGAATATGAAAAACATTATTATGTGGTAGTGGATGGCTATACCTTGAAAGATGTCAGTGATGAGCATAATCTGTTTGCGGGGATCAATGCTGGCGAAGGATATAAAGATCAGTGGAATTTCACTACGGTAGCACCTGATCCAGAGGTATATGTTACTGGGCTTTCACCAGTGCCAAATTCTACAGGAGTAGCATTGGATGGAGATTTGGTGATCACTTTTAATGAACCAGTCTTTTTTGAAACTACTGGTCATGGAAGTGTTAGAACTAATCAAGCCTTGCATGGCTTTTCTATTCACGATGAGACATATGTAGAGCTGAGTGGGAACCAAATTACCATTCATTTGTCTGCGCTTTCATTGGATGCTCTGACAAGTTATTATGTTCAGTTTGATACAGATGTTATTAAAGATGCAGATGGTAATTACTATGCTGAATCTAGCATCATGCTAGATGGCCAGACTTATTATTTCACTACCGGAGAAGCAACAGTCCCAGATGTCATTGATTATTCCCCAGCCATAGCAGCTACATCTGTGGCAGTGGACGATAGCTATTATTTTGAGTTTGATGTGGAGGTCAATACCAGCGCATCTGCCAGTTTGGTGATTAAAAATTATGCCACCGATGAGGTTGTTGAAACTATTGATATTTCCAATCAAAGTGCTATATATGACGTTAATTTTGATCCTATCAATGATTTTCCGTATGAGACAAAACTGTATATCATCGTAGAACCTGCAGGGGCAATCTCAGCAGTAGCAGGAGGGGAGGCCTATGTAGGTCTAGATGACAAAGACGACTGGAGTTTTACAACAGAAGCAGCTCCTATTCTTCCAGTAATTGAAAGTCAAAGCCCAGCTGACAATGCTGTTGATGTGGCAGTTGACGCAAACTTGACTCTCACTTTTGATGTGGATGTCTTTGTTTCCGGTGAGGTGACCCTCGACATCATGGATTATGATGCTGAGTCCCTTGTGGAATCAATTGTCCTTCCTGAAGGCTATGATGCGGATGGTTCTTTCTCCGTAAACCCAACAACTGATTGGGCTAAAGCCAAGCACTATTATGTGCTACTGGGAGGAACAGGTTATATTGGAAACTATACTGGAGGTGGAGTCTTTTCTGGTCTTGACTCAAAGGAGGATTGGGACTTTACAACTATCAAAATAGACCAAACCATCACATTCGATGCACTGTCAGATAAGACTTATGGAGACGCGGCTTTTGATTTGAGTGCCACTGCTAGCTCAGGATTGACTGTTGCTTTTAGCGTGGTGAGTGGTCCGGCTAGTCTTGATGGTAACACACTTTCTATCACAGGAGTGGGCGAAGTAGTAATAGCAGCGGATCAGGCCGGGAATGAATCGTACAATGCAGCTTCCCAGGTGACTCAAAGTTTCACTGTTTCTAAGGCAAGCCAAACCATCACCTTCGATGCATTATCAGATATGACCTATGGCGATGCAGCTTTCGATTTGAGTGCGAGTGCCAGTTCTGGATTGACTGTTTCCTTTAGTGTAGTAAGTGGGCCAGTTAGCCTGGATGGTAATGCACTTTCTATCACGGGAGTAGGTGAAGTGGTCATTGCGGCGGATCAGTCCGGTAGTGATTTGTATCATGCTGCAAGTCAGGTAACTCAGAGTTTTACTATCTCTAAGGCTGAGCAGATTATTTCAATTGAAGCCATAGCGGATAAGGTATCGACTGATGCAGATTTTGAGGTGGTTGCATCGACAGATTCAGGTTTGGAATTGACATATGAGATATCAGGTCCAGCGACTTTGAACGGAACTACTGTTTCTCTAACCGGAGTTTCTGGAATTGTGACCATTACTGTATCACAGGCTGGAAATGAATTTTATGCTATTGCCAGCAATACCGTAGAATTCAATGTAAGCGAACCAACGAAAGGTGCTCAAACGATCACTTTCGATGCATTATCAGATAAGACTTATGGTGATGCAGCTTTTGAATTGAGTGCGACTGCCAGTTCTGGATTGACGGTGACTTTTAGTGTAGTAAGTGGTCCGGCTAGCCTGGATGGTAATACACTTGCTATCACAGGAGTGGGCGAAGTAGTAATAGCAGCGAATCAAGCAGGAGACGAAATCTTCAATCCCGCTACTCAGGTAACTCAAAGCTTTACAATTTTAAAAGCAGATCAAAATATTACCTTCAGCTCTCTTGCGGATAAAACTTATGGAGACGCAGCTTTTGATCTGAGTGCTAGCGCAAGTTCAGGTCTAGCGGTGACTTTTAGTATCATCAGTGGACCGGTGACTTTGGATGGAAGTACAGTGACTCTAACAGGGGCAGGTGAGGTAGTAGTGGCCGCAGATCAGTCTGGGAACGATTTGTACAATGCAGCTAGTCAGGTGACGCAGAGTATTACCGTTTCTAAGGCAAGCCAAACGATCACATTCGATGCGCTTTCAGATAAGACTTTTGGCGATGCAGCTTTTGATTTGAGTGCGAGTGCCAGTTCTGGATTGACTGTTTCCTTTAGTGTAGTAAGTGGGCCAGTTGGCCTGGATGGTAATACGCTTGCTATCACAGGAGTGGGAGAGGTCGTTATAGCAGCTGATCAGGCTGGCGATGATTTGTACAGTGCTGCAAGTCAAGTAACGCAGAGCTTTACTATCTCTAAAGCTGAGCAAATCATAACAATTGATGCCATAGCAGACAAGGTGTCTACTGATGCTGATTTTTCAGTGGTTGCATCGACTGATTCTGGATTGGAATTGACCTATGAAGTATCAGGCCCAGCGACGCTGGCAGGTACTACAGTATCCTTGACCGGAGAATCTGGCATTGTGACTATTACGGTTTCTCAAGCAGGAGATGAATTTGTTGCTGCAGCAAGCCATTCTGTTAGTTTCAGTGTAAGTGACGTTTCTAAAAGCGCTCAAACCATCACCTTCGCAGAGATATCGGATATGACTTTTGGCGATCCATCATTTGATCTTACAGCCACTGCGAGCTCAGGGTTGGAGGTGAGTTATGCGGTGCTTGAAGGACCAATTACTATCTCTGGATCTACAGTTACAATCAACGGAGCAGGGACGGCATCTATTTCGGCACAGCAGTCAGGTAATGAGGCTTTCAATCCAGCTCCTGTAGTGACCAGAAATTTTGTAATAGCCAAGGCAGCTCAGGAAATCACCTTTGCGGCACTATCTGACAGAGTTTATGGAGACGCTCCTTTTGTTTTGGATGCGAGTGCCAGTTCTGGATTAGCAGTGAACTATGGTGTGGTGAGTGGCCCAGCAACTCTCAATGGAAATGAATTGAGCATAACAGGCGCAGGGGAAGTGGTAGTGTCAGCTAATCAAATCGGGAATTCGAATTACCTGGCAGCTCAGGAAGTGACTCAATCATTTTTAGTAGCTAAGAAAGATCAAGTCATTACCATCACTGCTATTGAGGATAAGTTGGTGACTGATGCGAGTTTTGATATAGAGGCCACCGTCGATTCAGGTTTGGATTTAGTTTATGAAGTTTCCGGACCGGCTGCATTGACTGGTACTACGATTCAGTTGACTGGTGAGTCGGGACAGGTAACACTTACCGTGAGTCAAGCGGGTAATTCGGATTACCATGAAGCTAGTGCTCAGCTTAGTTTCAATGTTTCGGATCCTGCTAAATCTGACCAAACGATTAGTTTCGATGCTGTCGGCAGCCTAAGCTTTGGTGATGCTGATGTCCAACTATCTGCTACGGCGAGTTCTGGTTTAGAGGTGGTTTATTCCGTGATCAGTGGGCCTGTTGCTATCGATGGCAATATCATGAGCATCTTAGGTGCAGGTGAAGCAGTAATCGCCGCAGATCAAGCAGGAGACAATAACTTTAATGCAGCGACACAAGTTCAGCAAACATTTACAATCAATAAAGCCGAACAGACCATCATATTAGAATCAATTAGTGATAAGTTGACGACAGATGATCCGTTCATGGTTTCAGCAACAGTAGATACCGGATTACCACTTTCCTATGTTGTGAGTGGCCCGGCTACTGTATCAGCTGAAGGCTTAATTACACTGAATGGTGCTACAGGGGTAGTTCAGGTGGAGGTGACTCAGGATGGAAATGATAACTATCTTGCGGCATCAGTCCAGGTATCATTTGCAGTGACAGATCCAGCCAAGACAGATCAAACTATCACTTTTGATGCGTTGCCTGATCTAACATTTGGCGATGCACCAGTGGTTCTTGTTGCGACTGCTAGTTCTGGATTGAATATTACTTTTAAAGTGGTCAGTGGGCCAGTGAGCATAGAAGGTAACGCACTGACTGTTTTGGGTGCTGGTGAAGCTGTAATAGCCGCAAATCAGGCAGGAGATGAATCTTTCAATGCTGCACCAGAGGTGACGCAGACTTTTACCATTGCGAAGGCGAATCAGAACATTCAAGTGACAGCGATTGAGGACAAATTAGCGATTGATGGCCCATTCGATGTAGAAGCAACTGTGGATTCAGGATTGGAGTTATCCTTTGCTATCACAGGTCCAGCTACTATGAGCGGACAGACGATTACCTTGGACGGAACGATTGGTACTGTAGAAATAGTAGTGAGTCAGGCAGGGAATGAAAACTATGAAGCTGCGAGTGTTACAACGTCATTTGAAGTGACTCAGGTGACAGCTGCTGAACTGACCATCAATCTGGAGGCTTATCCTAATCCAACCGATGGGCTGTTGCAAATCAAATCAGGAAGTGAAATAAGAAGCATCGAGGTGTATGATTTGCAGGGAGCATTGAGGTTCAACCAATTGACTGATTCCAAAGAATTGAAAATTGATTTGCGTCACCTCGCTCAGGGCAGTTATGTCCTTAGGGTGTTTACCGAAGGAAGGTTTGAGAACAGGAGACTGTTGATACATTGATTTGAATATCAAATCTCCATCACAACAACAAATGAAAAAAGCTACCCGAAAGGAGTAGCTTTTTTCATTTGATTACTTTGAATATTTTATGCCAACTCTTTCAAATCCACAGGTACCACTCTCGATACACCTTGCTCTACCATGGTTACCCCATAGATCACATCAGTGGTAGACATCGTGCGTTTGTTGTGCGTCACGATGATGAACTGAGACTCGTTAGAGAAGTCGCGGATGATGTTGTTGAACTTGTCGATGTTCGCATCATCCAAAGGAGCATCTACCTCATCGAAAATACAGAATGGAGCCGGTTTCAATAGATAGATCGCAAATAGTAACGAGGTAGCTGTTAAAGTCTTTTCTCCCCCTGAAAGTTGGTTGATAGATAGCGGTCTTTTTCCTTTTGGTCGTGCGATGATTTCTATGCTTGATTCCAACGGGTTGTCTGGATCTGAAAGATAGAGATCACATTGATCTTCGTCTGTAAATAGAGAACGGAATACCCGAATGAAGTTAGCCTTGATGTTTTCGAACGCTTCGGTGAAGGTTTCTTTCGCCACATCATTGATTTCATTGATGGTGGAGATCAAGGATTCCTTCGCTTTAGTCAGGTCTTCTTTTTGACCAGTGATGAAATCGTGTCTTTCTTTGATTTCTTCGTACGCCTCCATGGCCATGGGGTTGATAGGTCCCATGTTTTCCATTTTACCTTTCAGTTTGTCTACCTTTTCGCGCAATTCTGATTCATCCATTTCAGCGGCCTTCTGCTGCTTTTCGCTGCGTTCTTCATCATTGTCGTCGATCAACAGTTGATCGATGTTGACGTTGAATTCTACAGAGAGGCGTTCTTTTACACTCGTAAGACCCAGTTTCGTTTCGTTGAGCTGATTCTGGAGTTCCATCAGACGCTCATCGTTCAGTTCACGTTCGCGCTGAACTTCGCGGGTTGACTTTTCTACTCCATCTATTTTCTCGCGCTCGCCATAGTATTGCTTTTCTGCCTCAGCGACACCTTCTTCGATGCTTTCTTTTTCTTCATACATCT
Organism: Reichenbachiella ulvae; assembly: GCF_025833875.1. NCBI lineage: Bacteria > Pseudomonadati > Bacteroidota > Cytophagia > Cytophagales > Reichenbachiellaceae > Reichenbachiella > Reichenbachiella ulvae. Next base: position 1,833,620 of record NZ_JAOYOD010000001.1, on the reverse strand, counting down.
CGATCAACTGATCGTCGTTGGTGTCTGACTTTTCGATCAGTTGTCGAATCTCTTCGTCGGTGATTTTGAGCTCGCTCTGGTTTTTCTCGATGCGTTGCTTCGTCGTTTCCAGATTGGCCTGCTTGTAGCTGATTTCCTGCATGATGCTGGAAACCTTATTTTGCTGTTGGTGGTAGACGATGTTCTCCTGATTGTATGCGGAGGATTTTTCGTTCAGTGCATCGTTGTATCCAGCTAATTGCTCTTTGAAAGAGGCGTTTTTAATTTCCAACTCTTCCAGAACCTGCTTTTCTTTGTTTTGCTTAGGTTCTATATCAGCGATTTCTTCCTGCAGAATGCCAATTTGCTCCATGATATCTTCTCGCTTCAACTCGCTTTCAGAAAGGAGACTGGTGTATTGCTCTTGTTTGGTAGTCAGTGAGACATATTCCTCATTGACTTTCGTTAGTTCTGCCTGCAGTTCTTCCAAATCCGCACCATAGCCACTGGTTTTGAGTCTTTCCAGATCCGAAGTTTTCTCTTCCAGATTTGACTTCACCTCATCCAGCTTCTGGGTCAGTTTTTTGATGGTTTGAGCCAATTTTTCCAGGTTCTTGGCTCGTCCGATTTTCTTACCTTCGAAAAGTCCGATAGATCCCCCTGATACGCTGAAAGGACGATTGATAATCTTGCCACTCTTGGTGATTAGAACCGCTTTCTTGCTACTGGATATACCTTCATCGCGGTGAGTGATGTAGACATTGTCCAGTATGTAGCCAATTAGCTTTCTGTATTTCTGATCGTATTCCACAACTTCCGTGGCAGGAATAGCATCGGCCAGCAGCTCCGAAGTGGTAGGGTGGAAGCTCTCGAATCTATCCAGAATGAAAAAGTGTGCTTTCCCCTTGGATGCATCGCTTAGTATGTTAATGGCCTTAAATGCTTCCGCTTCCGTCTCTACGATGTAGTAGTTCATGTAAGGTTCGAGATAGTTCTCGATGGTTACACGGTAGTCTTCTGGACAAGTAAGGATATCCGAAAGAAGAGGGGCGTTTTTACTCCAGCTTTTTTCCTTTTTTAGGAACTTGATTGCCTCAGGGAAGCCCTCCAGGTTGTCTACAAGTGATTTGGTAAGGTTGTATTCGTTTTGAGAAGAGTCAAGTTTTCGATTGACTTGCTGTAGTTCTTCACGGATTACTTCTACCGTTTTTTCAGAATGCTTGATTCGATTCTTCAGCTCCTCGTCTTTCGATTTTAGGTAATCGTACTCCTCTTGTTTCTTTTTCTTGATCTCATCCACTTCAGCGATGCTCTGCTCGAAATCTTTTAGGTTTTCGGTTCGAGAACTGTTGTCACTAGAAGTTTTTTCCAGTTCTTGCTTCAGGGTGCTTAGCTGGATGTTTTTGATCTCAAGAGATTTCGTCAGTTGATAGACTTCTTCTTTTTTGAAAGAAAAGTCTTTTTCTAATTCTTCTCCCTCTGCTTTTCTATCAGCATTCTTTTGCTTTTCTTCTTCATATTCAGCTTGTAATGCCTCGAGCTTGTGAGTGGTTTCATTGAGCATTTTTTCTGCGCTCAATTTTTCATTTTCAAGACTGGTGATAGAAAATGTAGAACGTTCGCTACTCTTTCTGTCTTGCTCGATGGTATCTTTTAGGCTGTCACTCTTGTCGTTGAGGAAGCGCAGACGCTCATTTTTAATTTTCTTTTCGCTCTCATAGCTTCGGATTTTCTGAACATGCTCGTTCAGGGTTTTCTGACGATTTGCCAGTAATTTTTCCTTGGATACCAGATCTGCCTTAGCTTTCTCTAATTCTGCTTCTTTTTCGGCTAGCTGTTTGTTGTAACTGATTTTTTGATCGTTGCAGGCGTCTACTGCTGATCGTAGTTGATCAAGTTTCTCTTTTTGTTTGTGAACCGTCTTCTTTGCCAGCTCTACACTGTACTCCTTGTAATCCTCTTTGATTTGGTAGTATTTCTGCGCTTGTTTGGCTTGTCTTTCGAGCGATTTCAGGTTTTTCTCGATCTCAAATAACAAATCCTCTACTCGCTCAAGATCGGCATCCGTATCGTCCAGCTTTCGCATGGTTTCTTTTTTACGGATTTTAAACTTTGAAATACCAGCAGCTTCTTCGAAAAGGCCTCTTCTAGAGTTGTCCTTGTCATTCAGGATGTTGTCTACCATCCCAAGTTCAATGATGGCGTAGCTGTTAGAGGCTATACCTGTATCCAGAAAAAGGCTGGTGATATCTTTCAATCGACAAGTCACACCGTTGAGTTGGTACTCACTCTCTCCGGATCTGTAGTATCGACGAGTGATCGTTACATTTGAATATTCTGTAGGAAGGAGGTTTTTGGTATTTTTGAATGAAAGAGAAACTTCTGCTAGCTGTGTGGCTTTTCTGTTTTTAGTACCGTTAAAGATGATGTTTTCCATCTTTTCCGATCGCAGAGAGCGTACTTTTTGTTCTCCTAATACCCAGCGAATTGAGTCCACCACATTGGATTTGCCACAGCCATTAGGACCTACGATTCCAGTGATGCCTTCATCAAAATTGATCACCACTCGGTCACCAAAACTCTTGAAGCCTTTAATCTCTAATTTGGTTAATTGCATGGGGTATTCGGGAATTTCAGAATCGACAAATTTAAAATAATTCCTTAGATTTGGTTCATGGATGATTCTAATATTTATTACTACATCGTGCTGGGTGTTATCTACTTGATTTCACGAGCATTGAAGAAAAAAAAGCCGGAGCAAACTCCTACAGAGTCATCTAGTGATGAATGGAAAACAGAGGATTCTTCTCAGCCCTCGACTCAGCCCAGTTTTGAGGATTTGTTCAAGCAGATTACAGGGCAGGATTATGAAAATCAAAAGGAGAAGGAAATGCCCAAACCTAAGCCAGTAACGGATCGACGTATTCTGGAGGAGCCGCCCACTTTTGAGATTCCAGAGATTGAGATTCCAAAATCTGTCGTGGAGAGAGAACCTGTGGTTCAAAAAGAAAAGGAGCCAGAGTTGAGTCAGGAAAGAGAACCGATCGTAAGAAAGAAACATGTGTACGAACGCTCAGAAAATTTTGCTATCGAGGAGGAACAGCCGGACGTAGGAGACGAAGTACTAGCCATGCTGCATGACGAAGACGAAGTGCGTAAGGCAATAGTCTTCAAAGAGATCTTTGATAGAAAATATTGATTATTGACCAAATACCCTTTGATCCAAGACAAATGGGTCAATCAAATGTTCTAAAGAAGTGTTTTTGTGGTCTGGGTGTAGAGGATCGAGTAGATAGTTGTATTCGTCTGGCACTATAGCGGAAGGGACTTTCAATGCATAAGCCTTAGATTCCTGCACAAATCGCAAACCTATTTCTTGATTTGCTCTTGAGATATTTGACTTGTTGTTCCAGTTTTCTGGCCAATCTTTAGGTTTTAATTCAATAATGTCAGTTGATTCTATATTGATCTTGGCAAGACATATCTTCTGAGAGGCTAAAAGATGAAAATTGTGCGCCATATACTCAAGGCAAGCCAGTGAGATGCTCCCGGCAGTATAGAGCAAATTTGTGCCTATTGGGTTCCACCGACCACCATAGAGTCCGGCTCCAGTCCCGGATAAGTCCCTGGCGTACTTTTGACTAGTAATCCGATAGAGCAACATTAGGCTAATACTCCATGCTGCATACGTCCAATCTGATTGAGTAGGGTGCGAATGCCAAAACTATTGCTGAGTAGCTCTTTAGGTTTTCTTCCTCCCAGAGCGATGTTTTCATTGTTCATCCAGTCATAAAAACCATCTCCAAAAGCCTCCAGACCAACTCTGTATACTTCTTCGATTTCTAGGACTTTTTCTGTCACTTCTGGTTTGAAAGTAGTCTTACGCTTATAAGTATCGATAGAAACTGGAATAAGTTCTATAATTTCTGAAACTGTGAGTCGAGTAATGGAAAGTATTTTTTGAATATAGGTTTTGGTGATGTTTTGGCTAGCTAAACTGAAGTAATCAGTAAATCCATAGCTGCTCATGGGCTCTGATAGTTCATGAACTTCATTCTTTGGATTATATCTTTTTTTACCCTCCATAGTGTAAATTTACTCATTACAAACCGTAAAAATACACTACAAAGCTATTTTCTTTCTTACATTTTCGACAATTGATCCAGTTCCTTCCTAAATCCACTACTGATTATCGGGAATCTACACCAGGTTTTAGGGTCTACATTAAAGTCGTCTAAATGAAAGGAGGGGGCTAGTCTTTCGCGTTTCCATTGATTGATAGACCAGAGTTTATAGAATTTTCGAATGTGTCCTTTCAGTGCTTCTCTATCTATTTCAAGTTCTTTTTCTAGTGTTAAGAATACTTCAATTGGTGATTTTCTTTGAGCGATTCCTAGTCTTTCGATTTGGACCATCAGGCTGTAAGGCATCAAATCATCCTCATCCGTTTGGGTATATTCTTTGGGTCGAAGCTCCGCGGTAGGAGTCAGACTGTTGACATAGCGTAAGCCCTTATAACCTAATTCACTTTCAGCATATTTCAACCACTGCAGGATAAAGGGCTTGTCTACTCCAGCAATAGGCGCTAAACTACCACTGGTATCACCATCCATAGTTGTATATCCTACATCTCCTTCACTTCGGTTAGAGGTAGTGAGGAGGATTTTGTTTTCCAGGTTAGCGATCATCCAGATCAAGGGAGATCGAGTTCTCGCCTGAATATTCTGCAGGGCTATATCGTCTTGTTCCCAGTTGAGTTTTCTTCCAATGGCTTGTTCAGCAATCTTGTGAGCTGCACTTACACTTTCATCTATTGTCCATGACCTGAATTGAGCTCCTAATGAGCTCGCTAATTCTCTCGCCGACTCTTCTGTTTCATCAGAAGAGTTTTCAGTGCCTTGATAGGCAGTAAACAGAATTTGCTGAGTGAGTGCCTTGGCAAGTTCTTCACCTTGAAGAGGCTCATTGGGTGTTTCTAGCCTCAAAGACTCAATGAATGTTTCCGACCCTAACTCTTTGAGTCCCGTGCGAACCAGATGGGCCACCAGCACCGCGATAGAAGAGGAATCAGCTCCACCAGATAGGGATAGCACATATCCATTGATGAAGGCTTTGCGCATGTAATCATAGAGTGCTAAAGAGCCTGCTTGAGCAAATTCTTCATTGCTATCTGAGAAATCTTCCGAGATCTTCTGCTCTTGAGCTTTGGGATTGATATCAACGTATTGTAGCTCGAATCTCTGATAGGATAGACGTCTGTTTTTGATTAGGAATCTCCCTTCATGGGCCAGAAGGATGTCTCCATCATAGACTACACGACCAGATTCATTTCCCAATTGATTTACATAGAGGTAATAGCAGTTGAATTCATTGCTACTATTCAGAACCAGGTGGTCACGGAGTGTCTTTTTATTAAATGAAAAATGACTGGCGCTTGGGTTCAGAATTAGATCGATATTTTTCTCCTTTAGTCTGCAAGCTGGCCGATCATTGCTCCATGCATCTTCACAGATCTCAAATCCTGCATGCAGTCCGTTTAGATCCAATGTGATATCACCAATGGGATAAGTTTTACCTTCTATTTCTATTTCCGAGACAGTGTTTTTGGGCCATGGGGTAAACCATCGCTTTTCGTAGTGGATACCGTCATTGGCTAGGGCTTGCTTGGCGTAAAACCCCTTGATTTCCTGATTACTGATGACGCAAGAGGTGTTGTAGAGTTCCCCTTGATGAAACATTGGGAGCCCCAAGGTTACACTTATATCCTTGCAAAAATTCCTTAGAGAAAGTAGTTGTTCCAATGCCTCTTCGGCTACCCAGGGAGATAGAAACAAGTCCTGACAGCCATATGCTGTAATACATAGCTCTGGAAGACATAGGATATGGACCCCGTTCTTTTGAGCTGCAGCGATGGCATCTTTGATATTCTGAATATTATTGGCCCAGTCAATAGGGGTTTGGTTGAGGCAAGCTCCTCCAATTCTAAGATCACTCATAGGAGAGGTGAATTTATTCAATATTCAAGATTTGGCAAGATTTTTCTGCAGCGTCTTGTTCAGCTTTCTTTTTGCTTAGTCCATGACCGACACTGATCTGTTTTTTGCCTACGAAGAGTTTTGCCTCAAATTTTTTGAAGTGCTTTTTGCTATCGAGTTCCGTTACTTCAAAATTGAGGACTTTGTTTTCTTTTTGAGACCATTCGATCACCTTGCTCTTGAAATTGGTGTCGGTACTGATAATCATATCAATATCGACATGAGGGATGATCAGTTTTTTCAAGATGAAATTCTTGGCGAATTTGTGTCCCTTGTCCAGATACACCGCCCCTACGAGTGCTTCGAGTGCATCTCCATAGATGGACTTGAAAGACTGTTTGCTGCCTTTCATGTGACCATTGAATTGGATGATTTCTTCCAGGCCTATTTTTTTGGAAAGTTGATTCAGGTTCTCTCTATTAACGATACGAGATCGTACTTCCGTGAGAAAACCTTCATCCTTGAATGGGTATTTGTTGAAGAGGTATTCAGCCACCACGAGTCCGAGCACTGCATCTCCTAGATACTCGAGTCTCTCATTGGATTCCAGAAAACCTTTTCGGTTTTCTTTGGCCGCTGATGTGTGCCTCATGGCTAGGTAATACAAGTCTATATTGGAGGGCTTGCCCCCAATGATTCGTTTTACGAAGTGTGAATAACTACTAGATTTCCTAAATAAAAACAGACTTGTTAAACTTTAATTACCAACAATTACCCTTCAAATTTACGGAATATGATGGAAGTATTATGTCCACCAAATCCAAATGTGTTGCTTAGTGCAACATTAACTTCTCTTTTTTGGGCTTTATTGAATGTAAAGTTCAAATTGGGATCAAAAGCTTCATCATCAGTGAAGTGGTTGATCGTAGGAGGTACCAAGTTGTTTTGAATGGCCATCACACAAGCTGCCGCTTCAATTGCTCCCGCAGCACCTAATAGGTGACCGGTCATTGATTTGGTAGAGGAGATGTTCAGGTTGTAGGCACTTTCTCCAAATACATTTTTGATCGCTTGAGATTCACTCAAATCTCCCAGTGGAGTAGAAGTTCCATGTACATTGATGTAGTCTACTTCTTCAGGCTTGATGTTTGCATTCTTCAATGCATTGATCATTACATTAGTAGCACCCAGTCCTTCTGGATGTGGAGCTGTCATGTGATGAGCGTCTGCAGACATACCGCCACCGATCAACTCGGCATATATTTTGGCACCTCTGGCTTTTGCATGCTCCAATTCTTCAAGAATCAAGCAAGCGGCTCCTTCACCTAATACAAAACCATTTCTGTCTTTGTCGAATGGTCTGGAAGCGGTTTCAGGAGAGTCGTTTCTTTCAGAGAGGGCTTTCATTGCGTTGAATCCCCCGACACCTGACTCAGTAACTGCTGCTTCTGATCCACCTGTGATGAACACATCTGCCATACCCAATCGGATATAGTTGAATGAATCGATGATCGCATTGGTTCCTGATGCGCAGGCACTAACCGTGGTGAAATTCGGCCCACGGAAACCGTATTTGATAGAGATCATACCCGGAGCGATGTCTGCAATCATCTTAGGGATGAAAAACGGATTGTATTTAGGTGTACCGTCACCAGCAGCAAAGTTCATCACTTCGTCCTGAAAGGTCTTAAGACCTCCGATACCTGCACCCCAAATTACACCAGCTCTGTCTACATCTATTTTGTCCAAGTCCAATCCAGAATCTTTTACTCCCTGATCTGCTACTATATGAGCATATTGAGTAAAAGGGTCCATCTTTCTCGCCTCTTTGCGGTCAAAGTGATCATTAGGATCATAGTCTTTGATCTCACATGCGAAACGTGTCTTGAACTTTTCTGCGTCGAAACGCGTAATAGGCGCAGCGCCACTCACACCAGTGGATAAACCTTGCCAATATTCATCAGCATTGTTACCTATTGGTGTGAGTGCTCCTAGGCCGGTAACTACAACTCGCTTTAATTGCATAATTTGTGAGCTCCCTGTTTAGGTATAAAATTAAATTACTTTGCGTTCTCTTCTAAGTATGCGATAGCTTGACCAACTGTACCGATGTTCTCAGCTTGATCGTCTGGAATAGAGATGTTGAACTCCTTTTCAAACTCCATGATCAACTCAACTGTATCAAGAGAATCAGCACCTAGATCGTTTGTGAAGCTTGCTTCAGCGTTAACCTCAGACTCCTCAACTCCTAATTTGTCGATAATAATTGATTTTACTTTTTGTGCTATATCAGACATTATATTACTGTTTGGTTTAAAAATCTGTGCAAAGAAATGAATTAAAAGGATTAAAGCCAAACAATTTTTTTTAATCGTAAGCGGGGGGTATTGGGGTAGGCCCGAAGGGGGATTTAAGTGCTCCAATTTCAAGGAGTTAGAAGGGAATAGTAGAGCTCCTAATAATTCATAGATACAAACGAATAAAATAAAACTAGTATAATATATATCTATGTCTATATATTAGCGATTCGAAACATTGCATTTATATAAGAAAAGTCGATATTTGCAGTTCGAAATTTTTGAAACATAAACTTTAATACACATCGCTAAACAAAGATATCAGAGAAGGGGTCCTCGTGGACGAGTCGAAGAGCCCTACAAAGTAAATGATAAAATTACTGCTCGTGAGGTTAGAGTAGTAGGAGAAAACGTTGAAGTAGACGTATATCCTACTCGAAAGGCTATTAGCATGGCCCAAGAGCAAGGTCTGGATCTTGTAGAAATCTCTCCTAAAGCTGATCCGCCTGTTTGTAAAATTATCGATTATTCGAAATTTAAATACGAACAGAAGAAGAAGCAGAAAGAGATTAAGGCTAAGGCGCATAAAACAGTGTTGAAGGAGATCAGATTCGGTCCTAATACGGATGATCACGATTTCCAATTCAAACTGAAACATGCGGTTAAGTTTCTTGAAGAAGGAGCTAAAGTGAAAGCTTATGTACATTTCGTCGGTAGGACGATTGTTTTCAAGGAGCGAGGAGAAATTTTATTATTGAAATTCGCTCAGGCTTTGGAAGATTATGCCAAAGTAGAGCAATTGCCAAAGTTGGAGGGTAAAAGGATGTTCCTGATGCTGTCTCCAAAACAATTGAAGAAGAAATAAATCGATAATTAATAAAATGCCAAAAGTTAAAACTAAAGCTGGAGCGAAGAAACGTTTCAAATTGACAGGCAGTGGTAAAATCAAAAGAAAGCACGCTTTCAAAAGCCACATTCTGACAAAAAAAGAAACGAAGCAGAAGAGGAATCTGACTAAAATGGGTCTTGTACACAAGTCAGATGAGAACAATGTTAAAGACATGCTTCACATTTAATCACGCCCAGGGCGAGATTAGGTTCAAATTTTCACCAGAGGATTGGTATTAAGAGTCACGACAGTGAGCGCCAATAATCAAAAAAGTTAAAAATTATGCCAAGATCGGTAAACACAGTAGCGAGTAGAGCTCGCAGAAAAAAGGTTCTGAAGTTAGCCAAGGGTTACTTCGGAAGAAGAAAAAACGTTTGGACGGTAGCGAAAAATGCCGTTGAGAAAGGTCTTAACTACTCATACAGAGATAGAAAAGTTAAGAAAAGAGAGTTTAGAAAACTTTGGATTCAAAGAATCAATGCAGGTGCAAGACAGCACGGCATGTCATACTCTCAATTTATGGGCAAGCTTGCAGCTGCTAAAATTGAATTGAACAGAAAAGTATTGGCTGATTTAGCAATGAATCACCCAGATGCTTTCAAAGCAGTAGTTGATCAGTTGAAGTAATTCTTCTCACTACTCGATAAAATATGAACCCAGTCTTAACAGTCTGGGTTTTTTTGTGTCCAAATTGTTATAGTTTTAAGACATGGATAGAAGGAAATTTATTGGAAATACAGCCCTGCTTACAGGAGCAGGTATAATGTCATACTGTGGAGCGAATGCAACTCAGGAATCTAAAGAAGCTACCACGCAATCCTTAATAAAACCAAAGGCCTTGAGACCCGGAGATACCGTGGGTTTAATCACTCCAGGAAGTGCATTGGTCGGAGATGCCGAGGAACGTGCTATAAATAACATGAAGGCACTTGGTTTTAAAGTTGTCAAATCCAAAAATTTCAATGTTCGTACCGGTTTTGTGGCGGGATCTGATCAACAGCGTGTAGATGACATTCATGAGATGTTTTCCAATCCCGAAATTGACGGTATCTTTTGTGCTCGAGGAGGGTATGGTACTGGACGATTGCTCCAGATGCTGGATTATCAATTGATAAGAAACAATCCTAAAGTTTTCATAGGGTACAGTGATATTACTGCATTGCATTATGCGATTTACAATCAAGCTGGCCTGGTGACTTACCATGGTCCAGTAGCGTCTTCGGATTTTACGAGTTTCACATCTGATACGGTTCAAGAGACCATCATGTCTACTCACAAGCCCACCTTGCAAAGACCTAAAATATGGAAGGATAAAACGGCAGAATCTTATCAATATATGCAGCTGGTAGAAGGTAAGGCCGAAGGTCAATTGGTCGGTGGAAATCTAAGTATCATGTGCTCTTTGCTAGGAACACCCTATGACATTGATTTTAAAGGTAAACTGATTTTTATCGAAGAGGTAGGAGAGTCATTATATCGAGTGGATCGTATGTTGACTCAGTTGCTCAATACTGGAAAGCTTGACGAATGCGCTGGTGTAGTATTAGGTGTGTTTGCTAGTTGCAGGGCCAAGTCTGGTGGAGTGGATGATGATGACTATGTGACTTTGACGAAAGTACTCAAGGATCGTTTGGGTGATTTAAAAGTGCCAGTCATCTATGGTTTGCCCATTGGTCACATCGACGATAATGCTACTATGCCTATGGGGATAAGAGCCAGAATGGATAGTGAAACGGGGCAATTAGAGTTTTTGGAATCAGCGGTAATTTGATGTCTAGACTTACAAGCTATTTTTATTTCTTGTTGTTCAGTGTTGTGGTTGTTTCCTGCACAGGAGACAATTCGAATTCTGTCAGTAGGCCAAAAGAGTTAGTCATAGACAGAGCTGAATACAAGCAAAGACTTTATGGCTTTTGGCTAGGGCAGTGTATCGCCAATTGGACAGGTCTGGTGACCGAAATGGACAAGATTGGCGATATTGGAGAGATAAAAACGGGAGACTTTTATACACGTGATGACTGGGGGAAGCCAGATCAGCCTAGCATTTGGGGGCAAGGGATTCCAAGTGATTTGTCTTCTACTATTGACTTTGTGTTTCGAGAAGAGGGAGAAATGTGGGGTGCGGATGATGATACGGACATCGAGTACATGTATCAGTATTTATTGCATGGTGTGGATAGTACCCGATTGGGCCCGGAAGTAATTCGACAAGGATGGTTGACTCATATTCGAGCTGAGGAAGAAAACTATTTGTGGGTAGCAAATCAAAAGGCTTTCGATTTGATGAGAGAAGGAATGCTACCTCCTAAAACTGGGGCGCCAGAGAATAATGAGCACTATGACATGATAGATGCGCAATTGACTACTGAAATATTTGGACTTTTTGCTCCTGGGCAACCAGAAGTCGCTCGTGGACTGGCCTACTTGCCGATTCGAACAACCTCATCCAAAGATGCCACATGGATATCAGAATTTTATGTGACCATGTATTCGTTGGCTTCCAGTCCTTATTCTGGATTGGATTTCAAATCAAGGTGTATGGCTATGGCAGAGGAAGCGAGTAAGGTATTGCCGGACAGTTCTTATGCTGCTAAAATGTACGCTTTTGTTAAAGAAAAATATGATTCGGGCATACCCTGGGAGCAAACCCGAGATTCTGTTTACTTGAGATATCAGGTACAGCAAATGGACGGATATGATATCACCTCACGAGAGTTGTACTGCAATGGCTGTTTTGCTGCCGGAATCAATTTTGCTGCGAGTTTGATCAGTTGGTTTTATGGCGAAGGAGATTTGCGAGAGACAATTAAAATTGGTGCATTGGCTGGATGGGACTCTGATAATCCTACGGCAACCTGGGGTGGGTTATTAGGATTTATGTTAGGTAAAGAAGGAGTGGAAAAGGCCTTTGATAGAAAATTTTCCAGCCAATTCAATATCCACAGAACGCGTCAAAATTTCCCGAATGAAGGTGTTGATGATTTTGCACACATGGCCCAGGTAGGAGTGGAAATAGTGGATAAAGTCGTTCGCTTCGAAATGGGTGGAGAATTAGATTCTACCAACAATCAATGGCGAATACCTAATCCAGTTGTTATTCAGGATTAATCTGCAAATTATCTCCTATCGAGATGTGTCCCTTATTTCTTGGAACAAGATAGACTCCAAAATTCACTTTCCCTTCAGCTTGCTTTCGGTATTGGCTCAATGTTGCAAGAGGTTCCTTATCAGGAGATTTTATTTGTGATATCGGATCGATCGTAGTGAAAATGCATCTGGGGCAATGCGCATGTACATCAAATAGACAGCCATTGATATTTATGGTTTTCCAATTGTCTTCTTCATAAGCATTGCAGCCCTTTACTACAATATTTGGTCGGAAATTTAGAATACCGACAGGATGATCGAGTCTTGAATTGAGGTCATCCAGAGAAGCTTCTGAAAGAAGAAGTATAGGGGATGCATCGCCATAATTCAGGCGACTTCCCGGTTTTCCACCGTGCTTTTCTAAAATAGGGCGATTGATATCATGCAGCGCGATCAATTTGCAGGAGATTTCCAATGTTTCGCTTAACCACTCGGATAATCCATTGTCCAATTGGCACCCCTGAGTTGTATGACTAAATATTTTGATGTCTATTGGATCAGCGGAAACCTGTGTGGAACCCGATTTACTATTCCGATCAGAGTGCAATTGAATTTCTCTCTCAGTTACTTCTGCTCGAATCCTTAACAATTTGGGGTATTCTCTTCCAGTGATGATTTGGTTGTTATCATCTATCACCGCCAAAGTCCGGTCGTGGTTTAGGCCTTGTAGCGTGACTAAACTATTTTCAAGAGAAATTCCTGCACTAGATTTCAGAGGATAGATGAACAATTGGCTGACGCTGATCATACCTTATATTATAAAACCCAAAATCAGATACAAAATGAAAGTAGCTCCGCCTGCTAAGGCAGCATAAGGCAATTGTGTGTTGACATGATCGATATGATCACTGGCAGAGGCCATCGAGGAAATAATAGTCGTGTCCGAAATAGGTGAGCAATGATCTCCAAATACACCCCCGCCGATAGCGGCTGCAATGGCCATACTGACATTGCTATCCATGTTTTGTGCCATAGGGACTGCAATGGCAATCATGATGGCAAAGGTGCCCCAGGAGGTGCCTGTACTGAAGGCAATGAAACAGCTGGTCACAAAGACAATAGCTGGGACGAGCTTAGGTGATAGCCAGGTTTTGGTTATGTCCGCCACATACTGCCCAGTCCCTAGTTCTTTGCACAATGCGCCGATGGCAAAGGCGAATACCATCAGTAAGGCCAGAGATACCATACCTGACATGCCCTTAATCGAAAGGTCGATCATTTCTTTGAAGTCCATGATTTTTTGACTCCTATATAATAGCATAGCTATCAATATGGAGGCTGTGACAGAATACATGACAGCAGTGGACCCTGATCCATTGCCTATCGCACTAAAGATCTTTTCGAACCAGGCGCCACTGAGCTCTGGACTCCATCCGGTGTATATCAACATGGCTGGCATCATCAGGATCATAGTGACAATAGGGATAGTCATGTTAAAGGCACGCAGTTTACTACCGTCTTTGGCTTCTATCATGGCTACTTCGTCGGAGATCATAGGAGTAGAATCATCCGCTATAACCTTTCCTTCTTCCAGGGCTCTTTTCTCTGCTTTCTTCATGGGGCCGATATCCTTGCCGCTGAAGATTACATATAAGACCAGTCCAATGGCAAGGAAAGGATAAAAGTTGAAAATGAGTGACCCAAATAAGGTCTGAAAAGGTTTTTCGAATCCCTGAGTTAATAATAAGCTCATGATAAAGGCGCCCCATGCATTGAATGGGAAGATGATGCAAGAGGGGGCAGAACTGGAGTCAGCTAGATAAGCCAACTTCTCCCTGGGGATTTTCATCTTGTCAAAAATGGGACGATAGAGTGTACCGACAGTCAAAATGGAGATGTTGGATTCAACAAAGATGATGAGACCTGTGAGCGCCGCATATAGCTGTATCATCTTTCTACTTTTCGAATTGCTAGCTTTTTGTTCAAGCCGCAGAGAAACCCAATGAATGAATCCTGCTACTCCTCCTGAGCGCTGAATCAAAGCAATGAGTGATCCTACCAATAAGGTAAATATGACGGTACGGGTACTCCCAGCATCTTGAAAGACATGGACCAATGCCGCTAAAGTATCCATGGTGCCAGTTAAGGGATTGCCTCCATTTACAATCACCCAACCCAACCAAATCCCAAGAGTAAGGGATAAAAATACCTGCTTAGTTCTCAATGCCAGTACAATGGCGACCATAGGAGGGACGAGTGACCAAAAACCGTAATCGTGCATAATGCTATTCTTGAATTAAATCCCGAATCTAAGTCAAATCAAATCATAGCCCAACATCATATGGAAAAGTCTTCATTTTTCATTAACTTATTCTCAAGCTAAAACCTAGAATTATGAGAAAGACTATTTACATCTTAATAGCCCTCCTGTGTGCAAATTATTCCTATGCTCAAACCAAGTGGAAGTCCGATCCGGCACATTCCAATATTCAATTTGAAGTAGATCACTTGTCGATCTCTACAGTTACGGGGACCTTTTCTGAGTTCGATTGTAACATTGAATCTAAGCGAAACACATTCGAAGGGGCAAAGATTGAAGCCACTGTGCAAGTCAATAGCCTATCGACTAAGAATGTGACACGTGATAAACATTTGAGGGAGAATGATTTCTTCAATGTGAAGAAGTATCCAACCATGACTTTCAAAAGTGAATCTTTTGTGCAGCAGAGTACCAAAGAATACATCATTACTGGCTGGCTCACCATCAGAGATGTGACCAAGAAAATCTCATTTCCTGCAGAGTATAGTGGCATGGCTAAACTCGGAGAAAAAACGATATCAGCTTTTAAGGCCAGCTTTGTGATCAATCGATTTGATTTTAACCTGACCTGGGACGATACCCTGGATACGGGTAGCCTCGTAGTGGGAGAGGACGTGACTGTCAATCTTAACTTCGAGTTTGTGAAGATCTAATTTTGCTTTTTTACTACTATGAAGGGCGGTCTCGAACGTTGTGAATGGAACGATTTCGAGAGCGCCTCTTTTTTTGCCTTTCCACTCATGTAATTTCCAATGGCTGTAGCCTGATCTCCTAGTTTGGAATAGAAATCTTTTGTAGTTTCGGGGTTCATGAGCAACACCGAAAATTTTAGTAACCGCTGGGGAATCATCCTGGCCTCCTTAGGAATGGCCATCGGAGCGGGTAACCTCTGGCGTTTTCCTCGGCTCGCAGGGCAGTACGGCGGGGCTTTTATCATCCTTTGGATTGTTTTCCTCTTTATATGGTCTATCCCATTACTGCTAACTGAGTTTTCTCTTGGCAAGAATTTTAGGAAGGGTGTGATTGGTTCTTTTGCCTCCATGGCAGGTAAGAAGTACACCTGGATGGGCTTCTTCATCACCTTGTGTACTTTGGGGATTGCATTTTACTATTCAGTAGTGACTGCCTGGTCGCTTAGGTATCTGAGTTTCTCGATCGGGGAGTGGTTCGAAAAGGATGATCTGCTCACAAGAATGGATGAGAACCCCAGCTATATGTCGGACTTCTGGTACGGGGTGTCACATGAGAGTTGGATCACAGTGGCTACCTACATTGGGTGTGTGCTGCTGGGTGTGTGGGTTTTGTCCAAAGGGGTGCAAAAAGGCCTGGAGCGGAGCAATCGTATTCTGATCCCAAGTTTGTTTGTTCTGTTGCTGGTGATTGTCTTTATCTCCTTGAATATGGAAGGAGGGATTCAGGGGCTAGAATACATGTTTAGCATAGATTGGTCTCATTTTTCGGATGGGAAAATTTGGATAGAAGCACTTTCTCAATCCGCCTGGTCTACTGGTGCAGGTTGGGGCTTGATGATGACGATATCTTCTTATTCGAGAGAAAAGGAAGATATTACCCTCAATACCTTTATAGGCGCCCTGGGAAACAACACAGCTTCACTGGTGGCGGGAATGGCGATCTTACCGGCCGTTTTTGCCCTGGCAAATTCCGATGCAGAGGCCATTAGTTACTTGCAGCAGGGCAATCAGGCGTTGACCTTCACGATCATTCCAGAGTTGTTTGCCCATGTACCGGGTGGGACTTTTATGTCAGTAGTCTTTTTTCTAGCACTGTCTTTAGCGGCCTTTAGTTCCTTGCTACCTATGCTTGAGCTGATGACGAGAAACTTGCAGGACTTAGGACTGACTCGTAAACGAGTAATGATATGGGTGGCTGCATTTTTTGTAGTTTTCGGCTTTCCATCGGCTTTTTCATTGGATGTCTTCAATAACCAGGACTGGGTTTGGGGGCTGGGATTAATTGTGAGTGGCTTGTTCATACTCATAGGCCTGGTGATCTATGGCGTGAAAAGGTTTAAAAAGCAATTTGTAGACGAGGGTGCTGATTTGAAAGTACCGACGGCCTATTTTCAAGGGAGTGTTTATATCAACCTTGTTTTAGGTTGTGTACTTATATACTGGTGGATGTCTCAGGGCTTCAGTGCTCATCCATGGTTCAATGAATTGGGATCCTGGAATTTTATGGATGTTTATAGCAATGCATCTATCGTGACCCAATGGGGAACTGTCATCTTGCTTGGGGTTTTAATCAATGGTTTTTTGTATCGAAAATTTGTAAAAGAGAAATGAGTCTTCAAGCCATCATCAGCATGATCGTCATATTAGGAGTCGTCGTAGGAGGCTTTGTTTTTTCATTGGCGATTGCCATTCGCAAGGAAAAGGAAAATCGATAAGGGTTTTAACTCCTCAATATCTAATTTCGAGCTTTGGTTTCTTTGGCCAGGGCCTATTAACTATTTACTTTTTTACAATTAACTATTTCCGCATGGACAAAATTGATTCACTAAATCAGGTAGCAGAATTTCATAAGACTTTTAAACACCCCGTGCTGGCTTCTCCGACGATTCCGGATGAGAAAAGATGTGCGCTCAGAGTGGAGTTGATTTCAGAAGAGTTGAAGGAACTAGAGCAAGCGATCAAGGATAAAGATATGACAGAGATCGCCGATGCACTTTGCGATATTCAATACGTGCTTTCTGGAGCAGTCTTAGAGTTTGGTCTGGGAGAGAAATTCGTAGAGCTGTTCAATGAAGTGCAGCGCTCGAATATGAGCAAAGCTTGTAAGACACTGGAAGAAGCGGAAGCTACGGTGAAGCACTATAAAGAAAACAAAGGAACAGATAGCTATATCAAGGAAGAAGATGGATTGTTTTTGGTCTATAGAAAGGAAGATGATAAGACATTGAAATCGATCGATTATTCTCCAGCAGACTTGAAGAGTATTCTGGACAAGTAAGATGTATTTAGAGGGACGACTAATCGTCTCGGATATAAAAAAATAAAAGGACAACCGCGAGGTTGTCCTTTTTCGTTTTGGTTAAGTCATTGGGTTGACTCAGGGGTTTGACGTATGAGAGGTAAAACTCCAAAGGTTCGACTTTAAAATCCTGACAAAATCCTTTAAAATCCTGCCACTTTTTAACAAAAAGCCCTCAATTCGCAGTTTTTGGTCGCTTAACAATTTT
Source organism: Reichenbachiella ulvae (assembly GCF_025833875.1). Lineage (NCBI taxonomy): Bacteria > Pseudomonadati > Bacteroidota > Cytophagia > Cytophagales > Reichenbachiellaceae > Reichenbachiella > Reichenbachiella ulvae. Next base: position 1,815,874 of record NZ_JAOYOD010000001.1, on the reverse strand, counting down.
TAACACTCCTCCTTTTCAAAATATTTTTGTCGGTTTTTATACTTGCAGCTGTACATAATTGAACCTGAATGGAATCATTCAGGAGTTAATAATTATTAGAAATTAAGTTAAAAAGAGAGTAATGTTTTGTGCTTCGAAACGACCTGATCGGGTAGGATGCGATCGAACAATCTTGCACAATAGGCCTATTAACTTAATAGTCTATTTCTTATTAACTCCAGCATTTGTAAATGCGGTTTGAACATCAGTTTTACTTTAAAATAGACAATAGAACTATGTCCATCGTAGTAGAAAATCTGACAAAACAGTACGGTGTGCAGAAGGCAGTAAATGACATCTCCTTTGAAGTTAAAACAGGGGAGGTCGTAGGTTTTCTTGGTCCGAATGGAGCAGGGAAAAGTACCACGATGAAAATGATTACTTGCTACATGGCACCATCTGCAGGGGACGTCCGATTGGATGGTGTCTCTGTACTGGAGCAACCGGAGGAGGTGAAAAAGAAAATCGGTTACCTCCCTGAAAACAACCCTCTCTATACAGACATGCCGATCGTAGAATACCTGCGGTTCGCAGCGGAAATTCAAGGTGTGGAGCCCAGCAAAATACCCACACGGATAGGAGAGATGATCGAGATGTGCGGACTCGATCTGGAGAAGCACAAAAAGATCAACGAACTGTCCAAAGGTTACCGCCAAAGAGTAGGGATCGCTCAGGCAATGATCCACGATCCAGAAGTGTTGATTCTGGATGAACCGACCACTGGTCTGGATCCTAACCAGATCATTGAGATCAGAAAGCTCATTAAAAAGCTTGGGAAGGAGAAAACGGTCATCCTGAGTTCTCACATTCTATCGGAAGTGGAGGCTACCTGTGACCGCATCCTGATCATCAACCGTGGAAATATCGTAGCAGATGGTTCGTCCGAAAACTTGAGAAAGCAAGCGCAAGGACAAGAACTACTGACTGTATCTATTGAGGCAGAGGCGAAGGAGGTAGAAGCTGCACTTCGTGATCTTGCTTCAGTCGAAAAAGTAGCTGCGGTGGATGGAAAAGAAGGATTTTATCAGGTGCAGAGCAAGCCGGAAAAGGCTTCTCGTAAGGCCATTTTTGATCTTTGTGTAGAGAAGAAGTGGTATCTGATGGAAATGACGGGCACTGAGACTCGTCTTGAAGATGTATTTAGAGACTTAACGAATTAAAATATAGATTCATGAACAAAATTTGGATCATAACCCGACGAGAGCTGTCGTCCTTTTTTGATTCATTGATCGCCTATGTGCTGATCGTAATCTTTCTAGGACTCAGTGGATTCTTTACCTGGCTGTTTGGCAACAACGTGTTTGTAATCGGACAGGCCAGCTTGCAAGTGTTTTTTCAGATCGGATTCTGGACGCTTTTCTTCTTCATACCCGCACTTACCATGAAGATGCTGGCAGAAGAAACCAAATCCGGCACCATAGAACTATTAAGTACCAAGGCAGTCACGGATTGGCAGATCGTGACGGGTAAATTCCTGGCCTGTCTGCTTTTGGTGATGATTGCCCTGGTGGCGACTTTGCCTTATTATGTGACGGTGAGTCGACTGGGCTCAGTAGACCATGGAGCCATTATCGGTGGATATTTAGGGCTTGTGTTTCTGTCCGCTGGATATATCAGCATCGGCATCTTTGCCAGCTCGATCACCAACAATCAGATTGTGGCCTTCTTGATCGCACTTTTGATTGGTATTTTCTTTCAGTTGCTATTCGATATGTTAGGCTTTCAGTTCCGTGGGGGACTGGGCAGTGTATTCAACTACCTGAGCATGCGCACGCATTTTGATTCTCTGTCCAGGGGTGTGATAGACTCACGCGATCTCGTCTATTTCGCTTCGGTGATACTAGGTGGATTGACAGTCTCTCAGGCCATGTTGAGCAAACGAAACTGGTATTCTTAATTCATCATAAAAAGAACAATAGACATGCAAAAGAAGAGTAATGTTATCATTCGATTGGTTGTGTTTGCCTTGATTCTTTTTGTGGTGAACATGATCGCGTCCAAGCTGTATTTCAGATTGGATTTTACCGAGGATCAGCGATATACGCTGAGTAAAGCCTCTAAGGATATTCTCAATGATCTGGACGATGTGGTCACAGTGAAGGCTTATTTTTCTGAAGATCTACCGGCTCAGTTACTGAGCAACCGACAGGATTTTGAGGACCTGCTGGTAGAGTACGAAAACAGATCTGGAGGAAATGTAGTGTATGAGTTCATCAGTCCCAATGAGGATGAGGAGTTGGAGCAAGAAGCGCAACAAAGCGGGATTCAACCAGTGATCATCAATGTAACGGAGAAAGATCAAGTCCAGCAACTGAAAGCATATATGGGTGCAGTCCTGATGATGGGGGATCAAAAGGAAGTGATCTCCGTCGTTCAACCAGGCGTAAATATGGAATACGGATTGACTACTTCTATTAAGAAGCTATCTGTCACAGACAAACCTAAAGTGGGATTGCTACAAGGGCATGGAGAGCCTAGTCTTCAGGAGATTGCTCAGTTGCAACAGCAGCTTTCGATCCTTTACGAGGTGGAAACCATAGACCTGTCTACCCAGACAGAAGTGCCAACTTATTTGCGTTCTCTGGCTATCATTAATCCATCGGATACCATTTCTGATATGGACTTTGCGAAGATCGATGCCTTCATGGCGCAGGGAGGTAATGTTTTTGTCGCTTATAGTAATCTGAAGGGGGATCTACAAAATGGTTATTTGAGCAAAGGTCCCAATATTGGATTGGAGGACTGGTTGGCAACTAAAAAAGTGAATATGGGAGACCGGTTTGTAGTTGATGCCAATTCTGGGTCGGTTACCGTTCAGCAGAACAATGGAGTATTCAATATTCGATCGCAGATTAAGTTTCCTTACTTTCCTATGCTATCGGATTTTCCAGAACATCCGACAACCCAGGGACTGGAGGGTATGATGTTGCCATTTGTCAGTGCTTTGAACTATACAGGCACAGACTCTGCGACTACTTTTCAGCCTTTGATCATGACCTCTGATATGTCCGGATTGGCACAGACTCCCACTATGGTCAACATTGATAAGAAATGGAATGAAAATGATTTTCGTGATGGACCTCAAACTTTGGCTATGGCAGTCGAGGGGCCTCTCGCGGGGAATCAAAATGCCAAACTGATAGTGGTATCAAATGGTCAGTTTGCCATCAACGGCAATCCACCACAGCAGATCAGTCCTGATAATGTCAATTTTGTATCCAATGCTATCGATTGGTTGTCAGATGATACTGGTTTGATCGATTTGAGGACAAAAGGTGTCACCTCCAGACCGCTGGAAAAGCTGGAAGATGGGGAACGCGAGACCCTCAAATATGCGAATGTGGTTGTACCGATTTTGCTGGTGCTGATCTATGCTTTCGTTCGTAAACAACGATATGCAAGAAAGAAACAAAAGTGGATGCAAGGAAACTATAATTGATTGAGAGCATGAAGATTAATAATATCACACTTATAGGAATATTGGTGGCACTGGTTGGGGTCTACTTTTTGGTAGAGTATACTGGTGACAAGAGCCGAAGCGATTCTATGCGATCGGAGCTGGTCGAGCTAAACGTGGAGGCGGTGACTGGATTGGAGGTAGAAGCTCCTAACAGTTCAGTTTCGGTCAAGAAAGAGGGGGAGGATTGGAGTGTTTCGCTCCCAGATGGTAAAACTGTACCAGCTGTGGCCTCTTCCGTGGAAAATGCCATCAATGCATTGAATACCATCAAGCCAAGCCGACTGGCGAGTAAAAAAGAGGAAAAGTGGAAAGACTATCAGGTCGATTCGGCAGGTACTCGTGTCAAAGTGTATCAGGGAGATGAAGTAGCTCTAGATATCATTTTAGGACGTTTTGCCATGGAAGGGCAGCGTTCGTATAGCACTTTTGTTCGCCTGGCTGAGGATACTGAGGTGTACAATGTCAAGGATTTTATGGCCTTTTCAGTTCCCAGCGATGCGAGTGCTTATAGAGACAAATCACTGGCTAAGGTGAACAAAGATTCATTGGCGCAAGTGAGTGTAAGCTATCCAGCCGATAGTTCTTTTGTACTGACTCAGGCAGATGGTCGATGGTTGATCGAGGGGCAGGAGGCAGATTCTGCCGCAGTATCCAAATATCTACAGTCTTTCAGAAACGTCAGCAGCAGCAAATTTTATAACGAGGAAGTAAGTGGTACACCAGAGGCTGTCTTGAAATTGGAAAACAATGATGGATCGATCATCACCATCGATGCCTATTGGAGGGACGAAAAGTGGATTATACATTCATCTGAAAACGAGACTGGCTGGTTTGAAGATGAGAAATTATTCGAACGAATATTCAAAGGGCCGAGTGAGTTGAGAGGATAACCCTACCCGATTAGCATTGGATTTAGATTCTATTCCCCTCCAAAGAAAAAACATAGGTAAAACTATTCCTTCAAAAGCCTCAAATTGTACGATTTGGGGCTTTTTTGGATGGCTAGCTAGTTACTCTTGTCTCAGAGAGTCCGCTGGGTTGGATCTGGAGGCTCTGATCGTCTGTATGCTGATGGCCAGACTGCCAATGACAAATACAATCAGGGTAGCCAGGATGTAAGTCCAGTAGCTGACGCTGAGTCTGCTGGCAAAATTTTGCAGCCAGTAATCTGTCGCAAAGTAGGCGAGAGGCCAGGCTATGACCGTCGCTATACCGATCAACTTGATGATTTCATTGGACAGTAGACGAACCAGGGATTGCGTACTGGCTCCCAGTACTTTTCGGATGCCAATTTCTTTCTTGCGAATTGATAGTGTGTAGGTTATCAATCCGATCAGCCCGAGGCAGGCAATGAAGATCGACAGACAGGCAAATACCAAAAAGACTTTCCCGGTGGTGGATTCTGATTTGTAGAGATTTTCATAGTCTTCGTTGAAGAAGAAGTACTGGAACGGCTTGTTGTAGCTGTGGTCGTACCAGGTAGCCTCTATGAAGTCAATGGTCTCTCTTAGGTCTTGCGTATCGGCCAGACGAATACAAGCATAGCCTTCCCAGTTGCCATGCATGATGGTCTGGACGCTTGGCTGGATCGGTCGATGCAGCGATTCGAAGTGATAGTCTTTTAGGACTCCGATGACCGTCAGGTAATCGGTGCTGCCATCCCTGTGTCGGTTGATGAACCTCTTGCCTATCGGCTTGTCAAATTCCAGTAGTTTGACCGCACTTTCGTTGATGAGGACCGCATTAGAGTCCGATGGGTACTCTCTGGAGAAATACCTTCCTTCCTTCAGCTCTAGTCCCATCATTTCGGCATAGCCAAAGCTCACATTGTTTTGATACAAAGTATATGGCGCATCTGGTTGGTCTTCGCTGATGAAGGCATTGTTGTTATACCTTGACTTGCCCGGAATGGAAGTGGCATTGGCTACCGATTTGATTTTAGGATTGGTCAGCAATTGGTTTTTGAAGGTCTCCAGATTGTCTCGTAGCACATCTGGTCTTCTTACGACCAGCACTTGCTCCTTGTCAAAGCCCAGGTTTTTGGTCATCATAAAGTCGGTTTGCTTATACACCACTACCGTACCTATGATGATGATGATCGAGGCGGTGAATTGAATCACCACGAGTAGGTTTCTCAACCATCCCGATTTGGCGCCCTTTCGATAGGTCCCGCCTAGCACCTGTGCAGGTTTGAAGGCAGCCAGCACGAAGGCCGGATAAAAACCTGCCAATATCCCTATCATAATGGCCAATACAAACATGGCTCCCCAGGCCAGCGGGCTAGTAGTCAGATCAATGGCCAGTGTTTTGCCGATTAGTTGGTTGAAGTAGGGCGTGGTGAAGACCACCAGTACATAAGCCAATGCTGTCGCCATGATCGAAATGATGATGGATTCGAAAATGAACTGATAGATCAGGCTTTGGCGGGTCGAACCGGCTACTTTTCTGATCCCCACTTCCTTGGCTCTGGAGGAAGACTGGGCAGTAGCGAGATTGACGAAATTGATCACTGCTATGAACAACAATATGAGGGCAATGATGCTGTAGATGTAGATATACGAAATGTCGCTGTTGCCTTCCATTTCATCTTCCGTATCAGAAAACAAGTGGATGTCCGTCAAAGGCATTAGGTAATAACCGAAGGAGTTACCTGCAGATTCCCATTCTTCAAGGGTGGCTCCAATGAACTTCTCGATCTGAGGACCCACATATTTGGTGACCATTTCCTGCATTTTGTTTTCGAAGGCTGTCACATCTGCATCTTGGTGAAGAATGATGTAGGTATAGAAATTGTGACTGACCCATTGGTCGTTGTTCCAGTGCTTGTAGCTGCTCATCGATCCCAGCATGTCGAACTTCAGGTGCGAGTTGTCCGGTATGTCTTTGATCACAGCGGTGATTTTGTAGTGTATGGTGTCTTGCTCTACGGTGATTTGTTTGCCCATAGGGTCTTCGTCTCCAAAATACTTTTTGGCAAAGGACTCTGTCAGAACCATTGATCTTGGTTCGATCAAGGCAGTTTTTGGATCTCCTGATACTATGGGGAAGTCGAATACATCGAAGAAGGTGGAATCAGCAAAAAGCACCCCGTCTTCGTTGAATTTCTTGTTGTCATAGCCAATGAACCAGGCACCACTTTCTTTCACTCGGGTGACCTTCTTGACTTCTGGATAGTCGTTAAGCAAGGCCTGAGACATGGGAGAAGCCGTGTTGGCCATGTCCATTTCCTTGCCCTGAATTTGTCCGAGGACATGTACCCGGTACATATTCTCGTGGTTGCTGTGCATTTTGTCATAGCTCAATTCGTTGAGGATGAAAAGCGCTATGAATACAAAACTGGCGATCCCTATCGCCAAGCCACTGAGGTTGAGTAGGAAGTAGCTTTTGTGCTTTCGAAGATTTCGAATCGCTGTGATGTAATAGTTCTTAAGCATGTTTTTGAGTTTTGATTGATCCTTTTATTGTCCTGCTTACTAGTTGGACAATGAGTTTGCTTCATTGGACGCATTTTTTACTGTCTTTCTTACAAATCAGTCTAAAAATTTAATTCGGGCTTATAACTTAGTGGCACAATGATCGAGACCAAACACTGGAACATAAAAGTGCCTAATGGGGCTGGAAAGGAAAATTTGATCACCGATTTGACTCAGGGGAAAGTTCTTCTTCAAGGAATTCCAAAAGATCAAATCAAGCTTTACTCGGTGATCACTTTGGCCAAATTTATTCGTGAAGAGGAAATTCATGACAAGTTTGAAGTGCTCAACGAAAGGGGACAGGCACTCAAGTCCATGTCTAGTGGGGAGCGCAAACGAGCCTTGCTAGACTATTTCCTGGCTCAAGAAACTCAGGTGCTGATCCTGGACAATCCACTGGATAGTCTGGATGTAGAGGGGAGAGAAATGTTGATTCAACGAATCGAGGAGGTAGCCCAGTCTTGTCAGGTCATCAATATCGTGAGTAGGGAAAGGGATTTTTTACCCTTTGTTTCAGAACATTTGGTTTATCAAGAGGGCGTGTTGAAGCCATTTGAATCCAGCCATTCTGCAGCAGGACGAAGCTTGCTACAGGGGAGTATTCCTGAGGCGATCGAAACGATAGAAGTGAAGGGGGAGGAATTGATTCGAATGAATCAGGTTTCGGTTTCCTATTTAGAACGGGCCATATTGAAAGACATCAGCTGGACGATACGAAAAGGGGAGTTTTGGCAGCTCAAAGGCCCAAATGGAGCCGGTAAGACTACCTTGCTGAGTATGATCACAGGAGATAATCACAAAGCATATGGGCAGGACATTACACTGTTTGGTTTCAAAAAAGGGAGTGGAGAATCGGTCTGGGATATCAAAAAGAACATAGGCTACTATACCTCAAATATGACCTACGACTTCTGGCGCAACCAGAGCGTGGAGTATATGATCATCTCTGGATACTTCGATTCGGTAGGACTCTACCAAAAGCCCAGCGAACTGATGAGGAAAAGGACAGAAGCCTGGCTGGACTTGATCGGACTCTCAGGTCAGAAGGATAAGCCATTCATAGATTTGCCCATCGGCCATAGACGATTGGTACTGATTGCGCGTGCTATGGTGAAGCATCCGCCACTATTGATTCTGGACGAGCCTGCCTCAGATCTGGACGATCACAATGCTCAACTCATGTCCGATCTGGTCAACAAAATCGCCAGGGAGAGTGAGACGGCTATCCTCTATGTGTCCCATCAGGACGAAGAAGGATTGCGTCCTGAGAAGGTCTATGAACTGAAGCCCGGGCAGATGGGGTCAACTGGACATGTGGTCAAATAAAAACGCCAGCAAAACGAGTTCGCCGGCGTTTGATTCATTATTACACTTTGTCTTTAGAAACTGATCAAATAAGAGATCGTTGGGAACATCGGTAGCTGTGGAGCCTTATAGATCGAGTTGTTGGCCTGGATGAAGTATTCATTCACAATGGCTTTGTTGTTGGTGGCATTTTGCACATCGATCTTAAACTCACGTGTGGTTCTTCCTTTGTTTCTTCTGATTCCCACCGCAATATTGGCAATGAAGATATCATCTGATCTTTCAGAAAAGGGTTTGTCTACCTTCACTTCTTCACCAGCGGCGATGGAGGCCTCCAGGTCTATAGGGGTATACCTCTTACCGCCTAGCAAGGAGATCTTGCCATTGACGAAGAAAACGCGGTTCTTTTCTGCCTTGCCCATCTTCATTTCTTTACCAATCAGCAGATTGAATATATAGTCGCTCGCAAAAGCACTTTTTCTTTCTATGCCATCTTCTGGTGTGTAGAGGGAGTTGAATATAGACGCAGAGCCCAAGTAATAGAAGCCTTTGTTGAGGTATTGCTCCAATGTAAGTTCAATGCCGTAGTTGCGTCCGGTACCTCCGTTGGTCAAGGCTTGTCGGGTATACTGATCCGATACGTTGATCATGGAGTAGGTGCTTCCTGCTTCTTCTGAAATCAATACATCGTAGAGATGCTGATAATAAAGCTCTGCTTTCAGGTGGGTATGCGTACCGATTGCCTGATCATATCCTAGTACAAAATGAGCAGCCTTGGTCAATTCCAGGTCCTTGTTGGGTTGGTAGTAGCTACCATCGTCCTGGTGGATTTTCCATAAGTAGACAGAGATGGATTCTGTTTTACTATGCAGACCGACCCCAAAATTGAGTGATTTTCTAGGGGCGAAATCCCATTTAGCAGCGACTCTTGGTTCGATGTTGTAGCTATTATTCAATCCGAAATCCTGGATGTGTAAACCACTGGTCATAGTCAGAGTTTCCGTCATTCTATACTTCCAGGTCAGGAAGCTTTGGGTGCGCTGTGTCATGCCATCATCAGAGAGAGCGTTTTCCATCTGATCAGTTTCATAGTTGAACACGTTCTGGGTCATATTGAAACCCAGGTAGTTAAGAATAGTCCCCACTTCGATTTTGTGTCTATGGTTGAACTTGTAGCCATAGGTCACAGAAGCGCGGTAGTAACTTCTGGTATAATCCGCATTGAAGTTGTTGTAAAAGCCTCCCGTGCCGTCATTCAGCGGCAAGTTGTCCGTTGAATAAAGGGAAGTACCAGAGATGGCAAGATAGGACCTCAGGTAAGACTTGTTGTCGATCAGGTAATTGTGGGTGATACCGATCGTACCCATACTGTTGTTGAACTCAGACTTACCGATGATCTCCTCATCGTCATCCATGGTGTTTTCTGTTTTGATGGCACTTAATCCACCCAATCCGAAAACAGAAAAGCTGTGCTTCTTGTTAACGGGTAGGTGGATGTTGAAAGAAAGGTCTTGATATTTTGGTACCCCACCGAAATCGACGATGCCCATTTTATCCACCAGGTCTAGCGATGAGTATCTGTAGTTGACCAGATAGGATCCAGCATAGTCCTTTTTGAATGGCCCTTCTGCTGCAAAGTCAATTCCTAGAGTGCTGAGCCCTGCGGTATATTCTCTTTGTTCGTTGTTGCCTCTTTTGAGTTTCATGTCAAACACACCGGACAGGGCATTGCCATACTCCGGAGCAAAGGCACCACTCATGAAGTCAGAATCTCCAAGCATGTTGCTGTTGAGGGCATTGATCGGGCCACCTGTCGCTCCGTCGTTTGCGAAGTGGTTAGGGTTGGGTATTTCGATCCCTTCCAGACGCCAAAGGATGCCTTTAGGTGAGTTTCCTCTTACGATGATGTCATTGTTCCCTTCAGGCGAGTTGGCCACACCAGCAAAGCCGGAGACCATTCTTGCTGGATCCGCAAAGGAACCTGCAAATCTTTTGGTTTCGTCTACCGAGAAGGAACGAGAACTGACCAGCGCCATTTCGTTGAGGACTTCCGATTTGTCTTTTTTGGCGGTGACAACAACTTCTTTTAGGCTTTCAAATGATTCTTTGATCGGCACATCCAGAATCATTTCTTTGGCAGAAGTCAGGAGAAGGTTGGGCATGAGTTTGTCTTCATATCCTATGTAGGTGATTTTGATTGTGATTCGACCGATAGCAACTTTTTCTATTTTGAAGCTACCGTCGATATCGGTGACGGCTCCTTTGATCGGGTCGGTCCCCACTACAACCACATTGGCACCAATGATTGGAGATTTAGAATCCTGATCTATGATGATTCCTCGGATATTTTGAGTCATATCCTGAGCCATGGCTGTTGTAGCCATGAAAAGAAGTATCAAGCTGAGTAAGGTTTTGGTTTTTGACAATTGATTCATTTATCCTTATAGTTTAAGTTTTCAGAGCTATGAAAACTGAAGAAGGATATACCCTGACAAGAAATTAAATTTTTTTTCTTTTTCTGAGTTTGATCGATCAATCTGGGTCGAGGAGATGTCTTCAGGTTGGTCAATTGACCTTTGGACTCGTTGGTTCAAGAGGAGAGGGGCTAGCTTCTTTTAGCCATTCGGTTCAGTAATATCCTGGATATCGATTCACACGAAATGTTGGGCAACAAAAAAGCCTTGACAAAATTGCCAAGGCTTTCAATATTTTGAACGAGCAGAGATTATTCTGCTGTGCTGTCTTCGCTAATTGCAGGAAGCTCTTCTGAGCTAGACTCCTCACCCAAATCCAATTCTGGTGCCGGAGTTGCAGGTAGTTTGTCTTGAGCACTCTCGATGTTAGGGCTCATTATTTCACTACCATTATTCGCCTGACCAATCAAAAATTTAGTAGACATAGTCAACACAATCAATGCAATAGCCAAAGACCAAGTCATTTTTTCTAGCAAGTCACCAGTTTTCTTCACGCCCATCAGTTGTGAAGTACCTGATCCGCCAAATTGGCTTGTTAAACCGCCACCCTTAGAGTTCTGGGCAAGGATCACCAATATAAGAACGATTGCTACAATGACAATCAAAGTAATGATAGTTGCAAACATTTATAAATTATTTAGTTTTTCAATTTGAGACGCAAAGTAAGCCTTTTTTTGAGGATTTTTCAAAATTAATTTCTCGTAGATTTCAATTGCCCTACTGATCTTCCCTTGCTCGGTTAATATCGAGGCGAGGTTCTCCGTGACCAGCTGATCAGGGAAAGCCGTGCTCTTTTCTGAGAGGTCTTCCGTATTCTCTGGGAGACTCTTCTTTTCTTTGTTTACTTCAATGCTCGGTTCCGTAGCAATGAATGACTCAATGATAGAGTTTTGAAATTCCTTATCGGGACGTTTTCTCTTTAGCTCAGTCGTTTTTTTTTTAGCCTCTTCTTCGTCAGAGGTGTCTTTTTTGTCGCTGGCCTTTTTCTTGGGGCTTAGCTTTTTCTTGGTCTGTTTAGCCTTCGAGCCCTCTTTTTTGTCGTCTTTTTCTGTAGGATCTTCTCCCTCAGATTTTTTCGCCTTTTTGGTGGTCGATTTTTTAGCTGAAGCGGTCTTCTTGGTTGTGGTCGATTTTTTAGTAGCTTTTTTTGCTACAGTTTTTTCTTCCGTCTCCTCTTTTTTCTTCTTGCTGCTAGCGGTTTTAGTTTTTTTATCAACTGCAGGCGCATCAGCAGACTCTTCTTTCACTTCTTTCGCTACTTCTTTTTTTGAAGCAGGTTCAGCATCCTTCTTTTTGCCTTCTTCCTTCTTAGGTTTGGTGAAGTTGTGAGGGCGTTTTAATATGGCCAGGCGGAATTTTTTATCCCCTTTAGAAGCGCCAGGTACCAGTTTTAGTTTTTTCCTTTCTTCGTTGTATTGATCCAGGTCTTCATCACTGCCCTTTACTTTATATTCGATGCTTTCACTCTCCGCAATTTCTTCTGCACTAGGATCTTCCAGATTTCCAATTTCTTTTTTGGTTGCTGGCTTTGCTGTAGAATCAGGGGTTGAAGGTTCTATGTCCTTCAGCTCTTCTTCTATTTGCTGTGTCGTTTCCTCTGATATCTCATCAATTTCTCCAGTTTCAGATTCAACCTTTTCACTGACCTTATCTACGATTTCGGTTAGCTCTTCGGAAGAAATCATTTCTTCTTCCTTCTCATCCTTGGTCTCCTCTTTTGGTTCTTCTGTTTTCTTTTTAGAAAGATCCGCAGGAGCCTCTTGTGGTACAGGAGGAGGGGAGTTGAAGCTGTAAACGGTATCTGGAGTAATCTCTTCAACAGACTCGTCTATTACTGGTGGAGCTGACTCATCATCTTCATCGGTAGAGGTTTCCTCTACTTCTGGTTCAGAAGCGTCATCTTCGATTTCTTTAGGCTCTTCCTCTTCAGGAGTTTCTATTTCTTCAGCTTGTTCTGGAGCAGATTCAGCGATTTGTTCCTCCAATTCCGCCATCTGATCCCCCAGCTCTTCAATGTCTGGTGCATCTTCAGCATCTTGTTTTGATTGAGCGGTTTCTGCTACTACTGTTTCTTCAGGAATGGTTTCTTCCTCAATTTCTTTTTCTGTGGCTTCCGGTTCAGCCGCATCTTTTGGTGTTTCTTTTGCAGGCTCTTCAGCTATTGCAGCATCTTCTGGTTCTGCCGGCTTTTCTAGCTCTTCTTTTTTCTTACGGGTTTCTTCTACCTTAGAATCAATCTGAGCCTCGATGCTATCCAGGACCTGATCAAAAGCAGAAGGTTGTTTTTCTTCAACTTCTGTTTCGGCCTTTGCAGTTTCTTTAGTCTCAGTGGTTTCTTCTGATGGAGTTTCTGCCTTGGCTTCTGTAGGAGCTTCCTTGCTTTCAATTGCATCTTCCTCTACATCAGCCACAGATGAGGCTTCCTCTTGGCTTACCTCATCAGCTATTTGTTGCTTCAGTTTCTCATAGTCAGGAGTTTCTTCTTTGACTTGAGGTGACTCTTCAATTTCTTCTGTTTTATCTTCTACAGGCAATATGACGATATCCTCTGGATGCTCTTTTTCATATTCCAGGTATTGCTCTCGACTGCTTTTCCAACTTTGAAGGTTAGCATACACTTCATCGATGAACTTGTCCATGTCTCCTTTAGGAACGGAAGGTGCTTTTGGAGCAGGAGAGGGTTTTGTGGTTTTGGTAACCACGGGATTGTATAAACCTGTAGCTATTGAGGTAATATAGTTTTTGAATACGGCTCGATTAGTCGCATAGACCGCCGCAGTGTTCATTTTTTTTGGAGTAGAGGGGAGTTTTAAAGCTTGGCTAGCCTTTGCCAATACCACATGCCCATTTTGGAAATAGGGATATTGTTGAACAAGTTTTTCCAGGGCCTTCACTTCTGCAGCTGAGGCTTTCTCCGCTGCTCCTACTAACTCAATAAACTTCTGCTTATTCAAGGGTGTGTTTGGTTTATGCTAAGCGCTAAAGTTAATAAAATTTACCAATTAGCCACAGAGCTGTTGAATATATCCAGAATGATCTGATCGAAGATTTCATCCACGAATTCTTCCTCGTTTGATGACAAGTCCTGACGATCCTGATCAAAATCTATGAAGAATGAAAATGTCTTCTCAAAATCAAAAGTATCGTCCTTGGTATTGACATAAACAGCATCTACATATATGGTGATTCGAGTCAGGCTGGTTAGGTCGATATTGGAGTCATCTTCTGCAGCAGTTACAGCTACAGGAGACAGGGTGTAATTAGAAATAGCTCCTTCTAATTGCAAGTCTCCGTCACTATCTACCAATACCAGATTGGTATTCTGAAGATAGTAATCCCTGATCTTCTCAGTAAATGTAATACTCATGTTGGAAGGTCCCAATGGAGCATTGTTGTAGAAGGTAGGGATGGAAATGGTCTTTACATCTGCTGAGATAGATGCACCTGTGAATGAATATACTCCACAAGATGTGTTCATGACTACCGCCAGCAATGCGATGACCAGACTAATCTTCCAATTCATATTGTTTGATTTTTCTGTAAAGTGTACGCTCCGAAATGCCTAAATCCTGAGCGGCATACTTTCTTTTGTTCTTATTTTTTCTCAATGCTCTGATGATCAATTCTTTCTCTTTCTTCTCGATAGAAAGCGAATCGTCTTCTTCTGCTTCGTGTGCAATATCTTCAATTTTATCCAATTCGTAGGTAGATAAATTGCGCTGTGCAGGAGAAATTAATATGGCATCATCCGACGACTCTCTACTTGGCTTTTCTGTGTACTTGTTATCTACTATTTCCAGATTTTGAAACAAGTTCTTATGCTCTTGCAGTATTTCTGTATTACTGCTTTCATTGTTGAGCATTTCGAGGACTAACTTTTTCAGTTCTGTTACATCGTTTTTCATTTCGAAAAGGATCTTATATAAGATGTCCCTTTCTGAGAAACCGCCTTTGTCCTGACCTCCTGATTCTGATTTGTTGATCGTAGCTGGAAGGTAGGAATTGTCAGAGGGTAAATATTGCGCGAGCTTAACGGCATCTAACGTACGATCCATCTCTAATACAGAGATTTGCTCTACGATATTTTTAAGCTGACGAATGTTGCCCGGGAAACGGAATTTATTCACCAGTTCTTTCGCATCCTCGGTCAGTTTGATTGGCTCTACTCTATACTGCTCCCCAAAATCGAAGGCAAACTTTCTGAAAAGCAATTCGATATCCGAACCTCGCTCTCTAAGAGGGGGGACGTAGATCGGAACAGTATTCAATCTATAATAAAGGTCTTCTCTGAACTTTTTGTTCTGAACCGCTCCAACCAGATTAACGTTGGTAGCTGCGATGACGCGAACATTGGTCTTCTGAACCTTTGAAGAACCTACTTTGATGAATTCTCCATTCTCTAATACACGTAGAAGACGAGCCTGGGTGCTAACTGGCATTTCGCCTATCTCATCCAAAAAGATAGTTCCTCCGTCAGTCACTTCGAAATATCCCTTTCTGGCTTCATGAGCCCCGGTAAAAGAGCCTTTTTCGTGACCGAATAGCTCAGAGTCAATGGTGCCTTCAGGAATCGCCCCACAGTTGATGGCGATGAACTGCCCATGTTTTCTCTTGCTCAGATGGTGAATGATCTTGGAGAAGGATTCTTTACCGCTACCGCTTTCTCCTGTGATCAATACACTCATGTCTGTAGATGCCACCTGTGCAGCTACATTGATGGCCTGGTTCAGTAGGGGGGAATTCCCTATGATCCCGAAGCGCAGTTTAATGGATTGGATTTCTGATTCTTTCAAACTCAAAATTTAGTTGTCGATTACGGTTCCAAAAAGAGTACCTGTAGTGGAGTCATTGACTTTTACTTTTACATAATCTCCTTTTTTGTGGTTGGCTGCATCGATTACTACCACTTTGTTGCTCGAAGTACGGCCGAATACCTGCTGGTCAGATTTCTTAGATGTTCCTTCTATTAATATCTCAAACTCCTTGCCAACAGCTTTGGCATTGTTCTCTTTCGAGTGTTGGTTTTGCAGTTCAATGATTTCGTTGAGTCTTCTTTTCTTCGTCTCCAAAGGAATGTCGTCCTCATATTTCTTTTCTGCAAGTGTACCGGGTCTTTCGGAGTAAAAGAACATGTAAGATAAATCGTATTTTACATACTCCATCAAGCTTAGTGTGTCCTTGTGTTCCTCTTCGGTCTCAGTACAGAATCCGGTGATCATATCACTGGATATACCACAGTCGTCACCCAGGATTTCTTTGATTTTGTCCACGCGCTCGATGTACCACTCTCGATCATAGGTCCTGTTCATCATGTCCAAAATACGAGAGTTGCCACTTTGCACCGGTAGGTGGATGTAATTGCAGATGTTCTCATACTTCTTCATCGTGTAAAGTACCTCGTCTGTGATGTCTTTAGGATGAGAGGTTGAAAACCTTACTCTCAGTTTAGGATCCACTTTAGCCACCATCTCCAGGAGATTGGCAAAATTGATGATTTCTTCTACGCCTGATTTCTCTAATCTGGCTTTGTTGTTCTGCTCTGCAGACCATTTGTATGAGTCTACATTCTGGCCCAACAGGGTTACTTCTCTGAAGCCTCTGTCGAACAGGTCCTGCGCTTCTTTGACGATCGAATAGGGATCACGGCTTCTTTCTCTTCCCCTGGTGAATGGTACCACGCAGAATGAACACATGTTGTCACATCCTCTCATGATAGAGATGAAGGCGGTCACTCCATTGGAGTTGAGTCGTACCGGGCTGATATCTGCATAAGTTTCCTCTCTGGATAGAAAAGTGTTGACCGCTTTCTGGCCCGTCTCCACTTCTGATAGGAGGTTAGGAAGATCACGATAGGCATCTGGTCCTACTACTAAATCGACAATCTTTTCTTCTTCGAGGAATTTAGATTTCAGACGCTCGGCCATACATCCCAATACCCCAACGACCATGTTAGGATTTTTCTTCTTGGTTCCGTTGATATGGTTCAGGCGATTTCTTACTGTCTGCTCCGCCTTTTCACGTATAGAACAAGTATTCAGAAAGGTAACGTCTGCTTCTTCGATCGATGAAGTAGTGGTGTATCCCTGCTCTTTCATGATCGACGAAACGATCTCACTATCAGAGAAGTTCATTTGACAACCATAGCTTTCGATATACAGTTTCTTTTTCCCAGTATTGCCTTCCTCTTTGGTGATTTGAACCTCTTCTTTTTTCAGCTCCTCACCATCCAGTATATCCAAGTCACTAATCAATCCTTTCATTCCTTCGATTTCTTTAAACAGACCTATTTTTTCGAACTGCAAAGATAGAAAAATGCGACATATTGTCAGTTTATTCAACTATTATATTGAGTCTTGTCTATACATTCTGGTTTATTGTTAGAATATGTGGGATTTGGGAAGAAATCTATCGCTTACTTAGCTGTAGTTTTGCTTTAGAAATAGAAGATCGTATATGTTGAAATTGAGGTTGTTTTGTTTGTTGATGTTTGTTCTGGGGGTATTGGAGACTTTTGGGCAGACGCAGGAGGTGTATATCAAAATCGATGAAACTGTAGATGCATCTATTCAGAGCAGAAGCCGGATCAAGACAATTTCAATTCAAGAATTGAATGGCAAAAGTGGGGTAAAGTCACTCAGATCAATTCGGCCTGAAGTCAATTCCAGCGGACGCCGGTCCCATAATCCCGGCAGTGCTTTTCTAAAAGGGATATACAGGCTCGAGGTAGAGACGAGTGAAGTTGAAGGGCTTGTTTCTGAATTGGCTTCTTATGACAATGTTTTGGCTGTTGAAAAAACACCCAAGTTTGAGGTGCTTGTAGTGCCAAGTGACGAGCGAGTGAGCGAGCAAGATTATTTGGGGGTGATTCAGGCATTTGATGCCTGGGATGTGACCAAGGGCGGATCGAATCAAATCATTGGAGTCTCTGATACGGGTTTTGATATGGATCACGAAGATTTGTTGGACAACATTTATATCAATGAATCCGATTGGCCCAATGGAATTGATGATGATAACAATGGCTATATCGATGACTATCGTGGCTGGGATGTGGCTGATGGCGATAGCGACCCCAACTACCCATCTGGTGAAACGAATTCGCATGGAAGTAATGTAGCAGGAGTGATTGCCGCTGTACCAAACAATGGTTTAGGGATCGCTGGTGTAGCATACAATAGCAAATTCGTTCCGATCAAGTTGGTCCGGTCATCCGACGGGACTTTCAACAATGCCTACGAAAGCATTATTTATGCTGCTGATTTGGGTTGTGATGTGATTAATCTTTCATGGGGTTCGCCAGATCAGTATTCAATGATTGCTCAGGACGTGATCAACTATGCAGTCTTAGAAAAAAACATGGTGGTAGTCGCTGCAGCTGGCAATACAGATGCAGAGATCAATTATTACCCTGCCAGCTATGATCATGTGCTTTCTGTGGGCAAAAGTACGGTTACTGATCGCAAGGCCGATAATGCTACCTGGAGTTATCATATCGATCTCATGGCACCAGGACAATCCGTCTTATCTACTAATATCAATGATGGATATGTCGTCAATACAGGGTCTTCCTTTTCTGCTCCGCAGGTGGCTGGGACTGCCGCTTTGGTCAGATCTGTGTTCCCCTCTTACAATGCCATTCAGATCATGGAGCAGATCAGAATGACAGCAGATGATATCTATGGAGTGAGTGGAAATAATCAATATTCCGGACAATTGGGGAAAGGCAGGCTCAATGTTTTCAGGGCGGTGACTGAGAAAGATGTCGCTTCTATTAGATGTTATGATTATGCGGTTAGTTATCCCTTCGAGATAGGAGCTTTTCCGGGAGATACAGTAACTGTTTCCCTCAGCTTTGAGAATATACTGAGACCTACGGATGCTGCTAGCGTTCATATAGAACCAGAATCTGAATTCGTAGAAGTCTTGAATGAGGAGCTGTTATTGGGATCGCTCTATACTTTTGAAAGCATAGAAGGCTTGGAAGTCAAAATGATTGTCAAAGAAGGAATTGACAGAGGACAACGTCTGAGCTTTAGGATGAACTATGAGGATGCCTCTGGATATGAGGACTTTCAATATTTCCATATTTACACCGCGCCTGAAGTACTGCAGTTGCACAATCAAAAGATTCAGCAAACCATCGCTTCCAATGGAAATCTCGCATATGGAGCTGATGTGTATGCTCAAGGAGCAGGATTGAGATACGAGGGGGAGCAAGTAGCAGGACTGGTAGGGATTGCCATTGGTAATCATCCCGATTCTATATCGGACAATTGGATTCGAGATTTTGTGCAAAGCGAGCGGTCACAGGATTTTGTGGCATCACAATCCTTAAAAATGGCCAAGAGGGATGATGCGTCCAGCTATGCACTAGGAATGTTTAATGATAGCAGCGCAGTGAATGTGCAGGGGCTGCTGATTGAGCAGGAGGCTTTGCTATTTGATGGAGCTACTGAGAGAGGTTTTATGATTCAAGAATACCGTGTGACCAATACCTCCCCGAAAGATTTGTTGCAGATGAAAATGGGCTTGTATGCGGATTTCAATCTCGGAGAATCCCTGACCAATTATTCGGAATGGGATGAAGTCGAGCAGATGGGCTACACCTATAGTCAAAAGAATTCCGGCCTAATGGCAGGAGTGCTTTTGCTAACGAACCAGACTCCCATTTTTCACGCATTAGACCTGAAAGATGCACAGGGCAATCATATAGAAGTTGATAGTGTTTTAAGCGATTCGGTAAAGTATCAGTTGTTGACCGAAGAGAAGCTCCTGGCTGGTGGAGACAATGGATATGATGTAGCACAAATCCTAACGGCTGATCTGGGAGCCTTGAATGCTTTGTCCTCACAGAAGGTCACTTTTGCAACGGTGTTTGGGTATTCTTTGGAAGAATTGCAATTGAATGCCGATAAGGCTCGAGCCAAGTATGCCGATTTTATCATGGTACCCACTTCCAACTGGTGGGCCTTTGGATGTGAAGGCGATCCTGTTAGTTTACAGAATCCCAATCCATTTTCCATCTATTCGGATGCAGCGGGTTCCAATTTAGTTCTGGAGGGGGGTGATTTGACTATTGAAAATGTGCAAGCAGATTCTGTATTGTACTATACCGAAACTAAGGGGGGGTATACTTCAGATTTATATAAGATGGAATTAAGAATTTCCAATCCAGAGGTGTCGGTGAGAATGGATCCAGAAATGTATTTTTTAGGTGATGATGCAAACAATCGAGTGCAGTTCATCGACCAGAGCCTAAAAGCGGTCAGTTGGGATTGGTCATTCGATAATGGTTTTTTCTCCAAAGCACAGAATCCAACTACTGTTTTTAATGAGGTAGGGGATTACGCGATTAATCTTAATATACTGACTGAGCAGGGATGTACAGGTACCGGCCAATGGACCTATCAAGTGAGAGAAAGAGGAGTAGTTCCTACAGTGACTGATCAATCAATTTGTGCCGGAGAGAGAGTTAGGATAGTCTCTAGCTCGAGTGCTCTAATACGTGTTTACAATTTGGAACAAGGAGGGGAGCTGCTGGCAGAAGGGGCTAGCTGGCAAACGCCAGCTCTACAGGAGACGAAGACTTATTATGTGAGTGCTATGGATGCAGAATATGAAAGTCTTAGAGTGCCTCTGAAGGTAGAAGTGGATCCTGTTGTAGCAGATTTCATGTACTTCCCCGACACAATGGATCTCAGTGGAGCTGAGATGGTAAGGATTCAAAATATTAGCCAGGAAGCCAATCAGATCGAGTGGAGTGTAGATGGACAGCAGATGGGTAGTGACGAATCTTTGATCATGGACGTGTCATTGTTGTCAGGCATGAATGTGCAACTACAGGCGACAAGTAACATGGGTTGCGTTTCTTCAATTACTAAGCCTTTGACTTTTCAGACAAGTACGCAACCGGGAGTTAACGAGTTGACAGATAGAGAGGTTTGCAAAGGGGGGATGGTGCTGTCCAGACCGTTATATGGTGAATATTTTGCTTTCTATGCTGATCAGTCCCTGACTCAACTGGTAGCCAAGGGAACCAGTGCCACTTTAGGGCCTGTTTTGTCAGACACTTCCTTTTACATTACCAATATTTCTGATTTCCATCAAA
This sequence comes from Reichenbachiella ulvae, assembly GCF_025833875.1. Lineage (NCBI taxonomy): Bacteria > Pseudomonadati > Bacteroidota > Cytophagia > Cytophagales > Reichenbachiellaceae > Reichenbachiella > Reichenbachiella ulvae. Next base: position 1,795,015 of record NZ_JAOYOD010000001.1, on the reverse strand, counting down.
GTAATGCGGTGGAGCTGGAAGTCAGGTTAAATGATTTTGATTTAGAGTTGGTTGCCACTCCAGAGATGTTGGATTTTGGTCTTGCCAATAGCGCCATGTTTTCACTAGTTTCTCATGAAGGGGTTTCGAGCTATCAATGGTTTGTAGCAGATGAGTTTGTCGAAATAGCAGATACATTAAATTATACCTTTTATCAATTAGGGGAGTATAAAATAGAGTTGGTAGCCGAATCAATCGAGGGATGTACGGATACACTTAGTATGAGGTATTTGGTGGACGAACCCTTGCAGCGCCACGATATTGGGGATTTGCTAACCTATCCTAACCCAACCAAAGAGGCATACTTTATTAAAGGTGAGGGACTGGAAGTTAGTTCAATAAGACTTTATTCTGCTTTGGGGCAGCAAATGGAAGTGGACGTTTTTGATCAAGGGAGTTATTTGCAACTTCAGACCGAGGCTTTACCAAAAGGCATTTATTTTGTGGTGTTCAGGCAGCACGGGGAGGAAATCCAACGTAAAATGATCAAACATTAACTGAATTGTAAATCGATCTTTTGCATATACCGTTTTTTGGTTTTACATTACCTCTTAATCCCTAACTATGAAGGCTAAGCACAAATGAACATCGGTTCAGTTGTGACTAATTTCAATATGCATGTATCAACATATTGTTCAAAAAGAAATTAAAGATAGGTTAGGTTAAAGTAGGTCAACTACTACCTGGTCTCTGAGGAGAGACCAGGTTTTTTTATGCCTTGTGGAACCCGTTCGGATATTCGTCGTTAATTTAGCTTTCGTTTATAGTTAAACTGAAACAGCAGAATATAACCATATGAATATGACTTTAAGGCTTGTTATTTTACTCTTTGGCCTCCCTTTAATTAGTTTCTCTCAAAAACCCAACCAACCCAATTCTTCAGAAATCCTTCACCGCTTAGAAAAAATCAATGTATTAGGTTCAGCCTTGTATGTAGCCGCGCATCCCGACGATGAAAATACGCGATTGATCACTTACCTGGCGAATGAAAGACATTTTAACACGGCGTATCTATCAGCTACCAGAGGAGATGGTGGTCAGAACCTGATTGGACCGGAAATAAGAGAAGCGCTGGGTGTGATCAGAACGCAAGAACTTCTGGCAGCAAGGCGCACTGATGGGGGCAAGCAATACTTTAGTAGGGCCAATGATTTTGGTTATTCTAAGAATCCAGATGAGACTTTCAATATCTGGAACAAAGAGGAAGTGTTGGCAGACTTTGTCAAGGTATTTAGAATGCACAAGCCAGATGTGGTAATCTGCCGCTTTCCTGAGGATGGCAGAGGAGGACATGGCCATCATACTGCTTCAGCTATCCTGGCACATGAGGCCTTCAATCTGGCAGCTGACCCGAATGCATATCCCGAATCTGCCAAGGAATTTGGGACCTGGCAGCCTAAACGCATTTTGTTCAATACGCATCGCTTCTTTTTTGAAAGAGCGGGTGAGGAGTTTCATCCTGAGAACCTGCTCTCTGAAGATCTCGGAGGATACAATCCTTTATTGGGTCAGTCCTATACAGAAATAGCGGCACTGAGTCGCAGCATGCACAAGAGTCAGGGGTTTGGTTCTACGGGTAGTAGAGGAGAAGCTCAGGAGTATTTTTATCATGTGGATGGAGACAGTACGACTGTTGATCTCATGGATGGAGTTAACAGTACCTGGTCGAGAATCGAAGGAGGAAAAAAGGTAGGGGCGCATATTGACAATGCCTTGCTACATTTTGAAGCAGGTAAGCCTCAGTTGATTATTCCAGATCTGATCAAAGCCTATGAGGAATTGAGTCAGTTGGAAGATGGTTATTGGAAGTCACTCAAAATGGAAGAGATCAAATCATTGATCAAAGACTGTGCGGGACTCTATCTGGAAGTAAAGGCAAATGCGGAAAGTTATGTGCCAGGTGATGAGCTCAAGCTGAGTATAGAAGCTATCAATCGTTCGGACGTGGAGTTCGATTTGTTTTCTGTTGATATCATGGGGATTCAAACTTTTGAGGTTCGCCAGAAGCTATTTGATAATAGACCTCTGAATATGGATAAGACTTATCAAATCAAGGAAGGAATGGCCTATTCACAACCTTATTGGTTGCGAGAAAAGGGCACATTGGGCATGTATAAGGTGTCTAATCCTCAATTGATATCTAAGCCCGAAAATGATCCGTCGTTACAAGCAGTATTCACACTTAAGTATGGAGAGACCTATCTGGATTACAAATTGCCAGTAGTGTATAAGAGAAATGATCCTGTAGAGGGCGAAGTGTATGAGCCTGTGGTGATCACACCTCCAGTATTTGTCAATCTACCGGACAAAGTAGTAGTCTTTGCTAATGGAGAGGAAAAGGAAGTGACTGTAAACGTAATAGCAGGTAAGAATGGTATTGATGGCAAGGTAGAATTGAGCTTGCCTGATGGCTGGAAAAGTAAACCGAAGAAATCTAAGTTCAGTCTGGAAAACAAAGGTGAACAAGCCAGCTTTACATTTGTCGTTACGCCTCCTGCTTCACAGTCCGAAGGAACCATGGGCGCTGTGGCGACTATAGGGGCTCAGTCGTACAATTATGAATTGCAAAAAATAGAATATGACCACATTCCTACACAGACATTGATGTCTAAATCAGAGGCTAGGATCGTAAATGTGGATATTCAGAAGAAAGGAGAACGCATCGCCTACATTCCGGGAGCCGGAGACGATATTCCTGCCAGTTTAGAACAAGTAGGGTATCAGGTTAGTCTGATAGAAGCCGTTGATATCAAAGCGGAAGAGTTGGCATCATATGATGCGGTGATTTTGGGTATCAGGGCTTTCAATACTCAAGATGCGCTCAAGTTTAAAAACAAAGAATTGATGACCTATGTAGAGGAGGGCGGAACCTTAATTGTTCAATACAATACTTCGCATCGATTGGTCACGGAAGAGATTGCTCCTTATGAATTGAAACTTTCGAGAGATCGTGTGTCAGTAGAGGATGCTGAAGTGAGAATATTAAAATCAGATCACCCTGTGCTCAATCAACCGAATAAAATTACGCAGAAGGATTTTGATAATTGGACGCAAGAGCGCGGCTTGTATTTTCCTAACGAATGGAGTCCGGAGTTTGAGGCCATACTTTCTGCCAACGATCCCGGCGAACCGGCCAGAGATGGTGGTTTGCTGGTAGCAGAATATGGAAAGGGCTACTACATCTACACAGGGTACTCTTGGTTTAGAGAACTGCCTGCAGGTGTGCCGGGTGCCTTTAGAATTTTCACGAATTTGATATCAATAGGTAAATAATGCAGGAAGACCCAATAGAAGAAAAACCGCCGTTTTTTAAGGAATGGAAACAGATGTATGCCTTTGTTTTGGGCCTGCTGCTGGTGATCATAGTGTTGTTGTACTTTTTTAGCCGGGCCTTCGTATGAGTGTACTTGATTTAGTTGTGCTCTTTGGTACATTGAGTTTGATTGTTGGTTTTGGGGTTTATAAAACTCTGGGGACCAATAGTATGCAGGATTATCTATTGGCGGGAAAAAGTATGAAGTGGGGGACCATTGGTCTTTCTGTGATGGCGACTCAGGCCAGTGCCATTACCTTTATCTCTACACCAGGCCAGGCTTATGAAAGTGGGATGGCCTTTGTGCAAAACTATTTTGGTTTGCCCATTGCGTTGGTCATTGTAGCCTTTGTGTTTATTCCGATCTATTATAAGCTGAAAGTCTATACGGCCTACGAATACCTTGAATCTCGATTCGACAAGAAAACCCGTTTGCTCGGGGCTTTTCTATTTTTGATTCAAAGAGGTTTGGCGGCAGGTATCACGATATATGCTCCGGCTATCATTCTATCTACCATCCTGCAATGGGATTTGACTTATACCATCCTGCTGGTTGGTATATTGGTGATTATCTATACAGTGAGCGGTGGCACCAAAGCAGTCAGTATCACTCAGAAGCATCAGATGGCAGTCATTCTATTTGGCATGGTGGTGGCTTTTGGGTTTATCCTTCATTATCTCAGTCCCTATGTGTCTTTTATGGAGGCATTGAGTTTGGCGGGAAGTTTGGACAAGCTGAATGCAGTGGATTTTTCCTTTGATCCTGAGAAAAGATATACTGTATGGACCGGGATATTGGGCGGCTTGTTTTTGGCACTTTCCTATTTTGGTACAGATCAGTCGCAAGTACAACGGTATCTGGGAGGAAAGAACACGGCGGAGAGCAAAATGGGATTGATGTTCAATGCGGTGCTCAAAATCCCAATGCAGTTCTTTATCCTGTTGACAGGCGCACTGCTTTACGTGTTTTATATTTTCTATCCTTCCCCCGTTCATTTCAATCAAAATTCGATTGATGAGTTGGAGATCAAAGTGCCTGGAGTGACGGCAGAGATCATTGGCGAGCATGAGACGCTATTTGAGAAAAGGAGGGAAGCAGCGTTGTCTTTTAGCCAATCTGAAGATGCGGCTACCAGGGAAGAGCTCAAACATACTTCTAAAGATCTGGAGGCCAATCGCCAGGATATGCGAGATCTGATAGCCAAACATGATGCCTCTATCAAGACCAAGGATTCGGATTATGTGTTTCTGACCTTTATCTTAAACTATTTGCCAGAGGGGTTGATTGGCCTGTTGATAGCTGTGATCTTTTCTGCAGCCATGTCATCTACTTCGGGTGAATTGAATGCCCTGGCCTCTACTACGACAGTGGATTTTTACAAGCGGGTTTTCAAACCTGAAGCGAGTGACACGCACTATGTAAAGACTTCCAAATTGATTACGGCACTTTGGGGCTTTATGGCCATAGGTTTTGCTTTTTTGGCGCACCAGTCAGAGAACCTCATCGAAATGGTCAATATCCTGGGCTCACTTTTTTATGGTAATATTTTAGGGATCTTTCTGGTAGCCTTTTTTATCAAATATGTGAAGGGAACTGCGGTATTTACCGCTGCTTTGCTCTCTCAGTATCTGGTGTTGCAATTGTTCGTAAGCACCGACATTGGCTATCTATGGTTCAATGCCATCGGCTGTGCAGGTGTGGTGTTGATGTCTCTACTATTTCAGCTTTTGTTCCCCGATAAGTGGAAAAAGTAATAGTAGGAAAATAAGAAAGGCTTGATCTAATTCATAGATCAAGCCCTTGATTACTTATTACAAATCTAACTAAATCAAAGCTCAGCAATTGGTTTGCTGTCTTCACCAACTAATTTCAAATACTTTTTATAGATGTCTCTGGCTACATTTCTGCCGAGATTCAATCCTTCAATGTTGTCTGCCTGAATGTGGTAACCACCCATTACTCTGGAGATACCTGCCATTTCGCCTGCCTTGGTGAAAGTTGGGAATTGTAGCGTCACTGTATCCCCAATGTTATTAGGTTCTGTTAGGCTGCCAGGTACCAAATCCACTGACGATCCAAAAGTGTCGTCCCCTTTAAAAAGTCTCAAAGCTTCTGCACATCCACCTGAGATAGTACTGTGACCTGATACATAACTTGGGAAAGGAGGGCATAAGAATGAGTTAGGAGAATAGGGTCTCCATTCTTCCCCCTTCATATCTTTCCAACCGGCCTCAGGTCCTGCCCAGCCATAGATATCTTCTCCCTTGAAGTAATCATGAACCAAAGCAAAAGGTCTGGCAAAATCATAATGCATTTTAGAATCCCAGCAGGCAATAAATCCATCCATAGCTACTGCTTCAACCAGAAAATACATTTTCACATCATCGTCTAGGGTGTGGTTATCTCTAATAGAAACCTCTTGAGCGAAAATCAACCAGTGACCTGCTTGTTGTACAGACTTTGGACCATCCCTCATGAATTCAACCAATGCTCTGTTTTCATCTGTTAGGTTCGCTTGAAGTTCTACCACTTCCTTCACTTCTTGAGCCAATTGTTCAGAGCCTACTGCTGGAGGAGGTCCTGGTCTATACTGACTAGAAGAATCCAGCATCAAAGGCTTCACGAGTTGCCAGTAAGGAGTCAGGCAGCTCGGCGCGAATTTCTTACCCATGTCATCAGTGAAGTACTTGGGCTGCCATTTTTCTAAGTCAACATTTTCCTCTACAGAGTTGACAGGGCTATATTCTGTGTAATCATAGTAAGGCTTTTTGCTGTCGCCTGATAGTTCTCCATACTGATTGGAGCCGTCGTTTCTTCTTGCCTCTATGACCGCCTTAGCAGCCAGGTTACCTATACCAACTGCTGTACTAGGATCTAGCAACATGTCATCCGGGTCCAAACCCATCGATTCCATGAAATCGCGGTACATAGTAGAATCAGAATAGTAGTATTCGGACATGGCTCTATAGGCAGCATAGCTGATGGCAATTTCTTTATTCTTGGTAGTCATTTCTGCCGCGGGACGTCTTTCTACCCCTGATAAGTAAACTGGTGTGGCTTTTTCGTCAAAACGAGTCCATGCATCAAAGATGGAAGTAAATATGAGACCCAAAAAGCGGCTGGTGATTGTAGGACGAGGTTTGAACATGTCAGTGTCATTGGCAGTGGCTTCCAGTGCTATTTTGCCCCATTGATAGGCCACGTTGTTTTGTCCTGTTGGATTGTAATCACTCATTTCTTTCTCTTGAGGCTTACAAGCCAGGGTAATAAAAATGAGTGCAGTAAATGCGAGTATTAGTCTGTTCATAATCTGTATTAATAATTAATCATACGGTTTGGATTACCAAACATGATTCAATTTTACAGATATGCTGCCTCTATAATAGGAGTCGATGGATGAGTCGCCGGAATTAATTGATGAAACGGAGGGATTAATTGATGAATGATTTCTTAGTTTTTGGCTTCTATACCCATGATGATCTGAACCAGCATTTGGATGGTCTCTGACTTATTTAAGGGAATGGAAGTCCCCATGATGGAATAACCTTCGACATAGGGAAGGATTAGACTGACCAATTGTTCGGGTCGTGAGCTATGATCTGCAATCACCGCGATCACCTCCTGGCAATATTTTTTGTAATAAGTATGCACCGCATCGTTGATTTGAGGATCGCGTGTGGTGAGCGCCCATATTTCCTTGAACATGCTACATTGTGCTGTTTTGCCTCCTTCGATTAGATGGTCATTCAGGATATCCTCCAAAAATTGCTTGAAATTCTCGGGTTGTTTATTGAGGTTTTCTTTGACCTCCGATAGACACCAGTTGAAGTAAGCTTCTATCATGGCGATCAGCAGACTGCTTTGGTCTTTAAAGTAGTACTGCAGATTGCTCAACGTGATGTTGGCCTCCTTGGCTACTCTTCGCATACTCATCTGCCCCTGACCCTCTTTTAGCAATATGTCAGTGGCTGTCTGAAGTATGTTTTGTACCGTTTCTTCTCTTTTTCCCATCTTTTATCATCAATGATTTTTAAATATAGGTCAAACGACCTATAATTGTTAGGTCAAGCGACCTAAAACATAGAAAGATGAAAAGAAAAATCTTAATAATTAATGGTAATCCTCAATCGGACAGTTTTTGTCATGCCCTGGTAGAAGCCTACATGAAAGGTGCCAATGGCACGGAAGTGAGGAAAATAGAGATGTCAGCTCTTGAATTCGATAGCAATTTGAAGGAGGGGTATAAGGAGCGACAGGATTGGGAGCCCGATCTCCAAGAAGCCATGGATCAGATCCTATGGGCCGATCATTTGGTTTGGGTGTATCCCGTCTGGTGGTACAGTTTGCCTGCGAAGATGAAGGGGTTTATCGATAGGCTGTTTTTGCCTCAGGTGACCTTTAGTTTTGAAAAGGGGTCTCCATTGCCTAAGCAGCTCCTGAAGGGGAAAACAGGCAGGATTATTACCACTGCTGACTCACCCAAGTGGTATTACGATTGGTTCATGAAGGCACCAGCGACACATCAGTTGAAGAGAGGAACGCTACAGTTCTGTGGTGTGAAGCCAGTGAAGACGGCCTTTTTTGGTCCTATGAAAGGGGCCTCTGATAAGAAGTTGAATCGCTGGTTGAGCAAAACAGAAAAGATGGGAAGGATTGATGCCTGATTGGATCTGGGCTATTTTTCTTTGACGATTTTTTCGTTTGAGCCAGCTTCGTATGGGTAGGTTTCGAATATTCTGTCTACCGCTTGTTTGATTGCCAAATCAGCGGTAGTCTTCTTCCCAAACCTTAAATCAAGGCTGGCTTGCCATACCAATTTTTTCCTGGACTTGTCTCTGAACTCTATCAGTAGGATGGCATCAGTGTAGTTTTTGGATTGGGCAGGGGGAGTGTAGTAGTAATAAGGATCGTAGTAGTAATTGTAGTTTCGTTGCGTCTCAGTAGTCGTGGTAGACATCAATTCATATCGGACGATCAGATCAGGATTATTGCGGTCTGAAGTGAAGTTTTTAAGCTTCATGTTGAGCTCAATCTCCTTTTCGATCTGGTCGAAAAGATGGAGTCCTTCTTGAGAGTAGTCCTTGTTTTCAGATTTGAAATTGATGAGACGATAGCTTTTGTAATCGCTAAAGTCCATGTCCGAGTTAACGAATTCAATCACTTTGGCAGGCCCACAGGTACTTGCCAAAGTGATTAATATGATCCATAATCCTATAAACCTCATGATAGGTTTTACGGGAATTTTGGATACTTGTCAAAATCTGGATCTCTTTTTTCCAAAAAGGCATTTTTACCTTCTTGTGCTTCTTCCATCAGGTAGTACATCAGGGTAGCATCTCCGGCAAATTCCATTAGTCCTCTTTGTCCATCCAACTCGGCATTCAATCCGCGTTTGATCATACGGAGGGCCATTGGGCTTCTCTTCATCATGGTGCGACACCAGTCTACAGTAGTCTCCTCCAGTTTGTCTAGCGGCACTACTGTGTTAACCATTCCCATTTCTTCTGCTTCTTTGGCAGTGTACTGATTGCAAAGGAACCAAATCTCTCTTGCTTTCTTTTGGCCTACGTGCCTCGCCAGGTAAGAGGAACCAAATCCTGCATCGAAGCTACCCACTTTAGGTCCTGTCTGACCGAATTTGGCATTGTCAGAGGCAATAGTCAAGTCACAAACCACGTGCAATACATGACCGCCCCCGATGGCATATCCATTGACCATGGCCACTACAGGCTTAGGCAGAGAGCGGATGGCTTTGTGCAGATCCAATACGTTCAGTCTAGGTACACCATTTTCACTGATGTAACCCCCAACGCCCTTTACGTTTTGATCTCCACCCGAACAGAATGCTTTGTCTCCGATACCTGTCAGTACCACTACTCTTACATCTTCACGCTCTCTGGCAATTTCCATCGCGTCCAACATTTCGAAGTTGGTTTCTGGACGAAAGGCATTGTAAACCTCAGGTCGGTTGATGGTGATTTTAGCGATACCCTCGAAAAACTCGTATTTGATATCTGTATATTCTTTGATGGTTTCCCAATTGAAATTACTCATGATATTGAAAGTTTTAGTCCGTCAAAATTAATTCGATAGGGATAAATCCCTCATTTTTTTAAATAATTGTTTGTAAGCCTTTTTGTTATCTTCTGCCTCAGTGAATATTTCCAGTATGCTTCTCTGGCCTTCGAAGGAGAAAAATTGGGGCAAATGTTCGTCTAATTCCTCCATGCTGGCAATAGGTCTGTAGTTGAAACCGAATTCTTCCGCCAGATGCAGGGCAGTCGATCGCTGATCCGTTTCGAAGAACTCCTTGAGCTCGGGTTGTTCAGACGGGCCTTGAATCATTCGGAAGATATTGCCCCCCTGGTTGTTGAATACGACGATTCGGAGCTGGTCGGGCACACGATTGTGCCAAAAGGCATTCCGATCATAAAGGAAGGCTACATCTCCAGTGAAAAGCAAGGTATTGCGCTTAGATGCAAGGGCGGTTCCTACAGCGGTGCTATTTGACCCGTCGATCCCACTGGTGCCTCGGTTGCAGTAGATTTCAATGTCTTTTTGTTTGATGCCCATCACATTGGCATATCTCACGGCCATGCTGTTGGCGAGATGCACATCTGTGTTTTGAGGGAGCTCTTTCATCAATCGGGCATAAAGGCTGCTTTCATTCCAATCCATGGGGTCGATGCCTTCAAGCAAAGCGTTGGCTTGTTGATTGGCTTTTTGCCAGTCTGAAAAGAAGCTTTTTTGCTCTGCAGATGGGTTTAAATCACTTTTGTTCCACGCATTTAGGAAGTCCAAGGCTGTGCAAGATAGCGTTTTACTCAGGTGGTCGTAGGTGTCTGCCGCATCTTCATTAGGCGTGATGTGCCAGTGTGCTATGTCCTTTTGTTCTCTTAGGAAAAGCTTTAGGTTTTTAGAAATCACGGATAAGCCAAAAGAAATCACCAGGTCGGGTTTGAGCCTGCTGTCTCGCTGGATGAGGAAAAGGTCTTGATGCTGGATGCAGTCTGTTACCTCTTGCGCGTTGGATATCACATCAGCGACTACAGGTATGTTTCTCTCTCTCGACAGTTGGCTCAAAGACTCATTCAATTCTGAATCCTTATGGCCTTGTCCTACTATGATCAAAACTCGTGGATATTTATCCATTTCCTGAATTTGTTCAGGCTTGACCTGTGTTTGGGGTGGAACTGCTTTGGTGATTCTAATGTTTTTTCGGGCCTGATAGCTTTTGTCTTTTTCAGGATAAAAAGGCTCCTGAAAAGGGATGTTGAGATGAACAGGGCCTTTTGCGCCCGTTAGGCAGGTGTTCAGGGCCTTTTCTAGTAGTTCCTGGGCTTGATCAGTGTCATCCTCCAGGGAGGGGAAGTCAAAATAAGCCTTGACATGAGGACCGTACAATTCTTTTTGGAAGATGGTCTGACCATCTCTCTTACCGATGAGTTCTGGCGGTCGATCTGCCGTCAGGATCAACAGCGGTACTTGATTGAAAAATGCTTCTGCCACAGCAGGAGCATAATTGAGACCGGCTGAGCCTGAGGTACAGACTATGACGGTCGGTACTTGTGTTTTGAGTGACAAACCTAAGGCGATGAAAGCCGCTGATCGTTCGTCAGGTACGCTTAGGCACTCGATCTGGGGGTGGCGGGCAAATGCAATGGTTAAGGCAGCATTGCGAGAGCCTGGTGAGATCACTGCATGCTTCACGCCAAACTGAAAGCAAATTTCTGGTATATCAAAGGTGGATTGGAGGTTCATCAGATGTTTTCGAAGACGTTGAGCAAGGTCCTGAATTTGATTTCCGTTTCGTTCCACTCCAGCTCTGGTATGCTGTCTTCTGTAACTCCCGCTCCAGCAAAAATAATCCCGCCATCTTTGAAGATCTGGGTACAACGTAGGTTCACAAAAACAGAGGTGGTTCCTTTGTCATTGACTGGACCCAGGTAGCCGCTGAAGAAGCTTCGGTCATAGCCTTCGTGCTGTTCCAGAAACTGTGCGGCTGGTTTCATCGGCATACCGCATACGGCGGAAGTAGGATGGAGGAGCTTGAGCATGACAGTGGCCAACTCCGGGAAGTTGGTGGCTTTCATGTCCACCTCAAAGCTCGTCTTTAGGTGAATCAAGTTACCGGCTTTTACGGTCTTCGGGCCATGCTCACTGAATTCGCGCAACCTGATCTGCTTGAAGCAGTTGATGATATAGCGACTGACGAGCGCCTGCTCTTCGATCTCTTTCTGGGTCCAGGCCGCCTGTGATAAGTTGAAGTTCTTAGGGATGCCCTGAGTACCTGCCAGAGATACGGTTCGGAAATATTGATCGTTTTCAGTCTCAATCAATAGTTCTGGGGTGGCTCCCAGCCATAGGCCATGCTCAGGAGTATACACTAATGAAACGAAAGCATTTTCATAGCTTTTGCAGAGCTTCATCAACTCATGCACAGGATGAAAGCCTTTGGGTAGCTGATACCGGGATCTTCTCGAAGGAACGATTTTCTGGTAATATCCTTCTTCTATGTGTGTTTTACACTTTTCTACCAATTGGATAAAGGCCTGCTTGTCGTCCAATACATGTGGAGCAGCTTTTAATTGCTCCTGAAAATTGAACTCAGTAGGGTCCTCTTGAAACTGAGCGAACTGATTGAAAAAATGATTCAGTCTATCTGAGCTTTCGAGCTTGGGGCTGATACTCAGGTTTTCGCTCTCCTGATCCAAATTGATTTCTGATCGGATGAAATTGCCCTGTTGGTTGGATTTAAAGCAATTGAAAAGGAAACCGGTAGAGGCGCTTTCAATTTCTTCTACAAAATCCAGTCCCTCGGTTACCTGACAGGTGGCTTGTATTTTTTCTTCTTGAGGTTTTCTCCATATGGCCACAGGGGTGTTGATTGCTACTGCGGTATGGAAGAAGGCTTTTAATTTTTCTTCGAAGCTTTTGCCCTCCAGAGTTTGATTGATCTTCTCTAACTCCTTATTCATTTTTTTCTGTCTAAAACTGCCAATGTTATTCTACTTACACAAACCAACTCCTTCTGTTCATTGGTGATTTTGATCTCCCACACCTGCGTTTTCTTACCTACATGCAGGGGACGAGCGGTGCCTTCTACTGTGCCTTCTCTGGCACTTTTGATGTGGTTGGCATTGATATCTAATCCTACGCAATATTGCTCCTCAGGATTCAATGTCATGGTGGCTGCTACACTGCCCAGAGTCTCCGCTAGTGCCACGGATGCCCCTCCATGTAACAGTCCCAAAGGCTGATGGGTACGTTTGTCCACGGGCATGGTGCCTTTGAGGTAGTCGTCCCCGATTTCGGTGAATTGAATGTCTATATGTTCAACTAAAGTGTTTTTCGACAAGTTATTGATCACTTCCAGCGTAAAGATCTCTTTGAACATATAAAACTTGGTTTTTCCTCTTAATTTCGTGCGGTCACAAACAAAAAGACATTTCCATTGAAAAGCAAAAATATCTATATCATCCGTCATGGTCAGACGGATTTCAATAAGCAAAAAAGAGTGCAGGGTAGAGGAGTGGATTCGGACTTGAATGAATTGGGAAGAAAACAGGCAGAGGCTTTTTTTGAGGCTTATCAGGATGTGCCTTTCGATAAAGTCTATACCTCATCTCTCAAACGTACGAAGCAATCCGTTCAGGGCTTTATCGATGCTGGATTGCCCTATGAGTCATTGTCAGGATTTGACGAAATCAGCTGGGGCGATCATGAAGGTTTGCCCTACGATGAAAAACGCCATGCGCTGTATCTGAAGGGACTCGAAGAATGGGCAAAGGGTAATTATGACTATGCAGTTGGCGGTGGAGATACGCCGTTGCAATTGCAGGCCAGACAAAAGGAAGCCATGGACTATGTGCTCTCGAAGGAAAATGAGGAAAATGTATTAATCGCCACCCACGGACGAGCCATGAGATTTATGATTTGCTGGCTGATGGGACTACCGCTGAATCAATCAGAACAATTTGAGCATGAAAACCTGTGTTTGTATCAACTGAAATATGAAGCAGATGAATTCGAAATCGTTAAACATGCCGATACAGAGCATCTGATGCAACTTTTATGATATAGATCATGAAAAAATCAGGGTACGAAATGAGGTAATATTTACGGAATTAAGTACTTTTAATCAAGTGATCGGCACGGCCCGATTGAAATGGTAGAGCATAGGACATCAGCGCCTACTCAGCCCAAAACCCGGTGAAGCCGGGTTTTGGTTTTTATAGCCTTTCTGATTTACCGTTTATTTAAAAATCCATGATTAGAATGATTCTGTTTTTACAAGAAAGGATTTAAAAACAAAAAAGCTTGTTAGAGTCTCTAACAAGCTTTTTGCGGAACGGACGGGACTCGAACCCGCGACCTCCTGCGTGACAGGCAGGCATTCTAACCAGCTGAACTACCGCTCCTTTTGGTCTGCATTTGTGTGTTTGTTTCCCTCAAATGCGATGCAAAAGTAGGAGCAAAAATTTTACTATACAACACCTTGGCAAGAATATTTTTTAGGAAATATTGAGAGTTATAGAGTGATCAAATCTTCTATGTTGATAATGAGAATTTTAACTTTATAAATGGCTGAAAATAATTTTTAAAAAATATTCAAAACATAATTTCTTCTCAGATAATACCTGTGATAAGAGATGTATTAGTTGCCATTTTGTTATCTTCAAATCCAATTACCAGATAAAATATTTCATAGGATGGCAGAATTCTATTCCCGTAGAAATTTAGAGTTTTTACTAACTGAAGTTTTTGATATAGAAGGTGTGTTGAAACTTGACAAATTCAAGAAACATGACCTCAATAGTATAAGATTGATGCTAGATGCTGCAGACCAGTTGGCTAAGACTCATCTATACCCATCTTATAGAGAAATGGATACTCAGGAGCCAGAGTTCAAGAATGGACGAGTACATGTCCACCCAAAGATCAAGGAGCTCATGAAGCGATTTGGTGAAGGAGGATGGATTGGTGCACAAGCGGATGAGGAGTTTGGAGGGCTGAATATACCTAGTATGGTCGCTTCATCTGCCAATTTTATTTTTGGTGCCGCTAATTTTTCGGCCAGTGTTTATCCTCAATTATCGACAGGGGCTGCACGGTTAATTGAGACATATGGTTCTGACTATCTAAAGCATACTTTTATCCCAAAGCTATACAGTGGTGCATGGCAGGGTACTATGGTCATGACAGAGCCCGAAAGTGGCAGTTCTCTAGCAGGTATTAAAACCTCAGCAACACCAATAGATGAGGATCGAGAGTTGTTTCGAATCAAAGGACAAAAAATATTTATTTCTGCTGGAGACCATGATGGGGTAGGGAATATTATTCATTTGGTATTAGCCCGAATTGAAGGAGCACCAGCCGGAACCAAAGGTCTTTCACTTTTTATTGTTCCTCAAAAAATGACAAATGAGGAAGATCAAATCGTGATGAATGATGTGAACACAGTGGGTATGTTTCACAAGATGGGGTATAAAGGGGCACCAATTGTTCACTTATCCTTTGGGGATAAGGATAAGTGTTATGGTTACCTTCTAGGGGAGGAAAATAAAGGGCTCTCTCACATGTTTCAGATGATGAATGAAGCCAGAATAGGTGTTGGGTTAAGTGCTGCCTCAATAGCATCCTCAGCCTACTACGCTTCGCTCGAATATGCCCAAGAAAGAGTGCAAGGCCAATTGCCTGATGAAAAAGATCCTGATAGCCCACAGGTGCCGATTATAGAGCATTCGGATGTGAAAAGGATGTTGCTGCAGCAACGAGCTATCATGGAGGGGTCTTTGTCCCTATTGATGAACTGTTCCTACTTTTCAGATCGAGCCACTGCGGATAAAATTGAGGTGAGAGAAATTTTTAGACTTACCTTAGACTTGTTGACCCCAGTGGCAAAAACCTACCCAAGTGAGTTCGGGATTTTATCAACTTCTAATGCCGTACAGATTTTTGGAGGGGCAGGCTATTGCAAGGATTTTCCTGCCGAGCAATATTTTAGAGATATTAGAATACATACCCTCCATGAAGGAACGTCTGGCATTCATGGATTAGACCTACTTGGTAGGAAAATAATCATGGGAGGCGGGATTGCATTTCGTGCTTTTACAGAAGAGGTTTCTAAAACAATCAAAAAAGTAAAGCTGGAGATAATAGAATTGAGCAAGTATGGTGAGAAGCTCAATGATGCTCTGTTTAGACTTCAAAACGTTACCATGAGGCTTTCTACCATGGCCATGAAGGAGAAGAAAGAAGTATTCTTGATGGATGCCACGTTGTATTTAGAGCTGTTTGGTATTGTAGCCATTGGTTGGCAATGGTTACTACAGGCTATACCATGCCAGATTGCTATTAATGAGAATAGGGGAGATGAATTTTATGAAAGTAAAATTTACACCATGAGGTATTACTTTGAATACGAACTTCCCAAAGCTGAAGCGATTGTTACCAGATTGAATAGTTCAGATACGTTGTTGATCGAAATGGATAAAAAGCATTTTATGTAATGAGAACTTAATAGGTTCTCATTCTAACTTTCTTTGTCCTTTTTCTTTTAGAGTGTTTTTGGTGGTTATATCTCGAGAAAACCCTGTTTTTAGGCTTGACTACAACTACTCTGTTGGAGAATAACTTAGGGCCGCAGGATGGAAGTCCTAGTATGAGAAGCGTAGATAGGAGGAGTATGATATGTTTTTTGATTCTCATAGGCATAAAAAAAGCTTCAAGGTGAAGCTAATTTTCTAAGTTGAAATTAGCACTACTGTATCTTATCCAAAACTTCTTTTGGAAAGCTAATATTGTAGAGACTATTTAATGCGTCCGAAAAGAGTTTGAACTCTTCTTCCTTGAATGCACGTTCTGGAGATGGTTCTTCGAGCTCTTCCAGTTCGAATCCCTTTTCTCTTAATTCGGGCAGGACCTTGATGATGATCCTTTGCCACGCCAATGGTGTAATGTTTTTATTGCACCAATTCTTTAATGTTATCACCTTTATCTTCATACACTCCTCCTTAGCTGATTCCTTATATTTGAATTCCCATGATCATGATATCATCAGTTTGTTTTTCATTACCGATCCAATCATCCAGAGTCTTCTCAATAATAGATTTTTGTTCGTCCATGGGTTTGTCCATGTTTTCTTCCAGGCATTTCGTCAAACGTGCTGCGCTGAATTTCTTGTTGTTTGGTCCACCAAATTGATCTGGGAAACCATCTGAAAACATATAGAAGCTTGTTTCTCCTTCGATGAAGTCTACTTCATGTTTTGTATGTTTTCTTTCCTGGTCGGTCATTCCACCAATAGAGAATCTATCTCCTTTGACGGTCTCTATTTTACCCTCTTTAGAATAGAGTAAGTTCTGTTTGGCACCTGAAAAATACACTTTAGACTTAGCTCTATCAATTACGAGAATACTAGCATCCATTCCATGGTGGTTTTCATTCTCTTCTTGATTCAGGATTTCAATGATACCAATATTGAGATTCACTAAAATTTCGTCAACGTCAGTGATTTCATGTTCGTGAACAATTTGGTTGAGCAGGGACTCACCGATCATACTCATCAGGGCTCCTGCTACACCATGGCCAGTACAATCTACACAAGCAATACAGGTTAAGGCATTTCCATCTTCATCCTCTACTTCGGCAATCCAATAGAAGTCACCACTTACAATGTCTAGTGGTCTAAAGATCAAGAAGAAATCTGAAATGGCCTCTTTGATCAGTTCTGGAGACACTAGCATGGCATTTTGAATCGTCATGGCGTATTTGATACTATCCATGAGTCTTTTGTTCACTTCTGCTAGTTCCTTGGTACGTTGTTCTACCTTTTCTTCCAGGCTTTCGTTAGCCTTTTCTAGTTCTCTAATTAGATTGATCTTGTCACTTTTTAGCTCATAGGCTTCAAGCGCTTTGTCAATCGTTAATTTCATCTCGCCCTTATCCCAGGGTTTGGTGATATACTTATAGATGCCGCATTTGTTGACGGCCTTTACGATCGCTTCTATGTCTGCAAAACCGGTAAGAATCATCCTAATGACATCAGGGAATTCAGGAAGCACTCTTTCGAGAAGTTCCGTACCTGTCATTTCTGGCATTTTCTGGTCAGTGATCAAACACTGTATATCATTCTCCCTTAGCATTTGGATGGCTTCATTACCACCTAGAGCTGTAAGTACATTGTACTCACGCTTGAATGCCATCCTAAAGATTCTCAGGTTGCTTTCCTCATCATCAACATAAAGTATCGTGTACTTATCTCTTGATTTTGGGGGCTTTGGCGCTTGCTCTTGCTCTACTACTAAATCGTTTTGCTCCATTATAATTTCTAATCAATTAGGCATTTTGAGATTGAGAAACTTTCTCCTGACCCTTCTTCTCTGCCAGGTGTTTTGGCAGTAGGATAGAAAACTCAGTACCTTTCCCTTCTTCACTATTTACATAGATATTACCTCCATGTTTTTCAATAATACCAAAGGTAATAGACATTCCCAGACCTGTCCCAATTCCTACAGGTTTGGTTGTAAAGAAAGGTTCAAATATTCTTCTTTTGACTTGCTCTGACATACCAGAGCCATTGTCTTTAATTTTGATCATGATGTGCTGATCCTGATTTTCAGTATACAGCTGTATTTCTCCATCTTTTCTTTCTTCAGGAATGGCCTGAATTGCATTACTCAAGATGTTCATGAATACTTGATTGAGCTGACCTGGGTAGCAGTTGATTTCATCCAGATCCTCATCATAGTATTTTTTGAGTTCGATGCGGTTTTTCGTTTTGTTACGTAGGAGAGTAAGGGTGGCATCCAATGCATCGTTAATCAATGCTGGCTTCATCTCCTCTTCATCTAGTCTAGAGAATACCCTTAGACCTTTTACAATCTCGATGGTTCTAACTGCTCCTTTCTTAATATCCGCTACCAGTTCTTTGAGATCTTCCAGAAGATCGTCATAAGAGAACTCCTCTTTAAGCTCTTTCAGTTCTTCGAGAGTCGCTTTGTAGTCTTCGCTGGTTTCTAGTTCTTCATATTTGTTTACAATGATCATCAGATCATCAAGCGATACCTTCAAAGTGTCAATACCATTGTAAACGAAGTTGATAGGGTTATTGATCTCGTGGGCAATACCTGCCGTCAACTGACCCAAAGACGCCATTTTTTCTGACTGAACCAGCTGAGATTGGGTACTCTTCAAGTTGTCCAGCGTGTTTTTGAGCTCTTGCTTACTGTCTTTTTCGTGTTCAAGTGCCATTTTCAACTGATTCTCCGTGATCATCAGTTTCTCTGTTGCTTCTAACTGCTCCTCAGCAATATTACGCATGCGCTCTTCTGAGTATTTTACTCGATCGTAGGCTTTTCTAAGTTCGTCCTGTACTTTGATCAATTTTTCGTTGACCTCTATTTGTTTTCTCGAACTCTTCAGGATTTCCTGCTCTGACAGTTTTAATTTTTTGTTACGCTGCTCAAGGGCACGTTGCGAAAGAATCAGCTTCTCGTTGGCTTCCAATTGCTTTTCAGCACTCTTTCTAATTTGCTCCTCAGATTTCTGAAGTCTAACGAATGCCTCATTTGCAGTCAAGAAGTTCTTGTAGGCCAGGTTAATTGCCGGTCTGAAAATAAAGGATGCCTGCACAAGTATGATACCTATAATAATAGCCATGATGATGAAGCCCATAGTGGATGAACCTCCTTTGTTGATACTGGCTTCCTCTTCGTACATGTCTGCTATATCATTGGCCAGCTGGGTATAGTCTGCTTGCTGGTCACGTATATTGATAAATGCACGATCAATGATCTGTTTTTTGGTCTCCAGATCGTCGTTATAACTTACGTTTATGATTTCTTTGGTTGCATCTCTAATTTCTTCAAAATACAAATCTGAATTTTCGAGAAGACTAATAACCTCATAAGAGTTTTCAACCTTGTTCAATCCTAATTCGGGATCGCCTTCTTTCAGGCCTTTTTGGATTTTGACAAACTCTTCGAGTGAAGAAACCAAACGTTTTTGGATAATGCTGAAGTTGCGCTCGCTGTTCATGATTCGATCGGTAGTGATCAGCGTGGCGTTTTTGGCTAAGTCCTCACTCAGGGTGGCTTGTCTTTGCGCGAGTTTTACGAGTCTGGCGTCATTTTTATTTACTCGGATCGTATTCTGAACAAAGAATTGACCAACGAATAACCCGATAATTATCAGTATTAAGGTCAATACATAAGAACGTATCAGATTGTCCTTTTTCATTTTGTTTTGGTTTCAGGTGATATCGTTTAGTTATTTTCCTTCGACGTAAGAAAAACTATTGCTACTCATTTTTCCATCGCTAGATTCGGAGTTTTTTTTATTAAGAATTTTCTTTTTGGTCTGTTTCAAGAAATAACTCTCGAGCATACCTTCAAAGAACTTCAAAAACATCGCGATCACAAGTAAAATGACCAATCCTACATATTCGATATCTATCATATCGTTGATGACAGGGGCTAGAAATTGCTCTTCTGATATGAAAAGGACAATTGCTATCACAAACATGATTCTTGAGGCCTTTTTACCAACCGTCATTTTGTCTAGTTGGTCAATTGTTTCTTCCAGTTCTGTATTCTTCTTCTGGATTTCTACATTTTGAGTTTTAATTTTTTGGTTGGCATGGTCTAATTTCTTCTGTAGTCTATCACTGATTCGGGTGATAACTTTACTTTGATCCAACAGATCCTTGTAATGAACCGCAATGTTTACCGCATCGTCCATACTCAAATCCTTCTGCTTTACCTTGCCGACATAGTCCGACAAAATCTTCTGCTCCTCGTGGTAAAGTTCTTTCATGTTCTTCTTCTTCGTAAGCGATTATGCTTCAGCCAGTTCTTCTTTCTTTAATCTCGAAACTCTTATTTGCAAAGTGAAATAGGAATACTCGTCATTCACTTTATGAAATTCATAGGACAGTTTCTGCCCTGTTTTTCTGGCAATTTCTACAAAACCTAAACCTGCGGTCCCTTTGTCAGAAAACTCTTCATTATATAGTATCTCTTTGTAGAGCTTTTTAAGCTCTTCTTTTTCCAATGTGTTGATGTTGTCAATCTTGGCCTTTATACCGTTAATTTTGTCATTAGGTATAAAGTTTCCCGTCATGATATTGAAAAATTTCTTTCTGGCAGTCACCATGAGTAGGCCTGCTTTGGAATCATAAGTGTCAATGTTTTCGTCAGACACTTCATCCATGTGGTGATATAAGTTCTGAATACACTCAGTAGCTGCTCCGTAAAACTTCTTCTTGATCAATCTATCACTTTCGATTTCACCAATTCTACCATCCAGGGTTTCGATAATGGAGGTGACCAAATCAAAAGTTACTTCACCTTTATACATCAGTAAGATGTTGGTGTCGTAAATGTTTTTATATTTTTTTAATAAGTCCATTTATATCAAAAATTGATTGATCTAACAATCCTGCTCATGCTTATCAACTTAGATGTACAATTAAGTTAAAAGCTATGAATTCAACACATGCTTCAAAATACATCTATTGTTTGCACTATTCAAAGAAAATTAAAGAGGTTTTTTTGATAGGCTTTACTTAAGGTGGTTTGGTTTGCGTAAACCTATCAAAATCGGGATAAGTGAAGTCTCTTTTTCTCGATGAATACTTTTCACATTAAATCAATTGTGAATGTTAGCAAGAATAGCTTTAACATCCAAACATTGCCTTTTTTTATTGGCTTTAAATAAGAGTTCCCCTAATTCACTAGGGGAATTACCTAACTGTATCGGTCAGCAAATGGATAGTTTTGGCGCTATATTATTAGTTGAAAAGAGACTGGGGGATAATTAAAATTAGATCTGTCAAAGTGATTAGTTTTGCAGGATGAGAGAAAGCCATTTCATCCGGACTTGTTTGTTCTTGATTTGCACTTTTTTGTGTAGCTGTGTTCATAGGTATGGCCAAAATGAAATGCATGGTTTGGTAGCTCAGCGCCAAATCGAAATATCTGGACTTACCCTTGATGTCAATGAGGTCTTGCAGGACGAATTCGTGATTCAATACCTGAAGCAGGAGAAGGAAAAAGCCTGGGAGGGTTTTGGATATGCAGAGGCCAATAAGATTTTCTCTTCCCAATTTCAGGATCCATTGGTCAATGTGCTGTTGGCAGAGTATTACTTTTCAGAACAGTCTTACATGCAGGCCATGTCACTTCTGAACCAACTCGATGCTTCCTCCAATGAGTCTTTGGATATCTACGAGTTGAAGGCGAAGATTTATCGGGAGCTGGAAGAATATGAGTTGGCGATAGATCAAATCAATAACGCCATTTTGGTCCATCGTACAAATCCTGTGTTCTATGCAGATAAGGCAGATATTTATCTGAATATGGGGGATAGTTTGTCAGCTCTGGAGTATTACCAGAAGGCCTGGGAGTTGGATCATTCGGATTACAACACGGCCATAAAAGCTGCCACGATCCATGCGGCTAACAAGCAGATAGATGAGGCGATACGATGGCTGGATCGAACGGAAGGCTTTGGTGAAGGAAAGAATGAAGTGAATTCGGTCAAGGTTAAAATACTTCGTGAGCAAGGGGCCAATGAAGAGGCCAACCAAATACTAATGCAGATGTTTGAAAAGGGAAAAGTGCAGGCTGGAGAGGAGTTGGCAAGCTATTACCTGACTGCTCTGCAATACGATTCTGCTTTGTGGTGTGCGACTAAAATTCTGGAAACGGATTCTACTCACCTTGATGCCTTACTGATGAAAGGAGAGGTGTTTGACCAAAGGGGATATTATACCAGCTCTCTTCAGTATTACGACATAGTACTCTCTCTTGATTCTTTGAATGAAGAAGCCTTGGAAGGACAGAGAAAAGTAAATGGAAAAATTGCATATTTGCGCCAAATTAAGGAGAAGAAGGCAGCCATACCTACGTTTGACTTTGCCGCTCCGAAACAATAAGTAAAAATAGGATTGATGAGTGACAACATGATTAAAATCACTCTGCCCGATGGCAGTGTCAAAGAGCTTGAAAAAGGCTCTTCTGGTTTAGATGTAGCATTGAGCATCAGCGAAGGCCTTGCGAGAAACGTACTGGCAGCTGAAGTGAATGGACAGGTGTGGGACGCCACCCGCCCGATAACCACGGATGCGACCATCAAGCTTTTGACCTGGCAGCAGGATGAAGGGAAGGCTACTTTTTGGCACTCTTCTGCTCACCTGATGGCAGAGGCGCTAGAAGCACTCTATCCAGGGATTAAACTAGGAATCGGACCGGCTATCGAAGGGGGATTCTACTATGATATAGATTTTGGTGACCAGGATTTTGATTCTGAAAACCTGAAGGTTTTGGAAGATAAAATGCTCGAATTGGCGCGTGAGAAGAATGAATATGTCCGCAAGGAGGTGAGCAAGTCTGACGCCATTGCCTATTTCGAAGAGAAGGGTGATGAGTACAAATTAGAGTTGATCGATGGCCTGGAGGATGGAGAGATTACTTTCTATACTCAGGGAGGATTTACCGATCTATGTAGAGGGCCACACATACCAAACACCGGTTTTATCAAAGCGGTGAAAATATTAAACGTAGCAGGTGCCTACTGGAGAGGGGATGAGAAAAACAAGCAATTGACTCGTCTCTATGCAGTGACATTCCCTAAGCAGAAAGAGCTGAAGGAACATCTCGAGCTATTGGAAGAAGCCAAGAAGCGTGACCACAGAAAACTAGGTAAGGAACTGGAGCTGTTTACTTTCTCTCAGAAAGTAGGACAGGGCTTGCCACTTTGGTTGCCTAAGGGAGCGATGCTTCGCGAAAGATTGGAGAACTTCCTGAAGAAAGCACAGGTGAAAGCCGGATATGATCCTGTGGTGACACCACATATTGGAAACAAGGAATTGTACGTGACTTCTGGTCACTATGAAAAATATGGCGAGGATTCTTTCCAGCCGATTCATACGCCTAACGAAGGAGAGGAGTTCTTCCTAAAACCGATGAACTGTCCTCATCACTGTGAGATCTACAAGGCCAAACCAAGGTCTTACAAAGATCTGCCAGTGCGTCTGGCTGAGTTCGGTACTGTGTATCGATACGAGCAGAGCGGAGAGTTGCACGGTTTGACGCGAGTAAGAGGATTTACTCAGGATGATGCGCACATCTTCTGTACGCCAGATCAGGTGAAGGAGGAGTTCTTGAAGGTGATCGACCTGGTATTGTATGTTTTCAAGGCTTTGGGCTTTGATGACTATACGGCGCAGATTTCTTTGCGTGATCCGGAGAATAGAGAGAAATACATCGGCTCTGACGAAAACTGGGAGAAGGCTGAAAAGGCAATCCAGGAAGCAGCTGCTGAAAAGGGTTTGAATACAGTGACTGAATATGGTGAAGCAGCATTCTATGGTCCTAAGTTAGACTTTATGGTGAAGGATGCGCTGAAGAGAAGCTGGCAGTTGGGAACGATCCAGGTGGATTACAACCTGCCTGAGCGATTCGAACTGGAGTATACCGGATCTGACAACCAAAAGTACAGACCTGTGATGCTGCACAGAGCACCATTCGGTTCTTTGGAGAGATTCGTGGCAGTATTGACTGAGCACTGTACCGGTAAATACCCACTATGGTTGACACCAGATCAAATCGCTGTGTTGCCGATCTCTGAAAAGTATGCAGCCTATGCCGAAGAGGTCTATGCTCAGATGGAGGAGAACGACATCAGAGGATTCATCGATCACCGAGATGAGAAGATCGGACGTAAAATTCGTGATGCTGAGACCAAGAAGATTCCTTATATGCTGATCGTAGGAGAGAAGGAAAGAGATGAGTCCAAGGTTTCTGCTCGTAGACATGGAGAAGGAGACCTGGGAAGTTTCTCTCATCAGGAATTCATTGATTTGTTCAAAGAAGCAGCAAAGATCTAAGCTGCTCAGAGATAATAAAATTTAAGGCTGTCTCAAAAGGTTCTAGAAATAGAATTTTGTCACATTGAGCTTGTCGAAATGTACCTTTGAAAGGTGAAATGATGTTTCGACTTGGCTCAACATGACAAAGGAATACTTTTGAGACAGCTTTTTTTGTGCACTAAACTTCTACTTCACTTCCAGCAGCTCCACCTCATACATCACAGGAGAGTAAGGGCGGACATTGGTGGTGATGAATCCGTTTTCGAAAAGCTCTTCTCTCAACGAACTAGGCATGACTTGCACACTGCCTCCAAATGCCAGCTCGGAAGGCATGATCAAAAGGGCTTTTTCTCCTTCCTTCATTTCTAGTACGCCTTGATAAAAGCCTTCTACCAAAGCATTTTCGTTCAGCCTAACCGTCAGCGGTTTACTCGCTTCCGTTTCAGCGATAACTGTTCCGTCCAGATAGCTACGCTTGAAATGCAAAGTCACATAATTGTAGCTTAGAGGTTCTTCGCCATCTCCTGCTTCCAGCGTTTTGTGGTATAGCCCATTTGCTTTTGACTGGACCTCAGTCAGGTTGTTTTCTCCGATGTAGGCCTCTATCAGATCTATTTCGGTCTCGAACAGATCGTCCTCCGTTTTGATATCCACCAGCTCTAAGTCAACGATGAAATTGGTGTAAGGACCGAAGGAATTGTCGTCCGGTGAGTAAGAGTCATAGGCCACATGTGCAGGTAGATAGAAACGTCCCTTTTCACCCTCTCGGAGTACGTCAATGCCGTAGTTGATACCTACGGGTAGCACGCTGCTCCAGTTTACTTTGATGTCCACAGTGGTGTCAGTCACCGATTCTAGTAGTTGGCCGCCTAGCGTTTTAATCTCATATTTGACAGAGATCACCTGACCTGCGGCGGGTTCCGCGCCGGCACTGTTGCTGGTGAGCTTTTCGTAGTACAGACCATAACTGGACTGCTCTGCCTGGATGTTGTTTGTTTCTAGATAATTCAGAATTGCCTTTTCATTTGCCTTTTGTTGCTTTTCAATTTCCGATTCTTCCAAACAAGCAAATCCCACGATGGCAAGTGCCGCCATCATCCCTACATTTTTCAGTCTATTAAGCATTTTCATATTTAGTATGGATTAAAATAATTTTTGTCTGCTCCTAAGACACAGGATGTAGTCAATCGGTTGGAAAAAGTATTGTCTTCTTGTCGATTGGTCTTCTGGTCTTCTGGTCTTCTGGTCTTCTGGTCTTCTGGTCTTCATGTCTTCTGGTCTTCATGTCTTCTTGTCCTCTGGTCTTCTTGTCCTCTGGTCTTCTTGTCCTCTGGTCTTTTGATTTTTATATTTCATTCTTAGATGGATCATCATTAAATCCCCCTAGACCCCTTCTAGAAGCAGGGCTGTTGCATTCTAATTGATTAGTTTGTTTAGAGTCTCAATATCATTGGCTACCAGTCTGGTGGCCTTTGCTATTTGATTCATGCCTTGTTTTCTAAATATATTCATTGCACCATTTTTAAGCGTGGATATAATTGATGGAGCGTTGCCTAATCTGATTTTAGAGGCATCTTCTTTCATCGTTACATCTTTGGTCCAGTGTAGACTGTTTTCAATGTGCCAATGATTCCTTATCCCATAGTTGTATAATAATGCACTTCCATTCTTTATGCTGCTTAAATAATACGCGTTTTCTTCCCTGTAGCGTCCATTGACTTTTACTTCTCTTCTAATTTTGATGCCGTGTTGTGCACCAGTCCATTGTTTTTTTATTTCCTCTGGCAAATTGAACACTGTTACATCTCTATTTTCTATTCTTCCTTTGTTTCTCTCTAGCTGAGAATAATAACCTATAGGCTTTTCTTGGGCACACTTTTCGATGCTCTGGTAGAGTGTCTTTTGATTTTTCTTCACTCCAATTACATAATTATTTCCACTAGCTATAATCACTTCTACCGTTTTTTTTGACAATGAAGAGCATCCATAGTAAAGACCACATCTTTGAGATCCAGCATCTCTATTAATTGACGAACTACAGGTATTTCACTCTCTTTTGAGTTAATGACTTCTCCATTGGCTAATACCATTTTCTGTCTGGAAACGAATACGGTCACTAGATTGATGAAATTCTGATACGACTTTGAATAATCACTCATTGTACCACCGATGGCCTTGCCATCTACACTAAGCCACTCTCCAGACTCTATCGAAACATAGGCTTTACTCCACTGATAGAATTGATGAGAAAAGGAATCAAAATCCAATCCCATCAACACTCTTCGAATAGTATAAAAAGTCGGTAATCTGTCTTGTTTGGGCTGAAAAGTAGACAATAAGTTCTCTCTATTTCTTTCTATAAAATCTCCAATAGCACGATAACCATAGTAGCCGCTCATTACCGACATCAGCACGATGACCAGTACCAATTCCAGAGAATGTCGCTGACCCGCACCACGCCTGTGATCCTTCACTTTTCCTAAATACCAAATGATACTTTCTGATGCCATTTTTAATTTTCAAGTTAATCCATTTTTTAGAATGCAACAGCCCTGCTTCTAGAAGGGGGAATTACTTTTAACTTTTAACTTTTCACTAAAGACTCGATACTATCTTTGCGGCTATGCACATGAATGATACTATCGTGGCACTGGCCACACCTCCAGGGGTTGGAGCGATTGCGGTCATCAGGCTTTCGGGATCCCAGAGTCTTTCTATCGCTACGGACTGTTTTGATGGCAAGGACCTGATGGTACAGAAAAGCCATACGGTACACTTTGGCAACATCGTGGATGGGACAGAGATCGTAGACGAGGTGTTAATGACGGTGTTTAAGAATCCCCATTCCTTCACCAAAGAGGACAGTGTGGAGATCTCCTGCCATGGTTCACAGTATATCATCAATCGCATCATTCAACTGCTGAACAAGAAGGGTGCGCGCCTGGCCAATCCAGGGGAGTTTACTCAACGGGCTTATCTCAATGGACGTTTTGACCTGGCGCAGGCAGAGGCTGTAGCCGACCTGATCGCCTCAGAAAATGAATCCTCGCATGCTGCGGCGCTTAACCAGATGCGTGGCGGGATCTCAAAGGAGATCAAAGCCCTGCGTGAGAAGTTGGTGCATTTTGCCTCCATGATCGAGCTGGAGCTGGACTTCTCCGAAGAGGATGTGGAGTTTGCCAGCAGAGAAGAACTGAAGGAGCTGATCAAAGGAATAGACAAGGTGCTCGTGAAGCTGATCGATAGTTTTCAACTGGGCAATGTGATCAAAAACGGTGTGCCCGTGGTGATCGTAGGTAAGCCCAATGCGGGGAAATCTACCTTGCTGAATGCGCTGCTTGAAGAGGAGAAAGCGATCGTATCGGATATCGCAGGAACGACGCGAGACATCATCGAGGACGAGATCAACATAGGAGGGGTTAAGTTCCGATTTATCGATACGGCGGGACTGAGAGACACCACTGATCAGATAGAAGCCATAGGCGTGGAGCGCGCCAATCAAAAGATGAATGAGGCTAGCCTGATCATCTACCTTTTCGACCTGAGCACGGAGAGTCTGGAGACGATCCTGACTACCGAACAACAACTGATCGAAAAGGATAAGCCTTATATACTGGTAGGAAACAAAAGAGACAAGGTGGAAAGTGAGCCGTCCGAACTGCTAGACAATAGCAACTACATCTCTATAGCAGCCAAGCAGGAGCAGGGTGTACAAGAGTTGAAGGACATGATCTTTGCGAAGAGCCAGATGGATAACTTCAAGACGGGCAATGTGGTCGTGACCAATGCCCGACACCACCAGTCGCTGGTCAATACGCAAAATGCCCTGCACGATGTGGTGCGAGGGATTGATAACCAGATCACCAACGATTTTCTGGCGCAGGACATCAGACACTCGCTCTACTACCTGGGTGAAATCACTGGCGAGATCTCCACAGACGACCTGCTAGACAATATCTTTAGCAAGTTTTGTATTGGGAAGTAGTATTTGAATAACAATCATACTGACTAATTATGAGCTATTCTGCGGCGATTTCAACATTAGAGTATTTAAACAAGGCTGCCAGTAAAAAGTCCAAGAAGAATAAAAATGGATGGTATGAATTACGCATGCACCGCCTTTATCAGATTCTAGGAATTGGCACTGGAATTATGGGATTCTCTTTTATGGGACTATTGTCAGGGGGAAATGAAATCAATTCTGTAATAATAATTCTGATGGTTTCAATTGGGTTTGTAGGATTAGGATTGGCCTTAGTCCTTTGGTTTAAAAATCAAATCCCTCTGGGTTGGTTTATATCGATCCCACCAATATTGAAACTGGTGTGGAAGATTTAGTTTCATCATTAAGAAAGATGAAAAAAAAGAGTTCAAAAAGGGATGACAAAATATCACTGCTTCAACTGGAAAACTTCCTGCTTCCCGCGGTGTATTTATTAGAACCAGTGCGTAAAGAAACTTTGATAAATTTAGTTTCTGCTGCTACAAAAGATGAGACCAATGCTTTTCAAACAACCACGACAGCAATAAGTATTTTGACAAAAAAAAAGCAAGTTGAACTAAATACGGAAGGTTATAAGCTGACTTCTTCGGGACTTGAGAAATTCTTTGAATTTAGAAGGACAAAAAGCAGAATAAAAAGGCAGAAAGAAACCGTTGACATTGATAATCTAAGACTTGAAATACTAAATTTAAAAAACAGAAATAAAAAATTGAAAATATAGGGTACGTTCTTTTTAGACGCTGGATGTATTGCTTGCAATATATACGCGAGTGGGTGTTGTTTCGGCATCCGAGTTATAAACTATGAATTATCATCGTAAACTTTAAGTGCAAAAGCTTCTTCGAAGCTTTCACCCTTAAATTTCACTCAACATTTGTGGAGTAAAAAGAACTACCCCTATTTTCGTTTATTATCACATATGGCTAAGACAGAAAAGATCAAATTAAGCATGCTAGGATTACCAGTAATCCAAAATCTTGATGATTTCTCTAATCTTACTCATATATCAAAATACACAATTTATCAACTTTCTTACCATTCATCTTATTACTATCGTACATACACAATCAGTAAAAAATCTGGCAAGAAAAGGGTCATAAGTCAGCCAAGTAAAAAAATGAAAGGACTTCAGTCATGGGTTCTTGTTAATATTTTGAACAAACTTCAGGTATCAGGTTCATGTAAGGGGTTCAGAAAAGGCTCTTCAATATTAGACAATGCATTACCACACCAAGGTGCAAACACTATATTAAATATTGATCTTAAAGATTTTTTTCCTTCAATTAGCTCAAAGCGAGTTTTTAACCTCTATAAATCTTTAGGTTATAACAACCTAATATCAACTGTTCTCACAAATATTTGTACATACGAGAACACTCTTCCTCAAGGAGGTCCATGTTCTCCAATGTTATCTAACCTAGTTACTTGGACTCTTGACTTAAGAATTCAGGGGTATGTGGGTAAGAGAGGTGTAAATTACACAAGATATGCTGACGATCTCTCCTTTTCAGGATTACATCCATCTAAAGTCTTGCATATTATCCCGATGATAAATAAGATAATAAATGACGAGAATTTTGACCTTAATTATTCTAAGACAAGAGTCGCTAGTTCTGCAAGAGCTAAGATTGTCACGGGATTGGTAATCAATGAAGATAGCGTAGGCATAGGTAAAAAGCGATATAAATTACTCCGTTCTAAAATACATCATTTAACCCTATCCTCAGAGCAAAAAAATACCAGCCTTCTAAATCACGTAAAGGGCTGGATATCTTATTTGTACAGCGTTGATAAAAAGAGATATAAGAAGGTTCAAAATTACATTACTGAATTATCTAATAAACATCCTAAAACCTTAGTGTCACAGTTACTAGTACCGGCGAAATAAAATCCCCCAGCTCTTTTAAGTCTTAGCTTAGCGTGACTTGAAAGTCCTGATGAGAGCAAGTCTCCAGACTTGAATGAAAATGGAAGCTAACCAAGAGGAAGAATGCAGTATTCATTGCCTTGGTTGTTTCCAGATCAGACTTCTCGTCACATGGGAAGATTATCCTCTTCCTCTACTCTGTCGAAGTGACGTGTTTATTTTACTTGTGGATCGCTTTAGATCCCAGCCTGTCCGGCAGGTGGATGTAATGCTCTTATATTTAAGTGCGGAATGCCTTTTCCTAGCCCCAGAAGTATCCGAATGGGACTTCTCGTTGCATGGGAAGATTGTCATCTTCCTTTGCTCTGTCGAAGTGACGAGTTGTTAAACTACCAATTACGTATTGATAAACCAGTCGCTTGCGAAAGTACCACAAGTCAAATCCGTGTCATCAGAGACATCTGCCTAAATCCGTGATTCTGACGAAAAAATAAGAAAGCAACACAAACCTTTCCACTTACCCTAAGCCCCAGAAGTATCCGAATGGGACTTCTCGTCGCATGGGAAGATTGTCATCTTCCTTTGCTCTGTCGAAGTGATGAGTTGTTAAACTACCAATTACGTATTGATAAACCAGTCGCTTGCGAAAGTACCACAAGTCAAATCCGTGTCATCAGAGACATCTGCCTAAATCCGTGATTCTGACGAAAAAATAAGAAAGCAACACAAACCTTTCCACTTACCCTAAGCCCCAGAAGTATCCGATTAGGACTTCTCGTTGCATGGGAAGATTGTCCTCTTCCTCTGCTCTGTCGAAGTGACGTGTCTATTTTACTTGTGGATCGCTTTAGATCCCAGCCTTTCCGGTAGGTGGGTGTAATGCTCATGTATATAAGTACGGAATGCCTTTTCCTATCCCCAGAAGTATCCGAATGGGACTTCTCGTCGCATGGGAAGATTGTCATCTTCCTTTGCTCTGTCGAAGTGACGGTTTTTTTGAATTTCGTTCATTTCTACATAAACCCCCGGGCATTCGTCAGGCAGGCTTCAGCCTTCGGCACCTTCACCAAGGAAGGATGGGTTACTGCTGGCTCTTGACTCCTGGTTTTTGATTCCTGAATCTTTCCAATCTTTCTTTTGCAAAAGCAGAAAAAAACCGAGCTTGCGGCATGATCCGAAACCTAGTCATTATTGCAGCGGGCTTTTTAGTTTTAGCCTGTCAGAAGAAGAATACAGAAGAAACCTCCAGGCCTGCAGGTTCTGGGGTTAGCTATGCCCAGCGCTTTTCGATGGAGGAGTATGAGGGCTACAATGTACTAACTGTAAATAAACTGTGGCAGGGCAGTGATGAGAGCGCCAGCTATCTGCTATACGAGGGGGAAGTACCCACAGCTATCGATGCTTCCCAGTATACCTTGATCCCATATCCTGTTCAGTCGATTGTTTCTAACTCGACGACACACCTGGCATTTTTAGAAATCCTGGGCGTGGAGCAGCGCTTGAAGGGTTTTGCTCAGACGCAATACATCTATTCAGAGTCAATACGTTCGCAGCTAGATCAGGGGCTGTTGCAAGAGGTAGGGCACGAGGGACAGTTGGATGTGGAACGCATTTTGGGCATCGATCCTGATGTGATCCTGGCTTTTAGTTCTGGCAGTGAGAACCGACAGCTCGCCAAGCTGGAGGAACTGGGACAGCCTGTGGTCATGACGCCTGATTATCTGGAACCGGATATTTTGGGCAGGGCAGAGTGGATCAAATTCATCGGCCATTTGACGGGTAAAGAAGATGAGGCGGAGGCTTATTTTTCTCAGATTGCAGCGGCCTATGATTCCCTGACTACTATGGTTAATGATGTAGAAAGGCCTTCTGTATTTTCGGGAACCCTATATGGTGGGACCTGGTTTATGCCCGCTGGCAACAATTACAATGCCCTCTTGATGAAGGATGCCGGGGCAGAGTATCTATGGACCGATGCTGCTGGTACAGGCTGGATCAACCTGGACTTTGAGGCGGTGTATGCCAAAGCTTACCAGGCCGATTTTTGGATCGGCGTGGCGGATTATCAATCGATCGAAGCATTGGTCGCTGCAGACGAGCGATACGCTAATTTTGAGGCAGTAAAGACCGGTCAGGTCTATGGATATACCAAGCGAATGTCCACCAGTGGCGGAAATGACTATTTCGAATCGGGAAATGCCAATCCCCACCTTTTGCTAGCGGATCATATCAAGATCCTGCATCCAGAGCTGCTGCCGGACTATGAGCTTTTTTATTATAAGAAGTTGGAGTGAGGGCACATTGTGTTGAATCAAACAACTGTTTGCCTCACCTAACATCCCCTAACCCCCTTAAAAGGGCAGGGCTGTTGCATTCTAATTGATTAGTTTGTTTAGAGTCTCAATATCATTGGCTACCAGTCTGGTGGCCTTTGCTATTTGATTCATGCCTTGTTTTCTAAATATATTCATTGCACCATTTTTAAGCGTGGATATAATTGATGGAGCGTTGCCTAATCTGATTTTAGAGGCATCTTCTTTCATCGTTACATCTTTGGTCCAGTGTAGACTGTTTTCAATGTGCCAATGATTCCTTATCCCATAGTTGTATAATAATGCACTTCCATTCTTTATGCTGCTTAAATAATACGCGTTTTCTTCCCTGTAGCGTCCATTGACTTTTACTTCTCTTCTAATTTTGATGCCGTGTTGTGCACCAGTCCATTGTTTTTTTATTTCCTCTGGCAAATTGAACACTGTTACATCTCTATTTTCTATTCTTCCTTTGTTTCTCTCTAGCTGAGAATAATAACCTATAGGCTTTTCTTGGGCACACTTTTCGATGCTCTGGTAGAGTGTCTTTTGATTTTTCTTCACTCCAATTACATAATTATTTCCACTAGCTATAATCACTTCTACCGTTTTTTTTGACAATGAAGAGCATCCATAGTAAAGACCACATCTTTGAGATCCAGCATCTCTATTAATTGACGAACTACAGGTATTTCACTCTCTTTTGAGTTAATGACTTCTCCATTGGCTAATACCATTTTCTGTCTGGAAACGAATACGGTCACTAGATTGATGAAATTCTGATACGACTTTGAATAATCACTCATTGTACCACCGATGGCCTTGCCATCTACACTAAGCCACTCTCCAGACTCTATCGAAACATAGGCTTTACTCCACTGATAGAATTGATGAGAAAAGGAATCAAATCCAATCCCATCAACACTCTTCGAATAGTATAAAAAGTCGGTAATCTGTCTTGTTTGGGCTGAAAAGTAGACAATAAGTTCTCTCTATTTCTTTCTATAAAATCTCCAATAGCACGATAACCATAGTAGCCGCTCATTACCGACATCAGCACGATGACCAGTACCAATTCCAGAGAATGTCGCTGACCCGCACCACGCCTGTGATCCTTCACTTTTCCTAAATACCAAATGATACTTTCTGATGCCATTTTTAATTTTCAAGTTAATCCATTTTTTAGAATGCAACAGCCCTGCTTCAAAGGGGGAGTCTTGTTTTGAACTCACTCCAGCTCCTCACAAAAGAAGCCTTGATTCACCACTAGCGAAATCACTTCTCTTTCTTTCAGGCTTTGTTTTGCGACGACTCGCAGCACCTTGTCGACATCTTCGGTATCCACCGACCAATCCAATATGGTTGGATGGTTGTTTAGCAGGGGGCGAAGGCTCTTGGCTCGCTGATGGGTCTGGATATTCGTTTTGAATACCAATACATGAGAGACTTCCTGATTCATATGCTGAGGTATTGGAAAGCTTCGAATACAAAAAATGCAGGCCATACCAGGGCTTTTAAAAAGCCCAATACACCCGCCCAAAAGCCAGCGGCATTGGAGATGAAATACACCGCAGCTCCTATCATGCCAAGGAAGTAAATGCAGCTCGGAGAGCCTCCGAAGTTTTTAGAACTTTTCATGGTTTCGTGGTTTATGTTTTTACAATCAGTGTTCATGGTTATTTGTTTTAGAAATAAACTTTATACATCAGGTTAGGGAAGAATTCGAACTGGCGCAGATATCCGATATTGTTGGGTTCAGATTCGTCGTAGTATTCGGTTATTCTTCCATCGTTTCCAGTCAGGTTATTGAGGTCGACAAAAAGCTCGTGAGTCGCCTTAGGTCGGTTCCATTTGTAGCTGACAGAAAGGGTTGTTTGAAAAAGATCGTCTAGCCCATCATTATAGGCTTTGTCATAATCCCAATATTGGTTGTTGGCCGGATCGACGTTCAGGTTTTGTTGATCGTCCCTGAGGAGAGGGATGATTTTCTGTGCACCACCATAGTAGGCTCTAAGGTTGATGCTCAGCACCTGATTGCGCTTTTTGCCCAGATTAACAAAGTCCTTTCCGGCCAGTAGGTTGAAGACATACTCGCTGTTGAATTTGGTATTCCTTTCTATTCCCTCCAGCGTCTCATATTTGGATTGATAAACTGAGCCATTGATCATGTAGTGGTAGTTGTTGGCAAAGAAGCGTTCTAGAGTAAGTTCCAGGCCGTAGTTCTGTCCTTTGCCCGCGTTTACCAAAGTGATATGCTGAAAGTCTGTTCCTTCATTGATAGTGGAAAAGTAGCTGGAATCACTAGCCACAGGTAGGTCATAAAGGTATTGGTAGTACATCTCGACTGAAAGCCTCATCTGCTCACCTATGTACTGGGTGATGCCCAGGACGTAGTGATGAGCCTTCAGCAGATCTAGGTCCTTGTTAGGTTCCGAGTAGCTGCCATCCTCTTGTTCTACTTTGGCAAAGTAGTGATGAATGGTCTCCATCGAGCTATGACTGCCATAGCCGGCATGGATCGACATGTTGGGTGCCAACTGCCAGTTGATAGAGAACCTGGGCTCCAATGTAGATTTATGATTGTACAGTACATTCATATTGTGCAGACCTGTAACCAGCGTCAGTTGGTTGTTAATTCTATATCGCCAGCTGATGAAGTTTCTTAATGTACTGATGTTTTCATCAAAATCTACTCCTGTGATTCTTTGGTCTTTTGTGTCATTGAGCATGCTTTGCTCCATCATGTAGTCGAGTCGAGCATATTTGGTTCCCAGCTCTACTTTGTGTTTCGCGTTGAATTTGTGATGGTAGGTGAGAGCTGATCTGATTGCGCTTTTGATCAGCTGATTATCGAAATTTTTTTGTCTGTTGACGATTGAATCCTGGTTCGAGTCAGAGTTGCTACTCATGATGCCATATTCATAAACATCATCTGCTATGCCTTCATTAGAATAGAGCAGCGTGGTGTTCAGGAAGCTAGATTTGGTAATAGGGATGTGATGAGAAAAGCCCAAATTGATCAAGTGCGCCTGCTTTTGGTAATCTTCATGTATGGAAGCATTCCTGGCTTCATCTCCGGGTGTCTCCCATATGTCTGGTTTTACATCTTCAAAGATGAAATGGCTAAGGCCACTCAACCCAAATAGTGAAAAGCTTCCAGCCTTTTGAGTAGGAAAGTTCAGCTTGAAGGCTGCATCTTGAAATACCGGTACTCCATTGACATCTGCTAGACCAATCTCGTTGATCAAAGAAATGGTAGAATATCTATAGTTGACGACATAGGAGGCATTGCTTTTTGGACTAAAGGGCCCCTCGAAAGTCAAATCTGTTCCTAATAACCCCACGCCAGCTATGGTTTCTCGTTTTTGATTGTTACCACTCCTGAGTCGGACGTCGTATACTGCGGACAGTGCATCTCCATACTCTGCAGAGAAGGCCCCTGTATAGAAGTCTGAAGTCGATAGCATGTTGTTGTTAAGTGCGCTGATGGATCCACTGGTGGTGCTTTGATCTGCGAAATGATTCGGGTTGGTGATCTCAATCCCTTCTAGTCTCCATTGCACATATTTAGGCGCATTGCCTCGCACGATGATTTCATTACCTCCATCTGGTTTGGCATTGACTCCAGCGAAATTGGATACTGCACGAGAAGGATCATTAAACCCTCCTGGAAAACGTTGAGTTTGCTCTGGTGACAGGGATCTGGCACTGACCAGGGCCATGTCGTTGATGGGTCTTCCCTCTTGCTCTTCTGACTGGATGACGATCTCGTCCATTTGAACAATAGACTCTTCCATTTTCAGGTTGAGGATGACTTCCTTGCCAGAATCCACTATGATGTTTGGGATGCTTTGACTGATGTATCCTATAGAAGAGATTTGAAGTGTGACTCGGCCAACAGGCACATCAGACAATTCGAATACACCATTGATATCCGTACTGGCGCCTATGATAGGAGAGGAGCCTTTTACGGTGATATTGGCTCCAATAATTGCCTCATGACTGGCCACATCCTTAAGTGTACCGCGGATGCTTTGTGTTAACTGCTGAGCACTAACTGCAAATCCAATTAGCAGTATGGCAAGGGTAAAACATACCCGTGAACTAACTTGTTTCATTTTAGTTTGAATTAGTGGTTTAAGCCTGCATTGTCATGCAGGAGTTAATTATTATTTGGTCTTGACTTGCCTGATGGCTGTCAGAAATAATAGGTGATATTCATTCTCAATGGCTTTTTTCTCATTTAGAAGGACCTGTGTACAACTGGATTTTGGTGCTCAATATCAGATTCTAGATCAATTAAACACTATTTTACAATTAACTGTTTTTCCAGTGGTTCCCGGTCAGGCATTTGCCTCAACCAGTATTTCTATGCATTACTATTTCATCGGATCATCTATCAGCTGAATCCACGAATTACCTGAAGTTTCGATGGTGGTCTTTTCCAACATGTTTTCCGAACTGATAAATGAACTATTGTTTTCTAATCTGATCTCTAAAGAATCTGAATCAAATCCATCCATATAGATTTCGGTCCCATTGCTGGCATCTATTTTATTGATTAGGGGAGATGAAATCCTCAAATGGAGCGCTTGATTCTCAGGGTTTTCATGTTTTGTTATCATTAAAACCCCATTATCTACTTTGAATAACTTGTTCATGATATCCTTAGCACGGCCTTCTACTTCTACTTTGTGTTGCGCTCTTTGGCGCAGCTTGATAGACCAGTTGCCATCCACCTTTATCGAGTGGAATTGATTACTTGAGACTGTCTCGTATTCGTACCCAATATTGGGTAGGGCCTCCAGATCACTTCTCAGGAGCATCATGCCGCATATCAGTAGGGCAATCAATACCCCAGTGAAGGTGAGTAGTATTTTTTTACTTGTTTTCATGGTGATTTATAGTTTGGGTAGTTAGAGGTTTTTAGATTGATAGTCTTCAAATAGGGCTTCTACATCCTTCATCGACATGTTGAGTAGCGTCATCTCTTTGAATATTCGGGGTAGTTCCTGATGGATGAAGTCATTCTTTTTCAACTCCATGGTTTTGGCATATCCTTGCTCAGAGACAAAGTACCCGATTCCTCTTTTGTTGAAAATGATTTCTTTTTCTTGTAGATAGTTAAATGTTCTCATGACAGTGTTTGGGTTGACTTCCATGTTGATGGCCGTTTCGCGAACGGACGGGATTCTATCGCCCGGTTTCCATTCCTGGGTTAAGATGTTTTCACAGAGCAATTCTGCAATTTGAAGGTATATGGCCTGATTGTCGTTGAAATCCATTTTAAGCCTCCTGTTCTCTCAGCCCCAGATAAGTGAGTACCCAGCAAAGAGGTGCCAATCCCCACCAAAAAGCATATACAATGCCTTGCCAGAATATGTGACTGGTCGATTGGACCAGCTTTTCGGATTCTACCAGACACATTTCATTGTCTTCCATTCTTTCACCTACTCCCAAGTATAGCATCACGGCCATTGGGATGGCTACTATTATCAAAGTCGCCAGCGTTTTGGGTAGTACATAGGACCTAAACTGGGTAGCGCCTACGAGGAAAATACCCTGTAAGACCACATATATTTTGATCATCATTAAAGCAAAGGGACCAAGTGGGTCGAACTCCTCAAAGGTAACATGACCGAAGAGTGCACGTCCAAGTGGGTTGGCCAGTTGGACAAATACCCAAAAAGTGAAACTGTAGAGCAATACCCAACCAAGGCAAGTCAGTAGCCACATACTCAGAAAGCGCTCAAAAGCTGAAACGGGCAAGGTTAGAAACCTACTGCGTTTCAGAGGAGAGCTGAGATCTCTGAAGGCCAAACTACTAAGTACAAATCCTCCTGCCAATAGGGTGAAGGCATAGTTTTGATGATGTTCGTAAACGATTAAACTTGGGTCTACTATTATAGCGAGCAAGAAGCCAAAGAAGAAGAGCATTCCCATCGTGATGTCTAGCGTGATCAATATTCCTTTTCTGAATTGGAAAAGTTCCAGTTTCACAAGTAGCCAGAATCGATTGAGGTCGAAATGTTTATTCATGGTACTAGGAATTGAAGATTTGATAAAACTTTTCTTTATTCTGTGTCACCGCATTGAAGAGTAGTTCTAAGTTGAAATTCCCTTCGTTTTCGCCATCGTTTTCTGTCACTATGGTATATTGTCCGAAAGTGGATTCGGCATATATCACCCCTTCATCCGGTAGTTCCTTGGTTTTGCCCATCGATATTTTCTGAGTGATGGATTCAAAATCTTCAAAAAAGACAATCTGTCCTTCATCCAGGATGATAATAGGATCTATCAGATGCTCCATGTCTCTGACCTGGTGGGTGGAGATCACAAAACTTCGCTCTTCATGTATGGCACTGGCAACCACCTTTCTAAACTGACTTTTCGAAGGGATGTCCAATCCATTGGTGGGTTCGTCGAGCAGTAGCAGACGACAGTTTGTAGCCAATCCGAAGGACAATAGAAATTTTTTCTTTTGTCCATAGGAGATAGCGTTCAGCTTATCATCCATGCTGAGTTGAAACTCCTGAATGTATTGTTCGAAATTTTCGTGATTGAATCTGGGGTAGAATGAACTGTAGAGATTCAGGTATCGCTTGAGTGACATGTCAGGCAATTGGAATTCCTCTGTTACTAAATAAACCTCTTGCAAAAAGTCGGGACGACGATTTTGCGGAACATGATCAATCACTTCGATCTGGCCTGTTTTTGGAAAAAGCAGACCGGTGATCATTTTGATCAAGGTGGATTTGCCTGCCCCGTTCTTGCCGAGCAGTCCATATATATGTCCTGCCGGCAAGCTCAGGTTAAGTTGGTCAAAGAGCATTTGCTTTTGACCATAGTTGAAAGAAAGGTTTTTAATATCTATCATTTAGATCAGTATTCTAGTGTATTACTTAACTAATACACTGCAATTCTAGTAAAAGGTTTCAAGATTCCGAAATTATTTTTCAGAAAGTTGTTGCTTAAGGATAGATCTTCAGGCGTTTAGCTTGCTTTCTTCTGTTGATATGGAAGGCCAAAAAGAGGTCTGATCAACGGGATTCTTCGAATCAATAGATCATAAGTCAGATAGCATGTGGCAAATGTGAAGCTCATCAGCATCAACCACTGCACATAGCTAGGAAGCTCAAAACTGAAAATCCATTTGGCTCCCAGGTACTGCCAAATCATGTGAATGATGTAAATGGGGTAGGCCGCCTGGCTTAGTGTGCTAAGGGCCTGGCTGGGTCTATTGAGATATTTCAGTCCAAAGGCCAAAGCAGTGAGGACCCAAATGTTGGATTCTAGGCTCATTAGATATAAGGGAGATTTGAGATTCATTACCAAAAGTCTCAAGGCAAAAAGTGCTATACCAAGTATGAGCAAAGCCCAGCGAACTCGTAGGATCAAATTCCAGAAAGCCTCGCCATTGTACACCATCAGGTATCCGAATAAAAAGGCCAGCATTCCCAGAAAGAATCCATGATTGCCCTGCGCATAGAACTCGAAAATGGGAGGGTTCAATAGATAAGCCTCAGCCATGAACAGCAACATCATGACTGCAATACCCAGGGGATGACCCATAAGATTTTTGACTACCTGGTTGATCCGGGAATTTTCATGCCTCTTGATCAAAAAGAAAAATGGAGACAGTATCAGCGTATACACGAAAATATTGGTGAGAAACCAAAGATGTCCCTGATCCGGCATGTACTTCAGTGAAACTCCAGCATTCGCTTGAAAGATGAAGATATGTATCGGTACGAGTGCCACTATTCCGAAGACGAGAGGTAGGAATATCCGACGGCTTCTTTCTAGCATTAGACCTTTCCAGTTTCTTTGTCTCATTGCGAAACAGACACCCATTCCAGAGACGAAAAAGAGCAATGGGATCCGCC
This sequence comes from Reichenbachiella ulvae, assembly GCF_025833875.1. Taxonomy (NCBI): domain Bacteria; kingdom Pseudomonadati; phylum Bacteroidota; class Cytophagia; order Cytophagales; family Reichenbachiellaceae; genus Reichenbachiella; species Reichenbachiella ulvae. The sequence continues at coordinate 1,754,719 of NZ_JAOYOD010000001.1, read as the reverse complement.
AAATATTGAGGAAGGCCATAGGAGCCCAAAGCCAGGTCGCTGGCTTTGGGCTTTGGATGAAGTAGATCAGGCTGGCCCATGGTTGAAAAGAGATGCCAATATGATATATCAGCAGTAAGCCGATGGTAATGACTCTGAGCCAGTCTATGTCGTAGCGTCTATCTTGCATTTTCTGATTCCTTTGGCGATTAATTAAGCATTTCGGCTATCTGTGGTCGGGTCTTTTCTATGTATTCATAGTCCAGAGTCAGTCCCATAGGTCCGAGTTGAGAGGCCAACATTTCATACACGCCTTTGATCTCGGCGAATGGTCCCATGACAGATTCATTGGCCGTAGCGCCGTACTTGTTTCTGATGTTTGGGTCTGCGCCAGCCTTGATCAGCATTTGTACCATTTCTGGTCTGCAAAAGAATGCAGCGGAGATCAGTGCTGTGGACCCTTCGTTGTTTTGAATGTTGAGGTCGGCTCCAGCCTCGATCAGCAGTTTTGCTACTTCGTTTTGACCAAAAACGGCCGCAGTGATCAAAGGACTCGATCCCCCAAATGGATCCTTTTCATTGAGATTTGATCCCGCCGCAATGTGTTGTTTGATTGCATCTATATTGCCTGTAATGGTGGCCGTGTGGATGTCAATATCTGGGGCTTTCACGCCTGTGTCATTCGTGCTCTTTTTGGTGGATCCAGATGTACAACTTGTCATGGTTACCAGTAATAAAAATGATAGAAATTGGATGGTTTTGATTTGAATCGTTTTCATTGTTCGTGTTTTTTGATTTGTTATGATGCAAAGGTGCGGAGGGAGTGTAATGTGTTGATAGTGAATATGAAACGAATGGTGTTAAGTTTGGGGCAGCCATTGAAACTATGATGCAATCATTGAACATATGACGCATTTTGGTCCATTCGATGGTTTTCAAGTCCATTATTTATGTTGGTTCTATCGGATTAATTTCGCTTTTTTGCAGCACCCTTTTTTACGCTGAAAAGACTATATGAACGCTCCAGATTCTGTACAATCTGAATTCACATCCCAACTCATAGCTATTATCCATCGCAGGATGTCCGATGATCAGTTTGGGGTGTCTGAGTTGGCAGAGGAGATGAATATGAGTCGATCCAATCTACTGAGGAAAGTCAAGAAAAGCACAGGTCAATCAGCGAGCCAGTACATCAGGCAGGTGCGTTTGGAGCGCGCGATGGAATTGTTGAGAGCTGGGGATTTGAATGTTTCTGAAGTGGCCTTTCAGGTGGGCTTTGGGAGTTCTTCCTATTTCATTCGATGTTTCAAGGAACAGTTTGGGTATTCGCCCGGAGAGGTGCATAAAATCCCCGAGCTAACAGAAACTACTGACAAGAGGCCTTCTTTTCGTCCAGTCATTGTCATCGGTATATTGGGGCTTTTAGGTTTAGTCCTTGTTTATCGCTTCTTCTTTTATGAAAAAAAAGAGCGTTTTTCGATCCCTCAAACTAAATCGATTGCTGTGTTGCCCTTCATCAACGAAAGCAGTGATTCCACCAATGGTTACTGGGTCAATGGTTTGATGCTTTCCGTTCTCAATAATCTTCAAAAACTGGAAGATCTGAAGGTGGTCAGCAGAACTTCAGTGGAGAAGTTCCGAGAGAGCAACAAAACCATTCCAGAAATCGCTCAAGAGCTGCAAGTAGCCTATGTTCTGGAGGGGAGCGGGCAGAAAGTTGGCAATCGGATTTTGCTGAATGTACAATTGGTAGATGCAGCGAATGACCGACAGATTTGGTCAAGTCAATATGATAAAGAATTGAAAGGTGTTTTTGATCTTCAGAAGGAGCTGTCTCAGCGTATTGCGGAAAACATACAAGTCGTGATCAAACCCGATGAGGCCGAAAGAATCAATCAACCATTAACCGAAAATATAGAAGCCTACGATCATTTTTTGAAGGCAAAAATGCTCATGTCATTGGAAACAAAGGAAGGATTGTTGGAGGCTATTCCTCTTTTGGAGCAGTCCATAGAATTGGATCCATCTTTTGCTTCCTCCTATGCTTATTTGGCCATTGCCTATTATTATTTGGAACTCTATCAGTCCGAAAAGGAGCATACGGCAGAGTTAGGCCTCATGGCAGATAAAGCTTTGCTCTATGATCATCAGTTGCCGGAAGCCTTAATTGCCAAGGCGATGTATTATTTGCAGACCAGAGAATTTGATGAAGCGAAGGATTATTTAGAAAAAGCCCACGAGTATCACCCAGGTTCCACCTGGATCATCAACATGCTTTCGGATTTTTATACCAACTATAGCCCCAATACGGCCAAGTATTTGGAGTATGCTTTGAAAGCAGTGAGGCTAAATCCGGCGGGGAGCGACTCCACAGCCACCAGTTATATTTACCTACATCTATCCAATGCCCTCATCCAAAGTGGGTTTGTAGATGAGGCCTTGTTGAACATCAATCTGTCTTTGGGTTATTTTCCTGAAAACCCATTTTCCAGTTATCTCAAGGCTTATATTCTGCTTGCTAAAGACCGAGACTTTGAAGCTACTGAGGACCGGATGATTTTTGAATTGGACAAGGATACGACGCGGCTAGATATCATGCAGGAGGTGGCTAAACTGTATTATATGCAAGGGGATTTCGAATCAGCACACCGCTATTACGAAAGGTTCTTGAAACAAAGAGAAAGGCGTGAGCTTACCATGTTTCGACATGAACAGGCCAAAATGGCTTTTACTTTCAAAAAGCTGGGATATGACGATCGTGCGGAGGAGCTAATTGTAGATTTTTTAGACTTTGCAGAAAAGGACCAATCCATCTACAAATCTTTACACCTGGCGATGTATCATTCTTATAGAGTTGAAAACGATAAGGCTATTGAATACATCCAGAAGTTTAGCGAAGAGGACAATTATAATTATTGGGTTGTGCTATTCTTTGATCAGGACCCATTAGATGCTGCCATTAGAGATACACCAGAGTTTAAGCGTGCCTTTCAGACCATCAAGACCAAGTTTTGGAAACAGCACCTTGAGATCAAAGAAAGATTGAAAGAGGAAGGCTTGCTTTTAGCTTCCTAATCGAATCATTACTTGTTGATACCCAAGAGCGATCAGTATAGCCAGTCCAAAACTGAGCAAGGTACCAATCAAAATGTATTCTGTGAGTTTCCTGTCCTTCGATCGGGACAAATCACTGAACCTCAAAACAGATTTTGCGGCAATCAATAAACCGATGGCCGACCATTGGTTCAATAAGATAAAAGTGAAAACAAAGAGTCTTTCTAATATACCAATGTATTGCCCGGCATTTCTGAGAGAATGGGATCCGTCATCTTCGGCCAGTTTCCACTGACTCATGATGATGCGCATCAGTACCGCACTCACGTGGGTGAGCATAATCAGTGCTATAAGAAAACCTATGAATGGTGTGGAACCAATCACCTCCAGCGACAAGGAGTAGGGATAATAGACATTTACCAACAGAGCGATCACTATCAAATGTGCGATTTGATCCAGAAAGAAGGCTGTTTTGGAGACGCTGGATTTTTGGAGGTTGAGCTTCAATGCATCTATGATCAAATGGGATAGAGGTATGGTCAGATAGATCGTCCAATAGCTACTGTCAAATCCCAGGACAATGAGTAGCGCCAGCAAATGGATCAAAATATGCAGGTAGAGGTGGGGTGATTTGTGTTTCTTTTGTTCTTTGCTTTTAACCCAGCTACCGGGCTGAATCAGGAAGTCGCCGATGAGATGAGCCAAAAGGAGTTTGAGTAGCAGGTCGGTCATAGTTGTTTTGCGATTTTTCTATAATGCTTTTCCAGGTTCATGATTTCTTCATAGCCGCCTCTTTTTAGGGCTTCACTTACTGTGCTCTGTGCTCTCAGGTTCAGTAGCTCTGCAATTTCCGATTGTTTCAGTGTCGGATTCTCCATGCAGGTTTTAATGATGTGGGAGACAGTCGGTGTCCAGTGCTTCATACAGAGCTGCACCAACGAAAACATCACATTCAGTGCTTCGTCCCAGTCTTCGTCATCGGAACTAATCGCTAGCGTATTCTTCTTAAGCGAATCAAAGCATGTTCCTGACTGAATAAAAGCCGGTCCGTTGGATTCGGTGATTTTTTCACTGCGCGAATCGGCTTTTCCAATTCCAATTCCAATTCGTATATCTGTATTGGGTGTCTGTCTGAGGCTTGCTTTGAGGTGAAGGGCAGCCCAGACAGCTTCTTCAGTGGCCACTGCAAGTTGAAAGCTGTCACCTCTATAGATTTCCCAATCTTTGGGGGATTGGCCATGCAGATTCAGGGATGCCTTGAGCGTCGAGAGCCATTTTTGATTGTTTTGTTGGCTCGAATTGATAATATCTCCCGTAAGAATGGCTAGCATAGAGGTAAGATATCGTAAAAATGTGTGATATGCAATATTATCGCTTTTAATACCGATAATTATAATTATCGTTTAATTTGGCGATATAAGTAGTTGTGGGTTTTGACTAAATTCAAGTCTGAAAGGTGAGTAGAAAAAAAGAATAAAATTTTTCAAGTCGATGCAACCCTTTTTGCCCAAGCTCCATCTTGCTAGTGATTGACATCAAAAAATGCCAAGTAAACCAAAAACATATAGCGAAAAAGATCTAGTGATTCTTTGTAAAAAGAGAGATCAGAAAGGGCAGAGGTCCCTATTTGATCAGGAGTCACGGATTATGCTTACTGTTTGCAAGCGCTATGTGGGTGATAATTACACGGCAGAAGAACTGATGTTGATTGGTTTTATGAAGGTCTTTGATAAGATAGATCAATTCAAACTGGATGGAAGCTTACAAGGCTGGATCAGAAGAATCATGGTAAACACTTGTTTGGAGTGGATTCGAAAGAATAAGGCACTCTACAAAGAGGTGGATATCGAAGATGCAGCGCACGAATTGGATCACGATTGTGCAGAAAGCAGTTTGGAGTCAGATGATTTGATGAAAATGGTATTGGATTTACCACAGGGTTACCGGACGGTATTTAACATGTATGCTATTGAAGGCTTCAATCATCAGGAAATAGCAGAAGCGCTGGGGATATCGGTGAATACCTCCAAGTCGCAGCTGAGTAGGGCACGCAAACTATTGCAAGCCAAAGTAGAGAGTAACGAAAAATATGTGGAACTAAAACGTCAGAGCAATGGGAGCTAAGAAAATAGATGATTTGTTTCGATCTGGATTAGCAGAGAGAGAGTCGGAGGTGAGTTCGGACAGTTGGTCCAAAATGGAAATGATGCTAGAGCATCAGAAACCTGCTAAGAAAATAGGCGTTACTTGGTATCTGGCGGCTTCAGTGGCTCTATTGATGACCGTGTCTTTTGCCTATTTCATATTGGGCTCTCAGCAGGAGTTAAAAGGCTATCAACCCGTTCTCACGGACAATTTGAAAGCGAAATCTCCTGAACTACTTGGGATCAAATTGGCCTCAGTCAATGTTAAGGCTTTGCCGAAGGTAGAAGTGCCTGAAGTGATTGTTGATTTGCCAGCACCTAAGGTTGAGAAAGAAATAGCTCCTATTAAGTTAGAGAAACAGGAAGAAATGATTGCTCAGGTTGAACCTGAAGTGGAATTGGAACCAAGTACAGAATCTGAACCAATTATAGAAGAGAAGCAAAGTGAGTTGCCCATCAAGATAATTTATAAAAAATCACCAGTTCAGACAGTCGAATTGGCTGATGGTAAAAAGGAAAAGAAAAGCCTAAAAGAACTGCTCAATCAAGCCAGAGAGTTTGATCCTAGCGATGTATGGGCAGATATCCGAGATGCAAAAGAAAAAGTACTGGACGACCCGTTCGGTATTCAAAAAACACAACGTCAAAAACTTAAATAAATCAACATGAAAAACGTGAAACTCAAAATTCTAATGGGATTACTATGTCTAAGTCAATTGACCTGGGCGAACACCGGGACGGACAAGGGCGATACTGTAGTAGTCGAATTCGGGAAAGGAAGCAAGATGGTAATCATTGCTGACAATCAGGAAGAGTTAAAGAAACTAGAGCAAATCGATGTGAACCAAATCATATCAGATTTGAATGTGAATCTGGATAGTGCTGATTCTACCACTCAAGAAATAGTGATAGAAGACGAATCGGGTGAAAAGTTCAAAAAGGACAGTACAGATACGAAGGATGACGGTTTGGTATACTACGGTGAAACTGAGTCTTCTGATGCAGATTGGGAATCTAAGGAGTATGATAGCGATGATGACAATGATTGGGACGACTTTGATTTTGACTTCTTTAGCAATGACGAAGAAAAGAGAACCAAACGATCATTTGAGATGGATTTTGGGATGAACAACTGGATTGAAAATGGAAAGTTCCCAGATTCTAATGGAGAACTGTATACCGTCAAGCCCTGGGGTTCATGGTATGTCGCTTTGGGTCATACCAACTCCACTCACATAAGCGGACCTTTGCGCCTCAATTGGGGAGCTAACGTATCCTGGTACAATTGGAAACTTCAGAATACCGATGTGATAATTAGCAAAGGACCAACAGCCACTGAGTTTACAGAACTGAATAACCCAGATATCAATGGAACTAAGAGTAAACTAACTGCTGCATACATCAATTTGAATCTCGTACCCATGCTAGACTTTGGATACAAGGAAAACAAGAACGATGTTGGACCATTCAAAAAATTTAGCAAGCAAGGATTTCGCATTGGTGCAGGGGTCTACACAGGGTATAAGGTTGCTAGCTGGACCAAGTTTGTTTACAAAGAGGACGGAAACAAGCGAAAAGACAAAGACAGTAGCGATTATTACATCAACAATTTCCGATATGGTGTAAGAGTTCGAGCGGGCTATAGAGGGATGGATGTTTTTGCCAACTATGATTTGAACAATGTCTTTGCAGATGGGAGAGGGCCTGACCTGAATGGTTTTAGCTTCGGTATTATACTTTAAATCAAACTCGATCGATGCAAATCAAAAAGAGCGATTCTAATTAGAATCGCTCTTTTTGATTTATTTCATTGGTACTTCCATCAGTAAAACTCTGGAATTAGCATTAGATGAAATGCTGAAATCGGTTGTGTCCCAAATTCCCAATGCATCTCTTTTACCTAGTGTCTTTTGATCCACTGCTACTTCACCTTCCAGAACAAAAAGGTAAACCCCATTGGACTCCTTCTGCTTCAATTGATAGTTAACATTAGCGCCAGCTTCTATTACTCCCAGATGAAACCAGGCATTCTGATGTATCCACACTCCTTCATCATTTGGGTCAGGGGATAGGATTTGTTGAAGTTGATTTTTTGTATCAGAGCTATCTAGAGTGATTTGATCATAGCGCGGGGTTACATTTTCTTTATTCGGGATTACCCAGATCTGTAGGAACTTCACCTCTTGATCCTTAAGTCTGTTGTACTCACTATGAAAAACACCCGTACCGGCGCTCATTACTTGCACATCGCCTGATTTAATTACTGCTTTATTTCCTATGTTATCCTGATGCTCTAGCTCACCTTCCAGTGGGATGGATATGATCTCCATGTTGCTATGAGGATGCGTGCCAAAGCCCATGCCAGGTGCTACCTGATCGTCGTTGAGTACCCTTAGAGCTCCAAAGCCCATCCTTTCAGGATCATAATAATTGGCAAAACTGAATGAATGATAGGAATTTAACCAACCATGATTGGCTTTTCCTCTGCTATCTGCTTTATGATATATCGTTTTCATGGCTTTTCCTTTCTTGTTTGATCAATATAAATGTATAAACATATAAACGAATAATTTTGTTGCAACAAATAAAATATTTGTTTTGGATATAGACATCTGATTAAGGCTGATTAATATTGGATAAATATTTACAGTCAGATGAAGTTAGATTTTAAAGCAGTCAAAGCAGAAGCAGATCAAATAGTCTTAAGAGATCTAGCTTATGAAATTTGGAATGAATTTTTTCCGCCTATCATTGGTCAAAGTCAGGTGGATTATATGCTAGAAAAGTTTTCAAGCCTGGAGGCAATTAAAAATCAAAGTCAGGAGGGGTATCAATATTATTTTATCGTTTTGGATGGACAAAATGCAGGCTATTTGACTTTCAAGATCAGTGATGAAGAGTTGTTTTTGAGTAAACTGTATCTCCATGCGAACTATAGAGGCAAGGGGATTGCTAAAAAGGCGATGCGCTTCCTTTTGGACTGTGCCACTGAACAGGACGTTGATAATATTCGCCTCACTGTCAACCGGGACAATGTAAATAGCATAGCGGCTTATGAGAAGATGGGGTTTGAAAAGGTGGATGAGCAAATAACAGACATAGGGCAGGGATATGTGATGGATGATTATATTATGCGTTTGTTTATTAGGTAGAATAGTTAAATTAGAGGCGATACAACTAACAATAACCCATGAAATCATCCTGTCTTCTTATTGCGACTTTATGGTTCCTTAACTTTTCGTTGCAAGCTCAATCATCAGACACTACAATTTTTCCTTATGTTTTGCCAGTCTGGGGACAAAAAGTACAGGAAAGAGGAATGGCAGATCAGTTGCAGCTTCCTTTTGGTTTGAATGTAAACTATGTCAATGCTTTTGTTGATATGGAAATCACGGAGTTTCAATTGTTGGTAGGTGGCTCAGATCTGACTGGAATCCTTAATACTGAGACTTTGAATTTTACGCAGGTAGGTGCGACAACTAATGGGTTAAACTTAAGAGCGGATGCTTGGATTCTGCCATTTGTCAATGTGTATGGCCTGTTCTCATCAGTAAAAGGTGGTACCAATGTAAGTTTACAACCTACCTGGAAAAATTCACTGGGTGAGATTATACTTCAACTGCCGGAGTTTTCTTCGGAAGTAGAGTTTGACGCCATTGCTTATGGTGCCGGGACTACCTGGATATTTGGCTGGAATGGATATTTTTTAAGTACAGATATCAATTATTCAAGAACTGACACGGAATTGCTAAAGGAACAAGTGGGATATATGACTTTGTCTGCCAGGGCGGGCTATCGTTTCTTCTTGAATAAGAACAATAGAGATCTTTTCATCGCTCCTTACATGGGTATGATGCATAGAAATTTTGTTGGGGCTAGAGGCAGTAGTGGGACAATTGGATTAGATGAAGTTTTTCCTGAGTTAGACAATACTTTTAATAATAGAGTTGACACTAGGTTGAACAGTAATCAGGAAATGATTGATGATCCCAATACCTCTATTGGAGATAGGATTAAGTTAGAAGCGCAAAACACAGCTTTGCGTGAAATCCAAAGTCGAGTGAATGAGAGCGGTTTTTTTACTACAGAAATTGATTATTTTATCGAAAAAGAATTGATACAAACTGTGACTTTTCAATTCGGATTCAATTTTCAAATTAACAAGAATTGGATGCTGAGAGGAGAGTATGGGGTGGCGGATTCTCAGCGCTTCCTTATGACGGGTTTGCAATATCGCTTTGGAGTCAAGAAGAAGGGAATTTAATCCCCCATGTCTAAAATTCTATTTGTAAAGAATTTTAAGTCTCCCATATCGTGGCTCGATATCAATACGATCTTTTTTTTGGTGATGATTTGATTTTTGATGAATTGACTGATTCTTAATTTTAGGTCAGAATGAATAGCCGAAAATGGTTCGTCCAGTAACCAAATACTCTGATCATAAGCAAGGAGTCTAGCCAAGGCAATTCTTTGTTTTTGACCACCTGATAGGTCATCCACAGAACGATTCAAGAGCTCTCTTAACTCTAGATGTTCGATAATGGAATCTACTTCTTCATTGCTGATGCTCTGATTGAAACGAATGTTTCCTTCCGCGTTTAGATTAGGGAAAAGGGCATAATCCTGAAACATGAGACTCATATCTCTCTTTTGTACATCCAGGTGTTTACCATCGCCATCCCATGGATCCGAGCCAAATTGTATACGTCCTTTATATCGATGATTGATCCCGGCAATAGCGTGCAATAATGAGCTTTTTCCAATTCCAGAAGGACCAAATAGTCCCAGGGTTTGTCCTGGTTCAAGGCTGAATCTGGCTTCAGTCTCAAAGCCATTGAAGTGCATGTCTATATTAACATTTAACATAAAATAGGGCGAGTTGGAGATTTTTGAAGTAGCTGCAATACTACCAAAATCGTAAAAGAAAATCCAAGAAGTATGAGCGCATATTGGTTTGCTGAGTCATAGTTCATCATTTCTAATTCATGAAAAATCGCAATAGAGGCCACTCTGGTTTCATCGGGGATATTGCCTCCTATCATTAATATAACTCCAAATTCACCAATCGTATGTGCAAAACTCAGTAGACAGGCAGAGACAATAGAAGGTCTTACGTTGGGCAATAATACCCTGCGAAAAGTATCCCATCGTGATTGACCTAAAGTGTAGGCGGCTTGAGTCATGGATACTGGCAGGTTTTCTATCGCACTTAAAATAGGATTGACCATAAACGGAAAACTAAAAACGACTGAAGCAATTAAAATTCCTTGAAAGCTAAAGGCCAATCTTGAGTCGAAAACAGATTCCCATATTCTTCCTATTAGACTGTCAGGACGAAAAGCCAATAGAAAATAGAATCCTAATACAGATGGTGGCAAAATCAGAGGCAATGCCACGAGGGATTTGACAAGAGGTTTTCCCCAGAAGTGGTACATGGACAATGCAAATAGGATAGGGGCTGAGACCAATAGGAGAATACCTGTGGTATATAGCGCTAATTTCCCGCTGAGTAAAAGAGGTGACCAAAAAGCATCCATGGATAGCGAAGATAGAAAAGAAGCCTGAAGTCAGATAAGAAGCAAACAAAAAAGCTCTGACATTTATCAGAGCTTTTTTTCATTATCTTATTACCAACTTTTGTATGACTTGATTGTAACCTTGACTTACCTTGACGTGATAGATCCCGGGACCTGATTGGTTATTTATATTAATTGGGATGATTTGTGTACCCAATTGTGCTGAATACTGGTTGGAGTAGATCATTTGCCCTGACATATCATAAATCACCAATTGTATCAGACTATTTTCATCACCCGAATTAATTTTCAAATTAAACTCACCTGATGTTGATGGATTTGGATACAAATTCAAATCAATTCCTTCTTTGAATTGATCATTGTTGATCGATAATGGACCGAAAATGCTTTCCGTTCCGTCAAAATCATATTGAACAAGTCTATAATAGGAAATCCCAAAATAAGGTCTATCGTCAATGAAACTATAATCTTGTCGTTCGTTGGTAGTGCCAAAACCTGTTACCTCTCCAAGTGCTTCATAGATTTTTCCATCTGTTGACCTTTCAATTACAAAATAATCATTGTCAATTTCTGAAGCGGTTGACCATTTGATCTCTACGGCATCTTCCAATAGATTTGCAGTAAAGCTGATCAACTCTACTGGCAAAGCAGAGGGGTCCTCACTACCACTGGTTACGATCCTTTCATTAAAGGATAAGGTACTTGTAGAAGTTACATTAGCAGAACTTGGTACTCCCGTACTTGTACCACCCAAATGATCCCATTCTCCATTGGTATTGTTCCAGGTCATGACTTGAATCAATTCGTCATTGATTTGATCCGTAGTTAAGCCTGTATTACTAATGTCCAGACTGATTTGATCTGCTGTAGCTGTTCCTCCCGGTGTGTCAATTCTCCAATATTCGATTCCGTATACGTTGACCACTTGTTCGTCCGGGTTAGTATTGGTTTGAATCGAATTGATATCTATACCTGTATTGCTCGCACTACTATAGCCACCTGGATTGCCTATATAATACTCCACTTCCCAGGTTAGTGGGTTAGCTGATTGTGAAGCATTTTGTATGGCTATGGCTAATGGCTTAAAGCTGGAGCTCTTTCCAACAGGGAAGGAGAAATTATTCCCATCATTCAAATCTACTTGTAAAGGGCCACTTACAAAACCGCTGTTCTGGGTGATACTTCCAACTCCATTTGTCATTCGTAGAGTTGCTCCAGTAGCTTGTGTGTTTAGATTTCCACCATCAAGAGTCAGCGTGTTACTAATATAAACAGAAGCATTAGTCGCTAAATTTAAGCTCCCCGCACTTTTGTTAACCTGTACATTATTGAATGTTTCGCTTGAGAAGTCACCAGCCAGGCTTTGGTTTGTTGTACCGTCAAAAGAAAAAGTTCCATTGTTGTTATTGAATGTAGCAGATGCACCTAATGTCATGTTTCCTGCTATGGTATGCACACCACTTCCAGAGTTGAATGTGCCTCCATTGATAGCCAAATTTCCAGACAGGTCTAACACTCCACCTGCGCTGGTGAATGTGCCTGCAGTTAACGTGAAATTCTGAGCAGCCAGAGTAGCACTGCTGTTCCCCAGATTCATAGTGCCGTTCACTATATCTGCATCACCGGAGATACTGACACTATTATTATTAACTGAATTGTCCAATATAGTGGATTCATCTATTGTTAGACCATCTGAACCAATACTTAATGAAAATGAAGGTAGCGTCTTAGTGCCACCTCCAGAAACGGTCAGAGCGCGAATAGCGGTGAAATCTGGTGAAATAGTATAGCTTCCGCTTCCGGCCAACTCTAGTGCACCATCAGTTGTGGTGAAAAAAGCATCATAATCTCCTCCAGGCAGTGTGCTGCTATAAGTCTTGAGTGTACCTGAACCTGTGACCTCACCGAAATTGTGTCCATCCGTATCTGCAATATTTAATACTCCATTGATCTCCACGCTGAAAATGTTTTGATTATTGTCTGTGGAGGTGGACATGGTCATTTCATGCCCTGTTTCTACTACAACAATAGAACCTGGTTGAGGAATGATCTCCAATGGCGCATCATCAGTAGCCTCATTGTACACCTCATCTGCATCTCTATCCACATTCCAGTTAGTTCCTACGTTCCATGATCCAGTATTTACGGAGGTGAATTTTGCCAGAATATTGGGTAAATCATTTCCAATGGTGAATTCTCCATCGAAGGTGGTGCTTCCGCCAGAGGATAAGTCACTATTAGTAAAGGTCATAATGTTGTTGGTAATATCTACCAGATTGCCAGAAGGCTTGAGCCAGGAAGGGGTAATTAGTCTTGCGGCTTTATTCTCCCAAGTAGATTCATTTTGGCCTGTATTGTTGGCGTCCTCTTCTTCATATTGAAACGAGATGCTACCTACAAAATTACTGACTGTAAATGGATTGGTTGAGATGACCCAATAGTAATTAAGGGCATCAAGACCTGTGGCTGAAGGGTGAATGCTATTAATAGGTTTAATCAAAATAGAACCAGGATCATCCGAATTGTCTACATCCAAAGTTACCGGAGTATATTTGTCCGGAGTACCAATGGGAATTACAAATGGTGCGGTATCAACGCTTGCCGCGAATTCTTTTTCAACCCCATCACTTTTCTTAACTCCATTGATAGATATCATTCTTGTAGTACCAAAGGAAAGGGGATCAGTCGTGGTAACAGTTGCATCTGGGTCTAAAATCAGTCGATTATCCTCTATTCTGAGGTTACCTTCATCCAGTCCCAAATTTACATCAATGGTGAGAGAGGTAGAAGTAGCTGAGTTGTCTGTTAGAGACGCTCCATATGGATTGTTGATATACAAAAGGTCAACTTCTGCTTCATTATCAGGGAGATAAATGGTTTGGCTGGTGGTTTGGTTGTCTAGATAAATACCACCGGTACCATCACTCACGTGTTCTGTCGTAATATATAGATCTCCTTCCAGGCTTATATTGTTCCCATTGTCATTTAAGAACCCAGTGTTGATACTTAGATCTTGAGACACACTAATTGTATTTTGTAATGTTAGGCTTGTGGTAGAATTAACAGTTAAGTTATTAAAAGTAGTGCTTGTGCTCCCAGAAATGTTTTGAACACCTCCATTAAAGTTGGTAGTGTTTGCTCCTGCATCGTATGTGTTATCATTGATAAAATCACCAGAGACAGAAAGGTCATAGCCATTCGAGAACCAAGGATCCACTATTTAGAATGGAAATATCACCCGAAACGCTTGTTGATTGAAAAATCAATTCCACTGTAGGTGCATTTAAGTTTCCATTATCAATTCTCAAATTGGGGAGAGTTACTCCAGAATTGATTTCAAAATTTTCGCTAGCGGCATTTTGTACTGTCACTCCAGCTATACTACCATTATACCCGAAATCTATTATTGCATCAGATGAAAAAGTAGAACTGATATCTGAATCCAGTATCAATGTTCCTTGTTCTGGAGAATCTTGTGCTCCTACGATGGTGAAAAGGGTAGAGGCACCAGATAGTTCAAAGGAGCTGGTACCCGCTGCACCTGAGTTGATTATTTCAAATACACCTTTGCTATTCTCAGGAGTGTAATTGATGCCAAAAGCCGCATTTCCTCCAGTTTGGCTATACTGAATAATACCATCTTCTGAATACAGACTTCTCCTAAATTGGGAGCCTACTATGAGATTTCCGCTGGTTATTTCTACAGATGCAGAGCCGCCAGATCCATATTCGATATAGTTGTTAGCCGAGCTTCCACCATTCAGTATCATGCTGCCACCATTAATAGTCAATGGGCCTTCAAGTCTTAAACCATTACCTGATCCTGAACCAGTTGAAGAAATTCTTGTTGTTCCGGCAGTTAGAGTTAAACCTCCCGAGCTGGGAATGGTAAAATCTCCACCACCCAAATTCAATTCTATGTCAATATTAGCATCATTGATAATGGTTTCTCCATTTTGTATGTCTAAGGCTTTAGTTACTGATGAATTATCACCTAGTAAATTGAAGTCAGCATCAAAGGAAAACGAAGAACTAGTGTCAGTTCCTTTATCAACTACTATTGTTCCGAAGTTGGCCACATCACCGTCTACTTTTGAATAACTATGGTTACCTTCCCCAGTTAGATATAGTTCAATGTAATCATAGCCATCTGCAGTATATAGTTGAAGCCCATCATCTGCAGCCCCACCACCATTGTCGGTGTCTTGAATGATATCTCCATGAACAATGAGTGAATGAATATTTTGCGTGGTGTTTTCTGGGTTGAATACTCCAATAAACATACCCTCATACTCCATTTTTATATCTCCCAGTACCTCTACAGTTCTATCTATACTATTTGGAAATAGTAATTCACCTCCACCTCCAGATTCATTTCCAAAGACGTTAGACCTGAATAATCTCAAATCATTTCCGACTGTTATATCCCCCTCGACTTCTGAACTAATTCCAATATTCCCGTCACCTAATATTTCTAGATTCATATTGGTTGTAAAGCCGGTTGTGAGAATCAAATTAACGTCATTGTTACCCCATCCATTTGAAGCAAATAAAAGGTTTGGGACAGCTTCTGGGATGTTTGAAAAGGTGTTTGTATTGTAAAATTCATAGGTGAAGTAGGATGAGTCCTCTGTCACAAAAAGGCCTAAATCTGAATCAGACCAATCTGGATCAGAAACTGTAGTTGTTCCAGTACTTCTTACCCAAAAATTTCCTTCTCCTGAGATGATGCCTGCGTTTGCATCTGCCCCAGGGTTAATTACCACTGTCGGTCGAAATTGAAAATTGGTAGCATAATCGCGAGCTGTAGGATTTCCGGATGCATCTAACATTTGAGTAAATACCAATTGTGCTAAATCATATGCGTTATCCATTTTTATTCCGTGGGGTTTTCCTCGGTCTGCAGTATTAGGATCATTATGTGGTACCCAACCAATCACAGCAATATCTCCACCTTGAGGGTAGTCACTGGCTTGTGGTTGACGACTGTCATGTACCTCATCTGCGTCTACTGTGCCATTACCATCAATGTCATTAGTGGCCAAAGTCCAATAGCTAGTGTTTTCCCAATCTGCTGAAGCACCGTTGGGACTGTATTGGCGGGTGTAATATATTTCAGGAGCACCATTCCATGCATTGCTACCTGCTGCACTATAGTTGGCATTGATTAAAGTGTAGCGATTACCAGGAAAAGCCCCGTTGTTTGATGTGCCGTTAAATACTAATTCATTGATAGTTCTATCATCATCGTTAGCGTCTTGTTCTTGTCTGGTAAAGGGAATCTCATCTAAGACATATCCTGCATTGTAATTGTTTTCATTGCCAGTGATGTCCTCATCGTTGTAGTAAAAAGCAAAAGAAACGTTTGGAAGAGTTGTGAAATCGCTGTGGTTTACTCTCCAATAATAATCAAGCTTGGCAGTTTCAGTGGGATCTATTGTGGGAAGGAATTGATCAGCCACACTTATCTTAATGTATCCAGCATTTGAAGCACTCGTGCCTGTGATAGACATGATGGCTGGTGTGTATTTGTTTGTGCTGGTTTCTTTATCGGTTCCCATTGGGAAAAGGTAATTGTCCTTATCCGATTGGATATAGTAATGTATCCCGTCATCAGAGGCATTTCCTGCTGTGCGGATGTATCTGGTGTTATCAAAATTGCTAACCCCATCAGCATCGTCTAGTATAGGATTGGTTGCTGTACTATTAATGGTCAATTGATAAACATCAATATCTAGAATCCCATTCACTAGGTTTAAAACACTATCGATTTGTTGATCAGCAGCACAGGTAACGTTGAAATTGGTGTCATCAATGGTTAGTATTTTGAAGATTCCATTTCCATCACCGCCAAGTTCGTGACCGCTGGCTCCACCAGTTATTTCTATGCTTCCTGGAGAACTGACATCTGTAGTATGGATACCTGAATTGTACAGGTTACCGTTTACTTGAATGGTTTTACCATCATCGTTGAATGTTACACCTGAACCTATAGTGAAATCATTTAATACTACATAAGTAGCTAGGTCACCACTCAAGTTTTTGGTAGTCCCTGAAGTCGAAAGTGTCAAGTTATAAAATCCACCCCCTACGATCGGAGTAGTACCGTTTAGGCTAATGGATTGCATGGAAGAACTTCCACTTAGAATGGTAGCATTTGTACCAGGGTCATATTCTGCGCCATTAGTAACAGTAAGGAGGTTTCCAATGGTAATATTTTGATCATTGGCGTCTAGGCGGCCATCAGTGATGATGAGGTTGTTTAATATGGAAAGTGCTGCAGCATCTTCTGCGGGTGAACCTACAGTTCCAGATTCGTCGGTAGAAGGGAGTCCTCCGCCCGATATATAATCGCCATTAGAGTCCGGTGTATTGTCAATGATGATTTCTCCTGTTCCAGAATCCGTTATGTCCAAATTGTATAAAGGGGCTGTGGAGACAATTTTGTAATCCGTATTGACGGATTTGATGATATTGATTTCACTGGTTCCGATATTGTAATTGCCTTCAGCTACTCCGATTTGAATGGCAGTATTGGCTTTGCCACGATTGTCTGCATCCAGCGTGATATTAATCACAGGCGGATCTGCCTGGTTAGCGGCACTCAAAATGAAAACCTGATCATTCCATGGTAAACTGAAAATGGCATGATTGGCATCAGCATCTCCGCCTCCAATATTCAGGGTTCCACCAGTCATTACAAAGGATCCACGCGGAGTACTAGATCCAAAGTAGTTTCTAAATTGTGTTAGGTCAACTGTACCACCAGTCATTTCAAAACTGCCTTCATTGTCTATGAGTATCGCTCTTTGTCCAGAACCTGAAAAGGTATAGGTGGCATCATCAGATATTTTGAATTTCCCTAGTACCTGACAACCTGTAGCTACAGATTTTGTAATGCTGGAATTGCTTGACAACCATAGCTGCGCATCTTCATCTATCACATAGTTACTACTTGTACCTTGAGTTCTGGCCTGGGTTCCGTTGGTGTCGTCCTTAGCGATCGCCGATATTAGGATGTTGGAACCTAATTTTAGTATGCCCGCTTCTAATCCGAGTGCTCGGTCATTATTTATAGAGGGAGAATTAGAGAAATCATCGGATTGACCCATGGCAATTCTTCCTAAAAGTCGAAAATTGCTACTGCTGCTGGCAGTGATTATTGCAGCGTAAGTCTGACTTGTCCCTTTGTTGATTTCAATTCTATATAGGTCAGTAGAGCCATTACAGGAAAGCGTCTGATCATGTACTGCGCTCGTAAATAATAACTCAACCACTCCGTATTCACTTGAAGGTATTACTGGTGATACGGAGTTGTCATCGTCAGATGCGCTTGGGTATTTATCTAGATATCTTTCATCTGCTATGGATGTGCTGGAGAGGTTGGTGAACGAAACAGTTCCATTATTGTTGAAGTCACCTTTGATTTCAAATTGGTGAAAACTAAATATACCGAAAGAACCTACCGCTGTGACAGCATCTACATTACCCACAGTTATGGCTGTGCCACTGGAAACAGAGACATCTCCATTGATTAATAAATTGAGTGGAGTATCGTTGTCTGAATAACCATCAGATGTATTATCGTTAATCTGATAGGTGCCTGAATTAATGGTCAGGTCACCATTTAAAGTAATATCTGCTAGCTGGATTAGTGTGTTGCTTGCTAGATTGACAATCATGTTATTGAAAGTATGTACACTTTCTATTGCATAATCTGCAGCCGGAGATTGATCAACGAATTCCACGGTACCGTCTCCTTCACCATTAAAATTACTGTAGTCTCCACTTGGAAAGTTGTCACTAGCGATTTTAATCTTTCCAGACCCGCTGATTGAGGTAAAGTTATGTGAGTCTGTTTGCCCTAAAATTAATACCCCACCATCATTGATGGTAAGTGAGGCAACACTGATTCCATTGGTACCTACCGTGATTTCGTCACCATTCAAGATGTAGACATTGTCAGTAGATAAATTTGGGTACAAAGATGAGGGGTTGGTCCTTAAAGTACCAGATGCATCTGTAGTCCAGTTGTCCGCATTGGTCCAATCACCAGATTTGTATGTGTACCAATCTGTGGCCTGACCTATGGCAGGAATGGAAAATAAAAATAATCCAACTAAGATTCGAATAAGGTTTGGTGTCATAAGTTAATTTAATATCAAGAGCAACCTGGTTCTTATCTTGATTGTTCTTGAATGGTTTTCATTTACAGATGGTTATACTACCCCTCTTTTACAAAAGTAGATAAACCCTTTCTTGTTTTTTTAGTGTATTCACCTAATTTAAAAAATCAGATATCCTCCTATTTTATTTTATTAATATAAGAAAAACACAATTTATTATTTTTATTTTAACATATATCCATATTTCAATAGTGTCTCATTTGAAATTTCGTTTTGAAACAAATAATTAATAAAAGAAGAACCTTGATTATTTAGTAATAAAGCACTCTGGGCTATGCTCCCTAGTTGATGAGGCTCTATGATTGTCCAAAAATCAGGCTGTGTTTTTTTTAGTTTTATAAAGGAGGAAAGTGAAGTAAATGCAGCATCCACGGATTGAGCATATATATATTGATTGATCATGGATATGTTATTTCCATAAACCATTTTGTTTTTTACTTGGCTACCAAGCTGAAGACTGTCAGTGATATACAGGGATGCCAAAGAACCAAAAGGGGCTAACTCGGGTTGAGCAATCGCAATTGATTTACAATTGTCATTTGTTAAGGTGTTTGAAATGCTTTCAATGGGGTGTTTAGACCAAAAAACCAACTGGCTATAAGCAAAGGTCATGGGTTGATTTATGCCTATACCTTTTTGAAATAGGGCATTAGTATATTTCTCATTGGCTGACAGAAAGACATCGAAAGGTGCCCCGTTTTGGATTTGATTGGCTATTGTTCCCGAACTGTTGGAGATAACTTCAAGCTCTATCCCAGTTTCTTTTTCAAACTTAGATTCAAGCTCCAGAAGGAAATCAGTCATGCTCGAAGCTGCTGCCACACGAATAGCTTGTGCCTTGGATAAGTTCTGAAGAAAAAGGAAACAAAAGATGAGTAGAATTACTCTTATTTGCATGCTAGATTAATTTGACTCAAATCTATACTAATGAACAATAATGTAATAAAAACAGGAGCAGTTTTTGGCTTTTTGACGGTGGCCATTGGAGCTTTTGGGGCTCATGGGTTGAAATCGACTCTAATAGCACATGGTACATTGGATACATTCGATACAGGGGTGCTTTATCAAGCGATTCACACTTTTGCGATCCTGATCACAGGAATATTATTTAAGGAGTTTCATTCTAGCCGATTGAACTGGGCATTTTATTCATTTGTAGCTGGAATAATTATCTTCAGTGGCTCACTTTACATACTGAGTGTGACTGGTATCAAAGTTTGGGGTGCCATAACTCCAGTAGGAGGGATTGGGTTTCTTGTAGGTTGGATTTTGATGCTATTGGCTGTCAATAAAAAAAGGGATACCGAATAGCATCCCTTTTTGTTTTTTTTATGTGAGCGGATTAAACATCCACATTGGCATATTTTGCATTCTTTTCAATGAATTCCCGTCTTGGTCCTACTTCGTCTCCCATTAATACAGAGAACAAGTGATCTGCTTCAGCAGCTGATTCTACGGTTACTTGTTTCAAACTACGGAATTCAGGATTCATAGTAGTGGTCCAAAGCTGCTCAGGGTTCATTTCACCAAGACCCTTGTACCTCTGAACGCCGACATTCTCTTCTTTGCCATCTCCGGCAAGCTCTGCTACTACTCTTGCTCTGTCTTCTTCAGACCAGGCATAGCGCTCTTTCTTTCCTTTCTTTAAGAGATACAATGGAGGTAGAGCGATGTATAGATAACCATTGTCGATCAAAGCTCTCATGTATCTGAAGAAGAATGTCAAGATCAAAGTTCGAATGTGACTACCATCGATATCGGCATCCGTCATGATGACAATTTTGTGGTAGCGAAGTTTTTCCATGTTCAGCGCCTTAGGGTCGTCATCTGTTCCGAATTTGACACCTAATGCAGTGATCATATTCTTGATCTCTTCATTGTCGTAGATTTTGTGCTCTTGGGCTTTTTCTACGTTTAGGATCTTACCTCTCAAGGGTAGGATCGCTTGAAATTTTCTATCACGACCTTGCTTTGCAGACCCACCCGCAGAGTCACCCTCTACTAGGTATAATTCTGAGTGCATAGGGTCTCTGGAAGAACAGTCAGCCAGTTTACCAGGTAGCCCGGTTCCAGAAAGTACATTCTTCCTCTGAACCATCTCTCTAGCCTTTCTCGCAGCATTTCTAGCTTGAGCAGCCAGGATTACTTTCTGAACAATCGTTTTTGCTTCTTTAGGATTCTCTTCTAGGAAGTTGAAAAGGATTTCACTCACACTGGTGTCCACAGCGCCCATAGCATCAGAGTTGCCCAGTTTTGTTTTGGTCTGTCCTTCAAACTGCGGTTCAGCAACCTTTACGGAGATAATGGCCGTAAGGCCTTCTCTAAAGTCATCGCCGGTGATGTCTATCTTCACCTTGTCTAGCATGCCAGACTTGTCAGCATAGGATTTCAGTGTTCTTGTCAAGGCTCTTCTGAAACCTGCTACGTGTGTTCCTCCTTCGATCGTGTTGATGTTGTTTACATAAGAAACTACATTTTCTGAGAAAGATGTGTTGTAAGTCAAGGCCACCTGAACGGGGATTTCTCCCTTTTCCCCTTCCATGTAAACGGGTTTGGGGATCAGTTTTTCTCTAGAGCTATCCAGATATTCAACGAATTCTATCAATCCACCTTCGGAATGGAAGATGTCACTTTTGAAGTTTCCGTCTTCTTCCGTTTCTCTTTCATCTGTAAGTTTAACAGTGATTCCTGCATTCAAGAAAGACAATTCTCTCAATCGGGAAGCCACCGTTTCGTATTTGTACTCGTTAACCGTGAAGATGCTTGTGTCAGGCCAGAAATGAACATGGGTACCAGTGATGTCCGTTGTCCCTATTTCTTTCACGTCATATTTGGGTATACCAGTAGAGTATTCTTGTTGGTAGACCTTGCCACCTCTGTGCACAGTCACTTCCAGTTTGGTAGACAAGGCGTTCACACAAGATACCCCTACACCGTGAAGACCCCCAGATACTTTATAAGTGTCTTTATCGAATTTACCCCCGGCGTGAAGCACGGTCATTACAACCTCTAGTGCCGATTTCTTTTCTTTTTCGTGGTAATCAGTTGGGATGCCTCGACCATTGTCAGTCACCAGGATGGAGTTGTCTGGCTTGATGGTTACATTGATGGTGTCACAATGTCCAGCAAGTGCCTCATCGATAGAGTTGTCTACTACTTCCCAGATCATGTGGTGAAGACCTTTGACGCCCACATCTCCGATGTACATGGCAGGTCTTTTTCTTACGGCTTCTAGTCCTTCGAGGACGGTAATGTTACTGGCTGAATAATCTGCTTTTGGTGTTTTATTCTCTTCGCTCATTTCCTGTGATTGATCCTGCACATTGTTGTGTCAGGAAATTGAAATTTTATCAGACCGAAAACCTATTGACTTTTTCAAGTCTCTTGTTTTCAGTAGTTTAAAACCAAATTCTTTTGAATTATAAATTAGCAGTTCGATCTACTAATTAAAATCCTCCAAAGCTACTAAAAATACCCTTTTTATGGGTGCTATTATTGAGTTTTTTGAGGGTTTAGAAAGGATATCTGAAAGGCTTTCATAAATTGCATTTTTTACCGCTTTGTCGAGGAATAATACTGATTCATGTCTGAAATTTTAGAAGGCGTTTCGCTTCAACCCTACAATACCTTCGGCCTGGAGGCCAAGGCTGATTTTTTTACTGATATAACCGAATTAGAGGATCTAAAAAACGCACTCAAATGGGCTGGTAAGCATGATTTGGCCTACTATATTTTGGGTGGGGGGTCAAATGTCCTTTTGACTGGCGATTTTGACGGGTTGATCATTAAAAATAGTCTGAAAGGAATAGAGGTCCTGGAAGAATCAGATCAGGAAGTAGTTCTAAAAGTGGCGGCAGGAGAGGTTTGGCATGATTTAGTTCTGTATACAATTGAACAGGGTTGGGGAGGGATAGAAAATATGTCCCTGATTCCTGGGACAGTTGGGGCTGCTCCGATGCAAAATATTGGGGCCTATGGTGTAGAGATCAAAGATGTTTTTGTGTCATTGGAAGCCTTGAATAACCGATCGTTAGAATTGGAGACCTTTGATGGAGAGGCTTGTCAGTTCGGTTATAGAGAAAGTGTCTTCAAGAAGGAATTGAAAGGGCAGTATGTGATCAGTTCTGTGACGATCAAATTGACCAAAAATCCTATCCTGAATACGAGTTATGGGGCGATCAATGAAACCTTATCTCAAAGAGGAATTACTCAACCAACGATCAAAGACGTAAGTGACGCAGTGATTTCTATTCGCCAATCAAAATTGCCAGATCCGGTGAAGATTGGGAACTCAGGGAGTTTTTTCAAAAACCCTGTAGTGACTGAAGCCAAGTATGCAGCACTGAAGGAGTCATATGATGCGCCGGGCTATCCGCAGGGCAGTGGAGAAGTAAAAGTCCCGGCAGGCTGGTTGATTGAGCAAGCAGGGTGGAAGGGCAAGCGTATTGGAAATATCGGTGTGCACGACAAACAGGCATTGGTTCTGGTCAACCATGGCGGTGGCAGTGGTAAAGAGTTGTACCAATTGGCCCTTGATATTCAGGCTTCTGTCCTTGCGAAATTTGATATCACTATCCATCCAGAAGTGAATATCCTTTAGTCCTGCAGGATATTGCTGATAAAAGTGGACTTCAGTAGCATCCAAAGAAGGAAGAAAACAATACCCCACTTAAGATAAATAGGGTAGAAGTCTGTCGTATCCTTGAAACGATTTTCTTTGATTTCAGCTTTTTCGTATTTGTCGATCAGCGCAAATACGTTCTCCAGCGCTTTGTTGTCAGATACACGGTAGAATTCGCCATGTCCGATTTCTGCTATCTTCCTTAAGGTGGTTTCGTTTAGTGTGTTTTCAACATAGCGCGTTCTTCCAAAATAGTCCTTTCCGAAAGGTACTCGACCTTCTTTTCCAATAGCGATGGTGTAAATTTTGATATCGTAGGCATCGGCTAGTTCTGCAGCGATGATGGGGTCAATGTTGCCTGCATTGTTGTCCCCGTCGCTTAGCAAAATCATTACTTTGGACTTAGAATCTGATTCGCGCATGCGATTGGTTCCTACTGCAAGGGCACTACCCATGGCCGTCCCACCTTTTTGGATCAGGTCAAAATCTATGTCATCGATGTAGGTATTCAGGAGGTCATAATCGGTGGTAAGTGGAGAACGCGAATAAGCCTCTCCTGAAAAGACCACCAAGCCTATTCGATCTTGAAATCTACCCATGACAAACTCTCTGGCTACATTTTTGGCAGCTTCCAGTCTGTTGGGACGGAAATCTTCGATCTGCATGGATTCAGAAATATCTATCAGTAACATGATGTCAATCCCTTCTGTCCATTGCTCTACTTTTTCATTGGTCTTTTGAGGACGCGCCAATGCCAAGAGCAATAATGCGAATGATAGGATCAGAATGAAATTAGGAATCAATCTGAGCAAACTGACCGGGCTCCATTTGATATCACTTTTGGTAAGAGCGATCGATAGACTCTGACGCTTTCTTCTGTCTATGATAAACCAAATAAGTAGGATCAAGGGAAGTGCTATCAGGGCATAAAAAACCATTGGGAATTCCCAATTGAAGTTTTGCAGCGTTTCCCAGCTAAACCAGTGCCATGACAGCCATTGCGAAGAATTAGCGATTTGCTCACCCATTTTTTACCTCCTCTCTTTTTCTCTCGAAACGCTCTGTTGTGAAATGACTCAAGGAATCAAGATTTCTATAAATATCCTCCACGGTCAAACGACCATAAATCGCTGAATCTATTTTTTGAAGTACGCCTTTTAGTCCATCACCATATCCTGCTGCTACGATTTCTTTGGAAGTATATTTAGTAAATGGCCTGTTTTCCATTCTTTCCATGAATTGCTTCCATAGTAAAACCATTGCCTCTATCGCATGGGTGTTGTCTTGATTGGCTTTTACTTTTTGAACACCTTCTTCGAACTGCATCATGAACTTCTTATAATCTCGGTTGAGCTGATACAGCTTGTATCTCGCAATGATTTGGGAGCCGAAGAAATAATACACAGCGACTAAAATGACAATGAGTAATGCTACTCCAATCGAGATATACCAGTAATTGATCGAGTATTCCAGCTCTTTGAATGCCAGGTTTTGTTTGAGGATGATACTGTCAGGAACGTTTTGGATTAATTCTTTAAAAATGATCGAATCCATATTGGATAGAATTTCAATGCTATCCTTTCCTTTGACCACATAGACCGGTAATTGCAATTTCTGAACAGGGTCGATTTCGAAACTACTCAAAGTGTAGGTGATACTGTCGATCGCCAAAGTGCTGTCGCTTCGAGTAGGTGCATAGCTTTTCCTACTAAACTCGAATGGGGAGTAATTAAAGTTGGAATCAGGCAATACTACTTGCCAGTCTTTGGGATAGGCGATACTGATAGTGTATTCGATTTCTTCACCCAATTTCATGCTGTCTTGCACAAAGAATCCCTTGGGTTGGATATTTTGTGCATGAAGTGATGCCATCAGGCATGATGATATGAGAATGAACAATGCTCTTTTAACCACTTTTTCTCGCTTTGTTTCTGACTTTAAATAGTTTGATGAGCTTTGGTACATAGTCTTCGTCTGTGCGCACTTTTAGGTAGTTAGCTTCATTCTTAATGCAGAATTGCTCCAATGCGCTTTGTTTTTCTCCATAGGTTTGATTGAGTACATTTCTGAATTCGCTCGAGGAGGTGTTCCTCCAGAGTGTCTTTCCAGACTCTTTGTCCTTGATAGGAATGATGCCCAAGTTAGGGAAAGTAGTTTCTCTGATGTCTGAAATATGAATCACCACCAAATCATGTTTTCTGGAGAGCCCTTTGAGGTCATGTTCGTAATTTTCATCGATAAAGTCGGAGATCAAAATCACAATACTTTTTCGCTTCAATAGATCTAAAGTGAAGCGAAAGGCTTTACCCAAATCTGTTTTCTTTGATTCAGGTTGAAGTCTAAATATTTCGTTGACCAGATTAAAGGAGTGCTTCATACCCTTGCCTGGCTTTACATATTTTTCCTTCTGATCCGAAAAACAAATCAATCCTACCTGACTGTTTTCCTTGATGGCTGACATGGAGAGCAATGCGCAGATTTCTTTGCTCACATCCATTTTTTGCTGGCCTTTGGCACCAATCTCCTGCGAGGCACTTACATCCAATATGAAGAAAATGTTCTGTTCCTTCTCTTCTTTAAAGGTTTTGACGAAGGTACCGTGACCTTTGGCCGAAACGTTCCAGTCGATCGTACGTACATCATCTCCATACTGGTAAGCGCGCACATCGTCGTATTCCAGTCCGGATCCTTTGAAGATGGAATGAAAGTCACCTTGCATATGGGAATTTAAGGCCTTCCTAATCCTGATCTCGTATTTCCTAAGCTTCTTGAGGATGTCCTTCATTCATTGTACTTTTGGGGGCTTAAAATTAGTAGAATCTGAAAATTTACATGAGACACAAAATTATTTTTTCGCTGGCAGTGCTAACATTAACATTTCTTAACGCTTGCAAGCGAGACAAGGGTGAAAATGTGATCTCAAAATCGACCATGTCGGAGATTTTGGTAGAGCAGCACGTACTGGAATCAAAGGTGCTTTTACTCAAATTGAGAACTGACTCCATGACCAAAGTCTATAATACCCTGGAAAAGGAGATATTTGATAAGCATGGAATCGATAAAGCTCAATACGAAGAGAGCTATCAATACTACATGACCCAACCTGAAGTGATGGACAAAATCTACGAGATCGTAGTGGATAGCCTGAATGTACTGGATCAGCAAGCGACACTTGACGAGGAGGAGGAGAAGCGACGTGAAAGAGAAGAAAAGGCGGCAAAGAAAAACAAGCCAGACAAAGTATTGGATTCATTGGGTCAAGAGTCTGACAAGGATTCGCTGCACTTGCAGTCCGCTATGGATTCGATCAAAATGTCTCGTGTTCGACCTCTGGACCGTAGGGATTCTTTGAGAAAAGAAGAGTTGAAAAAAATAGCGCCCGGTCCTACTAATTAATAACCCATCTAGAGCAAGTAATATTGAATCTATATCCACAAGAAATAGAGGTCAAACTCAGTTTTGACAAGGTTAAGGAAATTATCAGCGAAAACTGTCTGGGGCCTCTTGGAGAAGAGTTTGTTGACAAACTAAACTTCAGTACCAGAACAGATCGGGTCAACGAATGGTTGAGCCAGACGCGTGAGTTTATGTCCATTCTCACCAGTTCTGCGGGCTTTCCTGCAGCCTCTTACGAGGATGTTTCTCCCTTTCTGAAGCAGGCAGAAGTGCCCGGTAGCTTTTTGGATACTGAGCAACTTCATGAAATCAAGGCTGTGATACAGACCCTGGGCAATATCAATCTTTTCTTCAAAGAGAACGGTGACGACTACCCTGTGCTATTCTGGAGGTTGGGGCATATCGAGGTGGATGCACATCTGCTAAGGGCGCTGGAATCTAAGATAGACGAAAAGGGAGAACTTAGAGATGACGCCAGTCCTGAATTGATGCGTATTCGTTCGGCGATTTCTAAATGTCAGACTCGCGCCAGAACGGCAGTGAACAAGATATTGAAATCAGCTGGAGGGCATGGTTATACTCCTGAGGGTGCGACGCTGACCATACGTGACGGACGTTTGGTGATTCCTGTATTGGCTGAGCACAAGCGACATGTAAAGGGTTTCGTGCATGACGAATCTGCCACGGGCCAGACTGTCTACCTGGAACCTGCCGAGGCTTTGGAAATCAACAACGAACTGCGTGAGCTCAAATATGCAGAACGCAGGGAGATCATCAGAATCCTCACTGAGCTGACCGATTTGGTTCGGCTGAATCAGGAGGATATTGCTAGAGGGCTTAGAATGCTTGGGGTTTTGGACTTCATTCAGGCAAAGGCTCGATTTGGGATAGCGTTTGATTGCGTTTGCCCAGAGGTGGGGAAGAAGCAAAATATCGAATGGAAGCAGGCACGTCACCCAATACTAGAACAAGCACTGAAAGAGCAAGGACGACAGATCAAGGCGCTGGATATCTTGCTTACCCCATCTGATCATATCCTACTTGTGTCAGGACCTAATGCAGGAGGTAAATCGGTTTGTTTGAAGACCATTGGGTTGATCCAATATATGGTGCAGTGCGGTGTGCCGGTATCAGTGAGTGAGGAATCTAAGTTCGGTATGTTTCATTCCATCTTTATAGATATCGGGGATGAACAGTCGATCGAAAACGACCTGAGTACATACAGCTCGCATTTGACCAATATGAAATTTTTCCTCGAAAACACGAATGGCAAAACACTGTTCCTGATCGATGAATTTGGGACAGGTACCGAACCGCAGTTTGGTGGCGCGATTGCTGAGGTGGTATTGATGGAGCTGTGTCAGTCGAGAGCTTTTGGGGCGATTACCACTCACTATGGCAACTTGAAGAAGCTGGCAGATAAGACCAAAGGGATCGTCAATGCGGCCATGAAATATGATGTAAAGAAGTTGGAGCCTCTGTACGAACTGGAGATTGGAAAACCGGGTAGTTCATTTGCTTTGGAGATAGCAGGCAAGATTGGTCTGGACAAGCAGATGCTGGAAAGAGCCAAGAAAAAAGCTGGCGTTTCTCATGTGCAGTTTGACCGGATGCTGAGTGAATTGGAATCTGAGAAGAATCAAATTGACAAGCTGAAGAAGGAAGTAGAGGCCAAGGACAAGCGATTGAGTGATGCAATCAAAGACTATCAAGACCTGAAGAAGTTTCTGGACAAGAAGAAGAATGAGGTGCTGAAAGAAGCGAAGCAAGAAGCTGCTCGTGTGATCGAAGCGTCCAATAAGAAGGTAGAGTCTACTATCAAGCAAATCCAGGAAGCCAAAGCAGATAAAAAGCGAGTCCAGCAGGCACGTGAGCAACTAACGCAGCACAAGGAAAAGCTTTCTAAGGAAAGTGTAAAGCCGGAAGAAAAGCTTGTCAAAGCTGTTGATCAAAACATCGAAGTAGGAGATAAGGTGAAGATCCTTAGTTCGGGTGCTGCAGGAGAGGTGGTTTCTATCAAGGGAAATCAGGTAGAGCTGACTTTGGGTGGTTTGACCTCCCGTGTGAAGTTGAAAGACATCGAGAAGATTTCGAGCAAGCAATTTAAGAAGTCGACTGAAGATCGCGTAAAGCAGATGACCGGCATAGATTTGAATTCGAAAATGGCCAATTTTAATATGACGCTGGAC
Organism: Reichenbachiella ulvae; assembly: GCF_025833875.1. Classification (NCBI taxonomy): domain Bacteria; kingdom Pseudomonadati; phylum Bacteroidota; class Cytophagia; order Cytophagales; family Reichenbachiellaceae; genus Reichenbachiella; species Reichenbachiella ulvae. The sequence goes on along the minus strand of NZ_JAOYOD010000001.1, from coordinate 1,725,613 downwards.
ATCAGAGGTGTGCGTGCCGAAGAGGCGATTGGGAAAGTAGAAAACTACATCGATGAGGCATTGCTTTTGGGCTATCCAGAAGTAAAGATCCTGCATGGTAAAGGGCATGGCGTGCTAAGAGATTTAGTGAGGAATGTCCTCAGGGAAAATCCAAAAGTGCTTCGGGCTACTGACGAACATATCGAAAGGGGCGGAGCAGGAATTACCGTGGTTAGTTTAGATGAATAAGCCGTACACCAAACAACAACTGGCACTACGAAATGGCCAGGACCGAGACGAAATATGGGTGGCTTATCAGGGCAAAATCTATGATGTAGGCAGCTCCCGTCTATGGAGAGATGGCAAGCACTACGAGCATTGGGCAGGTCAGGACCTAACAGAAGAATTGAGCGATGCTCCACATACCGCCAAGGTTTTTGACAAGTTTGAGGTGGTAGGAGAGTTGGTGTGAGTTGAAAGTCGAAAGTTTATTAAGTTGAAAGTTCCCAATAGATACTTCAGCCCTTATAAAATGATAATATCTACTTTTACCACATGAAACTAATAGCAGATAGTGGATCGACTAAAACCGCCTGGAGATTGATTGACGATACGGGTAAGATATTTCAGGCCAATTCCGTAGGTATCAATCCCTACTACATGAAGAAGGAAGAAATCCAAAAAGCCGTGTCTGATGGTTTGGTGGATTACAAAGATCACCCGATTACATCGATTCACTTTTACGGGTCAGGCTGCTCCTCTGACAACAACAAAACCTTGATTTCTGATGCTTTGCTGGGATTGTATCCAGAGGCCACTGTCGAAGTAGATCATGATCTAATGGCGGCCGCTCGGGCGCTTTGTGGTCACCAACCTGGGATCGCCTGCATCTTAGGTACTGGCTCCAATTCCTGCCAGTACGACGGCAACTCCATTACAGAAAATGTGACCTCACTGGGCTATCTTTTGGGTGATGAGGGGAGCGGGAATATGCTGGGACGGATGCTGATCAAACGCTATTTTAAACATCAACTGCCAGATGATTTGAAAGCAAAGTTTGATGAGAAATATCATCTCACTCGTAGCGAATTGCTTGAGAACATTTACCGAAGCGACATGCCTATCCGCTTCCTCTCGAGCTTTTCTAAATTCATTTTTGATCATATCAAGCACCCTTATTTTTATCAGATGGTGTACGATTGTTTTGAAGAATTCTTTGACGAGAATGTCTGTCAGTATAGCGAGCATCAGTCACTACCGATTCATTTTACGGGGTCTGTGGCTTTCTACTATGGACATATTTTGAGACAAGTAGCTATGGATAAGGGGCTGACAATGGGTTTGATAACAGAAGATCCTGTGGCTGGATTGGCGCTTTACCATAAAAATGACTGGTTGTAACCTTGAATGGGATCAAAAAATCGCAGGAATTCATGAGCAACTTTACCCTCCCAAACCCTAAGATTTATTAATCTTGTCGACTGAATTAAATTATTGCGCATGACGACCACCGAATCTAACTCTAACTATGACAATCTCCATACCATGGGGACCGAAGAACTTCTGACATCTATGAATGAGGAGGATCAAAGCGTTCCTTTAGCGGTGGCTCGTTCGATTGATCAAATAACCCCTCTGGTTGAAGAAATTACCGAAAGTATGAAGCAGTGTGGTCGATTGTTCTACATAGGAGCAGGGACCAGTGGACGTCTGGGTGTGGTAGACGCCTCCGAAATACCACCCACCTATGGATTGCCTCAAAATAGAGTGATAGGTATCATTGCAGGTGGAGATAGAGCCATTAGACAATCCGTGGAGCAGGCCGAAGATGACCCAAATCAAGCTTGGGAAGATATGAAGGTGTTCGGTGCCCGCGCGGGTGATACCGTCATTGGGATAGCGGCTTCAGGTCGTACCCCTTATGTTTTAGGAGGATTGAAAAAGGCCAATCAAAACGGCTTGAACACCGGATGCATCGTTTGCAATGAAGGCTCGATGATTGCAGCTGAAGCCACCTATCCTGTAGAAGTAGTCGTAGGACCCGAATTTGTGACAGGTAGTACGCGTATGAAAGCAGGTACGGCCACTAAACTTGTCTTGAATATGATATCGACCGCAGTAATGATCAAGCTGGGTCATGTCAAGGGCAACAAAATGGTGGATATGCAACTGAGCAATGCGAAACTCATAGATCGAGCCATTCGTATGTTGATGTCGGAGATACCTGTGGACAGGTCAGAGGCTGAGCAGATGATTCATCAATATGGATCTGTGCGAAACGCCATCGATCATTACAAAGCTTAGTTTATGCACGATATAGAGCCCTACTACGGTTGGCTGAAATATTACGATTCTTCTCGAGATGAATATTCACCCTTTCATGGCAAAGAGTACAATTATGATATGTATTCTGAGACCATATATGGCTACTACATAGCACCTAGCTGGGATTTTATCGGCTCAGAGACCCTCTACATCAAGATTCTTTTTTTAGACTATGACGCGGGCTATGCGGTGATTGAATTTCTGGGTGAATGGAATGATGCGATCAACAACGACGTGATGCATCTCAAAAGAAACATCATTGACGAATTGCTGGGAGTAGACATCAATAAGTTTATCCTGATAGGAGAGAATATCCTTAATTTTCACGGTTCGGACGATAGCTACTACGAGGAGTGGTTCGAAGATGTAGAGGAAGGCTGGGTCACGGCCCTGGGATTCCGGGATTTTGTGCTGGACGAAATGAATCAATACAACATTGATACCTATATCAACTCAGGAGGCAATCTAGAGGTCATCAACTGGAGAACCATGAAGCCCCAAATGTTTTGCCAGCTGGTGGATGGTCTGATTCAGAAGCGGTTGGGGATGTGAGATAAATAATTTGTAAGCTAGATGGCTTGTCGATCTAGTAATCAGGTTACTCAGAGTAACCTGATTACTTCTTAGAAGAATCAGCCCTGTGCTGGGATGTTTACTATTGATACATTAGTTTGGCTTTACCAAGCAGGTGAGCAGCCTGCTTCCCGCAGCAATCTATTTGAGAATGAGAAACGTTTTATTAAACGTTTAAAAACTCTTGCAAACGGGTATAAAGTGCACTAAACATAAGGTAAATAAAGTGCGTTGTTTATTTTCGGTTGTTGAACTAATTGACAGCATGAGAGCAAATTCACGAATAGATATTTTAGGGTCTCCGTTATTCCTCTTAGGACTAGCCATTCTTATACTGAACGATTTCGTTCTCAAGTACGAATATTCGAACGTGCTAACAGGAAAACTATCCGACTTTACAGGGCTTTTCATCTTTCCAATCTTCTTTTCTGCATTGTTTCCAAAATATGCCAGAATCATTTATGGATTGACTATTTTAATATTTGGTTATTGGAACTCTTCCATATCTCAGGGGCTAATAAACCTTCTTAACAACTCTGGAATTCACGTTGGTCGAACTGTGGATCCAACTGATTTCCTTGCTTTTTCAGTTTTACCATTCTCGTTCATATATTTCAAGAACCAAATCACTCACCTAGAAAGCAGAATTATAACTCCGATCGGAACTATAATTGGAGCAGTTGCCATTTTCTCATTTGTCGCGACAACTCTGCCTAAACAGGGAGCTGAACTGGAATTTGGCTCTAATAAGACATTTGCACTTGAAATGGATAAAACAGAGTTTTTCGGAAAACTTCGACCGGGATATCTATTAAGCGATACAATTGAACTCAATCTTGTCGATTCCATATTCTATTTGTACTACTATGTTCCTGATATCAGATCCGATATGTTGGTGCTTGCGAACATCACTGAGCAGGATGATAAAACGATAGTGCGACTAGACAGTTTTTTAACCAGTTCGGTAACAGGGAGCCTCTTTTATGGTGTGGAAGAAGACGATCTAAGAGCAGTTGAGAATGTTGATAAATCTGAACATGAAGAATTCTTCAAGAAGTATTTCATTGGTCAACTTTTGAAACCTACCAATGAATCGAGAGGACTTTACTATAACAACAAAAACATTTACGATGAAATCCAAAGGATGTACGAATAACTACTTCCCACAGGTACTAAAAATTTATAGGCTAATGAGCTACTTACAAAGTGCATTAGAAACAGATACTTTTAAGGACATTAATAAATGCTAAGCCTACGGATTTTAGCTAGGCTTTATAGAGAATGAAGAATCCCCGCTCTTTTAAGTCTTAGCGCAGCGTGACTTGAAAGTATCGATGAGAGCAAGTCTCCAGACTTGAATGAAAAAGGATATTACCCACGATAAAGAATGCAGCCTTCATTGGCATTGGTTGGTTCCAGATCAGACTTCTCGTCGCATGGGAAGATTGTCATCTTCCTCTGCTCTGTCGAAGTGACGAGGATTTTATTAATCCGCCCTGCCTTAGACTTCACGGTCACCGTGAATGGATTAACCCGTCCCACAATCTCGGCCATGGTAACGGCCCAATCATTCTCGTCCTCGTTTAGAGAGAACCCTGCGTGGATGTGCCTGTTATAGCGTTAGCAACGCGATTATCCATAAAGATCAAACCCCTATTATCATTGACTATTTCCTATTTACGATTAACTATCTCATCCATTAACTATTCCCTGTTCAGGCTCGTTTTCTACCTCTTGTTGCTGTCTGCTGTGGTGTCTGTACGACAGGAATAGGATCGCTGCTACCAGCAGGATCACGATCGTCAGTCCAGCCAGATCCCATGAGAAGATCAGGGTAGCAAAGAAAGCAGAGATCGAAAAGGCGATGATGGCAGTCATAAACCAACCTCCGATTACGTTCAGCACGCCTGCCACCCGATGAGCCGCGGTACCATTGCCCCAGGCTTTGTCGGCCAATGAAGTACCCATGGCCACCATAAAGGAAACATAAGTCGTAGATAGTGGCATCTTGTAGGAGGTGGCTATGGCAATGAGCATACTGGCGATGGTCAGATTGACCGAGGCGCGTACCATATCGAAAGAAGCGCCTTTGGCTTCATTCTTCAGGTTGTTGCGATCATAGTTCTTTTTGATCTTATGTTTCATCTTCTCTGGTAGCAGAGCAAATACATAGTTGATCAATTTTTGGTTCAGGTTCACGAAGGTTCTGGCCAGCCAGTTGGGTTTGAATCTCTCATTACCTTCTTCTTGTCTCGATAGGTTGATTTCGGTAGCAGTTACCGTTCTGGCTTTTTTAGATTTCCACAAGGTGATGATCATCACGGCAGCTGCCAGCACTAGTATGATCATAGGGGTAGGGACCTTGCCACCCAATGCATCCATCATGAAGCTGTCGGCCCCTATACCTGATCCTTTCCAGGCCATGAAAGATTGAAATCCTGCAATGGGTACACCGATGAAGTTGACCAGGTCGTTGGAGGCAAATGCCAGAGCCAGGGAGAATGTTCCCACGAATACCAGGACCTTTAGGATGTTAATTTTTGTATACTTCTGAAGGCCGAATGACAAGGCCGTCCAGAATATCAAGTTGGCAATGACCAACCAGTAGTTGTTGGCCTGTACCCAGTTGTTGAAATCGTTGTTGAAGAAAACTGAACCCTTCAATCCTTTGATGATGATGAAGTAGCTGAGTATCGTCATAGCGATGCCTGTCCACCAGGGACCTACGCTATTCAACCTTTCCTTGTATCTAAAGCTGAACATCAATCGGGAGATGAACTGCGCAATCACCCCTGCGCTGAAGGCTACAAATATGGAAAGGAAAATACCTGATATGATCAATATGGCCTTGCTGGTATTGATATAATTGACCAACTCGGAGAGTGACTCTCCTGTTTGGATCAAATGGAAGGTAGAAACAGCTACTGCTGCACCCAACAACTCGAATACTATCGAAACTGTAGTAGAGGTAGGCATGCCCAGGGTATTGAACAAATCCAGTAGCAGGATGTCGGTCAACATCACCGCCAAAAAGATGACCATGACATGTGCAAAGGTGAAGAGCTCGGGATTGAAAATACCTTTACGGGCGACTTCCATCATTCCGGACGAGAATAGTACACCAAATAAAATACCTAAGCTAGCGACTCCCATGATGAGCCACCTTTTGCCTACTTTGGAGCCTATGGCGGAGTTAAGAAAATTTACTGCATCGTTGCTTACGCCTACTACTAGATCGGATGCTGCCAGTGCAAATAGAATGACAACAAAAAGAAAATAAATGTCCATGATTCTTGCTGCTTAATAATGCAAAGGACGTCATCATTATTAGAATTTAAAGACTTTCAATAGTTATGTAATTGTTAAGTTTTTTACCTCAGCGTTAAGGCGATCAGCTATATTTGACTAGTTCAGAGTTTTATTAGTTTTGCGGCATGCAGGAATATTACGAGCTGGGTAAAAAGGAAAAGCCGCAATTCTTGAATCGTTTGGCACCTAAAGTCTTCGAATGGGTAGTCTCCAAGGCCAAAGCGAAAAAGGCTATAGCATCTGGTGCAATCCTGGTCAATGGCAAACCAGTGGCCTATGATGCAAAAGTGTATCCGGGAGACAAGATCAGCTTCAACCTCAATGACGGGGCTGTGATCAATAGAACCTCAGCTAAAGTATTCGAACAAAAGATAGAAGTCGCTTACGAGGATCAGCACCTCGCCGTACTCAACAAGCCGGGAGGCTTGTCAGTCAATGGCAACCAATACAAAACGCTGGAGAATACACTACCTTTCAATCTCCAACTAAGTAAGGAACCAGATGCCCTGGATCAGATGCGGCCCCTGCATCGTTTGGATGGGCCTACTTGTGGATTAGTTATGGTAGCCAAGACCGAACGAGCTCAGGTATTGATGGGTAGGCAGTTTCAGGAAAAGAAGATTCGAAAACGCTATCAGGCGGTCATTGTAGGGAAGCTAGAGCCCTCTAAAGGCACAGTTGATTTGCCTGTGGATGGTAAGAAAAGCCTGAGTGAATATGAAACTGTGAAAACAGGCAAGTCCTTGAAATATGGAGACTTAAGCTTGGTTCATCTCTATCCTGTGACAGGTCGAACGCACCAGTTGCGCATACACATGTCCGAAATGGGCTGTCCCATAGTAGGAGACAAGTTCTATTCCAAAGGTATTGAGGTGCTAAATGGAAAAGGTCTCATGCTGTGCTCAGATCAGCTGGTTTTTTCTCACCCTATCTCAAAAAAGCAGATCACAGTCCAGATCGATGTGCCTAATAAGTTCAATACCTATATGAAGCGAGAGGATAGGAGGGCTCTCGATTGATTGGGTTAATTCTATGGTGCTAAAGTTTTTTAGGAAGCGGCATGTTAAATTGATTAGGTTTATCATTGAAATTAAGGTAGTTCGGTCAATAAATATTAATATTGTATAAGAAATGAGGTTCGTTTCGTGATAGTTGTCATGTTAGGTCTCTTTCATCCAGCTTACCTAATAATCAACCCTTACAAGCCTACCTTCTTAACTTGGTGTGCCTAAACTTATGAAAAGAATTATCCCTACCGTTCTTGCGCTGATGATTGCGCATGTGTCTGTTTCTCAAACAACTATTAATGGATTTGCAAAAGTTACAGGTATTTCTGGTACGGTCGTGTCAGTATCTGATGTAGATGAGACTTCTGATTCCTTTGAAGTGGGGAATGAATTAATTTTGATGCAAATGCAGGATGATGTTATCGGATTAAATACTGCCGATGATGCATCTTTTGGGGATTTGGGTGATATTGGTAGTGCAGGTCTTTATGAATTAGCCACAATTTCTTCGGTGGACCGATCTTCTGGCTTAGTGTCAATAACCCTTGATGAGGCCCCAACCAATACTTATACGGTTTCATCTAATACCTCTGTTCAAGTTATTACTCTTCCGAGCTACGCAAATTTTTCAACCTCTTCAGATTTAACTACAAAAGCTTGGGACGGAAATGTAGGTGGCGTTTTTGCGATTGATGTAGAGAATACACTCACCCTTGCTCATAGCATAGATGTGAGTGAATTGGGATTTCGAGGTGGAGGACAAAATACTGTGGGTACAGATGGTACATGTAATTCGACAACTTATGCTACAAGTTCCACTGTAGATTTTAGCGAAAAAGGTGAAGGTATTTACAAGTCCACTAATTCCGCTTATAACAATGGTAGAGGGAAAATACTAAATGGTGGTGGTGGTGCCAATGTCCATAATGGCGGTGGTGGAGGCGGTGGTAACTACACTGCAGGAGGAAATGGTGGAGATGGAGTAGGTGCAAGCTGTGAAGCAGAAGGTTTAGGAGGTATTGATTTAAGTGATAATATAAGTTCTTCTCGCATCTTTATGGGAGGAGGTGGAGGAGGTGGCCATCAGAATGATACCAATGGAAGCGATGGTGCAAATGGTGGTGGAATCATTTTAATAAGAGCAGGTGAAATTTTGATCAATGCGAGTTGTGGAGGGTTAAGTATTAGTGCCAATGGGGGTAGTTCCTCTGATGCAGGAAATGATGGAGTTGGAGGTAGCGGGGCAGGAGGGGCTATTGTATTTTCAGTGGATACCTGGTCTTTAGGGTGTGATTTAACACTTCAAGCCAATGGTGGTAATGGTGGTAATGTTGGCTCAACCACTGCGCATGGTGGTGGTGGTGGTGGTGGAAAGGGTGTCATTTTCATGAATGGATCTGCTCCTGTATCCAATTTTACCACGGAAGTCAATCAAGGTACCGGGGGGTTAAATGATTCTGATTTTGAAGATGGAAGCGCCGATTCAGGGAATACTACACCAAGTAATGTAGATGCTGACCCAACAGGTATGGTTATGGTGAGTTCCAGCCCGTTACCGGTAGAATTGAAGTATTGGGATTTTGAATTGTCTGATGATAAGGTAATACTCAATTGGGCTACCTCAGTCGAGATAAATAATGAATATTTCACTTTGGAAAAATCCTTGGATGGAAAAAAATGGACGGTTTTGACAATGATAGCTGGAGCTGGAAACTCTAATGAATTAATTCGATATGATTACATTGATTTTAACCCTGGTTTGGAAAATTATTATAGATTGTCTCAAACAGATTACGATGGTGACACAGAGTCTTTTGAGGTATTAAAAGTGACTAATAGTTTGAATCATGAAAATGTAATAGTATATCCAAACCCTAGTAAGGGGGTATTGAAATTAGCTATACATCCACAGAATTACAGTTTGAGTTTAGTCGACCTTACAGGAAAATCATTTGAGATTACTTCTTATTGGAAAGGAAATGAGTTGATTGTAGATACTCATGAAGCCCCTAATGGGATTTATTTCCTTGAATTGGTATTGAATTCTGGAAAGCAGCGGTTCAAGCTTTTGATAGAATAATAGATATTGAAACAAAAGAATGGCTCAAAATAGATTTATATTCTGTTTTGAACCATTCCTTCTAGTATCATTTCAATTGATAGGCAACCACAGAATTAGCAAAAAAGGTAGGTACCAAGAGCATATTCTTATCTTCTAAATACCAAATATCCGCAGCACTGATATTATCAGCCTTTGTATCGGATAGCAATGTTTTGCTGCCATCTGAAGTCACGTAATAGACTTCACCAGGCCAGGACGAAACGAGAAAATCTTCTCCCACTGGCATCACTCCATCTCCACTCATGATTGAGTCTGTGAGAACGGTTAGTTCTTTGGTTAAATAATCTATCTCCATAAAATCGCCTCCACCAAAGGATGCCGTATAGATACTTCCATCACGGAATAATAGTCCATTAGGACCTTTTAGGTCCGCATTTTCCAGATAAGTAGAGGCTTCACCCTCTTTAATGGCGATGATCTTATTAGTACCCGAATCTGAGATCAGCACCGTGCTATCTTCAGCTATGGTGATATCATTGAGAAAGGCCGCACCTTCGACTGGATAGCGATTGATGATTTCGGCTGAAGTAATATCGATCTCAACCACCTCATTAATGTTACTCACAAATAGGCTGTTACCTAAAATACCCATTCCTTTTGGAGCAGATATTCCTTCTACCCATTTTAGGTTAATGATCTCACCGTTCACAGGAGAAATCTGAGAAATGAAGCCGTCATTGTCCAGACTATCCGGAGGCGTGCCATTGATGCATGATACAAATAGTATGTCTAATTCAGGGTGATAGATCACGGCTTCTGCAGTCGTTAAAACTGTGTCCGATTCCCATAGTTTACTAAGAGTAGGGGATTCGAATACTTCTTCTGCTTCAGTGTTTTCGATGGTTTCAGAATCGGCTTTCGGCTTTTGCTGACAAGCTATTCCTAAGAGCAAGATGATGCTCAGGTAGATTATGTTTTTCATAGTAATGGTTTTGATGTTTGTACTAAGGTATGAAATCGAAATTGAGAAAAAAAGTGCTTTTCATTGAGGCTTTGAGGTCTTGTCAGGATTTGAATTGTCGCAATGACTTTTATTTCTTCTAACTATGTACTACTTTAATAGACGGTCATATTTAGCAGCATGAAGGATCTTATCAAAACACAAACCTCACTTATTGATCTATTACCAGATATATGGTTTAGGATCAAGGATGGTGTGTTGATTGAAGCCAGTGACAAACTGGAAAGTGAGTTAGGAATTGTCTATTCCGGAATCGAAAACCCTAGTCTAGGAGATTTAATATCCAATAATCAGGATTATGAATTATTGATTCAAGAGGTGTTTGAAAAAGGGAAAGTGCCTGTTCGTCTGATTGAAGCCAGAGATGGTTTTGGGAATTTTAAAACATTTTCAGTCAGTGCATCAAGGGTAGCACCTGAGAATTCACCAAGTGGTGAAGTTGAAATAGTGGGTACGATCAGAGATGTTACTGAAGAATGGATTGAAATCAGGCAGGAAAAGAATGATTTCCTGAATTTTGTCGACGTAGTGAATTCCACTTTGGATGGAATGGCTATCATCAATATTGAAACTGGGAAGATTGTAGATGCCAACAAGGTGGCGCTTGATTTGGCTGGATATTCCTTAGGTGAGGTGAAAAGTATTCCCTTGACCATGCTGGTCTCAGCTGATAAAGAAGAAATGGATTTCTTTATCGATAACCTCAGGCAAAGAGGCGATTTACGTTTCAACAGACGTTTGCTACACAGGTCGGGAGATGTGGTAGACCTCGAAGTGTCTGCCCGAATGATGCAACTGGGAGATGGCCAGTTTTTTCAATGCAATATTCGGGATATCACTTTGAAGAAACGCCTATATAAACTAGGACAGTTGAGGGGTGAAGTACTGCGAATGAAGGAGACTGGGAAGGGGCCCGAACAGATCATCTCCAAGCTTTGTCAGCAATTAGAGAAAATATGTCACAGGGCGGGATTTGCCTATATTTCTTTTAACCCTGAATTGAAATGGACTTTTGCCAAGGAATCTAACATCCCTAAGGAGTTTCAGAAGAAACTAATCAAGCAAATCAAGAATCATCCAGAGCTTACGCTTTTGTTGAAAAAACAAGTGTTCAATGCAGATATCAAGTTCTTTCTAGAGAAAATGAAGCTCGAAAGTACTATGTCCTTTCAGGCTAGCAGGTGGAGCCTCTTTGCCGTATATAAGGGATCCATGCAAGATGGTACTTTGGTTGTTTTTGATCAATCCAGAAATGAAATATTAGATGAAGAAATAGAAAATCTGGGGCAGTTGGCTCATATTTTGGGCAATGCGTTTTATAAAATCGAGCAAGAGGAAAGGTTAATAACCAGCGAACATCGATATAGGGAATTGGTGGATCATTCGCCTATGGGGATTGGTGTCTATCAAAACAAGAAAATTGTTTTCGCTAATCATGAATTTTATAACCTACTCGGTTTCTCTCCTAGAATGGAAGTGGGTGCGTCGGAGCTGATGGATATAGTCGCTCATAGTGATTTTCAGGGGGTCATGGGGTTGGTCAATACAATAAATGATGCAGGGCAAATCCCGATCACGGAAGTAGTTTTATACAAATACAATACTGGTGAAGAAATCACTCTTATGATTCAGGGTACGATAGTTTCCTATCAGGATGAAGAAGCCATTCAGTTTGTGTTTTATGACATTACTCAGCGAAAAGAAGTAGAGAAACAGCTCAAAGAAAGCCAGGAGAAATTTGAATTGGCGGCAGAAGGTTCGGAGGCAGGTATCGTGGATCACTACGATCTCAAAAACGGCTATATGTGGTGGTCGCCTAAAGTTTATGAGCTATTGGGCTATGAAAACAACGAAATTCTTTCGAATGCCCATGTGATCCGAGAGTTAATGCACCCTGAAGATTTGCCAAAGCTCACAAAGGCATTGAATAAAAATATATTTGCTCATAAGCTTGAATACCGTTTAAGGACTAAATCTGGAAAGTATAAATGGTTTTTGGGGAGTGCAAAGGCTCAGGTCAATAAAGAAGGGCACCCTATCAGGTTGGTTGGGACTATAATAGATATTGACCAACGAAAGAGAGCCGAGCAAAAATTAAGAGATAGAGAACGCCTTTTGCATGCCACTGGTTTGGTGGCCAAAGTAGGAGGTTGGCAGTTGGAGAAGAAGCGAAAGAAATTGACATGGACGGATCAAACCTATTTCATTTATGGTATACCATCCAAGGAAAAAATCACCCTTCGAAAGCTTTTGGATTTTTATTCTGAGAATGATAGAAACAAAATCAATCAGGCCATTAAGAATTGTTTTAAAGGGGAGCCTTTTGAATTGACCTGTCGATTAAAATCCCGCTCCGGTAAGCTTCTATGGGTAGATTTTTCAGGAATGCCGGTGTATGAAAACGGGGAGATTGTCAAGTTGATCGGTGCGCAGAGAGATTTGACTCATTACATCCATCAGATTGAGGGAATTCGAGAGAATGAAAGAAAGTTACGTAATGCCAATCAATTAGCAGGATTAGGTAACTGGGAATGGAATTTGGAGACCGATACTTACTATTTGTCAGAGCAGCTCTATTCAATCATAGGATTGGAAAAAACACTCAGACCGACCATAGATATGATCAACGATGTGATGCATTCAGACTCCAAAGAGTCCTTTGCAGAATTGATTCAAAGTGCTTTGGCTGGTGAACCCTCTGAAAAAGCCGAGTTGATGATTATCCAAAAAAATACGGGTAAAGTAAAGCATATTTCAGTTCGTGCGATCACCGAACGTGATGAGAAGGGGAAGGTGATGAAGATGCTGGGTACAGTTTTAGATATCTCTGATCGCAAACGTATGGAGCTGGATAGAGAGAGAAGGAATCTTTATAGCAACGTGATTCTGGAGATGAATGCTGTCGGCTTAACTGCTAAGAATGATTGGCAGTTGACCAATGAATATTGTCAGGCCTTAGTCATGCAGATCGGTTTTGATTGGGTATGGATTGCAGACCAGGGCAATGTGAGCAAGGGAGAATTCAATCCTCTAGCGCATCAGTTCAGCTTAAAAGCTACAAGTTGTTTAGATATTGAAGTGGTGGTACAGGCAGAAGATGCTAGTGCTACCATGAAGGTGTTTGAGTCTGGAAAGATGTATACGCTTGAGAATATTTCATCGGCTAAAGGTTTGAAGGATTGGAAGGATAATATGTCTGCTTTTGGTTTTCAATCTTTTATTTCCATACCCTATGTACAAGATGGGAAATTGAAAGGAGCTGTGAATCTATATAGTTTGGATAAAGTCGAAATGGACGATTCTTTGAAAAGGTTCCTGAGTAACCTGATCCATGATTATGGTAATGGACTTTATGCACTTGAATTGAAGCGAAATCGAGATGAGTTGAATGAGTTTAACAAGCTATTGCTCGATTCACTAGAAGTAGTCTCAGTGAGCTATGATGCCTACAATGGTAAAACTGCCGTTTTTGGAGATACGAAAAATTTGATTGGATACGATGAAAGCACCTTTCAGGAAATGCTGCTGAAAGGCCAGGAACTGATCCACCCCAATGACTGGGAAAATGTAAAATACCAATTAGAAAAGACCAAAGATGGAGGAGGTACTTATGATATTGAATTTAGAATAAGAAGACCTGAAGACAATAAGATTATCTGGCTCAACTCCATTGGTCGTGTTTTTTGGCAGCAGAATTTTATCAGAAAGATCGTTGGAATTTTAATCAACACGAACGAACGTAAGCAGGCCGAATTAGATAACGTGAGAGCACAGATCACAGTCCGAGACAATGAAAGGATTAGAATTGCCAGGTCTATCCATGATAGTTTAGGTCAAACCTTGACGATTGCGAGTATGAGTTTGGATGCGTTATCTGCAGAGGTTCCTAAAATGTCAGAAGATCGCCAGGAGTTATACAAGGACGCCTATGACCAACTCAATGAGGCCATTGAAGAGGCTCGCTCCATTTCTCATAACCTTATGCCGTCTCTTTTGATGGACTTTGGTTTAGTTAAGTCAATCCGTTCTGATGTTACCAAGTTAAATAGATCAGGTAAGATCAAATTTGAATTCAATTATGATGATGAATGTCTGCGCAGGTATGAGCAAGATGTTGAGGTAAATATTTACAACATATTTCGTGAAGCTGTCACCAACATTTTGAAGCATTCTAAAGCTTCTGAAGTGAACATTCAATTAAATGAGGCAGATGGAGTTTTAGGCTTCTTCATAGGAGATAATGGTATCGGGTATGACAAGAGTAAAGTCAAAAGAAAGGATGGGTTAGGATTGGGAAGTATTGAAAGTAGGGCTATTGGCTTAGGTGCGGATATATATATGGATGGTTCTGATGGCAGTAGCATTCAGATCTTTCTAGATTTAGAACAGTGATTTTTTCGATTCACCTGAAAATCTCTTATTCGAAACTCAGTATTTCCGCCTATTGAACTGGAGTGATGGCTGCTCTAGTTTTGCATTATAGGTTTTGGGTTACCAATTAATCCATAACTATCTATATATGCAACGACCTAAAAACGATACTCAGTTACCTGAATGGATTGAGAAATCTACCCATTTAATGGCTTTGGTTTTTGACCAGGAGGGGAGAGTTATGCGGTTCAACAACAGTTGCAAAGACAACTACAGTTTATTAGAGTCTCCCGAATTAAAAAGAGTATTGGTATTCAGTCCTAACAGCAGAGAATTAAGACTGGATATTATAGCTCATTTATCTCCCGAAAATAGCCAGGAGTTGAGTTTTTGGATGGAGAGCACTGATGCTTGTCTTTCTTTAGGTAGGGGGTGGGAAGTGAGCCCATTGACTGATAGGTCTGAAGACAAATTTATTGCGATTAAAGCTTTGACTCAAGTTCAGACTGAATTGGACAATGAAGCTTCTTCAGTTCAGCTCCCAGTCCAAAAGATGAAGGGGTTTTTATTTGATTATACACTTGCACCAGACGGTGAAACAAGCTTTTCGATTATTTCCTTCGGTGCTGGCAGTATCTTAAAACGAAAGAATAATCAGGTAGACTTACCAGAATTACTCAACTGGATTCATCCAATGGATATTGAGGGAATGAAAGAATCATTCTTTGAGTCTGGCGTTTCTTTAAAACCCTGGGAATATACTTTTCGCTATTTTCTATCATCCACGGATTTGCAGTGGGCTCAAGGTTTCGCCTACCCTAGAAAGAAAAGGGATGGTGGTGTGCACTGGCATGGATTTATCTATGACGTAACCGAACGAGTAGAGTTTGAGTCCAGGCTGATCAAACAGCAAAAGGAATTAGAAGAA
Source organism: Reichenbachiella ulvae (assembly GCF_025833875.1). Taxonomy (NCBI): domain Bacteria; kingdom Pseudomonadati; phylum Bacteroidota; class Cytophagia; order Cytophagales; family Reichenbachiellaceae; genus Reichenbachiella; species Reichenbachiella ulvae. Next base: position 1,710,038 of record NZ_JAOYOD010000001.1, on the reverse strand, counting down.
ATAGCCTTTCTGCAAGCGCATGAGTTTCGAAGACCAGTAGCCAATATGCTTGGTTTGTTTGATTTGGTCGAAATGGAATTAAGAAAGGATAAACCTTGCTTCGATCAGTTCGAAAGCCTCCTGGGATTGATGAAAATTTCAGTAAAAGAGGCGGATGAAGTGATTGCCAAAATAGTTCAGAGAACTGCCCAATCCACAGGCTTAGAAAGACCTATTTAAAGGTCTTACACTAGATTCTTTTCGATCGCCATTTTTACCAACTGCGCACTGTTTGTCACATTCAGTTTTTTCATGATGTTCCTTCGGTGCGAGTCGATCGTTCTAATACTTAAAAACAATTTTTCGGCAATTTCCTTATTGGTGGCCCCTTCGACCAGCTCTTTGAGGATTTCTTTTTCTCTTTTAGTAAGCCAGGATTTTAAACTCTTACCCGGGCTTCTTTTCTTGATCAACGAAGCGCCTAGGATATCCACAACCTCAGGAGTATAGAACAATTCACCTCTTGAGATCTTTTCTATTGCAGCCACTAGCTGTTCGGCTTTGGTGTTTTTGGGTAAGTAACCCAGAGCGCCTTCCTCGAAAGACACCAATATATACTCTTCATCATTGTGAGTAGATAATACCAAAATATTCGTGTCTGGAAATTTCTTTTTGACCAATGGGATTAATTCCAAACCAGTAAGTCCAGGCATGGTTATATCAGTGACCAACACCTGCGGCCTCAATTCATTGATAAGCTCCAGTGCTTGATCTCCCGAATTGGCTTCTCCTACTACATCTATACTTCCACTTTCCTCCAACAGGAGCTTTAAACCTTTTCTGACCACACTGTGGTCGTCTGCGAGAACTACGCTTATCATGCCTATAATTTAGTGTAATGGTTAAGTTTTGATGATTGGAAATTAAATATAGTCTAAGCCCACCAAAGTGACAAAACAATCTTTAGGAGTCCTATGAGAACTTTCTAAGTCTTTTTGCTTAGAAATAAATGACAAAAACTCAGGATTGCCTCTGAGAGCTCCTCTCCCTACTTTTGAATTATAGTTTTTCGCACAAAATAACAGAACCATGAAGACCGTATTGATAGTAGATGATTCAGCGTACATGAGAGCCCTAATTAAAATGGCATTGACCGAGCAGGGATTTGACGTAGTAGGTGAGGCAGAGGAAGGTGCTAAGGCACTTGAGCTCGCAAGATCTTTAAAACCAGATTTAATCACATTGGACAATATCTTACCCGACATGTTCGGAATAGAGATTCTTCAAAAATTGGTTTCAGAAAAGAATGAAGCAAAAGTAATTATGATTAGTGCTGTAGGACAGGATAGAATCATCAACAAGGTGAAGAAAATGGGAGCATGCGGATATATCGTGAAGCCATTCGAACCTGAAGTATTGATTGAAACTGTTTCTCAAGTGAAGGAACAAGCGGCAATGAGCGCATAATTGATGCGCTCAACGGGCAAGTCCCATTAAAATCCAAACCATGTATAGCCTACCTACCAAAACCATAGGAGAAGTCCTTCTCCACCGACAGGTAAACTGGCTTTCATGGGATCATAAAGAAATATCATTTGATCAATAAAGAATTAGCCATGACAGCAAAGCTAGAAGCCATAGATACTCCTGATACGGACACTCAAAGCAACTTTAAAGTGCAATTAGAGCCATTAGGCAATGGACAGGAAGGTGTCCATATCTATTTGGAAGGCCTATTGACTATAGAAAATGTAGTTGACATCCATCGCAAAGCAGAGCTGGCTCTTACTGAATATACCAAAGTGAATATTGGTTTAAGAAATGTAGAGGAAATCGATTTGTCAGTGGTTCAGCTATTTTTCTACCTACAAATTCTAGCCGAAGAGGGCGGAAATCAATTGAGCTTTGAACACGATATGACAGATGGTGTAGATGAACTTGTTCATGTATCAGGACTATCTGTATACCCAACTAACGACTAAACACAGATGAAAAAAATTATTCTCATAGTAGACGATTCAGAGAGTATCAGAGAATTGGTTTCAGTTACACTGAAGGGAGAGGGATATGAGGTGTATAAAGGTGTAAATGGCCTGGATGGTCTGGAGCAACTTAAAAAAATCGAGGACAGGGTTTCTTTGATCATCACGGATCTATTCATGCCAGAGATGGATGGGGTAGGTCTGGTCAAGGAAGTGAGAAAGATGGATCAGTATAAGTACACGCCGATATTGATGCTGACCACAGAGTCCCATATCGAAAAGAAATTAGTGGCTAAGAAAGAAGGAGTGACCGGTTGGATTGAGAAGCCATTTGATCAAAATAGATTGTTGAAGATTGTACAAAAAGTGATCAGAAAGTAATGAAAGAGAAAGACCTAATACAACTGAGAAAAATCTTCATGGATGAAGCTACTGAGCTTTTTGAGAAGATCGAAAAAAATCTATTGGAGGCAGAGCAGGCACCCGAAGACGAGAATTTGATTGCTGCTTTGTTTCGTTCTATACACACGCTCAAAGGCAGTAGTGGTATGATCGGCTCCAAAAAAGTGACGGATTTCATCCATAATCTGGAAAACATCTTTGACAAAGTAAGGTCAGGGATGATGCCATTGACCGCAGAGATCATCGATTGTACTTTGAAGTGCATGGATCATGTCAAAGTGTTGATCATGAATCCTGACTTACCGGATCCAAAGGACAAAGAAAACGACAAGGTTTTGTCTGCGAAGATAGATGAGTTGCTAGTAGGTGGCTCTAAGTGGGGAAGTAATGCTCCGAAAAAAGCGAAAAAAGCCAAACCTGGACAACATACTTACCATGTATACTTTAAGCCAGGAGAAGAGTTTTTGAAGGATGGTTCTAATCCATTTTTACTGATAGAAGAGCTAACAGAAATAGGAGATACCGCGGTTTATGCTTATATTAACATAGACTCTCCTGACTCTTACGATCCTACCAAATGCTATACTTCTTGGCAGGTATTGTTGGCTACTGACGAACCCATGAGTAACATTCAAGAGGTGTTCATTTTTACTCAGCAAGAAGACGTCAAGGAGATCAAGCATGTTTGTGAAGGGAATATTCTTGAAAATGAAGCTTTTCAGGCTTTACTTCCAGCCATGCATAGTGGAGAAGACTTTAGCTATTCGAGAGTAATGGAACTGTTAGATGAACTACATGCAGAACCAACAGCCACCGCCAAAGCTGCACCAGCAGCTAAAGGAGAGAAGGGTGATGCCATTTCGAGCATCCGTGTTGCTTCCAACAAATTAGACGAATTGATGAACCATGTGAGTGAATTGATCACTACACAAGCGGCTCTTTCATTATACGCCAAAAACAATTTTGACCCAAATTTAGAGGCGATTTCGGACGAGATGGAAAAACTCGCTCGACAATTGAGGGATATAGCGTTTGACATGACTCTGTTGGAAATCGAGAATTTGTTTACTCGATTCCACAGATCTGTCAGAGATATTTCTGCTCAGCTTGACAAGTCTGTCAACTTCATCACCGAAGGTGGAGATACAGAGTTGGACAAAACTATAATCGAAAACCTGGCCGATCCATTGATGCATTTGATCCGAAACAGTTTGGATCATGGTATCGAAACCAAGGAAATCAGAGCACAACGAGGCAAACCTGAAAAGGGAACTATCAAACTGAGTTCATACTACTCAGGCACCAAGGTGTATGTGCAGATTGAGGACGATGGTAAAGGAATCGATACAGAAAAAATTCGTCAGAAGGCAATCAAGAATGGCTTGATAGACCAGGCAGACGAGTTGTCCCAAAAGGAATTATTGAATTTGATCTTCGTACCAGGATTCTCAATGGCTAAGGATGTAACGGATCTTTCGGGCAGAGGAGTAGGAATGGATGTGGTGAAAAAGAACGTGTTGGACTTGAGGGGAGACATCAGTGTGGAAAGCACCTTAGGAGAAGGTACGAAGATTATTATCGGTTTGCCGTTGACCCTGTCTGTGATAGATGGACTGCAGGTGAAGGTGGATGCTACTGATTATGTGATTCCACTTTCTAGTGTAGAGAAGTGTTTCGAAATGAAACGCAGCGAAGTGGTTAACGATTTCAACTCGGTGGTGTCTTTGGATGGGAAACAGTTCCCTTACATAGACCTGAGAAGGGAGTTTAAACTTTCGGAAGAAACTTCACCAGAAACCAACAGTGTGATACTTGTCAAAGATCATGACAAGGAAGTCGGATTTTGTGTAGATGAGATCGTAGGGGAGTACCAGGCTGTATTGAAGCCCGTCGGCAAGTATTACAGAAATCAGGAGTTTGTCTCAGGAGCGACGATTCTGGGAGATGGCAAGATTGCTTTGGTTCTGGATACCAACAATTTGATTTCGAAGAAAAACGGAAACCTAAAACTAGCTTAATCATGAGTAGTCTATTAGATGTTGAAGTAAAAGAAACGATTGATCAAAAGACATTTTTGACTTTCGATTTGGACAAAGAGACCTTTGCTGTAGAGGTAGAAAAGGTGGTTGAGATTCAGGAACTGACTAACATCACGCCCATACCTAATGCACCTAAGCATATGGCTGGAGTTCAAAACCTAAGAGGTAAAATCTTGCCATTGATCGATACTAAAGTGAAGTTCGGTTTAGATCCTATCAAAGAAACAGTTGATACCTGTATTGTGGTGATCGAGATGGAAGTAGAGGGTGAAAAAACCTTGGTAGGTACGCTGGTAGATGCAGTACAAGAGGTAGTCACGGTGCCTTCTGCTGAAATTCAAAGCTCTCCTAGTATTGACGCCAAGTTTGATTTGGACTTTGTCTCAGGGATGTTCAAAAAAGGTGATAAGTTCATCATGCTACTCAACCTTGATAAAACTTTTGCCCTTGACGAAGGGGATGCTGCCGATAACAAAGAGAATCAATCACACGCCAAATCTAAAAAGTCATAAAAGATGGAAACCAAGATAGATACACAGATACCAGAAAACGTACTGAGCTTTATCCTTGACAAAGAGCTTTTTGCTGTTAATGTGACTAAGGTGATAGAGATCATCGAAGTGCCCAAAATCTCTAAGATTCCAAGGTCTCCACTTTATATGACAGGAGTGATCAATGTGAGAAACCATATGGTGCCATTGGTAGATACCAGAGTAAAGCTAGGTATGAAGCCAACCGAATTTACTGTAGATACTTGCGTGATTGTGGTAGAGATCAATGCGGCTGGCCAGAGACTGGCAGTAGGAGTATTGGTAGATGAGGTGCAGGAAGTAATAGGGCTGAGAGCTGATGAAGTAAAGCCTGCTCCAAAATTTGAATCCAATGAATATGAAAAGTTCATACTTGGGATGTTCTCTTCTGACGAGCATTTCGCTATGATTTTGGATTTGGATCAAGTGTTCTCGCTCCATGAAATCATCGCACTGGAATCGGCCATTCATCCAGAAGACAAAACAAAAAAAGAAGAAACAACTAAAACTCAAGCTAAGCCTAAGAAATCGACTAAGAAGAAATAGTTGAAACTAAGCTGCAAACTAAAAAATAATAAATCATGAGATTGACCATAAAACTAAAACTGATAATCTATGCCGTCATGATGTTTTCCGTATTGGGAATCGTTTTGAGTCTGTTCTTTAGCTCAATATCGAAATACGAGGAATTGACTGATGTAAATGACCGAGTAAATGATATTTGGGTCAGTACTTTGGAGATGAGACGTGCAGAAAAGGATTTTTTACTCAGAGAGAGCAAAAATCCAGATTTCTACGAAAGTGGCCAAAGTAAAAATATCGATAAGTATCACAAAAAACTGGCAGAGGTAAAGTCTCTTTTGGATGGGTTAGAATCTAATGACGTCATTATTGAAAACGGCTATGTAGCTAAAATCAAAGATCTAAGAAGTTATTTCGGAGAATATGATTCAAAGTTTTCTGGATTAGTGAATGGAACTCGAGAAAGAGGTTTCCAGGACTGGGGTTTGATTGGTGATATGAGAAAAGCCATCAAAACAATGGAGGCCGAAATGTCAGATTGGAGAAACCTTACTAATATTTTGATGTTGAGACGTCATGAAAAGGATTATCTCCTCAGAGCTGATTTGAAATATCGAGACAAGTTGGTAAGTCTGGTTGATCAAATGATAGGAGAGGCTGAAGCACAGCATATAGAATACCTCGAAAACTACAAAAAGACTTTTTTGAATGTGATCGATATGGACAAACTTATTGGTTATAGCGAAAACGAAGGTTTAAGAGCAGAGCTTAGGGCTGCTGTTCACAAGGTAGAGCCAGCAGTTTCTTCCTTGATTGTAGACCTTTCCAAGGTAGTAGAGGCTGAAAAGGAACAGGCTATAAATTTGGTTTTAATAGTGGTGATCATTGGTCTATTTGCATCGGCTCTTACTGCATTAATTGTTATTAGAGCTATCAATAAATCTGTTCAAGTTGCTACTGATGCAATAGGCAAGGTGTCGCAAGGTGATCTCAATGTGAAAATCGAAAAATATTCGGATGACGAATTGGGAGACTTGCTTGATAATTTTGGTAAGATGACGACCAAATTGAAGCATATTATCGCCGCTGTTAAAGAAGGTACCAAATCCATGACTACTGCAAGTATGGAGGTGAATAAGACAACTCAGTTGATGGCCGAAGGCTCCTCTGAGCAGGCAGGTTCTGCAGAAGAGATTTCAGCATCAGTAGAAGAAATGGCTGCTAACATCGAACAGAGCACTAAGAATGCACAGGAGACAGAGCGAATGGCTGTATCAGGTGTAGAGAGACTGAATGAGAGCAATGAAGCTGTGAAGAAAACAGTTAACTCAATGAAAGTAATTACTGACAAGATTTCCATCATAGGAGAGATCTCTCGTCAGACTAACTTGTTGGCACTAAATGCTGCAGTAGAGGCTGCAAGAGCAGGTGAGCATGGTAAGGGCTTTGCAGTAGTGGCAGCTGAAATCAGACGCTTGGCCGAAAGAAGTCAATTGGCTGCCAATGAAATAGATCAGGTGTCTCTAGGTAGTGTAAATACCGCGACTGAGTCTGGTGAAATGCTGGAAAAAGTGTTGCCAGAGATTCAGGCCACAGCCAAACTGGTGCGTGAAATTGCTAATAGTAGTGTGGAACAAAATAACGGTGCAGAACAAATAAATAATGCTGTTCAAACACTAAATGATGTGGCTCAGCAAAACGCTTCTAGCATAGAGGAGCTAGCTGCCAATGCAGAGGAATTAAATAGCCTTGCAGATCAATTGACTGATATGATTTCTTTCTTTCAAGTAGATGAAGAGATAGATGGAGCTAGTACTGTAAGTTTTACAGCTGAGAATAAATCAGGCAAAAAAGACAACAGTGCTAAACTGGAGGATTGGGTCAAACACCAGGAAAGTAAAGTCGATAAGAAAGAGGCTCCTAAGACCGAACCTAAGGTAACTACAAAACCAGTGACTTCTACAGAGAAGAAGCCTACAGTAGCTCGTCCTGTTAGAGTCAATGAAGAAAAGAGGAAAATTAAAGGGATTGAATTGGATCTTGGAAGTACATCTGGTGCTTCAGATTCAGATTTTGAGAGTTTTTAAATCCTTAATAACCAATGAAATCACCTAATTTAAATACAGAAGTGAATCAATCTTTGATGCGTAAGGCGTTGAGCCAGTCGGAGTTTAAAAAATTGAGCTCATTCATTACTAGCAATTACGGAATCAAACTACCGGATCATAAGAAAGTGATGGTAGAAGGTAGATTGCAAAAGCGACTAAAGGAGTTGAATCTTAACACATTTGCCGAGTATATCGATATGGTGCTCTGCGATGAAGAGACAGACGAAGTAGTCAAAATGATCAATGCCGTCTCTACCAACAAAACGGATTTTTTCAGAGAGTCTGCTCACTTCGATTTTATGAATTTGCGCGTATTGCCTGAGTTGTTTGCTGAAAAAAGATCTACAGAGATTAAAATTTGGAGCTCGGCAGCCTCTACAGGAGAAGAAATTTATACCATCGCGATAGTGATGGAAGAATACATGAAAAAGCATGGGTTGAGTCACCGAAACTATACCGTATCCGGGACAGATATATCAGTAGATGCTTTGAGAACAGCAATTGATGGTGTTTATAACAATAGCCGTATCATCAATTTGCCGCAGCAAATGAAGAAAGACTATTTTCTTCGAAGCAAGGATCCCAAAAAGCCACTTGTAAGAGTTAAGCCAGAATTGAGAGCCAAAACAAAGTTTGGTAGACTTAATCTAATGGATGAGGACTACAAAATGGAAGACAGTTATGACATCATATTTTGTCGAAATGTCTTAATCTATTTTGATCGTCCCAATCAGGAAAAGGTAATCGCGAGATTAGTAAAGAAGTTGCGCCCTGGAGGATACCTCTTTGTCGGACACTCAGAATCGCTTTTTAGAAATCACGATGATCTTAAGTTAATCAAACCTACTATTTACCAAAAATCACTATGAGTCAGCTTACAGACGAACAACTGCTGGAGGAACTCCAGATCAGAATTGAAGAAAAGAATCGATTGCTTTCTGAGCAGAAACAATTCATGTCTGACCTAAAAACAGTCAATGATAAGCTATTGCAATCCGAAGAATTGAAATCTCATTTCCTATCCAATATTAAGAATGAGATCAATAACCCGATGACTTCTATCATAGGATTGTTGAGGGTAAACCTGGCTACTGATACTGAAATGGAATCCAGAATGAGGAATACTCAACTGGTATATAAAGAGGCTTCTGCCTTGAATTTTCAACTCCAAAACCTGTTCATGGCTGCTGAGTTGGAAGCTGGAGAGGCTAGAATGTCCAAGAGTAAGTTTACTTGTGTTGAGGTGATTGGTGAGGCTGTGTCGATGGTTCAAAGTCAGCTTGGCGATGTGAAAATTGCTTGCGTGGTTGATGCGGATATTAACGAATCGATGGTGTCGGATAGAGGTAAGCTTCTTGTAATTTTATCCAATCTGATATCCAATGCTCATAAATTTTGTGATGCTAACAATGGCCAGGTCAATGTTGATCTGACTAAGAATAGTGATGGACAGTTGGTTTTTAGTGTTTCGGACAATGGTGTAGGTATATCCGAAGAGGATCTGGGCGATATCTATGACAGATTTAATCAACTGGATGCCGGTACCACTAAGAATTACGGTGGACATGGCCTAGGCTTGTCAGTCGTTCATGCATTGGTTGATCTATTGGATGGATCACTCAAGATACATTCTCAACCTGGAAAGGGTACAGAGGTTACTGTGTCATTGCCCGCTGTTTTGGAATCTCAGGATGAAGAGATTTATGAAGAGGATGACTTTGAACTGTTTTTGGATTCTGACGAGCAGAGCTTTTGAATGCCGTAGATAAAATAGCGAAACACTTTTTGTATCCTTCCAATCTATTTGTGGCAGGGCAGCAGACCGAGGTTACCACAGTGTTAGGTTCATGTATTGCTGTTTGTCTGTATGATTCTAAAAGGCAGATAGGTGGCATGAATCATTACATGCTTCCCTTTTGGAATGGAAATGGTTTGGCTACAGCTAAGTTTGGCAATATCGCTATAGAGAAGCTCATCAAAGAAATGCACCGCAAAAACTGCAAGACTGAAAATATGGTAGCCAAGATTTTTGGAGGGGCAAATCAGGTGGACTTTACAGCTAGAATAGGAGATAGGAATACAGTAGTGGCCAAGGACCTTTTGAAGGAGCATGGCATCAGACTGGTAGCCGAGAGTACCGGAGGACAAAGAGGAAGAAAGATCATCTTTGATACCCAAAGTGGAATTGTCAAAATGCGCTTTGTAGGGCAAGATAAGGAGAAGAAGTGAGCAGCAAAATAAAGATATTAATCATAGATGATTCGCGCTCTGTGCAGAAGATGATGGAATTTGTCTTCTCACAAAGCAGCGATATCGAAGTGGTAGGTGCTGCACATGATGCCTATGAGGCAGTAGAGATATTGCGAGAGGTAAAGCCTAATGTGATATTGTTGGATGTTAGAATGCCTCGAATGGATGGGTTGACTTTTTTGAAGAAGTTGATGAATCAGCATCCTATTCCAACCATAGTATTTTCATCGCTCATAACGAAGAATCCAGAAATAGGCGTGAGAGCGCTTGAATATGGTGCAGTGGCAGTAATGGATAAACCTGTCATTGACTTTCAAAACTTGAAATCAACCATGCTTCAGGAAAAAGAATTGATCGATATGGTCAGGACTTTTGGAAATGAAAATCTGCCAAAGCGTTCAGAGTTGTTGGTTGATAGACCAAAGAAGTTGGTACCCATTGCAGTTGGTGCCAATGAGAAAATAGATACTGTCATTTGTATTGGGGCATCAGCAGGTGGGACTCAAGCCATGAAAGAAGTATTGCTTCAACTCCCGGTTAATTTCCCTCCCATATTGGTAGTTCAGCATATGCCAGTAGAATTTACGGGGCAGTATGCTCAGTACTTGAACGACACTTGTGCCATCCATGTAAAAGAGGCGGAGAACAATGAAATGGTAACTGCTGGTACAGTATACATCGCTCCAGGGGATCAACATCTGACGATGGTCAAGGCAGGAAATGGTTATAGAATCAAGTTGTTAGGAGGACCAAAGGTCTCTGGACATATTCCTTCAGTGGATGTTCTGTTCGACTCTGCCGCCAATCAGTTGGGGGAGAAAGCCATAGGCTTGATTATGACTGGAATGGGAAAAGATGGGGCGGAAGGGCTCTTAAAGATGAAAATAAACGGCGCCTATACCTTGGCCCAAAATGAGGCCAGTTGTGTCGTGTTTGGGATGCCTAAGGAGGCCATAGCATTAGGAGCAGCGGACAGGGTTTGTTCGTTGAAAGATATACCGCTGGTATTACATGATTTAGCAAAAAAGAAACACAGGAAATAAACAAGTAAGGTTATGATACTAGAATTAGAACAAAAGGAGCAGCTAGTGGCTGCAAAATTGATCAATGATGGGCTAAGCTGTGCCTCTGGTACATTGACGAGTCTATTGAAAACTCCAATTTCAATCAACAAAGTAGATTTTGGAGCAGATTCCATTCAGAAATCTCCTCGATTGAACTCGAGTGACAAAAATGCCCAACTGCATGTTTTGCGCACTGCCTTGATCGGTGAGTTGCAAGGCGTTTGTCATTTGATCTTTACTGAAGATGAGATTGAAAAAATCAATCAGGTATGCTTACCTCCCGGCCTGCAAAATGGTAGTGAAGAACAAAAGAAGATCTTAAGAGATGGTTTTTTAACCGAGTTGGATAACATAGTGTCTGCAGCAGTAGTGACGCAGTTTTCCAATTATCTGGACGTAGATCTTTTTGGACATGTGCCTAGCGTAGATGTCATGCCTCAAAATGAGATGAAAAGCTACTTGGAAAAGGAAGCCGCTGAGTTTGGAAATGTGGTTTATTTCAAAGCCAATTTTGAAGGGAAAGAATTAGATATTGCTCCTGATTTTACATGGATGTTTCAAGATCAGTTTTTAGATAAAATTAAAAGCACACTATAGGTTAGTATCATAACCTTGTTGTTTCTTGATGAGTATGGAATCGATGATTTGAGCTTTTCGATTCCATACCTTATCAAAACCCAAAGCCCAATCGTATGCCATGTGATTGGAAATTGCCTCTGTCAAATGAGGTGAAGTAGTCAGCGCGGAATAATTTGAATATATGCTCTATTCCGACTCCTAATTCTAGGTAGCTGTCTACCTTGTCTGTATGGAGATAATGTAGAGAAACTACCGATTGTACTTTTGATTTTCGAATCAAGGGCAGTTTATTGATGATGAACCCATTAAAGTGGTGAATGTAGTGTCCTTCCAGCCAATAGTCGTTGGTGCTATAATTGTAGTAATCCAGTAACTGGAAGTAATCATCATCAAAGTTGGCCAATATGGAGGCATTCGTGTTGAAGTGATTGAAATCCATGAATTTCAAATTTTTGTTATTCAGAAATGTCCCGCCCCCCATTATATATTCACTTCTACCGATCAACCCAAAGGGTAATTCATCCTCTATTTTTAATGATACTTTATCAAAATCAATGTCCGAACCTAGTATGTTCAAACCTTTACTGTATTTGATGTTCAGTTTTGGGTACTTGTTTTCTGCTATGATTTTCTTGTAAGGAGTAGTGATGTATTTCTGACCAAAACGAATGGAAGTGCTCAATTCAAAAAAAAGGGATTGATGACTCGTGAATGCGGTCGATCCATAGATGTTTTCGGGTACATTGGAACTGAACTCTCTCGTGTCTTGATAGAAGAAGGAGTAATCAATTTGATTGCTGAGTGGGCTTCTTTGAGAATAGACCAACTGTGGTCGAATAAAAAATCCATTGATGATTTCTTGCTGATATTCGAGTCCAACGAAAGTTCTTTCATAGGCCTTCATATAGTTCCTTCTATTCAATAAAGTTTCCATTGAGTTGATAAAAGGAGGGATTCCGTTTGAATTGAATTGTCGAATAAAATGCCCCGCTCCAATGGTGAAAGCCTGAAACTTTTGATGATTGAGCTTTTGCTCATAGAATGCTTGGCCGTAGAGTCGTTCGGAGGAGAAGCCATATCTAATCTCAGGAGTGAAATGGTTCTTCACGTTGTGGTCATCGTATCGGGTTAATCGGGTTCTTAAGTTGACCACCAATCCTTCTATTGTATTGTATTGCAAAGTTCGAATTAAGGATGGAAAGGAAAGGTAGAATTGAGATTGGCTATTTTCATATCTATATCCGGTGTAAAGCACCTTTCCTAAGGTCAACTCATTGGTAATTGCATCCATCGAATCTTTGTAAGCCTTGCTCTGTTTAAAAACCTCGATACTGTCCTTCTTTTGATAGTCTAGTCTCTCGATTTTTGTCAGAGGGACAGGTCTGACTTTGGACCAATATTCATCATCCCTTTCATTGGCTCCAACTTCAATTTTCAAGATTTCATTTTTAAAATCTCTAGGCTCAAGGTCGATGCTCTTAGCAGATTTTCGATCTGAGTAAGTCGATTTATTGTCATCCGCCTCCTTGCTCTGATCATTTTTAATTGCTTTGATGTATTTAGGGTTAAGTTCCACTTGATAGTCAGAGTAGTTGGCATTGAAATACCCAGAACCTTTGAAGCCAAAAGTGTTTAGATGAAATTGGAAATTCTGTGATAGCATCACCCAAACACTATCCCTGATCGGAGCATGAACTTGCTTGACGGTAAGAATGTCCAGAAACTCCAGTTGATGTTCTTTTGTTAAGGTCAATTCCAGTTTTGAAACGCGCCACAGATCCTCGATGATATAAAGGTAACCACTGAAAGTAGGGTCGTTGGCTCTTCGGGGAATGACTTTGATTTTATTTATCAAGAAATCTCCTTCCTGAACGACTCCCATTAGTTGGTAGTCATAAAAGAAAAAGGCGTTGTTGGCCAATGGAGAAACATATCCCCGCTCATTGATCTCCTCTACTTTGAATAAGTTGTCATAGATGGAAAAAAGTGTTTCTGAGGCCTGGTTGAAGCTGAATGATCCTTGATTGCCACTAACCTTTGAAGAAATCATCCGCTCTGATACATGATTGGGTTGGTGAAATTGTAATTCAGACACAGATTCTGAAAGGTAAACGATGCCTGTATCCAACGGGATATTTACACCTAATATGCGATTTGGCTTTGTGTCGAGTCTTTGAAGTCCCTTCATGTAGACTTGACACTTATAGGCTGTTATTTCTTCCTGAAACCGTTTTTTTGAGCGTATGGTGCTTCTGACTATTTCATAGGCGGGATTTTCGTTCTCTGCATTAACCACCACTTCTTCTAAGCGGAGGGTTTCTGGTTGCATGACAACATTAAGAATTGTTTCGGAATCCGTGATCTGAAGATTTCTTACTTCCTTTTTATAGCCTACATATTGAAATACAATGGTGTAATTACCAGGTTTCAACTGCAGGGTGTATTTCCCTTCTATATTACTGGTTGTCCCTATGGTAGTGCCTGCGATATAAAGGGAGGCGTAGGGGAGTGCTTCATCGTCCTGATTGGTAATAGTACCACTAATAGTTCCTGCTGAAGCAATCTGGCTAATGATTAATGCCACGAGAATAAACGGGATGCCTTTTTTTGCTAAATACAAGGAAATAGGAATAATTGAATTTTAAAGATTGAAGATAGGATTTTCTAATAGAATGGAGAATCAGGAGAGAGAAAAACTTTTATTGAACCCTTAATTGTGAATTACTCTAGGGATTAGAAAATAAATTTGTCTATTGAATCAGTACAGCTTGATTTTAAACTTCTTCAACAATCGGAGTAGAAGCGATCAGATGAATTCTTCAACACCAAGGTCAATGCCTTTAGAATACAGTTTAGAGCATTGACAAATAATGTATGATTCTTCCTGTTTGGACTATTCAAAATTTATGAGTGAATTTACCAATCCCCAGAAATACAGAATGGTCCTTAATAATCCCTCTCATCTTATTCGCTTTTTCAATCAAGACTTATATTTGAATAAGTTGAACCTGAACTAAGTAACAAAGAATGGATAAGTATATACAGCAAATCCTCCCGGAGAAATTCTACAAGAAATGGAAAGAAGGGAAGAGTGATCTGGTAGAGCGTCATGAAGAGCTGGCCATACTTTACGGTGATTTGGTGGGGTTTACTGTGCTGTCAAGAGAATTGGCACCTGGACATACGATGCAAATCCTGAATGACCTGATAGACTTGCTGGACGAAGCAGCTGAGCGGCATCAGATTGTCAGAGTTTCTACAGTGGGGCACCACTATATGGCCATGTCTTATGCAGAGTCCTCACATGAGAATGTCAAACGATTGCTGCAATTTGGTCTGGAGATACGGGAGATTGTAAGACGGTACGCCAAAGATCATAGTGTGGCTCTGGCTCAGGCATCTGCCGTTTGTGTTGGGGGAGCATTTGAAGGGGTCGTGGGACGAAAACAGATGAAATATGATGTCTGGGGAGAGGCGGTGAATACGGCCCATTTCATGAGCGAGTATGCTGAGTCAGGCGAATTGCTAATCAGTGCCTCAGTTACCGAAAGGGTGGGAGGAGACTACCTAATCGAGGAAAAAGCAGATGTCAAAGAACTAGCAGGCTTGAAGGTTTGGAACGTGCTCTCAAGCGTTTCAGAGTGATTTTGCCGGGTCAGGCTTTGACTCTTCGCCTCAAAATCCACTATCTTAGTTTTTCGATTATATGTAAGTAACCTAATGAACCTGACCAAACCAGCAATATCTCTTTTGACACTGGGCCTTTTGATTTGCTCCAGTACTTATGCCCAATTGTATGATTCTATCCAGTCGCTCTACCAGGCTGAGAAATATGAAGAGCTGATCCAACTCACAGATTCCCTGATAGCTGTACAGGAGGATTTCAATCATCGCCCTGAGATCTATGCTATGCGGGCGGATGCTTATTATTATATAGGAGAGTTGGAGTTGAGTTTGAAAGATTATCTCAATACGCTGCAATACGCCGACCAGTCGGATATTCAATATCAGTCTTTGGTTCAGGAGACCCATAGCTACATCGGGTTTTGCTATCGCGAGTTTCATTTTTACGAGCGGGCACTCCCGCACTTCCAGAGATCTCTCGAAATGGCTCAGGATCTAAATGACACGGTAGAGATAGCGACCAGTTATTATAATCTAGGATCAGTATTTCGCGATCTGGGACAGCTGGATCAATCGCTGACTA
The DNA here is from genome assembly GCF_025833875.1 of Reichenbachiella ulvae. NCBI lineage: Bacteria > Pseudomonadati > Bacteroidota > Cytophagia > Cytophagales > Reichenbachiellaceae > Reichenbachiella > Reichenbachiella ulvae. The sequence continues at coordinate 1,694,376 of NZ_JAOYOD010000001.1, read as the reverse complement.
TGCTCCAAAAAGCCTATCAGATCGATGTGGCTAGAAAAGATACCTCTGCCCTGGGCTTTGATCTGACGCTGATGACCAGTCTGGAGGTAGAGCTGGGTGATTTGGACAAGGCGCTGGCCTATGCCAAAGAATCACTGGAACTGCTGAGAGAAGAAGGAGGAAATGCCAACTCCAAAGCCATTCGGTACAAGTTGATCGGCCTGGTGTTTACTGAAAAGCAGCAATACGACAGTGCGCAGGCATACCTGGAGGAGGCCATGGTGCTCTTTCAGGATGCCAGAGATTCGCTGCGGCATATGGATACGCAACTGGCACTCGCTGAATTAGATCTGAAGCAGGGACGGTATGATCAGGCCAGTCAGACAATACAGCAATTGCAGCAAGAACTGGATATGAACCAATCGGCCGATCGACTGGCCAAATCCAATCTGATTTTGGCGGAAGCTTACATCAAGCAGAACTTTTATGTGCTGGCTCAAAACGTGTTGGAAAACAACCTAATCCTTTGCCAAGAGGCTGAGCTAATGGCTGAAGCCAGAGATAGCTACGAGCTATTGGCGGAGCTGTACGAGCAGCAGGGCAAGGAGCGCATGGTACTGATGACGAAGGAAAAGATGCTGGATCTGAGGGATTCGATTACGGCGATCAACAACCGAGAAGAACTCAGGAAAATGGAACTCATCTATCAGTTTGATCAGATGGAGCACGAGAATGAACTGTTGAAATTACAGAACGAAAAGGCTCAGCTAGAATTGGAGGCCCGGCAACAGCGCATCACGCTGCTTACGATTATTCTGGTACTGAGCATTTTGTCCTCCATAGCGATCATTGCAGGATTGATTTCTCGTTTCAGGATGAAAAAGAAACTGCTGCAGGCCGAAATCAACGAGCTGCGGATGCAAATCAGGGTGGTACTGAAAGGCGATACTTCAGCACTTGATCTGCAGGCCCTCAACGAAAAGCTCAATCGCTCCCTGTCCGAAAGGGAAATTGAAATACTACAACATGCCATCAGTGACCTGAGCAACACCGCGATTGCTGACAAGGTCTGTGTCTCTGTCAATACCGTGAAATATCACCTAAAAAACATCTACGATAAGCTAGGTGTGTCCAATCGCAAAGAGGCCATGGAGTTTGTGGTGAATACCAAATAAAGCTAATCCTTAATCAAGCGTAGCGTTTCTCCTGTCTGTGTCTGCAGGAGGTAAATGCCAGTCGGTAAATGAGCCAAAGAGAGACTGTTCTTTGGTTCTCTCACTGTCATCACTTTTTGTCCCAAAACTGAGGAGATAGTCACGGGGAAATCACTGTCTGTAGCGATCAGATTAATGGACTGCTGGGCAGGGTTGGGGTAGAGTTGGATTGAATGAGTTTCTGTTATTGGACTATTCAATACTGTCTTGCTTTTGGCCATCCAGGGGTCCGAATCGTAGTGATCGAAACTGCTGTTGGCGTTGGGATCTTCTGTCACCACGACAAAGCTGAGATCGCCCTGACGACTCAGAGTAGGCTCGCCGATACCTGCGGCGGTTCCTGAGCTGATCACCAACTCTGGTGTGGCCCAGCTGTCCCAGCCCTCTCCATTTTTGATAGATCGAAAGATCGCCAGTTTGCCATCGCTGTGGTAGGCGGCATAGTACAGATGCCAAGTGCTGCCTTGCTGGTGAAGGAAGGGCTGATGTTCGCGCTCGGCACTGTTGATGCTGCTGAGGTTGCTGGGGTCTGACCAGCTGCTGCCATTGTCTGTGCTCTGGCTGTACCAGATGTCTATGTCGCCTTCACCACCGGGTCGGTTGTCACTGTCGAAGAAAAGGATCAGCTCCTGGTCACTCAAGCGAATCAAGTGCGGATTGTCTTCGTTGTAGGTGCTGTTGATAGGTGAGGGGAGAGCTGTGCCGATTCCTGTAGGGTTGCTGTCGCTGGTTTCCATGATCCAGATGTCCTGATTGTTGCCCTCACTGTCGTTGCTGGTGAAGAGCATGTATTCTACCTGACCGCTGAGATCCACTGCAGGAGTGGGTGCTCCCTCGCTGTAGAAGTTGCGGGTCATATTAGACAAGGTCCAGCTCTCAAAGGGATCAGAAAGGGAGGCGCGTTCACTGATCAGTACATCAGAGTGCAGCCATTCGTTTGCCCCGATGGGATTCGTACTCAGGTCCATACCAAAGTCTGGCGCGCCACGATCATAATCTGCGCTGAAATCGTTGGGTAGGCTGCCATTGAGGGCAAAGGAGAGAAAGTCGAGCGGTACATAGGTGCAGTAGAGGGTCAATCCATCTGCCGATAGATGTAGACCATCCTCCCAACCCAAGGTCGCGAGAGGTAGCGCCTGCGGTGACTCAAAACTACTGGCATCCGCCACTACTGGTACTGCATTGGATTTGATGCTGGCCCAATCCTGAGCGGAGAGGCAAGTAGGTAAGAGAGAAATTAGGAGTAGGAAAGTGGATTTTTTCATCAGGTAAGCTTTCGAATGATATTGTGGAATAAGTTAGTGTTAAAAATGAGCTTTATATTAGGGATATCCAAATTAGAATTAGTTGTAAGTATATGAAACCAATAAAGAAACCCATCGCAAAGATCCCTGAAGATTTGAAGATCATAGGTGGACGTGTAAGAAAGCAAGACCTGAACCAGAGAAGGGTCAGAGCTTTCGAAAAGGCAGAAAGGGAAAGCTAGATTTTAGTACTTAGTATCTAGTAGTTAGAGGAGTTTCCAATAAGCGTTAGGTTCATCAACATTCAACCAGTCTACCAACAGGAAAGCTTTTAACTTTTCACTTTCAACTATCTAAGGTGGGCTAACAAATCGACGCAGGAGATTCGCGAGGGGATGTGCGGCATTCTTGAGAAGTACATAGTATAGAGTACAAAGTACCTGGTAGCTAGACGGCTTGGGTTTCTCATAAGTGATGGGCTCATGAACTTTCAACCAGACTAACGACAGGCAGGCTTTCAACTTTTCACTTTCAGACTTTTCACTATCTTAGGTGGGCTAACAAATCGACGCAGGAGATTCGCGAGGGGATGTGCGGCATGCTTGTGCGTATGAGCAAATTGGTATCTTGTACAGCTTATCAAGCTTCTTGATGATAATTGTTCGTGTTGTGATTGGCTAACAGATTGGTATCTTGTACAGCATGTGCCTTGATTTTCTTTTGTCCAAGTCAGTTGTGATTGGCTAACAGATTGGTATCTTGTACAGCAGACATCTTTCTACAGTACACCATCACTGAGTTGTGATTGGCTAACAGATTGGTATCTTGTACAGCAGACAAGAACAAGCACGAAGACTATGATCCGTTGTGATTGGCTAACAGATTGGTATCTTGTACAGCTGGGGCCAGCTGTATGTGCAGGTGCATAAGGTTGTGATTGGCTAACAGATTGGTATCTTGTACAGCAACATTCAGACACTTATCGAGAACCTTGATGTTGTGATTGGCTAACAGATTGGTATCTTGTACAGCCAGCCATTCCTTCTGGTTCATCAGGATAGAGTTGTGATTGGCTAACAGATTGGTATCTTGTACAGCCTGAAGGGGCAGACCTTCGGGAGGCAACCCGTTGTGATTGGCTAACAGATTGGTATCTTGTACAGCCTTAGGTAAGAATCGGATTATTTGACGGGTGTTGTGATTGGCTAACAGATTGGTATCTTGTACAGCCCTGTACCAGTATCTATAATCAATACATTAGTTGTGATTGGCTAACAGATTGGTATCTTGTACAGCCGTTTTCTACCTTCGCTATTACTGCATACTGTTGTGATTGGCTAACAGATTGGTATCTTGTACAGCCTTTGCTGATTTCTCTATTACAGATGCTCGTTGTGATTGGCTAACAGATTGGTATCTTGTACAGCCCAAATTGCACAATGTCTGCGTTCTCTCTCGTTGTGATTGGCTAACAGATTGGTATCTTGTACAGCTCTTGCCATTACTTGTAATCTGTGATTTTAGTTGTGATTGGCTAACAGATTGGTATCTTGTACAGCTCATAAAGATAAACAATATACAACCCATGGTTGTGATTGGCTAACAGATTGGTATCTTGTACAGCCAAAGTCTTTTCAAAAGATAGCGATCAACGGTTGTGATTGGCTAACAGATTGGTATCTTGTACAGCCTTTTAATGGAAACTATCACCTACATACGGTTGTGATTGGCTAACAGATTGGTATCTTGTACAGCCGCCCTAGCCAAAGGCACCGTAGCGCCTTAGTTGTGATTGGCTAACAGATTGGTATCTTGTACAGCCATTCAAAAAAACTATCCCTAGCATGGCCTGTTGTGATTGGCTAACAGATTGGTATCTTGTACAGCACAGGTAGGTTTAACTGCCTGTGCTGTTGTGTTTTAGAGGTTGTTTGTTCGGTGTAAAAGGAACGTAAAACCTGACAGGTTTCCGAAACCTGTCAGGTTTTTTTGTATCAAAACAAAGAGAGTTGCTGTGGTGTCTCGGGCAGTTCCTTTTCTTTTTTGCCATAGAAGAGCTCCATGTTACCAAACTGCTTGTCGGTAATGATCATGATGCCCACATAGCCATCCGGTGGTAGACTCTTCTTTACTCTTTTGATATGCAAAGCGGCATTTTCCCTGCTGGGGCAGTGCCTGAGATAGATCGAAAACTGAAACATGCGAAAGCCGTCTTTGAGCAAACGCTTGCGAAAGAGCGCCGCATTCCTACGGTCCTTTTTGGTATCCGTAGGCAAATCGAAAAACACCATGACCCACATGACTCGGTATTGGTTCAGGCGATAGGTTTGCATCGTTCGGGGAGTTTCAACTTGTCGCGATTGCCAAGTAGACATTCGGCCAGACTGGCTGTGGTATGTTGCATGGCGACCATCAGCGGTCTACGTTCTTTGCCTAGCATTACGTCTATGGTAGGGAGCTGTAGTAGGTGTTTTTTGAGCTCTGGTGAGAGGTCGTAGATGTCTATGTCCTCCATGTCCATGATGGAGAGCACCAGCTCGTCTACGAAGGGGCGGTAGGGCTCCATGATGTCATCGGCCAGGCAGTAGGCATTGTAGCGGTTGTGGTGATGGATGCCAAAGGTGGGGAGTAGGCCTGATCCCACCAGCGATCTGGCAGCAATGGCTCGTAGGATGGCATAGCCATAGTTGAGCATATTGTTGGGTTCGTCTTCGAACCTCCCTCTTTTGAAGTCGTCCGTATGGGCGGTAAAGAGCTTCTTCCAGTAAACCGCCGCAGCGCGGGCTTCCAGATTGTCCGGGTCACCGGACTTCACCTGTTTGGACCAGCGAAGCAAGGCTTCATGATCTTGATAGATGGCCTCAAGCAGGGCTGCCTGGTTTTTGATTTTGCTGCTAATCACTTGCTGCCAAAGTCGTTTTTTGGTGGGTTCAGTGGCCTGCAGTTGTGCGGTGAAGCGTTCTTGCTGCAGGGTATGACCCGATAGGTTCAGGTGTAGACCAGTGGGTAAGTGTCTGTCATCGCAGGTGATTAGTGCTACGTTGTTTTCCATCAGTCTGTGTATCAGCGCCTGGCTGATGGTGACCTGATAGTGGTCTAAAATGGTTACCCCTATATCTTCGATAGGGATGCTGACTTTTTCTTTTTCCTCCTCGGGAAAGGAGATGACCATCTGTTGGTCTTTGGTGCTGAGGTAGGCTGGATTGCCAAAGTATAGGGTTCGCTTGATCATGGTTGTTCAATTGTCGTGATTCTTTTAGACCTGACAGGTTTCTGAAACCTGTCAGGTTTAAATAGTATTTTATTCTAGTTTAATCTGTTCTGGATACTCAATATTTTGCTGATGAAACTTTGTGAATTCTTCTTTGCCCCCGAACCATTCTAATACCGCCCGTCGCTGAAGACGAGTGTGTTGATTACTTATCAATGCATGATAGGAGGAGTGGGGCCAGTCTTTGTAATGTTTGCAAAAGCGATGATGGACGGGGTTGTGATGGAGGTAATGGATTATTTTAGAAAGGTAGTCGTCGGTGGTGATTTCTTTTTGTTTGAAGTTGGACATGAAGAGGCTGCCTTTTCGACTGTACATCTTATTGTAAGCCTGAGTGTAGCTATTGAATAAATGAGAGAACTGTCGGCTGATGATAGCAGAAAACCCTCCAAGGGTTCCGAACCCTTGGAGGGCTGGTTGCTTTAATCTAAAAAACTGCAATACTTCATCCTCACTTCGAACCCTAACCAGTACATGAAAATGATTAGGCATCAGGCAATAGCAATAAGTCTCCGCTATGGGCTCTATATACTTACTCCACTGCTGCAAGAAGTAGCGATAATTCTCCTGAGACCGAAAGAGGTTTTCGGATCCATTCGCATGATTATAAATATGGTAGTAGGTTTCGGATTGCATGGTTGTTGGTTTATAGGTTTAGACCTGACAGGTTTCTAAAACCTGTCAGGTCTATTGGTTATTTATTGTATCAATATTCCCCCACCTGGACGATCTGGCCGAGGTGGTTAGTTACATGAGTGATGTTACCCAGGCGGTCAATGGTAAGTTTCCAACAGACTTCTTTGATTTGAGTTAGTCCATCCATGGTGTTTTGGTTTTTGTTATTACTACCCATTTCATTCTTGATAATTTCTTTTGCATAAAAATTGACCACACAATCTAATTTCCCCTGAGTAGTACTCACCATCTTATACACTCTGCCAGATTGATTAGTATCTAGCTGAGTGAAGTCTACCAAGTGTGGGCTGTCTATTTCCTCCTGAGTAGGTACATAGACCAGATCATAGGGGGAAAGGGTGAATAGCAGTCGGCCTTTTTCGGGATTGACCGGAATTGGTGTGCGTTCCGCTTTTGGTAGATGTGCGACTTGCTTCTGGTGTGCGATCACCGCATGTAAGGGGACCGTTTCGTAGCTGCGTGATTGACTCTCTTCGTCCCAGTAGATGGCGAAGAAAAGGTTGGTGCCTTCGGCAGCTTCCATTTTTTTATGAGATTTATCACTCTTTTTGCTGAGGTCAAATCGAGCTGAACTTGACTCAACAATTCTTATTCTGTAAACTGGTGCCAGTCCTTTTGCCTTCCTGTTCTCATTAAAGATTTCAATACCCTCAGGTGAAAAAGCATTCTTAGGATTTGTGAAGTCTTGGTTCAGGTGCATGACTAAATCTATTTGAAGACTATAATCAGCTACTTTATAGATTTTTTTTAAAACACCCTTATACTTATCATCGGCTAGATAATCTATGGCTTGACGTTTCCCGTATTTGTTGTTGCTTACCTTAAAGTGTGTTTTCCTTACAGGCAATCCAAGGTTGTCTAGGATTGGGTTTGATTTCAAATATTTGACAGTTTTTCCAGATGATGAATCGTTTTGGATAAAGACATCTTCAACTCTTGCTCTAATCTCTGGGTCTATGATGAGATGTCGTTTGGAAAGGCTTTTGTCGATATCAAGTACATCAAACCATAGATTTACCTTGCCATATGGCATGGGGTCATGCATTGGCTTTCTGATGGCCCAGTGGTCGCCTATGGTTTGGGGTACGAGTTCTTTTTTCTTGTGTCCGTTGCGCTCCACCCACTGCCAGGTTTTATTGCTGGCTTTGTTGATCACGCGTAGGTTTTGTTTGAAGCTGATGATGGTAGTTTCCAGCTTGTCTTTGGCCTGTGGTGCAAAACCTTTCCATGGCATTTGGAAGGTCTTGGTAAAGTGGCCCTTCTCGTTTTTGATCAAGAGGGTTGGCTGTAGTTCGTGCCTTGTCTTTTCGTTGTTTAGACTATTGAGATACTGGATGTGTTGACGGCTGGTGCAAGCGATCACGAGTGCATCGAGTGCGTGATGTCGGTGGTCGATACGTTTTTTGTTGAAGCCTCGGGCATGCTCCTCAGGGACTGTGGCTCTGAAGGCATTGATGTTGCTGTCCCATTCACCATATTCATTGGTATTGGTCAGTTCATTGAGTCGCTCGAAGCGGGGTGCTACGATCTCGTTCCACTTGTCGTGTAGTCCCCAGTCGTTTTTGAGCTGGTTGGTGATGGCTCCTGGCGTGCTCACAACTCTACGTGAGGTGGCTTCCGTTTCGTTTTCTTCCCGCACCATGTTGCTCAGTAGTCCTTTGACTAGCTTGCTGATATAACGGCTGTCGTTGAGCTGTCGGTTGATGAAGCCCTCTGGGATGTCTTCACTTAGCAGGTTGTTGAGCTTCGTTCTGTTCTTGGCAAAGTACTGTTTACAGTGCTTTTCGTACTGTTCAACTTTTAAGACTTTTACTGATCTATTTTGGCCAATTTCTATTCGCTCTCCTCCATGGTGAAGAATAAACTCCATTCCAGTTTTGTCACTTTTTAGGGAATTTACTTCTGACTCGCAAATAACCTTGTTGCTTAAAGAATTATCGAAGTACCTCTTCTGTGGAATCACATGCTCGATCTGATAGGCAGTGGTAAAGAGTTTGCTCAGTGGGATCATCTCGCCTGTATATGGAGAGGTATACCCTTGCCCCAGCCATAGCTTGTATCGCTGGATATCGTTTTTACTTGGGTCGTTCTTCTTTCTGATTTTGTCTATGTCGTCCTGACTCAGTTGATCAAACTTACTGTCAGGGTTTTGATAGATACCTTCTTCGTAGATTTTGAGCAAATCCTGATGGCTAGGCGAGTAGGGACGAATGTCACCATCTACGTTCGGGTCTTGCATCAGTTCAGTGAGGATTTCACGAATACGAATGTTGGTGTTTTCGTTTTCGGTGATTTGACGGGTCATGTTCTTCCGTTTCTCCGCTGGATTTTTCATCTCACGGCCCAACTCTACGTGTAGTTCATCGAATACCAGTGGGTAGTGTTTTTCTACCTTGCCAGTAAGAGTATTGGCCTTCTCCTCGTAGGGTGCGCCACTATTTCGAGCAGCCTGTATCCAGATGTCACGGACTGTACGCAGGGTCTCGGTGACCACTTGCTCGACGATTGGGTTACGCAGGCTGTGTTGTTTGAAATGGTGTAGGAACATGTCAATATCCTGAGGATGCCGCCAGGTTTGAGTCTCGCCAGCTTCGGCATGACGGTTGTAGATGGCATAGCACGCTTGGTAGGTATTGAGACCAGACATAGGACGGTCTTTTGTCTTGGCAAAGCTCCTGAGTACGGCACTAGTGATCTCATCATCTGCTACCCATTCGTCTATTTTCTTAGCATCATAGTCGATAGATGTCAGTCGGGCATGGATGTCATCTATGCGCTCTTTTGCCTCTGGCAGAATGTCTTCAATAGACCAATACGATCCTCTCCGCATAAGGGGAAGCAATTTTTTGATCGCTTTGAGCGAGTAGGCCGCATAGTCACCGTCAAAGGGAGGTGTCTTGCCAAAAGCAGTTTCCATTAACTCATCATTCAGACCATTTTTAACAGCAAAAGTCTTTAGTGCTTTTATAAACTGAATTTTGTCTGTGACCGAATAGATCATGTGCCAGAGGGTCAGCTCCCTATCGACGGTGAGAAATGCTTCAGGATCTTCAGTGACTTTTTTGAGACGAGTTAGGAGCATATGACGCGTTTCATTGGCTGGATACTTCTTGTCTTCTACATAGTTCCAGCGGTAGTTGTCCTTGTTCTGCTTATCGATCTTTTTGGAAGTGACCAGATACTGTATGATGTGTTTTTGCTCGACTTCTTTACGGCTATTCAGTATGTCATATAGTGCGATCCACTCGTCCTCTGTGCTGAAACATTGATCTGTGACGGAGTGATCCAATACGGTCTTACCTTCTTCGATATGTTCCTTTTTATAGATTCTAAGGTTGTGAACGAACTGCCACAAGCGGAACTCTTGAAACATAGGATGTGATTTCGGGCAAGCAGATAACGGACGGCTAACCTCCTTAGTTTCCATCGCGCCAGTAGCCTTATTTTTCTCCTCTATACGGTAGGATTTGGTTTCGTACTGGCAGCCTCCTATTGTGGACTTTTTGCTTTTGAGTGGACGCTGGTAGAATATGATATCCTTGACGAAAAGGTGCAAGAGCCCTTTTTCTTTGAGATTGGCAGCATGAGCATCGTTGTTGGGGTACAGTTCTTTGATGCAAGCTGCATAGAGGCGTTTCCCGTCATCATTGGATAGGTTGAGCTCTGGATGGTGATTGACTTGACATTGGATGATGGCTTCCAGTTCCTGTCGGTAGTATTTGCGCTCTATGGTGCGGATTAGTTTGCCACGTATTTTCTGCGTGGGGTTGGCTAGCAACTGCTCGAATATGTATTCTCCTACGTGCTCACCTGATCCATCGATATCTTGTTCGGTTTTCTTTTTGATGGCGATCCAGTCCTGTTCAGAATCAACGGCCTTGAATGTTCTCTTGGTATCTCCACTGGCTGTTTGCGAGGTAGTGACGATGAACTCTTTTGTTTTGCCTAGCCAATCGTCAGGTTTGGTAGTTTGTTTGTCATACTGCCATCCATTAGAGAAATATATATCGTAGAGTTTCTCACCAGATTTCTTGATGCTCTCTCCCGAGTCAACGACTCTACCCACTTCGAGAATTTCAAATGTTTTTACTTTGCCATCCGTTTCCTCTTCCTCTTCACCGCGCAGTTGGTAGTAGCCACGCTTTTGGTTGAAGTGAAGTAGGAGCCAGGCCAGTTCTTCTTTAGTGATTTTGTTGCGGAGGGCTTTTTTGCGCAGGTAGTAGATCGTCCAGTCGTATGGGATGTTTTGATGGTGACCAGCTGCTTTGAAGAGTTGAGCCATTTCTTGAAAGCTATCCATAAATAGGAATTGATGCTTCCCGTTTTCGGACTGTATATAATTGAGTTTGGTTTCTTTACCTTCTTTGAATTGACCTTTCCTTTCAACAAAGTCGATGGATGTTGCATAATGCTGAGGTAGAAAACCTAGCACATTCAATACTCTGTGCAGTCGGTCGCGTCGAAGATTATCACGTTGGTAAAGTTTTCTGATGGATCTGAAATCTGTTCTTTTACCAGCAGCAGTAAATGCCTGTCCTGCATTTGCTTTGGATAGGGCTTGTCCAGCTTTATATCTGTCCAGTACTTTTGCATCTGTTGGGATAATCCTACTTCCCAGTCCTTCGATATGTCCATCTTTATTTTCTAAATCATGCAGTATGTCGGCCCACCCAATCGAGTTGGTCCCCAAATCCAATCCTAATATTCTTTTCATATTCTAGTTAGTTTATCTATATTCGTCTTACCAATTTGTTAATCAATCACAATAAGGATTATTCCGTTGTGAAAACATTTAAAGCGGGGGCTGTCTTCAGTACCTCGCTTTTTCTTTTTAAATGTTTCGTGAACTCCATAATTCAATTATTTGCTGTGAACAAAACATTTAGCGCCTCGACTACCTTCGGGGCTTTTGTTTTTGTCTAAGTACAAGCATCACTGCTTGTAATTCCCATACCTTTTCTCGAATAGATGTGCCTGATGACCCTGTGCTGCTGGGTCGAGCCTCAAACTAATATTTAAAATGCTAATAAGAAAAGAATCTTTGCGTCAATCATGTAGATACATGAGCTAATGGTACTATTCGTAGATTTTATGGTTTTTGACTGTGTTTTGTAGAAGGGGGAGTCTATGGATATAACCCTCCAAGGGTTGGCAGGTTATTTAGGGTTGAAAGTATAGCTTGGTTCGTTTGGCGAAGAAACCCTTGGAGGGGTTTAGTAATATGTAAAAAAACAGCCCGAGTTGGGTACTTCCTACTGGGCTGTTTACTTGTTTTGGGCTACATGCTTTGTGCAGTTAGTAATGCATGGATCGTGCAGTTACTACTGCAGACATCGTGTAGTTAGTACTACAGACCTCGTGTAGTTACTACTACAGACACTGTGTACCTATAACTACACGGACTGTGTAGTTAGTACTACCGGTAGTCGGTAGTACTGTGGTTATTAGATAACCTGGAGAGCAAGGTCAAATACACCAGCTCTTAGCTGTACTGTGGATCTGAATACTGTGCGAACTTCCAGGGAATATTCACCAGCAGCCAATCCAGCTGGTATCATAAAGATCAGATTGCTCGGTTTGTTTCTAATGTACACCTCAGCTCGGGTTTCGGTACCATCGGCTGCTATCAGGAATACGCCCTGATTGCTGTCGGCGGGATCGATTTTCAATCGACTACCTCTCAGGTCACCTACGCCTCCGGGTGTCAGGGTCTCATTGAGTGTGTCAGTGGCTACATCCTTGCATGTAACGATGTTAGGCTTGGGTTTGCTGGCATCTACTTTTTCTACTTTGATATTAGGGGCGATCTCACCGATCCGAATACCAGGTGTTACATTAAGCTTGAGTAGGTGTTCGCCAGGGGTGAAGTTGTCCGACTCAGAATTGAACACTCCCTGAATCGAAGGAGATATCTTAAATAGCGGTGTGTTGATGCTATAGCCATCTTCTAATTCTTCCTGAACAGCCGCCTCGAACTCTTCTAGCACTGATAGTGCTTCCGCTTTAGTGACTGTACTGCCACGGCCTATCATCCTGTTGATGACATCCTCTCTGGTTCTGGATTCCTGATCTTGTACTACCGCCATCTTGTCGTTAGGGTCGCTAGTAAGGTGATTGTCGAATAGGGCATATTTAATTGCCATAAGTCTAAAAATTTAAAAGGTTAATAAAAAAGTTGTAACTCGAAATCCTGCTGCTTGTTATCGATGTTTCAACTTCTTCATCGTGAAGGCACAAGAGAATCAAATGTTCGAATAGAACAAGGGTGCCTTGGATTGAAATAAAAATTGAGTGTTTGAATTAATAGTAGGAATGGGGGATGATTGGTGTTTCATAAGCTGGTTTGTTTGGTTAGTGAATTTTAAATATAAGTACAAGTGTTGTTAAAATCAATACACTCGTCAATATTTTTTTAACCCAACACCCCAAAGGCCTTTAGACTGAGCAATACCAGCAGCAATAGAAATAATGCAGCGATGCTGTTTTGTATGGCTCCATTGCGATGATGGCCGAGGAGCCGGTGACTACTGGACAGCCAGAGGATCAGCGCTGCTGCGATGGGCAGCAGTAGGCCATTGGCTACCTGCGCAAAGCGAATGATCTCAATCGGTTGAAAGCCCAGAGAAGAGAAAATAACGCCCAAGAGGAGTATACTCATCCATGTCGCACGAAAAGGCCAAGACTGGGGGGACGCCTCTCTTTGAGTCAGGCCTGCCACCACATAGGCAGCAGCCAATGGCGCAGTGATGGCAGAGGTGATACCCGCCGCAAAGAGCCCGATAGCGATTAAGTATTTGGCCCCAGTGCCAAAGACGGGTTCAAGTCCTCCTGCAAGTGATAATGCATCTGTGATGTTTTGTCCCTCCAGAGAGGCCGAGCTGATCACGATGGCCATGGAGATCAATCCTCCGATGGCTATGGATAGCAGGGTGTTTTTTCGAGCCTGGGGGAGCTGAGCAGTTCCCGGCCATTTTGTCCTGGCTAGAGAGGCATGTAGAAAAAGGTTGTAAGGAACCAAGGTGGTACCAATGACACCAAGAATCAATAGCCAGCTGCCTTCAGGAAAGGAGGGGAGGAGAAGGCCCTGAAATAGGGCTGAAAGATCGGGCCGAGTCAGGATGGCGGTCAGTAAGAAGGCCAAACTCATCAATCCCACGAGCAGGGTTAGGCTTTTCTCCAATAGGGAGTAGTTGCCAGACCACAGGAGCCCGAAAGCGATGAGACCAATCAAGATCGGGCTGATCCGAAATCCTACATCCGGCAGCAAAACCTCCAGCCCGAGGGCACCTCCACTGATGTTGCCTGCTTCGTAGGCTCCATTGCCGATGACTACTGCAGAGAGCACTGTAGCGATGACCAGGATTTTCAGGATGGGGTTGGAAAGTTCTTTTTTGAGGAGGGAGGTCAGGTCCAGTCGCGTTACGATTCCCAGACGCGCAGACATGTCCTGAAAGAGAAAGGTCATGCCTGTAGATAGCAATACTGCCCAGAGCAATTGCAAGCCGTGAGTGGCACCTGCCAGCGTGCAAACCGTGACGGTACCAGGTCCAATGAAAGCAGCTGCGATCAACAAACCAGGCCCGTCAAAAGAAGAGGGCTTTTTGGGCATTCGTTTTTTTGTGAGGAAAGATAAGGGGGAGAGGGCAGAGTGGAAAGTTTGTATAGTTGAAAGTTTCTAAAGTTGAAAGTTTCTAAAGTGGAAAGTGAAAAGGGCTTTTGCTTGGGTAAGAGCGGAGTTGATAGTTGTTGGGTTATTGAGTTAATGGGGATGGTTCAATGTTTAAGGTTTAATGTTGGGTAAGAGGGGAGTTAAAAGTTATTAGGCTATTGAGTGATTAGGGTTAATGGAGCATGTTCAGATGAGCCTGTGGCGCTCGACTCCTGACTATCGACCATACAAGTCTTGTCTCTTGTCTCTTGAATCTTGGGTCTAAGATCTAGACTCTAGAATTTAAGATCTAGCATATAACGAAAAAAGCCTTTGCAAATCTAGGATTTACAAAGGCTTTTGAGTTTTCGAGAGCCCCCTGCCGGACTCGAACCAGCGACCGTCGCATTACAAGTGCGGTGCTCTACCAACTGAGCTAAGGAGGCAAGAAAATTTGCTGAAAACAGAAGCTTTTTTCTGTTTACCTGACCTGTATCGGTCAAATGCGAGTGCAAAAGTAAAGCAGATTTTTTCTCTTGCAAGTATCTCAAAGAAAAAATCTGCAATATTTTTTCTCGCTATTCAGCGTACTGAATCAGCTTCAATTCTTCTTTCAATTCTTCTAGTTGATTCTCAGCTTTTTGGATCTTTTCTTCGAAATCTTTTAGCATCTCATTGGCATTTTTTGAGTTGGCAAAAAATCCAATATTATTTTTCCAGGTAGAGATATCATTTTCCAGATTACTGATTTTTCTCTTCAGCGAATGTTCTTTTCTCTGAAGTTTTTGATCTCCGTGAGGGCCTGCTTTGATCTTGTGAATACTGATTAGCGATTTTAGCTCGTCCAGTTCTTCACTGTCAAAATGCTTGGCATTGTTGATCACTCCTCGCAGGGCAGTCTGGTATCTGTTTTGGATCGCTTTGATGGCTTTCTTGGGCACAAAACCGATCTCGTTGAAGGCATCCTGCAGCTCATATACAGCCTCAGGTTGAAAATCTTCTACTTCTGCCAGCGCTTCGAGTTTTTCACAAACTTCCTCTTTCTGCTTCAGGTTCACCTCATAGTCCGATTCTTTGGACTTGTTGTGCTCGCGTCTTCTTGTGAAGAACTCATCACAGGCAGCTTTGAACTTCTTATAGATGCTGTCGCGTTGTTTTTCTGGAACTGGCCCGATATTTTTCCATTCCTTCTGCAGGTCCTTTAGCTTGTTGGCAGTGCCTTCCCAATCGTCGCTTTTGGCAAGCTCTGCTGCTTTGGCTACCAACTCTTCTTTCACCTGCAGGTTTTCTTCTCTTTTAGAGTCCAAAGATTTGAAGAAAGCCGACTTGTTTTTGAAGAAGCCTTTGAAGGCACCCCAAAACATCTTGTTGATTTCCTTGGCATTTTCTTTTGGCATGCTGCCGATGGCATCCCATTGCTTTTGGATGGCTAGTAGTTCTTTGGTCTTTTCATTCCATTCGCCAATCTTGTCTGAATCGAAATCATTGTAAACCTGAATGCTTTCGGCTAGTGCCGTCTTTTTCTCCAGATTGTCTTTGAATTCTTCCTTGAGCTGGCCGTAGTATTCTTTTCGCTTTTGATAGATTTCGTCAGAAGCTGATTTGAATCTTTGCCAGGTTTCTTCCTGAACCTCTTTCGGTACGGGACCTATGTGTTTGTATTCCTCATGCAGCTCGTTGAGTCGCTTGATGGCTTCATTGAGATTGTCTGATTTGACCAGTTCTTCTGCCTGAACACAAAGCTCTTGCTTGGCTTCCAGGTTTTTCTTTTTGTCCAGCTCTTTGAGCTCGAAGTAGATACTGCGGTGATCATAGTATCGATCGAGTAGGGCATTGTAGTTGGCCCAGAGTGTTTTGTTGTGCTGCGGATGAACGGGCCCGATGGCTTTCCATTCTTCCTGCATGGCTCTGAGCTCGTTGATGCTGGCGGTATTTTCATCATTGTCGACAAACTCTCTTAGTTTTTCGAGTAGGTCGATTTTCAGTTTGAGATTGCGCTCCTTTTGTTTTTCTAGCTCTTTGGCATTGTGATAGCGTTTCTCTCTTAATATTTTGTGATAGGCGTAGAATTTCTCGCTGTCTTCGTCCAGATGATAATCGAAATCATCTTCCTCACCACCATCCTTGATGAATCTGGCCAAGGCATCGTCCTTTTCTTTTTCGAAGATGTTGTCAAATGAATCCTTGATAGCCGAGATGGTACGGCCTCTCTTGAAGCCTTCTTCGTCTTTGCTCAATTGAGCAATGTGCTCCAAAAGTTCAGACTTGGACATCTTAGAATAGTCTACCTCATCGTCATGCTGATCTGCGTGCAGTTCGTCGTGATCCTTGTGGTCGTCTTCGTCATCGCTGTCTTCTGTGTCGGCGGCCTCTGATTGTGGAGTCTCTGATTTTGGAGCCTCTGATTGAGGAGTTTCGGGTTCCTCGGCCTTTGGCTCAGGTGCTTCAGTTGCTGTGGTCTCCTCCGAAACGGGGTCTGCAGGTGCTTCTGTCACAGGAGCAGTCTCTGCCTCTGGAACTGGTTCTGGCTCTGCTACGACTTCCTTTTCGGGTTCGGGCGCAGGTGTAGCCTCAGCTTCAGGGGTGCTTTCCTGGTTGTTGTTTTCCTCGTTCAATTCAGCGTCTTGCTGAACGGCATCTGGCTTTAATACCTTTTCGGCATCATTGTCAGCTATTTCTTTTTTATCACTCATAGTTCTTATCTCTAATTGCAATTTAGCAAAAATTCAATTTTAGTTCATCCTTGGGTCGGTTGGGTATTTAGAGAACATCTCGAATTTGCCTCCCAGCTCACTCAGGGCAGTTTGCCAGAGCTGCGAAGGGTCTGTGTCAAATACTTGATTGGCCTTGGCGTTTTTGTAAACTATCCAGGATTTGGCCTCCAGTTCTTCGTCGAGCTGACCCACATCCCAGCCGGAATATCCTACAAAAAAGCGAAAGTCATTGACAGGCATTAACCCTAATTGGATTTTTTGTAACACGCGATCGAAATTGCCTCCCCAAAACAAGCCACCACCTATGTCTTGACCTCCGACCTCCGGATCGTCACAGCGATGAATGAAATGCAAGGTATCCTGCTGTACCGGCCCTCCTATGTATAGGTTTTCCGGGTATTCGCTGACCTCTTTGATCACATCGTCAAACTGAAGATTGGCCAGTTTGTTGAGAATGAAACCAAATGAACCTTCCTGTCCATGGGCACAAAGTAGTACCACTGTTCTTTCGAAGTTGGGGTCAGGCAAGTAGGGTTCGGAGATCAAAAAATCTCCTTTAGCCGGTGTGAAGGTTTGTTTCGAGTGAAAATAATCCATATTAATGCAATGCTGGGGTTAAAGGCATGTCTGACATAATCTTCCCTTCAATTTCATTAATTTCTCCTAGACGATCAAATACCTCGTCCTCTTTAAAGTAATTCAGTGCCATTTTTACGAAAACCTCG
Source organism: Reichenbachiella ulvae (assembly GCF_025833875.1). NCBI lineage: Bacteria > Pseudomonadati > Bacteroidota > Cytophagia > Cytophagales > Reichenbachiellaceae > Reichenbachiella > Reichenbachiella ulvae. The sequence continues at coordinate 1,676,885 of NZ_JAOYOD010000001.1, read as the reverse complement.
CCGTGTTTGGCCTCAGAAGCCCATAGATCCTGGTAGAATTCTTTCAGTTCTCCCGGTTCCAGATTTTCATATACCAATTTGAACCTTTCGGCCCCACGGTTTTCTACCACGGAGGCGAGTAGCAGCCTGTCCATGAATCTTTCTTCTCGTCCGCTTCGGCAGGACTGGATCAGTTTCTTCATGTATAGGTCTTCACGGATTTCGTGTTGCAGTTGGACGCCTCTTTTTTGCATGATCTCATAGACAGATCTGAAATGCTCCAACTCTTCCACGCCCGTATCGATCAACTCAGGGATGATTTCCAGTCTATCAGGAAACTTGGCTACAAAACTCATGGCCATAGAAGAAGCCTTTCGTTCGCAATCGGCATGATCCTGAAGGAACTCGTCGAAATTGTCCATCACTACTTTGATCCATTCTGGTGAACTTTCTGCTACTAAAGGGAGACGTAATTGCATTTTTTGAAATGTTTGTATTGTCAGATATATGGCAAACATATTGCCGCCAATTTCGGTACATAGTTAATGATTTAATTCATATTTGCGCAACACTTGAATTGGAAAGAATGAGTAAAGGAAACGTTCAGGGAATAAGGAAAGATTACGGAATAGACGAATTGAGTAAGGACAGTGTGTTAGACAATCCGGTCGATCAATTCGAGCTTTGGTTCAAAGATGCCATGAAGACAGAAGGCAGTGAAGTGAATGCCTGCACCTTGTCTACCTTAGACGAAAATCAATTTCCGGAGGGTAGAATCGTGCTGCTCAAATTCTTTGCTGAGGATGGATTTACCTTTTATACCAATTACGAAAGCAAGAAAGCCCAACAGCTAGAAAAGCACCCTTTGGCTTCCATGACTTTCTACTGGCGAACCAGAGAGAGACAGGTTCGGGTCAAAGGAAGAGTAGAAAAGGTGCCTGCAGAAATATCCGATGCTTACTATAGCGAGCGACCAGAAGGTAGCCGCCTGGGTGCCTGGGCATCTCCTCAAAGTCAGGAGATTCCTGATCGTCAGTTTTTGCGCGACAGGGTAGAAGAAGTCAAGAAGAAATTTGAGGGAAAGGAATTGTATCGACCTGAATTTTGGGGTGGTTATATTCTGATTCCTTCAGAGGTAGAGTTTTGGCAAGGCAGGCCCAGCCGACTGCATGACCGTATTGTCTTTACCCTTGAAGGAGACAAGTGGGTAACCAAAAGACTCGCACCTTGATATTAGTTAATAGCTTATACCATTCGAGGTAGAAAGTTCAATTTGTTGGTTTAGTCGTTGTTTATTAATAATCTACAATCTCGGTTTCGAAATCAGGTTAGCCATATTTTCCTATGATGTATTTCAGTTAAATAGAATTAGAATTGAATCTACCTGTATATCTAAAGCGCTACGCATACCCCAAAAGATACCTTACCGTAGATTGGAAGGAAGAAAATCCTGATCTGATCGTCGTATTGCCTGCTCATCACGAACCGGATTTAATCGTGGCATTGGAGTCTTTGGAGGCCTGCGCAGTTCCTGTGGGCTATCGAGTTTCTGTCATTACGGTAATCAATGCCTCTGCCCAATCATCGGAAGAGATCAAATCCTTTAATGAAGCTTCCTACACGCAAGCTTTGAAATGGTCGGAAGGAAAGCGGCTGAACTATCATTTTATTTTGGAGAACGAGTTGCCACCGAAACATGCCGGGGTAGGTCTGGCCAGGAAAATTGGTATGGATGAAGCGGCCAGAGCCTTCGTGGAGTTGGATAGGGATGGCGTGATCTTGTGCTACGATGCGGATAGCACCTGCTCGACCCATCTGATTCAGGAATGCATTCAGCTCTTCGAATCGGATAAGAATATTCCAGGTTGTTCTATTTATTACGAGCATCCATTGGAAGGTGAGCTACCGGCGGATCAGTATATAGGAATAGTCGGATACGAACTGCACCTGCGCTACTATATAGATGCACTGAAATGGGCGGGTTTTCCATATGCATTTCAGACGATAGGCTCCAGTATGGCCGTTCGAACTTCGGCGTACATGAAGCAAGGTGGAATGAATCGCCGCAAAGCAGGAGAGGACTTTTATTTCCTGCACCGCATCATTCCTTTGGGGAACTTCCGTGATTTAAATACAGCCTGCATTTATCCATCTGCCAGAGTTTCTGATCGAGTGCCTTTTGGGACAGGAAAAGCCATAGGAGATTGGATGGGGAGTAGTAGTGAGGTATACCCTAGCTATGATCCTCGCGTCTTTGAGGATTTGAAAGTCTTTATGGATGCCGTTGATGGAATGTACCAGTCAGATCAGTTGGCGGATATATATGCGCAACTGCCCGAGAGCTTTCAGCACTTTCTGCCACAGGATGAATTCTTAGACATACTCTATGAGATTAATAGTCAATCTACCAATCTTCAGACCTTTCAAAAACGATTTTACCAATGGTTCGATGGCTTCAAGGTGCTAAAGTATGTACACCATGCCCGTGATCATTTCTACCCGAATGTTTCCGTAGGGGAGGCTTGCGATTGGCTTTTGGGTAAGATAGGGCTGGAGCCAGCACGCTCAGATCGAGAAAAACTGATTCAATTGAGGAAGTGGGATAGAGGCTTTTAGGGAGTTGAAAGTGGAAAGTTTGTAAAGTTGAAAGTTGGTGATTATTGGCTGTTAGCCATTGGCTATTTGCGCTTGGCTGCTGACTTCCAATTCCTGACTCCCATCTCCCGACTTCTGACAATGATCTCAAATCTTGAATCTCAAATCTTGAATCTAATTTACTCCTCTCTCATTTCCATTCCTAATTCACCCATGAGGTACTGATTGTACTGCTCGCAAGTGAGCTGGCCGGACAATCCGGAGTAGGGGCAGGTCTGGTAGACTGCACCGAACTTTCCATTTTTGATCATCACACCACTGCCATGACAGATGGGGCAAAGAACCACATCTTTTGGGCAGTCATAATAGCCATCGGTAGTTAGTTTGTGCTCCGTTTCTATGATTTGCTGTTCTTTGATTTTCTTAAACGCGTCATTGGCTCGATCGAGATAGAGTTTCGCATCATCATAGTATTGGCCGGAGGTGCCTTTTAGCTCCACATACTTGGTTAGCCAGTTGATGGCCTGCTTGTATTTCTGTAGATGAAAGGAGTTTCTTCCAAAATAGTAAGCCATTTCGCTAGGGAGCTTGCTGAGCTGACTGAGAGCCTGTCGAAATAATTCGTCTGCTTCTTCGTAGTTGCCATCGTACATGGCTCTCGCTCCTTTATCCATGTTGGCCAGGCCGTCCCGGGTTACGATCGTTCCCTGTGTCTGCGCGGATGCCACTATAGACAGCAGGACGAAGGATATGCTTAAAAATGCTTTTCTTATCACTATATATGTCAATGATTTATTCAATCAGAAGGTTGCAAATAAAGGGATTGCTACGATAAAAGCTGAAATAATTGCAAAAATTCATAGTCTTTAATTAGAATATTGAAAATGTGTAAATATTTTCATGGATTTGCTTTGAATTTATTTAATCAATTTTCACCTTTGAAGCTCGAAAGAATACAAAAAGATGAAGAAAAGCGCATTCTGGAACTACTATTATTTTTATTTCTATGCAAAAGCATCAGGGGTGAAAGGCTAGTTCTTTTTTGCAAACAGAAAATATAAAAACCCCGACAATCTCGGGGTTTTTTTTTGATATAAACGTGAATAAATGGAAGTAGGGATTCAGGGTGTTTTGGGGTCGTTTCATGATCAGGCAGCTAGTAAATACTTTAAGGGTAAGGAGCTAGATATTAAGGCCTTTCATGATTTTAGATCACTGGCCAAAGCGATTGCCGAAAAACAATTGGATTATGGAGTGATGGCCATTGAAAATACCATTGCTGGAAGTATTCTTCCGAATTATTCTCTGATGAATGAGTTTGATCTCAAGGTCACTGGAGAGGTTTATATCAGAATAGAAATGAATCTGATAGGGCATGCAGGTAAGAAAGCAGAAGATCTAAATCAAGTGTTTTCGCATCCTATGGCGCTATTGCAGTGTGCGGATTTTTTGTCACAATATCCTAACATGAAGCTGACCGAATATGACGACACAGCGGATAGTGTAAGGATGATCAAAGAAGCCGGACTGACACAAGCAGGAGCCATAGCCAGTAAAAAGGCAGCAGAACTATTCGAAATGGATATTCTAGACGAGAATATCGAGACAAACAAGCTGAATTACACGCGATTCCTGATCATGAAGAGCAGGATGAATGGTCACAACAGCAAGCCCAAAAAAGCTTCGCTGAGGATAATGACCAAGCACGATCCAGGGCGTTTGTCAGATGTGTTGGTGGTGTTCAAAGAGCATAAAATCAACTTGACTAAGATACAGTCTATGCCTGTTTTGGGTCAGCCCTACAGGTATGCATTCAATATAGATGTGGTTTGGGAGGATTATTCCGCTTACCAGGCCGCAATGAAAGCAATAGAAAAAAGTACGGAATCAATAATCGTACATGGTGAATATGATAAAGGAGTAATGCCTGATTATGATAAAGGTAGCAGATAGAATAGCCGAAGTAAAAGAATACTATTTCTCCAAGAAGCTGGATGAAATTAGAGGGATGGTTGCAGATGGAAAGGATGTGATCAATCTGGGGATTGGTAGCCCGGACCTGCCTCCTGCCGATGAAGTGGCAGAAGAGCTGATTAGAAGCGCAAGTGATGCAACTAATCATGCCTATCAGTCCTATCGCTCGATTCCTGAATTGAGAGCAGCGATTGCGGATTTCTATCATACCCATTATCAGGTAGATTTAGATCCTGCCTCAGAGATTTTACCACTCCTTGGTTCTAAGGAGGGAGTCATGTATATCTCCATGGCATTTTTGAATCCGGGCGATACCGTATTGATCCCTAATCCTGGCTACCCTGCATACAAAACAGCGGCTGAAATGATGGGGGCGAAGGTGGTTTTTTACGACCTGAAAGAAGAAAATGGCTGGGTGCCGAGATTTGATCATATAGATGGTCAGGTCGTGAAGGATGCCAAGTTGATGTGGGTGAACTACCCCAATATGCCGACAGGTAAAAAAGCCAATCAGGAAATCTTGGAGAGTCTGGTTGAATTTGCAAACGAAAACGAGGTGTTGGTAATCAATGATAACCCATACAGCTTTATTCTGAATGACAATCCATTGAGTTTGCTGTCTGTAGAAGGTAGCAAGGAGAGTTGCCTGGAACTGAACTCCATGAGTAAGGCCTTTAATATGGCTGGCTGGAGAGTAGGGATGGTCAGTGGCCGTAGGGAGTACATCGATGCGATCCTGAGGGTGAAGTCCAACGTGGATTCTGGAATGTTCCGACCTGTACAGGACGCAGCAGTGAAAGCATTGAAATTGCCTAAGGATTGGTTTGATACCATCAATAAGGAATACCAGGAGAGAAGGCTGTTAGCAGAGAGACTTCTGGATACTCTGGGATGTAGCCATGACGAGGAGCAATCAGGTATGTTTCTATGGGCAAAAATCCCAGCTGGCAGAGGGAGTGAGGAGTTTGTCGATGAGATATTGCAAGACAAGCATGTGTTTATCACACCAGGAACTGTTTTTGGTTCCAACGGAGAAGGTTATATTCGTATATCCCTGTGTTCTACTCAGGAGGTATTGACAAAAGCATTAGGCAGATTAGAAGCAGTAAAAGCATGATCGTATCAATCATAGGTTTGGGTCTGATCGGAGGATCAGTAGGAAAGCGACTCAAAGAAGTAGGGTTTGCTGACCAGATACTTGGGGTAGACCTAAGTGACGAAAACTGCCAGAAGGCGGTAGAGCTTGGGCTGGTAGACGAGACAGTTGTGTTTCAGCAGGCTATCAAATTGGCTGACCTCATTATTTTGGCCATCCCAGTGGATGGAATGACCAAATTGCTTCCTGCTTTGCTCGATCAGATCGATGACAGGACTACCGTAATGGATTTGGGATCTACTAAGGAACAAATCTGTGAGGTGGTTCAGGGACACAGCAATCGCAAGAGTTTTGTGGCGGCTCACCCGATCGCAGGTACAGAAAATTCCGGTCCAGAAGCTGCCTTTTCGAGCCTGTTTGATGGTAAGACAGGGATCATTTGTGATGCAGAAGAGTCACAGGTTACTTCTTACGAATTAGCTAAGTCTTGTCTGGAAAGTTTGGGGATGCACATCATTGAGATGGATAGTAAGTCTCGATGATTTGCACATCGCATATGTGTCGCACATATCTCATATCAGTTCTTTTATATTGGGACAGACGGTATTGGAGATTGAAAAAGACGAGGTGAATATCTTTAACCTGGCGGGTAGTGGTTTCGCCTCAACGGTTCGTCTGGCGAAAAGTTCACCTCAGATGTGGGCGCCTATTTTTAAGCAGAATAAAAAGCACATCAGCAATGCGCTGGGTGCATATATAGATAATCTGACAGCTTTCAAGGCTTTGTTGGATCAGGGAGAAGAGGATGCCATGATAGGATGCATGGATAATGCCAATGAAATCCGTAGGGTTTTAGAAGGAATCGACAGTAAAAAGAAAAAAGACAGTCATATAAAGGAAGAAGTAGTTTAACTCATATTATTAAAGACATGAAAGTTAATTTGACATTATCGCCGATGGAAAACTGGATTGAAGGGCTTAACGCACCTTTGATCATTGGTGGACCATGTAGTGCAGAAAGTGAAGAGCAAGTATTAGAGACGGCTCGTCAAATCAAAGAGCACACCAACATCAAAGTGTTGCGTGCTGGGATTTGGAAGCCAAGAACCAGACCAGGTGCCTTCGAAGGTATCGGAGTAGTCGGTTTGAAATGGTTGGAAAAAGCAAAAGCTGAAACAGGTCTGTTGACAGCTGTAGAGGTGGCCAACGCGGAACACGTAGAGTTGGCGTTGAGGTTCAATGTAGATATCCTTTGGGTGGGAGCTAGAACTACAGTGAATCCATTCTCAGTGCAGGAAGTGGCTGACGCATTGAAAGGTCATGATGTACCTGTATTGGTGAAAAACCCAATCAACCCAGATCTACAATTGTGGATTGGTGCGTTGGAAAGAATCAATCAAGCTGGTATCACCAAGCTGGGTGGTATTCACCGTGGATTCTCTGCTAAGAGTGGATCACAATACCGCAATGATCCAACTTGGGAGATTCCGATCGAGTTGAAAAGGATTATTCCTAATCTGCCAATCATCTGTGATCCTAGCCATATCGCTGGTAACAGAGCCTTGATTGAGCCAGTATCTCAAAAAGCATTTGACCTTCAGATGGAAGGGGTGATGATCGAATCACACATCGATCCTGACAATGCATTGAGTGATGCAAAACAGCAAATTACACCAAAAACATTAGGAGGTATTCTGGATCGTTTGATCATAAGAGAACCTAATTCTGCAGATGTTGATTTCGAAATCAGATTGAAAAACCTGAGAGAGAAAATTGATAAGATCGATAACGAATTGCTAGAAGTGATGGCTCAGAGAATGCAAGTAGCAGAGGAAATTGCTTTGCATAAGAAAGAGCACAATATCACGATCCTACAGGTAGGTAGATATGAAGAGATCATGGAAAATCGAGTGAATAAAGGAAAGAGCTTGTTGCTACAAGAGCAGTTTGTTCATGATCTTTATGAAATGATCCATAACAACTCTATCAAGAGACAAACAGCCATCATGAATGGCGAGGATTCAAAGACTGAAAAAGCCTGATTTATCAGACAATTGGTTTAGGCCTCGGTTTCCAGTGGAAGTCGAGGCTTTTTTATTTCAATAAATGAGGTATTTCTTTAGGATAGATTTGAATAAACGTAATATTCTACTAGATTTGCACCTCCAAAAATAATTGATAGCGGAAAATGGCTGTAACTAGACTAAAAAGAAAAGGAAGAAGAAATAAAGTTGTTGCTAAACAAAAGGTAGCAGATATACAAAGATTGAACAGCAAGCCAGTGATCAAGTCAGTGGATGTTGAAGCGATCAAGGAGGAGTTTAAGAAAGCAGCTTCTAAGCCTGCAGCTAAAAAAGCTGAGAAGGCAGAAGAGGTGAAAGCTGAAGCAGCTCCAGCTGTAGAAGAGAAGCCTAAGAAAGCGGCCGCTAAAAAACCTGCTGCAAAGAAAACAGCTGAGAAAGCTGAGGGCGCTGAAGAAAAGCCAGCAGCAAAAAAGAAAGCTGCTCCTAAGAAGGCAGCTGCTAAAAAGTCTGAAGACAAAGAAGAAAAATAATTAAGCATTCAGCTTAACACTCATAAGAAGCCTTGACATTTTTTGTCGAGGCTTTTTTATTTTAGGCCTCTCGAACACTAACCGACTAATTATATGCCCGAATCAGATTATTATTGGGATGTAATCGTAAGATCTAATGATTGCTCCAACCAAAAGAAAATCAAGTTTCCAGTTTTGTTGGACTACTTGCAGGAAGCCGCCTGGCACAATGCTACCCAGCTAGGGTTCTCAACCCTGGATCTAATGAAGAATGACATTACTTGGGTGATGAATCGTATGCAGGTGCATGTTCATCAACTTCCCTTACATAATTCAGCTCTTAAGATAGAGACCTGGCCAGCCTCTATGAACAAGTATTATACAAAAAGAGACTTTAAAGTGTATGTAGACGAGGAACTGATAGTCGAGTCTGCTTCCAACTGGCTGGTGATGGACATGGCAACCCGGCGATTGATTGCCATTCCTGATTATATCAAAGATGCTGGTTTTGTAGTAGATAGAGGCAATCTGTCAGAAATCGATGGGAAAGTGACCTACGATGAAACCATGACGGAGAGAGAGTCGGATATTCAGGTGAGCTGGTTTGATCTGGATATTAACGATCATGTGAACAATACCAAGATCTATCAATGGGTCCTTGAGGGATTGGGGTCAGATTTTTTGAATGCCAATGAAATCAGATACATTGATATTTTGTTCAAACATGAAATCAAAAAGGATGATGTCCTTAAGTCGATGTGCTATTGGCATGAAGAAACAGGACGATGGAAACATGCCCTGATGAATGCGAAAACCAAACAATTGCATGCGCTTGCAGAATCTGAATTTATAGAAATGTAATCGTTGGAAGCAAGTATCCCTTTTTGCTTTTAGCAGGATTCGGTGTATGTTTATACTGTAAAAACCGAACATTTAACTAGCATGAATAGAATCACCTTACTTACAATTTTAGCCATTATACTCACGGTACCTTGTTTTGCTCAAGAGTCATCTATCGTGAAAACAGTTGATAGTCTTACGCTGATTTGGGACCGGGAAGCTGTGATATTGGAAACCTATGATGGGATGAAAGAATATTGCACCAATGGTCAACACAGACGCAATACCATCAATCTGGTAAAAGTTATCCATCATTATGATTCCGTTCTTTATAAGACTGTTTCCAGAAAATATGATGAGAGTCAGGATGAGGAAGCGCATGCCACACTCAAGGATATAGAAAAATTAGAAAAGGATTATACCACCAAAAACTTCCTTGATTTTATCCATACGGAATGTTCAGAATTCAATGAAATAGAGAAGAATTATGGGCGCTCAAAAGGGAAGAAATACGATAAGGAGGTAGAGAAGATGGAAAAGGAATTGGTGAAATATGTAGGAGCGATCACGGGTCAAATAGATATCATTGACGAACATGTTCATCATTTAGAAGGACTTTAGTATTCATAGCCTAGATGCTCAATCAATTGACGAATTGTTTGTTGATTGTTGTCTGAATCAATGTTTCTCATAATAGATTGTTTTTCTCGGGCTGTTAAGTGCCAATTGAGTGAGGGGCGTTTGGCTTTGGTGCTGTCCTCATTGGATATCCCTCTCAATTCATTTTGGACCCTGAAGTCTTCATACATGTCATATTCAATCACGAAATGATTGACTGGGCCTTCATACCACTCTTTTAGGTAGGCCATTTTGTATTCATTGTTGACATCCTGAAAATTGGCCAGATTGTTATAGACGCTACTGATTGGGTTGGCAATTTTGTCAAATATCGTTTGATAGGCCTGTGGTTTGATCGCTTGTACTCTTTTGGTGTCACGGATGGATATGATGGTGATTCCTGAGGTGTTTTCTTCAAACCAATCTCTGAAGGCATAAATGAAGCGAATGGCATCTGTCAATCCAAAATTATCTGTGACACCTGCATCCATGACTTTGATGGTCGGATTGCTGGGTAGTGAGATGCTGGGTGTGATATAAGGGAACGAGGCGTTCATTCTTAGTGCAGAAGTGTATTTAATATCTTTTGCATCCTGATCTTCGAAGAATCGCATAAAGTCAATGGCATCTACTACCGCTTCTTGTACTCCAATAGCTGCGTGCGTCTCAGTATTCATATATGCCGTATGATGAGAGGAGATGTATAGCTTGCGCCCATCATTCATGATCGTGGGGCCAAAGAGTATGAGCGGGACTTTACCTTCGCTTTCCAGTTGACCATACTCAATGAGTTTTTTGTCCAGAGCGTAGTTAGTATTGATGTTCAGTTGCCTCTCAAATGCATAGCCTCTATCCTTGGAGTATTCGCGCCCTTCATAGTTAAAAGTTGGGTTTCGCAAGAAAAGATCATTGACAACCATATTGAAAATCATGGGGTTGAGGTTGTCTCTGGATATGTTGTTGTAATATTTTAGATCGTCTGGGCTATCAATTCTTTTCTGCTTTGCCTGATAGGCCAATTCTCTATAGTATGAGGCACCCACCATGCCTCCAGAGGCACCTGTCATTAGCACCGTTCGATCGGTTAAAGATTGGTTTAGTTTTTTGTCGATGGCCGATAGTGAGGAGAAGGCCCAAAGTGCCGATCTGGATCCACCGCCACTTACACATACAAATACCGCTTGGGGCAAGCTGTCACTCTGTTTTTGTTTCCACTTTTCTAAAATGGACAGCATGTGTCGTTTGTCATGAGCGATGATGCTGTCAGTATTCATGCGTTGCAATTCAGGAATGGAGTAGGTGGCTTTGCTGCCCTCATAATTCATCCCAAATGCCTCATGATAGTCAAGAATGACACCAGACACAAAGAAGATATCCATCAACAAATAGATCACAATTACCGCAGTGACAACCCATTCTTTGGCCCAATAAGCCAGCGCACCAACGGCCATGGTCAGAATGGAAAAAAGAATAAAGACAGTGGCAGCCGCAGGGATTTGGAAGGCTTGATGATCCACACCCAGACCCATCAGCAAAATGAGGGTCAGCAAAATGGCTACCAGAATCACAGAGTTCAAATGGTTTTGGTCAAATACTTTAGTAATGACTTTTTTGTCAGGGATGTGAAGGATTTCACTTGTTTTTTTGAAGCGTAAATTGAGGTCTAGAAAGGAGTAGACTTTACGTTTTTTCTTAAGTGCCAATCGGTCCAGAATGTTAATTCTACTTAGGCTGATAAGTTTGAGTTTGGTGTTTAGTTTTCTGGTGATAAAGGCGTAAATGTCCTTGTTTGTAAATTTGAAATATCCATATAGTATGGAAATAATTGCCACAAGACCTAATAGGAAGGCCAAAACGAAAAGGGAAATCTTCAGCTTGGAACTTTCTTCGTATTGGTGCTGGAATACGACGATTGAGCTGAGGTAGATCAATAAGATGGAAAACGGTATAATACTGTTGTTGATGGAAAACTTACTAAAGGGTTTCTGTAGCATACCAACAAATCTGTATTTACCTCCGTGTAGAATGTAGCCAGTGATATGAAAGGCAGTCACCATAGTGCCAAAAGAAACTCCCATGATGAAAAAGGACCAAAAATTGACCTGGTGCATATATTCGGGATCAAGAAACAGGTAGGGGATCCCCATGACTCTACCCGCTGAATTCGTTACAAAGAGAAGAGTCAAAATCCACGGTAAAAGCAGGAGCTGATGAGATTTGAAATATTGGACCAGCAGCTGGACAGGGAAGGAAAAAATGAATCGTTCGAAAATGCTATGCTGGATGGTTTTTTTGGCCATTATGAAGTAAGAAACTGTTGAATATGCATTACATTATAAGTTATTCATTGATATCCAATTTTTCGATACATCTGAATGCTTTTTAGCCAAATGATTTGAACTATACATGCCTTACCTGGACATTAACAATACACGAGTCTATTATGAAGAATATGGGATTGGGCCAGATACTCTGTTGTTCTGTCATGGTATCTTTTTAAGTTCTATGGTTTTTAAAGCCCAAATGGACTACTTCAAGGCAAGGTATAGATGCATTGTCCTGGATCTACGAGGACAAGGACAAAGTGATGCGGTGGAGGAGGCTTTTGAACTAGAGCAATTGGTTTTGGATGTTGCGGAATTTATTAGAGGGTTACAAGCAGGTCCCTGCCATTTCATTGGCCTTTCGGTAGGAGCCAATATCGGCATGCAATTGGCCAAAGAGCATCGCGAATTGATTAAATCATTGGTGTTGATCAATGCCAATGCTGATGCAGAAAGAAGCAAATGGCGTTTAGGTTGGCAAAGTCTTTTGATCAAGCTTTTTGGTGTCAAACTAATAGTCAATCGTCTGATGAAGCAGCTTTTTTCAGCTCGCTTTCTTGTGGATGAATTGAGGAGCGAAGAGGTTCAGCATTTGAAGTCGGAAATCATAAAGTCGAAGAGACGGCCTGTTGAATTGCTTCGAGCATATATGAATAGGAGCAGTCTGCAACCTCTTTTGGGAGAGTTGGATATGCCGACTTTGATCATTGCGGGAGAGAGGGATCTAATCACTCCTTCTGATCAATCCAAAAACATTAAGTTGAAAATACCGCAAGCCAGATTGGCTGTGATTAAGGAAGCTGGGCACTGTGCACCGGTAGAGGAATCATGGCAAGTTGTGAATACCATGGAGGTCTTCCTTAATGGTGTTCATTGATTAAGTGACAGATAGTTAGATTGCTATAGTCAATATCCGTACCTTTGCGCCTCAAATTAATTAAGAAGTATTGAATACATTCAAAGAATTAGGTCTCGACGATCAGATCCTCAAGGCACTAGATGAACAGGGGATCACGAAACCTACTGATATCCAGAGAGAAGCCATACCTTTTTTGCTTTCCTCTCTGAAAGATTTTATAGGACTAGCCCAAACTGGCACAGGTAAAACTGCAGCTTTTGGCTTGCCTTTGATAGAGTTAATAGACGATGAAGCTAACATGTGCCAGGGGGTTGTATTGTCTCCAACCCGTGAGTTAGCGCAGCAGATTGCCGAAGGATTGAAGTCTTTCGCGAAATACAATAAGAAGATTAAGATTGAGTGCGTGTATGGTGGAGCTCCTATCACTACACAAATCAAGAAATTGAAAGCCAAACCACAAATTGTGGTTGCTACTCCTGGTCGATTGGTAGATTTGATCAATCGTAAGGTGATGGATATCAAGCAGCTTCGCTATCTCGTTCTGGATGAGGCAGACGAAATGTTGAATATGGGCTTTAAAGAGGAGCTTAATTTGATTCTGGCTTCAACTCCAGAAGACAAGTCAACCTGGCTCTTTTCTGCGACCATGCCGAAGGATATTCGTCATATAGTAAAGGAATACATGCATGAGCCGCATGAGATCTCAGTGAAAAGTGGGGTAGAGGTGAATACCAATATTTCGCATCAGTACATGTTGGTGAAGTTGTCTGACAAGATGGAAGCCATGAAAAGGCTGCTCAATACCGAGCCGGATCTTTTTGGGGTGATGTTTTGTAGAACCAAAATAGATACTCAAAACATTGCAGATGAGTTGGGCCGAGCAGGATATAAGGCTGAGGCGATCCATGGTGATCTGAGCCAGAGTCAACGTGACCTGGTTATGCGCAAGTTCAAGGATCGAGCGGTCAACCTGTTGGTAGCGACTGATGTGGCTGCAAGAGGAATAGACGTCAATGATGTGACGCACGTGATCCACCACAGATTACCTGACGAATTGGAATTCTATACTCACAGAAGTGGTAGAACTGCCAGAGCGGGTAAAAAGGGACTTTCTATTGCGCTGGTAACCAAAGGCGAAAAAAGAAGGTTGGAACAAATTCAAAAGGTGCTTGGTATCAATTTCGAGAGAAAGTTGGTTCCATCTGGTGATGAGATACTGAATGGACGTATTGATACCTGGATGCAGTCTATATTGGACCAGGATATGGGTCAAGGCTTACCTAATGAGATCAGAGCTAAAGTTCAAGAAGGTCTTGAATCTCTAAGCAAGGAAGAATTGATCGATAAGCTTCTGAAAAAGGAAATAGATAACATGGGGGCTGTAGACACTCGTGACCTCAATGTGAATAGTATGTCCAGATCCGAAGATGGTCCTGGAGCGGGTTCTAGAAACAGAAGAAGTGGATTTACCAATATGGCGATCAATATCGGTAAGATCGATGCGGTCTCTAAGGGTGATCTCAAAAGCATCATTCTCGAGGTGAGCGGAATGGATAATGCTGACCTGGGAACGATCGATATGCAGAAGAAACGCACGGTATTCGAACTGAAAGAAAGTGTGGCTAGAAAACTTCCCGATATGTTCAAAGGCTATCAATTCGATGATAGAGATATCAAAGTAGAGGAAGCAGGTCAAATAAGTAAACCTGAAGGAGACAGAGGTCGTCCAGCTAAAAAACGCTTTGGCGGTGGAGGCGGAGGAGGCGGAAAGCGCCGAGATCGCGATAGAAGGAAACGAAGATAAAATGGTATTAAAGGCCACATCAAGGTAAAAATGATGTGGCCTTTTTTTATCAGTTAATCACCTGGCTTGATTGATTATTGTACCATTCAGACTCTTATTAGAGTGACCATCCGATCAATAAAATGTGTGATTTGTACGGCTATGTCAGAAGATTCATTAAACTTGTAACAAGCACAAGGCTAATTAATCAACCAAATAGTACATTAATCGCATGTTGCAAACTTTATTACTGGCTTCCTTTCTACAAGTTCAAGTAGCTCAGGATAGTGTTCCTCTAATCGATTCTAATCAAGTTTTTGAATCTGTTTATCAGCTCAATGAAGAAGGAGAATATCAAGAATCTCTGGATCTTCTTCAGTCTATCCCATCTTCAGATAGCAACTATGTGGCCTCACAGGCCGAAGTATTGAGTTGCCTCATTCAACTGGATCTGGATAGCGCTTATCAATTTGGAGATAGTCTAATGTCTGCTCGGACAGACCTGACTAGTCTTTTTTATATCCGATTAGGCAATGCTTACCTGAACAATGAATCTCTTGAGAAGGCATTAGAGGTGTATGGAAAGGGGCGGCAATTCTACCCTTATGATCATTCTTTGATTTACAATACAGGTTTTGGTCTATATCGTCAAGGGAAATATGAGGAAGCCATTGGCAAATTTCAAGAAGTTTTGACATTGAATCCCTACTATTCAAGTGCCCATCAGGTTATGGGTAATATTCTATCTCAAAGCAACCAAAGAACAAAGGCCGTTATGAGTTTTTTGATCTATTTGGCGATCAACCCTGATCAGAATTGGGCATTGGTCAGGATCAATGATTTGGTGAGCGATGCGTATAGAGAAGAAAATAACCTTAGTTTATCCATCGATAATGAGCTTTTTCAATACTATGATGACTTGATGAAATCCAAGGCTGCTTTGGATGATCGTTATCAATCAAAGGTGGATTTTGAAGTTCCTGTGGCGCAGCAGTGTGAACTGCTTATCAATTCGCTGAAATATGTGTCAAGAACGGATGATTTTTGGATGAATTTCTACGTCCCCTTCCTTGAAAAAATAGCCAAGGAGGAGTTGACGGATGCTTATGTCTACTTCATGTTATCCTCTGCCAACAAAGATGAGATCGATCAATGGCTGGAAAAACATCAGAAAGAAAAAGATGCCTGGATCGAAATCGCTAACGAAAAACTGGATGCCAATCGAAAAGTTAATGTCCGTACAGTTCAGGACAGCACGGCTCAATATTCTCATTGGTATTACTCGGACAAGAGTCTTCAGGCTATCGGTAATGAGGATCAGGAAGGAAACAATGTGGGGCCTTTTGAGTTTTATCATCCCAATGGAAGGCTACAAGCCAAAGGTTGGTATCATAAACCCGGGTATAAATCTGGGGATTGGTTCTACTACTATGATGACGGACAGCTGAAGAAAGAGGAGCATTACAATATCGATGGTGAGTTAGTAGGAGAAGTAGTGAATTATTCGGAAGAAGGTGATGTAGTCTCAAAAGGAAGTTATGAGAAGGGGGATATCGTAGATTTCTGGAGATGGTACCATCCATGTGGTGCTTTGAGTGAAAAATATCCTTATGTGGATGGAGTCGGTACAGGTCAAGGTGAAGTCTATTACGAAACAGGAGAGCTAAAAGTCAAGTATCAGGTGGCAGATGGTGACTTGAATGGTCCATATATCAGGTATTACAAGAATGGTCAAATTGATCAAGAGTTCATCTATTCAGCAGATGTTGTAGAGGGAGCGTACAAGCGTTATTATCCGGATGGTAGTACCTATGAGATCGGACAATACAAAACAGATGAAATGAATGGTCCCTGGGAAATCTATTTTGATAATGGGCAGTTAAGTGCAAGGGGTGCCTACAAAGAGGGGCTGAAAGTAGGGCAATGGCTTTACTACTACAGAAATGGTGAGCTGTTGAAAGAGCAGCAGTACGATGAGGAAGGGGCGCTAGATGGACAAGAAGCCTGGTACGATATCGATGGCAAGCTGCATAGCAAAAGAAGGTTCGAAAAGGATGCGTTGGTTGAGTACGCTTTTTATGGAAAGGATGGTAGCCTTATTTATGAAGCCAGCGATCCAGAAGGAAATATGCCCTATGAAACCTATTATGCATCTGGAAAACTACTTGGAAAGGGGCGGTTGACACAAGGAGAGATCAATGGACCTTATACAGAATATTTTCCTAATGGTGTGATTGAGGAACAGGGTAACATGCTAGATGGCAAATGGCATGGAGCCTATCAGGAATTTGATGAGAATGGCAATAAGGTTACTGATGGATATTTTGAAGAAGGACAACTGAATGGATATTATCGAAACTACTACCCAAATGGAAATGTGAAGCAAGAAGGTTGGGTGAAAGATGGAAACATTCAGCAGTATTGGAGAGAGTTTTATTCAGACGGTACGATCAAGGCTCTGACTGCCTACGAAGGAGGAGTGGAATTGAATGGTGAATCCAAATATTACGGTCCACAGGGCAAGCTTTATTCCAAGGATATATATAAAGACGGTACACTCATAGGTTTTGTTAAATATGATAGCCTGGGAAAGGAAGTTCAAACTGAGACGATTCCAAGGTCAGGTAAAGCCTACAAAGAACTGCGAGCTTCGGGTAGTGTGTTTAAAAAGTCTGAAAAGAAGTGCGGGATAGATGTAAACGAAATCACCTACTATAATAATTCGGGTCGAAAATCTTCTGAATACAGCATGGAAGGAAGCCTACTCCAAAAATATACGCACTATGATTACAAAGGGCAGGTGGATGTAGAAGGCACTTATCTAGACGATGAACGACACGGTGATTGGAAATACTACTATGATAATGGTCAGCTCGAATCTGTGGATTCTTATCTCAATGGGAACAGACAGGGCAAAGGAGTGTCTTACTACCGATCAGGACAAGTTCATGTTGAAAGTGAGTATTATGCTGATGATTTGGTTGGGGCTAGAAAGTACTATGGGCCAAGCGGTGCATTGCAATTGGTTAAATATTACAATGTGGAATCTGAGCCTTATGCCTACCAGTATTTGACTGATCAAAATACGCTATGTGATTCTATATTTTTGGATCCTCAGAAAGATGAGGAAATAAAGGCCTTTTATGCCGATGGCCAGGTTTCTGTTGTGCAGCAATACAAAAAAGGTATTTATCACGGGGCTTCACAGCACTATTATGAGAACGGTCAATTGTATGCAGTTTATCGCTATGAAGAAGGACGTTCAGAAGGTTTAACTGAGAAATTTTGGCCATCTGGTAAGAAAATGCTCGAGGTTCCATATCATGAAGATTACAAAAATGGAACAGAAAAGATGTACCATGAGAATGGGCGTTTGAAAGAGGAGGTAAATTGGGTCAACGGAAACAAGCAAGGTTGGCATAAAGTGTATGATGGTCAGGGCAAGTTGGTTTATAAAACCTACTATTGGAATGATGTGGAGTATTAGTATGAGAAGAAGGATATTCATAGGCTTATGGTTGCTTTGTGGTTTTAGTGCTCAAGCCATAGATAGCTCAGCGGATTTTTATACATCCGAGGAAGAGTTGAATGACTACCGAACCCGATATCCTAATGAAAATGCAGTGGTGACCGAGATGTGGCGTGAACTGAGGGTGGTTAACTCTGGCGATTCGCTTTTGATAGAATCTACTGAGTTTCAAGAAATCATCATTCTCAATAATCCTGTAGCCTGGTCGAAGGATCGTGTGTATAGTCATTCTTTTTCCTATGTGGATGAGATTGAGGCCTATAGTCTCGTGCCATTCAAAAAGAAGTACAAGAAGTATGAAGTGGAGGAGTTTAAAAGATCCTTCGATAAAGATTCATATGTGTTTTATGACGATACAGAATGGATCAGCTTTAACTATCCCCAATTGGTCGAAGGTGCCAAGATAGTAAACAAATACACCCGTCAGATTTCAGATCCTCACTTGCTCAGCTCCTATTTCTTTATGTCTCATATGCCAATTGAGAAGATCAAGTTTACCATCGTAGCTGATAAGGGAATTGAGCTGCGACATGAGGTTTATGAAAACCCCGGTTTGAGTCCGGAATTTGAATACAACCTTAAAGAATATGTAAATGACGAGGGACAAAAGGTCATTGAGTACAGTGCCGAAAATCTGGACAAAATCAAAATGGATGAGGGCAGTCCATCATTCAGCTACTTATGTCCGATGATCCATGTCAACATTGCCTCTTATGCTGATAAGGATGGAAAGGTGACTCAGGTGCTTGCAGATTTAGATGACTTACATGCCTGGTATAGGACTTTTGTTGACACTCTCGAAGTAAGTGAGGCGGTAAAGACACTTTCAAATTCTCTGTTGGATGGGACTGAAAGCGATTACGAAAAAGTCCAAAAGATATTCGAATGGGTGCAGGGCAATGTTAGGTACATTGCTTTTGAGCAGGGAATGAGAGGTTTTATTCCTCATTCGTCAGATTATGTTTTGAGCAAGAGATATGGAGACTGCAAGGATATGTCCAGTCTACTGGTATCCATGCTAAGAAGTGTGGGATTAGAATCCTACTATACATGGATTGGTAGTAGAGACTTACCTTACAGGTATTCAGAACTTGCCAGCCCTTCGGTCGACAATCATATGATTGCCAGTGTGGAGCTAGGGGACGAGTTGGTCTACCTGGATGCCACAGGGGGATTTACTCCGCTCGGTTACCTTACGAGTATGATTCAAGGGAAGGAAGCCCTGGTGAGTAAAGGCAAAGAGGAATATGAAATTCTGGAAGTGCCAGTGATTCCCAAGGAGAAAAATTTGATGATTGATACGGTCTATGTGCGCTTGCAGGATGGTGTATTGTATGGTGAAGGCCGCCTTTCATTGACAGGCCTGGTTCAGGTCGCCAATTCGTATAAGCTCAATCAAAAGACTCAAAAAGGAGAGGAGAAGTATCTCCAACGCTTGTTGAGTAAAGGAAGTAATAAGTTTTTACTGGATAGTTATGAAATAGAGGGGCTTTCGGAATTGAGCAAGCCGATTACAATTGATTACGAATTCAATATTGCGGACTATACCAACTCATTGATGGGTGAGACCTATGTTAATTTGTGTCTGGACAAAAGTGCTTCTGCCGACTTTATACAAAACAGAAGTTCGGCACTAGAGAATGACTACCAGTATGTGAACCGTTCGGTCACAGTATTCGAAGTTCCTGAGGGCTATGAGGTGACTTATCTTCCAGAAAATTCTCAGCTTGAAACGGATGAGTTTGGTTATGATATCGGCTATGAATTGAAAGAGGGTGAAATAGTTTGTACCAAGACTTTTTATGTGAATACGCTCATTATATCACCAGATCGATTCGAAAGCTGGAACAATGCCATCTCAGCCTATGCCAACCAATTAAGAAATACTACAGTTTTGAAACTAACCAATTGATTTATGTTACAACGCTTTTCATTACTTATTATCCTGCTTTTTTCTTTTGTTTTGGTTCAAGCCCAAAGCGAATGGGAAAAGAATCGCAAGCCCTATGATCTAGCTGTAGACGAGCAAGAATACCCCTTGTATTACATGTATAGAGCGGTGCACTATGATTATAAGTATGATGACAAAGGAAGTTTTGTTTGTGATATCACCTACCACGAAATCGCCAAGGTGAACAATGAGGAGGCCTTGCAAAGCAAAAACAAAATTTACATCCCGATGACCAATGTGATTGATGTCCTGGATATTCAATCTAGAACCATCTCTGCCTCTGGTAAGACTACCAGTCTTGATCAAAATGATGTCAAGGAGGTGAAGGACGAAACGAAGGATAGCGGTTATCGAATATTTGCTGTGGAGGGGGCAGAAATCGGTAGTGAAATTGAATATAGATATGTCAAAAGAGTAAATGGTTCTGTATTTGAGAATTTAAACATTCAGTTTCCTTACCCTGTGAAGCAATTTGATTTTGGATTAAGATGTCCTGAAAATATGGAGTTCGAATTCCAAACGATCAATGATTCTCTAAGTGTACAGCAAGTGGATACTTCGGAAACGGTAAATGAGTATGAGCTCAGTATGGAGAGTATTCCTGAGTTTGTATCTGAGGAGTTTTCTGGTGGGGAGGCAATGGAAAAAAGAATTGATTTCAAATTGGCCTACAATAGCAATGCAGGTAGAAAGCGATTGAATACCTATCCAGATGCAGGAAAGAGGATTTACGAATCAGCCATTGATTATTCTAAGTCAGAGACAAAACTGCTTAAAAAGCTACTTGATGAGAATAATCCATCTAACCTTTCAGCTATCGACCGATTTAGACTGCTCGAACATGTAGTCAAGAACAAGTACTACGCAGACAAGAATGCACCAGCTGACCTGGAGTTTTTATTGACCAACGGAACAGCTCATGAGCGGGCTTTTCTCAAACTGTTTGTGGGTATAGCCAAACAGCTAGGGGTGGATTATGAGATTGTAGTGACATCCGACCGAACGCAAACTCGGTTCAATGAAGACTTTGATTCCTGGAGCTACCTGAATGATTTTTTGATGTATTTGCCAAAGACTAAGCAATACATGTCTCCCTCTGCAGTCAATTGTCGTTTGGGCTTGATACCAGGGGAATTAACGGCTACTTATGCCTTGTTCATTAAACCTACCAAGATTCAGGATTTTGTATATCCAGTCACGAGAGTGGATTATATCCCAGAGCAGAACTATCTCACCGATCAGAACAATTTGGATATCAAAGTACAAATTTCGGATGATTTTTCCAGTACGAAAGTGCAGGTTGATCAGGCTTTTGTAGGTAATCAGGCTGGCTTCTTGAAATCGGCGATAAGCTGGATGGATCAGGAAAGGAAAGATCAAATGCTGGATGAAATGGTTCGATATATTTCGCAAGAAGCCAAAATCGAAAAGGTAGAAGTGAGTGAGTTAAACGATAACTATGATGCCTGGATGGAGCCGTTTGTGATTAGTGCAGCGTTCGATACAGAAGGTTTTATCGAACGGGCCGGCCCGAATTTCATACTAAAAGTGGGCGAATTGATCGGGCCCCAATCTCAATTGTATCAGGAGAAGGAAAGAAAGTTTCCAGTAGAGAATGTGAGTAACAGAAGCTACTTTAGAGAGATCGTGGTGGACTTGCCCAAGGGCTATTCTATTCAGAATCTTGAAAGCATCAACATGAATGATGTGGTGAGGGAAGGAGATCGCGTCATCTACCAGTTTGTGTCTAGTTATGAAATCAAGGACAATCAGCTCTATATCGAGATATCAGAATATTACAATCAGATATACTTCCCTCTGAATCGGTTCGAGGAATTCAGAAAAGTGATCAATGCAGCTGCCGACTGGAACAAAGTGTCTTTGATCTTTAAGCGCAGTTCGTAATAAGAGTGCATGCATGATCGCCTTAAAATTCTTTTCTGGCTATTTTTGAGTCATGTCTGAATCGAAAGGAATACCGATCTATAGTCTGGATAAATTCAAGCCCATCGCGGGCTCGAAATTCCCATATCAAGTAGAGGTGTTTGATGCCAATCGACATTTCGAGGTGCAATACCCTCATAGGCATGATTTTTTCGAAGTATTGTTCCTGACACAGGGATCTGGGATTCATGTGATCGATAGCAATGAATATGTGGTCAAACCACCTTGTGTTTTCTTTTTGAGTCCAGGGCAGGCGCATAAGCTGGAGCTATCTAAGGACATAGCGGGTTACATTTTTCTTTTCACTGCAGAGTTTTATCTCCTCGATCGCAGCAATAAGAACAAGCTCCTAGAATACCCGTTTTTCTTCAATCTGAAGCAGGAAAATCCGCCTTTGTCCTTAACCAATTCAAGTGACGTTGATTTCCTTATTAGCTTGTTCAAAAAGGGCTGTGAGGTGATGGAACAGGAGGGGAGCCAAGAGTTTGCCAATTCGCTTTTGGATTTGATTTTGAACACTTGTGAGCGCTTGTATCCACATGAGCAACTGGCAGTAGAAAAAGGAAAGGGGCATCTGATGGTGAAGCGATTTCGTGAATTGATCGAGGAAAAATACCAATTGAATTTGAGCGTGAAGGAATATGCCGATATGCTCAATGTGACAGAGAATCATTTGACCCATACGGTGAAGTTATTGACGGGTAAAACCTCTAAGGAATTGGTTTTTGATAAGCAAGTGCTTGAAATTAAGCGTCTTTTGAAGCATACGGACTTGTCTGTCTCTCAAATATCCCTACAGCTGGGTTTTAAAGATCAGTCCTACTTTAGCAAGTTTTTCAAGAAATTTACTGGGCAGACTCCCAATGCCTATCGAGACGAATCGTTGAAAAGTACCTAAACTTTTCTCATTATCACCATAGTAGTATTGCGCTTAATGTTCACTTTTGTGTCATAGTTTATAATGGGACAATATAAAATCTTCAAATACATGGGAAATTATTTCAACACATTACCGCTAAGAGAGCAACTGAATCAGTTGGGCGTTTGTGAATTTATGGATAATTCAGAGTTCAACGATGGTGTTGAAGCTTTGAAAGGAAAGAAAATTGTAATTGTAGGTGCTGGTGCACAGGGATTGAATCAGGGTCTGAACATGAGAGATTCTGGTTTGGATATTTCTTACGCACTTCGTCAAGCAGCTATCGACGAAAAAAGAGCTTCATTCGTGAATGCTTCTGAAGCAGGATTTACAGTAGGTACTTATGAGGAGTTGATTCCTTCTGCTGATTTGGTGATCAACTTGACGCCAGACAAGCAGCACACTAATGTAGTAGAAACTGTAATGCCTTTAATGAAAAAAGGCGCTGCACTTTCTTACTCTCACGGTTTCAACATCGTGGAAGAAGGAATGCAAATCAGAGAGGATATCACTGTTATCATGGTGGCTCCTAAGTCTCCAGGATCAGAGGTGAGACACGAGTACCAAAGAGGGTTTGGTGTGCCTACATTGATCGCTGTTCACCCAGAAAACGATCCAGAAGGTAAGGGTTGGGCATATGCTAAGGCTTATGCAGCAGCAACTGGTGGACACAGAGCAGGTTGCTTGAAGTCTTCTTTCGTGGCAGAAGTAAAATCAGATTTGATGGGAGAGCAAACGATCCTTTGTGGATTGTTGCAGACTGGATCTATCCTTTGCTTTGACAAAATGATCGAGAAAGGTGTAGATGCGGGTTGGGCTGCCAAGTTCATCCAATATGGATGGGAAGTAATCACAGAGTCATTGAAGCATGGTGGTGTATCTGGTATGGTAGACAGATTGTCTAACCCAGCTAAGATCAAGTGTTTCGAGATTTCTGAAGAGTTGAAGGACATCATGAGACCCTTGTTCCAGAAGCATCAGGACGATATCATGTCAGGTGAATTTTCATCTACAATGATGAAGGATTGGGCTGAAGATGACAAGAACTTGTTGAACTGGAGAGCCTTGACGGGTGAAACGAACTTTGAGAAAACAGAAGCTGCTGATGTAGAAATCACTGAGCAGGAGTTTTATGACAAAGGTCTGTTGATGGTAGCTATGGTAAGAGCGGGTGTAGAGCTGGCTTACGAAACCATGACCGAAGCGGGTATCAAAGGAGAGTCTGCTTACTACGAGTCACTACACGAAACGCCATTGATCGCTAACACGATTGCAAGAAAGAAATTGTTCGAAATGAACCGTGTGATTTCTGATACTGCTGAGTACGGATGTTACCTTTTTGATCATGCATGTAAGCCATTATTGGCTGATTTCATGACCAAAGTAGAAACTGACATCATCGGCAAAGACTACAACGAAACAGTAGATGGACAAGTAGATAACGTGACTTTGATTCAAATCAACGACAAGTTGAGAACGCACGATATCGAAGTAGTTGGACAGAGATTGAGAAAAGCGATGACTTCCATGAAGCAAATTGCTTTAGGATAATATTCTAATTAGTTAAAACTAGCAAAGCCCACATCCATTTAGGTGTGGGCTTTTTCTGTTTTTAGCTCTTCTACCAATAGACCAATTAGTTGATCTAGTGCTGGTTTTTGCAGTTTCAGGGTTTGTTCAGCTGCAAGCTGCAATTTTCGGATGTTCTTGCTAGAGGCATCAGCCATATCCGAAGAGTAGCTATCTCTAAGCTCAACGGGTACGTCTACTCTGAGATACTGCTCTTTGAGTTCTTTCGATTCCAACGAGTTGAAGATACTTTGGATCTCATAGGCTACGGTGTCTGCACTTCCGTCCATCATGATATTTGGGATGTTTTCTGCCCATTTCAAAATGCCCCACTTTTGGCTGTCATTGACTCCTTTAATTTTGAGATTGCCACCACCGGTTCCGATGGATAGGATTTGCATGTTTTTAGCCGAGGGTTCTTTCAGAGATCCGAATTTCGAATCCCGAACTTCAGCATAGGCACACATCGTTGGGTTGTTGGCAAATACACCTCCATCCAGGTTGATCATTTGTTGGTTGGGATCCGCCAGATTCTTGATTTTGGCAGGAGGGAAATAAGTGGGGGCCGCTGAAGTGGATCTGGCTACATCTCTAAGGTAGAAATCCCTTTTTTTACTTTCTGGCTCTCGTGAAGAAAAGAAGAAGGTGCTTTCAGTTTTTAAATTGTAAGTGGTGATCAATGCAGGACGGAGTAGCTGACTTAGTCTCTTATCTCCAAAGCGTTCCTTTGCCAATTTCTCCAGAACTCTGGGTGAATACTGGGTCGCATCAAACATCATTTTCAGATCATACCATTTGACTTTGGACTTGTTAAAGATGTCATAGCCATATTTCACATAGAGGTCCAGGGCTTCTTCTGCTGTGAACTTAGATATAGGTCCCTCGGGATCTTCGCCAGGGCAGAGGTAGAGGCAGGTCAATATTCCTCCAGTACTTGTACCCGCCGAGAAATCAAATAAATCGGCTATTCGAAGGTTGGGATTGTCAGTGATCTCTTGTGCTTTTTTTTCGACATAGCACATGATCGTGGCAGGGATGATTCCGCGTATGCCACCGCCATCCAGGCTTAGGATTCTTACTTTTTTCATTGTTAGTACAGGTTGATAAATGGTTGATTCTCAGTATGCCGCTGTTCGAATCTAAGAAAATCCTAAGCTATTTCATAATTGGATTTAAGGGAGAGGCTCGTTAAAGGCCTTGAAAACCTTCCAAATTCTGAACTTGAGAATAGTGATGGCACAAAGCATGCCGGACAGCATAGCGCCTCCTACACCTACTAGCGTGATGTCTTGACCTACTAGTTTCAACCCTTTGATTTTGGTATATGGACGGAGAAAAGATAGGTTGAAGCGTTCAGGGCTATGTGCCAGACCGTATATCTCTCCATTCTTGTAATTGGTGAAGTGACGGGTGCTGAGAGGAGAAGAAACCTCGGTATATTGTACATGTCCTTTGATTTGAGGAACTAATTCGTACAAGCGATCCAACATGCTATTCTCAAAACTCTTTTTGATCTGCAGATAAGCTTCTTCTCGTTTAAGCCAGGGCTGTTCTTCATAGTCTTTGAACCAATCGTATCGCGCTGCTGTGATGGCCTGTATGGTGGCCTTGTCGGGATTTTCTTTTCTCCATTCCGGGTCTTTGGCAGAAGGGAAGGAGATGTACGAAAATTTGCTTGCAGCACTTTCTGCTGTGATATCAGTTAGGTTGGACGAGATGTGTTCGTTGGCGTAGCACCAGATATTATGTTTAGGCAGCTGCAATTCATGATCCCCTTTGTTCAGTCCTACGTACAAACAAAGATGAGCACTGGAGGGCTCAACTGACTGCAGATCGAAACCGCATTTTTTTCGTTGTGGTTCTGATAGCAAATAATTGAATGTGTTGTTGACACCAATATTGCTGATTACACTTTTGCAGGGAATGAAATGCTCCTTTACCTTGATTCCAAGTACACGGTTTTTTTCGACAACTATCTCAGATACCTCAGAACTAACAAAGATGTCTGCCCCCAGTTTTTCCAGAGTTTCCAGGGTTCTTTCAGCTATTTTAGGGCTGCCACCGTGAGGGTAGAAGCCCCCTTCCATAAAATGCCCAATGACCATGGCGTGTGCTGCGAAACTGCTCTCTCTAGGAGGTAGTCCATAGTTTCCACACTGTCCGCATAGTACGGCTATGAGTCGTGGGTTGCTGGTGATGTCGTTTAGTACCTCAAAGGTAGTTCGGTTGCTTATTTTTTGATAGGGTTTTCTAATGAGACCGCCTAGTAGCCAACTCAGCCAGGGTTCAAAGGATTTTTCCATGAAGAAAGCCGAACCTTTTCTATTTGTGCGATCAATGAGGTCCAGGTATTGATCGATGGCTTCAGAGTCGTCAGGGAAGTAGCCCTTCATCTGGGTTCTGAAATTCTCTTTTCCAGCCGGGAATTCATATTTGTCTCCCTCTATGTATACCACATCGTAGATGTCGCCCATGGGTTCCCATTCCAACCTATGGTTGGTTAAGAAATCCATGATCTTTCTTAAACCATCTTTTTTGGTCATGTTGCCCATGTAGTGCACTCCGACATCCCACTGGAATCCATTTTTCCTTTTGAATGCGTGAGTGAAACCACCCGGGACGTAATGACGCTCGAATATGGCCACTTTGCGGCCACAGCGAGCAAGCATGGTAGCCAGGGTGAGGCTGCCTATACCAGAGCCAATGATGATATGATCATAGGGTCCCTTGTCTAGGTTAGGAGAGAATTTAGAATAGTTTTTTGGCATGAAGCTGTTGATATCAAAATAGTTTTAGCTATTTGATTTCCTTCCTATTTTGATACAAAGTCGAAGATAATAGCTACTATTCTAAATCTTAAGCCATGACTGATAAAAGTCTTATTACTTAATTGTCAGTGTTAGTGACCAGTGCGATTTTTTTGCTGTCTGGTGACCAGTTAGGTACATTCATGCTTCCTTGCCCTCCATAAATATAGCCTATCACCTTGGGCTCACCTCCTTCATGTGGCATCAGACGTATCAAACAACGTTTGTAAAATGGATGATCATTAGGATTGATGTCCTTTGGGAATGAAATGAATACGATCCATTTCTTGTCAGGGCTGACATGAGGAAACCAGTCGTTGTACTCATCAAAGGTCAATTGTTTTGGGTTTTTGCCATTGGCATCCATTCTCCAAAGTTGCATGGTCCCAGTCCTGACCGAATTGAAGAAGATGTATTTGCCATCCGGACTGTATTCTGAGCCATCGTCCAGTGTTTTTTCGTTCGTCAGTTGGGTTTCTTTACCCGTCTTTACATCCACTTGATAGATGTCATATTGTCCTTTGCGGTGACCTGTAAATATCATTTTGCTTTCATCGGGTGACCAGCCGTGAAGGTAGGAGGCGCCCACTCCAGATTTTGTGACTTTAATAGGTTGATCGCTTCCTTCGATAGGTAGATAATAGATGCTCGAATTGCCTTCGTCATCTGCATTGTGATGACTGATACCCATTTTGGTTCCATCAAAGGTCAGGACATGGTCATTGTTGTTGTTGATGGCAAAGCCTGTGTTGAGCGATGATATATTTCCAGATTCTAAGTCATAGTTGTATAATCGACCTTTAGAGTTGTAGATCAGTGTCTGACCATCAGGTGTCCAATTAGGTGCTTGAATGGAATGTGCAGATTCTGTGAGCAATGTTCTATGCCCAGTTTCGATATCCAAAAGCTCTAATCGACTGCCTAAATAATCTTGATAAGGAACCAAATCTTCGGGAGCTGGACGAGAGATTCTGACATTTCTAAAAGTAACCGTCTCCGTAATGTCTGGATTGTGCGCACATACGTAGAGTCCGACATATACCTCAGTGTCCATTGGCATGCTGTCCAATTGCACTTCGGTAGGTTCTGAACCGAATTGAGCTGTAGACATGATGAATGTATCGCCCCGGCGTTCGAGCTGAATCATTTGAACTGATGAATCTTGAGACACCTTCTCTGATGTTTCTCCATTGGTCTCTTTGCGATGTTGCAATGACGTAAGTCCATCGCCGTGTGTACAGGCATTGACATGGGCAGTATTGCTTTCCAAATCGTTTTTTACCATCCATCCTGCCTTCCTGTGAGGATCTACGCCCTGACCGTGGAATTCCACTTCGGCCCTAAGAATGAAATCACCCTGAATAGTAGTCCATAAA
Source organism: Reichenbachiella ulvae (assembly GCF_025833875.1). Classification (NCBI taxonomy): domain Bacteria; kingdom Pseudomonadati; phylum Bacteroidota; class Cytophagia; order Cytophagales; family Reichenbachiellaceae; genus Reichenbachiella; species Reichenbachiella ulvae. Next base: position 1,648,189 of record NZ_JAOYOD010000001.1, on the reverse strand, counting down.
TAATGGAATTGATCATTGGTGCCCCAAACATTGACACCAGACCCCCCAAGTGTGTAGGTCTGATTAGAAGCATCATAAAAGGCAAATCCTTCGTTTTTGGAAGAGCCTATGTCTAAGTGATTGTCGAAGATTCCCAGAGATTGCTGGGCATGAATTTGGAGACTAGATAACAGAACTAGTAGTGTCAATAGTTTTTTCATAATCGGCTTTTGTTGAAGGGAAGTTAGTCAATATCCTATTAGTTTTTGCAGGGATAGTTGGTGAATAGGATGATATGTTTGGGAGCTCGGAATATCTACACAGGCGGTAAGTTGTAAACTCAGTTGTTTTGATATATTAGCGGATTGAAAAGTGTAGAAATTGGAAATATGAATCAGGAACTCGATACACCACAATTATTTGGTCACCCTAAAGGACTCTTCTATTTGTTTTTCGCTGAGCTGTGGGAGCGTTTTAGTTTCTATGGCATGAGAGCACTTTTGATGCTCTACATGACTGAAGAAGTGTATCGATCCTTAGTGGACAGAGATGATATTGCAGGGACTATATATGCGTCCTATGGTGGGCTTGCCTATGCTACGCCTGTTTTGGGAGGTATGCTGGCGGATCGGCTTTTAGGTTTTCGTCGAGCCATTACGATAGGAGGGATATTTATGGCATTGGGGCATTTTGTTTTGGCCTTCGAAAATGAGGTTTGCTTCTTTATGGCTCTTGCCCTATTGATTGTAGGTAATGGCTTGTTCAAACCCAATATTTCCTCATTTGTCGGAGCGCTATATCCTACCGGAGATAAACGCCGTGACTCTGGATTCACTTTGTTTTATATGGGAATAAACACAGGGGCTTTCGTAGCTCCCTTATTCTGCGGATGGCTAGGATTCAGCTATGGCTGGCATTATGGTTTCGGTGCGGCAGGTATAGGCATGGTTGCAGGGCTTATTGTTTTTAGACTGGGTATTGCTAATGGGATTTTTGGTCAGCATGGTTTCGCATCTGATGAAGAATACCTGAAGAATAAATTTGCGGGTATCAGCATTAAAAGATGGGTGCCTATTATCGCAATATGTATCGTTCCGCTTGTGGCTTTGATTATGTATTATGGTCAAATCTACATTCCCTTAATTGGTGAAGTGCATTATGAGGGGCAGGTTGTAGAGTATATTTTCTATATTATTTTGGCTGTAATTCTCGCCGTGATTGTGAGTACGATGATTCAGGTCAGCAAGGCTGAAAGGCAGCAATTACTCGTCATAGTATTGCTCACCATGTTTATGACTATGTTTTGGGGTGGTCAGGAGCTTTCCGGTAGTACATTGACGCTTTTTGCTTTCAGAAATGTGGATTTGGTTGGTATGAATGCCTCTCAAACTAATTCCATTACAGCCTTAGTAATTATTCTTTTGGCACTTCCGTTTTCGTGGATGTGGGTTCGCTTGTCTAAGCTGAGAACAAACCCTTATACTCCTTACAAGTTTGGTTATGGGTTACTGTTTCTAGGTGCATCTTATGCGATGTTCGCCTGGAGTGGGAGTTTTGCCAGTGAATTAGGCAAAGTGCCAATGTGGACTTTTGTTGCGGGATATTTTCTTATGTCCACAGGAGAGCTATTTATGTCACCAGTTGGTTTGTCTAAGGTCACAGAATTAGCACCTGCAAAGGTGGTTAGTTTCATGATGGGGGTTTGGTTTTTGAGTTCTTCTTTCGCTTTTAGGATTGTAGGTGCAGTGGGCAAATACCTGGCAGTAGAAGGTGCTGCAGAAGATGTGGATCCAATGGAGTCTTTGATGATTTATACCGAAGGATTCGAAAGCATTGCATTTTTAGTCGTGAGTGGTGCTGCTATGGTTTTCGTTTTGGCTCCATTGATGAAAAAGATGATGCATGGAATTCACTAGCGCTTACTTCTTTTTTGGTATGATATTTACTTAAGTTTGATTAAAGTTATAATCATGAAAAAGGTTTTTATCTTCCTGTTGTTTTTGTTTTTTTTTCAGGTCACTTATGCCCAGTTTAAGTCGGGACTTGTGTGGCATGAAGTGAAAGATATGATTCAGATATGTAACAGTTTTACATATTTAGAATTATATGATGATGATTCTGTCATCCTTCCTGATGGATATAAAAAGGAGTTTACCTCAGGCACGCTTGGAATGGATAATAAATTTCAGGTTTATATTAAGGGGGAGAATGAGGCTGCAGTATTGAATTTTAGGGGTTCCACTGATCAGGAACTAAGCTGGTTGGCTAATTTCAAGTCGGCTATGATTCCAGCCAAAGGTCAAATCAAGATTCAAAGTGAAGCCTATGACTATGATTTATCGGATGATTCGACTGCTGCAGTTCATTCAGGTTATCTGCTGGGATTAGCCTATCTACATCAGTCTGTGCTGATGCAGATCAAATATTTGAATGCTATTGGTATATATGATATATACATTACAGGACATAGTCAGGGAGGTTCTTTGGCTGCATTGATGATGGTTTATCTCGATAGGTTAGGGCCAGAGATGATTTCTGATAAGAACCAGTTTAAAATGTATGCTTTTGCCAATCCTATGATTGGAAATAAGAGCTTTGTAGATGAATACAACTTAGAGTATGCAAAGAAGGGCTGGAGTTTTAGTTTTATCATCCCTTCGGATATAGTGCCAAAACTGCCAATTAGTTATGAGGAAGGTACGCTCTCTTCTAAGGAGATACACGCCTTAGTAGATGGTGAAATTGATAGAATGGATTTTTTAAGTAATATCTTATTTAATTCACTTAATAGAAAAGTAACACGTTTTGTCGATACTATGAGTAGTCGTGCAGAGTCACGAATCGTCAATGAGCTTGGCTCTGTAGAAATGCCTAAACATCGAAATGAAATTAACTACTATCCAATTGGCAATAGGTTTGAGTTGCCTCCAGTGGAGTACCCCAAAGTCCTTAAAGATTCATCTATATTGAAAAGTGATTCTTTATTAAATAAAATTTCTATTGATCCGGCAACTGGCCATGTTGTAAACAAACATTTTTATAAGAAGGAGCCAATGTTTTTTCAACATAAACCTCATAATTACTACCTCAGTTTGATGAAGACCTATTTTAGGCAAGAGTATGATGTGATCAGGCCAGAAATTCTACCAGAGAATTTATAAGCCTACTTCTTCTTTTTCACACCTCGAATGGCTTGTTCCTTCCATGGATCTTCAGGCCACACGTGTTTAGGGTAGCGACCTTTCAAGTCCTTTTTAACCTCGAAATAGGCATTGTTCCAAAAGCTGTTGAGATCAGAGGTGATCTGTACTGGTTTGAATCCTGGGGATAGCAAATGCATTAAAACCGGAGTTTTACCGTCATTGATTCGAGGAGTCTCTGCCAATCCGAAAACCTCTTGCAAGCGAACAGCCAGAACCGGTGCAGCTCCATCAGAGGCATACTCCAATTGAATCTTTGATCCGCTAGGTACCTCGATTCTCTCAGGAGCCAACTCCTCGAGTTTGCCTTGTAAGGCATAATCAAGAGAATGGTGTAGGATGGATTTTAGGTCCAATTTCTTAAGGTCATCGGGTTTCTTTACACCATCCAGATAAGGAGAGAGCCAGGTACCGTTGGTCATCAGAAGCGTTGGGGTACTGACATCTGGCCAACCTTGTCCGGGGTTCCATTTGCGAAGGCTCAATATTCGGTTTTGCCATTTGATCACCTCTTTGTTGATGTCCAAAAGCCTTTCACCTTCCTTCTTGATGGCTTCACTGATTGCTTCGACCAGTCTAGATTCGTCTGGATCAGGAAGAGGTGTGGATTTCAGCGTGATGCTTCCGATACGCATATCCAATGAGGCAATCAGGCCTCCTTGTCTGGTGTCCCAGGTAATGATTTCCTTTTCCTTGACCATAGGCATCAGGTCCCTTGGATTGAGTGGGGAGGCCATGAATATCTTGCCCATGCCATCTCTTGCATCCATATGGGCAATGGCTAGCCAGGGTTCGTGAGCCAGATCATCTTTATGCCCTAGCATTGCATATTTCCCATTAGAGAGTTGAAATTGGGCATTGTTTCCCGGGCGAGCATAGGCAATTCGCTCAGGGTAAGCGTAAGAGAGCAGAATGCCGGTTTCGTATGGGTCGAAGCTGTCATTTTCTGCTTCTTCGTCAAATAGTTTGCGGTATTGGCCAGCTATTTTTTCTATTCGGCTGAAATGACGGTTCAATCGGTTTTCGCCCCGCTGTCTTCTTAGAACGATGATTCGCTCGTTGATGTCCGTACCTGCTTCTCGGCCCAATGGGTCTCTTTCTTCCAGTAAGGCGGCAATGTCGCAAGCCAAAGCCAGATTCGATTGATCTTCTGCCATGAGCAGCATGTGAGCAATACGCGGATGGCAAGGCAGTCGATGGAGTGCCTGTCCATGATCTGTAATCTTACCGTCCTCGAGTGCCTCTAGCTGATGAAGGAGCTCTTGAGCCTGGTAAATGGCCGCTTTGGGTGGGGGAGTGAGCCAGGTCATCTCATCGATATTGGTGATACCCCACTGGGCCATGTCCAATACCAGTGAAGCCAAGTCGGCCTCCAGTATCTCTGGTGTTAGATGTTTTTGCATCCGGTCCTGGGTCGCCCTTGACCACATGCGGTAGCACACGCCAGGACTCAATCGTCCTGCTCGTCCTGCACGTTGATCTGCCGCGTCCTGACTGATCTGAACGGTCTGAAGTCTTGAAAGCCCCGATTGAGGATCAAATTGAGAGCTACGTCCAAAGCCTGTATCTACTACAATTTTAATTCCTTCAATGGTCAAACTGGTCTCTGCGATCGAGGTAGCCAGTACGATTTTTCGTTTCCCATCTTTGTTGGGTCTAATGGCAGCCATTTGCTTGCCGTGCGGAAGTGATCCATACAAAGGATGAATAGCAAAGTCTTTGAGGTCTTTTCTGAGGATTTCTTCGCATCGAGATATTTCGCCCTGACCAGGGAAAAAGGCCAGTACATCGCCTTCATGTTTTTTAACAGCCTTACTGATCATGCGAGCGGCGATTTCGGACATCATCCATTCGTCCTGCTGATCTTCGTAGTGCACATCTACAGGGTATTGTCGCCCCTTACTTTCGACTAATGGTGATTGAAGGAGTTCTGTCAGCTCATTAGTATTGAGCGTAGCAGACATAATCATGATCTTGAGATCAGGTCTTAGTACTTGCTGAGCTTCTCGACATAGGGCTAGTGCCACATCTGCATGGATACTGCGCTCATGGAACTCGTCAAAAATCACCATCGCCACTTCTTCGATCGCATTGTCGCTATGGAGCATGCGAGTAAGAATACCTTCCGTTACCACTTCGATACGGGTTTTGTCAGATACCTTATTGTCGAAGCGAATTCGATAGCCAATGGTTTGCCCCACTTTTTCGCCTATCAGTTCTGCCATTCTGGTAGCAATAGATCGTGCAGCCAGTCTCCGTGGCTCCAGCATTATGATCTTCTTTCCATTCAACCATTCCTCTTCCAATAGCGCTAAAGGCAGCAGGGTGCTTTTGCCCGCTCCCGGAGGTGCATGTACAATCAAAGTGTTGTTGTCTTTCAGCTGTTGCTGAGTTGGCGCAATTACCTCAGTGATTGGAAGGTCTATTTGAAATGGATCGAATGGCATAAAATCCCTGGTTGTTTTTTTAGTCTGCGAAATTAGGGATTACTCTGCAGAGTCTTACCGAAATTATTAAGTGGAATGATGAGTTTGTCTAACAGCCTATTAAAAACGAATGGCAAATTGATATCCAAGCCATATTTGAACTCTGGTGTTTTCTTCTTCTACCTGATCATAAAAAGTGTTTTTCGCAATCTGCATTCCCAGGTCACCAGTTTGCGGATTCATATAATCGGTGACATAAATATTGAGTGCCGGACCACCTGTTATACTCAAGTGATTGAAAAACTGATAGCCCAAATTGAGATGCAGCTTGTTGAGTAGATTCAAAGATTCATGGTCAGAGTCGTTGTGCCACAGGAGGTTGTGGCAATTGATCTCTGGGTTGAAAAAGAATTTTTTAGTCATGAATAGTTTAGATCCAAAACCCAGTCCATAAGACCAAAGCGCCTCAGATTCGGTTCTTTCAGTAAATTGTGTGCCTGCCGAAATGGCCGTATAGAATTTGTTTGTTCCTGTTCTGAGACTGATCCTCCAGGGTATCACATCGCTATATTCTGTTCCAAATTCAAACAAGTGATTCTTTCTTCCCAGATTGATAAAACCAATTTGTAAGGCGTTTTCGCTAATAGAATCTGCGTAATTGATGATTCCTAATTGTACACCTTTCAGATTTTTGGTGGTGTTGAGAAGGGAGCTTATTTGCATACCATCAGTTGTTTCGGCGACATTGATGACCGCTGTTAATTGCACTCCATTGATCTTCCGAGCGGTGTTGATCACAGAAGAAAGCTGCATTCCTTCAATATCTCTGGCGTGATTGCTAAAACCTGCCAACTGGAAGCCATCGGTAGTAGAGGCAATATTGGTGAATCCAGATACTTGTGCGCCATTGAGTCCTTTAGAATAGTTGTTGAAACCAGCCAGTTGAAAACCCTTGACACTATCGCTGATCCAGTTGGTGACACCGGATATTTGTGTACCTTCTAATCGTTCTCGTCCAACATTAATTACACCACCTATTTGCACACCTTTGGTTTTTCCACCTACGGTATTGCCGATTCCACCGATCTGGCATCCTGATATGTCACTGCGATCGATATTATAAAGTCCACCAAGCTCGAATCCTTGGTCCAAGCCATAAGAGTAGCCTGCCAGCACATTAAAGGAATATTTGTGACGCACTTGACCACCCATACTCATATTGGTACCAATGGAGGGGACAAAGGAAACCTGAAAATAGCGATCCTGAATATTATCTACATTTTCGGTGTTCTTTCGATTATTGTAGCTGGTAAATAATTTGACCAGTTTTTTGGTCTCCAACCATAGGTCTCTTTCTTTATTTACTGGCTTTGCATCTTTGGAGGGTTGAAGGTAGATGTCCTGCTGAAGTTTAGGGGCATCCTGAACCTGAATTATTGTGTCCTGATAGTCCTTTCGGCTGATGGCAAAGGTGGCGATTTCATTTTTGCTTTTTACTTTGAGTTTAAATTGGCCTTCCTCATCTGATAGGGTAGAGTTCAAGGTGTTTACCTCGTATACCGTTACATTTTTAAGAGTCTTACCTGTTTTAGCATCCTTGATATCTCCGCTAATAGTAACGTTTTTCTTTTCCTTTTTTTCTTTTTTCTGGATGATTACATATCGACCAATATGTTTGATTTCGAAATCATCACCTAGCAAATCTTTTAATATCTCATCTATCGGTTGATTGACGTACTTCTTAGTGATATGAGATTTTTCAGGTAAAGTGCCTGGATTGTAGGATAGCGTAAAATCCGGCATGGCATCTAGGGACTGAAGCGCCTCCTGGAGAGTAGCGTCTTTCAAACTCAGGCTTACTAAATGCTGCGGGTTGAGTTCTTGACCTAAAGTCGTTAAGAAGGATGCTAATACAACAAAACTGGCTATCAGCCATCTATTGACAGCCATTTCCAGACAGGTGGTAGGTTTCATCGATCAGGGTAACTTCCAGGTTAAGCGTGGTGGATACAACTTCCAAAATATTCTCGAGCTTTTCATTTTCAAAGCTTACTGTCAGGGTACAGTCTGATAATTGAGGATTGTCCAGCTCGATGGAGATATCATACAGATTTTCTAGATCAGCAATGACTTCACTCAAGCGGTTGTTATCGAATATTAAACTCTTGGTTCTCCAGAAATTGGCTTCATTGCTTATCTCACTTATTGATTCAAATTGAGCTGTTTGGGTATTCAACTTTGCACTTTGACCTGCTGTCAGGATTTTTTCTTCACTGGCTGACATAAAGCTAACTTTACCTTCTTCTACGCTCACAGTGATTTCATTTGGATCGACAGAATTGACGTTGAATGCCGTACCCAAAACTTTTACGGTAGCTGAACCCAGATCGACAATAAAAGGCTTTTCTGGGTTTTTCGATACTTTGAAAAAAGCTTCCCCTTTTAGTCTCACTCGCCTTTCCTTTTCATCAAATGAGCTTAAGTAAGTAATTTCAGAATGACTATTAAGAGTTACATGACTACCGTCCTTAAGCTCCACTTCGTCTTGACTATTGTTAGAGGTGATTCGGTACTCATCATCTGATAAGGATGGGCCAAATAATACCCAGGAGATAATAATCAATACGCCTATGGCTGCAGCAATATTAAAATAGGGGAGGCGCAATTTGCTAATGGATTCTTCTTGCTGAGGTTCTTGAGTTGAAGGAGTCTTTGGTTTGAACTCCTTTTTTATTTTGAATTTTTCCCAGGATTTTTCGTCTTCCACATCGTTTTCGAACTTCTCGATAGAAGCCAGGGCTTTCATATCCAGATAAAAAACATGGGCCTCATCAAATTGTCTTTGATTTTCTTCGGATATAATCTTCCAGTCATCCACCAATGCTTCCTCTATTTCGCTTAATTCCTTTGCGAAATAGCGATAAAGCATTTCATCATTCACTATATGTCCGTTTTTATCACTCATCTACTATATCGACAACTCAATTTAATTTTACCCTGACAATGCTTTTTCGATTAACCAACTCACCCATAGTACCAAAACTGTAAGGTATTGCCCAAGCGCAGCTCTCATTACCTTGAGCGCTCTGCTCATTTGAGTTTCTACAGTTTTGATGGATAGGTCCAACTCTTCTGCAATATCCTTGTACTTCTTGTCCTCAAATCGACTCATTTCGAAAATCTGCCGGCACTTTTCCGGAAGACTATCCAAAGCAGAATCAATCCGTTGCTGCAATTCTTCCAACTCTAGAAAATCCTCGCCATTAGATTCTTCACCCTGAAAACGAACGGTCTCTTCATGAGCCTGGATGACTTTTTTATGTTTGAGTTGATTGAGGCAATTGTTTCGCACAGCGCCATAGAGATAAGATTTGACCGTAGTTCGAATTTCTATCTCCTCGGATTTTTGCCAGAGCGTACTGAAGATTTCCTGAATCGTTTCTTCTGCCTCTATAGAATCCTTCAAATACTGAAAAGCAAAAGCGGTCAATGGCTGGTAGAACTCTTTGAACAGGAGTTCGAATTGTTTTTCATCAGAAAAATCAAATATATGTACGCTGTTCTTTGCCACAGTTTAGTGTTGGTACTGCGAAGCTAAATAGATAAATTAAAAATGACAGACATCTACCACAGTAGATGAGAAATTCAGATTAATTGGTGCGAAATGTATAATGTCTCCGGAAATGAGAACTATTTTTTACAATCCTGTCTTATTTTTATACAAAAAGGAAACAATTTCGCGTCAAATGGGTCTTAGTAACGGTACTATTGGATTGATAGACTCATAGCAGATTATGTCAAAGGCCATATGATTAACAATTAATTGTTTTGGGCTGATCTTTGTCCAGTCTGAAACCTAACTGAATGCTAATTTGAAATTAACCAGTCTTCTACTTTTTATTTCCCTACTATTTGGTCTTGAAGCCATGGCTCAGGAATCAACCCGTATTCGCGGGGTTGTTTTGGATCAAGAGACTGGTGAGCCTCTGCCTTTTGTTAATATTTCATTTGACGGCACTACTACTGGTACTACCTCAGATATCGAAGGGAAGTACTATTTGCAAACTACCCAAGCCACTGAGCGCCTCAAGGCATCTTACATTGGATATGATCCAGTAATAAAATCAGTCAATATTGGAACTTCACAAGTCATTGATTTTCGATTGACTTCATCTAGTATGGAACTGGAGGAAGTCACCGTAAAAAGTAAAAAGCTGAGATATCGAAACAAGGATAACCCTGCGGTGACCATCATTCAGAAGGTAATTGACAACAAAGATCAAAACCAGATGGAAAGCATGGACTACTATGAATACAACAAGTATGAAAAAGTAGAGTTCGACTTCAATAATATTACCGAGAAATTCAAGCAAAAAAGGGTAATGAGGGATTTTCAGATGGTTTTCGATTACATGGATACCTCAGATATCAATGGCAAAACTTACCTTCCTATCTTTTTGAGGGAAACGAGTTCGCAAGTCTATTATCGAAAAGATCCTGAAAGGGAAGTGGAGTACCGTTTAGGTACGAAGTTGACAGGTTTTGAAGATTATTTTGACAATCAGGGGATCTCTTACATTCTGGATAAACTTTATCAGGATGTTGATATCTATGAAAACAATATGCCGATTTTGTCTCAGCGTTTTGTGAGTCCTATCTCTATTTTGGCTCCTTTGACTTACAAATACTATATCGCTGACACCTTAGAGTTTGAAGGTGAAAAGTATTTCAAATTGGCCTTTCAGCCGCGTAATGAAGGCGATTTGGCCTTTGTAGGAAATGTGTTCATAACCACGGATTCGGCTTATGCAGTGAAGAAGATCGACATGAGGATTGCAGATGGCATTAACCTGAACTTTGTTGAGGATATGTTTGTCAAGCAAGAATTCGAGAAGAACGAATATGGTGCCTATGAGTTGAAGACAGATGAGGTCAATATGGATTTCAACATTGTAGATGGCAATGGAGTAGGCATCTTTGGTAGGAGGACTGTTTCGTACAGCGATCTTCTTTATAATCAGCAGCGCTCAGACACCATCTATGCTGGTAACGAAAAAATCAAAGAATTGGCCTTGGTTGGGGAACAATCTGATGAGTTTTGGGAAGAGGCGAGGCATATGGAGTTGTCCAAATCTGAGCAAGGGGTTTACGCTCTGAATCAGGAAATCAAAGAATTGCCAGCATTCAAACGATTCATGGATATTTTGACTCTTGTGACCATTGGTTATCAAGATTTCAACAAAGTAGCCATGGGGCCAGTGGGAACTTTTGTGTCTTACAACCAGATCGAAGGTACTCGATTTCGATTCGGTGGTATGACTACTGAGAAGTTCAGTAGGTATTGGCAAATTCAAGCATATGGTGCCTACGGACTCATGGATGAGGAATGGAAATATGCAGGGAAGGTGTCACATTATTTCACTGAAAACCGATTGGATCATGCTTCGGTGTACTACGCAAAGGACTTGGTCAACCCTGGTGAAAGTCTACAATATGCGATGGAAGCAAATCTGTTTCACTCTTTCAGAAGAGGGGTCAATGATAAGATGATTTATTCGGATAAGTATGGTTTTAGCTATGGTAAAGTACTCGGAAGAGGCTTTTCTTATAACATAGGAGGGAGTGTAGAGGATTTACAGCCAGGTGGCGTACTCACTTTTCAGCCAGGCGTGATAGACACCAGTTTCAAAGACAAAGATCAACGTAGAGCGGAAGAAATTGAAGTTACTGAGCTGAAGTTAGGAATAAGATTTGCTCCCAATGAGCAGTATTATCAGGGGCGTACTGGAACATGGTCTATTCCTAATAAGTACCCAATAATCACCATTGATTATTGGCATGGGTTCAAAGATGTGTTTTATTCCGATTATAGTTATGATCGAATCCAGCTTAGAGTGTCCAAGCGCTTTTTTGTAGCTCCTTTTGGATATACAGATTTTGATGTGGCATACACCCAACTATGGGGACAGGTTCCCTATCCTTTGTTGACCTTGCCAAGAGGAAACCAATCCTATGCTTATTCTTCCAGGGCTTTTAACATGATGAACTATCTTGAGTTTGTCAGTGATCGCCAGGTCAACTTGCAATTGTCACATTACTTCAATGGCTATATCATGAACAAGATTCCTTTGGTCAATAAATTGAAGTTGAGATCTGTGGTGACCTATAAGGTGCTGTTCGGTACATTAAGTGATGTGAATAACCCTGACATGCATTCTGATTTACCGTCATTTCCTCACAATGTAGATGGAAGTCAAGCTACCTATGCTTTGACCAGTGATCCTTACATGGAGGCAAGTTTTGGTATCTCCAATATTTTTAAGTTTCTAAGAATTGATGCAGTGAAGCGAATTACCTATTTGGATAGACCCAATGTCCCTACAGGATGGGCAATCAGAGCCAAAGTACAAGTGGAATTCTAATATTCCGGAATTTTCTCAAAGGTCATGAGTACCTTTCCATTGTAATCTTGCAGCGCCAGTTTTTCATCTTTGATGATGAATTCATCTATTTGCTGAAATGCACCTAGCATATCCTGCTCGATTTGCATATCGGGACACATTCGACGTGTGCTTACCATTGATCCCAATTTTAGTTTGTTGATAAAGCTAAGATGAAAGGATCCCGAAAACTGATTGCAACCTGAGCTTCCTGAAACTATGCCAGATTCGGGAGAGAAATGAATGTTGGGAGCAATCTGTGTAGAATCAAAATCGGGAATAGAATCTCCGTCGATTGTCGTAAGGTTCCAACCACCGTTCAGATCAAGGGTGTAATCTTTTTGTTTCATTTCCTCTTCAATCAATGTATATCTAATGAAGTCAGGCTCGCTACTTGTCGAATCGGTAAACTCTACACGAACTTTAAGCTGATAGACATAGCCTGGTTCATAGCGAAAACCAATGATGTCATGATAAAAGGTCTTCCATCTTTCGGGTTGGTTGCCTCTGACTATATCTGCTTGATAACAAGAAGGCTTGCCTACGCTGGCACAGGGTGACTGTACACTGTTGATCCATAGATGATCGATTCTGTAGTCGAAGGTGTCAGAGCTTTCATTCTTGGATGCACTACAGCTCATTAGAATAGCGGATAGCAGTAAGATATTACTAAGACCTTTCATCTATTTTTTTATTGGAAAATTGTCAATTTTATTTGATAAAGTAGCAATTGGCTATATTTTACATTTTGATAAAGCTAAATAATCCTTGGCAATCTACGACAATTTTGGTCATTAGGTCTCGGTGTTTTTGGCGCCACAACCAATTGTTTAACTATTTTTAGATTCCTGTTATGAAAAGAATTTTTAATAATTTATTGATTGTCAGTCTTCTGGCTTTTTCGCTTGCTTGTAGTGAAAGTGAAGATCCTACTCCGCATATAGTTGGAACTTGGGAAATGCAGTCAGAAGCAGATTACAATGTGCCATCTGAGTATAATTGGTTTGCCTATGAGTATAGTTTGGCAGATTTAGGATATGAAAGTTACACTTTAGAGTTAGTTAAGAATGGAACATTTACAATTAAAATCGAAAGAATTGGACTTTCTACCATTGCAGATCAAGGTACATGGATTCATAATGAAGAAGAGGAGTCACTTACTTTAGATTTAGATGGTGATGAAATAGTATATTCTGTTGAGCAGAATGAATTGGATTTGTTAAAATTAAGTCAGCCTATTCAAGCATTAGCAATTTCAAATGCAGACCTACAAGCTCTACTCCCAGAACATAATAATAGTATAAGTGAAGTGATTGCTTATGTGAATTCATTGCCGCAAGAGGAAAGAGATCAAATAACCGCGGTTATTTCTTATGAAGTTCTCCAGTCATTTTCAAGAGCAGAAGAGGTAGAATAAATAATTGGCAACCTTAGAAAGAAAAATAATTGTATTAATACTGCTCCTAGTGAGCAGTTTTTTTGGTTTCGCTCAGAGTCTGGTTTCTGTCAATGGTCAGGTGCTCGATCAAAGTGGTGAACCACTCATAGGTGTTTCTGTTCAGGTAGAAAACACCTCAACTGGTGCTGTTACGGATATTGAAGGGAATTTCCGTTTTCAGGCTGAAAAGGGATCTGTTGTTGTAATCCGAATGGTGGGGATGAAAGAACAGCGACTTACAGTTGAAAATTCGGAACCGCTCTTCATCAAACTAGAAGAGGATTCTGAGGTTTTGGATGAAGTAGTCGTTAACGGATTTCAGGTTGTAGATCGAAAGTTGTTTACCGGAGCTGCCTCCCGACTCGAAATGCAGGATGTCAAGTTGGAAGGGGTAGCAGATGCCAGTAGGATGCTCGAAGGTCGAGTCGCGGGCGTCACAGTAGACAATGTCTCAGGTACTTTTGGGACTTCCCCTAAAATCCGAATCAGAGGTAATTCTTCCATCAATGGAAACAATCAGCCGCTCTATGTAGTGGATGGTGTGATTCTGGAGGATCTTTCTGAAGTGAACACAGATGATTTTATCTCGGGTAATGCCAATACTTTGATTAGCTCATCTATCGCTAATCTCAATCCCAGTGATATAGAAACCTATCAAATCTTAAAAGATGCATCTGCCACGGCGATCTATGGTGCAAGAGCCGCCAATGGGGTGATTGTGATTACAACAAAGAAGGGTAGAACAGGTGCCCTTCAAGTCAATTATAATAGCAATTATTCAGTAAAAGTCCGCCCAACTTACAATCAATTCAATTTGTTGAATTCAGAACAGGAGATGTCTATCTATCGCGAGATGCAAAACAAAGGATTGATAGATATAACTACATCGGCTCGGTCTCAGAACTATGGTGCGATGGGGAAAATGTATGTTTTGATCAATCAAAAGGAAATTCCATGGGGCACAGGTGGCGGTTTGAACGAAGATTTTTTGAATCAATATGAGAATACCAACACGGATTGGTTCGATGTTTTGTTCAACGATTTTGGATTACAACAACAGCATTCTTTGAGCTTTACCTCAGGGACAAAAAAATCAACCAGTTACTATTCACTCAGTTATTTGCATGACGATGGCCAGACGATAGCTGACCAAGTACAGAGGTTGACAGCTTCGGCTCGTAATATCTATAATGTGTCGGACAAATTCAGTTTTGGTTTGAAGCTGAGCGGTAGCTATAGAGATCAAGAAGCACCTGGGACGAGAAACCGTGAGTTTGATCCTATTACTGGGACTTATAGCAGGGATTTTGACATCAATCCTTTGAGCTTCGCATTGAATACCAGCCGATCCATGCGGCCTTATGACGAAAACGGTGATTTAGAATATTTCAGAAGAAATTATGCACCTTTCAATATCCTAGAGGAGCTGAAGTATAATTTCATTAATATCAATGTTTTGGATGTGTCTACACAGGCTAATTTTGATTACTCGCCCGTCAAAAATCTATCTATCAATGGGGTTTTTCAACTCCGATATGCAAGTACTAAAAGAGATCATACTGTTCATGAACGATCGAATCAGGCGGAAGCCTATCGAGCCAATGACACTCAATTCTTTCAGGATGCGAATAACTTACTATTTAGGGATCCAGACAATCCAGGTTTGAACCCAGTCGTGGTCCTGCCACAAGGAGGTTTCAATTATCTGGACCAAACGGATCTATTGAGCTATTTCGGCAGATTTAGTGCCAACTACACCAAAGAAATTGGACTTGATCATACCGTGAATGTTTTGGCGGGTGCTGAGATGAGATACTCTGATAGAGTCGAGAGAAGTGCGACAGCCATGGGGGTCATTTATGAAAGTGGTGGAGTCGTGGTGACTGACCCTAATATTGTAGAATTCTTCAATCTGCAGAATATAGATATCAATACCTTTGATGAGACTAGAGATCGCTTCATAGGTGCTTTTTTGAATGCTGGGTACGCTTATAAAGGAAAGTATATAGCCAACTTTACCGGCAGGTACGATGGCTCTAATCAATTAGGGAGAAGCAGAGAGGCTCGATATTTACCTACATGGAATGTGTCTGCAGCCTGGAATGCGGATCAGGAAGGCTTCATGAAGGGATTTGATTTTCTCGATGAGTTGAAAATAAGGGCTACCTATGGATTGTCAGGTAATTTACCACCTGGGGCTAGTGCCATTCTGAATTTGCAATCGGATGTGACCATACGACCAACTGATGTAGAACCCTATTTATACATTCAGGATTTGACCAACGAAGATTTGACCTGGGAAAAATTGACTGAATTCAATGTGGGTATGGATCTGGGGATTTGGAACAATCGCCTGACTACATCCATGGACTACTACTATAGACAATCATTTGATTTGATTGGAAGTGTGTTGACCAGCGGAGTGGGAGGGCAGTCACTCAAGTATGGGAATTTCGCGGATATGGAAGCCCATGGTTTTGAAATAGCATTCAATACCTTGAATATTCAAAAAAATGCATTTAGCTGGAGTACTAATTTCAACATTGGCTACACCTATGATCAGATTACTAAATTGGATTTCGGGCCTAGGTTGGCTGATGCATTAGACCAAAATGGGGCAGCAGTTTTAGGCGGTCCAAGGAGAGGGATTTTCTCTTCTCGCTTTGCCGGATTGTCACCCAATGGTATTCCGACTTTTTATGGAGAAGGAGATCAAATCGTAACGGAGGTGGACCTACAAGACAGAGAAAACCTGACAGGAGTTTTAAAATATGAGGGATCCGCTGAACCAAGGGGTGGAGGAGGTTTCTCCAATGTTTTCAGATACAAAGGCATTTCACTCAATGTATTGTTGACATACAAGTTCGATTACAAAATCAGGTTGAACAATGGCTTTAGATCTAGCTATAGTGACTTTGTGTCTTTGCCAGCCGAACTGCAAGATAGATGGATGGTACCTGGGGATGAAGAGGAAACCAATGTGCCAGTGATTCTAACGGATAGACAGGTAAGAGTAGGTGCTGATGTACAAGCTTATTCGCTTTATAATCAAAGTGATGTGAGAGTGGCCAATGGAGATTATGTGAGATTGAAAAGTGTACGCTTAGGATATCAGATACCTCCGAAATGGACAGAAAAAGCACGGTTAAGAACTGCAAGTGTAAGTTTGGAAGGACAAAATCTATGGTTGATCTATTCGGATAGTAGGCTGAATGGACAAGATCCTGAATTCTTTAATAGTGGAGGAGTAGCATTGCCTCAACCACGGATGATCACCTTTTCATTGAATTTAGGCTTATGATACGCAAGAAAATTACATATCTAAGTTTATGCTTCGCACTATCCATTGGGATTAGCAGTTGCGATGAATATTTGGATGTCAACCCTGACAATCGCGTGGAGCTAAATGATCTGGATAAGGCAGCTCAGCTTTTGACCAATGCCTATTCGGTGGCTAGTCCGGCATTCACGGATTGGATGACAGATGATTTCTTTTACACTTTTGGCACCAACATCAGACCTGCTCATGAAGACATGTTCAGATGGGAAGATGTGGTGGCAGGACCAGACGAGCAGGATTCACCAGATTTTTACTGGTATGAGTCATACAACGCCATAGCTCATGCCAATGAGGTTTTAACAGTGCTAGATGACTTGCCAGCGGATAGTGACGAGGAAAGGGCTCAAAAGAAGGCCATAGAGGCGGAGGCCCTGCTGACCAGAGCTTATGCCCATTTTATGCTTGTCAATATGTTTGGCGAACATTACAACATAAATGGAGCCTCTTCAGATGAAGGAGTGCCTTATATCAAAACACCAGAATCAGAATTTTTGGCCCAATATGAGAGAGCCTCAGTATCCAGAGTTTATAGTCTGGTAGAAGATGATTTGCTAGATGGTTTGGACAACCTGAATGAATCCTTCTTTAGTGGTTCAGGTAAATATCATTTTAACAGAAATGCTGCTTTGGCCTTTGCTAGCAGGTTCTACTTGTACAAGGGGGATTTTATTCGGTCCTTGCAATATAGTAATGAGCTCCTGGGGAGTAATCCTGAGGCCTATGTTCGGGACTTTACGTCAGATGAATATCAGGCAGCCAAGTCATCTATTACAGGCTATCCTCAATTGTTTTCCTCAGCAGAGGAGCCAGCTAATTTGTTGTTGATGAGGAAAATTTCATTAGTACAGCGTACAGATTTTGCATTCGGAGTAGACGAAAATTTTTATAGCAGCCTTTACGGGACTAATCCATTTGGGGCGACAGACGAAAGAGAAAATCCAGCCTTTGTAAAGGGCTTGAATGCTTTATATCCTGTGAGATACGAGAGTTTGTTCGAGAGAAGCAGTTTGAATTCAAATACCGGATTGCCCTATCATATTGGAGTTATGTTCAAGGGTGAAGAAGTCTTGTTCAATCGTATAGAGGCGAATGTTTACAGCGGTAATTTGTCAGCTGCTTTGGCCGATTTACAGATACTAACCGATAGGAGATACACAGGAGTAGCAGATGTTACCTTGACTTTGGATGTGTTGAGAAGTTTTTATGGAGCAGAGAATGAACCTAGTTTTACCGATCAGGATATATTATTGAATTATCTTCTTTTCGAAAGACGAAAGGAGTTTGTAGGTCAAGGTCTTAGATGGTTTGATATCAAAAGATATGGAATGACCGTTCAACATCAGTTCGCAGATGGTAGTACCGATGTGTTGAGCTCAGATGACCCAAGAAAAGTGTTGCAAATACCTCAATCTGCGCAGGACGTAGGTGGGTTAGAAGATAACCCGAGATGATATGAAAATAAGGATGAAAAATATTTGGGTGTTAGTTGGGTTGATTTCACTTTCTTCTTGTTTGAAGGAAGATGATCTCAATGTTGACAAGAAGAAGGAAGCTGAATTGACTTCTGATCTGGATATTTATATTGATGAGAATTTCATTCAGGAGTATAACGTCGCGGTACGATACAAATATGTCGATAACTATGTAGATCCTGGGCAAAATGTAGTTCCTCCTAAATTGGAAATAGTTCGTCCAATGTTGGATTTTGTAGAAGAGTATTGGTTTAATACCTATAAAGCGGTACCCAATGGTGAGGCTTTTTTTAGACGATACGTTCCTGCTGAGCTGATCTTTTTAGGTAGCCCTATTTACAACAATGATGGAACTGTCACTCTGGGTACTGCCGATGCGGGGGCCAGAATTACCTATACGGATGTGAATAGTTATGATTTAGCCGATCCAAACTGGGTGCAGCTGCAATTGCAAGTGACTTACCATGAGTTTGCTCATATTGTTCATCAGGAATTTAAGTTGCCTGCCAATTTTGAAAATATTTCACCTCAAGGATATACCAGTTCGGGTTCCTGGTTCAATCTAACCGAAGATGAAGCCCTGAAGCGCGGGTTTGTATCTCCCTATGCTACTAGCTCTGTCAATGAGGATTTTGCTGAGATTGTGGCTTTTTATGTGTTTGATGAAGATTTTCATGAGACTTATTTGACCTTGGAAGATTGCATTGATGCAGAATGTGAAGAACGAAATGAAGGTAGGTCCAGATTGCAAGAAAAGGTAACTTCAGTTAAAGATCACTACCTGAAGGTGACAGGAATTGATTTGGATGATCTAAGAAATGAATTGCAAAGTAAACTATGAGAATAGGACTTTACATAGCGTTGCTGGCTGGATTGGCCTTCGGTTGTACGCAGGAGTACGAACCTAAACTAGCACCTGCTGATGAACGCAGGGAAGCTGCCATCAATGATCTAAAGGATAAATTGATGGCTCCTGAGCATGGCTGGATGCTGGATTATCGACCTGTTCCAGAAGCAGGGACTTACTATATTCTCATGGATTTTGATGAAAATGAGGTTCGAATTCAATCGGATGTGGCTAACGAGGAGGGGAGTTTATTTGATCAGACCATTCCATATAGGGTAGACGTGCAATTGGATATTCAATTGACACTTGAAACCTACGCTGTGTTTCATTATTTGTTTGAGCAAGACCAATCTACTTTTGGAGCGGAGTTTGAGTTCTTTTATTTGGACGAAGTAGATGGTAACCTCAGGCTTTATAGCAAAACTGATCCAGCAGACGAAACGACGATCATAACTTTGGTGCCTGCACCGGCTAATGCCGCTGATGCTTTTTCCAGAGAGGAGGCTGATGCATTTGATTCTTATCGATTTTACTCACAGCCTTTTGGTGACCAAATCATCCAACAACTTTATCTAGCGAATGATGATGTGTCCATTTATTGGGAGGTTGATTTAGTGAAAAGGTTTATAACGCTAGATGGGGCTGCTCAGGGAAGTGATTTAACGGCGATTACTGCCGCTAATTGGGTGGACATTAATCTTACTACAGGTTTTTCCTTTTTGGATGGAGACATGGTTCTGGAGTCACCTATTGCATTTGAATATGGAGGTAAAAACTTTAGTATCTCAAGGGTATCTCTGGATTCATATAGTGAAACAGGCGAGGTGTATTGTGATGCAGAAACTAGACTGTCTCCGGTATATTCTACTTCGATAGCAGGATTAGGCGCAGGCGAATTGAGACATAGCTTATTTCAGTCTGGAGGGCTTTTGTTTACAGCTCAGCCAGATATTCCATATTCAGTTAATGTCTTCTTTGTAGGGGATAGTACAGGTTTGTCACTTACATCAGAGGATCTGATTATTGGATCAACTTATCCTGAGGCTACTGGCTTTATCTTTAATTATGGGAGAGATTCGGCAGAGATCGATTATTCTGTTGGGATTAGTTTTTCTGATGACAATGATGTGAACCAAACACACCTACGAGGCTTTGAAACTGTAGCTGTACAGGGTAACTATATTCAAGTTCTATTGAATGAAGAGTTTAACTATACGAATGCAGCTGATGTAGATGCGAGTGATGAGCAGAACCTAAGAACAGTAACTGACGAAATATTTGAAGGAGGACAATTTTATATTTCTGAATGGCCTGTTCAGGAGGGGCTGGTTATTTTCAGGGTGTTTAATCCTTGCAATGGCTATGAATTTGCCCTTGTTCAATGACAATAAAAAAGGTGATCAGTTACCTAATCACCTTTCATGTTTCTTTTCTTTTGGGCCTTTTATCCGAATATCTCTTCCAACTTCGCTTCAAGAACCGGACCTCTGAGATTCTTGCCAATAATTTTACCTTCTGGATCAATTAAATAGGTAGCAGGTATCGAGTTGATTTGGTACAATTGAGCTGCTTCTGAATTGAAGTACTGCAGGTCAGAAACATGGTTCCAATTGAGGCCATCCTGCTGAATGGCTTGTACCCACGATTCCTTTTTTCTATCCAGTGACACACCCAAAATATCAAATCCCTTGTCGTGATATTTTTCGTACATTTTTACCACATTTGGGTTTTCCATTCTACAGGGTCTGCACCAGGCTGCCCAAAAGTCAATCAATACATATTTTCCTCTCAAAGAACTCAGGGTGATGATTTCTCCATTGGGGTTAGGAAGGCTGATTTCAGGAGCCTCTGCGCCTATAGCCAGGTTTCTCATGCTATTTACCTTTTGAGTTAAATCAGCAGTGTAACTCGAGTTAGGTAATTGCTTTTCGTACTTCTGAGCAAGACTATCAAGAAAGCTAAATTCTTCTTCTTCGTTTAAGAATGAAGTAGAAAGGATGCCAGAGATAGAATTGTCCATTTTCCAGATTTCTTGCTTGATGGCATCATTGTTGATTTTTTGCATCGTAAGAAACTCTGACTTGATGTCTTCCAGAGCTGACATATCACCTGAGTTTCTTGCTTCCAGGAATTTATCATTGAGTTGCTGAACCTTTCCCTCAAAGTCCTTTTTCAGCTGTGAAACTTCGTAAATATAATCCGTGTGTTTAGAACCAGTGATTCGATAAGGCTGATCCAGGTTGTCTTCCGTTTTGACCAATTGTACATTGTCCTCATTGGTCAAAACCATATTGACGATATGTTTGTTGTAAAAATTGAGTCTCAAAAATGATGGCTCTGTCAATACAACCGAACGGTCAAAAGAACCGCTCTGATCTAAGTAGAAAGAATCGACTACAGTCAATTCGTTGTTTTTAACCAATTCAATTTTAACTAATTCGCTTTCTTGAGGATTTTCATAGCTACCTGCTATTTGCGCTCCTTCTGGTTTGGTGCTACATGACCAAAGCGCAATCCCAAGAATAAATAATACTGCGTTTCTCATATTTTAATTCTTTTGTATCCCTCAACGCTAGCTGAAGAGATTAGTTCCTTAACTTTTCTAAAGTTTCGTTAATCAATTTGGTTGCTATTTGAGGATTCGCTTTTCCTTTGGATTTTTGCATTACTTGTCCCATAAATAGGCCCGTTAATCCCTTCTTACCATTGTGATAAGCTTTTACTTTGTCAGGCATGCCTTCCAATACTTCATCGACAATTTTTTGAAGTCCTGATTCATCATTGTCTTGATATAGTGAAAGCTCCTTAGCGATTTCATTGGCACCTTTTTGAGGGCTGTCTATCATTGCCTGAAACACCTTAGTAGATGCAGTGTTGTAATTCAACTTTCCTGACTCTACCAGATCGATCAGCTCATGTAGACGCTCGGCTGTGATAGGGAAGGAGGTGAACAACTGGTCTCCCAGATAATTGTTAATAGGACCGATGATCCAGTTGGCAATTTTCTTGTAATGCTTGCAGATTTTGGCTGCATGATAAAAATAATCCGCACGATCCTCGCGCTCTGCAATGATTTCTGAATCATATTCAGTCAACCCAAACTGGTCTTGTAGATCTTGTGCAATCGCCGCTGGTAGTTTGGGCATCAAAGCTTTTAGTTCAGACAAATAACTATCTGAAATTTTGATTGGCAGGAGGTCTGGACATGGGAAGTATCGATAGTCATTGGCTTCTTCTTTGCTACGCTGAGCTGTAGTTTTGCCTGTAGCATCGTCAAACCCTCTGGTTTCCTGTTTGATGGTCTTTCCTTGATCTAGGAGGCTAGACTGTCTTTGGATTTCGTGCTGGATCGCTCTCTGTACATTTCTAATGGAGTTCATGTTTTTGATCTCCACTTTTTGTCCCAGTTTATCACTTCCCTTTTTTCTTAGAGAAATGTTGGCGTCACATCGAAGCGAGCCCTCTTCCATATTTCCATCACCGACACCCAGGAATCGTACGATTTTTCTGATTTCTGTCAATAGGTTCCCTGCCTCTTCTGCCGATCCGATTTCTGGTTCGGTTACCATCTCGATCAATGGAGTGCCCGCTCTGTTGAAATCTAAAAGAGAGCCTTTGTGTTCTCCATCATGCATAGATTTTCCGGCATCCTCTTCGATATGGATTCTATTCAGGTTGATGCGTTTGGTGCCCACTCCACTTTTCACATCCAGATAACCTCCAATACAAATCGGTTGATTGTCTTGGGTAGTTTGGTAGCCTTTGGGCAGATCTGGATAGAAATAATTCTTCCTGTCAAAGCTAGTCAGCTGTGAAATTTCACAGTTGCAAGCCAGCCCCATCTTGATGGCATATTCTATCGCTTTCGAATTGGGCATAGGTAGTGTCCCAGGATGTGCCAAAGTAATAGGACTCACATTACTGTTAGGAGTATCACCAAAGCTGTTTTTATCTGGAGCAAATAGTTTGCTTTCAGTAGCAAGCTGGACATGAACTTCCAGTCCTACTACCAATTCGTATTGAGATGTTTTTTCTTTCAAAACTTATGATTGCGTCACGTTTTTGATTAATTCTTTTGCCTGCTCTATCACTTGTGGTAGACCATTGATGTCTTTTCCACCCGCGGTAGCGAAGAATGGCTGTCCACCGCCACCACCTTTGATGGCTTTGGCCAACTCGCGGACCATATTGCCGGCATGCAAGCCTCTTTCCGATACTAAGTTGTCAGAAATCATGACTGCAATTTGTGGTTTTCCTGCGATATCTGCAGCCAATACAAGAATTAGATTCTCAACTTCATTTTTAAACTCAAAAGCCAGTTTTTTCAATGCGTCTGCGTTGGGTAGCGTAGTTTGCTCTATTAAGAGGTTGACGCCATCTTCTGCTACTAATTTTTGCTTTAAGTTTTCTTTTTGTTGCTTTCCTTGTTCCTGATGGAAGGCCTCAATTTCTTTCACTAATTCCTGCTTCTCTTTCACCAAAGATTCAATGGCCTTCAATGTATCTTTAGGGTTGTTAAGTAATGCATTGACCTGCTGAAGTAGCTCGCTTTGTTTTTGCTGATAGCTTTCAGCTGCATCTGCAGTGATGGCCTCAATTCTACGAACACCAGCAGCTACAGATCCTTCAGATACGATTTTTAGCTGACCGATTTGGCCAGTGGCTGGCACGTGAGTTCCTCCACATAGCTCGACTGAGTATTGCTTGTCAAAGGTGATAACTCTAACGAAATCGCCATATTTTTCACCAAACAGAGCCATCGCACCCATCTTTTTGGCCTCTTCGATAGGTACATTTCTTTGCTCGTCTAATGAGATGTTTTCTCGTATTTTCTTGTTTACAATCTGCTCTACCTCCAGGATTTCTTCATCCGTCATTTTAGAGAAGTGTGAGAAGTCAAAACGCAATAGCTTTTCGTTAACCAAAGAACCTTTTTGCTGAACATGCTCTCCCAATACTTGTCTCAAAGCTGCGTGGAGTAGGTGAGTAGCACTGTGGTTGTTTTCCGTCAATCGACGCTTTGAGACATTGACTACCGCCTCAAAATTAGCCTCTAGATTTTTTGGTAACTCCTTAGCAAAATGGATGATCAAGTTGTTCTCCTTCTTTGTATCAATGATGCTGTATTTGACATCACCATCAGCCAGGTATCCAGAGTCGCCGACTTGTCCACCACTCTCTGCATAGAAAGGAGTCTGATCCAAAACGATTTGGTATAGTTTTTTACCTTTCTCTTCCACTTCTCTGTAGCGAGCAATTTGTGCTATAGAGCTCACAGCATCATAACCCAGGAAGGTGACTTCATCTATGGCTTTTACTTCTATCCAATCCCCTTTAGCAGAGGCAGCGTCCTTTTTAGATCGCTGCTTTTGGATCTGCATTTCTTCTTGAAAACCTTTTTCGTCTACACTTAAGCCATTTTCTCTAGCGATCAGAGAAGTAAGGTCGTAAGGGAAGCCGTAGGTGTCATACAGTTCGAAAGCCGTTTTGCCATCGATCGTTTTGTTTCCGTTTTCTACCTGAGATTTGATGACTTCCAGTTTGCTCAATCCCTTATCCAAAGTTCTCAAGAAAGCTGTTTCTTCCTCTTTGATCACTTTAGCCACAAAATCAATCTGAGAAGTCAGTTCTGGGAATACCCCGTCAAATTGCCCAGCTAGTACTGGCAATAGTTCGTGCAAAAACGGTTCCTTGAAATCAAGGAATGTATAGCCATATCGCACGGCTCTTCTCAAAATTCTTCTGATTACATATCCTGCTTTATTGTTAGAAGGAAGTTGACCATCAGCTATGGTAAAAGCGATGGCTCTGATGTGATCCGAAATGACTCGAAGAGCAATGTCAGTCTTTTCATCTTCGCCATACTTTACGTTGGCCTTTTGGGAGATGAAATCGATAAGAGGAGTGAAGACATCTGTGTCGTAGTTAGAAGTCTTTTTCTGAATGGCCATAGCCAATCTTTCGAATCCCATGCCCGTATCTACGTGCTGAGCGGGTAGTTTTTTCAGAGAGCCATCAGCCAATCGGTTAAATTGCATAAATACCAGGTTCCAAACCTCTACCACCTGAGGGTGATCCATGTTGACTAGTTCTCTGCCTGGAGTTTTGACAACTTCCTCCTCTGGTCTTAAATCAATGTGTATTTCCGAGCAAGGGCCACATGGACCTGTCTCACCCATTTCCCAGAAGTTGTCTTTTTTGTTACCGTAGATGATACGGTCTTCAGGGATAATCTCTTTCCATAGATCCAGCGCTTCCTGATCCAAAGGCATGTTGTCACCTTCGTCTCCACCAAATACCGAAGCATACAGTCGGTCTTTTGGAAGTTTGAATTCCTCAGTCAGTAATTCCCATGCCCATTCAATGGCTTCTTTCTTGAAGTAATCGCCGAATGACCAGTTGCCCAGCATTTCGAACATAGTGTGGTGGTAAGTGTCCAAACCAACTTCTTCCAAATCGTTATGTTTTCCAGATACCCTCAAGCACTTTTGCGTGTCGGCTATTCTTTTGGAGCTTGGGTCTTCATTGCCAAGAAAGAAATCCTTGAACTGATTCATCCCTGCATTGGTAAACATGAGGGTCGGATCGTTATGGATGACAAGTGGAGCAGAAGGTACTATTTCGTGCTGTTTTCTTTCAAAAAAATCTAAAAAGCGTTTTCTTATCTCTCTGGAATTCATCTATTAAATGTTCTTTCAGCGTCCTTATGGGCTGATTTGCTATAAGTTTCTAAAATTGTAGTAAATTGCGTGTATATTTGAAAAATTTAAAGCCGTAAGCTGAAAATATTGACTACCACCCAAAATCGAAGCACAAAGTTAGATATTCTGATTTAATATGGCTAGAATAAAATACTATTACGACACAGAATCTTGTAAGTACGAGCGTGTCAAAGTCTCTACTTGGGACATTATCTTAAATGCCCTAGGTTTCCTTTCCCTTTCAGTAGTGTTAGCAGTTGGGATATTTGTTATTTCTAACAAGTATTTTAAATCTCCTGTGGTCGCTCAGCTGGAAAAAGAGAATGAGGAATTACTATTCTATTACAACCTTCTTGAAAAAGATATGGAGGCGGCTTCTGATATGCTCGCATCCTTGCAGGATAGGGATGACAATGTTTATCGCGTCATTTTCGAGGCAGAACCCATTTCTCCATCTATCAGAAATGCGGGTGTTGGGGGTACCAACCGATACAAAGATTTATTGGAGAAAGATTTAGAAAGAGAAGATCTAGTTTTAGAAGCCAGTAAGCAAATCGATAAACTCAAAAAGCAGATGTATATCCAAACCAAATCGTATGATGATTTGATGGAGTTAGCTAGCAATAAAGAGGAGTTTCTTCGCTCTATTCCGGCCATTCAACCAATTTCGAATGAAGAGTTAAAAAGACTGTCTTCTGGTTACGGTTATAGAATTCACCCAATTCTTAAAGTAAGAAAATTACATCCAGGGGTTGACTTTTCTGCTCCTAAAGGTACACCTATATATGCTACAGGTGATGGGGAAGTACAAAAGGTACACACAAGCTTTGGCGGGTATGGTAAGCAGGTGGAAATTGATCATGGATATGGTTATGTAACTAAATATGCCCATATGAGTAAGTTCAATGTAACCAAGGGACAAAAGGTGAAAAGAGGGGAGTGCATTGGGTATGTTGGTAACTCAGGTAGATCTACTGCTCCACATGTACACTATGAAGTGCATAAAGACGGAAAGAAAATTGATCCAGTACATTACTTTAGTCAAGATCTGGATGCAGCTGAATATGAAGAAATTTTAAGATTGTCGTCTATTGAGAATCAGGCCCTAGGAGAATTCTAAAGTACGATAAAAAATATTTTAAAACCCTGACCCTAACGGTCAGGGTTTTTTGTTGGAAGTTGTGGAAAACTCCCCCTGATCTATTTAGTTACTTATCCCATTCAGGTATAATTTTGACCCATGAAAAAACTTTGGGGCTTGTGCCTTCTTGTTTCATTTTTATATAGTTGTAAGACCCAGAAGTCGATCACACAAACGAGTACTCCTGTAGAAGCAGATACTTTGGCGATCGATACGCTTCCTCCGGCTCCTGTGTATTATATAACTGCCGATCAAGACACGTTAGAGTCTTTGGATGAAGAGGTGGACATTGCTATTCATCGAGTACTTAAGGATACACTCACTCTGATAGGCGTAGGGGATATCATGATGGGTACCAATTTCCCAGACAAAGGATATTTACCTCCTAATAATGGGCGCGACCTATGGAAAGAGGTAAAAGATACCTTGAGGCTGGCAGATGTGACCTTTGGGAATTTGGAAGGGGTAATCCTAAATGAAGGAGGGGAGCAAAAGAAATGCAATAATCCAGATGTTTGCTATTTGTTCAGGTCCCCTGAATCCATGCTCGAAAATCTGGTAGATGCGGGTTTTGATGTGCTAAGTCTAGCCAATAATCATGCTGGGGATTTTGGGAATACGGGAAGGAAGAGCACAATGAATGCGCTTGACTCATTGGGATTGAATTATGCAGGTTTAATCAGTGCACCAACTACCATTTTCAAAAGAGACGGGATGACCTATGGTATGGTGGCCTTTTCTCCCAACAGAGGTACAATTTTGATCCATGACGAAGAGCAGGCCATTAGGCTGGTCAGTAAACTGGATAGTCTGGTGGATGTGCTAATCGTATCATTTCATGCTGGGGCAGAAGGACATGATCATCAGCATGTGACCCGCAAAAGGGAGTTCTATTATGGTGAAGATAGGGGGAATGTGTATGAGTTTGCTAGATTGATGATTGATCATGGAGCGGACGTGATATTTGGTCATGGCCCTCATGTGTCTAGAGCAGTGGATTTGTACAAAGATCGATTTATTGTTTACAGTTTAGGCAACTTTTGTACCTATGGAAGGTTCAATCTAAGAGGAGTAAAAGGAATAGCCCCCATTGTAAAAGTGCAGACTGATTCTCAGGGTAAATTCTTGCAAGGCCAGATCATTCCGATCTATCAGCCCGGTGCAGGTGGACCAAGGTTCGATCTGAATAACCGAGCGATAAAGGTGATGAAAGAATTAACAGAAAAAGATTTCCCAGAGAGTCATTTGAAGATTGAAGATTCAGGGATAATTTCATATATTGACGATTGAAAACCGTGCCTTACAAAGAAAAAGAAATAGAGAAGCGATACTACACCATTGGAGAGGTGGCAGATGAATTGGGAGTAGCAACTTCCTTAATTCGCTTTTGGGAAACGGAATTTGATATCATTAGCCCTAAAAAGAATAGAAAGGGTAATCGTCAGTTTACGAAGGATGATATCAAGAAAATTAAGTTGATTTATCATTTGGTGAAAGTGAAGGGATATACGCTTCATGGAGCCAGAGATTTTATCAAGAGCGACATCAATGCAGCAACAACGAAGATCGAGATGATCGAGTCGCTTAAGAATATCCGACAGTTCTTGTCAGATATCAAAGACAGCATACAGAAAAGTTAATTGTATAGCTTTTCCTTTTGAGGAAAATAAGTTTGGAGACAATGCCTCGAAAATGAGGTTGAAACTTGCAATGCAAATGAATGATGACCGACTATATGTGCTGGCTTTAAAATATACCCATGGAATTGGAGATGTATTGGCCAAACAGCTGATCAGTTATTGTGGATCAGCTAAACGTGTGTTTGATTTACCGAAAGGTAAATTGCTAAAAATCCCCGGTATTGGTAAGAAGGCTGTTGAGCAGATACTAAAGCAGGAGGGGCTTTCAAAGGCCCGTGAGGTTCTGGCAAAGTGTCTGGACCTGGAAATTCAAGTGATCCCTTATTTTGATGAGGCTTATCCTGAAAAACTCAAGATCGTAAATGATTCGCCACTCTTGTTGTATTACAAAGGGATGAATCTCTATAACAACAGGAAAATAATAGGGATCGTAGGGACGAGAAATGCCACTGACTATGGTAAACACTGTACGAATCGAATTGTAGAAGATTTAGTTCCTCATCAACCTGTGATCATCAGTGGATTGGCCTATGGGATAGATATTCATGCTCACAAGGCAGCATTAAAACATAATCTGGATACAATAGCTGTGATTGCAGGTGGGATAGATATGATTTATCCAGCTGTTCATAAATCAATTGCTAAGGACATGCAGCGTGTGGGCGGAGTGTTTTCAGAGCATCCGCCAGGAACCAAACCTGATGCTCATCATTTTCCTGCCAGAAACAGAATCATTGCAGGTATGTGCGATGCATTGGTGGTGGTAGAAGCAGCTAGTAAAGGTGGAGCACTGATTTCGGCAAACATTGCTTATTCGTATAATAGAGAAGTTTTTGCAGTGCCTGGTGAATTGGATAGTAAGTATTCGGAAGGTTGTAATGCCTTGCTTAGAGCACAAAAAGCCTTGATCTATACGGATGTTCGTGATATTGAATACAACCTAAATTGGAAGGTAGGTGAAAAGGAAGAAAAGTCCACTCCTTTTGATTTGTCCATATTTTCAGAAGAGGAAAGGCAAGTCATCAATGTATTAAAGGATTTTAAGAAAGGGTTGCACTTGGATGAACTCTGTTGGAAGTGTCAACTCTCGATCAATCAGGTGGTCACGCTGTTGCTCAATTTGGAGTTTGCAGGCATGATAGAATCCATGCCTGGCAAACAGTATAAATTAACCAAAGGTCTCTAATTATCTACCTAGGAAAACCGTAGGAGCAATATTCATAGCTTTTTTTAATTCTCGCATATCAAAGTCTACCGGGATGCTAAACTCATCAAAGTAGGCCAGCATGTTTTCAGTGGCAATGTTGCCTACCAATTTGTCTTCAGCCATCGGGCAACCTCCAAATCCATTGATAGCACCATCAAATCTTCTACATCCTGCTTTGTATGCAGCCTCTACCTTATCAATTGCTGAATCCAGATCAGAGTGCAGATGAACGCCAAATTCAATTTCCGGAAACTGATTGACTACAGAACTGAATAAGGTCTTTATATTTTCGGGGTTCGATATGCCTACAGTATCGGCAAGAGAAATGATTTGAATATCAAGTTTTTTCAGTTTAGCTACAAAATCAAGAACATAATTCATTTCATAGGGGTCTCCATATGGGTTGCCAAATCCCATAGAAAGGTAGGTCACAAGTATTTTGTTGTGCTCTTTGCAAATGTCCTGAATGATCAATAGCTCTTCAAGGGCTTCTGCAATACTCTTGTTGGTGTTTTTACGCTGAAAGGTTTCAGATAATGAAAGAGGAAAGCCTAAGTAACTTATGTTTTCATACTCAGAAGCTTCATGTGCGCCTCTAGCATTGGCTACTATTGCGAGTAACTTGGACTTGCTACCCTTTAGATCCAGATGACTTAAAACCTCTTTGGTGTCTCTCATCTGCGGAATGGCTTTGGGAGAAACAAAACTGCCAAAGTCAATGGTGTCGAATCCAATTTTTAAAAGTTGGTTGATATATTCGATTTTTTGCTCTGTCGGAACAAATTCATGCAGTCCTTGCAAGGCATCTCTAGGGCACTCTATTATTTTCATTATCGGGATTTTAGTCAATGGCTAAGATAATTAGGATGGCTAATAATAATTATAGCCACTTCTAAATACTTGTCAAAAGATAATGAACTGTCAGCTAGGTTAATAAATAATTCTAAAAAACCGCTTCAGCTATCTTCTGCACACTTGTGGATTTTCCCATAGAGTAATAGTGCAATACAGGTACTCCGTATTCCATCAATTCCTTAGATTGTTTGATTCCCCATTCAATACCGATCTCCTTGGCCTCCTGATTGTTCTTGCACTTGTGCAAAGCTTCACCAAGCTCTACTGGTAAATCGATATGGAAGATACTCGGTAGGATGGTGGACTGCGACTTAGTAGATATGGGCTTTAACCCTGGGATGATTGGAATATTGATATCCATTTTTCTACACATCTCGACAAAGTCAAAATACTTTTGATTGTCGAAAAACATCTGTGTGACAATATATTCAGCCCCTGCTTCTACCTTTTGTTTCAGGTACATCAAGTCCATTTCCAGGTTCGGCGATTCAAAGTGCTTTTCAGGATAGCCGGCCACCCCAATACAAAAGTCTGTGGGAGCAGGGTCTTCCAGGCTGTCATCCAGGTATTGTCCATTATTCATTCTATTGACCTGATGTAGCAGATCGATGGCATAGTTGTTTCCGTCTTCCTGTGGTATGAATTTGCCCTCAGATTTGATCGCATCACCTCGAAGGACCAGTACATTGTCAATCCCAAGAAAGTCCAGATCAATCAAAGCATTTTCGGTTTCCTCTTTAGAAAAACCCCCACAGATGATGTGAGGCACAGGATCTACGTCATATCGATGACGAATCGCGGCACAGATTCCTACCGTGCCGGGGCGTTTTCTGGTGGTTTTCTTTTCTAGAAGACCATTGGGGTGTTTCTTGTAGATATATTCCTCTCGGTGATAAGTCACATCAATGAATGGAGGTTTGAATTCCATCAATGGATCTAAATGATCGAATATTTTCGAAATGTTCTCTCCTTTCTTCGGCGGAATGATTTCAAGTGAGAACAGTGTTTTTCCTTTTGCGTTCTTTATATGATCGGTAACCTTCATTTTTTTGTCTTCTTGTCGACTCGTTTTCTGGTCTGATTATGTTAGGATTTGTTATTTAAGTATCGAACCAGACCGTGTATGAGTTTCCTGATTTTGTCAATATCTGTTCGGTATGCCTTGGCAGTTTCTACTTCGATATATTCTAAATCTTCCAATACGTATAACATGCTTTTGCACTCTGAAGCTGACCCACTGGCAATGTTTAAAAACCTTACAAATTCCTTGTCTCCATTGCGGCCAAAGCCCTCTGCAATATTATTCATTATTGATAAGGTACAGCGTTTCATTTGACTCTTTGTGTCTCTATCGATGTCTTTTGATTGATTTAAAAATGAATAAATACTTCGTACAAGTTTTCTACTTTCTTTCCAGACATCTAAATCTTCAAATTGTTTGATAGTTGGCATTCTAAGTTAATTCGTTGTTAATTTGGACCAGCAGACCAGCAGACCAGCAGACCAGCAGACCAGCAGACCAGCAGACCAGCAGACCAGCAGACCAAAATTAAACATCATATGCTAAGTTAGGTGCTAACCACCGCTCAGCTTCTTCTAATGTCATGCCTTTGCGTTGAGCGTAATCTTCTACTTGATCTTTGCCGATTTTACCTAATCCAAAGTATTTAGACTTTTCATTAGCGAAATAAAATCCGCTAACTGAAGAAGCTGGGTACATAGCATTAGATTCTGTTAGATAAATGCCCGTTTCTTTTTCGACATGTAGCAAATCAAATAGTATTGGTTTTTCTGTATGATCTGGGCAAGCAGGGTATCCAGGTGCGGGTCTGATTCCCTTGTACTTTTCTGCGATCAATGCGTCATTTTCTAACTGCTCGTCTGCAGCATATCCCCAAAGCTCTTTCCTTACTTTCTCATGCATTAATTCCGCAAATGCCTCGGCTAGTCTATCTGCCAGTGCTTTAACCATGATAGACGAGTAATCGTCATGATCTTTTTCGTACTTCTCTAGTAATTTTTCAATTCCTATTCCAGTAGTCACAGCAAAGCCACCCAAGTAGTCTTGTTTGCCGCTATCCTTAGGGGCAACAAAATCTGCCAGAGAAAGGTTGGCAATGTTTTTTCCTTTTTTGCCTTGCTGGCGAAGGAAATGAAACTCAGTAAGTTTCTTGCCTTCTCGATCTGCGATTTCTATATCCTCTCCATTGGTGTTGTTGGCTTTGTAAATCCCAATAACTCCGTTGGCTTGTAGACTTCTTTTGGTAATGATGTCATCCAACATGCTGTTGGCATCATTATATAGTTTAGTTGCTTCATCGCCGATGACTTTGTCTTCTAGTATTCTAGGGAATTTACCCTTCAACATCCAGGTTTGGAAGAAAGGAGTCCAGTCAATGTATTTCCTGATTTCCTCCAGAGGGAAATTGTTAAAGGTTTTGTTTCCGATGAACTTAGGTTCAGCAATGTTAGTCTCTTGCCAGTCGATAGGGAAGGCGTTTTGTTTCGCTTCACTGAATTTGATATAATTCTTATCCTTGGTTCTCCCTGCATGATTTTCTCTAGCCTCTTTGTACTCCGATTTTACTTTGGATACAAAGGCTTCCTTCTTGCCGCTCAATAGATCTCCGGCAACTGGCACACTTCTAGAAGCATCCAGTACATGTACAACAGGTCCGCTGTAGCAGGGGTCTATTTTAACTGCAGTGTGGATGCGAGAAGTTGTTGCGCCACCGATCAGTAGGGGATACTCGCATTTTTCTTTTTCCAGAAGTTTTGCAAAATCTACCATTTCGTCCAGCGAAGGAGTGATCAAACCACTCAATCCAATCACATCAGCATTAATTTCTTTGGCTTTTTCTAGAATCTTTTCATTAGGCACCATAACGCCCATGTCGATGATCTCGTAGTTGTTGCAGGCCATCACTACGCCCACGATATTTTTCCCAATGTCGTGAACGTCACCTTTTACGGTTGCCAATAGCACTTTTCCAGCATTCTCGGCATCTCCTTCAACCTTTTCTTCTTCCAAATAAGGAGTCAGATAAGCCACAGCTTTCTTCATGACACGGGCACTTTTTACCACTTGAGGTAAAAACATTTTTCCTTCGCCAAACAAGTCTCCTACGACATTCATTCCGTCCATAAGTGGTCCCTCAATCACATGAAGAGGGCGACCTAGTTTTTGGCGGGCTTCTTCAGTATCCTCATCAATGAATTCAACAATGCCTTTTACCAGGGCATGTTCAATTCTTTTCTCCACTGGCTGCTGACGCCATTCGTCATTTTTCTTCTCAACTTTCCCTTCACCTTTGAAGTTTTCTGCGAAATCTAGAAGACGCTCGGTGGCGTCATCTCTACGATCCAACAGAACATCCTCTACATGTTCCAATAGGTCCTTAGGGATGTCGTCATAAACTTCAAGCATGGCAGGATTGACGATACCCATATCCATTCCCTGTCTGATGGCATGATAAAGGAAGGCTGAATGCATGGCCTCTCTAACCGGATTGTTGCCTCGGAAGGAGAAAGAAACATTACTAACTCCACCACTGACATGCGCAGCAGGTAGGTTTTCTCTTACCCATCTTGTGGCCATGAAAAAGTCCAAGGCATTTTTGCGATGCTCCTCCATGCCTGTGGCAACTGGGAAAATATTAAGGTCAAAAATGATGTCCTGAGGCTTAAAATTGATTTTTGGGCCAGTCATCAGTTCGTAGGACCTCTTGACTATCTCAATTCTACGGTCGTAGTTGTCAGCCTGTCCATCCTCGTCAAATGCCATTACAATCACCGCAGCGCCGTATTGTTTGATCAATTTGGCCTGACGGATAAATTCTTCTTCGCCTACTTTTAAGCTTATGGAGTTTACTACGGATTTCCCCTGTGTACACTTCAAGCCTGCTTCGATGATTTCCCATTTTGAGGAGTCGATCATCACAGGGATACGAGCGATATCTGGCTCAGATGCCATCAGATTAAGGAAATTGGTCATGGTTTCAGCACCATCTAGCATACCTTCATCCATGTTTACATCGATGATCTGAGCACCACCTTCCACTTGATTTCTTGCGATCTCCAGCGCCTCTTCAAATTGCTCTTCCTTGATCAAGCGCAAGAATTTCCTTGAACCAGTTACATTAGTTCTTTCCCCAACGTTGATGAAATTCAGATCTGGAGTGACTACCAATGGCTCCAACCCGCTGAGCTTCATGGGTTCATAGTCATGCCATTTGTACTCGTACTTCCCTGGGTAATCTGGATGTATGTTTTCCATGTTATATAAAGTAGACAGTATGTGGTTGGCTACCTACTGTTTCAATTTTTTGTTCTTATGAATTTAGCAAATGAGAATTTAATATTTAACCGTTGACAGTAGTCTGTTGACTCTTTATCGGCCTAGGCTCATACTTGGCGGCCAATTCTGCTATGGCTCTGATATGATCAGGAGTGGTTCCGCAACACCCACCAATGATATTGATGAGGTTTTCGTCTAGGAATTCCTTGATTTGATCCACCATATCCTCTGGTGTTTCGTCATATTGGCCAAATTCATTTGGTAACCCTGCGTTAGGGTGGGCGCTGATATTGAATTCTGACTTACTGGCTAAAGTATGAAGATAAGGTTTCAGCTCTCTGGCTCCTAATGCACAATTCAGTCCAATACTAAGCAGGTCCAAATGCGAAACTGAGATCAAAAATGCCTCTGTGTTTTGTCCGGATAGGATTCGGCCACTGGCATCAGTAATGGTGCCTGAAACCATGATTGGGATACGGATGCCTCTCTCTTCTGCAATTTGATCTATCGCCATCAAAGCTGCTTTGGAGTTGAGTGTGTCGGTGATAGTCTCCACCAGGAGAATGTCAGAACCACCATCTAGTAGTGCGTTGGCTTGTTCTTTGAATGCTTCAAGCAGCTGATCATAATTGATGGCACGGTATCCTGGGTTGTTTACATCAGGAGACATGCTGGCCAATCTGTTGGTTGGTCCCATAGAACCTGCCACAAACCTAGGTTTGTCCGGATCCTTTTGTGTGAACTCGTCCGCAACTTCCTTGGCAATTTTGGCTCCTTCGTAGTTGATTTTGTAAATCCAGTCTTCTAGTTTGTAATCCGCCTGAGCGATCCATGTGCCACCAAAGGTATTGGTCTCTATGATGTCTGCACCTGCTTCTAGATATTCTCTATAGATGTCTTTGATGATATCGGGTCGGGTGATGCAGAGTAAATCATTGTTGCCTTTGAGTGTAACCTCGTGGTCTTTCAATTCTTCATTTCTGAAGTCTTTTTCCTCTAATTGATGCCGCTGAATCATCGTGCCCATAGCACCGTCCAACACCAATATCCTTTGTTTTAGAATATCTCTAATGTCCATTTTCATAGTTTATTAAACTACTTACCAGAAAGAATAGTTCGTTGAATACCTATCTGTCAACCAGATTGAATATCTGGAATGGGAATTGGCACAACATCCAATATTGCGGCTATGGATATGTTGCCAAGACGTCATAGGGCCCAATCCCTCGGTCTTTCTTGATAAGTGGGGCAAAGATAGGCTTTTTTTATAGAGTTTCAATTTCTACATGCAATTGAAAAGGTAATCTTGTTTTCTGTGTTAGAGAGAGGTTTGTATAGGTGTCTTATCTGTCTTATTATCTAATACTTATGTGTATCAATAATTGATATTTGGTACTTACTAATCTGTAATATGTCTGCTATGATAAATGATAAAAAGCATGAATAGCTATGTAAATAGGTTTATGATGCTTTGAGTGCTTACTCTACTTTTGGAGGACACACACATGCTTATACCAATAATTCAAATTGAATTGGACTTGATCACGATGATCATAGTCCTAAACGTGGATTATTAGTATACAATGAAGAAATCATTTGGAGTTATTTCTCTTTCTCATGCTATAGCTGATATAGAGATTAGAGAGAAGTTTTCTTTGTCACAACAAGAGTTCGGGGATTGTTATGCTCAACTTTCGGATGTTCTGGGGATTTCAGAGGCACTGATTTTAGGCACATGCAACCGTGTCGAAATCTATTATTTTGATGCTCAAAATAAAGCAGAGGCTCTTGTTCAATTCTTATGCGCTTTCAAGGGATTGTCCTTTGATATCCACCACTCATTTTTTGAATCTAAGTATGGTCATGATGCCCTGACTCATCTGCATGAAGTTGCTATAGGTCTTCAGTCCATGGTTTTAGGAGATCTGGAGATTTTTGGACAGGTCAAAAGAGCGTATCAGATATCATGCGATGTACAGTCTGCATCTACCTATATGCATCGCTTGCTTCATAGGGTGTTTTACTGTCATAAAATAATCAATCAATCGACCAGGTTTAAAGAAGGAGCTTCATCCGTGTCCTACACTGCTGTAAAGTTAATCTCGGACAGAAACTTGATGAATCCTGAAGGTCGGGTGCTAGTCGTAGGAGCAGGAGACATGGGAAAGGATGTAGTAAAACACCTGCGAAATCTTGGTTACCTCAATGTAACTATCTGCAATCGTACCAATGAAAAAGCGCACCATCTAGCGCAGGAGTTAGGGGTGCATTTTATTCCCTACGAACAACATAAGGACTATTTAAACACTTGTTCTCTGCTGATGGTAGCGGTCAACGCCAAGGAAGCCCTCTATACGCTTACCGATTTCCAATATACCGCCATACGCGCTGTGATTGATATTTCATCTCCACGTGCAGTAGCTGATGAAATCCAGACCCTGGGTATTGATTTATACAACATTGACGATATGGGGCAGCGAATCCAAAGGGTGATGGAAAATAGAAGCGCCGAAATAGGCAGAGTGAGAGATATAGTCTCCGAATCTGTTGGAGAATACTTGCAATGGACCAAAGAACTGGAGTTCAATGATCATTTGGTGCAATTTAAATCTGCATTAGAGGACATACAAAAACAGGTGATCCTGGCAAACACAAAGGAATGGACGGTTTCGCAACAGCAACTAGCGAGCGAGGCGACTAGTCAATTGATCAATAAAATCATGAAGCTGCCAGCCATCGGCCTGCGCAATGCTTGCCAACGCGGTGAAGCTACTGAATTGAGTGAATCCCTATGTGAGCTATTCGATTTAGAAAGAAAAAGTAATATCAAATCACAATAAACTATATCAATATGAATTTTTTAAAATCAATTTTCGGAAAAAAGGAAGAAGGCCCAGTATCAGCTAAAGACAAACAGTTGGTGCAAGAAACTTTTGCTATGGTGGCACCCATCGCGGACAAAGCCGCTGAGATTTTTTATGCCAAATTATTTGAACTTGACCCAGACCTCAAGCCATTGTTCAAAGGTGATATCAGCGAGCAAGGCAAAAAGCTAATGGCCATGTTAGCTGCTGCAGTCAAAGGTCTGGATGATCTGGGAGCATTGGTGCCTGTAGTACAAGACTTAGGTAAAAGACATGTGGGCTATGGGGTCAAAGATGAGCACTACGATACAGTAGCAGCTGCGCTTTTGTCAACGTTAGAGGCTGGTCTGGGAGACGCATGGAACGATGATGTGAAAACAGCATGGACCAATGTATATGTGGTATTGGCTACCACTATGAAAGACGCAGCGGCTGAATCTACCGCAGCCTAACTGTCGGCCAGTATTTCGAGAAATTTTTACACTTTAATCAGACTACTAGATGAATTTATTTCAAACTAAGCATATCATTAAATCAACCTTGCTGGGCTTATCTGCCTTTGCTGTGTTTCAATCCTGCGAGCCTTTACCAGAAGAGACCAAGGCGGTCGCCTCTGACAAAGCTTACTCCATAGAAGAAGCATTTGAAATCGTGGCGAAGGAGAATGACGTCACGCGTACGCTGTATACCAAGGCTATCGTGGGAGCTGGAAAGAAAAACGGTCTCAAATTCGATGAGGATTGGGAAAAAGATCACGTAGAAGCAGGTCCGTTACCTGCCTTGTTCTTGAGAGGGATTGCCGGAGATATCCGCAAGAAAGGCGAAGTACCATTAGGCTTGTTTTTGGGATCAGATTTCCCGGTTCGCAAATCGAATAAGTTTACGGGTAAGCAGGCTGATCTCTTTGCGGAAATGAGAAAGGATAGCCTTCCGAAATATTTCTTTGACGAAGAAGCTCAGTTGTATACTGCCATGTTCCCTGATTTTGCGGTGGCGGCACCATGTGTCAATTGTCACAACGAGCACCCAGAGACCACTAAAACCGATTGGGTATTGGGAGATATTCAGGGAGCTACTACCTGGACTTATCCATCAGATTCCGTCTCGTTTGACGAATTGCAAGGTATCATCATGGCTTATAGAGAAGGTGCAGCAGCTACTTTCCAGTCTTATCTGGACAAAGCAGCGGGCTTCAAGGAAAATGAGGTGCCAATGGCTGGATCTACCTGGCCTGCAAAAGACGGCTATGCATTGCCAACTCCTGATGTGTTCCTGGATAGCGTCAACGTGCTGGCTGCAGATGAAACACTAAAATCTATCTTGAAAATATAATTTGAGGCATGGGTGAGATGGGGTGAGAGCCTCATCTCATACTTTGATAGTGCAGTATTATTATGAGTAAAAATCTTTATCTGATTCTGGGGTTATTGCTGTTCACACTTTTTGTATTGCAGGATGTGTTCGAATGGCGCTGGGAATATCTACAGCAATTGCAGGCTGATCAAATGTATCGTCGTTGGTCAGGTCTTGCTTTGTCCATGGTCATCTTGTTTCAATGGGTACTGAGTATCGTGCGAGCTACACCCAAATGGGAAGAAAAGAGCTTGCTGTTTTATAGTATCCACAATTGGATGGGGGCATTGACACCTTTACTCTTTTATATCCATTCTATGCAATTGGGCTTTGCCTATTTGTTCCTGCTCAGTATTACCTTTTTCGGCAACTTTTTGTTGGGGATGTTCAATCTCGATTTGTTAAAAAGCAAGTCTCAGGTTGTCTTTCAGGGCTGGATGATACTGCATGTGTCTATGTCATTATTTATCTCATTTATCACGATTTATCATATCTGGATCGTGTTTTACTACGAATAAAGAAATTTGAATATCCCATGGGAAAAGTCTCAAAACTGAAAATACTTAAAGTGGTGAAGGAAACGGAGGATGCCGTAAGTATTCATTTTAAGCAGCCTTTTTTTAGGAAAATCAAATATACCCCGGGTCAGTTTTTGACGCTATTGGTCAATATTGATGGAAGGGTCGAGCGCAGATGCTATTCGCTCAACAGTGCACCGAATGTCGACAAAGAAGTAAGTGTCACTGTCAAAAGAATCAAAGATGGAAGGGTGTCTAATTACCTTTTCGAGAATATTAAAGAAGGAGATAAAATCAAGGTACTCCATCCGATGGGGGAGTTCACCCTCTTACCCAACCCCGCAGAATGCCGACATGTAGTGCTTTTCGGAGCAGGGAGTGGAATTACCCCCTTGATGTCTATTCTTAAAACCGTTTTGAATTTTGAGGAAAGAAGCTACGTATCTCTTTTTTATGGAAACAGGGACAAGGAATCTATTATTTTCAATAATGACCTTAGGGCTTTGAAGGCCATTTATCCAGACCGGTTAAATCTGGTACATATCCTGGAAAATCCTGGGGATTTTGAAGATTGCTACAAGGGAAGAGTAGAGCGGTCGCAAGTACCCGGTTTACTCAATGATCTACCTGAACTAAGTACGGATAAA
This sequence comes from Reichenbachiella ulvae, assembly GCF_025833875.1. NCBI lineage: Bacteria > Pseudomonadati > Bacteroidota > Cytophagia > Cytophagales > Reichenbachiellaceae > Reichenbachiella > Reichenbachiella ulvae. The sequence continues at coordinate 1,607,824 of NZ_JAOYOD010000001.1, read as the reverse complement.
ACGCTTTATTATATCTGCGGGCCATCTGGTATGATGACAGAAGCCGAAGAAGGTTTAAAGCTAGCAGGGGTAGATCCTAAATTCATTCATATTGAAAAGTTCAGTGCACCGCCACCGTCCGCTCAGGAAGCCAAAACGAGTGGCCCATTGCTCGAAAATCGAGAGGTTACGATCATTCACAAAGGCAAAGAACATCGCATACCAGTCAAAGCCAACCGAACGATTTTAGACTCGGCCTTAGATCATAAGTTGAAGCTTCCTTATGTCTGTATGGATGGGATTTGTGGCAGTTGCAAAGCGAGCTGCGAATCTGGAGAGGTCTACATGCGCAGTGGTCATGTGCTTTCTGCCAAAGAGGTGGAAGACGGTGTGGTGCTGCCTTGCCTTTGCAAACCACTTACTAATAATGTAGTTATCAAATACGCTTGATGATAGGGGATATTGGACATTTGATGGTAGTATCGGCGCTGGTGTCTGCATTGGTAGCAGCCTGGTGTTATTCAGCTTCTACTTTTGCTGATGGCGTGGATGCTTTTCAATGGAAGTCTCTGGCAAGAAAGGTTTTTTACTTTCATGTGGGTAGTGTAGTAGGAGCAGTAGCCATCCTGTTTGCGATACTCTATGGTCAGCACTACGAATATCAGTATGCCTATAAGCATTCCTCTTCCGAACTGCCCTTTTATTACATTCTATCCTGTTTTTGGGAAGGGCAGGAAGGGAGTTTTCTGATATGGATATTTTGGAATGCCTTGGTAGGTCTATTGCTTTTACACACAGCCAAAATACGAGAATCAAGTGCCATGATGGTATTGACTGCCGTGCAGTCATTCTTTCTCACTATGATTGTCGGAGTATATATCACTGGGGAACATAGATTAGGGAGTTCAGCCTTTTTGCTGCTCAAGGATACACTCAATGATCCGATCTATCAGATAGATGCGGGTTTTGTTCCGAAGGACGGCACAGGGCTGAATCCCTTATTGCAAAACATCTGGATGGTGATTCATCCGCCTTTTATTTTCCTGGGTTTTGCCATATGCTTGGTGCCTTTTTCCTATGGTGTAGGTGCATTGATAAGTGGTGAGCTCAAAGGCTGGGTTAGGATGGCACAAATATGGTCTATCGCGGCACTAGGTGTTTTAGGGCTGGGAATCATGATGGGGGCTTATTGGGCCTATGAAACCTTAAACTTTGGAGGATACTGGAATTGGGATCCGGTAGAAAATGCAGTGCTAATTCCATGGTTGGTCTTACTAGGGGCGGTTCATGGCCTGATGATTTATAGCAAGCGAAAGAAAGGGTTGTTCTTTTCAACAGTACTGGTATTGATGTCCTATATTCTGGTGGTCTACTCCACCTTTTTGACAAGAAGTGGCATATTAGGAGACAGCAGCGTGCACTCTTTTACCGATCTGGGATTGTCTGGGCAACTGGTTTTCTTTCTGCTCTTTGTCTTGCTTCTATCTGGAGGATTGCTGGTCTATCGCTGGCGAGATTTCCAAAGTATGGTGTCGAATGAAGGAGAGTTTTCTATACGGTCTTTTGACTATTGGACGATTGTAGGGATTGGGGTTTTCTGTCTTTCTGCCTTTCAGATCCTGCTACCCACCTCTATGCCGGTTTTTTCTGCGATTTCGGATGCTTTTGGTATGAATTTGTCTTTGGCACCTCCTGCAGATCCTGTGGCTTTTTATAGCAAGTTTCAGATTGGTTTTGCTATCCTCTTCGGATTGGTAATGGGAATGGCACAGCTGTTATATTGGAAACGAGCGGATAGGGATTTGGAGGATGTTTTTTTGTTTCCAGCAACGGTTAGTTTGGTGCTTTCAGCCTTTTTGATTTTTGTGGGGAGTATAGCAGATTGGAGGTATATCCTATTAGTCATTTCCACCTCTTTTATGCTTTGTGCTACTGGTGTTTCTTTCATTCAGGTCTTTCGCCTTCAGCGATGGCGAATTGGGAGCCCTTTGATGCATTTTGGTTTTGCAGTGATGCTTTTGGGGATTTTGTTTTCTTCCGGATATTCTAAAATCGTCTCAAAAAACATCACCATTTCATCGCCCAATTCTACACTTCCTGAACATACCGTTCAGGAGCATGCTTTGCTCAATCAGAATGTGCCCAAAGATCTAGGCGAGTACAAATTCACCTATCAGGGAGCATTGTTGAGCACGAAAGAGGGGGTGCATTTTAGCCCTGAGGATGCCTATCGTACCACGATGGAAGATGTAAGGGTTATAAAGAGAGGCGTGTGGCAAGAGGGGGTAAAAGTATTGTCTGCTGGAGATACAGTGCATATTGATGCTGAAAACACCTTCTATCAAATCAAAGTGGAAAAGGAAGGTAAAACTTACTATCTAAAACCAAGAATGCAGAACAACCCTAACATGGGATATGTAGCTTCTCCCGATACGCATTCCTTCTGGGGAGAAGATCTCTATGTGCATGTGAGCAATTTTCCTGATCCAGCAAAAAAGGAATGGAAAGAATCGATTCAAACTAAGCTCAAACGAACTGAAAGAGTCGATTTTATGGGATTGAGCATAAAGATGGATGGGCTTAAAGAAGTCAAGGACTTACCTGGATTGGCCCTGGGTTCTGATGATTTGGCTCTGGGTGCAGAGTTGTTGATCGATGATGGATATCAAATCTATTCGGCTACTCCGATATACCTGATCAAGCAGGGTAGGATTCGCTTGTATTCAGACGAAGTACAGGCCTTAGGCCTTAGGACTCGAATAGAAAGTATTGATCCTAAGACTGGAGAGATTGCCCTTCGTTTGGATGCTTCTCAAAGAGACTGGATCACTATCAAAGCCAAAGAATTTCCTCACATCCAACTGGTTTGGATTGGAACCTTGATTTTGTTCATAGGGGCTGTGCTGATGGTGGTATCCAAAATCAAAGAGGGTAAAGAAGCAAGCGAAGAGATCATGTCGATTAGTTATAAAAAGGAAAACAAAGAGGATTGGGAGGATCAAGCCGTCTCAAGATCCATTAATACGAGTATATGAGGATTAGTAGAAAAAGAAGAAGACAGTGGATAGGCTTTGGGGTAGGCCTGTTGATAACGGTGATAGCTTATGTGGTGCTTTCCGTTCCGTCAAATGAAGATTTTTTGTCCAAAGGTCCCATGAATAAAGGGCATGAGGATTTGAGCTGTGAATCTTGCCATACGCCCGCTCGGGGCAATGCCTTTCAGCAGATTCAAGCCAACCTGATGCACACAGTGGGGCTACGAAGTTCTGATGCGGATTTTGGGACGGAGAATGTGGATACTGAAAAGTGTCTGGATTGCCACGACAGGGCCAATGATCGACATCCGCTTCACCGTTTTACAGAGGCGAGATTTTCTGAAGTTCGCAAGAAACTGAATGTAACCGAATGTGAAGCATGTCACCTGGAGCACAATGGCGTGAGGTTGACGCAGATGGAGATTGGCTACTGCCAAAACTGCCATGGAGAGACTGTTATGAAAAACGATCCGCTGGAAATCTCACATAAAGAACTGATTGCGCAAGAGATGTGGACGACTTGTCTGCAGTGCCACGATTTTCATGGCAATCACATCTATCATACCGCAGAAAGTATGGCAGATACCATTCCTATTCAGGTCGTACAGGAGTACTTCGATGGAGGAGTGAGCCCCTATGCTGACAAGAAAAAATTCTATGCCCTATCCGAAGAAGAGTATTGGGAGATGATGGACAAAAAGAAGTAAGATGTTGTTATTCAAATGCTTAATTGCATGTTTGCTCGAATAGCTGACAAAAAGCAAATTTTGGTCTGTTTATAAATCTATTAATAGCGCTGGGTCCGAATTACTTTTGAATTACCCAATGATTAAACAACATAGCCTGATTGATGAAAGTGTTGAGGTCTAGGATAATTGGGCTTCATTGTGATCAAGCTTTAACTTAACTAAAAGCGCTATGAGTTTCTTTAAGTCATTATTTCAAAAAAAGTCTCCAGAGGCTCCACTGACCAGCAAAGAAATAGCTTTGGTTCAGGAATCCTTCGCTAAAGTGGCTCCAATAGCTGATACTGCAGCGGAGATTTTTTATTCCCGCTTGTTTGAGATCGATCCCGAATTGAAATCACTTTTCAAATCTGACATCAAAGAGCAAGGAAGGAAACTGATGACGATGTTGGCTGCAGCAGTCAACGGCTTGAAGGATCTGAATGCTTTGGTTCCCGTGGTACAAGATTTAGGCAAGCGCCACGTGGGATATGGAGTGAAAGATGATCATTATGACAAAGTAGCTGCTGCTTTGCTTTACACCTTGGAAAAGGGCCTGGGCGATGACTGGAACGAAGAAGTGAAATCCGCATGGGTTTCGGTCTATACGATTCTCGCTACTACGATGAAAAATGCTGCTGCTCAGGTAGCTGCATAAGAAATTTAACCTATCCACCTCTGTTAATTTATTACTAACCAATTAAAAAACGACAACCATGAACAGAGCAAAAACAAAAATTGTGATTATGTTGATAGCATATACCATCATGATGTTTGCATTTATGCAAGTGTGATTCTAAATTGATGTATCAACAGCTTTAAGGAAATTAACTAAGGTCTAAATGAATGGACCGAGTGGAAATATGAAGAATGAATGGAGCGAATAGCGAAGCTTAAGGTAATACGTATCGTCAGGGAAACACCGGATGCCATTACCCTTTTCTTCAAGCAACCCCTGCTATGGAAATTGAAATATTCTGCAGGACAGTATTTGACTGTTTTGGTGAATCTCGACGGTGGAGTCGAAAGGAGATGTTTTTCTCTGAATTCTGCCCCGGAGATTGAAAAGGAGCTGAGTATTACCGTAAAGAATACTCAGGATGGCCGTGTGTCTCATTACTTGTACAATTTTGTCAAAGAAGGGGACAAGGTCAAAGTCCTGCATCCTCAAGGGGAGTTTAAAATCACGCCTGATCCGTCGATGAAAAGGCATATCGTTCTTTTCGGTGGTGGCAGTGGTATAGCTCCATTGATGTCTATACTCAAGACCATTCTTTACTTTGAAGATAAAAGTATGGTTTCTCTCTTTTATGGCAATCGAGATGAAGAATCGATTATCTACAGTGAGGAACTGAAGGATATTAAATTCGATTACCAAAATCGATTGAATCTGATTCATATTCTGGAAGATCCAGGAGAGTCTAGAGACTGCTACAAAGGTAGAGTGCAAAGAACCCAGGTGCCGGAGTTGCTCCGTATGGTGCCCAAATTCCCCTTTGGTCATACCTACTGCTACATCTGTGGGCCTACGGGTATGATGATCGAGGCGATCGCGGGATTGAAACTGGCCGGAGTGCCTGATTCCAATGTCTTCGTAGAGCGATATGTCAACGCAGATTCTGCCAATGAAGCCAAAGCAGCGGGTGCCTTGTTACAGAACCGTGAACTAAAACTCATTCATCAGGGCAAGACTCACTCTGTGACAGTCAAGGCCAATCGCAGTATTCTCAATGCTGCTTTGGATAAAGGAATGGAGCTACCCTTTGTTTGCAAGGATGGTATCTGTGGGAGTTGCAAGGCACAATGTCAATCAGGAGAGGTCTTTATGAGAGAAGACAACATTCTGAGCGATGACGAAATTGCTCAGAACATTGTCTTGACTTGTATCAGTCACCCCGTCACCAACAATGTGGTCCTAAAGGTGATGGAGGATTAATTCCTTTCCAATAAGTAAACAACCGTCACCTGATCCGTGATACTCATGTCATTGGGCTGGTAGCTGCTGGCTACCTTGCTTTCAGACATAGCCATGTCAAACTCCATGGTACGTGCCAGTGGTCTGGACGGTGCACTGTGATGCATGATTTCTTTCACTCCTAAGATGCTGTAACCTTCCACACCAGAAAGAGTTTCTGCCTTCATTCGGGCGTCTTTCATAGCAGCTACCATCAAGGATTTTTCAGCTGCTTGTTTTTGTTCGTTGGATAGCTCGAAGGAGATGCTCAAATTAGCCGCGCTACTGCTAGAAGTAGTACCATTGAGTACTTTTAGTAGCTTCTTCATGTTGTAGTCGAATTTTACAACTAAAGATTGGCTGGCTACAAATTCCTCACCTTTGATCTGTCCACGGTCATAGATTTTGTCCTTTCGGATACTGAACTGCGAGGTTTTAATCGCTTCTGAATCAAACCCTGCTTTCTTCAAATCTGCACTCAGAGCATCCACTCTGCGATTCAGCTCATTCAGCGCCTCGTCGTAGGACTTAGATTGGGCGGTGATGTTGTAGTTGAATACCGCGATTTCTGGTAGTACAGAAACTTCGGCCTGACCATTGACCTGAATAGTAGAAGTCTGAGCAAAGGCTGACAAAGTAAAGATCGTCAGCACGGCAATTGTTAATATCTTTTTCATAGTTGTTGTCTTTTTTCTGAGGGTTAACAAGAACTGTTCCGAAGATTTAAACATCTCGATTTTTTAGCAGCAGATAGGACAGGAATATGAAGCCCGCTGTCCAACCCAAGGCGATACTCGGCTCGGTAATTTCCACAGTTTTTTGCACGGATTCTGGGTCTAGAAAATTCATGGGAATACGAATCAGGTTATCTAAAGCATTGATCGGCAATAGCTTAATCAGGAAGCCTTCGCTATCCAAAAATACCCAGCCAATGAAGTTTTCGAATAGAATGCTGTAGGCCAAAATGAACATGATACTTAAGCCAGATTTTTTTATCCAAAAAGTCACCATCATGGCAAAACAGAGATATCCAAATACCTCAATGAAGTAGGCGCCTATGAAATCCAGGTTTGAAAGAATGACCTCACTGGTCTTGCTAGGAGAGTACTGGAAACCAAAGTAAAGGGTGATGCCAATGAAGGCCAATGTAGCAACGGAAGACAAAGCAAATGCCCATATCAATTTAGAAGCGAGAAAATGTTCTTTGCTCAAGCCATCGATGATGTTTTGCCGAATGGTCCGAAAAGAGATTTCGTTACTGATATTGACTACCATGACAATGGCCAGCAAAATTCTAACAAAAGAACCAATGTAGCTTAGGTTGTGCCAGATGCCAGGAAAGTCATAAATAGTAATTTGAGGGATCTCCTGTATTTCCTGATTGGAAGTAAATTCATAGGTGGCATTCATCAAGATTTTTCCAGAGGAAAGAATCACGAAAACGGCTCCCAGATATACTAATAGCAATATCCAAAAGGTCAGATTGGATTTGTTCTTGATCCATTCGAGTTTGATAAGTCTATTCATGGTTAGCCAATATTTTTAAAAATTCTTGTTCGAGATTTCCTTGTTGTCTAGAGATGTGGGTCGGGATGATGCCGTCTGCCTGTACATGTTGCATCACATATTCTGTGGTCACTTCATGAGCGATTTCCAGTCGATAAAAAGCCCCGTCGCGATGGATGGCATGTACACCTTTTAGTTTTTCCAGGGAGCTTTTCAGCTTCTCCATGTCGGTGGCGCCTACTTCGATCGTTACTTTTTCTCCTTCTATGTCATGGATACTGCCCTGGTGCAGCAGCTGTCCTTCTTTTAGTATCCCGAAATGACTGCATACCTTCTGCACTTCGGATAGCAAGTGACTGGCCAGAATGATCGTTTTACCAGTGTCGGCGATAGACAGAATGATGTCTCGGATTTCTACGATTCCTGCGGGATCCAGACCGTTGGTTGGCTCGTCCAGTATGAGGACCTCAGGATCTGATAGAAGGGCCGATGCGATGGCCAAACGCTGTTTCATCCCTAAGGAGTAGGTCTGAAACTTGTCATGCTTTCGATCTGCAAGCTCTACGGTTTTTAGGACTTTGTCTATGGCATCATTTGGGACACCTTTGATCTGTGCGACAGCTTTCAGGTTGTCGACTGCTGATAGATAGGGGTAGAAGCTAGGAGTTTCCAGAATGGCTCCAATTTTTCTTCTGCTCTCTGCTGATCCGGGCTGGTCAAACCACTCATAGTCTCCAGAACTGGGATTCGTTACGCCTAGTACCATGCCGAGGGTGGTTGTTTTACCACTGCCATTAGGTCCTAGCAGGCCAAAGACCTGACCGGCTTCTATCTTTAGATTGAGCGCTTTGACCGCTGTTCGCGATCCATAGTGCTTGGTTAAATTGTTCGTCTTTAAAATGGACATGTGACTGGTTTATTTATGATTTGCATTTCCAATGTCATAGGACTTAGCAATATATGAATGATTCAGATGTTTACAGTATGTATTTGTTTTCGTAGCTTTATTACATCATCCGTGAAATTAATCAAAGGTTTATGAAAGACAGGGATATTGACGAATGGGTTCGCAAGTACCGCAAGGTAGACCCCGTCATTTTTACTGAAGACCCTCAAACGAGTGCGCGAAGCAGGGCTCGTACCAAAGCCACTACTGGATTGGAGGCCTACGCTGGTGAGTGGGGAGAGCAGCAGGCTTCTCATTTGCTCAAGCGAACCCTCTTCGGTTATCGCAAAACAGATCTGAAGCATTTTCAGGCATTGGGACTGACGGCCGCTATAGACGAACTGATCAGCACTTCTCCAATACCTACGGCCCCAGCTAATAACTACAACGATATGGGAGAGGGCGTAGAGGATCCGGATGTGCCTTTTGGAGAAAGCTTTGTAGATGCCCCTCGTCGCAATGAACTGGAAGGCCCCCGAATCACATCACTCAAAGGCTGGTTGGTTCAGAACCTGATAGATCAGGAAAATACGATCCACGAAAAAATGATTTTGTTCTGGAACAATCTGATCCCAGCTAAGATTTGGGATGTGTTTGTTTCTAAGACCAGTTACCGCTATTTCGAAACCCTGAGAACGCATGCGCTGGGTAATTTTAGAGAGTTGATCAAGGCGATTACCTTAGATCCCTCGATGTTGATCTTCCTGAATGGCGCATGGAATCACAAGTATGCGCCGGACGAAAACTATGCTCGGGAGCTGCAGGAGTTGTTCTGCATAGGGAAGGGACCCAATGCGAAATTTAGCGAATCAGATGTGCAGACAGCGGCTCGTTTGCTGACGGGCAATACCATCGATTGGGACAATCAAGTGAATGCTACAGGACCTGTGGAGTCATTCTTTAAGCCCGAATGGCACGACTCGGAGGACAAGACCTTTTCAGCCTTTTATGGCAACAGAGTGATTCAGGGCAGGCAGGGACTATCGGCAGAGGTTGAACTTGATGAGCTGATTTCTATGTTGATGGACAATGACGAAACCGCACTTTATCTCTGCAGAAGGTTGTATAACTTTTTCGTGCATCCGGAAATCGACGAAACAGTCGAGACGCAGATGATCGAGCCGATGGCGACTATGCTCAGAGACAATGATTATGAAATCATGCCAGTCATCAAAGCCATGTTTAGCTCCGCTCACTTTTATGATGAGAGCAACCTAGGCGCAATGATCAAGAGCCCAACTGATCATTTGATTGGCTTTTGGCGCACGATGAATGTCCAGTACCATAGCCAGGAGACTACAGCGATCTACAGAGCTCAGCGCAGTTTGCTATGGAGTATGGCGGAGATAGGGCAGGAGCTAGGTGATCCCCCCAATGTTGCAGGATGGCAGGCCTACTATCAGGTGCCGTCCTATGATAGATTGTGGATCACGACGGATAGCATTACCAAACGGGCCATTCGTATCGATTCACTCATTCACTGGGGCTTTTGGGTCAGCGAATCGGAGACCATCACGGCAGATCTGATTGCCTTTGCTGAAACCCTGGACAATCCGCAGAATCCCAATACACTGATCGAGGAGGCTGCCATGATACTGCTAGGCATACCGATCAGTCAGGAGACCAAAGACTATCTGAAGTCCATCTTGCTCAGTGGCCAACAAACGGACGGCTACTGGCTAGGGGCCTGGATAGATTATCAGGACTTTCCGGATAATATGGAGTTCAAACAAATTGTAGAGACCCGATTGAAGGCCACTATGCAGGCCATGTGTCAGTTGGGAGAATTTCAACTGATGTAGCGCTATGAAAAGAAGAGAATTTTTAAGACATGCCTGCCATACGATGGCCGTACCCGGGCTGATGAGTACCATTGGATTGAATCAGGTCAATGGCCAATCTTTGCAGCGCTTTTTGCAGTTGGCTGCCGAGACGGATCGCGTGCTGGTGATGATATTTCTGGAGGGAGGAAACGACGGCCTCAATACCGTAGTGCCACTCAACCACCTCTCAGAGCTGAACAGCGTTCGTCCTCATGTGATCCTACCTGACAATTCGCTCCACGAATTGGCTGGTGCTGAGGTCGGTTTACATCCTGCTTTGGATGGCCTGGCTTCTCTCTACAAGGAAAATCGATTACAGATCATACAGTCTGTAGGATATGAAAACCAGAACTACAGCCATTTTCGATCCACGGATATCTGGATGAGTGGCTCTGATTCTACGGAAGTCATTCCTTCTGGCTGGTCGGGTCGCTTTTTGGATCAGACTTTTCCCGGGTATCCCGAAGTGTATCCCACCGATACCATGAAGGATCCGCTCTCAGTGGAGATTGGTTTTGGGAGTTCATTGCTCTTCCAGGGACCTAATGCCAGCATGAGCATGACGATGAGCAATCCAGAATCCTTTTATAATCTGATAGAAAACCGCGACGATCCTGCACCTGATACGCCTGCTGGCGATCGCTTGCAATACGTACGACTAATCGCCAGACAATCGCAGCAATATGGCGAAGTAGTGAAATCCGCTGCTGAGAAAGTAAACAATCAACTGGCCTATCCAGAAACCGATCTGGCTAATCAACTCAAAATTGTTTCCCGACTGATTGCAGGAGGACTGAAGACGCCCATGTATATGGTCAGGTTGGGAGGCTTTGATACCCACGATGCCCAGGTGGAAGATGGCGATCATACCACGGGTGAGCACGCTACCTTGTTGAAGACCTTGAATGATGCCATTATGGCCTTTATGGCAGATATGGAGCATCTCCAAATCGCTGACCGTGTGCTGGGAATGACATTCTCTGAGTTTGGTCGCAGGATCGTGTCCAATGCCAGCTTGGGTACAGACCATGGCTCTGCTGCACCTATGTTCTTCTTTGGTAATCATCTCAACGGCGGGGTGCTGGGACAAAACCCAAACATACATACAGGCCAGACCTATGAGGATAACCTGGAGATGCAGTACGATTACCGTCAGCTCTATGCCTCTGTGTTGGATCAGTGGTTTGGGGCGGATAGTTCCGTGCTGAATGCCACGCTCTATCGGGGCTATGATACGCTGCCTATTATCTCAGATGGAGTGCTCAATGCCCCTCAAACGTCTGGATCCTTTGCCGAACCTCTACTTTTTCCTAATCCAGTCAAGGAATATGCAACTTTATCTTTTTCTGTGCGTCACAATCCGGTGAGTGTGTCAATGATGTCGATAGATGGACGACTGATCAGAAAAATGCATCGAGGAAGCTTTCCATTGGGAACGAATCGATTGTCCATAGATGTGAGAGGCCTGCGAACGGGGCAGTATCTGCTGGTCATGACTGATGGCAGAAACAAACAAGCCCTTAATTTGATCAAGAGTTAAAGAAAGAAACAACATTAAGAAGAATGAGTACAATGAATTGTGAAGATGGGGCTTGCGAAGTACCAGAATTGGAAAAGAAAGAAGAGTTGAAGTTGAAAGAGGATAACAAAGACAAGCTGATGTATTTCGGAGACCCGATGTGCTCGTGGTGCTATGGGATAGCCAATCACATCGATCGTATCAAAGACGAGATGTCCAGCGATTTGGATTTTGAATTGGTGATGGGGGGACTCAGACCTGGTGGAGGAGATGAATGGACCGAAGATTTCAGGAATATGATCAAGTCTCACTGGGAGCATGTAGAACAGGCTTCAGGTCAGCCCTTTGATTATGCTTTTTTCGATAAAGAAACCTTCGAGTACGACACAGAGCCACCTGCACGTGCCGTTAGGGTAGTTCGAGATATCGCGCCAGACAAAGAGTGGGCCTTTTACAAGGCGATACAGGCGGCTTTTTATGCAGAGAATAGAGACATCATGGATCTGAATGTAATCGAACAAATCTGTGAGGAGCTTGGCATCAACTATCAGCAGTTCGAACCGTTGTTCCTTTCAGAAGGCTACAAGCGCCTGGTGTATCAGGATTTCATTCGCTCCCAACAGTTGGGGATTAGGGGCTTTCCCTGCATCGTGCTCAAAAGAGGAGAAGAATACTATGCAGTAAGTCAGGGTTATTCTAGTTATGAGAATATGAAAGCAACAATTGGTCGGATATTGACGGCTTGATTTTGCTTTAAATTTCAAAATATCACAAATTACAGGACGCTATTTCGATCAGAGGTAGCGTCTTTTTTATGACTCTAAACATAATCTAACTATGGACATGGATATGAACATGAACCCCATCGAAAATGCCATTTCACAACTCTATACTCTCGGCATTGAGTATGCGCCCAAATTGGTAGGAGCCATTCTCGTATTGATCATAGGATCTTGGGTGATCAAAGCCATGAGCCGTGGTTTGGGGCATATAATGGACAAGCGAGAACTGGAGCCTTCTCTGCAATCTTTTATGAAGAGTTTGTCTGTAATGGTACTGCGCGTCTTACTGATCGTCTCAGTGTTGGGCATGGTAGGCGTAGAGATGACTTCCTTCATCGCACTATTGGGTGCTGCGGGACTGGCCATAGGTATGGCGCTGTCTGGTACGCTACAAAACTTTGCCGGTGGGGTGATGATTCTGCTCTTTCGTCCTTACAAGGTGGGAGATTTCATCGATGCACAAGGCTACATGGGTACGGTGCGTGAGATCCAGATCTTCAACACCATCCTGACTACCCCTGACAACAAACGCATCATCATTCCCAATGGGGGATTGGCTACTGGCTCGATGACCAACTTCTCTGCAGAGCCTAGAAGGAGAATCGATTTCACCTTCGGTATCGCCTATGGAGATGATGTGGATAAGGCCCGAGAAGTACTGCTCGGACTGGCCAATGCCGACGAAAGAATACTAAAAGAGGAAGGAATCGCTCCAGAAGTAATGGTCGATTCGCTAGGTGACAGCTCCGTAAATATGAAATTAAGAATCTGGCTCGAGTCAGGCAACTACTGGCCCGTACACTTCGCCATGACGGAGAGCGTCTACAAGACCTTCGCCAAAGAAGGCCTCAACATCCCATTCCCACAAATGGATGTGCACCTGCATAAGGAGGGGGCTTAATGAGAAGAAAGAGGAAACACGGATGATACCGATTACTGGATTCCACAGATTTGACTGCATGGCGCATGATGATTTGTGGAATCTTTTCATTTATATAGCACCTAAGCTTAATTCTACGCCTCTCAAATCATAAACCCACTACTCAAAGCGATGGTTTACTTCTTTCATCACGCGGTGGATGTCGGGATTGCGTTTGTAGAACTCCCTGATTTGTGCATTGTTGGTGAAGATCACCGACTCCCTACCAAAGCCATCGCTCCACCTCAGTTCGATTAAAGCGCTATTGACCGTACGGGTACGATTGATGAAGTAGACATCGTGTATGGAATAGTCCGCATGGTAGAAATTAGTCAGCTCACTAAATGGAATTTGTAGCTCGACCTTCTTTAGCTTGAAATACTCGATTAAATCCTCGTGCCATGGCCTGAAACTGCATGGAGTGGACTTTGATAGATGTTCTGACTTCATTTTGCCCCTTATTCGTTCAACATTCAAGTACAAAGTAAAACTAAAAATATTAGTTATTAGCTATTTATTTTAGTTTTAACTAAGGCGAAACCCAAGGATAGTCGGTCTCCTCGCCTGATATGAACAATCGCCATTGAGCCTCGTCTGCTGCATATCATAAGGATAGCAGCGCCACAATCTTACCATCTCAACCATTCCCTCCTTGAGGCAGGGCTGTTGCATTCTAATTGATTAGTTTGTTTAGAGTCTCAATATCATTGGCTACCAGTCTGGTGGCCTTTGCTATTTGATTCATGCCTTGTTTTCTAAATATATTCATTGCACCATTTTTAAGCGTGGATATAATTGATGGAGCGTTGCCTAATCTGATTTTAGAGGCATCTTCTTTCATCGTTACATCTTTGGTCCAGTGTAGACTGTTTTCAATGTGCCAATGATTCCTTATCCCATAGTTGTATAATAATGCACTTCCATTCTTTATGCTGCTTAAATAATATGCGTTTTCTTCCCTGTAGCGTCCATTGACTTTTACTTCTCTTCTAATTTTGATGCCGTGTTGTGCACCAGTCCATTGTTTTTTTATTTCCTCTGGCAAATTGAACACTGTTACATCTCTATTTTCTATTCTTCCTTTGTTTCTCTCTAGCTGAGAATAATAACCTATAGGCTTTTCTTGGGCACACTTTTCGATGCTCTGGTAGAGTGTCTTTTGATTTTTCTTCACTCCAATTACATAATTATTTCCACTAGCTATAATCACTTCTACCGTTTTTTTTGACAATGAAGAGCATCCATAGTAAAGACCACATCTTTGAGATCCAGCATCTCTATTAATTGACGAACTACAGGTATTTCACTCTCTTTTGAGTTAATGACTTCTCCATTGGCTAATACCATTTTCTGTCTGGAAACGAATACGGTCACTAGATTGATGAAATTCTGATACGACTTTGAATAATCACTCATTGTACCACCGATGGCCTTGCCATCTACACTAAGCCACTCTCCAGACTCTATCGAAACATAGGCTTTACTCCACTGATAGAATTGATGAGAAAAGGAATCAAAATCCAATCCCATCAACACTCTTCGAATAGTATAAAAAGTCGGTAATCTGTCTTGTTTGGGCTGAAAAGTAGACAATAAGTTCTCTCTATTTCTTTCTATAAAATCTCCAATAGCACGATAACCATAGTAGCCGCTCATTACCGACATCAGCACGATGACCAGTACCAATTCCAGAGAATGTCGCTGACCCGCACCACGCCTGTGATCCTTCACTTTTCCTAAATACCAAATGATACTTTCTGATGCCATTTTTAATTTTCAAGTTAATCCATTTTTTAGAATGCAACAGCCCTGCTTGAGGGGGGGCTAAAATGCTATTAAGTTAAGCCCTCTGCCCTAAAAGAATTCCGTCATTCCTCTTACTAATTATCCTGACGAAGCTCATTGAATAGACCTTACACATTATTGTTATTGAACAGTCTCGAACAGACTCATTACAGTTATAACTTTTACCATTACATACACCTGAGGGCTTTGTGCTGAGATTAGATTCCTTCTTGCATTCCCATATAGAGTATGGAGGGGTTGATGGAAATTGTGGATGGGAATATGTAAGTATTAGTGTTATGATATTATTCTTGATTTATATCATAACAATATCTGATCTTAATTAACCACGGCATTGGTCGCTCAGGCTACATTTGCTATAGCTTATTAAAGGCAGTTAACAAATAATTAAAGAATAAAATAGTTTGATTGGTCAATTTGTGTTTAACTTTTATGAATATAAGTTTGACTTTCTTAAGCCAATAGCCAATAACTAACCATTAACCTTAATGATAAGAATGATCGCTAGGTCTTCTTTACGTTATTTCCAACTAAATCTAAACCTATGATTACCTTTTTTACCTATGCTTATTTGTTCGAAACGCGAACATAACTTTTGAAATTATGATTCGACCTATCCTGCTTTTCTTCTCTATACAAATATTGTTTTTATTCTCTTGTGAGCAACCTCAAGACCAAGTAATAGAGGCAGTAAATCATACCAATGATGTATTAATTAAGAATACATGGTATTTGAATGAGTTTACTATTAATGTCAAGGAGCCTGATATTCCTCCCCCTATACTTTTTAACTCTTCTGATGCTTTAACCCGAGAGGGGGAATACAACTTGGAAGATATGGTATTGGATGTGTCTGATTTTCAACAGTATCAAGTTCAATTCACAAGTGATCGTAAGATTATCACTGGCAATTCTGAAATTGATATTCTTGGTGACAGTGTAGGTACTTATTTTGTATTCAATGAAAGGCAAATTCGAATAACAAGTGCAGAAGCACTTACCTATCGATACCATTACGATAATAGACAAAAAACACTGAAACTCTTATTGAATGATGAAGATGTTCAGGGTTTGGTAGACGATCTTAATGAAGAGCTAATAGATAAAATATCTGGTAATACTCCCGGCAAAATTGGGGATTTGGTAGCGAGCCTCCTTTTTAATAATGAATCTATTCAAAAATTGATCAATGACGTTCTAGTATCAGCGATATCAGGCAAACTTTCATTTATCAACAGGATCGATCCTGAAGATGCCGCCATGTTGTTGTCAAAGGAAATAATTGAGATAATAAAAGGGATCAACTGGGAGAGTGAACTTAAGACATTGTTGCAATTAGAATTAGAAAAAATCAATGATATTGATGCAGAAGCTTTGTCAGAAGTCATAAGTGCTGAAATAGCAGATTTCATTAATGGTAAAATTACAATAGAGGGGATTTACGATCTTGTTTTCCCTTATATAGAGGAAATACCGTCAAATTCTGATGAGGTAGCCAAAGCAATATCAACTCTAATGGTCAACCTTATATTGGAAATATTCGACGAAGACTTTTTAAAAACTAAGATCAGTGAATCCTGGGTGAAGTTTACTGAACTGAATAGTGAAAAAGTCGGGATAGTAGCCGATACTTTGACTGCTATAGTTGAGAATGTTTGGATTAATCAGGAAAATGTAAAAGCAGCCGTTTATCCTTTTATAGAAAAGATAGAAGGGACATCTATTCTTCAAATGGGTCAGCTGGCTGATGAGACAGTAGGAGCTATAAAAGTTATTGTTGATGATTTGAATTTGTTATTTCCTGATTTAAATCTTACACCTGATTATGAATCCATGCAAAGCATAATTAAGGCGCTATTTATAGCTGCTAAGCCTACTATCGGGCTAGCTGGAGGAGCTGATCAAGTAGCCAATGAATTATCACAACTGATCATAGATGATTTCCTGAATTCGGACAACATCAAGAAAGCTTTTACCACAGGAATCAATTTTCTTCAAGCCATAGATGCAGAACTTGCAGGAAGTACAATAGCAGGTTGGATTGTCAGTTTGGAAGGAGAGATTGCACCTGTTGTGATTGAATATCTAAGTAAAATTCTCAGTCCTATTCTAGATAATATTAACCCTGAACTTACAGCCTTCAAAATTGCCAGGGCTTTGAAAGGATTTGTTACTGATAATATTACTAAAGAAAATCTTCAGGCCTTGATTCAGCCTGTATTGCAAGCCATAACGAGTGTTAATGCGGAAGCTGTTGCCACATTTCTTGCTAAGAAGATATTAGCTCTAGACATAATAGGAGAGACCATTAACGAAGAAAATATTAACGCCATTCTTCTTCCTATCCTAGTTGATGTCCAGCAAAGTAATGTCGAAGAACTAGCACAAAACCTAATAACAGCTATATATCAAAGTGGATTGTTTGAGGACACAATTACAGAGAGTCGAGTCTCAACGATCATTTCCTTACTTATTTACAAGTCAGCGTGGGATCAGGTTCGAATTGCCAATAATTTTCAAGACGCCACTATAATATTAAGACATGAATAAATTCGCTACTCTTATTTTTATTGTCTGTATCCTTCAATTAAAAGCCTTTGGCCAAGGGCAAGTATCTAACGTGAGTTTTGGAGATGCGTATGAAGCCTATCGAGACAGTTTGAAAAACACACCCTACCCCTGGAGAATGCCTGTTATGGGGTCTAAGATTCGTAAATTGGGTTTTGACATACCTTATCCTAATGGTATTATGCTGAATGTGGCATATTCAAATCAACTACTTACATTAGATGATGTGAATGTAGGGTTCGATCCTAATAATATGACCAATGTAGATGGACTAGCGAGGTTCAGATCAATTTCATCTGATGTATTTGCCACCACAATCAGATATGATTTTTGGTTACTTCCATTCTTAAACTTCTCGGCAATTACTGGCCGTATCAATGCTACCACCAATGTGCATTTGGGTTTGCCATTTGACTTAAAATTTCAAACAGAGAGTGAAGGGACTATGGTTGGGTGGGGTGCAGTTATCGCAGGTGGTTTTGGACCTTTTGTTATGTCATCTGACATGACCATGGGATGGACTTATGTGGGGAATTTGAGTGCTCCTTCTCGTTCAATAATAGCGGGGATCAGAATTGGTCATATGATCAGGTTTAAGGAGAGACCTGATAGAAATCTAGTACTATTGGTTGGGGGACAATATTTGGGGCTGAATCCACAAAGCGACGGAAGGGCAGATTTGGAAAAGCTAGTTGGTATCACACCAGAAGGCAAAGAGGATGCGCTTCAGCAAATCAATGCCTGGTACGACAATTTATCAGAGTCTGAGCAAGATATTTTTGGAGATTTGTATGATGGTCTTTCTAATTGGTTGGGTAATGGTGAATCTACCTATATCTATTATGACTTTAAAAAGCGATTGTATTACCCATGGAGTATAAATGCGGGTTTTAATTTTCAGATTAATAAAAGATACGCGCTTACTGCTATGTATTCATTTCTCGGAAGTAGAACCCAAATTGTCGGAGGATTGAGTTATCGCTTTGGCTGGAAGGGGAAAAATATGTTATCAGGAGTAACTCTGTAATATTGGAAATAGAATATCTACTTAATTAAACCCACTAAACCTTGTTCAAACATACCCTCCACATATTGTCACTCGTTTTGATACTGAGTATCCACTTTGAAGTATCAGGACAATCTACAATTGATGAAAGTCAGGAAACAAGCGGCAAGTCAGAGAAAAGTAAGAAAATTAGTTTTAGACATCCTGAAGATGGGGCCCTAGATTTAAGTGAGTTTTTGGTGTCGCCAGTAGGGTTCTTTCCTGTACCGATCATAATAACCGAACCAGCGGTAGGTTATGGAGGAGGAGCGGCCTTAATATTCTTTCATCCGCAAAAGAAAAAGTACTCAAAACCAGTTCCTCCGAATATCAGTGGTGCAATAGGACTGGCTACACAAAATAAGACTTGGCTAGCTGGAGGGTTTCATAGTCATGTGTTTGGAGAGGACAGAGTCCGGACACTATCAGTTATAGCCAAACCCAATGTCCGAATAAAATATTATGGAAATAATAGTGAGATTCTTAGCGAATTCCCAATCACTTTAAAACTGGATTCTTGGTTATTCATGCAACGAGCCTTGGTTAGACTTGGATCTAGCAATTGGTTTGCCGGGGCTTCCTATATATATTTTTATTCCAAGGTTGGGGTCCAATTGGATAGAGAAATCCCTATTATCAGTCCTATCTTGGAAAGACTGCAAGGCAATTCTGTAATCAGCTCTATTAAACCGAGGATCAATTTTGACAATCGAAATAATACTATTTCTCCCACTAATGGATTCAATACGGGAGCTATATTTAATATCAATGCCAAATGGCTCGGTGCGGATGAAGATTATTATTCTATGAATGAATACCTGCTTGCCTATTATCCTGTGAGTGAAAAATTATTTTCATCCTATCGGTTTGATGCGAGCCAATTGATTGGTGATGCCCCACTTTATGCCTATCCATTTGTGGATTTGAGAGGAATACCTGCCCTTAGATATCAGAGCAATAATACTGCAATTATAGAAACGGAATGGAGATATGAACTTTTTAGAAGATGGTCTGTAATGGGGTTTACCGGTGCTGGAAAGGCCTATCAGTCATTGGAGAATTTCAATGATATAGATTGGGCTTATACTTTTGGAACAGGTGCCAGATACAATATTGCCAAGGCCTTGGGGCTACAAACTGGGGTTGATTTTGCCTGGGGCAATGGAAAGGATTTTACCTTTTATATAGTAGCAGGTACGTCATGGAGTAAATAAAATGTGTGACAAAATAGAGCAATGGCACGAATAATTCCTATATGTATATTACTGTGTTTAATACTTTATTCTAGCTCCTTAGTAGCTCAAGAGGTTGACACTACTTTGCCCACAGCTGAGGCAGGTAAGTTATATTTTATTCCACTGCCGGCCATAGGTTATAATCCTGTTACGGGTCTGTTGTATGGAGTAGCAGCTTCAGGCAATATTTTACTAGGTGACCCCAGCGATACTCGGTTGTCCTCCGCTTTTCTGACCACAACCTATACTACTAATAGTCAATTACTGATGACATTGAAATCCACCGTTTACTCTAAACATGATAAGTGGATATCAATGGGGGATTGGAGGCTGCTTTTGTCCTCTCAGCCTACTTATGGATTAGGTACTGGTAAACAGTCAGAATTATTGCTTTCGAATGAAGAAAACAATTTCGAATTAGGCAAATACAATGATGGAGTAGATAAAGGAGAACTGATGGAGTTTAACCTATTTAGATTCCACGAAACCGTTCTTCGTCAGGTTCATGAGGATTTTTATGCAGGCGTAGGGTTTCATTATGATGGTTATTGGAAAATTAATGACGTGCTGCTGAATCTTGATAGTGACCCACCATATGTCACTAATCATTATGCTTACAGTACCATTCATGGTTTCAGAACAAACGGATACACTACATCGGGACCCAGTATCAATGCAGTATATGATTCCCGTGACAATATTAATTCTCCCTATAAAGGGAGATATGCCTTTTTGCAGTTTAAAATGTTGCCAACCTGGCTTGGCAGTGATCGCAGTGCAACACAACTCTGGTTAGAATATAGAGATTACTTCAGTATGTCGAGAAGGGTAGAAAGGAATATTCTGGCCATTTGGTCTTATTTCAATCTTACTACCAGTGGTCGACTTCCCTATATGGGTCTACCTGCTTTGGGCTGGGATCAATTTGGTAAATCTGGAAGAGCCTATCCGCAAGGTAGGTATAGGGGAGAGCATCTCTTCTATTTTGAAGCGGAATATAGATTTAGAATTCCTATTCAGCCTAAACACCCAGAACGATTTGGGGGTGTGGTATTTGTCAACACGATCAGTGCATCCGCAGATGATTTAAAGTTGAATCTGTTTGATCATTTTAAGTCTGGGGCTGGAGTAGGTTTTAGGTTTATGCTAAAAGAAGCCACCAGATCTAATGTGACATTAGATTATGGGTATGGTATGGATAAGAAAGGGGCCTTTTATTTTAATATTAATGAATACTTCTAGTGTAATCTCTATTTAGACCCTAGTTAACAACTGCAGAATAACTTAAATTGTAGATTAAAACCAATAATTCAAGTACAACTAAATTTTATGATTACACATACATGCACTGATAGAAAGGTTTATCGGATTGCAATTGAATAGATTTCTGATCACAATCATAAATAGTCATGATTTACATGATAGAGTAATATTAATGGTTGATCTCCTTTTACAAGGATCTTTTAAGGAATTGTTAACAATTTCTTAATCTATTAGTACTATGAATCATAGAATTATGTTTAACTTATGGTTATAAAAATTCCACTAAACTAACTTATCTTAATAACAAAAAATGATACCTGTATTTAAATTTACCCTTCCTTTTCTTTTTTTTATTCTGATTTGGGGCTGTAAGGAGGCACCTAAAGAAAGTGAAACAACCACACAGACCTCTACAGAAGCGCCAATCATTCCAGAAGATTTTTCCTCCAAGCAAATGACAGGAGTAGAACAAGTCTCGATCGAGGTGGATATTGCTGGAGCAGTTGATCGATTGTCTAAAGCCGTTACTTATAAGACCATTTCCAATCAGGATAGAGAAGACTTTGATAAGGAGGCCTTCGCTAGCTATCACGAATTTTTGGAGGAGTCCTATCCACTGGTACATAAAACCTTGAAAAAGGAACTGCACGGAGATCCGAGACCCTATAGCTTGCTATATACCTGGGAGGGAAAAGACCCTAGTCTGCAACCCGCCTTGTTTTATGCCCATCAGGATGTAGTACCTGTTCCGGCAGAATCCCGAGACCAGTGGAAACAAGATCCTTTTTCGGGGGCCGTGGCAGATGGTTATATTTGGGGAAGAGGGGTTCTTGATGACAAGAACCAGATTCATGCCATTCTGGAAGCCGCTGAAATGAAAATTAAAGAAGGCTGGCAGCCGTCACGCACACTCTATTTTGTGTTTGGACAAGATGAAGAAGTCGGTGGTGCAGAAGGGGCAAAAAAAGTAGCTGATGCACTCGAAGAACGTGGTATCGAGCGATTTGCCTATGTAATGGATGAATCAGCACCCTTAACTCCAGGGATTTTCCCTGGTATTAAAAATAATACCGCCCTAATAGGAATTGCACAAAAAGGGTTTATCAGTTTGGAACTTGCAATCAATGGAGTAGGTGGACACTCATCTATGCCTGGAGAAGAATCAAACATTGGTATATTGGCTAAAGCTATCACAAAACTCGAAGCAGCACAATTTCCATACAAAATTCATCCAGCAGTCCGCTCACAATATCGATACATGGGACCTGAACTAGACGAAGCTATGCAGCCACTTTATGCTGCGGTAGCCTTTGGTAAGGATGATGAATTAACCGATATGGAACAGAAATTCATTGATGCCATGGCAGGCAATGAAGTGACTAGAGCCATGCTACATACTACGATCGCAGTGACCATGTTCAATGCTGGTATTAAAGATAATGTGCTGCCCCCATCGGCAACTGCTGTTGTAAACTTTCGGCCTATGCCAGGCGATACCCCAGAGGTCATTATTGAGCATGTGAAAAATGCGATTCAAGATGATCGAATCGAAATCAAAGATATTTCTGCTTCTACTCCTGCTACCAACATTGCAGAAGTTGGAAATGACGCATACAATATGCTTGAAAAAACCATACGCCAAATCTATGGCAATGATTTGATTGTGTCACCTTTTTTTGTGGTAGGTGGTTCGGATTCTAAACACTTCCAGGCAAGAGATTTTGCCCCGGATGTATATACCATTACCGCCATTCAGTTAGAAAACACCGAAGAGTTTAAAGGCTTCCATGGGGTGAATGAGCGTATTTTGGTAAAAGAGTATGAAAAATCTATAGGCTTCTTTTATCAGATATTTGATAATCTGGAATCATTATAAGTTGCCTTAAGAAGCGTTTTGTCCTGAGCTATTGAAGGAAATACACTTTGAATAATTGAAAGAATGAATAGGGTATTGACCGATTAGCTATCATTCTAAATTTGAAAAAAACCATTACCATTTCGGTTGCCGTATTGCCATTTAACTAACTAATCTACCTAAATGAGAGCGTATATTCTGACTATCTTGTTTACTATCTCCACTTACCTAAGTGTGCATGCGCTACCTGTCCTATATGATAGCGCATTGGATGAGCAGGTCAAGGTAAAAAGTGCTAATTTCAGCCTTATGCCATACCTCAGCTATAACAGGAATCTGAAATTCATGTTTGGGGTTGTGCCTATGGCTATGTATAAGCTGAATAAAGAGGACTCTATTTCACCTAAATCATTATCAGGTATTACAGGGGTTTACACCAGCAATAATTCGTATATCCTTGGTGTTTTCAATAAGTTCTATTTTTCCGAAGATAGATGGAGGTCAACCGTCTATGTGTTTAATGGAGACATTAGCTCTCAGTTTTTCTTGAACGATTTTAGTTCGGTGGCTTTTTATGACTATACCACCAATGTACTGATGGCCAGTGTGGGTATTCAAAGAAGGGTTATACCCGGTCTATATGGTGGGGTGACATATATCTATGCCCAATATGATACAGAGTATGAAAATAACATCTCCCCACCTACGTCCACAGAAACCAGTGGACTAGAAATCAACGCCCAGTACGATTATAGAAATGACGTGTATTATCCCTCTTCTGGGAGATTAATAGATGCCAAATGGATTCATTATAGCGAATGGTTGGGCAATGAAGCCCAGGCGAATCGAATCAATGCCTTTTATAATACTTATTTTCCTATCCGGGACAAAAAGGATGTACTGGCAGCCAGATTTTCAGGTTTTTTTGGATTGGGTAGTATCCCATTCGAACAGCAAACAATTGTAGGCGGCACAGACCTAAGAGGCTATGCCGAGGGAAAGTATCGGGGAGATATAGTTGTGGCTTTACAGGCGGAATATAGACTCAATCTTGCCCGACGATTTGGATTGGTAGGTTTTGCAGGGCTTGCCACTCTATATGGTTCAGACAACGAAGAATTCAATGGAGACTTGCTGCCTGGAGGGGGAGTAGGCCTTCGATACAGAGCTTTCAAGGATATAAAGTTCAATGTGGGTATAGATGCGGCATTGGGTAAAGATGACTGGAGCCTCAACTTTAGAATCGGAGAAGCATTTTAATAAATTAACATAAAGTAAATATGAAAAAATTAAACCTAATTCTAGTACTGCTTTTTAGCTTAGTACAGATGGTATTAGCCCAGTCACCACCTTCTATTGTAATCCAAAATGTAGATGTGTTCGATGGGGTTAACGAAAAATTGATACAAGGAACAGACATTTTGGTAGAAGGGAACCTAGTCAAGCAAATAGCCAAAGGAATCAAGGTGCCAGATGGGGCCGAAGTGATTGATGGCCAGGGCAAAACGGTGATTCCTGGTTTAATCGATGCACATTGGCATACCACCTATGCATATACACCAGCCTCCATTCTATTGGCTAATACTGGGGATATGGCTGAAGTGGCTATTATTAGTATGACTGGAGCCAAAGAGACTCTGCTTAGGGGCTTCACTACGGTAAGAGATCCGGGAGGGAACCCTTTTGCAATCAAGAAGTTAATTGATTCTGGAGAATACCCGGGACACCGCATTTTACCCTCTGGTCCATTCATGAGTCCAACGACAGGACATGCAGATCACTATGGTAGGTTGGAAACTCCAAGAGATAAGCGATACATTAATTATTGGGAGCAAAATATGATGTCTATGACTTCTGATGGAGTCAATGAAGTGCGTCTAAGAACTAGAGATATATTGAAAATGGGAGCTACGCAGATCAAGATATGTACTGGTGGTGGTGTATCCTCTGAGTTTGATCCATTGGATGTTAGTGAGTATTCTGTCGATGAGATAAAAGCTGTGGTGGAAGAAGCTAACAATTATAATACTTATGTACTTGCTCATGTGATGACAGACAAGGGAGTGCGTACTTCGGTAGAAGCAGGGATTAAGTGTATTGAGCACGGATTTTTTGCCTCTGATGAAACCTTAAAGTTGATGAAAGAAAAAGGGGCATGGCTGAGTGCACAAGCCATGAAGGAAGAAGATATGAATTGGTCTAACCCGCTTAGTGCGGCCAAATTCAAACAAGTGACAGATGCAGTTGATGAGTTGTATCCAAGAGCAAAAAAAATAGGAGTTAATATCGCATTTGGTACTGACCAGCTAATGGATGCATCTAAAGCCAAACAGCAAAGCACGTACCTTGTTCGCATGGGAGAATGGTTTACACCTTATGAAGTGTTAAAAATAGCAACTTCAGAAAATGCCAGGTTGTTGGAGTTGGCAGGCCCTAGACACCCTTACCAAGAAGGGCCATTAGGTGTAGTGAAAGTAGGAGCCTATGCAGACTTAATCATTGTTGATGGTAATCCTTTGAAGGAATTGGAATTAGTGGGGGATCCGGAGAAGAACTTTAAGGTCATCATGAAAGATGGAAAAATTTATAAAAACACTCTTTAAACTTTAATAATAATGAAGGACTCAGTAAAGAGTTCTTCTTTTTACTATTTGCCTTACAAAAAGGCCGCCAGCCAATTTTCTATGTTATAAATAATAATTATTGTCCTATGAAAAAGTTAATTCGTCTAATTTATGTAACAGTCATTTTGACATGTATCAGTTTTATATCCTATGGTCAGGATGAAGTTAAATACACTCTAATCACTAATGCAAAGGTGTTTGATGGTGTAAATGAAAAGTTGATTGATGGAGATGTACTGATCGAAAACAATTTAATAAAGCAAGTCGGTGGAAGCATTGAGGCTCCCAAAGGAGCAACTGTATTGGATGCTGCGGGTAAAACGATCATACCTGGATTGATAGATGCCCACTGGCATACCACCTATGCCTACACACCCGCAGCTGTTCTTTTTCTAAATCAGGGGGATATGCCAGAGGTTGCCATTCGAAGTATGACAGGAGCCGAGAAAACCCTGCTACGTGGTTTTACAACGGTTAGAGATCCAGGCGGAAATCCCTTCGCCATCAAAAAATTGATTGATGCAGGAGAATATCCGGGCCACCGAATTCTTCCTGCTGGGCCATTCATGAGCCCAACCTCAGGTCATGCAGATTACTACGGCAAACTGGAGATTCCACGAGATAAAGACTACATGAACTATTGGGAGCGAAATTGGATGGCAATGACCTCGGACGGAGTAGATGAAGTTAGGCTAAGAACTCGAGACATTTTAAAGATGGGTGCCACACAAATAAAGATCACAACCGGTGGTGGTGTGGCTTCAGAATTTGATCCCCTCGATGTAACCGAGTATTCTACTGATGAAATAAAAGCGGTGGTAGAAGAAGCTAAGAATTACAATACCTATGTAACGTCTCATGTATATACAGATGAGGGAGTACGAAAATCCATAGAAGCAGGTGTAATGTGTATTGAACACGGTTTTTTTGTAAGTGAAGAAACACTTAAATTAATGAAAGAAAAGGGTGCATGGCTATCTCTTCAGCCTGTTTTTGTGGAGGATATGACTTGGGATAACCCCTTAAGCCAGTCTAAGTTCGAAGGTATAGTTGAAGCCATTGATAAAGTGTTTCCGTTGGCTAAAAAAGTAGGGGTAAATATTGCGGTTGGTAAAGACCATCTTTTTGGTCCTGAAACTGCGCTACAGCAGAACGAATATGTTGTAAGGTTGGGGAAATGGTTTTCACCTTATGAGGCTTTGAAGATATATACTTCTGAAAATGCCAGATTATTGGAAATGAGTGGTCCCCGTCACCCCTACCAGGATGGCCCTCTTGGTGTTGTTAAAGAAGGAGCCTACGCCGATTTAATTATTGTGGATGGAAACCCTTTAGAGAACCTAAACCTAATAGCTGATCCTGAAAAGAACTTTAAGGTAATCATGAAGGACGGTGAGATTTATAAAAATACGCTATAAACAAAAGGAAGGAGAGCTCCTTTTTAGCTCTCCTTCACTTAGCTAGAGGCTACTAGATTTTCTTTTCTAATTCGAATATTACAATTAAAACTTAATCCTATGAAAAAGTTAATCCGCCTGATTTACATACCAGCCATTCTTATTTGCATAAGCTTTGTGTCTTATGCTCAGGAAGAAGTTGCTATAACCTTAATCACCAATGCGAAGATTTTTGATGGTGTCAACGAAAAGTTAATAGATGGTGATATACTCATCGAGAATAATTTGATTAAACAGGTTGGTGCGAGCATCAAAGCTCCACAAGGAGCGACTGTAATAGATGCTACTGGTAAAACCATCATTCCTGGTTTGATAGATGTGCACTGGCACATGGCCTTAGCAGAATTACCTATGACTTTTGTGCTTTCAGGAGACGCCTATGAAGTAGGTATTAGGAGTACGATTGCCTCTCCTAAAACCCTTATGAGAGGTTTTACAACCGTTCGAGACATGGGGGGCAACGTTTTTAGTCTAAAAAAGCTCATCGATGAGGGATTGGTAGTAGGGCCACGAATACTGCCTTCCGGTCCAATGATTAGTCAGACTGGAGGACATTTTGACTATAGGTTACCCAATCAAATACCTGACAGAACAGGCAATATGACTTACTGGGAGGAAGTAGGAATGACAGCCATAGCCGATGGGGTTCCGGATGTCCGTAAGCGTACCCGTGAAGCATTCATGTTAGGAGCATCTCAAATCAAAATTGCAGGTGGAGGGGGAGTCGCTTCTAGTTATGACCCAATCGATGTTCGACAGTATTCTTATGAAGAAATGAAAGCCATTGTAGATGTTGCTAATAGTTATAACAGTTATGTTGGGGCGCACATCTTTACAGATGATGCAGTACAAACGGCAGTAAAGGCAGGAATCAAAAGCATAGAACATGGTATGCTCATTGGACGGGAGACTCTTCAAATGATGAAGGACAATGATGTATGGTTAAGCACACAGCCTATTTTGAATGATGAAGATGCGGATAAGTTCCCGAATCCAGAGTCAAACAGAAAGTTTGAGGAGGTAACCAAGGGAACGGACGACGTCTATCAACTGGCAAAAAAGATAGGAGTGAATATGGCTTTTGGAACAGACTTGTTTATGGGTGCTGAAAATGCGGCTAAGCAAGGGAAATTGCTCGCTAAACTCACGCGTTGGTTAACTCCATATGAAGCACTAAAAATGGCAACATCAGAAAATGCAAGAATGATGGAGTTATCGGGTCCCAGACATCCCTATAAGGAAGGTCCGTTAGGAGTAGTTAAAGAAGGTGCTTATGCGGATTTAATTATCGTAGATGGTAACCCATTAGAAAATCTAGATTTAGTGGCTGACCCTGATAAAAACTTTCTGGTCATCATGAAGGATGGAAAAGTTTATAAAAACTTGCTCAACTAGAAATACCATGAAATTACGCTCCAGCATATTCATTATGGTGTTTATCCTAACCTCTGGCTTCACAGCCTTTGGTCAGGATACTCAAAGGGTATCTGAAGCCTTGGGAAATGTTTCTGAAGGACTGGTAGGTTATATCGGCGTGGCAGCACAAGATTTGAAGACTGGAAAACAGGTTTTTCTAAATGGAGACGATCCGTTTCCAATGGCCAGCACCTACAAAATAGCAATAGCGGTGACTTTATTAAGTAAAGTCGAATCAGGTGAATTGAGTCTCACAAAAATAATCGAGATCAAAGATGAAGAATGGGTGTTGTCTGACATTATTGCATCCAATTTCATTCACCAGGGAGTTGCCCTTTCGCTGGCCAATATTATGGAGGTAATGATTACACATAGTGACAATACTGCAACCAATGTAGCACTGAGACTAGCGGGCGGCCCTGCAGCTGTAAACGACCACATGAAGCAACTGGGCATTAAAGGCATGCATATGGACCGAACTACCAGTGACTATTCACGCGATTTCTATGGCCAGGAACCTGGTCGTGAAAATATGAAAGAGGCGATTAAAAACCTGAGTGCTGATCCCGCAATAGCAAATGATCCGCAATCTGAGTTTGAAGCGGATTCAAAGGATAAGTCTACTCCCAGGGCAATGTTAAACCTATTGACTATGATATATGAAGGTAAAGTAATCAATAATGAAAACACTGCTTTTCTTCTTGGCATTATGTCCCGAACCGTTACCGGACCAAATCGTCTCCGTGGATTACTCCCTGGGGAAACTCCGGTGGCACATAAAACGGGGACACTGGGAGGAATAGCTAACGACGTGGGATATATCACACTGCCGGATGGGCATCGGTTCGCAATTGTAGTTTTTACTCGTGGTAGTGCCACACCACAGTCTGATCGGGATCGTGCCATAGCCGAAGTGTCACGAACACTTTATGACTATTTTGTATTAATCTCAGAATAGTCAAATTGATGAGATTCTATCTTATTTATTAAGATAATCAAAGTATTAATATATTATGAAAACACACAAAAGAAGACAAATTACAAAAGGCATGACCTTTTTGAGCATATTATGTCTGATGTGTCTGATAGTTTTTACCAGATGTGAAGATAAACCCGCTAATACGACTGAAGAATCATCAGTCCCTGCAGCCTCTACTGATACTGAGTTTGATATAGTTATCTTAAATGGTCGTGTGATGGATCCCGAAACAAATTTCGACGGTCTCCGGAATGTCGGTGTTTTGGATGGAAAAATTGCCCTAATTACAGAGGAGTCTATTTCAGGCAAGGAAACAATTGATGCCACGGGACAAGTAGTAGCCCCGGGATTCATTGATTTCCATAATCATATAGCAAATACGCCGTTCGGTCAAAGGATAGCTCTACGTGATGGCGTCACAACTCCTTTGGAGATGGAAGCAGGCGGCTACCCGATTGACATGTGGTACAAACAATTGGAAGGACGTTCACAAACCAACTATGGCGCCACAGTTTCAACGGCAGGAATTCGAGAAAAGGTTGCACATCCAGATTATAATACCAATTCAGGTTCTTTTGTTATGGATATCACGAATGCCGATACAGAAAGTAACCCCGATCTTCAATTTGCGACCCTTTTGGCAACACCTGAACAGTTAGAAGAAATGAGGCAAATGTTTATAGAAGGGGTCGAACAGGGAGGCCTTGGTATTGGAGGTTTGCCGGGCTACATGACCAATGGAACGAAAAGTGAAGAGACAATCATGTGGCAACAAGTGGCTGGAAAGTATGGACTTGCGGTTTACATTCATGGTCGGTTCTCCAGCCAAATGCCTCCAACATCTGGTATTCTGGGGACTCAAGAGTTTCTAGCAAGTCTGGGTATCTATGGTGGAGGTTTATATGTTCATCATGTCCATCAACAAACCCTTGATCTCACACCCGCTGTACTGGATCTCATCGAAGATGCCCAAAATAAAGGAATGAAGGTGCTTGCAGAGATCTATCCTTATTATCAGGGTCAAACCATTGTTTCAGCTGATTATTTAAAGCCGGAAACCTATGTGCGCAATATGGGTCGTGACTATGGTGATTTATTGGAAATCTCGAACATGAATCCTTTGACGAAAGAACGTTATGAGGAAATGGTTAATACGACTCCACAAGCACAGGTTATTTTTGGGGGGATCTCAGAAAAAGGAATGCTTAGCGCATTAGCAGACCCCAGAACCGTAGTAGGTAGTGATGCGCCTCCATTGGTAATACCGGAAACAGGTAAATCAGCCATGGATTTTGATGTACCCTTTGAGTCAGTATCTGGTCACCCTAGAGCTGCTGGAACCCATGCCAAGGTGTTGAAACTTGTACGCGAAAAAGAGCTGATGCCACTGATGCTGGCCATTTCAAAAATGACCCTCATGCAGGCTAACTGGCTCGAAGAAAATGGAGCAAAAGTAATGTCCCAGAAAGGTAGGCTGCAAGTTGGAAAAGATGCAGATATCACAATCTTCAATCCGGAAACAGTGACAGATAACTCCACCTTTAAGCAAGGGGCTTTACCATCAACAGGAATACCCTATGTTGTGGTTAATGGTACTGTAGTGGTCAAAGATTCAAAAGTATTGGAGGGTGTTTATCCCGGCAAGGCCATTAAAAATGACCTTGTAAAACAATGATATATTATGAGACCATCAAAATCATGAAAAAGAACATCTTCATTTCCTTCTTGAGTCTACTGAGTCTGTCACTACTTATCGGATGTGGTGAAAAGGCCAGTGATGCGAATTCAGATTCAGCAGTTTCATCAGATACAAAGTTTGATTTAGTGATATTGAATGGCCGTGTGATGGATCCTGAAACGAATTTTGACGGTCTCCGGAATGTTGGTGTTTTGGATGGCAAAATAGCTCTGATTACAGAGGATTCTATTTCTGGAAAAGAAACCATTGATGCCAAGGGACATGTGGTGGCTCCTGGGTTTATCGATATTCATTCACATATTTCAGATTTCCCTTTTGGGCAAAAATTAAGCTTACGGGATGGGGTGACCACTCCACTGGATATGGAAGCGGGCGCTTATCCTGTAAATGATTGGTATGCCAAATTGGAGGGTAAGTCTCAAACGAATTATGGTGCCGCTGTATCAGCTGCCGCTGTGAGAGAAATACTATCAAACCCTGATTATCAATCTAACACAGCTTCCATTCTCCTTGATGCATTTGATCCCCATAACGAAAGTGGTTTCAATATGTCATTGACAGAGTTTCTGCCATCTCCTGAGCAGATCAATGAAATGGAAGCCATGCTTGAAGAAGGAGTTGAGCAAGGAGCGCTAGGTTTGGGTGCAGTACCCGGATATATGACTCGGGGTACAACCAGCCGCGAAACGATCATGTGGCAAAGGTTAATGGGAGAACATGGTCTTAGTACGGTGCTTCACGGCAGATTTTCCAGTCAAATGCCACCAACTACAGGTATCCTGGGGACCCAGGAAATGCTGGCAAGTGTGGCAGCCTATGGTGGTGGATTGTACGTAAGCCACCTTCACCAGCAGGCATTAAATTATACCCCTGCGGCACTCGACCTTGTGAAAGCCTGTAAAAATAATGGGCTGAATACTGTAGCTGCCATTTATCCTTATTGGCAAGGAGCAACTGTAGCTGGAGCGGATTACCTGGCTCCTGATAATTATCAGAGAAATATGGATCGTAGCTACGAGGATATTATTGAAGTGGCTACTATGAAACCCCTTACCAAAGAAAGATATGACGAGTTATTGAAAACGCAACCTGGAGCATCAGTCATCTTTGGAGGCGTCAAAGAAGAAATTATGCTACAGGCATTAGCTGACTCTAGCACAATGATAGAATCTGATGCTGCACCATTGTCGATTACCGAAACCGGAGAGCTAGCGCTTGAATGGTCGACTCCATATGAGTCTGCACAAGGGCATCCACGAGGGGCCGGATCTCATGCCAAAGCCTTACGTTTGGTTCGGGAGAAAAATTTAATGCCACTGATGTTAGCCATATCAAAAATGAGCTATATGCAAGCCCAGTTTTTACAGGATAATGGGGTGAAGCAAATGACAAGAAAAGGTCGACTTCAAGAAGGCGCAGATGCTGATATTACCATTTTTGATCCAGAAACTGTCACTGACAATGCTACCATGGCAAAAGGAGGTTTGCCTTCCACTGGCATTCCATATGTCATAGTCAATGGTACGGTAGTCGTAAGAGATTCTAAGGTGATGGAAGGGGTTTATCCTGGTCAACCAATACGAAACAAAACGAAAATATAATTGATAAAAAATGAACGAGGCTTTTAAACCTTCGATGCGTTTTAAGACGATTTAATTTTTAATCCTATTAAATAAAATAATCATGGAAAAGATACAAAAGTACTGGTGGTTGAATGTAGTAAGAGGTATTGTATTATTAATACTTGCTTTTTTTGTTTTCGGACACCCGGTCAGTGCCATCCTTGGACTGTCCCTTTACATTGGAATTAGCCTGTTGTTTATTGGTTTTTCTATCATCGCAGTATCCTTGATGGTGAGGAAGGAATTTGACAACTGGGGGTGGGGATTGGCTGGTGGAATATTAGAATTGATGTTTGCCTTGGTATTACTTTCTAATCCTGTTCTTACTGCTGCTTCATTGCCCATTATAGTTGGGTTTTGGATTATTGTAAATGGTGTGTTGACATTTGTTGATGTCTTTACCATAAAGCAAGGTAATAGTTCTAGTCGTTGGCTTGGTGGCCTTAGTGGTTTGTTTTCTGTCATGATTGGATTCATAATTACCAATGACGAATTGACGGGTATGCTAGCCATTACATATTGGATGAGCTTTGGGTTTCTTTTGTCAGGAATCAATAATATTAGTTTGGGCTTGAAGCTAAGACCAAAAAACTAAGTATACAGTTAGAAAATAATTTTTGAAATTGAAATCCATTAGTTATGAGTATTAGAAAACAATTAGACAATGCCAGTTGGCAAGATCGGCTTCAGTCAATTACATCAGGTAATTCTGGTCGAACAGCAGCCATAGCCGCAGAAGGCACCACTTTAGTGGAACAAAAAAACTTTATTTCTATTGGTTATGACCCGATTGGCAAGGGTAATGATATTTTTATCTCTCTAGCTGACTATGATCATAAAGTTTTCGCCCCGGTCGAATTATTTATTGAGGAAGATGAAAAAGGAAGACTTTTGACTGTAGAGATTATTGATCAAAATAGTCAATCGAATTACCTGAGATTTATGTAGGTATACTGGAGCCAGTTGATTCAATAAATTCAGAAAGAGGAAACAATCTTCTGGATAGAACGGTCATATGCGGGCTAATTGTGAGAATAGGATTGATACTTATTTTGTGTCAAATGCAATATGATCCTGTTCTGTTATTTCCTTTAATAAGACCATGGTGACTTACAATTAGATCAAAATTGAGAAGTAGGTAATGTTTTAGTTTGCTCTAGTTGACAAAGGAATACTGATGGGGGAATTTGTACTGAGAATTGAATGGCAATATTAAAAGTTCTATAGTTTATATGTGTATATGAAAAAAGCAGCATTTATTTCAATATGTATGATAGGGGTTATGTTCTCCACCTACCATGCTGTTGCACAGGCAATCATGAGAAGTGATTCTACTTCAAATCAACTGGCAACTCCCGAAAAAGACCTTAAGGAAGATGCCTTGTTTACGGCTAGTGAACAACTTGAGAACCCTAATTTTGAAGGGTCATGGCCAATGTTTGGTACAGATTTACGCATGAAAGTCGGAGGCTATTTGAAGGTTGATTTTGTCTATGATTTTGATGGGACTTTGGATAAGAATCAGTTTTTGATGTCTACTATTCCAGTAGAAGGTCAATCCACATATGGTAATGAGGGATATGTTTCATTTTTTGCTAAAGAGACCAGAGTAAATATTGATGTCAGAAGAGAGGCTTCTGAGAAAATTCCCTTGCAGGCTTTTGTTGAAGGGGACTTTTTCAGTTCAGGTAACCAGTTTCGTTTGAGACATGCTTATATAACAGCAGGTGATTTTATCATTGGTCAAACTTGGACGACTCTTTCATTTCTTGAGTCTATGGCTACTATGATGGATTTTGCAGCAGGGGATGCACTTTTTGGTGGTAGAAGTGTTCAGGTACGATACCAAAAACCATTGAGCAATTCGTTGAAGTTTTATCTGGGAGTAGAATACTTATCCTCACTAGGGATTGAAAACCCAAATAACATTTCAGGCCAAGCCAATATTCAACTCCCATTGCTAGCTTTTAGATTAGATAAACGTTGGGGCAATGGTGTTTTGTTTTTGGGAGCAAGTATTGCTCAGTTGCGATGGGATGGTGGTTCGGTAGGTGAGAGCGACCAAATTCCTCAGCTTTCCTTCGTAGTTGCTGGAAGACAATATATCGGTAAAAACAATTATCTCACTTTGAATGTTAGTCTTGGAGATGCTTATGGTGAAAACATTATAGCTTTTGCAGGAAGTGATGCAAATGCAGTTTTGAATCAGAATGGAAAACTGGAGTCGATTCAAGGGTTGTCAGCTATGGTAGGCTTTATGCATCGCTGGACATCAAAACTTGAATCTAATTTTAATTATGCCTATGGCTGGTTAGATGCACCCGTTGAAAGAGATGCTTTTGCGCTAAAAAGAGGAGGGATTGGTCACATAAATTTAATCAGGAAGTTTGATGGGAATTTTTCTTCAGGAATTGAATACATGTGGGGAGCTCAGAGAACAGCCAATGATGCTTTGGGTAGTGCGAGTAGAATTCAAGCCATGGCTAGATTTGATTTTTAACTAAGCGAATGAAAGATATATTCCGTATACCTAGATTTTTTATCCTATTTGTTTTGTTTGAAGCCATTGCTTTTGAAGCTGTCTCTCAACAATTCAACACTGATAACTACCTCTCCATGCCACATGGGACAGGTACTTTTGTCATTACAGCAGGACAGCGAAACACTGCTATTATCAGTTCATTTAGCCTGATCCCGAAATTTGAGATTTTTGTTCAGGGCAACATGTTTCGAGATTATAGAATTGAAGACTATCCGCAGAATTTTACTACTTCTCTCTATGCAAAGTATATGTACTGGGTGAATAAGCAGAACAATGGTGGTGGAGCCATCTTTCTGGGTGCGGGTCGATCTCCGGGGTATTTTAAGAATACTGTTTATACCGAATTACATAAAAACATCTGGGCAGCCTTTCCTGTTACTTTTCCATTCTTTAATAATGTCCTCAGCTGGGATTTGATGCCGGGGGTTTTAGTTGATTTCAATGCTGAGGATACTAACGATGTAGCCTGGGGATTTACCTGGTCCTCTAGAATGGCCATATATAAAATAATACCACAAACAGCTATTGTCCTGGAGGCCTATGGAACAGAGGGTGAAGCTTATTCGAAACCAGAATATAAGATAGGGCTTCGATGGGAGCCCAATGATTATATAGTGCCTGCAATCACCTACAGCTCACAGTTTTATGGAAGATATGGTGCAGGCTTTGAATTTGGGGTGATGATTTTTACCCCTCAATATTTGAAAAAGAGTTTCATTAAAAATAATCACATAGACTACTATGAGTAGAATTTTTTTAAACTCCATACTCCAATGATAAAAAAGAAACTGGATCAAAGCTTATTGGCGGGCTTGATAATATTACTAGGTCTACCAATTACGACCATTCAAGCTCAAAATGAAAATGACCTCATAGAAGATAGCATTATTCATGTCAATTCTTCTGCCGATGGAGTGATTTGGGACATGTCTTTTTCTTTCAAAACCATGAATGTCTTTAGAGGATTAGTGCCTTCAAGGGCACCAGTTTTTGCAACCCAGGCTGGAGTTAAGGTGAAAGATTTTATTCTAGGTTTTTATGGAGGAGCCTCTACTAATGGATACTATACAGAGACAGATTTGATTTTAATGTACTATAGACCTAAGTTCAATATCAGGGCCGATTGGTATTATAATTTTACTGAGGGGATTACCAATATTCCTAGCCCTTCTGGTTTTTTTGATTTGAACCCTGAGGTAACTAGAGGGTTATTGGATGTAATCATTAAAGTCAATTTACCTAAAAAATTAGAATGGGAATCTTCAACATTATTATACGGTAGAGATAGGCCTTCTCTACCTGAGGATGATCAGAATGGCATAGAGCTTAGACGTGGAAAACAGCGATATTCTCAATATTTCAAAATTAGCTACGTAGCAAAAATTAATGAAACAAAGTTATTGCCCTATATAGGCTATTCATATAGCTGGTCAGATTTTTCGGGCCCTTCTTTTTATGGAGATAGACCGGGCTTCAATGATATTGGAGTTTCTATATCAAGAAAGATATTCGATACAAAAACCATAAGTATTCCCTTTAAAGCAACTTTGAGCTATAACAATCTTTCGAATAATATTTATTTGGTTGGGACGCTTTCATTGATAGAATTATCGAAGATTTAAATAAATTGTTTACACAAAACCTGTTATTATGAGAAAACCTATTCTTATTATATGTGCCTTGATGATGTCGATTCATCTTTATGCACAAGAAGAAAGTTCAGCAGAACTTGCCAAGGAGTTGGCCAATCCTAATGCAACGTTAGGTCAAATGCTTTTTCCTATTGACTATGTCCGATATAATGGTGACATTAATGATGCTCAGCAAAACGGAATGGTCATTAGTTTTCAACCCTCATTACCCATATCAATTTCTGAGGGTATTAATCTTTACGTAAGACCATTGATTCCTATTTATATATCACAACCAGTGATAGGTGCTAATGGTTTTGAGAAAAAGGCGGCACTTGGGAATATAAGTGCAGATATTGCAGTTGGAAAGACTTGGCCTTCAAAATTGGTTACCTTGGCAGGAGTATTTGGTGGATTCCCTACTGCTACCAATGATGCCCTTAGGTCAAGTCAAGTCACTCTAGGGCCGGAGTTTTTGGTTGCCAAATTGACAAATTTTGGAGTGCTGGGTCTCATGGTTAGCCAAGCTTGGGGAGTAGGTAAAGCAAGTGATGCCGATGCTGCTTCTAGCACTGTTTTACCAGATGATTTTTGGGTTGCTGCTGATGGTTCCAAAAACATAAGTGTTACTGCTGGTCAATATTTTTATACCATCAATTTGCATGAAGGGTGGCAAATAACCGCTTCTCCTACCTATTCATACAATCATAATGGAACCAAGGGTAATAGGTTTACATTTCCCATTGGGACAGGGGTTCAAAAGGTATTGATAGCCGGAAAGATGCCTTTAAGACTAGGTCTACAGTATTGGTATTATTTGGCCACACCTGATGCTTTTGGACCACAACATCAATTGAGATTTACCATTGCGCCAGTGGTACCATTACCTTGGTAATAAAATATTGACTCTAATTCTTTATATAAAATGATAAAAGCACGAATCAAATTAATATTTATAATTTGTCTATTCACTGGGACATTTATTTCACCACAGCTTCTTCTGGCACAAAATCAATATTCTGTATTGCGAGGAAGTGCCGAGGACAGTTTGACAACAAAGGATTTTCCAGGTGCATGGAACTTGCCAGGAACCAATCTTTATATGAAGTTTGGGGGCTATTTTAGACTAGACGCAATCTATGATTTTAGTGGTGCAGGTAGCCGAAATCAATTACTAATAAATCAGGTGCCTGTGGAGGGCACTGCGGAGGCAGCCAATGCAAGCCCTTTTTTTAATATGCATGTGAGGGAAACGAGGTTTAATTTTGATCTAAGAAGGACGACTGATATGGGACGTCCATTAAAATTTTTCTTGGAATTTGATTTTTTTGATGAGTCTTTGTCTGCTGGTCAGCCTCGTTTACGACATGCGTTTGTCAAATACGGTAATTTGCTAATTGGTCAGACATGGACCAACCTCTCCGATCTAAGAGTTTTTCCATTTATCATGGATTTTAGCTCGGGAGACGC
Source organism: Reichenbachiella ulvae (assembly GCF_025833875.1). Taxonomy (NCBI): domain Bacteria; kingdom Pseudomonadati; phylum Bacteroidota; class Cytophagia; order Cytophagales; family Reichenbachiellaceae; genus Reichenbachiella; species Reichenbachiella ulvae. The sequence continues at coordinate 1,569,424 of NZ_JAOYOD010000001.1, read as the reverse complement.
CTTATTTGGAGGTAGATCTATTCAGATCAGATGGGAACAGAACTTTGCTAAAAATATGCAATACGCCGTGTCTATTGAAAACCCTACTGTAAATGGGATCGCAAATCCTTTTAATCTAAATGGTAATTCTATGCCAACAATGCCTTTGTTATCTGCTAGATTAACGAATGATCGTCCAAGAGGCATGCTTATGTTTGGTGGACAGGTGCAGCAGCTAAGGTGGAACCAAGGGAGTAGTGGTTCTCCTTTTACTGGTGTAGGCTGGGGCGTGATTTTTAATGGTAGGCAGTCAATCACTGATAAACTATTTGCAACCTGGCATACCTCGTACAATTCAGGCATGACGAATCAAATTCTGATTTTTGGAGGTACAGATCAGGGAGCTGTATTGTTGTCAAATGGTGATATCCAAAATGAAGATGCTATAACATTGGCACTAGGCGCTGGGTATCAATTAACCAAAAAATTGTCAACTAATCTAGCTTATGCACATATGAACAGAGGAGAGTTAACCTATAGACCAGATGATACTATAGACAATGGAGGTATGGGGCACTTTAACTTCATGTATCAATTGGATACCTTTGCCATGACAGGGATTGAGTTTGCATGGAGTCATGTTGAAAATAAGGATAGAGCAAAGGGAGAGGCATATAGAATTCAAGCCATGATTAGGTACTCCTTTTAAAATTAGCGTATGAATAAAGCCATTCTTTTAAGTTTATTTTTGTTTTTAAGTCTCATCTCTAATGCCCAAAATAAGATGGAACTGGATAGCCTAGAAGATGGTTTTACACCCTATGAATTACTTTCTAGCTATTACGACGAATCATTCAAACCTTTCAAAAAAGGGAAAATCTATTTAGGATTTGCTTTTTCGCTTGAAAATAAAAAGTTAGAAAATACGAATTATTTAGTGCAGCAGGTGATAGATGGAGATCGTTCTGAGTTTGATTTATCCCTGAAAGGGGGCTACTATACGGGAGATTACGGTATGGTAGGACTCAATGTTTCCTATCACCATATGCAGTTCGAGGGAACAATATTTAGATCCCCTGATACTTTGCAATCTCAGTCCATTTCCAGAGGATTCGAAATCACTCCCAATTTTCGTTCCTCTGTACCTCTCACACCTAATGAACGCCTGAGTTTTTATACCTTGATAGGAGTGACTTTTGGTATGGACAATACTCTCTCGGAGGATTTGAAAAATGTAGATGAAATCAGTAGAGTCTACGAGACGGATTATAATTTGAGATTGGGTATCAGCCCGGGGATTACCTTCTTTGCTATGGAAAACTTTGCCTTTGAGGTGCAGTTAAATTTGCTGGGTTATGAACTGCAAGTCCATCAAACAAGGGTGGATAAAATGGATGAATCAAAAGAGATAAGGCAGAATGTGGACTTCAATATTAATATCTTATCCTTACAGCTGGGACTGGCCTACTACTTCGGAAAGGGAACCAAAAAGTAGCCTTTAGAATAATGAGAAAAAAACTTGCAATATCGATACAGATCATCCTTATGCTGTCTTCTTGTGTGACAGAAGATTACTTCGGTAAATCCCCATATGGCAACATCAAAAGTATTTCTGTCAGCAACCAAGCAAGTAATTCCATAATCTCGACGGAAGATTTGACAGTCTCCGTAGAGATACCTGCAGGAGTAGACTTGACCCATATAGCTATTCAATCCCTTGAAATCTCTACCTATGCTACGGCAGATAAGGCCGTTGGTGATATATTAGATCTGAATACACCTGGAGAAATCACTATCATAGCCGAAAATGGTGAAGAATTTGTCTGGCAGGTAAATGCATATGTAGCATCAGCAACCCCACAATTAAACAATTGGGATTTGAATCTATGGTACAAAACGCCATCTGATTATTATGAACCTGGTGAGTCTGCCAGTACTACGATCTGGGGAACCGGGAATCCCGGTACTCAAATTCTGAATAAGTTAGCCACCATACCTCATGATCTGGGAGATGGGAATTTGGCAGCCCACTTAGAAACACTTGACAATGGAAAACTAGCTGGTACATTTGGTGCCCCCATATCGGCAGGGTCCTTATATACCGGGGTGTTTAATCCTGACAAATTAGACCCTTCCGATCCTCAAGCAGCCATAGAGTTTGGAACGCCATTCACGGGACGACCTGGGCAAATAAGGTTTAAGTACAGCTATATAGCCGGGGAAGAAAATAAAGATAAAAACGGCAATGCATTGGAGTACCCTGATGCCTGTGACATTTACGCAATATTAGAGCTACGCCTGGGTGGAAGTACCGAGCGATTGGCTACAGCTTGGTTTAGAAGTACAGAGGATCAGGCTGAGCTCTCTAGCCAGACAGTAGACTTTGTATATGGAGCACTAGGAGACGAATATCCAGATTACATGAAACCTACCGATCATGGATATGTCAGTGCTGATTCGGCCACCTTTGTCCTGCCTACACATATTACTTTTGTGGCTTCCTCCAGTTTTGATGGAGCTAACTTTGCCGGGGCTATTGGAAGTACTTTGATTATCGATGATGTGGAAATGGTGTATGAGGAGTAATTTGAGGGAGTATGTGGATTATCACTGTTATTTATTCCTTGATCCTTATCTATTCCTGTATTAGAATACTGTTAGACACACATTCTACGCCTAAAACACTGGCCTATTTATTACTTGTTATTGCATTACCGGCAGTCGGTATCCTATTGTATTTTTCATTTGGTATTAACTATCGACATCTGAGTTCGACATTTAAGGGAATGCAGGATCAAAAAGAGCTAGACCGGATTTTTCCAGCGCTGGTTCAGGATAACACCTCTTTTATTCTTAAATCCAAAACCCCTCACCTGAACCAGTATGATGAGCTGGTAGTCTTCCTCAAGCGAATGGGAGGAGAATTCCTTAGTGAAAATCATTTTCAGCTACTTATTAATGGAGAACAAAAATTTTCTGAAGTTCTGGATACCCTGGAAATTGCTGAACATTTTGTTCATATGGAATACTATGATTGGGAAAATGATACCCGGGGAAACCAAATCAAGGAGGTGTTACTCAGGAAAGTAAAAAAGGGCGTGGCAGTAAGGGTCCTTTATGACGACTATGCAAGTCGTGCTATCAAGAATAATATTGTTAAGGAATTAAAAAATGCCGGAGTTCAAATTCAACCTAAAATCAGGGTAAAACTAAGAAAACTAGCTAATCGGATCAATCACAGAGATCATCGCAAGGTGATCATCGTAGATGGAAAATACGGATTTCTGGGAGGGATTAATATCTCCGACCGTTATGATAATTCCATCGATACGGGATTGTTTTGGAGAGATACCCATGTAAAGATTACTGGTCCCCTGGTACATAGCCTGCAACGACATTTTGTTGTGAGTTGGAATTCAAGTGGAAAAAATGAAATTGCTCCTACAAAAGAACTCTTTCCAACGTCTGTTGAAATGCCCGATATGGGTATAAAAGCGCTTGGTCAGGTAATAGCAGGTGGGCCCATCTACCCCATGTCCAATATCATGCTTACCTACTTTAGGATTTTCTCCCTGGCACGAACAAAATTATACATTACCAATCCTTATTTCATTCCTAATGCAAGTATTCTTGATGCCTTAAAGGAATCAGCCATTAGTGGAGTAGATGTCAGGCTCATGTTGCCCCATAACTCAGACTCTGCTCTGGTAGGAGCAGCATCAAGGTTTTACTTTGAGGAATTGCTTCAGGCGGGCGTGCGTATTTTTCTTTATAAAAAGGGATTTATTCATGCCAAAACAGTGGTGGCAGATGGAATGATAAGCGTAATCGGAACAGCCAATATGGACATAAGAAGTTTTGATCTAAACTTTGAAATTATGTCCATCATATACGGTAAAGAATTCGCACAACAATTGGAAAATGTTTTCTTCGATGACTTGAAGGAATGTGAGGAGATCGATAAAGAAAAATGGTTTGATAATGGGATTTTTTCACGGTTGAAATATGCAGTTGCCCGTTTAATATCTTCTTTTTTATAGTAGTAATGGTTTTAAAATCCCCGCTCTTTTAAGTCTTAGCGCAGCGTGACTTGAAAGTGTCGATGAGCGCAAGTCTCCAGACTAGAATGAAAATGGAAACTAATCTCGAGGAAGAATGCAGCATTCATTGGCCTTGGTTGGTTCCAGATCAGACTTCTCGTCGCAGAGCAAGATTGTCATCTTCCTCTGCTCTGTCGAAGTGACGAGGTGTTAAACTACCAATGACGTATTGATCAATCCAATCGGGCGCGATTGCAACGCGTTCGTCTATTTAGACAAGTAGAAATTGAGGCCTGAGTATAAACTGCACATAAGGTTAGATGAAGTGCATTGTTTATATTAGTTTGATTGCGGTAATTTGAGCAAAACGAAAAAGCTACATGAACATTAAACCAATAGGATTAGGCCTTTTGACAGTTGGGCTAATAGGTTGCAATTGGACGCCGAAAGAAAAAAACACGGACGAAGCAGAAACCTATCCTGACATTAAAATTGTAGGAGCAATGAAAAACGTGATGCGGAAAGGTGAATTAGGAAGCAGTATTGACCTTGACACTATTTCAGACAAAAATGGACTTTATGGCCTTGGACCTATAAGCTACTTGACAGGCGAATTGTTGATCAATAACGGAAAGAGCTACGTGTCAAAAGTGAATTCGGATTCAACAATGTCCGTTGAAAAAAACGTTAAATCATCAGCACCATTCTTTGTTTATGGAAACGTAACTGAATGGAATGAAATGGATTTGCCTTCTTACATTAAGACAATTCAGGATGTAGAAAAATTCATTGACGACAAAACGAGTGAACTCAAAAGACCTTTTGCCTTTAAATTAATCGGACAAGTTTCAAGTGCGATTATTCATATTCAGAATTTGCCTGAAGGAACAAAAGTATCTTCGCCTGATGAAGCACATCAAGGAAAGATCAATTACAATATCGCAAATGAAAACGCTGAAATAATTGGATTTTTCTCGACTGAACATAAAGGAGTTTTTACGCATCACGACTCATTTTTACATATGCACTTGATAACAAAAGACGAAAGTAGCATGGGACATTTAGACGAATTAGAAATCGGAGAAATGAAATTATATCTACCGAAAAAATAAAAGAGCTTCCTCTCGGTTGCACTTTCATATGCGGCTGAAACCTTAGATGACATTCCTGTCCGTCCCGCGGAAGGGGGTAATGCTTATATCTAAAAGCACGGAATGCCATTTCCTATCCCCAGATGTATCCGGTTGGGACTTCTCGTCGCAGAGTAAGATTGTCATCTTCCTTTGCTCTGTCGAAGTGACGAGGTGTTACTCCCGCACTTCGGGATTTGTAATTCCGAAGCATTATCGTAGGGTTTGCAACCCGACTTTTTGGACAGTTGGAAAATTCTACGGTAGTTTGTTCCTGATTGAAAATCTGAACAGCGGAGGATTTAAGAGAATTAAGTCAATGAAATCGATCTATAAATTTTACTTTAGAATTTTCTCAATAATTCATGCAAATGTGAAGCAGCATTATAAGCAGAAGAATACATCACATGCAATAAACCATGCGTTGGGAGCTTGTTTTTTATATACCTTCGGATTTTTGTCGGTATTAACTCTTCTTTTCCTGAAGTTCATCTACTCTACAATTGATTCATCTACTCTCAATGCATTATTGGTCTTACTCTTTTTGTTTATTGCGATATTTATAGTCGTTTTTAAGAACAATTTTGAAGGGGAGATGGTTGATCTAGAGGATCATCCTTTAACGCCAAAGTTAGGGGTGTTTGTATCTGATGTCTTGGGCTTGATTCTATTGATAGGCTTATACCATACTAATCTTCATCTTTACAAAATGTTAATCAACTTGAGCTAAGTATGAGCATTTAATTGAAGTCGATACTTAGCAACCCATGCAGGTGAGTACTGCTTTAGTCCTGCCTTTTCCTATCGTCAGATGTATCCGATTGGGACTTCTCGTCGCAGAGTAAGATTGTCATCTTCCTTTGCTCTGTCGAAGTGACGAGGTGTTAAACTACCAATGACGTATTGATCAATCAGTCGCTAGCGAAGTATTAATCTCGTCCTCGTTTAGCGATAGCAAGACTAGGATGTGCCTGGTAGAGCGTTTGCAGCGCGATGATCCATAAAGACAAAATCCCCGCCTGATCATTCAGCCGGGGATTTTTATTTCTTTTCTAACCTAAGCTAGCGATGTTCTAATAGCCCTTCTCTACAAGAAAGAATAGCGCTCGGCATAGTCCAGCATCTGCTCGCTAAAGTCGTCGGGATACTCCACCTTGATGTCGGTGATGTTGCCATCGGCATCTTCTACAGGCGACAGCACCGGGTTGATGAAGCCACCATAAGGCGCGATGTTCAGTTTTTCGGTTCTGGCCAGTACTTCGGCGTGTATCACAGGGTCTACCTTCACGCCATAGTTCTCGACCAGATTCTTAGCTGCTTCATAGTCGCCCTCAGATTTGATGCGCTGCGTCTCTCTCAGCAGTCTCCCAAATATCTCTCTTAGTTTCGGGTAGTCGTTGATCACGAAATAGGTCTTGCCGTCTTTGACTACCTTCTCGATCACATTGTATTCCAGCCCTTGTTCATAGGCCCAGTTAGACACCCAGGCACGGTTTCGCATGTGGGCTTCTTCTATGTCTTCGCCCGGTTGTAATCTGCGCAGCTGCATCAGCATGCCGTTGCGGATATAGGCATCATATTCCTGTTTGCCTACGTCCAGGCTTGGGATCAGTCCTAGTTCGATCAGTTTAGGATCCATCAGGAAGAATAGCCCCACTAGATCGGCTCTGCCTTCTTCCAGGGTAGAGGCGTAGTTTTTCAGGGTCTCCTTAGGTGTACCCACACCCGGATTCAGCTGTCCGGAGGCATGCCCGACCACCTCGTGTAGGGCGGTATGCATTTTGTCTCCCAATACGCCGTGCTCTTTAGCTCTTTTGATCTCCGCTTCGGAGTAGGCAAACTCTTCCGTCAATCCGCTGCTGCCGCCTTGCTTGTATGCATCGATGATGTTGCCCAGGCTCACAGATTTAGACCCATGCTTACTTCTGATCCAGTTGGAGTTGGGCAGGTTGACCCCAATCGGAGTGGATGGCGAAGCATCTCCCGATTCGCTGGCGACATTCACTACCTTGTAGCTCACACCTACTACATTTTTCTTTTTGTGCTCCTCCATGATAGGGGAGTTGTCCTCAAACCATTGCGCATTTTCCGAAAGCACCTTCATGCGCTCAGACGCTTCGAAATCCTTGATCTCCACGATCGACTCGAAGGAGCCACGGTAGCCCAGTGGGTCGTTGTACACCTCGATAAAGCTATTGATATAGTCGATATCGCCCTCGGTCGCTCCAGCCCATACGATGTTGTATTCGTCCCAGACCTTAAGGTCACCCGTCTTGTAGTATTCGATTAGCAGTTCTAGCCCTTTCTTTTGAGCTGGGTTTTCTGCTACTGTAGTGGCTTTCTCCAGCCAGAAGATGATCTCCTGGATTGCAGCACCATACATGCCGTCTGCTTTCCATACTTTTTCTTCCAGCTCGCCGGATTCATTTTTTACCAGCTTGGAGTTCAGACCGTATGAAATGGGCTCTTCTCCCTTGTCCTTCATCATTTCAGTGTAGAATGCCTCAGCTTCGTCCTTGGTGATGTCAGGATCATAAAAGTTGGTGGCAGAGCCAGCCAACAGGCCTTTTTCAGGGTCTAGATTTACCTTTTTGTTGTCCACCGCCGGATCAAATATGGCGTCCAGTATCTCTTCACTCAATTCCTGATCGGTAGCCTTGAGCAGACTATCGAAGTATTCCTTAGAAAACTCTGGAAGGATCTTGGCCATCGAATAGTGATGGTGGATGCCATTGGAGAACCAAACTCTTTTGACATAAGTGATAAAGCTGTCCCACTCAGGCTCGCTTCGATCCCCTTCGTAGTTTTTGACGATGGTGTCGAGTGTTTTTCTGATGCGGATATTGTGGCGATAGTTCTGATCGTAGATGATGTCACGACCACTCAGACCCGCCTGCGATAGGTAGTAGACCAGTTTTTTCTGATCCAGACTCAGTTGATCAAAACCGGGAACCTTGTAGCGGTAGATCTTAAGATCGGCAAACTGCTCGGTCCAGTATTTGAAGTCGTCTGTGGTTTCGGGTTCTTTGACGGACTCCTCCTGTTTACATCCCCAAAGGAGAAAAAACAGGGCCATCACATAAATGGATTGTTTCATGGGTAGTTAATTGATGTTGTCAAAATGGGAATAGCCGATGGGCCATTCCGCTTGTGTTTTACACGCCTAAGTTAAGGGATAGACAACAGATTCCATAGGGCAAGACCCCACAGATATCAACTAAACAGACCAAATAATTCGCGATCGATATTCGACACGATAGTGGCAAAATCCTCAGGTTCATTCACAAAGTCCAGATGGTTAACATCGATCACCAGCAGCTTACCTTCTTTGTATTGGGAGATCCACTCTTCGTAGTGCGATTTGAGTTCTTGCAGGTAGTCGATGCGGATGCTTTTTTCATAGTCACGGCCTCTCTTCTCGATGTTTTTGACCAGCTGGTCGATGTCTGATTTGAGATAGATCAGCAGGTCGGGTGCCTTGACATAGTCGACCATCGAGTGAAAAAGCGCCAGGTAGTTTTCGTAATCCCGCTGAGAGAAATTACCCTGATCATAAAGGCTCTTGGCAAAGATGTAGGCATCCTCATAGATCGTGCGATCCTGTATGATTGTTTTTTGGGCAGCCTCGATTTCTCTGACCTGCTTGAAGCGACTGTTCAGGAAAAAGATCTGGAGATGAAATGACCACCTCGACATATCCTGGTAAAAGTCCGCCAGATAGGGGTTGTTGTCGACCTCTTCCAGTTCGATGTCCCAGTTGTAGTGTTTGGCGAGCATTTTGCAGAGTGTGGTTTTGCCGGCTCCTATATTTCCGGCAATGGCTACATGTTTGATCATGGGCTGCTTTGTTTTGGGTGCAATGATAGAGGATTATCCTATTATTTCCTTACGTTGAATCCCGAACGCTAAGTTGTTAATTGCAGCGATTTGAACTAGAATTGTCACAATTTTAAGATTGATCGATTTGGATTTTTTAGACACTGAGATACAGAGATATTCTGATGCCCACTGCAGCCCCGAAGGTGAACTGCTGCATAGGATAGAAAGAGAGACCCATCTGGAAGTAATGAGGCCCAGGATGCTTTCTGGCCCGATGCAGGGACGTGTCTTGTCTATGTTCAGTGCCATGATCAAACCCCAATGCATTCTGGAGATTGGAACCTTCACGGGGTATTCTGCTTTGTGTCTGGCCGAAGGATTGGCCGAAGGGGGACGCCTCATCACCATGGATATCGACGAAGAGTTGGAAGATCGCGTCAGAGGCTATTTTTCAGAATCCAAATACGGCGATCAGATCGATTACAGAATAGGCAAGGGGCTGGATATCATTCCTCAGCTAGAGGAAAGCTTTGATCTGGTCTTCATCGATGCAGACAAGGTGAACTACAGGCAATACTACGAGCTACTGATCCCAAAGATGAACAAAGGCGGCATCATAATCGCCGACAATGTGCTCTGGAGTGGCAAAGTCGTAGAAGAGGTCAAAGACAATGACCTGGCTACCAAAGCGCTGCTGGATTTCAATGATTTTGTACAAAAGGATGATCGAGTGGAAAATGTATTGATGCCTTTGAGGGACGGTTTAATGATTGCAAGGGTACTATGAGATATTTGATTGCGTTATTTCTGCTGATGACCTCAGCTCAGCTTTGGGCGGATGACCCATACCGACCTAGAGTCCCTGCCACCATGGAGTTTGCAGGTATGAAGCTAAAAATCACCGATGGAGCCCGCAAGGAAATCCAGGACGATGTTGACATGCTGACCAAAAGCACCAAGTACTTCGAGCTGAAGGCGGATCGTGCGAGGCTTTATTTTCCGATCATCGAAAAAACACTCAAAGAGCAAAACGTACCCGACGATTTCAAATTTCTATCCGTTCAGGAGAGCGCGTTGATCTCTGATGCCGTATCATCTGCCAATGCGGTGGGCTTCTGGCAGTTCAAGGACTTTACGGGCCGGGAGGTAGGCCTGAGGATTGATCGCCACGTCGATGAACGACTCAATATCGTGTCCTCGACCATTGGCGCCTCCAAGTACTTCAAGCGACACAACTTCTACTTCGACAATTGGATATATACCTTGCTGGCGCACATGACAGGCAGAGGAGGAGCAGAAAAGTATGTGGATCACAAGCAATTCGGGGCGACTCGGATGACCATCGACCGCAAGACCCACTGGTATGTCAAGCGATGTCTGGCGCATAAGATTGCCTTTGAGGAGGCTGTCAAATCCAAGCACAGCGAGGGCATGAGTCTGATGATCTACGAGCGAGGAGGAGGAAAATCTCTGTCTAAGATAGCAGACGAGCTCAAGGTGAGCGAAACCGATCTGAAGCAATACAACAAATGGCTGAAGTCCAGCAAGATTCCCGAAGAAAAGACCTATTCGGTGATCGTGCCAGTTAAGGGACGCCAGAAGCCGATCAAGCGAATTGGGGGTGGAGCCTCTGAAACAGTCGCGCAAAAGGAGAAAGACAATCATGAAGTAACCAAGACCGAGGAGGAGAAGGTCATTCCCTCACTCAGCAAAGAACTGAATACAGATAAAACCATATTCATTCGAATCAACGGCCTGCCAACCATTCTGGCTAAGAAGGGGGATGATGTTCAGTCATTGGCTGCTAAAGCCCAATTGCACCCGCAGCGATTCGCCCGCTACAATGATCTGTCCCTGGACTCGCCTATCAAAGAAGGTGAAATTTACTATCTCAAAAATAAGCGCTGGCGAGCCAGGACTTACTACTATACCGCACAGCGAGGAGAGGATCTTTGGGATATCTCTCAAAAATTTGGGGTAAAGGAAAACCGCCTCGCTCGCCTCAACAGGATGTCGATCATTGATGATGTACAGCCCGGGCGTGTCATGTGGTTGAGAAAGCGCCGACCCAAGGACGTGGATGTCGAGATTCAGGAGGTGTCGATGGGTCCAGTAGACGAGACCATTCCTGTGAAGGAGCTGATCAAGGAAGTACGCAAAGAGGAGAAGGAATTAGAACGCGAAGAAAAAGAAGCAGAGAAAGCTCAAGAGGAAGAACGAGAAGAAGAAACAGTGCCAACTCCTGAGGAAACAAAGGTAGAGCCTGTCGTGGAAGTGGTCGAGGAAGAAGAGGAATTGCCGGAGTTTATGGATATGGAAGAGGAAAAGAAGGAAGTACCTCAACCTATTGTGCCGGTAGAAACCAGAGTGGAAGAAAGACCAGTTGACCAGGCTTCAAGTTATTTTACTCATACAGTGAAGAAAGGGGAGACGCTTTATGGAATCTCTAAGAAGTACGGAGTATCCGTGCAGGATATACTGGAGTGGAACGAGATGAATGCTACTGAATTGAAAATCGGGCAATCGTTGATCGTCCATGGAGAAGGTAGACCCTTTGAAATGAAAACTAAAACGGTGGACTTTCACGTGGTGGAACCAGGCGATACGATGTACAGCATATCGAAAAAATATAATATTGCGATAGATGAGTTGCTGAGAATCAACCAAAAGGATAACTTTGCACTCTCAGTAGGAGAGAGAATTCGTGTAAAGGAATAGCAGCATTTTATGGTTAAATACAAGTGTGAGCTGGCACTGTTGATAGACAACAACGCCACCGACAATTATGCTCACAAACTGGCGATTATTGAGTCGCAGTTAGCAAGAGAGGTGAAAGTCGTCACCAGTGGGAAGGATGCAATAGATTATCTCAGGCATGAGAATAACCCTGTGCCCCAAATCATATTGTTTGATGTGTTGATCCCAATCGTAGAAGGACAGGTCTTTCTGCATGAGTTTGCCTCCTTGTCACATCCCCATAAGAACGAAATGAAAATCGTCATTCTCACCTATCATGAACATGACACCCACGTCGAGAAGCTATTGGTCAATCAGGAGATCACTTGTGTGGAGTCAAAACCTCTGACAATGGATAGTTTTGACAGATTGGGTGCTATTATGTGTTGATTCTCTATTTAGAGTCAGGGGTGTAGGGGATTAAATCCATCGCCTGGATGACAATATTAGGTGGAGGAAATCGGTATCCTATTGTGAAACGATAGGAAAAACCATTGTTGTAGGTCGCAAAACTTGCAGATTGCTGGTGCTGTCTTTTCAGAGTTTTGATAATATTTAATGCCGCAAAAAAGCGATCAAAATTCAGAATCCAAGCCTAATTCATCTCTCAATTTGAGCAAATGAGGGTTCTTTTTAGCCATAACGGCGAAAATCTCTGTGCTGGTGTAGGGCCTTCTATCTTCTTGATTTTCGGAGAAGCTGTAGCCAATCTGAACCATAGAATTCTTCAATTCCTTTCTTAGAAAGTCCATGATTTCAACTTCCTTGCTTTGCACCATGGAAGTTTCGACTTTGTTGGAGATCGGGAATTCGATCGTGTCTCCCTTGAGCTCAAAGGGTTTCTTGAGAATGTTTTTGATCGAAACGCCAAGCCCTTCTTTATTAATTAAGGCCTGAAGAGCGGCAGCTACCTTTTCCTTTGTGACTGGCTCTTGCTGTTCCTGAATTACTGGGGTGGTAGCTTCTTGCTTTTTCTCTTCCTCTTCAGCCTTCGGTTTACTGAAGATGTTCTTTAGGCTGGGAGTCTCTTTGGCAGATGTCTGTGGTTTGGCCTTGACAGTAGTAAATGAAGCGGGTTTAGCCGGAGCTACTGACCCAACTTTAGGGCTAGTCTCTTTAGAGGAAGCTTGGCCTGAGCCTAAGTCGTCGCTAATTTTTTTTTTACCGGCGCATCCTGGCTGGCCGATAGTGTAAAGGCTTGTTTCAAGTAGCCTAGCTTCATCAGTGCAAGCTCTACATGGAGTCGCTGATTCTTACTGCTCTTGTATTGTAGATCCGTCTGATTCAGGATGTTTAGTCCCGACATCAAAAATGACAGGTTCACTTCCTTTGCCTGCTCAATGTATTTCTGCTCGATGTTCTTCGAAACATTCAGGAGTTTTACTGTTTCGGGATCTTTACAGACCATCAGGTTTCTGAAATGTTCAGATAGCCCCACTACGAAATTGTGCCCATCAAATCCATTGCGTAGGATTTCGTCATAGATCAGCAAAGAGGAAGACACCTCTTCATTGTAGAGGTGGTTGGTGATCTTAAAGAAATAGTCATAGTCCAGAATATGAAGGTTGTTGATGGTATCCTGGTAAGTGACTTTGTTTCCGGAAGAGAAGGTGCAGATAAGATCAAAAATAGAGAGAGCATCTCTCAATGCGCCGTCTGCCTTTTGAGATATCAGATGCAAAGCTTCTTCTTCAGCCTCAATTCCTTCGTTGCTGGCGATTTTTTTAAGTTGGTAGGTGATATCATCTATTTCGATTCTGTTAAAATCGAAGATTTGACACCTTGATAGGATGGTTGGGATGACTTTATGCTTCTCAGTTGTCGCCAAAATAAATATGGCGTAGGATGGAGGTTCTTCCAAAGTCTTCAAAAAAGCATTGAAGGCCTGGTTAGAAAGCATGTGAACCTCATCTATGATATAAACTTTGAAAGATCCTTGCTGAGGTGGGTATCGTACCTGATCGATCAGATTTCGGATGTCTTCTACCGAGTTGTTAGAAGCGGCATCCAGTTCATAGATGTTTAGCGAATTGACTGATTCGCCACTACCCTTGTCGTCGAATTTATTGACCATTTTGGCCAAAATTCTGGCGCAAGTGGTTTTACCTACTCCTCTAGGCCCACAAAAAAGCAACGCCTGAGCGAGGTGATTGTTGTCAATTGCATTTTTAAGAGTCGTCGTAATGTGGCCTTGTCCCACCACTTCGTCAAAGCCAAGAGGCCTGTACTTCCTTGCCGATACTACGAAATTCTCCATGGCTGCAATTTAAACATGTGCTTCCGATAAGCGCAAGAGCTCTACCAAATTCTTTTGCTTTAGGAGAATTTACTAAGCCTAAGAGAATCTCTTAAATATAGTATTATTCTAATTAATATTTGCACTATAATAATGAGGTTGTTTGCGTTTTTCTTATTTTTACATTGAAAATAATTCAACCAATAAGATCATTTTCAACAGCTATGTTTAAGAATATTCTATCCATTTCACTGATTCTGCTATCAGTGAGTTTTTCCAGCCTAGGATATGGAATGGGCGGAAAAAACAAAAAAGAAGAGAAGGCGACCCAAGAAAATAAGCAGGAGGTATATCAGGTTCGTCAGCATGTAATGGTGACGCTCAAAAGCGGTCAGGAAGTAGAAGCGGTCGTTTATGGCCATATAAGCAAAAATAAATATTGGGTGCGACAGATAGGTAGCAGCCGTCAGGGCAAGGTCAAAGTGAAATATATGAGACCCGTATCTGAAAAATAATTTTAGTCAGGATTTGAATGGAATTTGTGTAAAGCACCTTGCGTAAGCGAGGTGCTTTTTTGTTTATACAATAATTAGCTTGATACTTTAGGCAATAATTGGGTATACTCCGCGTAGAACTTTTTAATTTGCCTATTGAATAACTGAGTATCAATTATTAATCAAGCTAATTTGAGACGAGGAATATCACTTGTATTCTTGGGATGCTTGTTCTTAGCATCCAATACATCTAGATCGCAAGGCTGCAGTGATGCAGGGTTTTGCACGATGGGAGCCATGAGGCCCGATCAAAACTACAGTAAACGTGTAGACTTCAAATTGAGGGCAGTAGAGATCAATGCCTACAGAGGAAGTACAACGTTAACACCCATTATCTATGTCCTAACCGCGGACATGACATTTTCGATTACCGATAAGCTTTTTGTACAGGCTAAACTCCCTTATCAAATGGTTTCGGGCAGTTTAGGTGAAACAGGAGGGACAGGAGATATTTCACTGGCTCTAACCAGAAGTCTAATTGATACCAAAAGAGGTAGTTTAAGTGCTACTCTGGGTACAAAGATCCCGACAAATAAATCGAACCTGACTAAACAAACGAATGAGTTTGGGAACAAAGGGGTGGATTACCCGATGTATTATCAAACGAGCTTAGGTTCCTATGACTTTATAGCCGGGCTAGCCTGGGTAAATGAAAAGTGGTTGTTTGCCACAGGTATTCAAATCGCTCTGACGGAAAATGAAAACGATTTCAGATGGGGGCAATGGAATGGGTATCCCGATAATGAGGTAGATTTTGACGGAGATGGCAATCCAGTGAGAGACGAATACATCGATAAATATGATCTAGCTAATAATTTGCATAGAGGGACTGATATCATGCTTAGAGTGGAGAGAAATTTTAGATTCACGAATTTCAATTTCAACGTGGGACTTCTTCCTATTTATAGAATTACAAAAGATGAACGATATGACTTTTCTCCTGGCGTTGAGAAAAGAATCAAGGAAGAAGGTACAACGGGTCTGGCCCTCTCGGCTTTGATAGGAGCAGGATATCAATTCAATGTGAACAATGGCCTGAAATTGATTTTGGGACGCAAACTAGTAGATAGAGACGTCAATCCTGATGGACTTACCAGACATTTTGTTAGCAGCCTGAGTTATGTATATAGATTTTAAGAAAATTAGTTTTTTTGTTCTGCTTGCAGGATCCTTTTTAGGATTGAAAGGCCAGAACATGGCCGAAGCTGATTCACTATTTACTCATTCTCAATTTGATGAGGCATTCAAACTATTTGAATCTAATGCCGAAAGTTTTTATGGGAATGGCGATCAAGAGAACTACATCTATTGTCATCTACGGATGGCCGCTTGTGAAATAGGTAAAGGTGAAATAGATGCAGGAGTATTCAGGGCCGAACAGAGTTTGGAGCATATCAGGGAGTATCTGGAGGACACTACCAGCATCATTGCTCAAGCTCATATGGTTGTGGGAAGTGGATATTTGCATGTGGGTAGAAATGATCTGGCACTCGAAAACTTATTGTTGGCAGAACCTTATCTGGAAGAAAAAACATTGAACAAAGCGGAATGTTTGGAAGAAATAGGAGTGGCCTATTGGAATAATGGTAATCGAGACTTGGCCTTGCAGTTTCATGAGCGAGCCTTAGATATCCGAAGAAAAATAGATCAGATTCCGGCTAGTCTGATTGGAGACTCTAACAACAATATTGGTTTGGTGTATCTGAATGAGGAACCCCTTCAAAGTATTATATATTTCAATCGAGCCGTAGATTTGTATCAAGATAATCCTGAACAAAATCGTAGGAAAATAGCCCTGTGCTATGTCAACATTGCATACGCTAATGCAGAATTGGCCAATTACATGGAGGCGTTGGAGTATCTGGATCGAATGGATTCGATATGGGCAGATATCTATGACGGACCACATGGTAACAAGGCATTTGTCTTGAATAACAGAGGCAGAATCTATAAAATGAAGGGCGATTTTAATCAGGCGCTCGTCTACCAACAGGAGGCATTGAAGATGTATCTGAATATCCATGGTGAAAAACATCCTGATGTTGCGAATACTTTTTTGCTGATTGGCCAGATTTATCAACAAAAGGGGGATTACGAAAGAGCGGCTATCAACTATCAGCGGTCTGTATATTCCAATCTTTATGACCAGAGTTTTGCCGATTTGTATTCTAATCCAGAGATTAAGAATTTTTACAATGCCGATATATTATTGACTTCTCTGCAATCCAAGGCCAAGGCAATGGAGGCACTACATTTTGAGAAGTCGTTGAAAAAACGAGATATTGACGGTGCGCTTACCTCATATTTGCTTTGTGATGAGCTCATTTCTATCATTCGCCAAACGAGGATCAACGAGGCGGACAAATTGCGACTGGCGGGTATAGCGGCAGAGGTTTATGAAAATGGGATTTACATCGCTCAGTACCTAAGTGAGCATAGTTTTAAGAAAAAGGAGTACCTAAAGATTGCTTTTGAATTTGCTGAACGTAGCAAAGCGGCACTTCTGTTACAAGCGATTAACGATACCAATGCCAAGCATTTTGCTGGTATTCCTGATTCGGAGTTGGCGCTTGAAGACAGTTTGAAGGTAGAGATTGATTTGCTAGATCAGATGCTGATGCAGGATATCAGCGATGAGGAGAGAGAAAGGATCAAGGGGCAAGTTTTCGAATATCAAAGAGCTTTGAGAGATTTCGTGTCTGGACTAGAAGAAAAATACCCTTCCTATTATCAATTGAAATATGACACGAAATTGGCCAGTGTCTGGGATGTTCAGGCCTCACTGACTGATGAAGAGTGGTTGTTGTCATACTTCGTAGGCGAAAAGAAGATATTCGTCTTTTCCATCACATCAGACAAGTATCAATTGTTCGATGTGGACAAACCTGAAAAGTTCAATAGTCAGGTCATAGGAATGAGGAATACGATCAAATATCGGATGGAAGAGGAGAACCGATCCATTTCAAAACAACTGTATCAACTATTGATTCCCAAAATGGAAAAGGGTAAAAGCTCTCTGACCATTTTACCAGATGGATTGCTTTCAACCGTGACTTTTGAGAGTTTGATAGATGAAGAAGGTAGTTATCTGATTGAGCGTATTGCCATTAACTATGATTATTCGGCTACCTTGTATTTACAGAAACCTCTAGAGCAATTGCATGGAGATATGTCTGCACTTTTGGTCGCTCCAGTAGAGTTTGACGCCAATTCAGGAATGAGTGATTTACCCTCTACCGAAAAGGAAGTGAATGAAATAAGATATTTGCTCAGTGGGAATGGTTTGACTGTTGATGTGAGTTTACATGAGCAAGCCAGCGAAAGCAATGTGGTTCATAAGCTGGAAGAAGGATATAGATACTTGCATTTAGCGACTCATGGCATGGTAGATGAAGATCACCCGGGTCAATCTAGTATTTATCTAAATGCAGATCAGTCTGGAGATGGGAGACTTTATTGCAGCGAAATATATAGCACCAAGATCAATTCCAATTTAGTTTCACTATCGGCCTGCGAAACAGGTTTGGGTAAAATATCCCAGGGGGAAGGAGTGATAGGTTTAAGCCGTGCTCTGAAGTATTCGGGAGCTCAAAACCTGTTGGTATCACTTTGGCAGGTGAATGATCAATCTACCTCTGAGTTGATGATATCATTTTATAAAAACCACCTCTATCACTCTGATAAGGAGGGTTATAGAGACGATCTGAGAAAGGCGAAATTGGAAATGATTAGGTCAGAAAAATATTCGGATCCTTATTATTGGGCACCATTTATATTAATAGGCAGATAGATTGCCTTATTTCTGCTTTGATTTAGTTCATACATTGATCAATTTCGAGCCACAATTCATTATCACTTTGATCATTTGCAAATGAAAGATGTCATCGTCATCGGGGGTGGGATAGTAGGTCTGGCGAGTGCCTGGCAAATCCACCAAAAATCGCCTAATACTTCGATCACCATTATTGAAAAAGAATCCGGTCCGGCCAAACACCAGACGGGTAACAATAGTGGCGTTATTCATTCTGGATTGTATTACAAACCCGGTAGTTTGAAGGCTGTAAATTGTATAAATGGCTATCATCTTTTGTTAGATTTTTGTAATCAGGAAGGAATCAACTATGACCTATGCGGAAAGATCGTAGTAGCCACAGATGAAGCTGAGGTGCCCTATTTGACTACTCTACACGAACGTGGGGTTGCTAATGGGCTAGAAGGGATGAAATGGTTGAATGCCGATGAATTAAAGGAGTATGAGCCTCATGTGAATGGAGTCAAAGGAATTCATGTGCCGCAAACGGGGATTATAGACTATACAGCAGTCTGTAAAAAACTGGAGGAAAAGCTTTTGTCCGCTGGAGCGGAAATCTTCTATGAGCATAAGGTGGTTAAAATCCATAGCTCGGAGAGTGAGCAAACCGTAGTGACTAACAAAGGAGATTTTCAGTCTAAGATGGTAGTGAATTGTGCCGGTTTGTATTCTGACAAAGTTGCTAAGATGACACCTTTGAAGCCTGATTTGAAGATTGTGCCATTTAGGGGTGAATATTATCAACTCAAGGAAGAAAGCCAGCATCTGGTTAAGAATTTGATCTACCCAGTGCCTGACCCTAATTTCCCCTTTTTAGGTGTGCACTTTACGCGAATGATCAATGGTGGGGTCGAAGCTGGTCCTAATGCTGTATTGGCCTTTCAGAGAGAGGGGTATAAAAAATCAGACATCAATTTGGCTGAACTATTAGAGACTTTGGCATGGCCAGGATTTCAAAAGGTGGCAGCCAAATATTGGAAAACAGGATTTGGGGAGATGTATCGCTCTTTTTCTAAATCTGCTTTTACAACTGCCCTGCAGAAGCTTATACCGGAGATTAAGGAGTCAGATCTTGAAACCGGTGGAGCAGGAGTGAGGGCTCAGGCTTGTGACCGAAATGGTGGTTTACTAGATGATTTTCAGATTCTGGAGGATGATCATTTCATCAATGTATGCAATGCACCCTCTCCAGCAGCCACTTCTTCATTGGCCATAGGGGATGAGATATCTAAAAGGTATTTGGCCAGGAAAGGATAGGGGAGTTATCGGGTTTTTAGAAACTCTACAATGAAAGTTGAACCTTCTCCATAGGTGCTTTCTACCCATATTTTACCGTCCATCTGTTCGGTGTATTGCTTGACTATGGATAGTCCTAAACCAGTGCTCTCTTCATTACCTGTAGGTTTGGCACTGAGGGTTTGAAACTTGGTAAAGATTTTCCTTTTATCCTCTTCTGTAAGACCAGGTCCCTGATCTTTTATTCTGATTTGGACTCTGTTCTCTGCTACCAAATTGACGAGTTCGATATTGATTACAGTATTCTTTTGAGAGAACTTAATCGCGTTTGAGATCAGGTTCTCTAAGATTTGATAGATATGGATTTGGTCTCCAAGTATAAATACTCCATCCTTTACTAATTTGGAATGTATGCTAATTTCCTTGGCTTTCGCTGAAGATTGGTAGTTAGATATCACTTGTTCCGTTACATAGTTCAAGTTGATACGATCGGATTTGTAGTGCCTAGTTTCATCCTCGAGTGCTTCAACATTCAGAATTTTTGTAATCATATTGAGCAATCGGTCAGATTCATTGACGATATGGTCAAGCATCTGATTATCTGCTTCGTCAAACTGATGCGCACTCTGATGCACTTGTGTCAAACCTTTGATGTTATTGATAGGCGCACGTAGATCGTGAGATAGAATGCGGATTAGATTGTTCTTTTCATGATTGAGGTCTATCAGACTGTTATTGTGCTTGAAGGCATCTTCTTTCTGTTTCTCAATCTGATTGGTCATTTTTTTGCGATCAGAGGCAGCCTTGATGGAAACGATCGCAATACCAATAAATAACACCAGTCCGATAATGGTCAACCAAATGATGACTTTCTGACGCTGAATAATGATTTGATTCAATTCAGTCTGTTGTTTGAGGTATCGCGTTTCGGCTTCTTTCTTTTCAGCGGTATAGCTGGCGTGCAGAGACTCTATTTTCCTGGTGTTTTCTTCACTGAATATAGAGTCCTTTTTTTCTGTATGAAGGTGCAAGTAATGAAGCGCCTTTGAAAGATCATTGGCTTGCTCATAAATATTTGATTTTAGCAGCAGTAAGTCACTTTCTACTTTTTTGATGTTATTCGCGCTGCAGATTTCGAAACTGAGTTCGTTAAACTCCAGTGACTTGGCAATTTGATTTTTCTTAAGATAAGCCCTGGAATAAATCATGTACATATAAGCCAGCGTAGTGCTATGGCCTAATTTTCGCACATCAGCCATAGTGGCATCCAGTGTTTCTATGGCCTTGTCCATTTGATCGCTGAGTACATATAGATTGGCCAGGTCCACTTTACTAATGACCACTCCTTCAAGGTTGTTTTGTTCTTCTCTTAGAGCTATGGCTTTTTCTATATGGATTTCACCCTCTTCATATTTTTTCAGACCAGTATAGGATCTTCCCAGATTGATATGACAATAGGCTTTCAAGTCCAGGTCTTCTAGTTTGTTAGCATTGATCAGGGCTCTTTCGAAGTAGTCTATGGCCCCATCAAAGTTGGTTTGGAAGACATAGATGTTGCCAATATTGATTAAAGTATAACTGAGCTGTACCAAATTGCGGCTTTGCTCTGCATGTTTGAGTGCTTCGAAGAAGTTCTCTAGAGCACCTAAGAAATTACTGTGGTTTCGTTTGGCAACTCCAATGAAATTGAGGCTTTTACTAATGCCTAATTCATAGTCCATAGATTGGGCCAAATGATAGGCACGTTGAGCGTAAATCAGTGATGAATCAATACGGATGTTTCGGTAATTCCAACTTATCTCGTTGTAAATATCAACCAAATCCTTACCCTGAGCTTCATCCATTAGGCTCTGAAGGCTGTCTATTTTTTGAATAGGGCCTTGATTATCTGCTATGGAAGGGAATGAGAGGCAAAGGGCTAGAAGTAACCCAAGAATAAGGCAAGGTAAGTTGTGTTTCATTTAATCTAGAATCTCCCGATTATCACTGCTGCTCAATCGACAAAAATACCGAAGGGGCATCATATATTAATGATTTGACTCATGTTTTAATAAAAAAATATCAGGTGGGATTCATAGCAAGAAAATGAACCTTTTAGTGGTTCTTTCAGCCTGCTTTGCCAAATTTGCGACACAACAACATTAATGCAAATGAATTTCGACGAAATTAGGGAGAGGACCGTTGGATGGGACCAATCATTCGATACGCGTTTTGGAAAGCATCAAATGATATATGCCGATTGGGTGGCAGGAGGGCGTCTTTATGACCCAATAGAAAAGATTATGCGGGAACAGGTGGGACCCTGGCTGGCCAATACACATTCCTATTCTAATAAAACGGGCAGTACAATGACTGCTGCCTACAACAAGGCGCGCGAGATTATCAAGACCCATGTCAATGCCTCAGCATCCGATTTGCTTATAACTACCGGAAGTGGCATGACAGGTGCTTTGAATCGACTGATTCAAATCCTGAAATTAGATGAGAAGGCCGAGCAACCCGTAGTATTGATTTCTCATATGGAACATCACTCGCATCAGGTAGCATGGATAGATGCCGGTGCAGAAGTAGTACTAGTCAAGCCGAACAAAGACTATTTGATAGATTTAGATCAATGGGAGCAGCAACTGGCTAAATACCAAAATAGAAAAACCCTGATTGGTGCCTTTACCTCTGGCTCCAACGTCACAGGTATCATCAATCCTGTTAACGACCTGGCCAAACTAATCCATAAATATGGAGGAAAGTGTATGGTTGATTATGCAGCTACAGCGCCATATGTGGCAATCGATATGCATCCTGAAGAAGGTGCAGATTTGGATGCGATCTATTTCTCTCCACACAAATTTTTAGGGGGCCCTGGGTCTTGTGGAGTTTTAGTGTTGAATGAAGACTTATATGATGGTCGGTCAACGATTCCGGGTGGTGGCAACGTCACCTGGACCAAACCAGAAGGTGGATATGGGATCAATCAAAATCCGGAAACCAAAGAGGATGGTGGTACTCCTTCTTTCCTTCAAACCATAAGGGCATCCCTGGCCATACGGTTGAAGGAGCAAATGGGTGTAGCTAATATTGAAAAAAGAGAAAAGCAACTCCTTGAAAAGGCAATTAATGGTTTACAAGCCATTTCTGGAGTAGAGATTGTAGGCGAACTGAAATCGGATCGAATAGGAGTGGTTTCATTTAATCTAAAAGGGATCCATTACAATGCCGTAGTACGTATGCTTAATGATAGATTTGGTATACAGGTACGCGGGGGCTGGGCGTGTGCCAGTACTTATGTGCACTACCTGTTTGGACTGGATTCTGAGAAGTCAGATCAGCTGACAAAGGAAATAGACCAGAAGAATTTGACGCACAAACCTGGTTTTGTTCGGTTGTCGTTGCATCCATCCATGAGCGATGAAGAGCTTGAAAAAGTATTGGATGGAGTGGCTTACATCGATCAACATAAAATTGAATTGATTGAAGATTATATATACAATCCCGTTACCAATGATTTTGAACTCAAGAATGCAAATGCTGTGGATGAAGAACAAATTGAGGCCATGTTCAAACTTTAGACGGTAAATGAGGCCTCAGACATAAACAAAGTCAGAGCATAACTGTCTAAAAATGAATTGAATCACAGATTAATCTTTTTTAGTTTTTGGAGTTATTGTTGACATGAGGATTATTCCCTAATATTAGAAAAAGGAACAGAACTTCATTCCTTACCAACTTGAGATATGAAAACCTTAACTCCAAAATGTTGTCCTGGCTTGAGTATTCAGGCTTTAAGGCTATTCACGATTTGTGCATTTATTTTTATTAATCTGGTTGCAAATGCCCAGAATGTGACGGGCCATTCGCTAATTATTAGAAATGCCAATGTAATTACCAACAGTTCGGATACATCGCAATATTATGTCAATTTGTTGATCATAGATGATGTTCTTGAGTTGATATCCACTGAGGAGTTGTCCAAATCTGAGGATATTGAGGTTTGGGATGCTAATGGAGGCTACCTCTTAGGTAATCTTGTGATTAATGCCGCACCCAGGTTCATTATTCTTAACGAAGACCCAAGGAAGAATTTTGATATTTGGTTGAATATTGAGCCTTATACGGTGTTTGCAATGAATAATGGTGAGATCCATGTCAATCGATTGGAGGAGTCTACTCATCTTGAAAGCACGCAAAAAGATCCATACAGTAGGGTCAAGTGGTTTGCTTATACGCCACCGCCTTTTGCTCTTCCTATCAACTACAGCATGGGTAGCAAATGGAATCATTGGAACAAGGAAAATTTCAAAGGTTTGATTTTTGGTGCTTTGGCTATGGATCGGCTGTATTGGCTGTCTCAAAATGAAGCCAATGAAAGACAGGTGGGGAATCTGAAGTCGAATGCAGGAGGAGAAATCAGAGGTTTGCGTTTTGGGGTGATTGGTAGTGTCAAAGTAATGAAAAGGCCGTGGAGTTATACCTTTTTTATGGCCACCAATGCTTTCGAAAAAGGGTTTGAGGAAAATGACTTGAATAACTTAACGGTTTACGATTATCGGCTGGATATACCTATTAAAAATGTGACATTAAGTATTGGGAAGCAGAAAGAGCCTATTTCGTTCGAAAGGGTACCTTCCTCACTTTTCAATTCTATGCAGGAGCGCGTTTCTGATGCTTTTCAGCCTGGTAGAAATATTGGGATTCAAGCAAGCGGTAATTTGTTGAAGTCACGTGTTTCATGGGCTGGTGGGGTTTTTAATCCATGGGTAGAGAGAAAAGGCAGTTTTACTGAAAATGAAACCATATACGTGGGAAGGTTGACCGCTGTACCCTGGGCTTCTGAGACGGGTACCAATTTACTACACATTGGAGTTTCCAATCGATACTCTGACGGCCAGGTAGGGACCCAGTACCAGATTACTCCTGAATTCAATAAATCCATTAATTTCATGCAAACAGGGTTTATTGATACGGATCAAATGAATCTCAGCAGCTTTGAATTAGGCTATTTGAGTGGCCCTTATTGGTTTTACTCTGAATACACGCTCAACCAGATCAAAGCAGTGGGTGAGAGCTGGCAGAACCTGAGTTCGTTTCAAATGATGGCAACCTGGGTGATTAGTGGCGAACATCGAAAGTATCGTTTTCGAAATGGTACATTAAGTCCTATACCTATTGCCATAGGAGTGAATCAGGGTGGACGAGGAGCCTGGGAGCTGGCGGTTAGATACTCGAATTATAACCTCAATGCCAATACCATCAGAGCAGGATTAATGAATGTATACTCCGCAGGACTCAATTGGTGGCCAACTTCATACGCATGTGTGAGTTTTAATTACCGCCTCATTCAATTGGATCACCCGAATGAAAGAGGTATTACCTCTGGACTCAATACAAGAATATTGTTGCTGCTTAATTAACAGAGGTTTAATTATTCACAAACTGTAATTCCCGCATCTAATGGATACAAGAACCCAATGACTGGACTTAGATAGGGTATGCTTAATTCTAGACCTCTGATTATCAAAATAGATCCCAAAAGAAATACGAATACAGAGGAGAAGCGATGAACATTTGTGTTTAGACGTTTTCCCAGGAATTGGCCTGTCAAAGAGACTACCAACATGGCAGGAATAGTACCTAATCCAAAAATGATCATGTAGAGAGAGGCCTTGCCAATTTCTCCAATAGCCAGGGCGCCTACCAGCGAGGCATAGACTAGCCCGCATGGGAGAAAGCCATTCGCTAATCCTACCAAATAGGTGCTGAATAATCCAGGTTTTTTGATGACAGACGAAAATAGTGATCTGAAACTATTGCTAATTGTACTGAGTTGACGATTCAGAAAGGCAGTGTTGATTCTTTGGAACAAAAGAATGGAAAATAGAATCATCAATATCCCTAAGCCAATGGATAGCAGTTGCTGATAATTGGCCAGGATCAGACCTTGTCCCAGCAAGCCGAAAACCAGGCCCAAAAGTGCATAGGTAGATAATCTACCTAGGTTGTAAAGGAGTCTGGATATTACGAACCTGTTCAGGTTGTTTTGACTCTTCAGTGTGAGCGCGATTGGTCCACACATGACTACACAGTGCATGCTACCCAAAAAACCCAATATGAGTGCGCTCCAATACATCAGAGAATGATCGTGCTTTCGTTGAAATAGCTTTTGTTGCTATCCTTCCAGCTCAGTTTTGCTTTCCATAATCCACTCAAAAACTGATCTTGAGAGAATGTTTGTTGTCCGTTGCTGTCTAGCTCTATCGAGAACTTTTGGTCAAAATCTCCATGAGAAGGCCTGAAAAAATGGATTTCCCCTTCTACCAGCGCTACATTGTCCGGGAAGCTCAGAATCACTTTTCCGTCGATCTTATTCAGCTCTGGCTTGATCTCCAGTTGCTGAAAATTGTTCATTTTGTCAATCTGGTCCTGATAGGCCAGCTCTTCTTCGTAGTAGTCTGGTGCCACAAGGAAAAAATCTTGCCTGACACAGATTGTTACCAATGTAGCCACGAATAGGGCAAACAGGATGAATACGATTGTTATTTTATGTCCCCAGTTCATGAGCTGATGTGAGATTTGAAATTCAAAATTTGATATTGAAAAGTCATTTTCTTACTACTACTTTTACTTTTTCAGTTTTACCGGTCCCAGGAAGTTGACTTTGAAATTTGAAACCAGTTTTTCTCCGGCAAATATTCCTAGTTCAATTTTGGTTTTGGTGCCAGGCAAGTCCTCCTTCGGTATTTTAATAAAAAAGGTGCCTGAATACTTTTCGTTAGACTGCAGTTCGATCCTGTCTCCACCTACCTGTTCGATCGTGGCATTTTCATAATCCAGTATTTTGACATGCAGCGTCATCGGATCAAATGTCTTGTTGACGAACTGAATGTTGTATAGGTTGCTAATGATGTCGTTATCTAGCTTTTCGTACAGTGTACCGGGTACTTTCAGAGCAGTGACATCCACATCTGAACGAGAGATCAACATGAAAGACAAAAAGCCCATCAGCGCTACCAAGATTACGGAATAACCCGCCACTCTAGGTGTAAACAGTTTAGACTTTCCAGTCTCAATTGCCGTGTGTGAGCTGTATCTTATCAGCCCTTCTTCACGCCCCACTTTATTCATTACATCGTCGCAGGCATCCATACAAGCTGTGCAATTGACGCATTCGAGTTGCGTACCCTGTCGGATGTCAATTCCGGTCGGGCAGGCATGCACACAAAGTTTGCAGTCAATACAGTCGCCTGCGTCCTCATTGGTTTCTCCTTTCTTGATTTTCTCTCTGGGCTCGCCTCTCACCCAATCGTACATTACTGCTATAGAATCTTTGACCAGCAGTACGGATTGAAGACGTCCGTAGGGGCATACCGCCACACATGCTTGTTCACGGAAGTAGGCAAAAACGCCATAAAATATTCCAGTGAATACTACCAATCCTGCAAATCCCTCAATATTATGAGAAGGAGGCTGGCTTACGGTTTCGATCACTTGATCGATCCCTATCAGGTAGGCCATGACTGTATGAGAAATAAGAATAGAGATCAATAGAAAAATCAATTGCTTGCTTCCTTTTTTGATGATCTTTTCTAGATTCCATGGGGCCTGGTTCAGCTTTCGCTGTTTGTTTGCATCTCCTTCGATCCAATATTCGATCTTTCGGAATACCATCTCCATAAATAGTGTTTGAGGGCAAGCCCATCCGCACCAGATCCGTCCAAAGGCAACCGTAAACAGGATGATGAAAACAAAGAAGGTAACAAGCAGTATGGCCAGCAGAAAAAAGTCCTGCGGCCAAAATGCTTGTCCAAACACGATGAATTTTCGTTCGAATACATTGAGTAGGAGCAGAGGTTGACCTCCTATGGTTATAAAAGGACCACTAAAAAGTAAAGACAAAAGGATCACCGTTACCAGTATCCGGTAATTGTGATAGGTGCCTTTGGGTTTTTTAGGGTAAATCCAGACACGCTTACCACTTTCGTCTACAGTGGCAATCGTGTCTCTATACTCCTCCTCAAATTCGTAGTGGTTTTCCATGCTTCTATTCAGCTAATGCTGTGCTATCGCTTTCTACGCTTTCGGATTCTTCAGTGTTTTTTGTTTCAGCTTCATACACTTCTCCTTGTGGAGCCTTTGGATTGGCAGGGTTAGTGCCTCTCAGTGTATAGATGTAGGAGTTAACGGCATTGATATTGGAAGGAGAAAGTACCTCTTTCCAGGCGATCATGCCCTTTTCTACCACACCATTCGAGATTGTATTGTAGGTGTCTTGAATACTACCGCCGTGCAGCCAATATTTGTCTGCCAGGTTAGGACCTATTCCTCCTTCACCATTTTCTTTGTGACAAGCTACACAGTTTCGTACATAGATTGTCTTTCCTTTGGCTAGAAGCTCAGGGTCATCGTTGAAAACAATGTTAGATTCGTCGATGGACTCTTCTTCACCAGCTGATGAAGCTTTGGCTTCTTCGGCTTCCTTCATAGCGATTTCATATTCTTCTGCTGATAAAGGGCTGGATTCAAGCACGTGGTAATCGATCATGTAATACACGGCAAAAACGATACTGAGATAGAACAACCATTTCCACCAGGGTGGGAGGTGGTTATCCAATTCTTTGATACCATCATAGTCGTGATCCAACTCGATACTTTCTTCCTCTTCTAGTGGAACAGCATTGGTCAGATTTCTGTCCAGCTTTTGCCACCAGCTTGGCTCAGCCTCGGGGATTATGCCTTTGGCTTCCAACTCTTTGTCGAGTAGTGTCTGAATGAGTTTCAGAAGGAAAATAGCTACAACCAAGACTAATATTACGATCAGTAGTATCAGTCCGAGGGCTATTAGCGTAACGTCATCCGAGGATATGCTCATGCCAGTATCTTGTGCCTGAGAGGGCAAAGTGCCCGTGATCAGCAGCACAAAGGCCAGCAAGGATTTTATATATATAGAATTAAATATTTTCATCTTACTTGTAGTTCAAAGTTCGTCAATAGGTAAGTTTTTCATTTCGTCTATGTATTTGCGATCTGCTTTCACAACCCACCAAATGAGGCCAATGAAAAAGACGAAGAAAATGCTAAGGGAAATTATCGGCCAAATTTCCACATTGTGTATCTGTTCGAAATAATATTTAAACATGGCTCTTCCTTTATTCTTTTACACTAATATCTGTTCCTAAACGCTGCAAGTAAGCAATCAATGCTATGATTTCTTCCTCACCGGTCATTTCTATACCATCGGCCTTCAAGTTGGCCACTATGGTCTGCGCTTGCTTTTGCAATTCGTCATTGGCAATGCTTTCAAAGCCTTCTTCGTATGGGACTCCCAGTGTCCTCATAGCTGAAATCTTGTCTGCTGTGGACTCAGTATCTATCGCTTGCTCAAATAACCAGGGATAAGCAGGCATAATAGATCCAGCTGATACTGCATCTGGCTGTAACAAGTGATTGAAATGCCAGGTGTCTGATTTCTTCAGTTTTCCTACTCCTTCGCGAGCCAAGTCTGGACCTGTTCTTTTAGACCCCCATAGGAATGGGTGGTCATATACAAATTCTCCAGCCTTAGAGTATTCCCCATAGCGCTCAGTTTCCGAGCGGAAAGGTCTTACCATCTGTGAGTGACAGTTGTTACAGCCTTCTCGGATGTATATGTCTCTACCTTGCAGCTCCAGCGGCGTATAGGGTTTCACAGAAGCAATAGTAGGTATATTGGATTCGATCAGGAATGTTGGCACCATTTCGATGACACCTCCGATCAGAATGGCTACCAATGTCAGTGCAGTAAAGAAAACAGGTTTTCTTTCCCAAACTGAGTGCCAGTGGCCGCCTACGATTTTTTTCTTTTCTAGTGCAGGTGCTTCTGCCGCTTCATTAGCGATGAATGATCCTGATTTTGCAGTTTTGATCAGGTTGTAGATCATGATGAATACACCAATCAAATACATACTACCACCTACAGCTCTGAACATGTAGAGTGGTACGATTTCGATTACTGTTTCCAGGAAGTTTTTGTATACCAAAAAGCCTTCAGCATCGAATTGTTTCCACATCAAACTCTGAACCACACCAGCTACATACATAGGCAGTGCATAGAAGATGATACCTAGTGTACCGATCCAGAAGTGAACATTGGCTAGTTTGGTTGAGAACAATTTGGTGTCCCACATTTTTGGGAATAACCAGTAGAAGATACCAAAGATTAAGAATCCATTCCATCCCAGACCACCTACGTGAACGTGTGCTACGATCCAGTCGGTATAGTGCGCTATGGCGTTTACATTCTTAAGTGACAATAGTGGTCCTTCTAGTGTAGCCATACCGTATGCGGTTACAGCCACTACCATAAATTTCAATACGGGCTCCTCACGAACTCTGTCCCACGCACCACGAAGGGTTAACAACCCATTGAGCATACCACCCCATGATGGAGCGATCAGCATGATAGAGAATACAGTACCGAGAGATTGTGCCCAGTCAGGCAATGAAGTGTAAAGCAAGTGGTGTGGACCTGCCCATATATAAATGAAAATCAGTGACCAGAAGTGAATGATCGATAGTCGATAGGAGTATACGGGTCTGTTCGCTGCTTTTGGCAGGAAGTAATACATCAATCCCAAAAATGGAGTAGTGAGGAAGAATGCAACCGCATTGTGGCCGTACCACCACTGAACCAATGCATCCTGAACACCAGCATACCAGGAATAGCTTTTCATAGCACTAACTGGTAACTCTATGGAGTTGACGATATGTAAGACTGCTACAGTTACGAATGTGGCAATGAAGAACCAGACCGCCACATACATGTGACGCTCACGTCTTTTGAGTATCGTACCGATCATATTGATACCGAATACCACCCAAACGAGCGCGATGGCAATATCAATTGGCCATTCTAGCTCAGCATATTCCTTACTGGTGGTATAACCCAAAGGCAAGGAAATGGCTGCAGATAAGATGATCAATTGCCAACCCCAGAAGTGAATCCAGGACAGCGTATCGCTAAACAAGCGGGCTTTCAATAGACGCTGCAAAGCATAGTAGGTGCCGGCAAACATGGCATTCCCCACAAAAGCAAAAATCACCGCATTGGTATGAAGGGGGCGAACCCTACCAAAGGTGGTGTATTGCAGGTCAAAGTTGAAAACTGGATAAAATAATTGAATAGCGGCTGTCAATCCCGCTAGCATGGCAACAACACCAAAGATTATCGACGCAATGGTGAAGTACTTTACGATCTTATTGTCGTAACTAAATTTTTCAAGTTCCATATGTTAGAAATGAGTTTTAGAATGGTTGCTAAAGTAGCATAGGTGAATGTTGATTAGAATGATAAACTCGTAGGGGGGAGGTGATATTTATCATGTCCCAGAATTTGTATTGAATATAAAAAAAATGAGGCTCAATTAAAAGCTTCATTTAGAATGGAATGTGTTAAGCAATTATTAATTATTCTGAATCTTTTTGAATTTCAAAGAAGAAATAAACCAATGGCCCAATTATGGGCAACAGAATTACTATGGCGAACCAAAGCAATTTTCTGTTTTTGCGCATAGCACTTTTGGCTACTGATATAAGGGACCAAATAACCAAAGCTGCTGCTATTACGGTAATTGTGGTCTCAGTCATGATTTTTGGGGTTATGGCTTATTCATGTACAGATAACAATGGGATATCCACTTCCATAGCAATTTGCTTTGTGAGACTAGGTCTGAATATGCGATCCAATAATTTGTGATGTTTTGGATGCATATAGAGCATGTCTAATTGCAATTCGTCTACTAACTCCAGAATTTTCTTTCCGGATTTATCCATATGTTCTTTTACATTCACAAAGTTGTTGTTGATATCGCCGAAAAACTCGGCAAGTTTCACTTTGTTGTCATCGTAGATGTAGCGTTTTTCGCTCTCTGCGCCTATGAACATGATGTTGATTTCAGCTTCAAATAGTTTGGCAAACTCCCTCACCAGTTCAAGCTTGTCCAATTGGACCTCTTCTTCCAGGTTAAGTGCCAACCCAATTTTTCTCACCTCTAGGTGATTCACCTTTTCTGGAATGACAAGTACAGGAACTTTAGATATACTGATAAAGTCAACTGTGTGACCTCCCAAAATTTTCTCAAGGATGTCATGATTCTCTTTCGTGCCACTTACGACTAGTCCCACATCGCCCTGCTCGATGCAACTATAGATCGCATTCTGAACTGAGCTATTGAATTTTTTAGTTTCAAACTCAATTTCATTCAAGCCCTCTCTTTCGTATAAGTCTCTGTAGTTTTCATCAATTTGATGAGAATATTCTGATAGAATAGGTTGAACTACAGAGTCTGCTCCTACGGTCTGTGCATGCAAGTGAGGCATATGAATGGAGGTTACTAACTCTATTGGGCAATGGAGTTTTTTAGCCAACTCCTTTGCCACTCTCATAGCGTTGATAGCACATTGAGAGAAATCCATGGGGACTAGTATTTTTTTCATTTTGTCGGTGTTTGGTTTTAATCAATTTCTGTTTCTATGCGTGTTTGGGTACATGTTTTTGACTCATGGTCCAAACGGGGATATTGCTGTGGTTAACAATATCTTCTGCCACACTACCTACAAAGAGGTGTAATAGTCCCTTGTAACTGTGTGTGGCCAGTGCGATCATATCAGCTTTGATGTCTTGAGCAAAATTCAAAACAGCTTCATCTGTTTGAAATCCTTTAGTAGTATGGATTTGATAGTTGTTTAATTTATATTCCTCAGCCAGTCTTTCCATCGCTTCAATGGCCATCCCATCGGATATGGCAGAATGAGGAGTTTCTACATATACCAGATGTATTTTGGCATTGAAAAGCTGCTGAAATTCTTTGAATTTTTCTACAACATGACCTGCGGTGATGTCGAGATCGGTAGGAAATACAATGTTTCTGATTGCATTTACTTCCTGATCAGTGTGAACGGTGATCACCGGGCATTTAGCTGTTCTCACCACTTTCTCGGCATTAGACCCTACTAATATTTCTTTCAGCCCAGTAGCTCCCTTGGTTCCCATTACGATCAGATCTGGCTCGACCTCATCTATGTGACTGGTAATACCATCATAGACATTGCCCATCATCACTTTATAATGAAGATTATGGTTGCTGTATTCAGCTTTGTTGATCATATTTTCAAGATCTTTTTTTGCTTTCTTGATCAATTCAAGAGTAAAAAGTTTGTCCATATCATCATAAGGAGCAATCTCTCCTGTAACATTAAATGTAGTAGCCAATGGGTACTCTATGATATGCAACAATGTCACCTCACTGTCGGTTACATTGTTCAGCTCCAGTGCAAATTTCAATGCGGAATCCGCAAAGTGACTGAAATCGTAAGGGACGACTATCTTTTTCATTTTTTTAGGTTTTGTATTGAACAATTGATGTGTTGTCTATCTGATTC
Source organism: Reichenbachiella ulvae (assembly GCF_025833875.1). Lineage (NCBI taxonomy): Bacteria > Pseudomonadati > Bacteroidota > Cytophagia > Cytophagales > Reichenbachiellaceae > Reichenbachiella > Reichenbachiella ulvae. The sequence goes on along the minus strand of NZ_JAOYOD010000001.1, from coordinate 1,536,473 downwards.
TTAATAAAGGTCTTCAATCCATAAGAGAATCAAAAAGATTCCACTCATGAATTGCTATGATTCTGATCATATTTATATCGTAGAGCTAAAAAGCGGTTTGTCAGAGTGCTGTTTCCAGTAGTGGCTGTCGAATGCCATGCTGATGTTTCTGACAAATGGTTTGCCTGCTTCCAGTACCTGAACGTGATCTTTTTGGACCTTAATCAAGTTGTCTTTTTCGAATTCAGACAGTTTGGGCAGTGCATCTATGAAAGTGCTTTTTAATAGACCTTCTGATTGATGTGTTTCGAACTGACACATGATTTGTGCTATGTGTGTTCGGATAGCCTTTTCTTCTTCGGTGAGAAAGTGCCCTCTGTAAAGCGGAAACTGGCCCTGTACTACCAGTGCCTTGTATTCTTCTACTTTCTTTACATTTTGAGCATAGCTATCTCCGGTATCTCCAATAGACGAAGCACCTAAGCCGATCACCAATGTGCTGCTCTCTGTGGTGTAACCCATGAAGTTGCGATGCAGTGTACCTTTCTGGCTAGCGATATACAGTTCGTCACTAGGCAGCGAAAAATGATCCATTCCGATCTCCTGATATTCCAATTTGGACAAGATGGCTTTGCCAAGTTCGTAAAGGGCTCTCTTTTCTTCATTGCTGGGGAGGTCTGCTTCGGTGAAGCTACGCTGACCAGGTTTGACCCAGGGTACGTGTGCATAGCTGTAGTAGGCGATACGATCTGGTTTGAGTAGCGATACTTTTTCAAAGGTATCTCTGATGGTTTCTTTGGTTTGCAGTGGTAGGCCGTAGATCAGGTCAAAGTTGATAGAGGTATAGCCTATGGTTCTGGCCTGATTGACCACTTTTTCTACAGTTTCGAAAGTTTGTACCCGGTTTACGATTTTCTGCACCTTTAGGTCGAAATCCTGAATACCCAGACTCAGCCTTCTAAATCCCAGATCATATAAGGTTTGCAAATGTGCCTCACTGGTACTATTGGGGTGTGCCTCAAAACTGAAAGCTGCCTCTTCTTTGATGATGGCTTTTTGTGTAATTCCATCTATGAGTTTTTTTAGATTTTCTGGACTAAAAAAAGTCGGAGTACCGCCCCCGAGATGGATTTCGGCGATCATCGGCTTTTCATCAAAAGTCTCCAGGTAGAGCTGCCATTCGGCTAATAGCGTATCGATGTAGGGCAGCTCTACCTTGTGGTTGATAGTGATCCGTGTGTTACAACCGCAGTAGGTACATAGGCTTTCGCAATAGGGTAGGTGGAGATATAAACTAATGCCTTCCGATTGATTGGTGGTTTTAAAACAAGCTTTGAGTTTTTCTTTCCACAGTTCGATGTCCAAAGGGTCGGCCGTCCATTCGGGAACCGTAGGGTAGCTGGTGTACCTGGGTCCAGGTACGTTGTATTTTCTAATGAGTGATTCGTTCATGCTACAAATCAATAGCATGATAACAAAAATCCGTCAGGACTCCATCAGTCCAAACAATGATCTAAATCAGTCAGTGGGGCTGAGAAGAATGAAGTTAAAAGTGCTGTGTAACCCATATCAACTTTTCACTTTCCACTCTTTTTTTTCTCATCCATGAGCATGCGGATGGCAGGGGAGTCTGTGTCCTCGTACTGACCTGATTTAACAGACCAGACAAATAGCCATAGGAATACTAATGCAACGATCAGGCTAATTAATATGAGTAAGATGATGATTTTCATGATAGATTTCGTGCGCTCCAGCGTACCGCTAAGGTAACAAATAATACGACAGAGATACTACTGATCGGCATCAGTAGAGCGGCAAATACAGGGGTGACCCAGCCCATAACAGCAAAGGCTAAGCCGACAGCATTGTACAAAAAGGAAATGATAAATGCTGTGATGATAATGGTTTTGGATCTGAAGATGATGTCAAAGTACTCTGGCAGTTTAGATAGTTTGGTGCCTAGTAAGATCGCGTCGCTGGCAGGGGTAAAACTAGATAGGTTGTCCGAGATGGAGATGCCCACGCTGCTGGCTTTGAGCGCGCCTGCGTCGTTTAGGCCATCGCCTATCATGATGCTTGGTGTGTTTGCTTCGATCGAACGGATTTCCTCAAGTTTGTCCATGGGGGATTGATGGAAGTGCATTTTCGTTTCAGCTGGAAATATTTTCAACAGTCTACTTCTCTCTGCATCATTGTCGCCAGATAGGAGGGTGAAGGCAAAGCGTTTTTTTAGCTTGCCAATCGCTTGATCTAGTCCCTTACGGTAGCCACTCCTGATGAGGAAATGTCCTTTATAGCTGCCATTGATCTGAAGATGAACAGCTGATCCGTTCAATTTGCCTTCTGATTCTTTTCCTACAAATTTTCCCGAACCTAGTTTTATATTGATGCTCGCATTGGTTCCTGTTAAGCCCTTGCCTTTCAGTTCTTTAAAATTGGCTATATCAACTAATTCTCCAGAATTCAAATGATCGTATACTGCTTGACTCATTGGGTGAGTAGATTGATGGCAAAGGGAAGCTAAGGCTAGCTTTTCTTTTTCATCTAGTGCTATACCATGATATTCTACCGCATGATTTTTACTTTGGGTGATGGTACCGGTTTTATCAAATACGAGATGCTGGGTAGACCAGATTTTTTCTAGTATATCCGTGTTCTTGATGTAAAATTTTTTGCTCGAAAGTACATTGAGTAATGCCCCGAGGGTAAAGGGGGAGGCCAATGCCAGCGCACAGGGGCAAGCTATTATTAGAACAGACGAGAAGACGTTCCAGGCCTTATCTGCATCTATGTAAAACCAAACTGAGGCAGCTACGATGGCTATGGCCAAAATAGTAGGAGTAAAGTAGGTACTGACCTTATTGATCAGCTGCTGCTGACTTTCAATTCTTGGTTTTGAGAAGACTTCATTGTTCCAGAGCTGAGTCAGGTAGCTATTGGATACGGCTTGGATGATGTTGAGCGTGACGGCTGTTCCCTTGACCCGTCCACCAGCAAAAACTTTTTCGCCTTCCTTTACTTCCACCGCTTTCGATTCACCAGTGACAAAGCTATAGTCAATAGATGCTACGGGGGAGTTCAAGATCGCATCGCAAGGTACGATTTCTTCATTTCTGATTTCAATCTTGTCTCCAGCTTCTAGTTCTTCAACAAGCGTGCTCTTTTTTACTCCATTCTTGATTTGATAGACAGCTAGAGGGAAGTAGGATTTATAGTTTCGTTCGAAGGATAGTTCTCGGTAAGTTTTGTCCTGAAACCATCGTCCGATGAGTAACAGAAATACCAAGGCAGACATGGAGTCGAAATACCCAGCCCCCGTTTGTGTCAATACCTCTATGCTGCTGCGAATGAACAGTGCCAATATACCTATGGCGATAGGAAAGTCAATATTGAGTAGTTTCTTTCTAAGTCCTTTGTAGGCGGAGATGAAAAACTCCTGCGCACAATAGAACAACACTGGTAAGGATAATATCAGATTGAGATATCCAAAGTACTCTACAAATTCGGATTCCAGCGAAATTCCCAGATACTCAGGGAAGGAAAATAGCATGGTATTGCCAAAGACAAAACCGGCTATTCCCAGTTTGATTATTCTTTCTCTGTTCCAGCTTTTGTCCTTTGATTGCTGTGTGTCTAGTGTGATCTCAGGTTCATAGCCGAGTTGGCAGAGTAGTTCAACTATGGATTTGAGTTGTGTTTCTGCAGGACGATAGTCTAATGATAATTTTTTAGCGCTAAACTGAATTCTGGATTGGATGATGCCCGAATCGAAGCGTTGTAGGTTTTCCAACAACCAAATGCAGGAGCTGCAATGGATGGAAGGAATATCCAGGGTGATTTTATGAAATTCGGGAGATTCAAAATCTAGGAGTTTACTAACAATTTCTTCATTTTCCAGAAAGTTGTATTTGTTGGCGTAGAAATTCTGAAGCGTATTGCCTGGAGTAGACTGGAAGTCGTAATACTCGCAGAGATCGTTTTCCTGTAGCAGTTCATAGACTGTTTTGCAGCCTAAACAGCAAAAGGATTTTTCTTCACTGATATGCTGAGAATCTTCACAATCCTCCCCACAGTGGTAACACTTTACCTCTTCGAGTAATTCCATTAATTGATATTACTTTTCTATTCAGATAAAATTAACGATTATGCAAACACAGGTTGAAAATGTTCGATGATTTCTTTTGGTGACTGCATTTCTGAATGTATAAATAGTAGATTGTTATGGGCACGTTCTATTTTACGTGTTTGATGTTCAGGGTTATCTATGAACTTGGTATTAGTGCAAAAGATGCTTCTTTTTTCTAAACAACCCATTGTTTCGGCCTCTTCAGAATTGTATGCCTCGTTTACCAAAGCTATGGTTGTTGAATTGTCTTTTACGATCTTAAGCAAGTTGTCATAGCTATGAGGCATTCTTTCAGGTTTGGTGCCATATAATACCAGACTAGGTTTATATTCTTTTGAAAGATTTTTGATGCTATTATTGATGAAGCCCAGTTCTAACCTGAAGCTATATTCATAGGCCTTTGAAAAGTCAATTTCTTGTTGCAGTACTTCAAATTTTTGTCTGCATCTTGATTCAACTTGTGCTTTGAGTTCTCGCGGGTCCAGATTTTGAGAACCTTGGTTGTCTTTTATCAGTCTATAGGCATGTACGATGGTTACTTTAGCCTTTAGATCGGCTGACCATTTGATGGCCAAACGCACAGCAGTTTTCGAAGCTTCCGAAAAATCCGTGGGCACCAATATGTTAAGCAAGTTCGGTTTCATGAGTCTAGTATTTATTATAGTTCAAAGATAGATGGCCGTATTCTGTTGGCTAAGGACTCCCATCATTGGAAATAATGATAAAAATCATTTGACCCAAAGTGCATTTCTTTAGATTTGTCAAGGATAATTTTGATATAGTGGAAAATAAAGCAGATGCCTACAGAGAGATATTTTATTCCTGTGTAGAAGGAATAATACTAGTTCAGCACGGCAAGGTCGTATTGGCGAATCCTCAGTGCGAGGATTTGTTTGGCTATGGCGTGGATGAGATGCTTGGTATGAAGGTAGAAGAGTTTGTACCTATCAACAAGCGTGGATATCATCATGAGGTGAGATCTGAGTATACCAAACACCCCGTGACCAAGCAAATGGGAGTAGGGCGTGATCTGATAGCCTTGCGAAAAGATGGTACTACTTTTCCTGTTGAAATTAGCCTGAATCCAGCCGATATCAATGGAGAAGAAGCAGTCATTGCTCATATAATAGATATCTCTATAAGGAAGAAAGTAGAGATGGATCTGAAGAAAAGTGAGGAGCAATTGATCCAATATGCAGCTGAGTTGGAACAACGCGTAGATGAACGTACCAAGGAACTGGCGGATGTAGTGACAGATCTGAAAAAGACGAACATTCACCTTGAGGCTGAGATCATAGAAAGGATCAAAGCGGAAAATGAAGCCAAAAAGGCATTGAATAAAGAAAAGGAGTTGAACGAAATGAAGAGCCGTTTTGTATCTATGGCCTCTCATGAGTTCAGAACGCCATTAAGTACCATTTTGTCTTCGGCTTCTTTAATCGCCCGCTATACCAATACTGAAGACCAGGAGAAGAGAGATAAGCACATCAAGAGGATTAAAACCAATGTGTCTGAGTTGACCAGTATTCTGAATGAGTTTCTTTCTCTTGAGAAAATCGATGCTGGGAAAATGCATGTTGAAATCAAAGAGTTGGCTCTGAATGAATATCTGAAGGAGATGGTTTCTGATTTAGAAACAATAACCAAAGATGGTCAAACCATAAAATCTCAGTTACCTGATAGTGAGGTCATGATCAAAAGTGATCCACAGTTACTCAAACAAATTATCACCAACTTGATGTCTAATGCCATCAAGTATTCTGATATCGGATCGGAAATTCAAATGAACGTATCTCATAATGGTGAGAAAATATACCTCGCCATTAAGGATCAGGGAATGGGGATTCCTGAAGGAGATCAAAAACATTTGTTTGACAAGTTTTTTAGGGCTCACAATTCCCACCATATTCAAGGAACAGGTCTTGGATTAAATATTGTGAAAAAATATCTTGAATTATTAGATGGAGATATCACCTTCGAAAGTGTAGAAGGTAAAGGGTCTACATTTACAATCATACTTAACAAATAGTCGATGCAAAAAATATTATTGATCGAAGACAATGATAGCGTCCGTGAGAATACAGCGGAAATACTAGAACTGGCCGGTTATGAAGTCGGGACAGCATGCAATGGGAAAGAAGGAATTGAGGCCTTGAGAAAGGATATCCCTGATCTGATCATCTGTGATATCATGATGCCAGGATTGGATGGGTATGGAGTGCTTCATATAGTGATGAAGAATCCGGAAACTTCCCACATTCCATTCATCTTCCTAACAGCCAAAGCAGAAAAAGCTGATATGAGAAAGGGGATGAATCTGGGAGCTGATGACTATTTGACCAAACCATATGACGATATTGAGTTGCTGGATGCTGTGGAGGCCAGAATCAATAGGAGTCGTCAGATTCAAAAAGACTATGAGACCAGCGTTTCTGGGCTGGATGATTTCTTCAATGATGCCAAACAGGTAGAGAGTTTGAAAGAGCTTTCGAAAGAGAAGAAGATCCGTGCTTATAAGAAGAAAATGAATCTTTATCATCAAGGTGACTACCCTAACCATTTGATCTATATCAAATCAGGAAAGGTAAAGACCTATAAAACCAACTCGGATGGAAAGGAGTTGATTACTGGATTGTTTGGTCCAGAATCCTTTTTAGGGTTCAACGATTTGATTACCCAATCTGACCATAGCGAAGGTGCTATGTCGATAGAAGATGTCGAAGCTTATTTTATTCCAAAAGATGATTTTCTTCAATTGATTTACAAGGACCGTTCGGTTGCAAGTAGTTTTATCAAGATCTTGTCTAATAACATCAAAGAGATAGAAGAGAAGATGCTGCATCTCGCTTACAATTCTGTAAGGCAGAGAGTGGCAGAAGCACTTTTGTCGGTTAAGAAGAATTTTGGGGAACAAACCGTGTCTTTTTCTATCTCGAGGGAGGATTTGTCTAATATTGTAGGGACCTCACCTGAGTCTGTGATTCGTACATTGTCGGACTTTAAGAACGAGGGATTAATAGAAATTCAGCACAACAAAATCAAGTTGTTGAATGCTGAAGAATTAAGTACCATCATTTCAAGAGGATTTTAATATGAGTTTAGAAGTAGGAGCAGATGCTCCCCAATTCGAAGGAGTAAACCAAAAAGGAGAGACCGTTAAACTTTCAGATTTCGCTGGGAAAAAGCTGGTTTTGTATTTTTACCCAAAGGATAACACACCGGGCTGCACAGCAGAGTCCTGTGATCTCAGGGATAATTATAAGGCGTTGTTAGATCAGGGCTATGAGGTCTTGGGAGTGAGTACTGATAGTGAAAAATCACATCAGAAGTTTATTGATAAGTATGAATTGCCATTTGACCTGATCGCAGATACAGATAAGAAGGTTCATGAAATGTTCGGAACATGGGGAGAAAAGCAGATGTATGGTAGAAAGTACATGGGAACTTTTCGAACTACATTTGTAATCGATGAAAATGGGAAGATAGAAGAGATTATCTCAAAGGTGAAAACCAAAGAGCATAGTGCTCAGATACTGAAATAAAAAAGCCTCCAGTTCTGGAGGCTTTTTTTATTGCGTTTATGGACAGAAATTAAACGTCTTTTTTGATTATGTAGCCATTAGCTACAATTCTAAATTCTCTGAATATCTTAGCGGTTGCAATCTTTACGCTTCTTTCAGAAGTGTCATCGCCCTGAGCAAAAACTCCTGACGCATAGCCTTGCCATACTGTTCTTCTTCTTTTTCTGTCAAAAAAGGAAACCAACATAGTACCATCATACATAGCGAATTTTTGATCGTTGTATTCAGCTGTGATGTCTGCGGAACCATCATTGACCAATTTGTCATCTACCAGTAGTTTTTCACTCCAGTTCTCTGCTACCCATCTATCAAAACTGGGTTGTGAGTAACCTTTCATATCAAAATTCTCAACGAAGATCTTATAGGTTATAAGCAGATCAGGTTTGTCAGTGCTGTAGCGATAGCCTTGGGCGTGCATTCTAGACGCGATGGTTTCTTCAATTAATTGCTTGTGTACCAATGAGTCATTTTCTGACATGGCAATGAAGTCAAAGGTTTTGTATTTTTTGAATCGACCGTTGTAGCTATAATCCGATTCGATGACAAAGTCTCTTTGGCTGGAACAAGAAAAAAACAAGGTGATACATACAAGAAGGGTTGCGAAGAATGAGTGTTTGTACATAGTTTTCCAGATTAAGATCTTGATTATTAGTTTAAGTTAACTAAATCCTAGACAACATTCAATAGTTGGTAGTCATGTGAAATAAAAAAGATTTGAGTTTTGTTATTCAAGACATCCATTCAGTAGCTTTGTTTAAAATTAAATAACCAAAATGTCCAAAGTATTAATCATAGGTGCAGGAGGTGTAGGCCGAGTGGTGGCTTACAAATGTGCACAAAACAACGAAGTGTTTTCTGAGATTTGTCTCGCGAGTCGTACCCAGTCCAAATGTGATGTTATCGCTAAGGATATCAAAGACCAGTTGGGATTTGAAATGACTACCGCTCAAGTGGATGCGGACAATGTTCCAGAACTTGTTGCCTTGATCAACAAAGTGAAACCAGAGATGGTCATCAATGTAGCGTTGCCTTATCAGGATCTTACCATCATGGATGCCTGTTTAGAAACGGGTGTTCATTATTTAGACACCGCCAACTATGAGCCGCTGGACGAGGCGAAATTTGAATATAGCTGGCAATGGGCCTATCAAGACAAATTCAAAGAAGCTGGATTGACTGCTGTTTTGGGTTGTGGGTTTGATCCTGGAGTAACTAGTATTTATACTGCTTATGCAGCTAAGCATCACTTTGATGAGATTCACTATTTGGATATCGTGGATTGCAATGGAGGAGATCATGGTAAAGCATTTGCGACCAATTTCAATCCAGAAATCAACATAAGAGAAGTAACTCAAAAGGGGCGCTACTGGGAAAATGGTGATTGGGTAGAAACTGCGCCACACGAAATAAGAAAGGATCTTAACTATCCTAATATTGGAGCCAGAGCGAGTTATGTGATCTATCACGAAGAACTAGAGTCTTTGGTGAAAAATTTCCCATCCTTGAAAAGAGCGCGTTTCTGGATGACTTTTGGTGATGAATACCTGACTCATTTAAGAGTAATTCAAAACATTGGTATGGCGAGTATCGAGCCGATTGATTTTGAGGGTAAGCAGATCGTTCCTTTGCAGTTTTTGAAGGCTGTATTGCCAGACCCAGGAAGTCTGGGGGACAACTACGTGGGTGAAACCTCTATTGGTTGTAGAATCAAAGGGTTGAAAGACGGAAAGGAAAAAACCTATTATGTCTACAACAACTGCAAACATCAGGATGCATTTGACGAAACGGGCGCACAGGGTGTTTCTTATACGACGGGTGTACCAGCTATGATTGGTGCTATGATGCTATTAACAAAGAAATGGACTGGTGCTGGCGTATTCAATGTGGAAGAGTTCAATCCAGACCCATTCATGGAGCAATTGATGACTCAAGGGCTGCCATGGGTTGAGCAACATGACATTGATTTGGAATTGAATTAATGAGTGAAAAAACAAATATGCCTTCTCCATGTTTTGTCCTGGAGGAGGCCAAGCTTCGCCAAAATCTGGAATTGATCTCTAAGGTAAGCCGCGAATCAGGCGCAGAGATTATTCTCGCCTTCAAAGGGTTCGCCATGTGGAAGGCCTTTCCGATTATCAGAGAATACATTCATGGGGCTACAGCGAGTTCCTTACACGAACTTCAGCTCTGTAATGAGCACATGAATGCAAAAGCTCATACCTACTGTGTGGCTTATAAGGAGGGTGAACTGAACCAGATCATTGCAGGCTCCTCTCATCTTACTTTCAACTCACTAAGCCAATTATCAAAGTACAAAGATCAAGTGGCAAAGCAGGGTGTGTCTGTGGGCCTTAGGATCAACCCTGAACAGTCAGATGTAGAAACTGCCTTATACAATCCAGCGTCTCCGCACTCAAGACTTGGGGTGGGAGTCGAAGAGCTAAAGGAGGGCTTGCCTGATGGCGTAGAAGGGTTTCACTCGCATGTGCTTTGTGAGAGTGATTCTTATGCCTTAGAAGAAGTGCTGAAGGCCATAGAAGAGAAGTTTGGGCAATGGCTCCCACAAATCAAATGGTTGAACCTGGGAGGGGGACATTTGATGACTCGAAGTGGTTATGATGTCGAGCACCTGATTCAAGTATTAAAGGCCTTTAAAGAGAAACATGATCTTCATATCATTCTGGAACCAGGTAGTGCCTTTGCCTGGCAAACGGGTTATCTGAAAACGACAGTTCTGGACGTGGTAGATCGCAAAGGACAAAAGACGGCAATCATTGATGCTTCCTTTACTTGTCACATGCCAGATTGCCTGGAGATGCCCTATAGACCCAAAATCGAAGAGGGAAATGAGAAGTTAGAAGAAGGGCAGATTGCTTACCGCATGGGAGGTGTAAGCTGCCTTGCTGGTGATTTTATGGAGTCTTATGGGTTTGATCAAGAACTGAAACCGGGCGACTCAATTACCTTTCTGGATATGATGCATTATACGATGGTGAAGACCTCAACTTTCAATGGGATCGGTCATCCAGGCATAGGTGTCATCCAATTAGATGGGAGCTTTGAGCTTTGGCGAGAGTTTGGTTACGAGGACTTTAAAAATCGATTGTCCTGATCAATGATTGATCACCAATTTTTGGGTGATCACTTTCCCTTTGCTGTTGATCTTAAGAAGATAAATGCCGTTCCTTAGTTGACTCACGTTGATTTGGGAATCGGTACTTTCTATCAATATTTGACCCGATAAGTCTATCAATAGAAGGTGATCAAAATCCCCTTTGATGTTAATGATTTGATTGGCAGGATTTGGATAAATGTGAATTGACTCATCAAGTGAGCTGGAAGCTAGCACTTCATAATCATTGTCTGCAAAAATCGCGCGGATCATAAATGAGCCAGAAACTTGTTCCGCTGTATTTTGTATCCATGTTTCATCAGGCTTGAAAAATATGCGGTCCCAGTTATTAGTATTCTTATCTAACCCATAAGGAATGTAGTCATTGGTGGCTTGTTTTAAAGAAATGAAAAAGTCTCCCTGAGGAAGAACAACAGGTCGACTGAGTTCATACCTTGTGAATCTATTGATCGCATCGCTCGAAGACATGAATATTTCTGTTCGCCTAAGTGTAGATCCTGTTTCACCTGATAGATTATCATAGATGATCAAATCCAAAGTTTTATTTGTTGGTACCGGAAGGAACCGAGGGAAGTAAATGTCAACGTGTGTCAGGGTGTCTTGGGTTGGTAAGGTGTACTGGATGGCAATTTCTCCGCCGCTTTGATTAAGTCCACCTGCATACTCTGCTGAGCCATCGTCGTAGGAGAGGGTTTCGTGGATATTAAGATACATTCGTGACGTGTCATTAATTAGGTATGGTGGTTGGTTATTACTTGATAAATAGGAGATTTTTGACTCTAAGAACAAAGAATCCCTATTCTCTAAACCTGAAAATAATCCCATATTTAGTCCTTTGATAGAGTATGATTTGTAATCATTAATTCCTTCCAAAGGCAACTGGTTTGGGTTTTGAGGAACTTCAAATAACTGCGAATTCATTAATGTGTCTGTTACAGATAATAGATAAGTAACATTGTTTTGACCAGAGAAAAGAGAATATAAAACGAATTCTGGGTTGGTAAAAATACTATCAGAATAGCTGAAAAATTGATCAAAGGGAATGTTGGTGTATCTCTTGAAAATGGAGGTAGGTTGTCTGGAAATCGCATGGTCTGTTATGGATTCCCAATCAGTAATGTTCAAATCATATGTGTCCACCAGGATATAGTCCAGATGCCAGGTGTCAAAGCCACCAGTTGGGTTGCCATAGTTTTCGAATCGTAGTTGAAAGCCTTCGTGAAGCAAGTCAGGGTGGGTGATAGGGAAATTGATCCTTTGAAAAGGCTCTATGTCTCTGGATCCTGTACCTGTTAGTACCAGGTCGTCGTTTCTTACCCATTCATCATTTATACTCTTCAAAAGGACCCTCAGAGAGTCTTTGGCTTCAGGCTTTTCTCCATACCCTGTCCTTTGGAAGTAGAAACTGAAAACGGCAGTTTCACCAGAAGGAATTTGACTCAAATCTATGGCTTGAGATTCTAAAATATCAAGCAGACGAATGGTTGATTCACTATCATATGGTGTGCCATTGCTATCCAATCCATCAAAACTGATCACATTGAAACTAGGAGGATTTTGAGCCATGTTGCCATTGACATAAACTCCATCCGAAAGATTCCATTTAGCTGGGTTGGGTGCTATTGAGGAAGTAGAAAAATCATCCCAAAAAGGAAGAACCGTCGTGTCGGCCAATTGAGCCAATGTTCTTCCCTGAATTTGTGATGAATTAGAATATGAAACGGGAGAGATGGGTTTGACTATTATTTGTGCCCGGGTAGCTTGAATTCCTACCAGAGTCACGAAAATTATAGTTAACCAAACCTTCAATCTCATAAACCTACTGTTCCTCATCTACTACATCCAGACTTGGGATGTTTTTAATCTTTGCAGAGTCAATTTCAACTACCCATAGATCCACTGACTGACCAATTCTTGCGCTGGATTCTGAATTTGGGTTTTGCTTGAATACCAAACCACCCATCACTTTTTCTTTTTTGGTGATGATTTCTCCATCAGGCTTTTCCTTTTCTGTTACGATATAGCCTTCTTTTTCATAGTAAATATCGCCAACTTTTAATCCATATCCTCGCATCACGAAGATGGCCTCATCCAAACTCAAATTCTTAAGATTGAGCATCTGGAAATTCTGATTGCCTAATCCATCACCCACTTCGAAATCAATGGTCGAGCCTTTGGCTATTTCGTCTCCTTCTTTGATCAAATCGCCTTCATGATACTGAGCCAAAATCGTATTTAGCGCAAAATCTGGCTTGTATCTAATTTCTCCCATGGCTAGACCCAAGCTACGTAGTTCTAGCTGTGCATTTTTGAGAGACCTGCCTTTCAGTGATGGCAACTTGACCATAGGAGGGTTTACTGCATTTAGCGTCACATAGATCTTTCTGTTTTCTTTCACCTTGGCATTGGGTAGAGGGAATTGCTTCAGTACCGCTAGCGGAGGGTATTTGGCAGAATAGCCAGAGTCTGGTTCCACTTCATATCGTAGGTCACGGTCTTCTAAAAACTCCTCCAAATCCTCCAGCTGTTTGCCTTCCAGGTTAGGAACGGTTAGGCTCTCTCCATGATTGGTGATATAAGGGAAATATATGTTGAAGGTAGCATATACCAAAAAGATGATCGTGACGATCGCTAGTCCCAGATGAATGAGGAACTGGTTTCTGCTGGTCTTTTTCTTTTCTACGATTTCTTCCATTGACAGGGTGATTGATTCCTGATGTTAGTTCAGGGGCAAATTAATATCTATTTCGGATGGATGGGAAATATTTCATAGCGAATTAATATTTCTTAACGCTTTAATCCAAAATCAGTAACCACCAAAAGTAAAAGAAAGTACCGGCTAAACTGAGGGAAGAAGCTTTATTATCTTAATTGCCATGTAAAATAACTAACAAAAAGAATATAGATTTGCCGCCTATGGCACAGGATAAAATTAACGTTGGAATCTTATTTGGAGGCAAGTCTGCCGAACATGAAATCTCACTTCGCTCTGCTAAAAATGTGATAGACGCACTTGATAAAACGCGTTTTAATCCCGTTTTGATAGGAATAAGCAAAGAAGGGAAGTGGCTTTTTGATGAAGCGGCTGATTTGATTCTGGGCGAAGGAGAAAATCTGACGCTAAAAGGAGATGCTGATCATGTGTCTCTGGTGCCGCAGAGTGCAGGCCAACTAAATTCTCTAAACAATAGTGCTTTCTCTGAAAAAATTGATGTGGTATTCCCCATACTGCATGGTCCGATGGGCGAGGATGGAGCAGTACAGGGCTTGTTGAAATTGGCGGATGTGCCATTCGTGGGAGGCGATGTTCTGGGTTCTGCTGTAGGTATGGACAAGGATGTGATGAAGAGATTGCTGCGTGATGCGGGATTGCCAATTGGGAAGTACGTGGCTCTGCGCTCTCATGAAGAGCGCCCAACCTTTGAAGCAATCACTGCTGAACTTGGGTTGCCTTTGTTTGTGAAGCCTGCTAACCTGGGTTCCTCTGTGGGGATCAATAGAGTTGATGATGAGGGGACTTATCAAAAGGCTTTGGATGAAGCGTTTGCCTATGACAGGAAAATTGTAATAGAAGAGTTCATCGATGGGAGAGAGATAGAATGTGCCATATTAGGAAATGAGGAACCAAAAGCCTCCATTCCAGGCGAGATTTCATTCAGTCATAACTTTTACTCCTACGAAGCTAAATATCTGGATGATAAGGGCTACACTATCAATATCCCGGCGAAAATTACAGAAGATCAAATCAAGAATATACAAGAGATCGCTATCAAAACCTTTCAGGTCTTAGAATGCGAAGGTTTTTCTCGTGTAGATGTGTTTTTGACTAAGGAGGGTGAAATATTGGTCAATGAAATCAATACCATCCCAGGTTTTACCAAAATCAGTATGTACCCGAAACTATGGGAGGCCAGTGGAATCGCCTATACAGATTTGATTTCTGAGCTCATCGACCTTGCGATAGATAGACATCAAAAGCTGTCTCAACTTAGAACGTCTATCTAGTAATCATGATTCGTTTGCTGATCTGATCAGTATCACCAAGAAATTGGAGGATGTAGATGCCGGGGCTTGCTTCTATGTTCCTTATTAGTATTTCTTGATTCAGGGCATTGTTTACGGGCATGTCCAGTATGACTTCTCCTCTAAGACTTACCAGTCTGATTCGGGCTTGTTGTTTAACCTTTAGGTTTAGTTTGACTGTAAACTGATCTTCGGCTGGGTTAGGGAAGGTTCGTATTTTTTCTTCTAGATCAGGGATTTCAATAGGTTCTGCCAAATCAAAAAACTCGATATTATCTATAAATAGGTTGTTGCCATTTTGGTTGGTGAAAGCGAATGCCACCCGAATATCCGACCTGCCCGCATATTCACTCAAGTCGATTTTAGCTGTTTTCCATTGACTTTCTTCCGTTGGGTACCATTCTGAGCTTGTTTCTTCTACGGCTAATCCAATTCCATTTTGATCGAACAAGACTTCATCAAAGGATCTTCCACAATTTCTGGAAAGAAGCACTTGCAGTCTGTCATTTCTCCCGTCTCTATATGCGTAGGAGTAGTCGAATTGTAAGGAGGCCTCATTGAGTCCCCTTAGATTGAGAACTGGGCTTACGTATAAGTTTTCTATCCCAAGGTTGATGTTAGTGAATGCGTTGTAAAACAAAGATCGATTCATGTAGTCCCTGTCATCTACATATATCTCCCAAAACTGAAAGGCATCCTGGCTGTAGTATTCCCAATTGCTGAATGCAGCTTGTTCTAAGAAGTCTATCTTAATTGGGATATCTTCTTCACTTTCATTAATGGTGAACCGTGGATTGGCGTAGTTGTTTTCTGGGTTGTCATCGATTTCTCCATTGGGTTCAGAGACAGTTACTGATAAAACTTTTTCTCCTTCACTAATGCCAGAAAAACTTAGTGAGATAGAAGTGGTTTCGCCAGGAATCAAATTGATTCCCGTATCAAAAATCTGATCATAGCTTTGATCGTCGATGTTAGCTTGCAGACGAAAGGAGTTCAAGTCCATAAAACCATTATTTCTAACCACTATGTCAGCAGTGAATTGGTCTATACAACTAACCACCGGGACTTGATTTACATCCTCAATGAGAACATCATAATTGTTAGTTATGCTAGAGTAAAGTAGAATATCGTCCAGGTATATATTGTTACCGTTTCCGTTGTAGCCAATGAAGGCGATTGTTAAAGATTCTGCATTGACAAAGGGACTCAAATTGATAGATACTTCTTCCCAATCACCAGCTCCGCTAGGAATGAATGATGCGTCCGATACAGAGGTTGTACCAAGATTAGGTGCCCATCTCAAGAAGACTGAATTTTCGATAGGAAAGGTTTCCCCACAATCAGTAGAAATCCGAACCTCTAAACCGTCGGATTTGCTCGTGGAATTTGAAGCGTAGGCATATTTAAAATTCAGATCAAGAGATGCTATACCAATCATGCTCATACTATTGCTAATCAAATAATCAGCATTGCCATAATCAGAAGAAGGGGCAGTGGCATAGTTGAGAACAGCGGCTTCATTATTAGCATCAGCATCAGGTGCAACTGCATAGGTCCAACTAGAACTCTCATCAATGAAGTAAGTAGAGTTTTGGGGTGTTGTACTATTAGAAAAGTCCTCTGCCTGAGGCAAGGTTTCTGTTTCAGGGAAATAAGCAAACACATCTTTAATGTTGTTTTCAGGGTTTCCATCAGTTGTGTTGTTGACACTCTCAATAATGAAACTGTATTTACTTGATTTTAAATTAGAAATGGACTCGGAAAACGTGACTGTTGTAGTCTCGAGAAGGTCCAGATTTGTAACTGTATTAAACTGCTCTACCTCAACATCATCTATATACAATGCCACTTCAAAATCACTGATGCTGTTGGTGCCATAATTCCTTACCACAATTTCAGGGATAAATGTGTTCTCACAATTCGCTTGAAGCGGACTAACTACCTCAAAAATTCCTAAATCATTGGCGACTTGAATGGGTTCTAATTTGGCAGGGCTATTGAGTAAGCTTTTTCGTCGCGGGCTATTTTCTAGAACTACCCTCATCCGATTTCTTTGATCCTGGGTGAAAAGGTTCATGCAGGCATCAGCAGTATAGTCCATATAGTTTTGAACCATATCGACCGATCCACAAGAAATTGACATAGAGGCTTCATCGCAAGTTAAATCAAAATCTGTACTACCGCTTTGTTCAGGTGTATCATCACAATAATCATCCTGGCTACAGCTTGGACTATCTCCCCATATGTGTCGAAGACCTAGCCAGTGACCTGCCTCGTGTGTTACAGTTCGTCCTTTCGAAAAGTCATCAGCATTGTAGCCAGTCCCGAAGTATCTATAGTCGATGAAAATGCCATCGATCGTAGGGTCGATGTTTCTTTCAATTTCCAGTCCATTCAGATTGGACATGGGTAACATGGCATAGCCTATATAATCGGCACTCAGGGCAGCGACCCAGATGTTGAAATACTCATCTGAACTCCAATAGCTTTCCGAGGAAAGTGTTTCTATTTCAGAAATAGAGTAGGTGTTTTGGCTTCCTTTTACACGGTTAATACCATTAGTAGGCAGACCTTCTGGGTCTCTTTTGGCTAGTTCGAATTCTATCTGTATATCAGCGGCTACCGGTTCGAATTCTAAGGGAGTATTGCTAGCATCTGCATTTAACCGCCTGAAATCTTCGTTGAGGGTTTGAATCTGAGATTCAATCTGCTCCAGAGGAATATTGGATTGCATGCCTTCTGCCTCCCCCTTGTGAATGATATGAACCACGACGGGAATGGTATAAACCTCATCGGCTTTTTGCGCTCCCATACGCAAGGTTCTTTTCTCACGGATTTTGTTTTGCATCCATTCTTCAAAGTGGGTTTGCTCTGTATCACCAAAACGAGTCTCGTTGAATGGGACAGTCCCACATCGGTCTTGAGACCAGGAAATTAATGGAAGAAAGAGAAGGCTAGTATAAAGGAGTAAATTTCGCACAGTCATTAAAAAACCTTGAAACTAATGAAAGTTTCAAGGTTCAGAAAATGTTTCTTTAAGAAAGGATGAATTATTCGGCAGGCTGGATATTGACAGCCTTGATTGCAGTGACCTCAGGAGCTACTCTTTTGATGGCTTCTTCTATTCCTGCTTTCATAGTCATGGGGGACATGGGACATGCTTCGCACGCTCCTAACAATTCCACACTCACCACATAGTCTTCATCAATATCAAGGACCTTGACATCTCCACCGTCTGCTTCCAGATAGGGTCTGATGTTGGTTATCGCCTGATTAATTTTGGCTAAAAGCTCTTCTTTTTTTGTGATATCCATAATCGTATTCGAATATTCAAAGTTAATTCATTTGAACCACCTTTGTTTTCTCTTTGCTAGCATTTCTAATGGCCACTTGTCTGGCTACAGACTTGGCAAGGTTCATAAAGGCATCTTCGGTTACACCTTCTTTCATTACTGCTGGGAACCCGCTATCTCCGCTTTCTCTGATTGATTGTACAATAGGGATTTCGCCAAGGAAAGGTACATCTTCTTTTTCGGCCAATTCTCTACCTCCGTCTTGACCAAAGATGTAATACTTATTGTCAGGTAATTCTTCTGGAGTAAAGTAAGCCATATTTTCTACGACTCCAAGTACAGGTACATTGATCTGTGGGAGCTTGAACATTGAAAGTCCTTTTTTAGCATCGGCAATCGCTACTTTCTGTGGTGAGGTAACAATCACTGCGCCTGTAACCGGAACCGACTGCACCAGTGTCAAATGAATATCGCTAGTTCCTGGAGGGAGATCAATCAAAAGGTAATCTAATTCACCCCATTTTACATCCGAGATGAATTGTTTCAATGCGGAGCTGGCCATCGGTCCTCTCCATACGATGGCATTGTCTTTAGGTGTCAATAGACCAATCGATACCAGCTTCACTCCATATTGCATAATCGGAACGATCAGGTTTTTGCCATCTTCCTGAACCATCTCTGGTTGCTCATATTCGCAGTTGAACATAGTGGGGATGGATGGACCAAAAATATCTGCATCTATTACGCCTACTTCTGCACCACTTTTCGCCAATGCAACTGCCAGGTTAGCAGTAACGGTAGATTTACCCACACCTCCTTTGCCAGATGAAATAGCAATGATGTTTTTCACTTTTGGAAGTGTGAAAGATTGCCCTCGAACTGAGGTGACTTGAGCGGTCATCTCTATTTTAATTTCTAGATCACCCGAAATGGCTTCTACTGCCTCCAGACAATCATTTTTTATTTTCTCTTTGAGAGGACAAGCAGGAGTCGTCAACTCAACAGTGAAACTTATTTGGCTGTCATCTACTTTTAAATCCTTGATCATTTCAAGGGTTACAAGATCTTTTTTGAGGTCTGGATCCTGAACGGTAGACAGGGCCTTGAGTACGTCTTTTTCTGTTACTTTCAAATCTGAAAAATGTCTATGGCTTCAATTTTGATGCAAGTTAGTGGATAACGACTTTTTGAATCATATAATGAGTTAAATTCGTGCTAGATTTGTATCCCTAGAGACCCAAAAACTATTAGACTATAAGTGATCAGTAATCATACCATAGAGGAAATCAAGAGCCGTATGGACATCTATGAAGTGATTAGTGATTTTGTGCAGCTCAAAAAGTCGGGTTCTAGTTACAAGGCGCTGAGTCCTTTTACGGACGAAAAGACGCCTTCTTTCATGGTCTCTCCGGCCAAAAACATCTTCAAATGCTTTAGTACAGGAAAGGGAGGAGATCCTATTACCTTCCTCATGGAGATTGATGGCTTAAGCTATATGGAGGCTTTGCGCTATCTGGCTCAGAAATATAACATAGAACTGGAAGAGGAAGTCCAGACCGATGACCAAAAGCAGGCTCAAAACGAGCGAGAAAGCCTTTTCATTACACTCAATTTTGCCAAAGATCATTTCGTTGAGAATCTTTGGGAGGTAGAGGAAGGTAAAAATATTGGGCTGACCTATTTCAAAGAAAGAGGATTCAGCGAAGAAACGATCAAAAGCTTTGAGCTAGGGTATGCACTCGATCAATGGCAAGGCTTGATGGATGCGGCTGCCAAGAATGGCTACAATGAGGAGTTTCTAGAAAAGGCCGGTCTAAAAATCGTTAAGGAAGACAAGGCATATGATCGATTCAGGGGTAGAGTCACTTTTCCTATCCATAATGTAACGGGAAAGGTGATTGCTTTTGGTGCCAGAACACTCAAGAGCAACGAGAAAGGTCCAAAATACATCAATAGTCCTGAAACAGAGCTTTACACTAAAAGT
Source organism: Reichenbachiella ulvae (assembly GCF_025833875.1). NCBI lineage: Bacteria > Pseudomonadati > Bacteroidota > Cytophagia > Cytophagales > Reichenbachiellaceae > Reichenbachiella > Reichenbachiella ulvae. The sequence goes on along the minus strand of NZ_JAOYOD010000001.1, from coordinate 1,516,354 downwards.
AAAATCCTTTATGGAATCTATCAGGCCAAAAATGAAATTAGGAATACCTCTAATTGTTATTTGGTCGAGGGCTATACTGATGTGATCTCCCTTTATCAGGCTGGGATCAAAAATGTGGTAGCTTCCTCTGGTACTTCATTGACCGAAGACCAGATCAAATTAATTAAAAGATATTCTGAGAATGTGACTGCCCTTTTCGATGGGGACAAAGCGGGTATCAAGGCCTCAATGAGGGGGATTGATATGATGTTGGCTGGTGGATTGAATGTAAAAGCCGTTCGTTTTCCTGAAGGTGAAGATCCAGATAGCTATTCCAGACAATTGGGCGGAACTGCCTTCAAGGAATATTTGGATGATCATTCGCAGGACTTTATGTCCTTCAAGACGGACTTTTACACCTCAGAGTCCAATGATCCGATCAAAAGAGCCGAGTCGATACGCGAGATAGTTCAGAGTATATCTTTAATTCCTGATCCGATCAAGCGCAGTGTTTATACTCAGCAGTGCAGTAATATGCTGGGTATAGACGAGGGGACCTTGATAGTAGAGCTAAACAAGCTCTTAATTAAAGAGAATAAATCGAAATACTCATCAAAGCCTCCGAGTGCGAGTCCTTCATCTGGAGGTAACTTTCCGCCAGATTTTGGTGGTGGTATGCCATATGGTATGCCGATGGAGCCACCTCCTGATTTGTTTGCAGATCCTGAAGATTTAGTTGAGGAAAAGGTTCGACCTGATGACATCATCAAGAATCAAGAACGTGAAAGCATCCGTATGTTAATTAATTATGGAGCGGAGATGATTGAAGGGTTCGAAGGGGAAGAAACACATCTGGCACAATATATCCTGACAGAGTGTGAGGATATTGAGTTTACTTCGCCTGTTTGTCAAAGAGTTTTGGAGCTGTACAAGGAGCAATTGGAGCAGGGAAAGGTATTGACTTTACAAGCCTTGCTGGATCATGACGATGCTGAGATTAGAAAAGAGGCAGTTGATTTATCTACCGAGCGCTATGAGTTGAGTCCTAATTGGTCTGATAAATTTCAGATTTCTGTGGCTCATGAAAGAGATGCCTTGAGATTGTCGGCTTACAGGAGTGTGCTTCGGTTGAAGTTTAGAATAATACAAAAAATGATAGTTGACAACATGGATAAAATGAAGTCGGCTGCAGATGAAAATGAAATAAATGGTTATTTGTCCATTCAGCAGGGATTGAAACAAATGGAGATGGATATAGCCAATGAACTTGGAAACGTTACCGTTAAATAGATATGTTAGACAAAATATCAGATGCCATTGAGGCCATCAAAAGGGGAGAAGTGATCATCGTAGTAGATGATGAAGACAGAGAGAATGAAGGGGATTTTGTGTGTGCGGCAGAGAGTGTCACACCAGAAATCATCAACTTCATGGCCACTCATGGACGAGGATTGATCTGTGCTCCTTTGATCGAGGATAGATGTGATGAATTGGAGTTGGAATTGATGGTAGGTAAGAATACCGCTCTACATGAAACTCCATTTACGGTTTCCATCGATTTGATAGGTCATGGTTGTACGACGGGTATTTCGGCTAGCGATAGAGCCAAAACAATACAGGCATTGGTTAACCCAGATACCAAACCTGAAGAACTAGGCAAGCCGGGTCATATTTTTCCTCTCAAGGCCAAAAAAGGAGGGGTACTAAGAAGAGCAGGCCATACCGAGGCTGCCATTGATCTGGCACGTCTGGCAGGCATGCAACCGGCAGGTGTGCTGGTTGAAATCATGAATGAAGATGGTACCATGGCGAGACTACCAGATTTGGAATTGGTGGCTGAAAAGTTTGACCTGAAGTTAATTTCTATAAAAGACCTGATCAGCTATCGAATGGAGCAGGAGTCTCTGATCGAAAAACAAATCACTGTCAATATGCCTACTGATCATGGTGATTTTGAATTGACTTCATACAAACAGTTGAGCACGGGAGAGACGCATTTGGCTTTAACAAAAGGGGATTGGAAGGACAAAGAACCTGTTTTGGTTCGTGTTCATAGTAGCTGTGTGACAGGAGATATTTTTGGTTCGTGTAGATGTGACTGTGGTACACAGCTTCACAATGCCATGAAGATGGTCGAAAATGAAGGCAAGGGCGTGGTGCTTTATATGAACCAGGAAGGAAGAGGAATCGGACTTTATAATAAGTTGAGAGCTTATAAGCTTCAGGAAGAGGGGCTAGATACCGTAGAGGCCAACGAGAAATTGGGTTTCAAAGGAGATCATAGAGATTATGGAGTAGGAGCTCAGATTCTTCATGATTTAGGTATTAGTAAAATTCGTTTGATCACTAACAATCCGACAAAAAGAGTAGGATTGATGGGATATGGCCTGGAAATTGTGGAGAATGTACCAATTGAAGTGTCTCCAAATGAGCATAATAAAAAGTATCTGGAGACCAAAAGAGATAAAATGGGACACAGTATATTGAAAAAATGAGATTGATTTTAGCTTCCATATTGTATTTGGCATTTTTATCACCTCTGGTAGCGCAGGACTTTTCTACACGTCTTTGGCACAAAGGGTGGGCAGTAACCATGGATGGAGATACCCTTCGTGGGGATATCAAATACGATATGGAAGTAAATACTATTCAGATATTAAGTGACGATAAAGTATATACTTACAATAGCAAGAAAGTAATGTATGTAGAGTTTTTTGACTCATTACTTAAGAGTTATCGTCAGTTTTATTCTATTCCATACAATGTAACTGGTGATTTTAGGGCTCCAATATTATTTGAGGTTTTATATGAAGGGCCTACCACTTTGCTAGCCAGAGAGAAGATTGTCTTAGAGACAGATCCCTATAGCCAGTCTTATTACTATACCGGACCAGGAACAACGCGAGAAAGACTTTCTCTAACCTTTTTCTTTGCCTTTAAGGATGGTAGCATTGAAAGGTATTCAGGTAAAAAAGGAGAGCTATACGCCATATTAGATGATCACCCAGGTCAATTGAAAGATTACATCAAAAAGAACAAGCTGGATGTAAATGAGGTCAGAGATTTGGTTCGAATCATGGCGTTTTACAATTCTATTTGATCTACTAACCTTATCTTGAAATATACCCAAATTTAGGGATTGTGTTTAGGACTGTATGTGCTGATCTTTACATCAGTAAAATGTCGCATATCCCTAAACCGGACCTCTATTACTGATTATCAGAAATAGATTGGACTCAACCCCTAGACTTCATTTTGCCAACATAGTGGGCTGGTCATTGCCCTTGATCAGTCCACTGCCAACCCCCTGAAATGATATTGTGTGTTTCTAAAATGTTAGAAAATCAAAAAAGCCATCGATCAATGATCAATGGCTTTTTTTCTGTCCAATTTCCTATTAATTTCTTTTGTTCAGCTCGTCTCTGATCTTAGCGGCTCTTTCATAATCTTCTTCACTGAGCGCTTGATCCAATAATTGCTGGAGACCATCAACTGATTGATTCTTCAGGTATTCAGGTGAGCCAATAGGTGCATCTTCTTCCTCTTCTTCATTGGCCACTATGGTGTCCAGTTCCTCTTCGAATTCGTCGGTTACGACTATACCTGCTTCGTCTAGTACTGTGACATTGGTGTAGATATCCGCATTGAACCGAATGCCAATGGCTATGGCGTCCGAAGGTCTGGAGTCTATTTCGACTACATTGCCATTGGCATCCTCGCAGATGATTCTGGCAAAGAAAACCCCTTCCTTAAGGTCCGAAATAAGAATTTCTTTGATGTTGATATTAAAATTGCCTGCAAATGATTTGAACAGGTCATGTGTCATGGGACGATTAGGAGATATTTTCTCTATTTCGATGGCGATCGCTTGCGCCTCAAACATCCCAATGATAATAGGTAATCTTCTTTTTCCATGGCTCTCACCGAGCACTAGCGCAAACGATCCTGATTGCGCGTGACTCGACGAGAGACCTATGATATCTAGTTTTATTTTATCCAAACTAACTTATCCGTTTATCGCTTTAATTGCTTCTGTTAACTTAGGTACGACCTCAAAAGCATCTCCAACTATCCCGTAGTCTGCCGCCTTAAAAAACGGCGCTTCCTCATCCTTGTTGATCACAACAATACACTTCGAAGCATTGACACCCGCCAGGTGTTGGATGGCCCCTGAAATTCCGACCGCAATGTACAAAGAAGGCGCCACTTTAATACCTGTTTGTCCAACATGTTCGTGATGGGGTCGCCAATCCATGTCAGATACTGGCTTGCTACAAGCTGTTGCTGCTCCTAAGGTCTTGGCTAGCTCTTCGATCATTCCCCAGTTTTCAGGTCCTTTAAGTCCACGACCTCCTGATACTACGATCTCTGCCTCTGGCAAAAGTACATCGCCTGAAGCTTTTTCCTGAGATAAAACTTTTACTTTAAAGTCGTCTGCATTTTCGTCTGGAGAGAAGGTTTCAATACTTGGATCTCCTCCATCTTCTTTGATCGTCGCTGCATTTTTCTTGATGCCGATGATGCGTTTTCCTTCCGTCAAATCTACATTGGCGAATGCTTTGCCCGTGTAGATGCTTCTTTTAACTACGAAACCATTGGAAGTATCTGGAGCAGCTACGACATTGCTGGCTAGGGATGCGCCCATTTTGATAGAAAGCCTCGCAGCAACAGGGTCGCCCAATGATGAATTGGCTAATACGATAGTTTCTGCACCTTCGCTTTCGGCCGCTTTGGCTATGGCGGATGCATAAGCCTGAATATTGGCTTCATTGTATTTATCGTCACTTACATGCAAGACTTTACTAGCTCCGGCTTTTCCAGCCACCTTTAGGTTCTCTTCGCTTGCCTCTCCGAATGCTATTGCTGTCACGCCAGACTCAATGTTGCTCGCATAGCTGATGGCCTCTAGAGAGGTTTTTTTTATTTCTCCTTCTGATATTTCTATGAATACTAATATTGACATTTTCTTTTGGTTCAATGTTTAACAATGGATTATGCTGTTTAGACTAGATGACTTTTGCTTCATTTTTGAGCAAATTGACAAGCTCTGATACATTGTCAGCATCTACCATTTTTACAGCACCTTTTTCTGCAGGCATTTCATAATTGTTCAGTTGAGTTCGAACTGAATTATCTGAAGGTTCTACTACATTCAAAGGTTTGGATCTGGCAGTCATGATCCCTCTCATATTCGGGATTTTCCACTCCGCAATCGGCTCCTGGCATCCCAGAACTAATGGTAGTTCTGCTTCCAGTGATTCTTTACCTCCTTCAATCTCTCGTGTCATCTTGGCGGTAGTGCCTTCGATATCCAAAGTCATAACAGGTGAAAGACCAGGGATGCCCAAAATCTCTGCAACCATACCATGCACTACTCCATTGTTGAAATCGATAGACTCACGTCCCATCATGATGAGGTCGTAGTTTCCTTCCTTGGCAATATTGGCAATCTGATTGGCTACAAAAAATGAATCTACTGGATCTGCATTGACACGAATGGCGTCATCCGCACCAATAGCCAAAGCCTTTCTTAAAGTAGGCTCTGTTTCTGCCTCTCCTACATTCAGGACCGTGATACTGCCACTGCTTTGTTCTTTTAATTCCACAGCTCGAGCAAGGGCATAGTCATCGTAAGGTCCGATTATATATTGTACTCCAGTTTTGTCAAACTTGGTATTGTTATCCGTAAAGGAAATCTTTGAAGTCGTATCAGGTACGTGTGTTATACAAACCAGTATCTTCATGCTTTCTATTTTTGTTAACGTTGTTAATAATTTAGTTCTATCAGATGAAAAGTCACTTTTTAAGCTGCCAATTCACCTCTTCTTGTTGCCTCTAATATAGTAAGTTTGGAAAATAAATTAGGTCTTGATTCAGTCATTACCAAAAGTATTCATGCATAACATTTTACATTCGCTGGATTTGCTAAAAATCTTGTGTGATGAGTGAGATATTAGCAATTGTTGTTGGGTGCTAGGGTAGAGCTGAGTATGTGTGAATAAAAATTGGTAACTCATCCAATTTCGTAGTAAATTATCTGATCATGTCTTTTTCTAATCTTTATTTTAATGTCTGAGGTTGATCAACAGGAATCTGAATTGTCCAAAATGAAGGAACAGAATGATTTTCTACAAAAGGAGAATCAAGCCCTTAAAAAGCGGCTTTTGTTGCAGTCTCAGATAGAGGAAAAGTTGAGAAAAAGTGACCAGAGATTTAAAATCTTATTGGATCATTTGCCTGGAGTTGCCTACCTCTGTCTCAATGACGATCGCTACTCTATGTTACTCGTCAACGATGCGGTGGAAGTAGTTACCGGGTATACGCGGCAGGATTTTTTGGATGATCGCATCAGTTTTGTGGAACTCTATCATCCTGGAGATGAAAAGAAAATTGGCCCAATAGTAGAGAAGGCCATTGAGAACAAGGAAGTTTTCAATATTGTTTATCGCATTAAACACAAGGATGGTCATTGGAGGTGGATTGAGGAATCGGGATCGGGAATATTTAATGGAGATAATCTAGAAATGCTCGAAGGATATCTTACGGATATTACGGATCGAGTACTGGCTGAAGAAGCCATGAAAAAGAATAATTATGAACTGAAGATAGCCAAAGAACGGGCCGAGGAAAGTGATAGACTCAAAACCAAATTCCTGAACAATATGTCCCATGAAGTCCGAACTCCTATGAATGCAATCGTGGGCTTTTCAGATTTGTTGTTGAATGAGGACTTGACTCATCAGGATAGAGAAAAATATGTGGGTTTTATTCATAAAAGTTGCAGGAAGCTATTGACTGTGATTAATGATATCATGGATATTTCTCAATTAGAAACGAAACAAGTCGTTTTGAAAAACACACATTTTTCTCTCTACAAGTTGATGTGCGAATTGCATGACAAACATTTATTGGAGGCCAAGGCAAAGGGGCTGCATTTGATTTTGAATAATAGTCATCCGGATCAATCCGAACTGGTAACAGACCGAGGGTTGCTGTCTCGAATAATGAGTAGCCTTATTGAAAATGCAGTAAAATTTACCAAATCAGGAGAGGTAAAGATTGGGTATGAAATAACCGAAACCCATTACCAAATATATGTAGCAGATACGGGCCTGGGTATCAAAATGGAAATGCAGGAAAAGATTTTCGATCGTTTTTTGCAAGACGTTAGCGAAGGTGGGGTGGCCGATGGTTTGGGACTCGGACTTAGTCTAGCAAGAGAATATGGACAGCTATTAGGAGCCTCCCTTACGGTTGATTCTGAACCGGGTAAGGGAAGCGTTTTTACCTTGATTTTTCCTTTGGGAAATGGGATTGCCTAGTTCGTCTTTATTTTTCCTGTCATCATACTTGCGTTGGGATTGATGGGGTTGCCCGAACTGCGTCTGAAAGAAGCCAACTGACCCGCATGCCAAATTGCATCTGCAATGGGTCCATTGATTCCATTCCAGAAGGGATAGGACTTGATTCCCTCTCCGGTTGAGAAGTTCAAGTCATACTTAGCCAAATCTTGATCTTTGCTTTGTTTCAAAATCAAACTTGCTATTCTGATATTTTCCAAAGTGCTTATTCTTTTCTCTTCGAAGGTTGAAGGACCTTCGATTTTACTAAAGTCAGTAACTTTTTGCTGTGCCGCATTTCTGATAATTACACTCAGTCCCCATACGTGATCGATGGTTTCTCCAGTGCTACGAGCCTCATCGTTTGGTTGGAAGCTATAATCATCCTCTGTCAAACCAGCGGTGGCCCAATAATACCGATAACCGAGTCCATCGAGTAGCCGGGAAGCAACGGAGCCTGCGGTATAGCTGTCTGCTGGTTCAGGTAGTTCATAATAATAGTCTGAGGAATCCTGTGCCCAACTTTTCAAACTAATTGATACCAGCACTAAAAGCAATATTTGTTTCATTCTATTGGTTTTGATTTGAAGGTCTAACGGCCATCTATGGACTTAGGTTAGGGGAGTAGCTTTGAGTTGTTAGTAGTGATAGCCATATTATGTCAATATCATGAACGTTTTGAGCGCCTTCATGCTTTCGTCCTTGTAGGCGCTTCTATCTCCCTCCAGCATGGCCTGATAAATTTCGTTTTCTTCAGCGGCAATCTGCGTGTCAAATTCTAAGCTGTCCTTTTCGATGTTTTTGGATCCCATGTGCCAGTCTGAAAAATAGCGCTCGTCTACAGGTTCAAAATATTTGATTTCAGAATCTCTATGTCTGGGGTCTTCCTGGATTCTATTGTAAACATCCAAAACTGTGTTTTTACTTCCTTCTAGTATTTGAAGAAAGCGCATTTCAGTATGTACCAATAGGCCCGTGATGCCCAAAGGTTTGTTGTTTCTTCTTGAAGCTTCCAGTATTTGTTCAATGGCTTCTTCATTACAATTTGGCGCTCTTGAGCTGGTATAGACCATGCGGTGTAGTTGGCTGTTTTCTTCTTCCTTTTTGGTTTCCTCCAGATAGACCTTGGCAGAAGCGTACAATATTTTCAGTAACTTGACGTCCGCATGTCTTATTATTTTAGCTAATTCCTGCTGTAATTTTTCTCTCATAACCTGTTTGATTTATTTCTCGAATCATGAAACAATAACGCAGGGCATTAATTAGTGTTTCAAACTCCGAATCTGGAATTGGAGGTATAAGAATAAATTTTATTTATAAATTTCGATTCTTTTAAAACTATTTGAATCAGTTGATCATCCTATAGGTACAAAGATAGAATCATGATCAAAATCGAAACTATTAATGAGCTTACCTGACCTGGATATGGATCGATCAGAAAGTGTGCTAGTCCGCGCAAGGTTGGGGGACAAGCTGGCCTTCAACTCACTTGTATCTATTTGGTACAAAAGGATTTATAATTTTTCATACAAGTACTTTGTAGATCATGATCTGGCCAGTGAGGCAGCGCAAAGGACTTTTATCAAGGTGTATGATAGTCTGGAGCAATTGGTGGACAATGCCAAATTTAAATCCTGGCTATACATCATAGCACTTAACATCTGCAGAGAAGAGGGCAGGAAGAAAAGTAGAGTAACCAAGATGTTTGTGGTCGAAGAGGAGGGGCAGGAGTACACAAAAGGTGAACATGTCGAACCTGCTGACAAAGGCTATGAGCAGAAGGAGTTGTCCAATATGGTAATCGAAGCGCTGGACATGCTGGGAGAGGAGCAAAAAGAAGTGATCCTGATGAAGGAATACGAGGGGTTGAAGTTTAGGGAAATAGCTGAGGTACTGGGAGTGTCAGAGAATACAGTTAAGTCAAGACTCTATTATGGCTTGAATAACATGAAGAAATTATTAGAAAAGAATCGCGCATTTAAAGAATCATACGACTATGGAAAATAAGAATGATGAACTGTTGATCATCGACTATCTGTATGGTGAGATGAGCAAAGAAGAAAAGCTAAGGTTCGAGGAGCGTCTGCAATCCGATCAGGAGTTGAGAAATCATCTAGATCAAATGTCGACTACTTCTGATCACCTGCAGCAGGTGATGGAGGAAGAAGTAGTGATTCCACCTTTCCTGATACATGAAACAAGAAGTGAGGACAGAATAGGCTTTTGGCATTCATCGGCTGTTCGCTGGACTGGATCTGTAGCGGCTGCTGGATTGATTTTACTGGTTGCGGCATTTGCTCTTGATCTAAGAGTGACTCAGAATGAAGGGGGCGTATTACTCAGCTTTGGAGAGGTGAAAACTACCAGAGATGATGTGTCCAGAGATGAAGTACAACAATGGATATCTGAGGCGGTGGACGAACAGAACCAAAGAACGAAAGAAGAATTGGCTTCACTTGAATCCTCTGTTATGGATCGAGTGGACAGCAGTGAGCAAAATCAAAAGTTAGCCCTGAACAAAGCCATGAAAAAGCAAAAGGCCAACAATGATGAGATGCTGAAACTATATGTTGCACAGCTGAATGATGGAAATAAAAAGATGATTGAAAACTTCTTTTTGGTATCTAATAAGACCCAAAAAGAATATATGAACAAGGTACTGGCGGATTACAATGAGTTCTATCAAAATCAAAGAGCTTATGACCTGGAGATGATCCAGTCTAACCTCGGAATGATGGAGAATAACTACAGTACCCGTCAGATGGAGCAGGAAAACTTGCTAGCCAACCTCTACGATTTAGTCAAAACTCAAAGTAAATAAATATGAATAAGTGGATAGCAGTGCTAATGCTGGTGACGGTCAATCACCTGATGGCACAGGAAGTAGACTCCAAAAGGATGGAGCGGGATCTTCGGATCTCTGAGGATGTGATAGCTTCATTAATCAAATCGGAAGCTGATGAAGGGGATTTTTTCGGAGTAAAGGTCAAATCGAACTATGTACCTGGTTTTGGTCTCATGATCAATTTGAACAGAGGAGGCTCTTTTAGTCTAGAGAGTTTTAATTCTGACTTTGATTTTCATTGGGAAATGAACGACTCAGAATGGGAGTTTAAGATCGCAGAGGTGCAGGCCATGGCCGAGCAGATCGCTGCAGAAGCGGAAGTGCATGCAAGGGAAGCTGAGATGATAGCTAGAGAAAATGAGTATGTCATGAAGCTGAACGAAGAAGAAATGAAGGAACGTGAAGAAGAGAAAAAAGAACTGGAGGAAGAAATAAAATACCTGGAAGAGGAGCTGGGTAGAAAGGGGTTGAGTGAGGAAGAAAAACAAGAAATCAAAAGAGAAATAAGAGACCATCAAAGAGCCATACATAGCGGTAATCGTGAAGATGTAGATGTGAGAGTCAGAGCTATGGTTGCTCCACCTGAGCCTCCAGAAGTGATAGTCGTTCGTAATTCTACTCGTAAAAGTTCCCAAGAGGATGAAGACAAATACTATGATTTGTTTCATCGCGTGTCAGAGCTTTATTTTAGCGATTATGCCAGGCTTTTTGGACAGCTCAGGGACAGCGATAAAATCATGCTAACCACCAAGATCCAGCCAACAGAAGAGGATGAATCTGGACTGAAGTTAAATGCTCATATCGTGATGAGCGATATCAAAGCCCTAGATGCAGGTAAAATTTCAAGGGATGATTTAATTGAGAAGATAGTTTATTCACAATCCGAAATTGAGAATGAACGTCCGGCAGATTTAGAATTGTTGGCGAGTATTTTTCAAAGACTCTATAAATCAGATCTGGCTACTACCTACTATACATCCAATAAGATCACCTATGAGAAGTTGGAGCATTACGGGGTGGTGTACAAGATGAAGATGTATTCTTCTATCCAGTACAGCCATGACAATTACAAAATCGTGACACAAGGAAAATCAGGTTTGACTGAGGTTGAAAGAAATAAGATAGTGGATGAAATGTATCCGCAGTTTGAACAAGAACTCAAGGCCAATATGCTGGATTACGGGAAAACAGTCAAATCATTGAATGCGGGAGAGAGTCTCATGATTCAGGTGAAGTTGACTCAATGTATAGATTGCAATATGCCTTCAAGCTTAGAAGCCAGTATTCCATTTGACATCCTACAGGACTACAATGATGGAAAGCTAAGTAGGGAGAATGCATTGAAAAAGATCAATATCACAACCAAAAGCTAAAAAAAGCCCGCTGCTGTAACGGGAGCGGGCTTTGACTTGATTGACTTTTATTAAGAGTTTCGTTTCTTTTTGAAAGTAATGGGGACATAGGTGTCATTAGGGATACCGATATGTGCCAATTGCCAGCTTTCGTCGTAGTTGGCGATCAGTTGTTTGATGCATTCGGCTCTATCATCTGTAGGAAAAGGACAATCATCCCAATAAAACAGTTCTACCCTATATTTGTACTGCTTTTCGATTCCATTGACTTTTATATCCACTACAATGTCCTGGCCTTCGTTGAGTTCAGGAACTTCTATACCTATGATGCCCATATTATTGTTGTTTAGATATTAAACAATCTCTAAAACTGTGCCTAAAACATAAAATATTGAAATACAGTAGGTTAAATATTTCTTAAAAAGCCCTTTTTGAACGTTATTGAACATAGTTGTGCTAAAACGGTCACTTTCATTCACAATATTTTATTAAGTCTTTGTGTGTTTAAACATATTATCTTAATCTTCGTAAGTTGGAATAGTCACAACATATAACACACAAGATAGATTTGATGAAGAACGGGAAGATTGGTTGGGCAGTAGCTGCGGGCTTACTGGTCCTTGTAGTAGGTTGTCATAGGGCGGAATACTCGCAGAATTATGTATCTGCAGATTCTTCGGATTTTGAACAGTATAGAAAGGAAGCCAGCAATAGGCCTTCTCCACCGGCACGAGCCACTCAAAATATCAATGGTACTCAGGTTTATATTACTTATAGTCAGCCAGGGGTGAAGGATAGAACCATTTGGGGTGATTTGGTGAAATATGATAAGATCTGGAGAACAGGTGCCAATGAAGCTACTGTTTTTTCTGCTGATAAGGATATCGTAGTTGCAGGAACGTCTATTCCGGCTGGTAATTATGCCTTATATACCATTCCGTCTGAAACTGAGGATTGGACAGTTATTCTGAATAAGAAATATGACGTATGGGGTGCATATGACTATGACGAAACTCAGGACGTTGTTCGGTTCAAGGTACCAGTCATGCAAGCCAAAGAATCTCAAGAAAGAATGGTATTCAAAATCTCAGATAAAGGAGTCGTAAGTTTTGCCTGGGATTATCTTAGATTCGAATTTCCTGTCAAATCAAAATAATTAAGCGTTAATCTCTTTTAATTCCTTAACTGCCATTGTCAGGTTTTCAGTGGTTGTTTCCAGTTTGACTGGCAACAACTGATTGACCAAATCCTCATCATGAGGAAATTCCACTTTGATATAATTGGCAGTGAAGCCATGCATCAATCCATCTTTGATATCACCTTCCATCAAAGCTTCCATTGTTGTTCCTTCTTGTGACAGATAGAATGCTCGTTTTTTCTTTTCAGAAAGGATTCTGAGCATTTTGCTTCTTTCTTGTCTTTCGGTATATGGTACCGGGTTTTCCATCTCTATAGCCTGGGTATTGTCTCTTTCGGAATAGGTGAAAACGTGCAGATAGGACACATCTAATTCGTTGATGAAATTGTAAGTGTCCAGAAAATCTTCATGACTCTCTCCAGGAAAACCGGTAATCACATCTACACCTATACATGCATCAGGCATGAGAGATTTGATTTTTTCTACGCGTTCCACATACAGACCGCTCAGGTATCGTCGATTCATCAATTTCAAAATCTTGTCGCTTCCTGATTGTAGAGGGATATGAAAGTGAGGAACAAACTTTTTGCTTTGAGCTACAAATTCGATGATCGAATTGCTCAATAAGTTCGGTTCAATGGATGAGATTCTGAATCTTTCGATTCCTTCGATCTCATCTAGCGCTTTTATCAAATCTAGAAACTTCTCCTTTCGTCTACCTTCCTGAATACCAAAATCACCAATATTGACTCCAGTCAAAACCACTTCCTTCACACCAGAGGCTGCTATTTCTTTGGCAGAGGCTATGATGTTTTCGATTGCATCGCTGCGGCTTTTGCCACGGGCCAGTGGAATGGTGCAAAAAGCACAACCATAGTTACAGCCATCCTGAACTTTGAGAAAAGTCCTGGTTCTGTCTGCTTTTGAGTAAGCATTGTTGAATTCGGTAGCATTTGAAATCTCAGAAGCACAAACGATCGTTTCTTTGGTCTTTTCGAAAGCTTTAAGGTGTTCCAGAAGTTTGAACTTTTCGGCAGCTCCTAAAACAGCATCGACTCCTTTAATTTCGGAAATTTCTTTAGGCTTGAGCTGCGCAAAACATCCAATGATCACCACGAAAGATTCCGGAGAAATCTTCTTGGCACTTTTTACGATTTGCTTACATTTTTTATCTGCATTTTCAGTCACCGAGCAAGTGTTGATCACAAAGATGTCCGGTGTTTCTTCGAACTGCACCTTCTCATAGCCCTCTTCTTCGAAAAGACGACTGATAGCAGATGTTTCTGAAAAGTTGAGCTTGCAGCCCAGAGTATAAAATGCAACCTTTTTCATTTCCTAAAAAATCAAGCTGCAAAGCTAAACAAATATCCTTGAGCGTGTAATATTTTGAAGGGATGTGCAACCATTAGATATATCCGCTGTCTAATAGAAAACAAATAACTAATCATGAAAACAAAATATAGCTTTATAATGGTACTTGGGATGTTCATTTCCACTCTGGCAATGGCCCAAGAAGAAGAAACTAGAAGTCTTGATGCATTTACTGAAGTGAGCGTAGGCGAATCTATTAAGGTCACTTTGGTCAAAGGAAGTAAAAATGAGGCAAAAATTTCGACTACTAATACAGAGACCGAAAATGTGTTGACGGAAGTGTTCGGAGACAATTTGAAAATCCATATGGAAAGTGGTAATTACAGAAACAATGAAGTAACGGTTGTTGTCACTTATTCCGGAGAAATAGAAGAAGTTAAGGTGAGTTCATCTGCGAGGTTGAATACCAAAGGTGTGGTGAAATCCGAGGAACTTGCTATCAAGGTGAGTAGTTCGGGTCGATTAGAAATGGAGTTGGATGTGGATAGATTAAAAGTGGATGTATCGAGCAGTGGTAGGGCCTCATTGTCGGGCAATGCCAATACTCAGGTGATAGAGGTAAGCTCATCAGGTAGATACGAAGGTTTCGGTTTAGAATCTAAAGGGGTCAAAGCTGATGTGAGCTCATCAGGCCGAATAGAGGTTTCAGTAAGTGAGGAGCTCATGGCCAAAGCTAGCTCTAGTGGCCGGGTAGTATATAAAGGTGCACCGGAAAAAGTAGATGCTGATACTTCCAGCAGTGGAAGTGTGAAGAAAGACTAACGAAAAAGAAGTCAAAGAAAACCCTGGCAACATTTTGTCAGGGTTTTTTGTTTAAAGCTTGGACTATGAGTTAGGCCTGACTTAGCTTTAAACCAAAAAAGAAATACGTATGTCTAAGCCTTTGATTTTAGTCTCTAATGATGATGGTATTACTTCTAATGGAATCAGAAAGCTGGTAGAGCTGATGGCTCAAATGGGTGAAGTAGTAGTGGTAGCGCCAGACAAACCTCAGTCTGGTATGGGGCATGCCATCACGGTTGGAGATACTTTGCGATTGGTTAAATCAGATCTTTTTGGAGACATTCTGGCCTATGAATGTTCGGGGACGCCTGCTGATTGTATCAAATTGGCGAAAAGAGAAGTGCTCAAGGATCGAAAGGTTGATCTTGTGGTTTCAGGAATTAATCATGGATCCAATACCAGTATCAGTGTGCTGTACTCCGGCACCATGTCTGCAGCCATAGAAGGTGCGATCGAAGGAGGACCAGCCATTGGTTTTTCCTTATGTGATTTTAGTGCAGATGCGGATTTTTCACATGTGGATGAGTATGTAACTAAAATCACCAAAAATGTATTGGAGCATGGCTTACCTACTGGGATAGCTTTGAATGTGAATTTTCCTCCTAAGCAGAAGCAAGCTTTGAAGGGAATAAAGATTTGTAGACAAGCCAATGCCAGATGGGAGGAGGAGTTTGACAAGCGAAGAGATCCACACGGTAGAAACTATTATTGGATGGTTGGAAATTTTATCAATCACGACAAAGGAGAAGACAATGACGAGTGGGCTATCTCAGATAACTATGTGTCCGTAGTTCCCTGCCAGTTCGATTTGACTGGCTACCATGCCATCACCATACTCAATGAGCAATGGGATATATAGCCTGGCAATAAAATAATTCATTTGAAGATTCAGTTTACTATTGAGAGACTTGGCACTGTCTTTGGACTCTCATGGGTATGAATAAAATTTTGAAATTTAAACTGAGTCTTATGAAACGTTTAATTGCATGGGTATTGATACCCTTAGTTATGTTAAGTGCATGTAGTGAAGAAGGTGATGGGGATTTGCAAGGAGCAGAACCGGTTTTACCACCAACTTCAAGTATGGCTCCTGAATTTGGTTCCTTTTCTAGTTCTTCCGAATCGGGTCGACAAGCAGCCGTAATATCCAATTGGGGATATGCAGCGGTGAATGTAGCGGTCTATTCTTCTATATTATATCAGCATTTGGTAGTTCCAGTCACTGCATTTAAAGCAACAGTAGGAACGCAAGCCCAATTTGATGTGGAAAGCGGTTTATGGATTTGGGAAAGATCTTTTAACGTTCCGAATAAAGGAGAATATCAAGTGAAACTTACTGCAAGTGTAGATGGAACAGATGTTTCGTGGATAGGATATATCTCTCTGGGTAGCACGATAGAAGAATTTGTATGGTTCGATGGAGCTTCGCAACTAGACGGTAGTGCAGGTAGTTGGACACTTTACGAAAGTCCTGAGAACCCTAGCGCATGGTTAAGCAGCGAGTGGTCTAGAATAGACGATAGCGAGCAAGCCAATGTCACTTTTACTGTTGAGAAAGAAGGAGATAATCTGGGAAGTTCTGTCAGTTACTCGGTTGATTTAAATGCCGATTTGGACAGGTCTGTCATGATAACAGATGTTTCTGCCTCTAATGAAATATATGTCGATTGGAATCATGAAGCGGGATATGGCCAGGTAAAGAGCCATGCTTACTTTCAAGATGAATTGTATCACTGCTGGGATGCCCAATTGATGGATGCTACTTGTGAATAATCTTCAAATAGGTGTATAAATGAAGCCAGTGCTGAAAAGTACTGGCTTTTTTGTGTCTGATCCAATCTCAAAATGGTAATTTTGCTTCTCTATTTGAGAATACATTCAAGAGAATTGATGAATTCTAAGCCTAAAAACACTTGGATGTAACAAATGGAATATCTAATTTTGCCCCTCGATTTTTAAAACTTAATATTTTCACAATGAAAAATTACGAGACGGTATTCATTTTAACTCCCGTTTTGTCTGATGATCAGATGAAGGATGCTGTCGGAAAGTTTAAAAAAGTTCTTACTGATAACGGTGCTAAAATCGTTAACGAAGAGAACTGGGGCTTGAAAAAGCTAGCTTATCCGATACAGCACAAATCTACAGGCTTTTACCAATTGTTCGAATTCGAAGGTGAGCCAACTATCGTAGATGCTCTTGAAACTGAGTACAGACGTGACGAGAAAATCATGAGATTTTTAACTACTGCTTTGGATAAGCACGCGTTGGCTTACAACGAGAAGAGAAAAAGCGGTGCATTTAACAAAAAGAAAGAGGAGGCTGCATCATGACATTAGTAAATGAACCAATGAACAGAACCGACAGAAAGAAAAAGTACTGTAGGTTCAAGAAAAACGGTATCAAGTATATCGATTATAAAGACGCTAACTTCCTTTTGAAGTTCGTGAACGAGCAAGGTAAAATTTTACCAAGAAGATTGACTGGTACAAGCCAGAAGTTCCAGCGCAAAGTAACTCAAGCTGTTAAAAGAGCGAGACATATTGCTTTGTTGCCATACGTTACTGATTCATTAAAATAATACAAGGACATGGAAGTTATATTGAAAGAAGACATCAAGGGCCTTGGTTATAAGAATGATGTTGTAACTGTGAAGCCTGGATACGGAAGAAACTACTTGATTCCACAAGGAATTGCGATCATTGGTAGTGAGTCTAACAAGAAAAAAATCGCTGAGAACGTTCGTCAAGCTGCTCACAAGGCAGAAAAGATCAAGCAAGATGCTGAGAATTTGGCTAACTCTATCGGTGATATGGTAATAGAAGTAAGAACTAAAGCTGGCGAAAGCGGCAAAATCTTTGGTGCCATCACTGCACTTCAGGTTTCTGATGCTCTAGCTGCTAAAGGTTTTGAAGTTGATAGAAAGAAAATCGAATTCGGTTCTTCTATCAAGAATTTGGGTGAATACCAATTGACTTTGGATTTGCACAAGGAAGTGAAGCATGAAGTTACTCTAAGCGTAGTAGCTGAATAATCACTCTCAATACTCAAGATAATGAAACCCGGGTCTGTTGACTCGGGTTTTTTTGTGTCTATATTTGATTCTGTATATGGATTTGCAAACCAAAATCAAACGAAAACCCTTCCTTCATCAAATGGCCCTTGGACATAAGGTCCTGTCTATTGGCTCATGCTTTGCCGATAGGATGGGAGGGTACCTGCAAGACTATAAGTTTGATGCTTTGGTCAATCCATTTGGTGTCATTTTCAACCCTGTTTCTCTGATCAAACTCATTGATCAGAAGAGTGATCCAGAGCCAGACAAGTTCATTGAGCGTGATGGTATGGTTTGTCATTATGATTATCATTTTGATCTCAGGGCAGATTCGGTGTCCTCGCTTGAAACATTGCTTCGAGCTAAGCATCAGGAGGTAAATGCCTTTATTCAAAAGGCAGATTGGCTGATCGTTACTTTAGGAACTGCTCATGTCTATGAGCTCGTGGTTGGGGCTGGCGTGGTGGCCAATTGTCATAAAGTGCCTCAGGGTGAATTTAATAAAAGGCTCTTGTCTCTGGAAGAGATGAAAACGGCATTTGTTTCTTTTCAAGAAGGGGTTAAACAGCTTAATCCTTCGCTGAAAATCATTCTGACTGTTAGCCCGGTAAGACATGTCAAAGATGGCATGGAGGAGAACCAGCTCAGTAAGTCTCTTTTGCGTGTATTATGCTCTGAACTCGAGGGAGATGATGTTTATTACTTTCCATCCTATGAAATCATGATGGATGAGTTGAGAGACTATCGTTTTTACAAGGAAGACATGATTCACCCATCAGCACAGGCGGAGCAATACATTTGGGAGTACTTTCAGGAAGTGGCTTTCGAAGAGCCTGCCAGAGTCTTTATGAAGGAATGGAAACAAGTCCTTTCGGCCTTAAATCACAAAGCATTCAATCCGAATTCGGCTGCTCATAAGCGTTTTGTCCAATCTATCTTATCCAGGATAGAAAGTCTGCCTGAATGCATCGATTATTCAAAGGAAAAGCAAGTGTTAGAAAGCCAGCTAGGCTAAACATTCGATCCGCAATAAATGATTGTTTTTGCTGTTTAAGATTGCGAAATTTATCATGATATGGGTGTTGTATTGAGTTTCGTCTAAATTATTTGCGTATCCTTAAGATTTAGTCGGGTGAATGCGGTGATTTGATGAAAATATTCTTTCTTTGGCCTCTCAAATATGAAAGCACTCGCTTCACATATCGATTTTGTTGCAGTTGCTCCTAGAACAAGGAGGAACAGAAGGCCCTTTGGGGTCTGCTAAATAATGATTGCCTACGTGGTGGTCGCATATCATATATCTAATTACCAGAAATTTTATTGTTTAACGACTAAGTTCATCCGAATATGAACGTTGATGTGCTATATGCAAACCCTGAGCATGCAGAATATGCCCAGGCTATATGTGAGTTGATCGAGTCTGCTGCCAAAGCAAGAGGGACAGGTATTGCCAAGCGGGACCCGAAATACATAGAAAAGAAAATCAACAATGGCCAAGCGGTCATTGCCCTTGGTGAAAAAGGGGAGTTGGCAGGTTTTGTTTATATCGAAACCTGGCAGAATAAGGAGTATCTGGCCAACTCTGGTCTGGTAGTACATCCTGATTTCAGAAATATTGGTTTGGCCAAACGCATCAAGTTGAAGGTGCTGAAGCTGTCAAAAGAAAAGTATCCTGGAGCGAAAATCTTTGGGATCACTACGAGTTTGGCGGTTTTGAAAATCAATTATGAGCTGGGGTACCGACCTGTTACCTTCTCCGAACTGACAAAAGATGATGAATTTTGGAATGGCTGTCAAAGCTGTCCGAACTATGATATCCTGGAGCGGAACGAAAGAAGAAACTGCCTATGCACGGGTATGCTTTTACATGAAGCATCCAATAAATTTGTAATCAAGGAAAAAGGAATAATCGCCAAGCGTTTCCAGCGCTTGACCAATTTTAAGAATCAAAGAAAACAGAAGAAGAAATGAGTAAGAAGAAAGTTGTATTGGCTTTTAGTGGAGGCTTGGATACTACCTACTGCGCCTTCTATTTGCGAGAGGAATTAGGTCTGGATGTTTACACAGCCCTCGTAAATACAGGCGGTTTTTCAGAAGATGAATTGGCTGAGACCGAACAAAGGGCTAGGTCATTTGGTGTGGTGGAGCATGTCAACCTGGAAAAGACTCAGGACTTCTACGACGAGTGTCTCAAGTATTTGATTTATGGTAATGTCTTGAAAAACAATACCTATCCGCTATCTGTGAGTGCTGAACGTGCATTTCAGGCTTTGGCGATTGCAAAATATGCCAAATCTATCGATGCAGACTATATCGCCCACGGTAGTACAGGAGCTGGTAATGATCAGGTTCGTTTTGACTTGATTTTCCAGATTATTTGTCCAGATGTAGAGATCATCACGCCTATTAGAGATAATAAACTTTCTCGTCAGGCTGAGATTGAGTATCTGAAAGGAAAAGGTGTAAATATCTCATGGGAGAAGGCGAAATATTCGATCAACAAAGGACTCTGGGGTACTTCTGTTGGTGGAGATGAGACCTTGACTTCTAATTTGACTCTGCCCGAAGAGGCTTGGCCTAGTCAAGTAGAGAAAGAGGGAAGCGAAGATGTAGAATTGACTTTCGAAAAAGGACAGTTGACAGCCTTTAATGGTGAGTCCATGGGGGCTGTGAAGATTGTGGAGACACTGAGAGACATTGCTTCTAAATATGGAGTGGGTAGAGATGTGCATGTAGGGGATACCATCATCGGTATCAAAGGTCGCGTAGGCTTTGAAGCTTCGGCTCCTTTGATCATCATCAAAGCCCATCATTTGCTAGAAAAGCACAATTTGACCAAATGGCAACAGCACTGGAAAGAGCAATTGGCTAACTGGTATGGTATGTTATTGCACGAAGGGCAATTCCTTGATCCTGTGATGCGAGATATTGAAGTGTTTCTTGAAAACACACAAAGAAATGTGTCTGGTAAGGTGAAAATCAAATTGGCACCTTATCGATTTGAAGTAATTGGAATCGAATCTGAGAAGGATTTGATGGCATCAGATTTTGGTCAGTATGGCGAGATGAACAACGGCTGGTCTGGTGAGGATGTGAAAGGTTTTACCAAAATTTTGGCTAACCAATCTAAAATCTACAATTCAATAAATAATGATTAAAGTAGGCGTAATAGGCGGAGCTGGCTATACAGCAGGAGAATTATTAAGAATATTAGTTGGGCACCCTGAGACTGATGTGACTTTTGTTCACAGTACCAGTAATGCAGGTAACCCGATCCATTCCATTCATAAGGATTTGATTGGAGATATCGAAGGAGATTTTACTGATCAGTTGAAGCTGGATGAAGTAGATGTGATTTTCATCTGCTCCGGACATGGCCACTCAAGAACTTTTTTAGAAAGCCATGAGGTGCCAGCTTCTTTAAAAGTAGTGGATCTCAGCAATGAGTTCAGACTGAAGGAAGATGCAGATGGTTTTGTTTATGGTTTGCCTGAATTGAACCTGGAAGCCATCAAGGGTGCGACTAAGATTGCCAACCCTGGCTGTTTTGCTACTGCGATTCAGCTGGCTATACTGCCATTGGCGGCCAAAGGTCAATTGACCGAGGATGTGCATGTCAATGCCATCACCGGATCTACCGGTGCAGGTCAAAATCCTTCTAAGACCAGTCACTTCAGTTGGAGAAACAACAATATTTCTATCTACAAGGCATTCAGTCACCAGCACCTGGGGGAGATCAATCAATCCATTCAGCAATTGCAAAATGGCTATGCCGGAGACGTGAAGTTTCTTCCTGTTCGCGGCAATTTTACCAAAGGTATTTTTGCCAGTGTCTATACTCAATGCACTTTGAGTGAAGAGGAAGTGATTGCTGCCTACAAGGATTTTTATAAGGATGCAGCATTTGTATATGTATTGGATGAGGCGCCCGATATGAAGATGGTAGTCAATACCAATAAATGCCTAATCAACGTGCAAAAGCATGGAGATACTGTTTTGGTACAATCCTGTATAGACAATCTAGTAAAAGGTGCTAGTGGTCAGGCGGTTCAGAATATGAACTTGATGTTTGGCCTGGATCAGAAGACAGGGTTGCAGCTAAAGAGTGTAGGGTTTTAAAGGATAGATATTAAGTTATTAGGTTGAATGAGTTACTAAGATGGCTTTCGAAACTTTTGAAGAGTTAGAAGCTTGGAAATTAGCCAGGCAACTTAAGTTGGAAATTAAAGAACTGGTGAGGGGCTTTTCTTCTGATGAGAAATATAGATTAGTAGATCAACTGATTCGTTGTTCTCGATCAGTAGGCGCTAATATTGCAGAAGGTTTTGGTCGGTTTCACTATAAAGAGAACTCGAAGTTTTGCAGAAATGCTAGAGGAAGTCTTATGGAAATATTGAATCACATAATTGACGCTCATGATGAGGGATATATTAACCAAGAGTCTATGATGCATTATAGAAGTAAGATTCTACATGCAAATAAGGTGTTAAATGGCTAAATCGCTTACCTTAACAAGCAAGCAACTAAATAACTTATTATCTTATTAACCAAATATCTAATTAGCAATTTAACTCAATAACCATCAACTAATAGAAAAATGAAAATAGCATTAATAGGAGTCGGAAACTTAGGTCTTTCTATCGCTCAGGGCCTGGTAGATCAAACAAATTTTGATGTTGAGCAATTGGTCTTGACAAAGAGAAATGTATCTAATCTGGACGGTTGGAAAAAGCATCCACACGTGTTGGTAACCCCTTCAAATGTCGATGCGGTCAGGGCTTCTGATATTATCATTTTGTGTGTTCAGCCGAATCAAATCAATGCAATTCTTGAGGAGATAAAAGGAGAGCTTGATGTGAAGAGGCATGTATTGATCTCAACCATTACAGGAAGAAAAATCGATGAGATTGCAGAAGTAGTGGGCAAGAATGTCGCGATCATCCGTAGTATGCCTAATACTGCCATTTCTGTAGGTGAATCAATGACTTGTCTATGTACTAATGGTACGGGCAAGGATAAGATTGGACTAGCAGAGGAGATCTTCAATGCGATGGGAGAGACCTTGGTTATCGAAGAGAGGAAAATGCAAGCGGCTACCGTGGTTTGTGCCAGCGGCATTGCCTTTTGGATGAGGTTGATTAGGGCTACTACCCAGGGAGCTATCCAATTAGGGTTTGATGCTCCTGAGGCAAAGGAAATGGCGACTCAGGCTTGTTTGGGAGCGGCTACTCTTTTGGTAGAGTCCGGCAGTCACCCAGAAGAAGAAATTGATAAGGTAACTACTCCTCAGGGATGTACCATATCGGGATTAAATGAAATGGAACACGAAGGATTGAGCTCTGCTCTGATCAAAGGCCTGATGAAGTCCTATGAGAAGATATCCGAAATAATGATTGAAAAGTAAATATGGAGAATTATAAGGTATACCCTTTATTTGATATAACCATTGAGCGGGGAGAAGGCAACTATGTCTATGACAATGCAGGGGAGAAGTATTTGGATATGTATGGAGGACATGCCGTTATTTCTATTGGACACTCGCACCCTACTTATGTTAAAAACATCTCTGAACAGGTTGCTAAAATAGGCTTCTATTCTAACTCAGTTCAAATCCCACAGCAAGAAGAGCTAGCGAAAAAACTAGGAGAGATGTCAGGCTATGAGGATTACAGCCTTTTCTTGTGTAATTCAGGAGCAGAGGCGAATGAAAATGCTTTGAAATTGGCTTCTTTTCACAATGGAAGAAGAAAAATACTAGCTTTCAAAAATGGTTTTCATGGACGTACCTCATTGGCAGTGGCTGCCACGGATAACCCGAAAATTCAGGCTGCTGTTAATTTTACGGACAATATTCAGCTGTTCGAACTAGGAGATCTGGAGGGTGTCAGAGATGCCTTGGCGGCTCAGGATGTAGCCTGTGTGATCATCGAAGGAATCCAGGGAATTGGTGGAATCAATGATCCAGGAACTGACTTTTTGGAAGGACTGGAAAAGGCATGTCGGGAGACTGAAACGATTCTGATTCTAGACGAAGTGCAATCTGGATATGGACGAACAGGTAAATTCTTTGCCCATCAGTATGCCGACATCAAGCCAGACATCATCACCATAGCAAAAGGTATGGGGAATGGTTTCCCAGTAGGAGGTGTAATTATATCTCCTAAATTTCAGGCGAGCTTTGGTCAGTTGGGGACCACTTTTGGAGGAAATCACCTGGCATGTGCTGCTGGATTATCTGTTTTGGATTCCATCAGAGAAGAAAATCTCATAGAAAATAGCCAACAGATGGGAGAATACATCCTGTCGCAACTTCAAGATATTAAGGCGATTAAAGGACTAAGAGGAAAAGGACTACTTTTGGGGCTAGAATTTGAAGAGCCGGTCAAAGAATTAAGAGGCGAATTATTGAAAAAATATAAGATCTTTACGGGCGCTGCGACCGATCCAAAGGTGCTGCGACTGCTTCCTCCTATGACGATCGGAAAAGAAGAAGCTGATATTTTTATCAACGCGTTAAAAGAATTGCTATGATGAACTTTTGCTCCATAGATGATGTGGCTGATCCCATTGGGTGGATTGGTAAAGCAATAGAATTACAGAAAAAAATCGAAAATGGCGGCCCACTGGATAAAAGTGGGAAGTCCATTTGCCTGTTATTTTTTAACCCCAGTCTCAGGACAAGGCTTAGTATGCAGAAAGCAGCCTTTAACCTGGGAATCGAATCCTTTGTTTTCAACCTTTCTTCTGAAGGGTGGCAATTGGAGTTTGAAGATGGGGTGGTCATGAATGGTAGCAAGAGTGAACACATCGTTGAGGCAGCAGGAGTAATCAGCTCTTATTTTGATGCGGTGGGAATCAGATCCTTTGCATCTTTGAGCGATAAGGCCAATGATTATGCGGAGCAGGTTTTGAGCCAGTTTGTGAAGCATTGTTCTATTCCAGTGGTAAATATGGAGTCAGCTACATTGCATCCTTTGCAATCTTTTGCTGACATGATTACCATCGAAGAATACAAAAAGGTGTCGAAACCTAAAGTCGTTTTAACCTGGGCTCCTCATCCAAAGGCTTTGCCGCAGGCAGTGGCCAATTCCTTTCTGCAATGGGGCAATCAAATGGACTATGATTTAGTGGTGACTCATCCACAAGGCTATGATCTTGACCCATCTATGGTGGGAGAGGCCAAGGTGGAATATGATCAGAAAAAGGCTTTTGAAGGAGCAGATTTCATCTATGCCAAGAACTGGTCGGCTTTTCAGGATGCGAACTACGGTCAGGTGGTATCTCAGGACATGAACTGGACGGTAAATCAGGAAAAGATGAATTTGACCAATGATGCCAAATTCATGCATTGCTTACCTATCAGAAGGAATGTAATCGCCACAGACGAGGTGTTGGATAGCGACTCATCCATCATCATGCCTCAGGCCAAACATAGAATAACATCAGCCCAAATGGTTCTCAAAGAGGTTCTTGAGATCAAATAATTAAAGCAAATCCTATTCAAATGAAAGACACTTTGACGGTTGTTAAGATCGGCGGAAAAGTCATCAATGAAGAAGCAGAGTTAGACTTATTCTTAAAGAAATTTGCTGCACTAAAGGGCAATAAAATTCTGGTGCATGGCGGGGGTAATATTGCTTCTGTAGTCCAAAACAAAATGGGCATTCCCCCTAAGATGGTAGAGGGACGTAGAATCACGGATGCAGATGCGATTGACATTGTGACGATGGTTTTCAGTGGGCTCAACAAGAAGATTGTTTCTAAACTTCAGGCCTTGAATGTTCAATCTATAGGATTGTCAGGTGCGGATGGCAACTTGATTCGATCCGTGAAGCGTCCAGTCAAAACCATTGATTATGGTTTTGTAGGAGATGTGGAAGAGGTAAATTCCGAACTGCTTAAGTCTTTGTTTGATGCCGGTTTGGTACCGGTTGTATGTGCTTTGACTCATGATAATCAAGGGCAATTACTCAATACCAATGCGGATACCATTGCTTCAGAACTTGCGAGAGGGGTGGCTGACAAATATCAGGTAGATCTGGTTTACTGCTTTGAGCAGCCGGGTGTGTTGAGCGACTTTGAAAACAAGGTGGTGATCCCAGAAATTACTCCTGAAGGTTACGAAAAATATAAGTCAGAGGGAGTCATAGTCGATGGCATGATTCCTAAGTTGGACAATGCGTTTGATGCGATCAATGCAGGTGTGGATACAGTTAAAATCTGTCATTTTGATTCCCTGGACAAGGTTCAAAGCGAAGATTATCCCGGAACTACTTTATGCTTGAAATAGATTCGAAATATAACGAGAATACGAGACAGGCAGTTCAATTACTGTCCCAGATGATAGAAACGGAATCTTTCAGTCGGCAGGAAGAGAATGTGGCTAAGGTGGTCCGTGATTTTTTACTATCTAAGAACATTGAATTAAACCTATCAGGACATAATACCTGGGCCAAATCCAGGCATTTTGATGGTAGTAAACCTACGATTTTACTCAATTCGCATATAGACACGGTCAAGCCGGCCTCTACTTATACTCTGGACCCATTCAAGGCTCAAATCATCGAAGGGCGATTGCATGGGCTCGGTAGTAATGATGCGGGAGGTCCATTGGTTTCTCTGATTATGGCCTTTGTTCATTTTTATGATCAGGAGAATTTGCCGTTCAATTTGATTTTGGCGGCCACAGCTGAAGAAGAAGTCTCTGGTGCCAATGGTATAGCTTCCTTGATTCCAGAATTAGGAAAGGTGGATTTGGCTATAGTGGGTGAGCCCACGCTGATGGATATGGCAATTGCAGAAAAAGGGTTGATTGTAATCGACTGTGAGGCTAAAGGGGTCAGTGGACATGCAGCCAGAGAAGAAGGAGTGAATGCCATATATAAGGCACTGGATGAAATAGAAAAACTCCGAAAGCTGGAATTCAAGGAGTCAGAGGTGTTTGGTCCCATCAAAAAGACTGTCACGCTGATCGAGTCGGGAACCCAGCACAATGTAGTGCCTGATTCTTGCAAGTTCGTGATAGATGTGCGAACGACGGATGCCTACAGCAATCAGGAAGTGGTAGATATCTTACAAAAGGAATTGGATGTAGAGGTTAAACCCCGTTCATTACGATTGAATTCTTCGGGGATTTCACCCGATCATCCGATAGTCAAACGTGGTGAGAGTCTCGGAATGAAGAAGTATGGTTCGCCTACTTTGTCCGATCAGGCCTTGATGCCTTATACCTCGATCAAAATTGGTCCTGGAGATTCGGCACGATCACACACGGCAGACGAGTTCATCTATGTAGATGAGATAGAAAAAGGAATAGAATTGTACATCAAGCTGCTTGATGGCTTGGGAATTAAATGAAATGCCAATAGCCATGTGCTAGAGGCCAAAAGCAAGCAAATATGAAACTCTGGGATAAAGGAAACACGGAAGTATCTAAAGACATAGAAAACTATACCGTAGGTAGAGATCGAGAACTTGATTTGCTGCTTGCCAAGTTTGATGTTTATGGTTCTATGGCTCATACGACTATGCTGGAAAGCATTGGTTTGCTTAGCTCAGATGAACTCAGTGATGTGTTGAGAGAGTTGAAAGAGATTCTAAAGGTTGTAGATGCTGGCGGTTTTGTGATTGAGGATGGGATCGAGGATGTTCACTCGCAAGTGGAGCTGATGCTAACCCGAAAGCTGGGAGATACAGGGAAGAAGATTCATAGTGGTAGATCGAGAAATGATCAGGTGCTTGTTGACCTTCGCCTTTTTATCCGTGATGAAATCAAAACTATCGCCGAGTTAGTCTCTGAATTGTTTACTTCTCTGAACGATCTGAGCAAAAAGCACAAAGACATATTAATCCCAGGGTATACGCATTTACAGGTGGCCATGCCTTCATCCTTTGGTTTGTGGTTTGGGGCCTATGCGGAGAGTTTGACAGATGATCTTCATTTACTTCAAGCGGCTTATAAAGTAACCAATCAAAACCCCTTAGGTTCAGGAGCAGGTTATGGTTCTTCATTTCCTCTGGATAGAAAAATGACCACTGAGCTCTTAGGTTTTGATGACCTGAGCTATAATGTAGTGTATGCGCAAATGAGCCGTGGTAAAGTAGAAAAGACGGTGTCTTTCGCCATGAATAGCATTGCTGCGACTCTGTCCAGAATGAGTATGGATATCTGTCTTTACAACTCTCAGAATTTTGGTTTCCTGGAGTTGCCAGCTGAGATGACAACCGGATCCAGTATCATGCCGCATAAGAAGAATCCGGACGTTTTCGAACTGATACGTGCGAAAATGAACAAGCTGCAGTCACTCTCTACAGAGATTAGTTTGATCACGACTAATTTGCCGTCTGGCTATCATAGAGACATGCAGACGATAAAAGAGACTTTTTTGCCCGCTTTTTATGAATTGAAGTCCACGCTGGAGATTGCGATCTTTGCTATGAAGAATATCAAAGTGAAGGACGGAATCATAGAGGATGAAAAATACAAGGACCTATTCAGTGTCGAAGAAGTGAACCGACTGGTTTTGCAAGGAGTGCCGTTTCGTGATGCTTACATACAAGTAGGGAAAGCTATACAGGAAGGTTCTGATAAGCTCTCTAAAGAAGTGAATCATACACACCTGGGTAGTATTGGTGATCCGGCTAATGATCAAATAGAGGCTAAATTAAAGCATGTTTTGGCGGGTTTTGATTTTGACAAAGCTGAAAAAGCCATTCAGTCATTGTTAAGCTAAGATTATTTAATTGACATGAGCAGTGGGGAGACGATTATTAAATCGTTATCTACTTGACATTTAGACCGTTATTGGCTATCTTATAAGTTCACCCAAAATCTCAATGTCATGGTAAAAAGCTACAGAGGTGTTCAAGAGGAGAAAC
Organism: Reichenbachiella ulvae; assembly: GCF_025833875.1. Taxonomy (NCBI): domain Bacteria; kingdom Pseudomonadati; phylum Bacteroidota; class Cytophagia; order Cytophagales; family Reichenbachiellaceae; genus Reichenbachiella; species Reichenbachiella ulvae. Next base: position 1,487,613 of record NZ_JAOYOD010000001.1, on the reverse strand, counting down.
CTGTTGTCATCGAAACTCAAAGAATCTCGGTCAAGGACTACATGTCCACGCATTTAATCACTTTTCATCCAGACCAATCGATCATGGAAGTGGTTCAAGAATTACTTACTCATCGAATATCTGGTGCCCCAGTGGTCAATTCAATGGGCGAATTGGTAGGGGTCATCTCTGAGGGTGATTGCCTCAAGGAGGTCGTCAAAGGAAAATACCACAATTTACCTTCGATGTGCGGAAAAGTAAAAGATCACATGGCGACCAATGTGGTTAGAATTCATCCGGAAATGAATGTTTTTGAAGCAGCAAGGATGTTTTTAGAAATGAAAATAAGACGTTTTCCGGTATTAGATGACCATGGAAGGTTGATAGGCCAGATCAGTCAGAAAGATGTCATGAGGGCGGTGCAAAATCTGAAAACGGAGAATTGGCATTAGACTCAATTCTTCTGATTTGGTGATTTTACATCCCATTGCTCTTCGTGCTTTTTGTTATCTGATTGTGCCTGACTTGCCTGTAGACCAAATATGATCAGTGCAATAATTGCCCAGCCAATCGCAAATATTTCTAGAGATTCCATTTTGTATGCTGCTTTACATAGAGTAGCATACAAAACCATACCAACTATGGGTTATATTAAATAATTAGGCGATTTACTTAGCTTAATGTCGTTCAATGTTGGGGATAACCACACTAAACTTAGTTCCCATGCCTAAGGTAGACTCTACTGCAATGCTCCCATTGAGTTTCTGAATGGCCTCCTTCACAATGTACAAGCCCAAGCCTGAACCTTTTGAGTCTGGACTGGCTCGATAGAACATGTCAAAAATCTTTTGGAGATAACTTTCCTCAATTCCTATCCCATTGTCGGATATTTCCAGTTTCATTTCCTTAACATCAATCTCGGCCTCTATGTTGATGTAGCTATCCGTCAAATCTGGATTCTGATATTTAATAGCGTTTGATATGAGGTTGTTAAAGATAATAACCAAACGCCTCTGGTCGCTGTAAAACTTCTCTTTAGCATCGATATTGACCAATTTTAGGAGCGTGGAGCAGCCTGGTAGGTAATTCAGGTGCTTGAAGGATTCATTGATGATTTCTCCTATGTCTACTTGGGTTTTTTCTACTTCTAGACGAGAGTTTCTGGAGTAGTCAATGATATCACTGATGAATTTATCTAGATTAACTGTGCTGTCTCTTAAAAGCTTCAGATAGCCTTGTATGTCATATTGTTTGTTTTCTTTCTCAATAATATTGAGTAGACCTAAAATAGAGAGGAGAGGAGCTCTCAGATCGTGAGAGGTGCTATAGACAAAGCGATCCATTTCTTCATTGATCTTTTTCAACTCCTGATTGGCATCCAGCAACTCTTCCGAACTTACGTTCATCACCCTTTCGATCAATTCCAGTTCTTTTTCATAGTTGTTATAACTGTCATTGATGCTCTCAAATAGGGGTTTCCATTCCTCAGGGATAGACTTGCCTTTGGTATATTTATTTATTTGTTTTTGAAGTAGATCGTTGTAGATATTCTCGCTCATTCAGTTTCACAGAAGGTGTTGAAAACCACACTTTGGTTGTGCAGTTCGCTGTTCGATTTTGCTTTCAAAGGAGCTATTTCTCCATGACTGTAAAAGCCCATCATTGGAGTGCTCTTTTCAAATTTTGAATTAATATATTCTTGTTCCTCACTAAGCCAATCTTTTAATACTTGTCTCCGTCCCACACAGTTGAACTGCAAAACGAATTCAGGTGTATTTCCTAATGATTTAATACTTTCTTCAGCTGCCAGTTCGGATGAGAGCAGAAGCTTGTGTGTGCTGGATTTCATCATTCTAACCTGGTCTCCATTTCTGAAACTCCCTGCAAAGGTGATAGAACCATCGTCGTGGATTTCCAGCATCGATCTTACCAGTCGTGAGTTTTCGATGTTTTTAATGCCTAAGGGGTATTCAATTACCCTTGATTTGACATCTGAAACGATCCCCGCCAGATATTGCTCATAAAAATGAATGCAGGCTTTGTCGTCAATCTCATACACTCGTTGATCGACAGCCTTGGTGATGGTTTTTTCTGCACCCAGGGTGGTCCAGCCCTGGTCTACACTGTGGCCAACCTTTAGTTTGTCTCCGCTGAATCCGACTCCAATTACTGTCCCATGCTTTGGGATGGAGTTGAGTCCGGTGTGGCTAGTGGATAGACCACCCAGGATAGGAACGTGACTGGCTAAATTGATGCCTATACCCATCAGAAGATCGGAGGCAACCAGTGCCTGACTGTCCCCGAATATCAATAGACTATTGATGTGGTCCTTTTCCAGATCTGCAGATAAGTGTGTGCCAGCATCAAAACTGTCCTTTACTTTTGAAACAGGAATACAAAGGGTCTGAATCTGTGTGTGCTTAAAATATATGGCCGAAAGAGTTATGCCATCATTAAGAATGAGTTCATTCAATATTTCACCATCCGTGCAGCATGTAATGATTTCCGCTTTTGGATATTGCTCCTTTATTTCTTCAAATCGTTTTTCATCCTTTATTACATTCTCATTTCCAAATGCTAAAACGAGTTGAGCTTTTTCACGCAATTGATGATTGGATAGCTGTTCCCAGCCCAGATTTAGAGACCACTTACTTTGCTCTACTTGCATGAATATTTCAGATGGATTAACGAGTTAGATTAAAGTTTTATTAGCATCCAAGATAGTTAATCTTGTTTTTATCTGTTGATAGATTTACTATTTTTTAGACCTGTTTTTTCAACAGCTCGATGGAGCAATTCAAAGTTTTGTATCATTTCAGCTTCATTCATCGAGGCAAACCCTAATCGACAACTATGAACGTCCTCATAGGTATCAATGTCCAGGTATAGATCATATTCTTTTGCAACTTCCTTTAAGGTACTGATTTCCACTCCTTCGAATGTTGTCCAAATCGCCATGCCACCATCTGGTACCTCGTAGTTTACTTTCGAACCAAAATGCTGTTGGAGCAGTCGATCCATTAGATCTCTCCTTTGTTTATAAATCCTCACGGCTTTTTTGATGGATCGCTGGATTTCGTTTTCCTCTATCATCATAGATAACGCCCGCTCCAGCAGCGGATCCCCTCTACGATCAATCAATTGTCGGGTCAGTATGCATTGGTCTATGATCGATTGGTGCGCATACATGTAGCCCATACGGATGGAGGGTGCCAATATCTTGCTAAAACTACCGATATAGATGACCTGATCAGCCTGATCCAGACTTGCCATGGGTAGGATAGGCGATCCTTTGTAGTGATAATCATAGTCATAGTCATCCTCCAGGATATAAAACTGATATTGATGGGCCAGTTTGAGAAGTCTTAGCCTTTCGGCAACTGGCATGGTCACTGTGGTAGGATAGTGGTGGTGAGGACTCAGGTAAACCGCCTTGATCTTGGCAGTTTTGACTTTTTCCTCTATTTGATTGATATCTAAGCCATGTTGGTTTAGGTCTACCTTTTCGAGTTTACCACCGAGATGAAGGATGGTACGATTGGCCGTATCATAATTGAGTCGGCCGACGATCACGGTGTCTCCGGGTGCAAGAATGGCAGATAGCGCCAGATAAATGGACATTTGACTCCCTCTGGTGACCATCATCTGATCAGGCGATGGGGATAGGGCTCTCGTTTCATGAAGGTAGCTGCACAAGGTAGTCCTGAGATGTGGTTCACCTGCAAAATGGTTTCCAGTGAGTATCGAACCACTCAGGTTGCCCGAAGACAGGGAACGCGCGGTTTTGTAAAGATCAGGAATGGGAGCCACCCTATAGTCGGGTGTTCCTTCGGTGATTTGATGCCCTTTAGATTTTTGAATAGAGACTTTGGGCTTGGTGAATACCCGAACGTCAGCCAGTTTCTTTGCTTGTGTAAAAGGTAATTCCTCTTTGATGAAGGTGCCTTTGTAAGCCTCAATGCTGATCCAACCTTGAGCCAGTAGTTCGTCATAGGCCGATTGTACCGTTTTGCGGTTGATGCTGAGTAGCTCTGCCATCTGACGACTACCGGGTAGTTGAGACCCGGCTGCTATTCGTCCTTGCATCACCTCTGAAATGATGCTATCTGCTAACTGCAAATAGTTGGCTCTTTTGGAAGCTGAGTCAAAAACGATAATGTTTTTCCATGGTATCATGACTGGACCCTTTAGTTGTTTCAAACTGGACTACAATGATAATCCAGTGGCGCCATACTTTTACATCCGAATCAAACAAAAATGAAATGTCAACATATCCTATAGAAGAGAAAAACAAAGTAGTACGCGGGGCGAAAAGAGCGGTCTATGACAAATCAGTCATAAACGAGATACTAGATGCTGGTTTCCTTTGTCATATCAGTTTTGTGATGAATGGACAGCCTTTTATGATCCCGACAGCTTATGCTCGACATGGTGAGAAAATCTATGTACATGGATCTGTGAAGAGCCGAACCATGCTGGAGGCCCAAAAGGGGATTCCTATTTGTTTTTGTGTGACTCATCTCGATGCATTGGTGTTGGCGAGATCAGCCTTTCATCATTCGGTCAACTATCGATCGGCCATCATCTATGGTTCGGCTCGGCCTATTACAAAGGATGAAGACAAAAATGATGCACTTCGCTTAATCACAGAAAACTTCTTGAAAGGTCGCTGGGACGAGGTGCGTCAGCCGAACCAAAAGGAGTTGGATATCACTTCTGTGTTGGAAATCACGATTGAAAGTGCATCTGCCAAAGTGAGAACCGGAGATCCTGTGGATGACAAGGAGGACTATGAATTGGATATTTGGGCGGGTCAATTGCCGCTTCAGCCGATATATGCTCAACCGATTGACGATGAGCTACTAAAGGAGGGCGTGAGAACAAGTCCTTCTGTTCAGCTTGCTTTCGAGGGATCGAAGAGATAGATTTGTTAAGAACACAAATCGAAAAAAGGAATGGCATTGATTAGAGAATTGTTGGGGAAAACGCCGGCATATGGTAAGGATTGTTGGTTTGCAGAAACTGCAGTGGTCATCGGCGATGTGACCATGGGGGACAACTGTAGCATATGGTACAATGCTGTGCTGCGTGGAGACGTACATTCTATCACCATTGGCCACAACTCCAATGTTCAGGACAATGCCATGATCCATTGTACTTACCAGAAAGCACCCACCGTGATAGGCAATCATGTATCTATTGGTCACAATGCCATTGTACATGGTTGTACCCTGGAGGATAATGTGCTCATCGGAATGGGGGCCATTGTGATGGATCATGCGGTAATTGGCAGTGGGTCGATCATAGGCGCTGGGGCTGTGGTCCTGGAAAATACTATCGTAGAACCCGGCTCGGTCTATGTGGGTAATCCGGCTCGAAAAGTCAAAGATATCGGAGACAAAGGAACCGCTGAGATTCAACGCATAGCGGGAAATTACCTCAAGTATTCGAGTTGGTATAAAGAATCGTGAGTTAGAAAGTTGAAAGTGAAAAGTTGAAAGTTCATAAAGAATATAATTATGACCATATCTAAACCAGAAGAAGGAGAGTACGGCCTATTCTATCAAGGCTACATCGATCATGTGATTGATGCCTCGGATATCCTAGAATTGCTTAAAAATCAAAGAGATGAATGGGTAGATCTCTATGAAAAGTTAGACAAGGAGGAGTGGAGCTATGCTTATGAAGAGGGCAAATGGACACTCAAGCAGATGCTGCGTCATGTGATTGATACTGAGCGGGTATTTGGCTATCGTGCCATGTGCATTGCCAGAGGTGAGCAGACTCCATTGCCGGGCTTTGAGCAGGATGACTATATCGCAGGGGCTGACGATGAGGCCAATAGTGGTCAGGACTTGATCACCGAGTTTATTCAAGTCAGAAATGCTAACATGAGTATGATCCAGAACTTTACCGAGGATCAGTTGAAGAAGATAGGAAAAGCCAGTGGACACGCAACTTCGTGTAGAGCAATCGTGTATATACTCGCGGGCCATATGGCTCATCATATGAATATCATCAAAGTACGATACCTATAACATGTTTCAATTCGACCCAGAAAAAAAATACGAGAAAACCACCAAAACCCGTTCAGTCATTCGCTTTCAGGATTGTGATCCGCTGCGGCATTTGAACAACGCCAAGTATTTTGACTACTACTTCAATGGCAGGGAGGATCAGGTGCCCAAGCTCTACGATATGCAAAACTCAGAGATCTATCGGGCCTTTGATGCGATATGGGTGGTGTACAATCATCAAATCTCCTATCTGCGCTCCGCTGGAATGGGAGAGTGGGTCAAGCTATACTCCAGAATCATCTGGTTCGATCAGAATTCATTGATCGTAGAGTATTTCATGACAGACGATGCTGAAACACAGCTCAAAAATATTCTGTGGAGCAAAATGAAATTTGTAGATGCAGCGGGTAAGGTTACAGACCATCCGGATAGGTTAATGGAGTTTTTGAAAGCAGTGTCGTTCGATGACTTCAAAGACAAAGCTCTGAATTTCGATGAGCGCTTGCAAGAAGTGAAGCAAGAGGTGAAAAGCCAGCATATTAGGTATAGATAAAAGGGGCGTTTGTTTATTAATAATGGCTCTCAAGCCGAGCGGGCTCTTCATTTTTGGCTTGACCCAAAAACGAAGCAAAAAAGTCAAGGCTGTAAATCAAATCACTAAATTACAGATCATTACATTGAAAAATCATAAACTCGCTGCGCTCAAACAGTATGATTTTTTTAACCATTTCACTCCCTGAAATTCTTAATGTATTTGATTTAAGGCCATTGAAAACCCCAATAAAGAAGAGTCATCTGATTTTGGGTTACTCAATAGCCATGATTGATTTCAAAATTAATTTTAAGAATGTTCAAAGTGAGCATTAATCTTCAATAGCAATTATCGAGATGTCCTAAAAAAGGCATGGAACCTTTCGACTCCATGCCCAAACTTTAGCATACTGTATTCAATTCAGTTTCTTATTTAGTTGATCACTACCTTCTTAAAGTATTGATCAAAAATGCTTTTCGCATTCAGCAATTGACCTGGGTTGTTTTCAGGAGTCCCAACTAGCGGGTATTCCATTCCCAGTAGTTCCCATTTGTGTACACCCAGTTGGTGGTAAGGCTGAATTTCTAATTGCTCGATGCTTTCATAATCCTGAAAATACTGCCCCAACTGATGCAGGTGTTCCGGCTTGTCAGTCAATCCTGGTACGAGTACATATCTCAACCAAAAGGGCTTGTTGTGTTTTCTCAGATAATCCGCAAAGGCCAGCGATTTTTCATTGCCTCGTCCCGTTACGATCTCGTGCATGGAGGAGTTGATGTGTTTGATGTCCAGCAGTACTAGATCTGTATACTCTAGTAGCTCCTCTACATATTTGTTCATCACGTGTCCGTTGGTATCCAGTGCGGTATGAATGCCTCTTGCTTTCAGTTCTTTAAACAGTTTAATCAGCTGTTTGGCCTGGCAGCAAGGTTCACCTCCGGAGACGGTCACCCCGCCTCCGTTGATGAAATAAGACTTCATATTAACCGATTCTTTTACAATTTGATCGATAGGGTAATTTTTTCCTCCATCGAAACTCATTGTATCTGGGTTGGCGCAATACAGGCATTTAAAAGGGCAGCCCTGCAAAAACAGGACGTATCTGATACCAGGGCCATCATAGGTGCCGAAAGTTTCGACAGAGTGTACATTGAGTACTTCTGTTTTTTCGGCAACTTCTACGATAGTCTGGTGGTCAATTCTCTCTTGTTCGTACATTATATTTTTTCAAAAAAGCTTCTAGATAATACTTCCAACTGCTGATCTCTAGACAGTCTCACAAAGTTGACTGCATAACCAGAGACACGGATGGTCAGCTGTGGATAGTTTTCTGGGTGCTCCATGGCATCTTCCAGCAATTCGCGATTGAGTACATTCACGTTGAGGTGGTGAGCCCCTCTGGTGAAATACCCGTCTATTATTGCACTGAGGTTTTGAATTCTTTTGTCCTCATCATTGCCCAGGGTCTTAGGGATCATAGACATGGTATTAGATATCCCATCCAGGGCATCCTCATAGTTCAGCTTGGCCACTGAGTTCAGTGAAGCAATCGCACCATGCGTATCTCTACCATGCATTGGGTTAGCTCCAGGAGCAAATGCGATTCCTTTGGCTCGTCCATCAGGAGTAGCACCTGTTTTCTTTCCATAGACCACATTGGAAGTAATGGTCAGGATAGACATGGTAGGCTCTGCATTCTTGTAAGTCTCGTACTGAGCCAACTGCTGGTTGAAGTGGCTGGTGATGTCCACGGCCAACTGGTCTACGCTATCATTGTCATTGCCATAGCATGGGAAGTCTCCTTCGATCTGGAAGTCTACTGCCAATCCATCTTCATTTCTGATCGCCTTTACTTTGGCATGTTTGATGGCAGAGAGCGAATCCGCTACGATAGAGAGTCCAGCGATACCATAGGCGACATTCACCTTAGGATCTGTGTCTACCAGTGCCATTTGTGCTCTTTCGTAGTAGTACTTGTCGTGCATGTAGTGGATGATATTCATCGCATCTACATAGACACGAGCTACTTCTTTCATCGCAATTTTGAAGTTGCTCATCACTTCTTCAAAATCCAGATCGTCACTTTTCAGAGCAGGTATGCCTTCTACGACCTGTGCACCTGTCATCTCACATTTACCCCCATTGATGGCCAGGAGCAAGGTTTTAGCGAGATTGGTACGCGCACCAAAGAATTGGATGTGCTTACCGATCTCTTGATAAGATACACAACATGCGATACCATAGTCGTCAGATTTTCTGGTCTTACGCATCAGGTCGTCATTCTCATACTGGATAGAAGAGGTGTCGATGGATACTTTGGCACAGAAGTCCTTGAAGCCTTTGGGTAACTGTGGAGACCAAAGGATGGTCATGTTAGGCTCTGGTGAAGGTCCCAGGTTGTATAGCGTCTGTAGGAATCTGAAAGATGTCTTAGTGACTTTGTGTCCCTGAGTCAGGTTCAGTCCACCGATCGCTTCAGTCACCCAGGTAGGGTCACCAGCAAAAATGTCGTTGTAGGCCTCCATTCTGAGGTGTCTGACCATGCGTAGCTTCATGACCAGTTGGTCTATCAGCTCTTGCGCCAGTTCTTCAGTGAGTAGGCCTGCCTGTAGATCTCTTTCGATATAGATGTCCAAAAATCCAGAAACATTACCCAAAGACATGGCCGCTCCGTCTTGCTCTTTCACCGCAGCGAGATAGGCCATGTAGACCCACTGCACAGCTTCTTGTGCATTGTTTGCAGGTCGGCCCAGCTCCAGGTTGTAAATCTCACCCAGCACTTTGATATCCTTCAATGCTTTGATTTGCTCACTGACTTCTTCTCTCAGTCTGATGCGCGCATCGTTCATTGGGCCACTGAGGCCATCCAGGTCTTTCATTTTTTCTTCGATCAACCGATCTGCACCATAAAGAGCCAATCTGCGGTAATCGCCAATGATTCTACCTCTGGCATAGTTGTCTGGCAGCCCGGTGAGAAATCCTAAAGATCTGAATTTTCTAATTTCGTTGTTGTAGGCATCGAAGACTCCATCATTGTGAGACTTGATGTACTTATCAAACATCTCTTTGACCTGAGGACTCATGGTAACCCCATGTTCTTCGCAGGCTTTTTCTACTACTCTAGCTCCACCGTAGGGCTTCATGGCTCTTTTGAGTAGCTCGTCTGTTTGTAGACCGACGATCACTTCATGGTCTTGAGAGATATAGCCAGCAGCATGTGAAGTGATTCTAGAGATGGTTTTGTTGTCGATGGATTTTACTCCATTGTTAGCCATTTCTTCTTTGACTGCTTTCATGCAGATGTCAAACAGGATTTGTGTGTTTTCGGTAGGCCCACACAAGAATGTGCTATCGCCATCGTAGGCAGTGAGATTGTTTTGCACAAAGTTTCGCACGTCGATTTGGTCGTTCCAGACCCCATTGACTAATGGCTTGAGTTCAGTTTTTGCTTCAGTTGACATAGTCTTAATTGTTTCTAAATGGATTTCGGATACAAAATTAGAACTCGCCAGATCCTAAAAACTGATGGGCATCAGGACTAGATGTGATTGCTATCATTGTGATGGCCGATGTTATCAAAGTTCTTTACATCCGAAAAATGACAGGCATCGACCCTTTACTGAAACAAGGGTGTTGCATTCGGATTAGTTTCAGTCAAATCCAACAGTTTTTTTGATTGAACATCCCACTAACATCCTTCCAAGGGGGATTAATGGTGTTTTGGTTTGACTGAAACTCTATATGAGTCTGGCTATCCATAGAATGTACATCCCTAGTCTATGAAGAACTTAATCTTATAATCACACACTAATACTACCATGGAAAAAATCAAAAACAGATGGCTCATTGCTGCATCAGCTGTAGGGATTCACGTATCGATAGGCGCAGTATATGCCTATAGCGTATTGAAAAAACCTTTACTAGAGGGAATCGGATGGGAGTTTAAGCAAACGGCATGGGCCTTTAGTATAGCCATATTGTTTTTAGGGCTGTCGGCGGCCTTTCTGGGAAGAAAGGTGGAGAAGATGGGACCGAGGAAGAGTGGAATGCTGGCAGCCTCTTTTTATGGAGTCGGCTTGGTGCTGGCAGGACTGGCTATTCAACTCGAGAGTGTGTATCTCTTCTATCTGGGCTATGGCGTCATTAGCGGTATAGGGCTTGGGGTAGGCTATATCTGTCCGGTATCTACTCTGGTCAAATGGTTTCCGGATCGCAGAGGTCTGGCTACAGGGCTGGCGATCATGGGCTTTGGCTTTGGGGCGCTATTGGCCAGTAGCATCATCCAATTTCTGATTGTGAATGTGGGCCTGGCGTTTACCTTTTATATTTTGGGAGTGGCCTATTTTGTGATCATGATGAGCTCGGCTCAGTATCTGGCTCCACCACCAGCAGATTGGGTGCCCGAAGGCTTTGAAGCAGATGGAAAGACTGAAAGCAAAAAGAAGATCAAAACAGATCTGGCACAGGTTTCTTCGATAGAGGCTCTATCAACCGTTCGCTTTTACTACCTGTGGCTGATGCTCTTCCTGAATGTAACCTGTGGGATCGCGGTAATATCTATCGCCTCACCTTTGTCTCAGGAGATAGCCGGGCTGACTCCCGTAGCTGCAGCTGCGATGGTGGGTGCCATGGGCTTGTTCAATGGTCTGGGGCGCATCGGTTGGGCGAGTTTTTCTGACGTGATCGGCAGACCGATGACCTATACGGCTTTCTTCGTGTTGCAGATTGGGGCTTTCTTCCTATTGCCACAGACTACCAATGCGGTCGTCTTTCAAGTACTGGTGTTCTTGATCCTGACCTGCTATGGGGGAGGTTTTGCTTCTATCCCGGCCTACATCGGAGATGTGTTTGGGACGAAAAACCTTTCGGCCATCCACGGCAATATATTGACTGCCTGGGCAGCTGCCGGATTGGTAGGACCACAACTGGCAGCCTATGTGAGAGAAGCTACTGGTAGCTATACCCAAACGCTCTACATCTTTGCAGGTTTGTTTGTGCTGGCACTGGTGATCTCCATTTTGATCCAGTTCAACATTCGATCTATCAAAGAAGGAAACAAAGTAGACAAGGAGCCACTCATGCCACTCAACAAGGTGTCGGGTTCGGTTTCATAATATATTAGATATTAGACGCTAGATTCTAGAGCCAAGATTCAAGAATCAAGAGACAAGACTCAAGAACTATGTTTGTCTAAATGAAATTTATCGTTTGTTTTAAGTTTAAAATGCGTGGGGAAGGGCTCTACGCATTTTTGTTTTGGAGATGTAGCCAGCCAATGGAGACTGAAACAGTATCTGGATTCATAATCCCTGTCATTGATTAAATACCCGCTATTTTATCGAGTTTCATTCATCGAAAAGATGCAAGTCATAGAGAGAAAATATCTATAAAATCGGTAAATTAATTCATGACTGAATTACTTGATTTTGAAACTCTAATCCAAACCTTCGATGATTTGCCTATGGGGGTAGGCATTTTTGAAGTGCCTGACACGAGCGACTCTAAAAGCATTCGATACATCTATATGAATAAGGTGATCCTCTATGAAATGAGGAAAGCAAAGGAGGAGGTTTTTGGTAAGAAAATCATAGAGGTAGCACCAGAAGCCTTTGAGCATGAGGGAGGTTTGATGGTCATGGACACTTATAGAAAAGTAGCAGCCGAAGGAAAGAGTATCAACCTGGGCTTGGTGGAGTATTCTAATCACATGGTCGCTGGAACCTACGAGTGCTCCGTTCACCCAATCAAGGAAAATTATGTCTATGTCATGCTCAGAAATGTGACGGAATTAGAACAAAAAAAGCAGGAGTTAGAGCAAAAGAACAATGAGCTGAGACAATATGCCATTATTGCATCACATGATTTGAAGTCTCCTCTCAATACCGTTTCTGAAATCATAAACCTAATCGAGCTTCAGTTTAAACTAGATGATTCCTTAAGTGAATTGTTGCACTTCATCTCAGACTCAACCCATCGCATGAGAAATGTGATTGATGCACTACTAGACCATGGTAGGATAGGTCAGGGAAAAGAAAAGACGATGGTGGATTGTCAAAAACTGCTTGAAGTAATCCAGCAAGATTTAGCAACTAAAATAAAAGAAACGAATGCCATCATAGAAGTGGGCAAAATGCCACAGATCATGGGGTATAAGACAGAACTTAGATTGTTGTTTCAGAATTTGATTAGTAATGGCATTAAATTCAGCAAGCCTGGCCTGGCACCCAAAGTCAAAATATCTGCTAAAAAACTAAAGGGATGGACATTTACTGTAGAAGACAATGGCATTGGAATAGACAAGCAGTTCCAGGAACAAATCTTTAACATCTTTGAGCGATTACATGATAGGAGAAAGTATGACGGATCAGGCATCGGATTGGCTCATTGCAAGAAAATAATAGAACTGCACAAGGGTGAAATATGGGTAAAGTCTAAGCCCGGTGAGGGAAGCGCCTTTCATTTTTCCATTCCATGCAGTGTATAGTTTTGATCAAAACCATGAGCCATGGCATTGGGATCAATCAATGAAAACACTAGATACCAGACGTTAAATTCTAATTATCTAAAGTCTAGAATCTAACATCTAGTATCTATAAAGGTAAGGGATTGAACTTCTGAACCCTCAGTCCGGGTTTCACCTCGCTGGTGTAGAGGTTGCCTTCAGAGTCCATGGTCACGCAGTGTACCCAGCCGAACTGTCCGGCATTTCGTCCTCCGGAACCAAAGGACCCCAATACCTCAAAGCTCTGGCGGTCATAGACCCATACTTTCATGTTTTTGGCATCTGCGACGTAGAGTTTGCTTTGCTTAGGATCACGAGAGAAAGTGACATCCCAGATAGTACCTGGACCCGCTTCTTTTGCCACAAAAAACTGCTTGACATAAGTCCCGTCTTTCTCGAAGATCTGTATGCGGCTGTTGGATCGATCGACTACATAGAGCAGACCATCGGCTGAAAGGGAGATGGCATGTACAGCAGTTTTGAAAGAGCGGATGGAGTCTACTTCGTCAAATGAAGGCAGTTCCTCATCGTGCGGTTTTTCGCCGAATCCTCCCCAGTGTCTTTTGTAAGCCCCGGTATTCGCATCGAAGACTATCACTCTGCGGTTGGCATAGCCATCGGCAATGAATACCTCGTTGGCCGCCATGTCTACGGCCATGTCTGCAGGGCCTCCGAGCAAAGTCGTGTCGTTACTGCCTCCTGTCTGTCCGTTGATGCCTATCTGAAGCAGGAGTTCGCCACTGCTGGTGTATTTCATGACCATGTGATTCTTGGCATTGCCAATCCACACATTCAGACTGTCGTCTACATAGATGCCATGTTCGCTCCCGACCCATAGTTGGTTGCCGTCTACTTCGCTTTTGGTCGTGTCACCTACCTGCCAGGCCTGTAGCACATTTCCTTCCTGATCGAACTGTATCACCGAGGGCGCAGGGGAGCAGCACTCCGGTGTATAGGGGCTGTCTTCCTTTCTCACCTCTCTGGGAGACAGGGAGGCAGGGCGCTGGATGATCCAGATGTTGTCGTTTTTGTCAGCATGGATGCCGGGAGTCTCACCGAGGATCCAGCCATTGGGCAAGGGCTTGGGCCAGAAGGCATCTACTACGAAATCATTGGCATTGAGAATGACTTCTTTCTGTGCCTCTTCCTTGGCAGGGGCTACTGAGCAGGAAGTCAAATAAGCCATCGAAAGGGTGGCTACTAGTAGGATAGGGTTCGTGATTTTGATCATGATGGAATGTTGATAAATAAGTATGCAATCTAAAGATAGGAGAAAGCAGATAGAATCGCTTACCGCTCATGTAAACGCAGGTTTTTTGCTGCTATAGAGATTCTAGTAGTTAGACCTTAGATAGTTAGAAACTAGAGCCAAGAGCCAAGAGCCAGTAATTTTAGATTTTAGACAGCTAGAAACTAGATTTTAGATAAGGTGTTGGGCGATTTGGTGAGGGTTGGTTTAATTGGGGGCTTATTAAAAGTAGCATATGAATCATATATTAACGATATTGAAGAGACATAGCTACACTCACCGCAACCCATAGACATATGAAAGCTGCCATCACTACCCAGGCTGGAAATCCTGAAGTCATCGAGATCAAAGAAGTCGCACAACCTGAGGCGAAAACAGGGTGGGTGTTGATTCAGGTCAGAGCTTTTGGACTCAACAGATCAGAATTATTTACCCGAAGGGGGGATTCGCCAGGAGTCGAATTTCCGCGCATACAGGGTATCGAGTGTGTGGGATGGGTACAGGAAGATCCCTCCGGTACCTATGCCAATGGTCAGCAGGTGGCCGCCATCATGGGTGGCATGGGGCGGTTTTTTGATGGGGGCTATGCAGAATATACGCTCGTACCCTTAGAGATCGTCTTTCCTTTCGAGAGCCAACTACCCTGGCACATCCTTGGGGCCATACCTGAGATGTTTCAGACCGTATCGGGTTCTTTGCATCAAGCCCTGGAAATAGAAGCAGGCGAAGTGCTCTTGATCAGGGGAGGGACTTCTTCTATCGGTATGCTGGCTTGTCAGCTGGCCAAAACAAAAGACCTGACCGTCGTATCTACCACCCGTAATCCCGCTAAGAAGCAGACCCTGCTGGACAATGGAGCAGATCATGTACTCATCGATTCGGGATCTATTAGCGAAGAACTCCGCAGCTTGTACCCGGCTGGAGTTGATAAGGTGCTGGAATTGATCGGAACCCAAACGCTAAAGGATTCTTTGAAGTGCATAGCCCCAAAAGGGATGGTATGTATGACCGGAATCCTGGGCAATGAATGGACGATGAAAGACTTTACCCCCATGGGAGACATCCCGTCGCTGGGTCGACTGACCGTCTATATGGGAGAGTCCAAAAACCTATCCAAAGAACTGCTTCAGGCCTTCATCGATGAAGTAGAAAAGGGAAGCATTCAACTGAATATTGACAAAGTCTATCCACTGGATCAGGTCCCCATCGCCCATCAATACATGGAAGACAACCTGGCCAAAGGCAAAATAGTGGTAGAGCTGAAATAGGGGGGCTGCTAGAACCTTATCAAAATCCAATGTAATCCCTAACAGCCACCTGTTTTTGCAGCTTTAGTGGGAAATCACAACATTGGGCGTCAACCACCGAATATCCTATCCCTCATTTCAGGTATATTGTCCAGGCCTGTGATCAAATCCTATCCGAGCAGTTGTATGTCAACAGGACGGGCATTAGATTGGGGTGGATTTTAAATAAACGAATGAAAAACCGATTGCAGCTCCTTATGGGAGATTTTGGGAGGGGGGCTGTTGTTAAGGTTATTAGAGCACATCAGGAGTAATATGAAAGCTTTTTTGACAACATTGGTTTTGGTTAGTGTCATATGGAACTCCTATGGACAAACAGGAAGAATAGAGGGAGAATCTTGGAGCAATTATGTTGAACGTACAGCAATCGAATCTGATCATTTAGAACCTGTTGATAGCTATTTTGATTATTTTAAATATGAAATTGACTATAAGAATAAAATTCGCTCTTTTCTTTTAGATACCCTAAACAAACGACCTTTAGCAAGGCTGTTAGTTCTTCCATCATTCACTAGTGAGTATGTTATTAACCTTGAAAATATTGAGGGTACCTATGTCGTGACTAAAGTATCAGTCGATAGGAGTATCTGGTATGCAGAGAATCCGGATGATATTAAAATCATAATCAGCGAAAGAAGTATCTCAAAAACTTTAGCTGATAAGATTGATAATTTATTTGAAACAGCACTAGATCAAACTAAGTACAAAAATAACGGAATGATGGGAACCGATGGAACAACTTATTATTTCACGTCAATTGGAAACTCTGGGAGGAGAACGGCAACAAAATGGTCTCCCAGAAAAGGAACTAAGATCAATCAACTTATTGGAATAACCGAAGCACTTACTTTGAGGAACCTGAACGAAGATCAACTAATTGATGAGATTGATAAACTTATGGGAAGGTTCTAAACGTGCTCGAACAAATGTTATGAATGAATGGGGTATCGATCAGGATAATTTTGTGGCACTTGGAAAGTCTGCCACAAGTAATGTATTTGAAAAAAGCCGTGGCTTTGAGCCAAGACGAAAGGTTAGTGAATTCTAATGCCCACTCATCAAAGCTTAGCGTTAAGATTATTTCGTCTGTAATAGAGTAGTACTTCACTCCTGAACATATGACTCGAATTCTTTTAATCATCTTGGTTTTTGCAACATTTCCATGCGTAGCTCAACAGCCAATTAATCTAAATAGCTACTATAGATGCTGGGCTAAACTTGTTGAAGGTGATGATGCAATCTCATTTTTAGCTCCTACTCAGGCGGAATGTAGAAGCGGTAATGCTGTACTTGCGTATCAAAAATTTCTTGGAAGCAAAGGAAGTAAAGCCATTTACGAAATCTCTGACACTTTGAACATTCGAACCGGTTGCCCTGAAAATTGCCTCTACATAACCACTTGCGAAGGGAACTCCGAATCGAGAGCTTACATTATATTGATTCGAGAAGATTACTCTAATGAATATTTCGAGAAGGTTAACCTAGCATGGGCTTACACGACAAACGGAAAATTAAAGGAAGTTGACCCTTCAACCCTTAAATGCTTGAACGAAGACTTTGTTGTCGATTAAAACTAAATCTAACAGTCATTTCCATAATTAAACTTCTTCAGATATAAATTTTATCAAATGGCTGCCTCTAGTTTCTTTTAGCTGTTATCGATTCGAGCAATGGGGTGTCGGACCATCCAGACCAGACTCGAGATCTAATGAAACGCCCTATTAGCCACCTGCCTTTGCAGCTATGGTGGAGAATCACCGAACTGGACCTCAACTACCGGATATCCCATCCCACATTTCAGATATTTTGTCCAGGCCTGGGATCAAATCCTATCCGAGCAGTTGAATGTCAGCAGGACGGGCATTAGATTAGAGAGAATTTTAAATAAATGAATAAATCACCGGTTGCAGCACTCTATGGTTGATTTTGGTAGGGGGCTGTTATTGAGGTTGTTAGCATCAATTTAAGACAACGATAAGAATACAGAGTTACTGTCTAAGAGAAACTTAATAGACTTTGATTAAATAGAGAGAGTATCAAATCTTTTAACAAATACTACTTACAAAAAAAATACTATGAAATTAAAAAAACGAACGAGCATCACGGCAATCTTATTCATGACTTTACTTTTATTCAGTTTTTCAAAATCTGATAAATGGGTTTTATTCGAATCGACCGAATATGGTTTTAAAGTTGATTTTCCTAAAGAACCGACTTCTAATCCTCAAACTGTGAATTCAGAAATAGGGTTGTTAAAAATGAATATTTTCATGTATGAAGCCTCAAATAACAAGAAGGATGATAACTTGGTTTACATGGTAAATAGTACGGAATATCCTGACACTTTGATAAACTCAAATAAAACTGAGATTTTGTATAACTTTTTTAGAAACTCAATTGATGGGGCAGTAAATAATGTGCACGGGAAATTATTATCTGAAACAGTAATTACGATAGATGAATACCCTGGAAGAGAAATAAGAGTTGATTTTCAAAATGGAAAAGCGGTAATAACAATGCGTTTATATCTTGTCAAGAATCAAATGTATATGCTTCAAACAATAACAGAAACAAATAAAGATTTTAATAATTCGATAAAAAGATTTTTTGATTCATTTGAATTGCTATAAAAAGCTGGTGCTAACAATGTGTCATACGTAATAGCGGGTAAAGTAGTAATTATAAAGGTTTGACAATGAAGAGCTTCAAAACCGAGACTATACATACACTCAACGTTATGGTCAATAGAAAAAAATGAGAAGTTTTCTAATCGTATTTGTAATGAGTTCCTTCTACTTGAACTCTTGCAATTCTCCCAGACCAAAAGAGGAATCAGAAATTTCAGAGCCTAACGAACCGACAGCTTTGGAGGTGAAGGTTGTTAGACCAGAAAGAGAAGATGAATCTACAACTGATACTAGCAAAATTGGCCTTCATCCTTACAATATTGAAGAACTTCCTGCTAAGTGGGTTAGATTAACTCAAACAGACTCGATTCCGATTATTTATAGTACTTGTGATGGAGGAAATCGATTGATCAGCATCATACGAAAAGACGAAGGATTTGATTTACTCATGCATGGTCAGCAAGAGGATTATGAGTACAACATAAAAGATACTCGCATTACTGAGGCTGGCATTATTCTGATTAAGGCCACTTGGGTTGGTTCAACTGAAGAACAAGAGTTTAAATTTACTTGGATTGATACGGACAATGGATTAGGGAAATGGGAGACAACATTTCACCCTAACTATTATCATGTCGACGAGTTTGTCATGGAAAAATTCGAACAAAGCTTTCCTAAAGTAGAGCAACCATGTATTGAATGCTTTGATCCTGAAGATTGTGCCGAAATGGAGAGCTTGAAAAGCCAATAGAGGCGATAATATATACTGAAAACCTGATGGAATGGCTTAATGGTCAACTGCCTTTGCCACTTTGGTGGAGAATCACCGCATGGGACGTCAACCACCGAATACCCCATCCCTCATTTCAGGTATTTTGTCCAGGCCTGTGATCAAATCCTATCCGAGCAGTTGTATGTCAACAGGACGGGCATTAGATTGGGGAGGATTATTAATTAACGAATAAAACACCGAATGCAGCACTCTATGGTTGATTTTGGGTGGGGGCTGTTGTTAAGCATATATCAAAAATGAGTAACAGAAAAGTATTTTTGATTTTAATTCTGCTAATATTGCCAATACTACTTTTAGGGATATATAATTACTTTGTTAATGAGTTTTCCGATGCTTTTGCTAAAGGATATTTTGGAGAATCAGAATCTAAATCAGAACAGAAAAGCCAAATACCTTCGACCAATGACGACATTTTATATCGGATTTGTGAAGATGCAATATGTGAATTAGGAACTCCGTCAGGCTATATTAACTCAGTTGGTGATACAATTATACCAATAGGCCAATTTTATTATTGTTATACCGATACAATAAAGAATTATGGGATCGTATTAGACCATAGTGGTAATTGCAAGGCATTAAATAATCATGGCGAATATCTTTATGATGTAAAATGGTATGATAACGGTCCTGATTACTTATCTGATGGAATGTTCAGAATATTGAAAGATGGTAAAATCGGATATGCTAATTCAAAAGGAGAAATTGCTATAGAACCACAGTTTAAATGTGCAAGCCAATTTAATGAGGGGCTAGCAAAAGTTTCCTATGATTGTGAATTAATAAATGGTAAAGGACATACAAAAATGATAAGTGAGTCCTGGATTTACATAAATAGAAGAGGTGAAAAAATAAAATAGAAAGGCTCTACAACATTGGGTCATAGAGCATACGCCAATTCGCATAGGCTTGCCCGAAGGAGGCTCCATACCTGAGACGTTAAGGCCAGAATAACACTTATCACGTGAGTTATTTAACTATCAACAAAAAATACAGGCTCAATTCGGAAACTAATTTCAATGACAAACTGAATGAACTTCTGACGGAAACAGATGAATTTGAGATAAATAAACTTGAGAATAACCTTATAAAAATAATTTCAAATATCTCATGGGGAGTACTAATAGTAAAAGGAGGTGGTGGTTTTCCGATAAACATTCTAATCGACACTTCAAACGTAGAAATTAATCGAACCGTTGAAATAAGAACTAAAATCAGAAAAGAGCACTTCTTATTAATGGGTCTACTGATACTCTTCCAAGTTGGTGCAATATTTTCAAACAAGGATATTTGGACTCAATTATTTGTTATTACGATTGTATTGATAAGTCACTTTTGGCTTCATTTCATATACCGTGTTCAAGAGAATACTTTAATTAAAAAGGTTATTTCAAAACTTGAATTAGAACAAATTAGCATCTAACAAACTCTGCCATGAATAACCCTCTGCAGATCTAATTTTAATCAAATCGCTTCCTATAGCTGTTTTAGAATCGAGTAATGGGGAATCCGACCATCCAGACCAGACTCAAGACCTAATGAAATGCCTTAATAGCCACCTGCCTTTGCAGCTATGGTGGAGAATCACCGAACTGGACCTCAACTACCGGATATCCCATCCCACATTTCAGATATTTTGTCCAGGCCTGGGATCAAATCCTATCCGAGCAGTTGTATGTCAACAGGACGGGCATTAGATTAGAGAGAGTTTTAAATAAACGAATGAAACATTGATTGCAGCTCTCTATGGGTGATTTGGGGAGGGGGGCTGTTGTTGAGGTTGTTCTGGGCTATTGCCGCAAATTGCAAATGAACCTAATCAAGATATCTATTTTTATTTTACTCGTTTCCTTTGGCTGTTCTCAACAACCTAACGAACCAACATTTCAAGGAAATTCTAATGTCATTGGTCAGTGGCATACGAACGACAAAAACTGGCCACATTGGCTCATGTTTGACTCGCTAAATAACTTTTATCGCTGGAGTTTCAACGAACAGATACCTTCCGTACCAACGGCAAAATTTGTTGCAACTGATTCAATAATTAAATTCATCTATCCTCCTGACAGTGTCGAACAAGAACTCATTTTACAAGTCTTTGAATCCAATAAATTGATGATTCTACCTACCGATGACCGAATCATGTCAACTTATATCTATCAACGAGAATAGTTTTTCCGACCCGAGATTTGCTGAAATTTACATTTTTCGACTAACTGATATAGAAGCTGATTCTCTTCGGAGTGAAATTCCGAACTATCAAACTGCTGAGGACTCGATTTTTGAAGACGCATTTTATCTCCTTGAACACTCTTGGATCAACTTTCAATTTGTAGATTCAACTTTGGTTACTCTTAAAGATGGTTCAACATATAACAAGTTTGATATGGGAGGTTATGGAGTTATCTATTTCACGAACGACAGTACCTATATTCGGGAGGGTTTTCCAGAACGGGCACAATTTCAAGCTGAAATTGATTCATTCTTCCATTTTGTGAATCGGGTAGCTGGATTGTAGAAATAACAGCCAAGTAACAGACGCTTCCATGAATATCCCTCTGCAGATCTGAATTCAAAGGTGTATCGTCTATAAACCATTGCCCATACAAGCGAAGCAAATCATATTTATACCCTATTTTAGGCTATAGAACACTAAATTGTTGTTCTTGATCATAACCTAACTATAGCCCATGATCCAATTCTTTAGAAAAATCAGACAAAACTTGCTTTTAGAGGGGCAGACAGGGAAGTATCTGAAATATGCTTTGGGAGAGATAGTTCTGGTCGTGATCGGGATATTAATTGCCCTTCAAATCAACAATTTAAATGAAAATTCAAAACAGAAACGCCAGGCGAATAACTACAAACAAACTTTAATAACAGAGCTGAAAGTTGATTTAATGAGCTTGGATCAATTGGATACTTTGTGTCGCAAAATGCAGGGTGATATCAATGATTATATCTCCTATTTTAAAAAACCAGATAAGGAAATCGGTGTGGTAATACAAGAAATGGATAAGGTGACCTATTATGGTGACTTCTACCAAAGCAGGGCCTATACCATAGACGATATTATCAATACGGGCAATCTGGAACTATTTAGCAAAGAGATCAAACATGCCATTTTGGAATTGAAAGCCACGCAGGAGTTTTATGAAAAAAACAGAGAGGAAGTGGTACAACATTGGGTACTTAGCAATCTTGAATTTGAAAATGCAGTAGACATGCTTTCCTTTTATGATCTCTCAGACGTTGAAGCGAAAAATCTCAATGACTGGAGGTTGGATTTAAAATCAGATCAATACCGATTGTTCAACAATAGGGCACTTTCTCTTTTACGGACTTATTATTTCCGAACCGATCAAAACCACAAAATGAAACAGAGCATTGAAAAACTGTTAACAGAATTGGAGCAGGAATGACTTGCTAAGCACATCCATAAGCTTTGAGTCATTTGCAAAGGCGGTAAGGTTGGGATATTTTTATTGAAAATTGAAAGACACAGCTCAGAAATGACAGTTGAGCGATGTGGAGCAATATCCCCATGAAGAACAATCTATTCCTAATCATATTATTCTGTCTTATATCATGTAGGTCTGAAACAAGCAGCGCTAGAATCTATCAAGAATATTTGCAACTAAGTAACCACTCTTGGAGGTGGCTTAGGAACATGGACAGAACACCCTTATATCGTTATAATGTCGATGATACCCTAATTCTTAATCCGGGGCTGAGATTCCTTATGATCCCCAATGACACTGTCCAAGGTATTCCCTTATCTGATGAATATTTCTTCGATGTAGAACAGCCAACTGCTGTTAGATTGACATGGTCTAATAAGGAACTCTTCTACCACGAACTTTATCATTTTGTAACGCTGGAAACGGATTCTATTGTCACTGGTACTATAACCTCTGAATCATTAATAGCCAATCAGGAAAGTTGCATAGATATGGCTCACGAACACCAGCGGCAACTTCGAATGATTAAGAAAATAATTGATGGATATAATGAACGGGTTTCTCTCTTAGCGGAGAAATACGGGTTGACTGAAGATTCGCTATTTCAAGTCCTAGCAAAGGAACACCATCGAACCACTGGAAGTCCTGTATTTGGACATTAATTTCCAAGATGTTGTAAATATATATAGGGACATAACCATCTAAACGAGGTGTCTGTAGTTTACTGTTGATGTATTGGTAGATTTTTTTCACTGGAACTATGTACTTGCAATACAAGGGTTTAATTAAAAGACAGTATTAAACCATAAAGAGCCTGGTCTACCTATTTGTTCTAGTGTTTTTTCGTTAAATTAAATATTAAGGTAGACTGTTAAACAAGAGAACTATATTTTGAGAGTAAAATCTGATTTGTATTCAGTCCTTTCCGAGTTCAATGAGATCGGAGATGTCAAGGAGGTTTTGAACGAGACTCCCTCATGCCTGAAATTGATTAATAGGCAAGGGGAACTGATCATGATGAACCCCAAGGGCCTAAGTCTGATCGAGTCGGATTCACTGGAGTCTGTGGTTGGTGCATCTGTATATGATTTGGTCGAACCCAGTCATCGACAGAAATTTATAGAATTCAATGAAAAGGTTTGCGCAGGAGAGAAAGGTTCGCTCATTTTCGAAATAGTTGGATTAAAAGGAGCCCGAAGATGGATGGAGACCTACGCCAGCCCTTTCACCTTGTCCAATGGTGAAACCTGTCACATCGCCATCACCAATGATGTGACAGAAAAAATAGAAGCACAAAAGCAAAGCGAATTAAGAGAAAAAGCCTTGGCTGAATCCATGCGCCTATCTGCATTAGGGCAGTTTGTAGGTGGGGTGGGCCACGAAATCAACAATCCGCTCACGATCATTTCTACCCAAACCTCCTTCCTCAAAATGTATTTGAACAAAAATGGAAAGATAGAGCCGGATATGCTTCTACAAGTTTTG
Organism: Reichenbachiella ulvae; assembly: GCF_025833875.1. Taxonomy (NCBI): domain Bacteria; kingdom Pseudomonadati; phylum Bacteroidota; class Cytophagia; order Cytophagales; family Reichenbachiellaceae; genus Reichenbachiella; species Reichenbachiella ulvae. The sequence continues at coordinate 1,463,661 of NZ_JAOYOD010000001.1, read as the reverse complement.
GATCAAATCGAATCCACTACGATGAGGATGTCTGAGATTGTAGGCAATCTCAAGTTCTTTTCGAGAGAACCAAAGGAGGAGGACAAAGGAATCAATGAATTAAAGTCACTGGCAGAAAATACGATTAACCTCTCAAGAAAGAAGTTGAATATCAAAGGCATCAAAATCATTGAGAATTATGAGAGTTGCCAGTTGTATTGTAACCCGATTCAAATTTCTCAAGTAATCATTAACCTAATTAACAACGCCAGTGATGCCATTGAAACCAAGAAGGACAAATGGATAGAGATTTCAATATTTGCAGAGGATGATCAAAAGGTTGTTATATCTGTGAAAGACAGTGGAGATGGCATAGCAGACGACCTAAAAGATCAAATTATGAATCCATTTTTTACAACCAAGAAAATAGGAGAAGGCACAGGTTTGGGGTTGTCTATATCTCAGAGCATCGTGATAGAGCATGGCGGCAGATTGTATTATAACGAGCAGTCCACCAATTGTGAATTTATCGTTGAGTTGCCCTTGTCCAATAACTGACCAACCCACCATATGCAAAAGAAAATATTGGTAGTAGATGATGAATTGTTAATAGCACAAGGGTGGAAAATGTGTTTGGAATTGGAAGGCTTTGTTGTGGATTTTGTTTTGGGAGTGAAAGAAGCCATCAAGAAAATAGAAGAAAGAGAGTATGACTTGATTATAACCGATCTGAAAATGCCCGAACTGGATGGTGAAGTCCTGCTGCAGTATTTACAAGAATCTAAGCTACCCTCTAAAGTCATCATCAGCAGCGGCCACATTGGGAACGATGATCATTTAGAAAAGTATGAATTCGAAAAGATAGTCGAAAAGCCATTCAATATTGAACATGAAATCGAGGCAATCAAAGAGTTGCTCAAGGATTGATTGAAATTCGAACCCTGCCTAACTGGATCTAGAATCGTCGCAGAGTGATTAGAAGCTGTAAGACCTCATAAATATTACTTTGACATCTATGCCGTGGATAGATTTCCTAATAGTCTGCAAAAAAGCATAGTCACTAGGCCCACCAATACAGTCTATGATCCTTTCGTAATATTTATTCCTTAATACTTTTTCATTTTCGCAGACATATTTGAACTTAGCGACTGCTTTCATTCAAATCATACGAATATGAAGATACTGGCCATAGGTAGAAACTATGTGGAGCACATCGAGGAGTTGAACAATGAGAAGCCGGACGAACCGGTAGTTTTTTCCAAGCCTGATTCTGCTATTCTTAGAAACAACGACGCTTTTTATTACCCGGATTTTACAAAGGACATTCACCACGAAGTGGAGGTGGTCGTCAGGATCTGCCGAGAGGGTAAAAACATCGATCCTAAGTTCGTACACAAATACTACGACCAGTTTGGGATCGGTATAGATTTTACGGCCCGGGATCTTCAGACCAAGCTCAAGAACAAGGGGCTGCCCTGGGATCTGGCCAAAGGCTTTAATGGTTCGGCACCTATCTCTACCTTTCGATCTACCGAAGGCTATGATTTGAAAAACCTCAATTTCGGACTCAAAATAGATGGCCAGCAAGTGCAGCAGGGCAATACCAGCCACATGATGTTCGATATTGATTATCTGATTTGCTACCTCTCCAGGTTCTTTATGCTCAAGAAGGGGGATTTGATTTTTACCGGTACGCCTAAAGGAGTAGGGCCAGTTCAAATCGGCAACAGGTTGGAAGCATTTTTGGAAGATGAAAAAGTGATGGATTTTGAGATTAAATAGTCTGCTTGCCTGCCTCATATGTTGTGTTTCTTTTTTTACCTCGGCTCAGTCGCCTAAGAAGGGGGATTTCATCTTTCCTGTTCGTCCCCAGCAAGAAAACTACCTTGCCGGTACCATGGGGGAGCTGCGTTCGTCTCACTTTCATGCCGGGATAGACATCAAGACGAGTGGTACGACAGGCCTGCCGATCTATGCGGCGGCAGATGGTTATGTGCAGCGAGTGCGTGTATCTACCAGCGGCTATGGCAATGTGATCTACCTCTATCATCCACATAACGAGTCGGTGACTGTCTATGCGCATTTGGAGGAATTCAGTCCTGCGTTGGCCGCCTATGTCAGAGACGAGCAATACAAAAAAGAATCTTTTGAGGTTAATCTGTTTCCTGATGCAAATGAGTTTTCTTTCAAGCAAGGAGAGGAAATTGCCAAATCTGGTAACACAGGATCATCCTCAGGACCGCATTTGCATTTCGAGATCAGAGACAAGCAACACAAGATTTTAGATCCTTTGGCCTATGGATTTGACGAGATCAAAGACACGACTCCTCCGACCATCGAGAAGGTGGCCTTTGTGACCTTAGATGCCAATTCGCGCATCAATGGGATGTTTGGGCGATTCGAATTTGCCATAGTGCGTGATGCCCATGGCAATCCTATATTGGATGCTCCAATTTCATTGGTGGGCAAGATAGGAGTAGAGGTCTATGCTTATGACAAGTTGGATGGCGCCCGCAACCGGAATGGTATTCCTCGCCAGACCCTAACCCTCGATGGCGACCTGGTCTTTCATCAAAACATAGAAGAGCTGGAATTCAACCTCCAAAGAAACATACTGGTACACACCAATTACAAACGAGCGGTTCAGGGTGGTCGTCGCTTCAATAAGCTCTATGTGGATGAAGGTAATGAACTGGAAATCTATAAGACCAATGCCTACGACGGATTGATGAACATCATGGATTTGGATCCTCATCATTTGGACATCCGGCTAGAAGATAGCTATGGCAACATCAGCCAGTACCGGTTCACGGTCAACAATCTGAGTACGAATATCAGGCCTTATCAAGAGGAGATGAGCAAGCGCAAACCTCAAGGAGAGCTCCATGGTGATTTGCTTGAGCTCAAAGGTGATTTGAGTGAATACAACTACTGCGAGGCGCTGATCTATCATGACTCTACACAGACGACTTTGCAGTTGTCTTATGTGGTCATGGACGATGCCTTCTATCTTTGGGATATGAGAAGAGGTCTTCCTGATTCGGTTAAGATTTGTGATCAGATGATCTATTTTGATTTCGCGGGGACGCTCACCGAGGGTAGACCTTCGGCTTTCGATGGAGAAAACATCATCATCAAGTCTGGCTCCAATGCCCTTTTTGATACTTCATATATCCGCTATCGATATGAAATGGATTCGCTTACAGGTCAAGAGTTGTTTCAGATCAATAATCTCGAGACTCCTCTCCGGCACAATGTGAATGTGACGCTATATCCTCGTAAGATATATGACCAGGACAAAGCTGCCGTCTATAGCATTGATGATCGCGGGAACATGAGCTATATGGGAGGGACCTGGGATTATCACAGCATTCATTTCCGTACCCGCTATTTGGTGCCTTATACCATAGCTACTGATCTGGAAGAACCCAGCATAATACCTCTCAAACGCAGGTATGGTGTGGTCCGATTCAAAGTCAGAGATGACCTGTCGGGTATCAAAGAGTTCCGGGCAGAGCTAAATGGTGAATGGTTGTTGATGAACTATGATTCCAAAAGGAATCTGCTTTGGTCTGACGAAAAAGTGTCGGTTACGGGGCATTTCGAGTTGTATGTCAGCGACTTTGCACGCAACATTTCCACCTTCGAATTTGACTATTGATTCTTGGAATAAGAACAGCTGTAATTAAATCAACAGAAGCAGTTTTGAAATCTACTCAATTGAGAGTAATTTCATGTTTCTGAAATAAGATGAAAAACATGAGAACAAAACTAGGATTATTATTTTTCGCCTGTTTATTAGCCAGTCAGGCCTGGAGTCAGACACCTGTTGCGACGATACCTTTCGAGCAGTATGGTGATCACACCTTTATCAAGGTCAATGTGAATGGATCCGATGATTTGGATTTTATTTTTGATACTGGAGACGGACTGTGCGTGCTCAATATCGACAAGGCCAAGGAACTAGGTATGGCCTCAGGTTCGTCTGCTACTACGACTAGTGCAGAGGGTACCATCAGTGGTAAGCTGGTCAAGCACAATGAATTAACAGTAGGAGGAGCGCCTATTCACAATATTCAAGTATATGAAACCGATCTTAACCACCTAGAAATCAGTATTGGAAAGGATATCGATGGGATCATTGGTTATGATATATTGAAAAACTATGTGGTATCTATGGACTATGATGCGATGGAAATCAACTTGTATGACCCATCCAGCTATTCCTATATGGGAACAGGTAAGTCTTTTAAGATCAACCTGACTTCATACATCCCTCACATCGCTGCAGAAGTGGTCTTGCAAAATGGTGAGAAGGTAAGCGGAGAGTTTTTCGTTGACACAGGGGCCAAGGCTTCAGTAGACTTTAATACGCCTTTCGTGGAGAAGAATAAATTGGCTTCTAAAATAGGAGAGAGCTATATCTACCTGGTAGCGGGTCTTGGAGATAAGGAATATGAGCACCACAGGGGAAAAGTACAGTCTTTCTCATTTGCAGGATTCAGTTTTGAGGATATGCCAGTAGGCTTGAGCCATGCCACGAGTGGTATCCAGGCACACAAAAAGATAGCTGGTATCCTGGGAAGTGAAGTGTTGAGAAGATTCAACGTAGTGTACAACTACCACGATAAAGTAATGTACTGGGAAAAGAACAAGCACTATGACGAGGCTTTCCCTGTGAACAGCTCAGGAATCGAACTACAGTTGAGCAAGGACAAATCAAAAGTGTTGGTTCACAAGGTATTTGAAGACAGTCCTGCAGCTAGTGCTGGTATAGCGGTAGATGCTGAGATAGAATCTGTAGATGGTGTGGCCGCTACGGAAATCGGTCTGGCAGACCTTAGGGACATTTTTAGCGAATCTGGCAAAAGTGTGAAGCTGGTCATTGATGGCGAGGAAGTTGTTTTAGAGCTTTCTCCGATGCTTTAATTTAGCAAAAGCCCGAGTTAGCAGTTATTTGGTTAATGAGTTAACCGGGGTTTTGGGAAAAAAATGGAAAAAGGCTTGTAGTATGGACTGCAAGCCTTTTTTCTTTATGGGCTATTCAGTGTTGATCTTATCGTTCAATTAAGTTAAACTGAACTGGTTCAACTTTTTGAGATCAAAAGTTAATCTATTTGATCAAGTGTTTCTAGTATCGCCTGACAGGCCTTCCTAATGTCGGCTTCCTCTATGATCAATGGCGGTGCGATTCTCATGGAGTTGTCACAAAACAGAAACCAATCCGTTAGGTAGCCTATTTCGATCAGATGGTCGATAACCTTCTTGAGGTAATCAAAAGATTCCAGTTCCATGGCCAGCATCAGGCCTTTGCCTCTTACTTCTTTGATTTTGGGATGTACCAAAAGCGATTTAAACAATTGCCCTTTGGCCTCTGCCTGGTCAATGAGCCCAGAGGAAGACAAAAAGCGAACGGTGGCATTGGCCGCTGCTGCACTGACAGGATGCCCTCCGAAGGTAGAAATATGACCTAGAATCGGGTCGTGAGTCAGTTTGTGCATGATGTCCTTGGAGGAGATAAAGGCACCGATGGGCATACCACCTCCGACTCCCTTGGCAGTAAGTAGGATGTCTGGTTCTACTCCATAATGTTCAAAGGCCCAGAATTTACCCGTACGACCCACACCACATTGTACTTCGTCATAGATCAAAAGACAACCGACTTCATCACATTTCTTTCTCAATGCTTCAAAATAGGCCTGATCCGCCAAACGTACGCCAGCTTCTCCCTGTACGGGTTCGATGATCACCGCTGCAGTATCTTTATCAATTATTTCCAGATCAGCCTGCTTACCAAATCTGACGCGGTATGTCTCCGGTAGTAAAGGTCTGAAAGGCTGTTTGAGACTTTCATCTCCACAGACTGACAAGGCACCAGAGGTAGAGCCATGGTAGGCGTTAGAGCATGATACGATTTTGGTCTTGCCCGTGTATCTCTTGGCCAGTTTTAACGCTCCCTCAGTGGCTTCACTACCTGAGTTGACCAAAAACACATTGTTGAGATGGGAGGGAAGTGTATCAACCAGCGACTTGGCGAGTTGAACCTGAGGAGCTTCTACAAATTCGCCATATACCATCAGGTGCAGATATTTGTCAGTTTGTTCCTGAATGGCTGCAATCACAACTGGGTGTCTATGTCCCACACTGCTAACCCCGATACCCGAGATCAAATCCATATAAGATTTGCCCCCTGACTCGTACATATACAAGCCCTGGGCATGATCGATTTCTATGGAAAGGGGAAATTCTGAGGTTTGGCCGAGATGTTGGGAAAACAGTTGTCTGTTGTTCATGCTGTGAAGATAATCGCTGCGAGAAAGGTTAATAAATGCCAAAATTAAACCAAATGCTAAGCTTTTTACGTTGTAATCAACCATATTTATATTTTGAAATAGAATAAAATACGATCGAATGAGAATGAGGGAATATAGAAAGATAGGGGTGATGTTTGTTTTGCTATTGCAGGTTATCGTATCCCAGGCATATACTGGCGGTGACACATTGGCTACATTAGAACCAGCCGCAAAACACTGGAAAGAAACCTATCTGATCAACAACCTCTTGAGTAAGAATCATTATAGAGACATGGAATTGAACGACTCTTTGTCTTCAGTAATATTCCATGATTACCTGGAGTCTTTGGATGGGAATAAATCTTACTTTCTGGCAGCAGATATTGACTACTTCAGTAAGTATGAGTTTGAGCTCGATGATTATATCAAACGCGGCAATGTTGATGTGGCTTTTCAGATTTTTAGAATCTTTAGAGAAAGAGCCAATACACGTATAGATTATGTAGACGAGATACTTGCTACAGGTTTTGACTATTCAAAACAAGAAGAATTGAACATCGATGACAAAGAAATCGAATGGGCTAAGAATAACGAAGAAATCAACGAGCGTTGGAGAAAGATCATCAAGAGTCAGGCCTTAAGTCTAAAGCTGGCAGGTAAGACAGACGAGGAGATCGTAGAGTCACTAACCAATAGGTACAAGCGCTACAGAAAAGGCATCAATCAGTACAATTCGGATGATGTCTTCCAATTTTATATGAATGCCTATTCGGGCTCGTATGACCCACATACCAATTATTTTTCTCCTGTTTCTTCAGAGAACTTCAATATATCGATGAGTCTTTCATTAGAAGGGATTGGCGCTCGATTGACTCAGAGCATGGACTATACCGTAGTAAACGAAGTAGTGCCAGGAGGTCCAGCCTACAAAAGTAAATTGCTGCACAAGGATGATAAAATCATCTCGGTAGCTCAGGGCGATGAGGGTGATTATGTAGATGTGATAGGTTGGAGATTGCAGGATGTGGTTCAGTTAATCAGAGGTAAGAAAGGGACTGTAGTCAGACTTCAAGTTTTGAAGTTTGATGAAGCGGCAGGAGCCTTGCCAAGAGAGATCAGAATCGTAAGAGACAAGATCAAACTAGAGGAGCAATCTGCGAGTTCTGAAATTATTCCGATCTACAATGGAAACAAGACCTATAAGTTAGGCGTGATCACTTTGCCAAGTTTCTACATCGATTTTGAAGAAGCAAGACAGGGTGTGAAAGATTATAAAAGTACTACTCGTGATGTTAAACGCATCATCGAAGATCTTCAGGCTAACGAAGTGGATGGGATATTGATCGATTTGAGGTACAATGGAGGGGGCTCTCTGATGGAGGCCATCGACTTGACTGGATTATTTATAGATCAGGGTCCAGTAGTACAGGTGCGCAATTCGGATGGAAGCATTGATATCAAGCGTGACGAGGACATCAAAGTGCAGTATGATGGACCTTTGGCTGTGATGATCAATCGGTTTTCTGCTTCAGCCTCAGAGATTTTTAGTGGTGCCATTCAGGATTATAAACGTGGTATTATTGTCGGAGAAGCTTCTTTTGGAAAAGGAACCGTTCAGAATCTAATTGATTTGAATAGAATGTTTCCTAATGATGATGAGAGGATGGGACAGTTAAAACTGACTCTGGCTAAGTTTTACAGAGTGACAGGTAGCAGTACGCAAAACATCGGGGTAACGCCAGATATTGGTTTTCCATCTGGTTTTACCGCAGAGGCATTTGGAGAGAGCTCGAGACCTAATGCACTGCCTTGGGACCAAATTCAGTCTTCCTATTTTAGACCTACTAATAATGTATCACCTCAGTTGATCAAGCATTTGGAGGCTATATATCTTTCTGATTTGGATAGCGATGTGGATTTGCAGTACCTCCAGGAGGACATAGAATTGATGAAAAAGCAGCAGGATGACAATTTGCTGTCACTGAACTATGAAGAGAGAAAAGCAGAAAATGACGAAGAGCAAAAAAGAAAGCTAGATAGAGAGCAACTCACCGAATCTGGTGGAAAAATAGGCCAGGAGTTGACTTCAGAGGAAGATTTTCAGAAGAAGTTATCAGATGACCCGTATTTGAAAGAGGGGCTTAAACTTTTAGCTGAGCTGGTCAAAGAAGCGAAATAATAGGAAGAGAGCAAGGTTAGAGATAAATCTTGCTCTTTTTTTGATAGAATAAAAAGTAGCTGATTTTTTAATCAAGTATTGCAAATTGAATAGTTTTGCGATTGGATTATTTAACAGTGATCGACATCATAAGCCATACCTTGCCAAAAAAACTTTGTATTATAAAAAGATTTAAACTTTTAAGAAGCTTAGTAGTTGCTGCTATTTTATGGGTTGTTCATACACCCCTTAGTGCACAGGACCCTACGATCTACGTGAGCCCTCACAATCTAGATCAGACCTTATCCAATATCTACATCAGTTTGGACAACAATGGTCATACTTATCTCAATACGGTATATTACGAAGCTGATTCTACTTCAAAAGGAAGATTCATAGGATTGGTATATGTAGTAGATTTTGAGATCAGAAATTCAGATGAATTGGTTTCTTGCGAGCCAACCGTAGCTTTTGATTTACCATTCAAGATCATGGTTTGGAAGGAGGAGTCTGATATTTACATCTCGTATGTCAATCCTTTTATCCTTAAACGTCGCTATTTTATTCAGGGCTGTGATCAATATTTGAATCAGTTCAACAAGGATATGATTCGAATTGTCAATGATGCCATCCGTACAGATTGATATCTAATCGAATTCCTTTCAGGATTCAAAATCAAAGCTTGATATATTGCGTATAGAGGATCAAATTTGATTTCTTTGTGAGCAATTAAACCTTTGATAGTTCCGTGGCAAATTTTCAAGAAATACTTAAGAATCTTCAGGCGGGTCAGTATGCCCCTGTGTATTTTCTTCAGGGAGAAGAACCCTATTTTATAGATCAGATTGTTGATTATATAGAGGAGCACGCCATTGAAGAAAGTATGAAAGGCTTTAATCAAATCATAGTCTATGGCAAGGATGCTGATATCCCAAATATTATCAACCATGCCAAGGGGTTCCCGATGATGTCAGAGAGGAAGCTGGTGATAGTGAAAGAGGCTCAGGAATTGAAAGGGCTTGATAAGGAAGAAGGAGAGAAGTTCTTTACTGCTTACCTCGAAAACCCTCAGCCTTCCACTATTCTGGTTTTGGCTCATAAGTACAAGGCACTGGACAAGCGGAAGAAAATTACCAAGGCTTTTGCTAAGCACGCTGTGCTGATGGATTCGGCCAAGATGTACGACAATCAGTTGCCAGCCTGGATCGAATCATATGTCAAAGCCAAAGGGAAAAAGATAGAGCAAAAGGCTTTGTTTCTGATTACAGAGAACATAGGGAATAACCTGACTCGTATTGCCAACGAGATCGATAAAATGCTGATCAACATTCCGAACGAGGACTTGATCAAACCTGAACATGTCTACAAAAACATCGGGATCAGTAAAGAGTACAATGTATTCGAACTGCAGAAGGCGCTTTCTTATCGCAACGTGATGAAGGCGAATGAAATCGTGAATTATTTTAAATCCGATCCAAAGTCAAATCCTATCATTCCGATCATTGCCAATATTTACGCTTTTTTCAACAAGATTCTGCTGGTTCATCATTCACAAAATAAGTCGGATAAGCATTTGGCATCTTTATTGGGGGTTCATCCATTTTTTGTGAAGGAATATATGATGGCAGCTAAGAATTACCCGCTTTCGAAAGTGATCAACAATATCAAATACATCAAGATTGCAGATATGAAGTCCAAAGGCATAGACTATCCTACACAATCCGAAGGAGAGATCATGAAAGAATTGGTATTTACCCTGATGCATTGATCCATCAGTATTAATTTTATTACATCTATAGACTAAAGCAACAAGATTTGAAAAGCTTGAATTATCCACCCCATTTGATGATCAGAAGCCTGCTGGTTCTGATGGTTGTATTGATTAGTATTCAAAGCCATGCACAGGATTTAGATGTGGATGCCAGGTTCAGGCATGCCAAATTGCTTTATCAGAAGGGGGCCTACGTGGCTGCTCGAGGAGAGTTTGAATCCATCAAGGCCAAGCGTTATCTCATAGAATCAGAGTTCTTTGTGGCTTCATCGGCGGTTCGAGCAGGGCAGGACGATGGCGAGTACCTTATTCAGAAATTTGTTGATACCTATCCATATCATCACTATGCAAAAGGGGCTTATGCTGATTTAGGGAATTATTATTTTGATAGAGGAAATTATTCAGAAGCGCTCAAAAACTACGAAAAAAGTCAGGATGACTACAATCCTGAGTTATACTTCAAAAGAGGGTATTGTCATTTCAGCATTGGTAATTATCAGAAGGCTAAAGTTTCTTTTAGCAAGCTAGAGGGGACTTTTACGAGCTACGAAAAAGATGCCGCTTATTTTCAGGGCTATATGAGGTACAACGATGGTCAGGTTGAAGAGGCATTGCCCTATTTGGAATCAGGGTTTGAATCTGAAGATTTTGGTGTAGCAGCATTCGAATTATATGTTTCGGGGCTTTATAGTATGAAACGATACAAGCAGCTGATTCAATTGATAGAAGACAAGCCAGAGAAGAAGAGCCAGAGTCTGCTGAATTTTTATGCGGATGCGTTTTATGTGTTGGGCAAATACAAAAAAGCAGCAGAAGAGTACGAGGGACTGTTTCAAAACTATCATAGATCGCGCAATGAAGTCAATTATTACAAAGCAGGTTATTCCAATTATAAATTGGGTAATAAGACGGTAGCTGAGGAGCAGTTGAAGCGATCTGCTGTAGCTGATGATACGGTGGGTGCCTATGCTTCCTATTATTTGGGGGTGCTCTATCATGAGGATGGGAATTTACCGTTTGCTGTCACTTCATTTGAAAATACGACCAAGTATGATACGCGCTTGAAGGAAGATGCCTATTATCAATTGGCTAAGGCACTGATGGAGGTACCGAATTATGAGCGTGCGATTGAAGTGATTTCAGAGTATTTGGAGGTTTATCCAGACGCAGTTTACAAGTCAGCGACAGGAGAAATGATCAGCATGGCTTATGCCCTGACTGATAATTATGATTTGGCACTCCAGTACATAGAGAGCCGCAGTGTGCTGACCAATCAAATGAAACGCACTTATCAGAGAGTTTCATTTCTGAAAGGAATGGCACTTTATAATGATAAGAAGTTTGATCAGGCCCTGAAGGTTTTTCAAAAGTCATTGATTCATGATATGGATTCGGACGTGACTCAGAATGCCTACTATTGGGCAGGCGAGTGTCTGGCATTGTTGGGGAGAGAAGAGGAGTCATTGTTTTATTACCGCAGCGTGATCAATGATGGATCCGATTTGTATCTCAAGGCCATCTACAGCAAGGCGTATGCGTTGTTCAATATTCAGGAATATGCAGAGGCTCAATTGGCCTTTCAGGATTTTGAAAAGAAGTACAACAGTGCTGTCAATAAAAAATACCTGGGAGATGCTTATCTAAGAATGGGTGACTGTTCGTTTGCCCTGAAAAAATATAGCCAAAGTATCACTTATTATAAGAAAGCTGAGTCAGCTGGAAATAAGAAGCTAGGAGAAATCTATTATCAAATCGGATTGATGTACAGGTATCTGGATAATCCTTCGGATGCCAAAACTTATTTTAATAAAATCATCAAGGATGTACCTAACTCGGATCGAATGGATAATGCCTATTATCAATTGGCCAAGATTGAATTTGAGAAAGGAGAGGCTGCAAAGGCCATAGATCTTTACAGAAGCTTTAGCAACAAGTTTCCTAATAGTGAGATTGTCCCCTTTGCCCTTCTGGATCAGGCGGTGGCTTATGACAACATAGGGCAAGCAGAGGCCTGTGTCAACAATTACAAACAGATTTTAGATCGTTTTCCAAGACATGAAACTGCTAAAAGTGCGTTACTAGGACTCCAGCAAAAAAGCAACCAGAGCAAGTTTGACAATTTTCAGCAGTACCTGGCCAGATACAAATCTGCCAATCCAAATAGTGAGGCACTGGAGAACATCGAATTCGAAACGGCTCAAGGTCACTATTACAACCAGAAATACCAGGTAGCGATCCAGTCTCTTCAGGAGTTTATCAAAGATTATCCAAATAGCTCTCTCATTGTGACAGCCAGGTATCTAATAGCCGACTCTTATTATAGAATGGATGATAGCGAGGCTGCCTTGAAGAGTTTCTATGCAATTGAAAGGGAAAAAGATTTTTCTCGACATACGAAGGTGCTACATCGTATAGCTTCGCTGGAGGCTGAAAAGGGGAATGTGGTTATTTCCAATCAATATTATCATATGATGAAGTCCAGCACTACCTCGGCTAAGAATATCATTTTTGCTGAAACGGGCTTAATGGAAAACTTCTCTCAGATGGAAGATTATGATTCGGCTATCTACTACGGACAATCTTTGTTGAGCAATGCCAGAGCGGGTGTTTTGGTTGAGGCTTCTGCAAATTTGATAGTTGGGAAGGCGCTATTTGAGCAGGAGAAGTTTGAAGAGGCATTGGTTCATTTGCTTCCTTTGGTGGGTAACTCTCCCGATGAACGTGGGGCTGAGGCTTATCTTTTCATTAGTAAGATTTACTATCAGAAAAAGCAATATGAAAAGGCGCTTGAAAGCTTGTTTTCATTGACGAATAATTTCAAAAACTACGAATATTGGCAAAGTGAGGCCTTTCTGTTGATGGCGGATATATACATCGAAACAGACGAGATATTTCAGGCCAAGGCTACTTTGAATTCATTGATAGAGCATGCCAGTATGGAGGAGATCAAGTTCAGAGCCCAATCTAAATTGGATCAAATTGCAGAACAAAACGAGGTGTCTAATTAAACGAAGGATGAGAACAATGAAGAAGGTATTATACACAAGCGCTTTGTTTTTAGTCTCTCTGATGGGGTGGGCGCAAGAAGGTGAAAGTGAGGGAGAGTTACGCGATGCTGAGTTTGTAATCGAAAAGGATCGTGAAATTATCCTTGAAAAAGAAACGAAATTATATGAGTTCATCAAATGGAAGCCTGAAACTCAGAAGTATGAACCAGTGAACCCCGGAGAGTTCGAGGTTTTTGAATATGATTTAGCAGAAGAACCACAGCCCTTTCAATATGCCAAGACAGAGGTGCAGAAGAAGGAATCCGATTACTATCAATATATAAAAGCTGGGCTAGGTAACTATTGGTCGCCTGTAATTGACCTCTCTCTAGTGAAGCCTGGGAACCCTAATCAAACTGTAGGATTGAATTACAAGCATTTGTCATTCAACTCAGGGCCAGTAGATAAGAAGAACAGTGCCTCATCTTTCAATGAAGTGTCTGTATATGGCACTAAAGTATGGGAGAAGGTAAAAACGAATGCTCGATTTGCCTATCGATCCGATGTTAACTATTTCTATGGTTACCCTGAAGGTACTGTGGTAGATCGGGAGGACATTAAAAAGTCCAATAATTTTCTGAATGCTCGCGTGAGTCTGGAGGACAATAATTTGAAGGACAATTGGGAGTATACTGTGCTAGTAGGGTACCGAGGTTTTTTTGATAACTATGACAACAGTGAAAATACCCTGGATTTACAAGGGGAGTTTGTTTTCAAAGATGATATTCATCTGGATGTGATTTATAATGTCTCGAACTTTAACAATACCTTCCCTCAGAACAGAAGTCATTTTTTAGGAAGACCTTATTATTCATTTGAATTTCAGGATCTGAAGGTAGATGCCGGACTAAGTGTAAGTCTTCAAAGTGATAATGTGCCTGACATGAACAATGTCAAGGTTTTTCCTTACCTGGCAGCTAGCTATGAACTGTCACCCGAATATGAATTGTTTGCTAATCTTGATGGGGGCTATGATTTCAATACGATGTATTCACTATCAGAAAAAGTGCCTTACTTGAATCCTGCCAATATCCCAGTGAATACTGAGAATATGGCAGATATTGAAGTTGGGATTAGGGGAGATGTATTGGAAAAGTGGTATGCCCAAGTCAGTATGGAGATGAAAAATATGCGCTACATGCCCTTGTATATGAATAGTCCGGTAGATCAAAGTTTGATCGATATTGACTATGATCCAGAGATTCAAAGGTTGTTCAATATTGGCCTCAGTACGGCTTATTATTTAGATGGGAATAATAATTTTGAACTAACCCTTGATTTTAATAGCTACACAGGTGGTTTGTATGATCAAGCCTACAGCTATCCCAGTACTGAACTGTATCTGAAAGGAGAACATGAGCTTTTTGAAAAGTTGACCTTTCAATGGCAATATGCTCTGCTCCATGGAATCAAGATCTATGATGCGGTGAATGATCAGGAACTAAAACTCAAAGCCATCAATAAACTGGATTTGAGTTTGCATTATCAGGTAGCTGAACGACTTGGAGCTTTTGTCTCCTCTGAGAATACCATAGGCCAAAATTACTCTCGCTATTTCAACTATCCACAACGCGGAATTCAGATCAAAGCTGGCGTAACCTACAGATTTTAAGCTTTTTTCCTGCGAAGAAACATGCGGGTGTCAATAGGACGCAATAGGTGTTTTTCATAATTTCATCGGTGAGAAAACTATTACTTCGATGAGAAAAATTAACCTACTTGCACTTTTGTTTGTGTTCGTTCATTCAGCATTTGCACAGGACACGTTCAAAGACAACGGCTATAACTTGAGAAGTTATTGCGATCCGAGTGAATGCATCTATTTCAAATTCCAAAACACTATGGATTACCCGCTGGGTAGTGATGATCCTGATTGGAAAATGTCCAATGTGGAAATCGCTGTGAAGCGTTCTGGTAGCTACATCGTAACTGGTGATCTAGCTATTATTGGGAAAGATATGGGTGCCAAGTTGAACTTTGAGCTTCAATTATTTGACGCCAACGACCAACTGATTTTTGTGGAGCAAACTAGCTTGTTTGAATTCTATTCTGAGCCTAACCGAGCTGAACCCATGGTATTTTCAGGTGAGTTAGATGCAGAAATTGCGGAAAAGGTGGATTTCATGGACTTTATTGTGATCGAAAGTGAGGTTTTGCCTTACTATGAACTCTCTTCCGATTGCTATGGCCCATGTAAAAATCACCAACTCAATGTGAGTATTAAAGAATTTAAAAAGCACAAATAGTTGTTCCGATCAAGGAATGAAGGTTTGATTGTGATGATCTTTTTCATAGCTTGTAGATATACCCAACAGCTATGAAAAAGATTTTTTTATTTATTGTCCTTTGGGCAGCAATTGCGGATATTAGGGCGCAAAATCCCCCTCCCGATAACAATGGTTTGAATCTTGAAGACCTGTGTGAGTGGCCAGAATGTCTTTATGCCAATTTTCCCATACAAGTGAGTTTTCCTGATGACTCTGTACTGGCAGAATCTCGGTGGAGAATGGCCAACCTTGAAATGGCTCTAAAGGACAATGGATACTTTCTGCTGACAGGTGACTTTTATGTGACTCAAGAGGAATTAGGAGCTGTTTTTGAACTGGAGATAATGCTATACAATTAAAAGGATGAAAAAATTAGGGTAATCACATCTGGTGAGCAGCACTTCTATTCAGAACCGGGCTATGCCGAACCCTTTATGTATGAAACCAGAGTACCGGCTGAATTATATGATCAGACAGAGTTTTTTGGCATGCGGATACTCAGGAGTGAGATCCTGCCGTACTATGAAGTGGAAAGTAGCTGTTACCTTCCGTGTAAAAACCACGCGCTTCGTGTAAAGTTGAAGGAATTTAAAAGCCTCTGATGAACATATTTGTTTCAGGCGAATTAGATTTACTATTCAACATATAGGCCCCAATGAAGCAAATAGTAATTCTTTTCTTTTTATCCATTCTGGTATTTTCATGTCAAGATCAGGTGACAGTAGAGGTAGAAGATGGGATTTCCTTTCAACTGGCCCAAGAACGAAAGGCCAATATCAAGGATATCAGCTACCACTTGACCTTCGATATTCCTGAAAGCCCTGAACAAGGTATCCCATCTGAATTGATCTTAGGTGTAAAGCTGACAGCCCTCGATAAAGACCTGATTTTAGATTTTAGTGCTGATTCAGAACTGTTAAAGGCAATAGAGGTCAATGATCAATCCGTAGAGATCTATCATAGCCATCAGCATCTCATCATTCCTAAAGCCTCTTTGAAAAAGGGGTACAATGAGATCAAAATAGATTTTATTGCAGGGGACGCAGCATTGAACCGAAACGAGGAGTATCTCTATGCACTTTTTGTGCCTAGTAAGGCCTCAAGTACCTTCCCATGTTTTGATCAACCTAATCTTAAAGCACGGTTTTCTTTGAACCTCATCCTGCCTCAAGGATGGAACTATATGGCCAATAGTCCATTGTTAGAACAGGAAACACGAGGTGATAAGATATTTTATCAGTTCAAGGAATCGGCATTGCTCAGTACTTACTTGTTTTCCTTTGTAGCAGGAGATTTTGAGCATGTTGAATTGAATTCAGGAGGATTTGAAATGGAATTGCTGCATCGAGAGAGTGAAGATGCAAGGCTCGAGCAGAACCTAGACGAAATTGTAGACCTGCATCAGCAGGCCATAAAATGGCTTGAGAGTTACACAGGTATTGCTTATCCCTATGAGAAATTTGGGGTGGCAGTTTTGCCGGGGTTTCAATTTGGAGGGATGGAGCATCCGGGTGTGGTGCATTACAGGTCATCCTTATTGATGCTTGAGGAAAGTGCTACACTTCAGGATAGGTTGAATCGTGCAGGCTTGATTGCTCATGAGACAGCACATATGTGGTTTGGAAATTGGGTCACTATGGAGTGGTTTGATGATGTTTGGATGAAGGAGGTCTTTGCCAATTTTATGGCTGATAAGATAGTCAAAGAGATGTTTCCTGATGTGAATCATGATTTGGCTTTTCTTTATGATCACTATCCTGCGGCATATGCAGTAGATCGTACAGAGGGAAGCACTCCTATACGCCAGCACTTAGACAATCTCAAGGATGCTGCTAATATGTATGGTTCCATCATTTACCACAAGGCACCCATTATGATGAGGCAGCTGGAATGGAAGATAGGAGAGAAGCGGCTACAGTCTGCACTTCAGGAGTATCTCGAGAATTATGGTGAGTCTAATGCAGATTGGGAAGATTTGATCGAAATCATTCAGCGGGTTTCTGCACAAGATTTGAGTCAGTTCAATCAGTCTTGGGTTTATGAATCTGGTATGCCATATTTTGAACTAACTGAATTCAGAACGGAAACACAATTTGAATTTGACTTAATTCAACATGATCCAAAGGGAAAAGGAAGGGTTTGGCCGCAAGTAGTTGATGTGGCTTTCACAGATGAATATGGTACAGTTACCCAACAAGTTACTTTGGATAAACAGCATTACATTTTTCCACAGCTCGCTGGTAGGGACGATACCAAGTTTGTGCTACTCAATTCTAGTGGAAAAGGCTATGGCGTTTTCTCACATGGTTTAGGTTATATCAAAGATGAGTTTTTGTTCAATAAGGCTCGGGTAGATATCTCAAGATATGATGATGTATTGGTGCGTGGAGCAGCCTATATCAATCTACACGAATATTTACTGCAAGAAGGTTTTCATCCAGAAATGTACTTCTACTTCCTTCAGAACTATTTGAAGGAGGAAACTAATGAGCAAATCGTTCAATACCTACTGCGAGTGATGCAGCAGGTTTATTTTCGTTTTTTCACTCAAGAAATGAGAATGTCAAATGCAGGGGGAGTTGAAAGTATTCTCTTGAATAAATTAGAGAAAACTGAGTCAGTTCCACTCAAATCTGCCTTGTTCAATGCTTACATTGCTATGGCGCAAAGTTCAGATGGAATAGCTAAGCTCCGAACTTTTTGGAAGGGAGATTCATTACCTGAAGGAGTGTCCATATCATCGAGACAAGAGGAAAGCCTGGCCTTAGAGATTGCCCTCAAAGGGAATCCCGAAGATGAGACCATAATTGATGAACAGATCAACCGGATGACCAATCAGGATAGAATCAAAAGGCTGAATTTTATTCGTCCAGCAGTTTCTTCTGGTTCAAGTGTTAGACGAAGATTTTTTGAAAGTTTGAAGGAAGAGAAAAACAGGGTGCAAGAACCATGGGTAATCACGGCTCTAAGTTACCTGCATCATCCGGTCCGACAAGAGGCTTCTATTGACTACTTAATGCCTTCATTGGAACTCCTACCTGAGTTGCAAAGGACAGGTGATATCTTTTTCACCAAGAGATGGCTGGATGAGACCCTTTACGGTTATCAATCTACTGAAGCGGCTGACATAGTTAGACAGTATCTGGAAGATAATGAATTGAACTACCACTTAAAGAACAAGGTGCTTCAATCTTCAGATATGTTGTTCCGATCAGAAAAAATGCTGAATGACTACTTAAGCTCGGATTAAGGCCTAAATCTTTGCCTGATAGGTGTAAAGTTGATAATAACGCCCTTCTTTCGCTATCAGTTCATCATGTGTTCCATATTCAGCAATTTGCCCACCTTCAATGACGAGAATTTGATCCGCCTGCTTAATTGTACTCAGTCGGTGAGCAATCACAAATGTGGTTCTTCCTTTCATCAGTACCTTTAAGCTTTCCTGGATATAGGATTCACTTTCTGTATCCAGATTAGAAGTTGCTTCGTCAAGAATAAGGATTTTCGGGTCGGCTAATATCGCACGCGCAATGGCAATACGTTGTCTTTGTCCCCCTGAAAGTTTGACGCCTCTTTCTCCAATGATCGTGTCCATTCCTTCTTCGAATCTGTCTGTGAATTCATCGACATGGGCTGCTTTTACTGCATTGATTAGCTCAGATTCACTGGAATCAGGACGAGGGAAAAGTATATTTTCTCTGATCGTTCCTTCAAACAAAAAGTCGTCTTGCAAAACCACTCCCAATTGTTTTCTATAACTATTGAGAGTTACAGTAGAGAGATCCGTTTCGTCTATCATTACTTGGCCAGATGCCGGTTGAATAAAGGAAGCGACCAAGCCAGCAATTGTTGATTTGCCCGACCCTGATGTGCCGACCAGAGCAGTCACACTCCCTCTCGGTGCATCAAAAGACACATCTTTGATTACATTCTTATCTTCTTCGTAGGCAAAGGATACATGATCGAATCGTATATCTCCTTTAATGTCATTGAGTTCAATACGTCTCTCTCCCAGTTCGTCTTCCGTGTCCATTTCCATGATTTCTTCGGTGCGATCCAATCCTGCGAATGCCTCCGTCAATTGGCTGCCTATATTGCTCATTTGAACGATCGGAGCGATCATGAAGCCCAAGAATAAAGTGAAAGACAAAAAGTCTCCGATGGTAAGATCATCATGCATGATCATGTAGCCCCCAATACCCATGATGCCAGCAGTGGCCAGACCTAAAAGAAAGGTAGCTGAACTGGTAACTAATGCAGTAGAGGTGAGACTTTTTTTAACGTTTTCATAGAGACGTAAAGCACCAAGTTCGAAAGTTTTAATCTCTTGTTCCTCCGCATTAAAGCCTTTAATGACCCTGATGCCATTCAAAGTTTCTGTCAATCGGCCTGTCACCTCTGCATTGATTTTACCTCTAGTTCTGAAGATGGGGCGGATGTAACTAAAAGCCTTTAAGGAAATCACCCCAAAAATGATCACTGGTACTAGAACATATAGCGTCATCATTGGGCTGATTCGAATCAGCAGAACAAGTGAAATGATGGCAGTCAATATACCTCCAAAAAGCTGAACAAGACCTGTGCCTACCAAATTGCGAACGCCCTCGACATCACTCATGATTCTGGATACCAAAGCACCACTTTGATTGTTGTCGAAAAAATTGATGGGAAGCTGGATGATCTTTTTTTGAACTTTTACTCTCAATTGAGCGATTAGATGTTGTGCCTCTACGCTCAGCAGTCGAGTCAGTGCAAAACTGGTAATGGCCTGAACGACTATGGCTGAAACTACTATCGCTATGAGCATCTTCAACATTTCGAAATCCTTGTTGACAATGACATCATCCATGAGATACTTGCTGGCTCCTGGTAGGACCAAACTGGCCAATCGGCTGATCACAATTAAGAAAAGTCCTAGTATCAACAGTTTTTTGCGAGGTAGGATGATGGTCTTGAAAACCTGACCAATGGATGCTTTTTTGCTCATAGGGTATAAAAAATAATCCTAATCTATTACGGACCTCTGGAAGAATAGATTAGGATTCAATCAAAAACTATGGAATTGCTTGCTATCGAGCCATGGCAAAGCCAATACTGATAAGAAATGACTGTACGTGGTAGTCGTTTTTAGATGATTTAAATGCTTCATCATATTTAAAACTCAAATTCAAGCCACCACCAGCTAAACCAACTGGGAAAAAGATCCCAAGCTCAGGGGCAATTGTGAAATTGGTAGAAGTGCTGGAAAACTCCCAAATTCCATATTGGAGTTTTTCGTTGACAAACGACAGTCCTACATTGGCGCCTAGATATGGTCTAATCCCCCCATCTTCTCCTCCATATAGATGTACACTAGCCATCACGGGGTAGACGTTTACATGTCGGAGTTGTCTTCCATATACATCCAAACCTTCTGACACCTGGTGCAGACCAAATTGCTTGTCATAATAGAGTTGCCAACCGGTATAGGCACCCACTGAAATAAAATCATATATGAATTTTCTTCCTCCTATACTAAAACCGGAAAAGCTGGGTTCTTCGACATAATCAGTAAATCCTCCAACAGGAACACCGATCCCCCAATTCAAATTGAACATGGTTTCTTGTGCCTTCAGCGATTGAAAGGCTCCTAAAAATAATAATATTAAAAAGTACTTTTTCATGATTATTGCACGCTTAGGTATGAGGATTGATCAAAGCCTTGATTGATGTAGTTCTGGATCTCTGCACCGGTAATGCTGCTTCTCAATAGGCCATTGATGATGCAGGTCCATACAGCTTTAGAATTTTCATCTTGATTGAGAACAGATTGCTGATCTACCATGGAAATAATTACACTTCCTGTTTGGTAACTATATACAAAGGAGGGAGGGTAAGGAGGGTAGTAGCCCCATCCCCAACCGGGATACCAGGGATCCCACCACCACCAGCAATCCCAACAGCCACCGATACCTTGATTGTTTGTGATGGCTACTTCTGGGAGTATAATCAAATCAACATTGACAGAACCAGCTGATAGCTTCTGAAAACCAAGGGCCTCCATGTTGTCATCGATGGTGTTCAATATTAATTGATCAAATTGGTGATCTGATTCATCGTCAGGATCATTATGTAAGACGGAATCAGGCATGATATAAGTCTTGTATTGATGAGAATCTAGCGATTCAGTATCGTAAAAGGTCGCTACAACATCAAGCTCATCAGTCGTTGTAATTTCATTTGGATAGCAACTGGCTAACAACCCCAAAAGGGAAAGCCAAATAAATAGTTGGATTCTTGTTTTCATGATTTACAAAATGGATTTGAGCGAATTTATATAATTGTATTGCTAAATTAATTATACGTGGATAGATTTCCCTCACTCTTTTTGTAATAGACATTCTTGGTTTATTCATATTACTTTTTTGTTTAGTTTTGAACTTCACTAACCAATTATTCAAATGTTTCAACGAGCTATATTTATATTATTCTCTTTTGTACTTTTCAATTGTTCAGCCCAAAGATCTGAATTGATTTCCGCCGAAGAACTGAATGAAGTGATTCAAAATGATGAAAATGCCATTGTTTTGGATTTGAGAACCGATGAAGAAATAGCTGATGGCATGTTAGAAGGTGCTACTCAACTCAATTTTCATGATCCCGAATTTAATGACAAGTTGCAGGCATTGGATAAAAGCAAGACTTACTACGTTTATTGCAGAAGTGGTGGAAGAAGTGGGAAAGCAGCTGGAATCATGAAGGAAAGCGGATTCAAGGCTGTTTATGATCTTGAAGGTGGGATTGCCAGTTGGAAAGCCAAAGACTTACCGCTAGTTGTTCCTAACTAATCGTCGTATAGCAGATATTTTTCCCTAAGTTTTTGATATTCTATTAGGTCAGATTGCCATGAATCTTTGATTTGTTTGGCAGACTGCCCTTGTTTTATTTGAACCTCAAGCGATTCGGTTCCTGCCAGTTTGGTGAAAAAGGAATTAAAGAACTCATCTGGAGATGCCTTATACATGTTGATCAAATATTCTAGATTCAGTTCTCTAGATACTTGCACTTCTCTTAAGTCCTTTCCGTAGCAGACAGTGTTTTCATGTTTGGGATATTTAGAGTAACCTGGCATACTAACTGGGGTAAAGGTATAGCTGCCGGCATCAGGAGTTTCCGCCAAGCCTATAACCTGAAAGGGTGAATCTGTCCCTCTTCCTACGCTTACTTTGGTGCCTTCGAATAGACAAAGGCTTGGATAGAGTTTGATTGATTGATCATTGGGTAAATTTGGCGAAGGACTGATGGGTAGCTCGTATTGGGTTTGATGATTCCAGTTGTCCATCTCGATGATTTCAAGTTTTAATTGATCTGCCTGGTTAATCCATTTTTCACCCACTATCATTTGAGCCAATTCGCCTGCTGTTAGTGCGTATACAACAGGGATTGGATGCATGCCCACGAATGATTGATGCTCTAATTCTAGAATTGGTCCATCCACGTAAGAAGCATGAGGGTTCGGACGATCCAATATCATCATTTCCACCTGATTTTCAGCACATGCTTCCATCATGTAGTGCATAGAGCTGATATAGGTGTAAAATCTAGCTCCTACGTCTTGAATGTCATATATCACCAGATCAAGTTCCGATAACTGCTCCTTATTTGGCTTTTTGTTTTTGCCATATAATGAAATGATCGGTAGCCCTGTTTGAATGTCTTTACCATCTGAGAACGGTTTCTCCATTGGCCATCTCACCTCTGAATCCATGCTCTGGAGCAAATATTCTAACCACATTAACTTGACGAGAAATTAATGTGTCTAACAAATGAGTTGAGCCAATAGTGGAAGTGTGGTTTACCAACAGCCCTACTTTCTTTCCCTCCAGCATGGGTAAATATTGATCCATCCTTTCAGCACCGGTGATAACAGAGAAAGTGGAACTGCTTTGGCCATGGCATAGTGATAGTGCCATTAAATTCAGCAGTAGAATTGTCAATAGGTATTTCAAATTTATAGTCACTTCTTCTTTTGATTTCTTTTATTTTACGGCCATATCAGTGAAGCAAGTTATCATAAAATTGAATTTTCCATATTTCATATCGAAAAGAATCTCAAAGGATGAACAATCCAATTTTGCTACTACTATATCCCGATTGGCGGTATTTAGTATCGCTTTAGGACTTGCGGCCATGATATTGGCCTATTTTATTCTAGGAGGCTTTCAAAAAACAGTAAAAGACAAAATATACAATTTTAAGGGGCACCTTGAGATTTCAAAATATACTTTGGGTGGAAATTTTGACGAGAACTTCATTAGTCTGGGCTCAGATTTTTATTCGGACCTTGAGGCTTATGAATTTGTAGATCATTATCAGTCTTATGCATATAAAGCCGGAATGCTTAGGACAAAAGAGGAAGTAGAAGGGGTGATGATCAAAGGGGTGAGTCAAGAGTTTGATACACTCAGGTTTCAGGACAACATGCTTGCTGGGAGGTTCGTTTCTTTTTCGGACTCTAGCTATTCCAAAGAGTTGGTGTTGAGTAAAAGAATTGCTAACAAACTACAGCTTGAGATTGGAGATAAAGCTACTGTTTATTTTGTCCAGAATCCACCAAAATTTAGGAGACTAGAGGTCGTAGGTATTTATGAAACAGGACTGGAGGAAATTGATAAATCAATGGTCATTTCTGATATTAGAATGGTTCAAAAATTGAACAATTGGCCTGATAGTCTGGTTGGTGGGGTGGAAGTGTTTGTTAAAGAGGGGTATAGTAAGGATGAAGCAATGGATGCTCTTTTCGAATCCTTAGATGCCAGTCTCTATGTAGACAAAGTCAGTAACAGTTATGCTCAGATATTTGATTGGCTTGAATTGTTGACCCAAAATGTATCCGTTTTTCTGGTGCTCATTCTTGTCGTCGCTTGTTTCAATATGATTTCGATTCTGTTGATTCTTATCATGGAGAGAACTTACATGATAGGTGTGTTTCAAGCCTTAGGCGCTAGCAGATCCCAAATCAAAAAAGTTTTTATGTACAATGGGATGATTTTGGTTTTGAAAGGAATGCTCCTGGGAAATGTGATTGCCTTATTGGTTACCTGGCTCCAAGATCAATTTCATATCATACCTTTAGATCCAATCAATTATTACATGGATTTTGTGCCTGTTGATTGGAACTTTAAAGCCTTCTTTTTGCTCAATCTTCTCACCTTCATTGTAGTATTAATAGCCTTAAGAGTTCCATTAGCCGTGATTACCAGAGTAAAACCTGTTTCTGCCTTAAAATTTGATTAAGTTTCAGGTAATAGGCAACCTTTCTTATAGACTAACGATAAGTATCAAGTGCTCATCTCAGAAGAAGAAATATTAGATCGAATAAGTGAAGATGATAAATCTGCTTTCGAGCAAATTTTCAGGCTTTACTATACTGATCTTAGCCGTTATTGTCTGAAATATGTGCGGGATGAGCATGTGGCAGAGGAATTGGTTCAGGAGGTCTTTATCAATATTTGGGATCGCAGGCATACACTTTCTATTACCACATCTGTCAAGGCCTATTTGTTCACCGCCGTAAGAAATCGTTCCTTCAATTATCTAAAGCTTCAAATACCAAAGGAGCAGAGAAAGATTGGGGTAGAGGATGTTTTGGATCTTACAGATGGTTCTGAAGAAAGGGAGGGGAACATGGCCATTGAGGAATTGTACTCTTATGTTCAGGAAGCCATCGATGCATTACCCCCCAAATGTAAGGTGATTTTTAATCTGAGTAGAAGTGGTGGGATGACTTATAAGGAAATCGCTGAAGAATTGGATTTGTCAGTCAAAACGGTGGAGAATCAAGTAGGACATGCTTTACGAAAATTAAGAGAGCAGCTTACGCCTTTGTGGGATAAGATCATGCTTTTGATTTTGTTTCATTTTTTTTAGAAAAAATCGATTTTTTTTTGAGGGATTTGAGTGGGATTTTGACCTATAGATGAAAGAAAGAAAAAATGTACGATTTAGAGGAAAAAATACAGGCTTATTTGAATTGTCATCTCAGTGATGATGAAAAATCAGACCTGGAAAATTGGGCGAACTCTTCTGAAGAAAACCAACTTCAATTCGCTCATTACAAAAAAATATATGAGTTATCTGAAGTACAGACGAGCAAGTTTTGCCCCAATGTGGATCATGCTTGGAAGTGTGTGGAAGGTAAATTAGGTTCTAAGACTCACTCAATAAAAATTCACCCATTTGTTTACAAAGCAGCGGCGATTTTGGTTTTGGCAGTTGGGCTCGGTTTTTTTGCCGCGAATTACTTTTTGCCAACTAGTCTAATTGTCATTCGAACTGGTGAGAATGAGTTACAAAGAGTGAACCTTAGTGATGGAAGTACTGTGATTTTAAATGAAAACTCAGTTTTTAAATTCCCAAGAGAATTTGAGGATTCTGGTTATAGAAAAGTGTATTTGTTTGGTCAGGGATTCTTTGAAATAGCAAAGGATGATAATCAACCATTTAAGATTGTTGGTAGTTCTACAACTACTGAAGTTCTAGGTACTTCTTTTGATTTAAAATCCTATAAGAAAAATAGTCAGATCAATGTTGTAACGGGCAAGGTTATATTCCGTGACAAAAACAATAATGAGCGTGTAGTGCTGAAAGAAGGATATAGTGCCAAATCGACTAGTAAAGGAACGGTAGTCCGACATGAAATCGACGAACAAATGATGACCTGGAGGTATGGCGAATTGGATTTTAAGAGTCAACCGTTAAAAGAAGTGGCTAAGGTTTTATCAAAACATTACAAGGTTAAGATCAAATTAAAAGAAGGAATTGAGAATTGTTTAATTACATCAAGATTCGAAAATAAATCACTTGATGAGATTTTGGAGGTCCTTAATGTTATTGCCAATATCGAAAGTGAAAAGGATGAAAAAGGGGTAGTGAATTTATCAGGTCCCAGCTGTTGAGTTATCAGGTTAAGACTTAGTCTTTAAACTTACATTTGTAACTCATTTTTATTTTCCTTTCTTTACTATGTATAAATTTGACGAAAAGTCACCTATACATAGTCCTTGAGAGTAGTTTACAATTTTTTTCTTTCTTTAGCAGTGGTTATTTGCCTGGCCCAAACGATGAGGGCTCAGTCAGATAAGCTATCTCAAGTCATCTCTATATCCAAACAGAAGTACTCAGTCCGGTCTTTATTGGAGAAGGTTTTGCCAGAAAATGGTGTGTTTGTTTCTTACAATGATGACATCATTCCAATGGATAAACAAATTGTATTCAAATCAAAAAATGGATACAAGGTGGAGTCAATTCTGGAAAAGATTTGTAGAAATGAAAACTTGAGTTTTGAGGTAAAGGAAGATCAAATCCTGATCAAATTTTATGATAGGCCAGATAGTGAGTACAAATATGTAATCAGTGGCTCGATTAAAGATGTTGAATCAGGAGAGTTGTTAATAGGTGCTGCCATATACATTCCACAATTAAAGACCGGGGTTTCGACCAATGCCTATGGGTTCTATTCTTTTACCTTAACCAAAGGTGTTTACAATCTGGAAATCAGCTATATCGGATATGAAGCTCAATCGCTTTTTATCGATATCAATAAAAACCTCAAAAGAAATGTTGAACTCACCCCCAAATCCATTGAGTTAACAGAATTACATGTAGATGAGTTAAACCCATTAGATATCAAAGCCCATTCAATACTATCAAGTACGAATAGGATAGATATGAATATGGCTAAGCAAATACCGTATTTAGGTGAGGTTGATGTATTTCAAAGTTCATTGTTACTTCCGGGCATTACTAATATTGGTGAGGGGGTTTCTGGAATCAATGTTAGGGGAGGTAATTCAGATCAAAATCTTATTTTGATGGATGAGGCAATGCTTTATAGCTCTAATCATTTTTTTGGTTTGATTTCAATTTTTAACCCCGATGCTGTCAAGGATGTCGAAATATTAAAAGGTGATTTCCCTGCAAAATATGGAGGAAGGACATCTGCAGTAATGCACGTCAGACAAAAGGAAGGGAATGAAAGAGAGACTCAGGTTTCTGGAGGGATTGGTTTACTCACTAGTCGCTTGATGGTTGAAGGGCCAATGCTGAATAATAAGGCCAGTTACCTGTTATCTGGTCGCTCTACCTTTTGGGATTTGATCTTAAGAAATTTGAAAAATCCAGATTTTAATGATATCCGTGCCAATTTTCAAGATGTTAATGGTAAAGTTAAATTCAATATCAATTCAAAGAATAAAATTTACCTTTCTGGTTATTGGGGAGCGGATGCAACCAAAATCGGGACAGATGCTTATCAAACCTGGGGTAACCGGATGGTATCATTTCGATGGAATAGCATTTTAAGGAAAAAGCATTTCTTTAATACTACAGCATACTATTCAGGATACCGTTACAGGTATGTCGAGAATGAAGAGTTCAGGGATTTTACGGGAAGAATTTCCATTGATGATTTTTCATTAAAGCTAGATGTAAACAGCTATTTGAATCCCAACAATATTCTGGAATGGGGTGCCTCAAGTATCTATCACAAACTATTACCTGGAGAATTAATATCTGGTGAATTGGATACGTCGGGCAATGAATTCAAACTGGAAGATGAAACAGGAATAGAATCTTCAATTTATCTGTCTTCAGAAAATAGAATTGGATCAAGGATAACAACCCTGCTAGGGTTACGAGTATCACATTTTCTCAATAATGCGGAATCTGATGTTTACATCTATCAACCAAATGTTCCTAAGAGTGTAGAGACGATTACGGATACTTTGAAAGCGGGTAATAAGGAAAGTAAAACGAGTTTTTGGAATATCCTTCCTAGAGCTTCTTTGAAGCTTCTCTTGTTAGAAAATACCTCAGCAAAGATTAGTTATAGTAGTTCTGTACAGTATATGCATTTGTTGTCCAATTTCTCCTCGCCAACATCTTCTGATAATTGGGTTATGACTGGACGCAATATTAACCCAACTGAGATGTATCAGGGTACTTTGGGAGTATATCGGTACTTCCCATCCTTAGAGATGAATGTTTCTGCAGAGCTGTATTATCGTAGACTAGATGACGTAATTGATTATAAAAATGGGGCTAATTTGTTTTTGAATCCACAGGTAGAAACAGAGTTGATTTTTGGAGATGAGAGAGCTTATGGGATGGAACTTTTTGTTAAGAAGACTTTTGGTCGATGGACAGGGTGGGTAGGATACACGCTTTCTCGAGTAGAAAGAAAGTTTGATAGTCAATTTGAAGAATTAACCATCAATGAAGGCAACTATTTCCCTTCAGATTTTGACAGAACACATGATTTTGCTTTGACAATGGTGTTTAATGCCAATGAGAAGTGGAGCTTTTCGTCCAATTTTGTTTTTTATACAGGTCGACCTTACTCTTTCCCTGATTCCAAATATGAGTTTGATGGGATCTTAATTCCGAATTATCCTTCGAAAAACCAAGACCGCCTGAGTAATTACCATCGTTTGGATTTGTCTGCTACTTGTAAATTAGGTGAGTATAAACGAACGGGTCAAAAAAGAGGATATGAATCCAATTTGGTTTTCTCAGTCTACAATGTCTACGCCAGAAAGAATGCGCAAGCTTACTTTTTTAGTGAGGATGAAGATCGAACGGGTAAACCTGTTGTGAATCAGCTATCTGTTCTAGCATTTCCTGTTCCGTCTATCACCTACAATTTTATATTCTAAGTGAAAAACCCTTATGTAATCATATTGCTTTTAGTTTTCAGCTCTTGTCTCGAACCAGTTGAAATTGATTTGCCAGATGGGGATAACAGGAGAGTTGTATATGGTTGGTTGAGCAGTGTGCCAGAGGATTGTCTAGTTAAATTACAGTGGAGCAATTCATTCAATGATGCAATAGAATTCGAAAGAATTAAAGGGGCTACTGTTTACGTAACGTCTAATTCGGAGAAAATTGATTTTGTAGAGCAAACGGAAGAGGGGCTCTATTTGCCTTCTGACTATAATTTTGAATTCTTGCCTAATAACTTCTATCGGCTTTGGGTTATAACAGATGGAGACACATTAGTATCTGATTTTGAACGGCTAGGTGTGGTATCTCCTGTAGATTCTGTGTTTTCCAGTTTTTTAGTTGACCCAGATGCATTTGACATATCGAATCAGCAGCCTAACTACTACATTTCTGCATTAATTGACGATGATCCAAATGTTCGCAATTTTTATAGGTGGAAAGTTTATGTGAATGGCGAAGAACAGAAAACAGCAAATGATCTGATTTTGTTTGATGATTTAATCACCAATGGCAATCGATTTAGGATGGATGCCAATAATGTTCTCTTTACAATTGATGATTCGGTTAGTTTTAAAAATTTGTCCCTTTCTGAGGCTGCCTACAACTATTATGTCGCAGTGCAATTACAGACAGTCAACAGTACGCTAGAACCAAATGTGAGACCCACCAATATAATTGGGAATATTAAAAACATGACTCACCCAGATCAAGAGGTGTTTGGGTTCTTTGGCGTGTCGGATGTCCAGGTGATTAATGATGTGACTATTGGTAATTAAGCGATTTTCTTAGTTTTAAAAATCCAAGTATTTACTAATGTTTTGGAATCTTAGATGATGCAACTTTGTATAAATGCCAATACAACTTATGAAAAACAAGAAATTTATTTTTATGATGCTGGCTCTCATCAGCCTATTGGTTATCAAAAAAATAGCGGTTGATGATAAAATAGAAATGCATCAGGAAGTTCATGCCTCTGTGAGATAATTATTTCTCTAGTAACAAAACTTCATTTACATATCCAAGGGCATTGATTCTGACCCTGAGATATTTCTCTACCTCTTTTTCTTCGCAGTTGATTTTGTATTCATAGAATTTCTGCCCTCTTTCATAAAGCAAAGTTTGCTCTGGTCTACCCAGCACTTCATTTAGTTCTTCTTCTGTAAGGGAATAAATTTCTGCCCTTATCGAATCTATATTTTGCACTTTTCTTTTTCGGTATCCAGAACAGTCTTGTAGTTCTGATTTCCATAACTCGGTATTTACGAAAGAGTTACTTTTTTTCTCTTTTGAGTTGCAACTAAGCAGTAAGTGAAAAAATATGAAGAAAACAATATATGAGAGCTTTGATTTCATAAGAAAAAATTGTTTGAATCCGATTAAAAGGTAAGTAACAATTAATCAGGTATATTATTTGGCCCGAGTTTCTATCGCAATATTAACAACAATAATATTGGATTTATCAGGGCTTAGGATTAAGTTGTAAAGTCAAATTAAATGGCTACATTTACTGGCTAGAAAAAGAAACTAGAATATTTACTATATCAACAATAAGATTGACTATGGCTGAAGATAAGCTAAATGATGGTTCAGAGGAAGAAAAAAAATCATCAAATGACATGTCGGATGACGATTTCGGTTTGCCTGATTTAGAGTTTGATGAATTGCAAGAATTGGACATGTCTTTTGATGATGATGAAGAGTCAGATGATTCTCCAGTTCAAGAAGAACCTACCCCCTCTGATTCACCTTTGTCTGGGTCGGATGATATTGATATGAGCGTATTGGATGATATTCCTACTCCTGGGATAGATGAGCCAAGTGCTGATGCGGGATTGTCTAATTCTATTTTGGATGAGGGAATTGATGAAGTAGAAGATGTATTAGATAGTGCACAACTCATATCAGATAGGTTAGGGGATGATGATGATGACGATTCCTCTAGTACAGATTTTGGAAGTATCAATTATGATGAGCTGATAGGAGAAGATTCGTCTTCTGAGCCGGAAAGCTCAACTGAAGATAGCTCAGACTCTATATTTGCTAGTGATTCTGAAACAGATTCATTGTTTGGTGACGATGATACTTCGGATGATGATATCATGTCAAGCGATGATTTACTAGCAAGTATTGATAGTCCTGATGACCTGGCGGCCTTAGGTATGGCAGATGATGAAGAGGAAGACACCGATTCTTTATTTGCTTCTGATGACCCATCTTCTGTGGACTTTGGAAGTTCTTCTGATGAGGAATCTCTTTTTGATTCAGACAGTATTTCTTTTGGAAGTTCAGAAGAAGAGGAGCCAATTACCAATGATACTGAGGATAAGAAGTTACCCGAAAACTATAAAGCCTATACCTACAATGAATCTTCTGGAGGATTCACCAAGATCATTGTAATTGGTGTAATAGTCATAGCTGTCATAGCAGCCGGTATGCTTTGGTTGTCAGGAGGTCCTGAAGAAAACAAAGAAGTGGCAAAAGTTGAAAAATCAAAACCAGAGCCAAAGAAGGAAGAACCAGCACCAGTAGCTGAAATAGAAGAACCTGAATCTGAGGTAACTGAAACGACTAAGCCTGAAGAACCAGTTGAAGAAACAACTAGTACAGCTTCGGCGAATGCGGCACCAGCTGGTGAAATCATCAGAGTAACTGATCGTACTGGTTTGTCTTATATCATCATCGGTAGTTTTATTGATGAAGATTTAGCGATGGATTACGCCAAAGAGCTCAGCGAACAAGGCAGAGGAGTGAAAATTATTTCACCTTTCGGTAAATCCAAGAGATACAGGTTGTCTATTGCAGATTATTCCACTTATGGAGATGCTGCTAGTCAATTAGGTCAATATCAGTCTGAATTTGGAGATCAGGTATGGGCTTTGAAGTACTAAGTGAAACGAAAAACATATAATAATTAAAAAGGTCAATTTTTGGCCTTTTTTTTGTTTACCCCAATCTATGAATATGCTCAATATGGTTTTATTATCGATACTGCAAGAGTTGCCAGTAGAAGAGACGGTCGAGGTGGTAGAAGAAATGTCAATCCTAGATCTATTGTTTAAAGGGGGATATATGATCCTGCCCATCTTGTTACTGTCCCTAGTAGGTACTTATATTTTTGTTGAGAGGATTTTAAACATTAAGGCTGCTGGAAAGACTCCTGACAACTTGATGGATGAAGTCAAGCAATTGGTAGTGAATGGCAAAATATCAGAGGCTCAAACGCTTTGTGCTAGAGAAGCTACTCCTATCGCAAAGATGCTTGAAAAAGGGATATCAAGAATTGGTAACCCATTGAGAAGCATTGAGGCTTCCATCGAAAATGTGGGAAAGATAGAAGTATACAAGCTGGAAAAGAATTTGTCCTTGCTGGCTACTATTTCAGGTGCAGCACCCATGATTGGCTTTTTGGGAACTGTTACGGGTATGATACAGGCATTTATGTCTATTGCTCAGGAAGAAGGAGCTGTGAGTCCAAAGTTGTTGTCAAGTGGAATATATGAAGCAATGATTACAACAGCAGCAGGTTTGTTTGTAGGTATTATTAGTTACCTGGCATACAATTACCTCATCACCAAAGTGGGGAAGTTGATCCATAAAATGGAGTATACTTCGATCAATTTTATTGATTTACTTCAGGAACCCCAAAAATAAGAACTTATGGATCTGAAAAGTAAACATAAGGTAGAAGCATCATTTTCTATGTCGTCTATGACAGATGTGATTTTTCTATTGCTTATCTTTTTTATGCTCACCTCTTCGTTCATTACACCTTCTGGTTTACCAGTCAATTTGCCTACCAGCAAAAGTTCGAATATTGTGATGCAGAAAGTGAGTGTAACCATCACGCCTGATTTACAATATTTCGTGAATGACAAGAGCACGAGTTTGAATAATTTGGAGGCTGCCTTGAAGGCGGAACTGATGGATAAGGAGGGCGTTGTGGTCTTGCATTGTGACAAATCTGTCCCTGTGGAACATTTAGTAAATGTAGCCAGTGTGGCTACCAAATTAGAAGCGAAGATTTCATTGGCGACCAAGCCTGATTGATATGGAATTGAACGAAAAGAAAAATAGAATTACGGGTGTTTACGTGAGTGTAGTGCTTCACGCAGTCTTGCTATTGATCTTTTTCTTTACACTGGCCTGGACAGAACCAGATCCACCGATACCAGAATATGGTATAGAATTTAATCTCGGAAATGAACTTATCAGTGACAATTCGGATGATGTGCCTGTTCAATCAGAAACAATAGATGATGTAGAGGAAGTTCAGGAAGCCGAGCAAGCAGAGGAAGTTCAAGAGTCTAGTGAGGCCTCTAGTCCAGAAGAACCCGTAGAAACTGAGACGACAGAAGCAGTCGAGCCAGTAGAGGAGTCGACTACTACCGAGGATATTAACAGCCCCGATGTGGTAGAAAAACAAGTGGAGCAAAAACAACAGGTTGTAGAAAAGCCAAAAGAGCAGCCTAAGAAAGAGGAAGTTAAAGAAGAGGATGATACCAAAGGAGAGGATGCTGCTAAAACCACTGATTCTCAACCTAAAATTGATGATCGAGCCATTTTTAAGAAATCTGATGCAGGTGGCGGTAGTGGCAATGCCGGATCCAGCCTGGATCTGAGTGGATGGGATTGGGACTTTGCTCCTCAACCGGATGATAACTCTAATGAAGAAGGATACATCGTTTTCGAAATCAAAGTAGATGATGAAGGCGAGATTATTGGTATCCGAACAATTGAAAAAACAGTTTCTCCAGTTGTGGAAAGAGTCTACCGAGATGCAGTGATGGATTTGACCTTTAGCAAGCTTTCGGATAATCGATCAATGGCCCCAGTCTCAACAGGGCGTATTACTTTCATCATTACTTCCAAATAAACATATGACCTATCAGGAGTCGCTCGACTTCTTGTACGAGCAATTACCCATATTTCAGAGAGTGGGGGCAGCTGCTATGAAGAAGGATTTAACAAATACCCTTCGACTGGCTGATGCACTGAACAATCCAGAAAGGCTATTTAAATCCATTCATATTGCAGGAACCAATGGCAAGGGTTCTACTGCCCATCTTTTTGCTTCAGTGCTACAATCCGCTGGTTATAAGGTAGGACTTTACACTTCTCCACATCTTAAAAGTTTCAGGGAGAGAATTAAGATTAATGGAGAATTAGTGCCTGAATCTTACGTGGTGGATTTTGTTCAGAGATGCAAAGGGCTAATGAAGGAGGTGCAACCTTCTTTTTTTGAGATTACCGTGATCATGGCATTTGAATATTTCGCTCAGCAAGAATTGGATGTTGCTGTAATAGAAGCGGGGCTAGGTGGGCGACTAGATTCTACAAATATCATTACACCAGAGTTGTCGGTTATTACGTCCATAGGACTGGATCACGAGGATATATTGGGTGCTGGTATTGAAAATATTGCAAGAGAGAAGGCGGGGATTATCAAAGAAGGCGTGCCTGCTGTATTAGGTGAGATGCCTGCTTTGGCAAAAGAAGTAATTCAAGAATATGCGGAGTTGAAATCAGCGCCATGTTATTACGCATTCGATTTTTTTCAATCTCAGTTGCTAGAAAAAAATGAAGTCAGGATTCATGATCGACCATCGAACTCCTGGACTAATTACGCTTCAGACCTAAGGGGCGCCTCTATTGAAAAGAATCTCCCCATTGTTTTAAAGGGATTAGAAGTGCTTCGGACTGGTGGTTATGCAATAACTAATGATGCCATTGTTAGAGGAGTTTCCTCAGTAGTAAAGCAAACAGGCCTAAAAGGAAGGTGGCAACAAATTCGAGAAACACCATTGACTTTGGCGGACATAGGTCACAATGAGGAAGCAGTAGGTGAGCTGATGAATCGACTCAATCAATTGTTGACTGGTGATAGACAATTACATGTTGTCTGGGGAATGGCAGGAGATAAAGCAGTGGATAAAGTAATGAAGCTATTGATTAAGAAGGCTTCTTATTACTTTTGCGCCGCGGATATACCCAGAGCGATGAAGGTGTCAGATTTATCCGTTTTAGGTGAGAAGTATGATCTTGATTTTGAGACATTCGATTCGGTAAGTGAGGCTTATGAAGCAGCACAAGCTAATGCTAAACCTGGAGATGTGGTTTTTGTTGGTGGAAGCACCTTCGTAGTGGCAGAAATAAAGGACTTGTAAAAGTGGGAAGAAAGAAATTAGAGAGATTCGAGGATAACGCGATTCGTTACAATGTGGTAGAAAATGGGAAGCCTAATTTTACCAAACTAGGAGGGAAGTGGAGAACCGATCATTTCAAGAATAACAATGACCTGGTGGTAGAGTTAGGTTGCGGACGTGGGGAGTATACGACTGGACTTGGAGAGATTTTTACGGATAAAAATTTCATAGGCGTGGATATCAAAGGGGCCCGCATATGGGTAGGAAGTTCCTATGCGGTTGAGAATAATCTTGATAATATCGCCTTTTTAAGAACTAAAATTGAGCAAATTGATGACCATTTTGCCTCAAATGAAATCTCCGAATTGTGGATTACATTTCCCGATCCTCGACCAAAGGATGGGGATGAAAAAAGGAGGTTAACGGCGCCTCGATTTATGGAAATGTATCGAAACTTATTGGATGATGAGGGTTGGTTAAAGTTCAAGACTGACAGTACATTTCTATTCGATTACACACTGGAACTAATCCAAACAGGGCAGATCAAGGTTAAGAATCTATCTTATACCCACAATTTATATCAGTCAGAGTTTATGGATGAGCATCATGGTGTCAAGACCAAATACGAACAGCTATTCTATGACCAAGGGGAAAGCATTAAGTACATGAAGTTTCAGTTTGCTTAACTCACCACCAATGCGATCCCAGGATAAACTCTCTTGAAGTCATCTGAAATGATGATTTCTGGGCCAATTCTGATGTGATCATTGAGGCTTTTATGGATAGAGGCCTTGATGCTTCTTCCATTCCATAAACTGCTGTCAATGCTTTCGTTGATCTGGTAACCCATTCGGAAATTCCAGTTAGGTGCTCCGTCATTCTTTCTTAAGTCATAAATCAAATTACCATAGACCAAGGGTTGAATTTTGAGATTGGAAGCTTGACTTGATTCTGAACTAGTCAGGTTAGTCATTTGTATTTGAGTAGAAAGTCCGACACTCACTACATGCTGACTGTTTTTTCCTAAGTGTCCATATACAGGTAATGTCAATCCAATTTCTGGTGCCAAGCCATTGGTGTTGATGTTAACAGCTGCGAATGCTTTAGGTCTTTTATTGAAATGGTCCTTTGCTTCATTCATATCAGCTGTAGTAGCTTGAGTGATTTTAACTTTTGGAAGGCTGATCTTACTTGATTCATTTTTTTTAGTCCTATTTGAGATGGCTTTGGACTCTATAGTCCTTAATTCTTTCATCTCTGGTTTATGTTCTAATACATCGTCGATTTCAGCAAGCTTGGGTTGATCAATAGTCTCCTCCTCATTTTTATGAATGGGTGTTTCTTTCAATAGAAAATCTATGCTTCCTGCAACAACCAAAGAAAAGGAGGTGGTCATGACCAGAAACCATGATAACACTCGTTTGTCTATTTCAGAAAGTTTGGCTGATATCGATTCCCAAATCCGTTTCTTTCTTTCTAATCCCATAGAAACCTGATCGGCTACTTGACTAGCTGATTTACAGACTCGATCTGTCATGCTCTTTTTACTTATTTGCTTATTATTTGACTTCATATCTGTAGGGATTAAATAGCTCCTAGTTTTTCCAGTGATTTCATTAACGATGCTCTCGCTTTGCTCAATTGGGATTTAGAGGTGTTTTCGCTGATTCCAAGTTTTTCGCCGATTTCTCTGTGGGTGTAGCCTTCGATGGCATATAGGTTAAATACCGTTCTATATCCTTTGGGAAGCTTTCTGACTTCAGCAATGATATCTTCTTCAATTAGCCCTTGATCAATGCTGTACCCATTGTCTTTTTCAGCTGAGTGTTCAATATCTACTAATTTTTGTTTTCTCTTTCTCAAGAGCATTAGCGATTCATTGACGATAATTCTCTTAAGCCAACCTTCCAGACTTCCTTTTCCTCGAAACTCGAACTGAGGTATTTTGGCAAAGATTTTCAGGAAACCCTCAGTTACAGCATCCTCAGCTGCAGTCTCTTCGGACAAGTAACGAAAGCCTATACGATATAACTTATCAGCATATCGCTCATATAGCTCACGTTGCGCCTCGGCATCTTGGGCCTGACATCTTTTTACTAGTTCTCCTTCTTCCAATTGATTGGGAAGTTTAATGTTCATCGTTTGTATTCAAATGCAGCCAATACCAGATTAGTTGCCTAAGGGGTGAAATAATATCAGGTAAGGTAGAATCAAACAACAAACGACACTGTTAATGCAGCGTTAAAAGCTGTTAAGCAGTGTTAATAAGGAAGAAGAATTTTACATTCGGTTGAAGTAGAGGAAGACAATGTAGGCAGCAAAACCTAACAAGTATAATGCGCCTTCAGCTCTATCCAGCTTGTATTTTTGAAGGGTAAACATGAATAAGAACAACATGAAGGTTCCTATCATGATAATATAAAGATCTGTATTCAAATCAATATCAAAGGCCAATGGACCATTGAATGCAGCAGTGGCGCCTAAAACCAAAAGCAGATTGAAGATGTTGGATCCTACTATGTTTCCTACTGCCAAATCTGATTTTTTGTGAAAAGCTGCTACTGCTGTAGTTGCTAATTCAGGTAGGGAAGTACCTGCCGCTAGAATTGTTAAACCAATTACCTTTTCACTAATGCCTACGCTTTCTGCGATCAGAATAGCATTGTCAACGATCAGTTTACCTCCACCTCCTAGACCTGCTATACCAAATATGATTAGCATGGCAGTTTTTAAACTTCCATACATCTCGATTTCGTCCATGTCACCGCCTAGGTCACCTGTCCGTTGCATGTTTTGGAATACATAAAAAAGAAAGGCTCCAAACATGAGTAACAGTATGATTCCATCTAAGATACTGGCACTGTTTTCTTCCGCTCCAAAGATCAATTGATCATTGACTAGAATGAAGAATACAATAGTAGCGACCAAAGAATATGGAACTTCTTTCCAAAGTGCATTTTTTTGTACTGTCAAGGGATAGATCACACTTGATATCCCCAATATCAAAAACATGTTGAAGATATTGGAACCTATGATGTTGCCAAACACTACGTCGTTGTGCCCAGTAGATCCTGAAATAATATTGACTACCAATTCGGGTGCTGAGGTTCCCATAGCAACTACAGTCAGACCAATGGCTATGTCTGATACGTTGTATCTTTTCGCAAGTGATGAAGCTCCATTAACTAAAAAATCGGCTCCTTTGATCAAAAGAACAAAACCGACTATGATGAGCAACAATGGAATTACCATATTGTATTATTTAGTGCTTGGATGGTTCTCATATTAGAATTGAAATATAAATATATCTGTTTATACTTTTAGTCTAAAATGAAAAATATTGGACGCAATCAGTATTTAGATGCACTTTAGAGGTGCTGATATTCTAAAAATACAATTGATTCCATTTTGAGTTCTAATATAATGAACTTTTGAAACGGATTTGTGATATTATTAGAATACCAGCATAATTAGAGTAGGATTTATAATCCTAACTCTGATTTGATTTGCTCAATTTTTTGATTCAGCTTTTCTTTTTGTTCTTCAATACCTAGAGAGGAGCCAGATTCAGATTTTACACTGAAGTAAAATTTGATTTTAGGTTCGGTTCCTGAAGGTCTCAAAGAGACTTTAGAACCATCCTCTGTTAAGAATTGTAGCACGTTGGAGCTTGGGTAGTCCATTTTGGTTTTGTTACCAGTTTTGAGATCTGTTGCCTCGCCAGACTGATAGTCCAATAGGGTAGTTACTGGTGAACCTCCCAACGATTTTGGTGCATTGCTTCTTGCATCACTCATCATTTTTTGGATTTCTTCCGCTCCGGATTTCCCTTTTTTGGTTAGTGAAGTAAGTGCCTCCCAGTACATGCCAAACTCACTGTAGATTTCCTCTAGAAGCTCCATGACACTTTTCCCGTTGTCTTTCGCCCATGCAGCCATCTCTGCGATCATGGCACAAGAGGCCACCGCATCCTTGTCCCGAACGCTGTCCCCAATCAAATAGCCATAACTCTCTTCACCACCCCCGATGAATTCTTTCTTTCCTTCAAATTCACGGATGAGACCTGCGATAAATTTAAAGCCTGTCAGGGTATCATAGCTTTCGATATCAAAGCGATCGGCAATGTCCTTGATTAGCTCTGTTGTTACTATGGTCTTTACAATGAACTGCTTGCCGTTAAGCTTGTTGTTCTCTTTCCACTTGGTACACAAGTAATAAATCAATAGAGAACCGGTTTGGTTACCATTTAGTAACTCAAACTTGCCTTCTTTGTTTTTGATAGCGATACCTACACGGTCAGCATCTGGGTCGGTGGCCATAACCAAATCTGCATCGATGCTTTCTGCTTTTTTCAAAGCAATACTCATGGCTTCTTTCTCCTCAGGGTTAGGATAAACCACAGTTGGGAAATTGCCATTAGGTTCAGATTGCTCTTCTACTATAGTTACATTCTTAAATCCTAATCTCTCTAGAATGGAAGGAACCAGGGTGATACCCGTACCATGGATAGGAGAGAAGACAATAGAAAGATCAGATTGATTCTTGATAGCCTCTGGTGATAGGCTCAATGCCTCTAATGTATCCAGGTATTTGTCATCGATGTCTTTGCCGATTTTTACAATCAAAGCATCATCGGCTTCAAATTTCACATCTTCAAAACTAGATATGGCTCTTACCTCATCAATGATATTTTTGTCATGTGGAGCAATGATCTGCGCACCGTCCGACCAGTAAGCCTTATACCCGTTGTATTCTTTAGGATTATGTGAAGCTGTCAAAACCACCCCACTTTTGCACCCTAGCTCACGAATAGCAAAGGACAACTCAGGAGTAGGTCTCAATGCCTCGAATAAATAGACTTTAATGCCATTGGCAGAGAATATGGCTGCAGTGGTAGCTGCGAAGAAATCACTGTTGTTTCTACTGTCATGGGCGATAGCCACAGAGATTTCCTCTCCAGCAAATTCTTTTTTTAGATAGTTCGCCAATCCTTGAGTAGCTACACCGATGGTGTATTTGTTCATGCGATTGCTTCCCAAGCCCATGATGCCTCTGAGTCCACCAGTACCGAATTCCAGTTCTTTGTAGAACGAGTCTGTCAGTTCAGTTTCTTCTCCAGCGTCGATCATGGCCTGGATGGCTTTCTTGTCCGCTTCGTCAATGCTGCTATTGAGCCACTTGTCTATTGATTCTTGTATATATGCTTCCATATGTGTGAGGGTATTAAAATCCGATTAAGTCTTTGGTTCTTTGTAATACTTTTTGTGCGATGGCTCTGGCTTTTGCTTCACCTTCCTGAAGTTTTTGCTCTAGTTCAGCCTCGTTTTCCATATAATAATTGAAGAGTTCTCTTTCCTTTTGATACTTGTCTAAGATAAGCTCTAATAATTCTTTCTTGGCATGACCATATCCAAAATTACCTGCCAGGTATTTTTCTTTGAGTGAAGCCGTTTGCTCTGGTTCTGCGATGATTTTGTAAATCTGAAAAACGTTGCAGGTATCAGGATCCTTGGGTGCTTCTAATGGCAAACTGTCCGTTACGATCGCATTTACATTCTTTTTCAGCTTCTTTTCAGGAAGGAAAATGTCAATGGTGTTGCCATATGATTTACTCATCTTCTGTCCATCCGTACCCGGGATGGTCATGAGGTTTTCGTCAATTCTAGATTCAGGGATTACGAAATTCTCACCGTACTGATGATTAAAACTGTTGGCCATATCCCGAGTCATCTCGAGGTGCTGCTTTTGATCCTTACCAACAGGGACTATCTCCGCGTCATACATCAGGATATCTGCAGCCATTAGTACTGGGTAAGTAAATAGCCCTGCATTGACATCTGATAGTCTGTCCGATTTGTCCTTGAAGGAATGCGCATTGGCCAACATCGGGAAAGGAGTAAGGCAGCTCAGGTACCATGTTAGTTCACAAACCTCTGGTATCTTGGACTGGCGATAGAAAATTGACTTTTCAGTGTCCAGACCAAATGCCAACCACGATGCAGCCACAGCTTTGGTGTTTTCTTTTCTGACCTCAGCGTCTTTGATTGTAGTTAACGAATGGAGATCTGCGATGAAAAGCAACGATTCCTGACCTTCTTTTTCTGTCAATTGGATAGCTGGCTGAATGGCACCAAGGATATTTCCAAGGTGTGGTTTGCCAGAACTTTGAATTCCCGTAAGTACTCTTGCCATTTATGTAAATAATAGGTCGAAACTGACCAATTCTAAGTTGTTATTTATGTCGAAATGTGCGTAAAATAAATGCATTAATGCCTAGCAAAAAAACTCATCCGAAAAAATCCTATTAATTATTGGAAAGAAATAATCTTAGTAATTTTGAGCTTGAACAAATCAAATTTCTTATGAATAAAGTGACATTTTTATCCTTCCTGATTTTATCCGCCCTTTCAGTGTCGGTTTTGGCTCAACCAAAAATAGAGTTGATCGAAACGACTTATGATTTTGGACAAGTAAAAGAGGAAGATGGTCCAATTCTTCATGAGTTTGAATTTGAAAATGTAGGGGATGCACCATTGATCATTTCGCATGTCAAAGCGTCCTGTGGTTGTACCACTCCTAATTGGACTAAAGATC
Source organism: Reichenbachiella ulvae (assembly GCF_025833875.1). Classification (NCBI taxonomy): domain Bacteria; kingdom Pseudomonadati; phylum Bacteroidota; class Cytophagia; order Cytophagales; family Reichenbachiellaceae; genus Reichenbachiella; species Reichenbachiella ulvae. Next base: position 1,421,648 of record NZ_JAOYOD010000001.1, on the reverse strand, counting down.
CTGTAGCGCCAGGAGAACGTGGATATGTCCGCGCGCAATACAATCCGATGAACAGACCGGGTAGCTTTAGCAAGTCACTTAGAATCAATACAAATGGTCAGCCGCCTGTGGTTTATGCTTATATCAAGGGTAGTGTGATTCCAAGGGTAAGAACGATAGAAGAGAAGTTGCCTACCAAGATAGGGATGCTCAGGGTGCAGAGTAACAATATTAATCTAGGAAGGATCACGGATGAAAAGCCTGTAAAATCTCAACTGGAGTTGTACAATGACAGTGAGACGGATACCCTGGTGTTTTTAGACAAGTATGAAGGGCCGGAATTTATTGTTGTGGAATATGATACCATGGTTTTGCCTCCTAAAACAAAGGCCAGTGCATGGGTGACTTATGATCCCAGCCATGAAGATCATTTAGGGATGCAGAGTTTTGGACTGTCCTTGTTCACCGAAGAGGCAGAGGATAGTCGAAAGAATTTGAACCTGAGAGCATCTGTAAGAGAGTACTTTCCTCCAATGACAGATGTAGAAAGGTCGAATGCCGCCCAGTTGAGCATCAATAATAAACTGCAGAATGTAGGGAAAGTTCAGGCTGGAGAGACTGTGAAGGTGGAATATGAATTGGTCAATACCGGCAAAAAGAACCTCAACATTAGAAAAGTAGATGCCAATTGCTCTTGTTTGGTGGCAGATCTATCTGACTATGATATCAAACCAGGAAAGTCGGCTAAACTTAAAGTCACCTTTGATACAAGCAATAGACGAGGTGGACAGAACAAAACAGTTTACATCTACTCAAGTGATCCACAGAACCCAACTCAAGTAGTTACCATTAGAGCTTCAGTACAGAATTAAAGTAAAAGCAAAGAATAGAAGTCTAATTGAGCATTAGCTTATAGCTTTGCAGCAAAATAGTCAACAATGAAAAGAATATTATTTGTAGTTATGTTAGCGCTGGCGGTTAGCTGTCAGTCAGAAGAACAATCCAAGGGAGATACGCTTTATGCAAAGAAGGATTTTAAAGGTGCAGTAGAGGCTTATAACGAATACCTGAAGCTACATCCTTCTCATGTGAAGTCACTTTATAATCGTGGACGTTCATATGAGGAATTGAATCAGTATGATAAGGCCCTTAAAGATTTTGAGAAAGTATTAGATATAGATGGTAAGAACACTTCAGCGATGTTGAGTTTGGCCAAGTACTACTATAGAGCTGAAAATTACGAGCAATCGCTATATTTTGCTGAATTGGCGATCAAAGAAAAGGATGATCTGGCAGAAGGATATTTTTGGGTAGGTCGTGCAGCGCATCACATGGGTGAATTCCCGAAGGCTCGTTCAGGATACAACAATGCCATTAATCTGGATAGACAATACGGAGAAGCTTTCTTGTACAGAGGTGCATTGAGTATGCAGGAAAAGAAAAGCACAGGTGCTTGCCAGGATTTTAAGCAGGCTGCAAGTCTAGGAGTGAAGGAAGCGGAATCAGCTGTAAGCAAATATTGCAAATAAGTATTCAGCCTGAATCACCAGGCTGAATAATCATAATAGCTTTCAATCTTGTTTTCAAGATCATCGGGTATGGAAGGGAAAAAGTCCATGCCCGTTTTTGTTTCCAGATCGTCCACGCTGAGTGCATATTCATACAATTCGGCAGATGATTTCTCATTGTCAAGCACAAATGCGATGGCCTTAACATCTTGGCCTACCAGTTCTAAAACTACTTTATAGTAGCCCTCCGGTACATATACTTTGTTCTTACCGATTTTCGTGCTTCGGCTACCATAGATAGGTCCAGTCACTACAAAAACCTCACCGTTGCTCATCGCCCAATCTCTTACTTGACCTTCGAGCTTTCTCCAGATGCCACGGTTAAAGCCCGGATCTTGGGGACTCATATTACTCATGTAGAAAGTTTCGCTAAGACCTCCTTCGTCCCAGGTGAAGTCTGCTGCAGGAGCCAAGTGCCCTCTATCATAGCCACTGCCTTTGTAGTCATCGGGGTGAGCAGATTTTGTATCTACCTCTGGGTCAGGTCTAAAATCATCCTCACGTTTGAAACGAGCGTTTTTCAAATTCTTGGCCGTTAATTTATAGGCAACCCAGTCCGCCTGCTCGGTTTTCTCGTTGTATTTGAGGGTGTAAAATTCATGTTCGATAATTTGATCTTCTCCCGTGTATTTTGGCCAGGCAAAATCAAAGCTTTTCGAAAAGTAATAGCGATCCGTACTGTTGTATTCTGGCAGATCCTCATTGGGCTTCACCGTTTCGACCATTCGCTCAGGATTGATCTTTTCTTTTTCTGCTACAGGTTCTTCCTTTGGTTCATCTGCTTGCTTAGAAGAAACGGTAAGTTCGGTCTTGCTTTCATTGTTTTCTTCCTCTACGAACCTTCTTTCTACAGATTTATCCTCTTTGGCACTGTCACTACCAAATTCAAATGTAATAGGTTCGAACTCCGAGTGATCTGAAAAATATTTCAATCCATAAATGGAAGCCGCCACCAGGGCCAATACAATTAGAATAATGAGAGGCTGACTACCGCCTCCCTGGTTGTTTGTTTTCTTCCTTGCTGTACTTTTCTTTCTAGTCTTAGCCATTCGTTATTTAGTGAATCTATTGGATACAATCAGTTCTTTGGATCCTTTGGTGTATTGATAAAAACCTTCTCCTGTTTTTGCACCGTGTACACCTGCGGTCACCATGTTGACCAGCAAGGGGCAAGGGGCATATTTTGGGTTTCCTAACCCTTCGTATAGCACATTCATGATGGACAGGCAGACATCCAGACCGATAAAATCTGCCAACTGCAATGGACCCATTGGATGTGCCATTCCTAGTTTCATTACTGTGTCAATTTCCTGCACGCCAGCGACTCCTTCGTGCAGTGTGATGATCGCCTCATTGATCATCGGCATCAATATTCGGTTAGCCACGAATCCTGGATAGTCATTTACCTCAACAGGTATTTTTCCGAGATTCTTTGATAGCGACATGATCGCCTTGGTGGTTTCGTCATCAGTAGAGTAGCCTCTGATCACCTCGATCAATTGCATGATCGGAACAGGATTCATAAAATGCATACCGATTACTTTTTCAGCTCTGTGTGTTGCCGCTGCTATTTTCGTAATCGAGATCGATGAGGTGTTGGATGCGAGGATCGCATGGTTAGGTGCAGCCTGATCGATTTGTTTGAACAAATCCAATTTGATTTTTTCATTTTCTGTAGCTGCTTCAACCACCAGGTCGGCCTCTGCGACTCCCTTGCTCAAGTCCGTAACGGTTTCGATATTAGTCAGGGTGTGCTTTTTTGTTTCTTCGGTGATTTTTTCCTTTGCCAATTGACGGTCCAGATTCTTTTCTATTGTGGCAAGTCCTCGTTCTAATGCCTTTTCTGAAATATCAATCAATTGAACCTGAAAGCCGTTTTGGGCGAATACATGAGCGATTCCATTGCCCATCGTTCCAGCGCCTATTACAGAAATATTTTTCATTTTGTCGAATTGTTTTGGGTCTGTTATTTGTTTCCAATGTTAGTCAAAAATCGCTTGTTCCGAAAGGAGGGAAGAGGACTTTTATCCACAAATCAGGACATAAAAAAAGGGACTCATTGGAGTCCCTTCTGTATCTTATTTGACTGAGGAATTATTTGTTAGTTCCTACGTTGTTCAAATCTTCGAATGCTGATTTCAATCTACTAACGAAAGATTGCTCTGCAGCTCTGGTCCAAACTCTTGGATCATACACTTTCTTGTTAGGAGCATCTACACCTTCTGGGTTACCGATTTGTCCTTGCAAGTAGTCTTTTTTGTTTTCGTAGTATCTACGGATACCATCCCAGTATGCCCACTGTAGGTCTGTATCGATGTTCATCTTTACAGCTCCATAAGAGATCGCTTCTCTGATCTCTTCAGTAGTAGAACCTGATCCACCGTGGAATACGAAGTTTACAGGGTTGTGACCTGTTTTGTATTTCTCCTGGATATAATCCTGAGAGTTTTTCAAGATTTTTGGAGTCAACTTCACATTACCTGGCTTGTAAACACCGTGTACATTACCGAAAGCAGCAGCGATAGTGAATTTATCACTCACTTTGCCTAATTCTTCGTAAGCGTAAGCTACTTCTTCTGGTTGTGTATAAAGTTTAGACTCATCTACGTCAGAATTGTCAACACCATCTTCTTCACCACCTGTAATACCCAATTCGATTTCTAGAGTCATGCCCATTTTAGACATTCTCTCGAGGTATTTTTTACAAGTTTCAATGTTTTCTTCGATTGGCTCTTCAGAAAGATCGATCATGTGAGAGCTGAAAAGTGACTTTCCGTGCTGCTCGTAGAACTTCTCACCTGCATCCAACATACCGTCAATCCAAGGCAATAATTTCTTAGCACAGTGATCTGTGTTCAAAATCACAGTCACACCGTATGCTTCAGCCATCATGTGCACGTGGTGAGCACCTGCTACAGCACCTGCGATTGCTGCCTTTTGGCCATCGTTAGACAATCCTTTTCCCGCGTTGAAGGCCGCACCTCCATTAGAGAACTGAACCATCACTGGAGATTCTAGATCTCTAGCGGTTTCCAATACTGCATTGATTGAGCTACTGCCGATTACGTTAGCAGCAGGAAGTGCAAATTGGTTCTCATTTGCGTAGTTTAATAATTCGGTAACTTCATCTCCTGTAAGTACCCCTGGCTTAAATTTCATATTAGAATTGTTTGTGAATTAATATGGGTTAAGGCTGGCAAATATATGGATTTGTCTGTAGATATATTAATGATTGTAAGGCAATATCTGAATACTTTCACGGTTAGTATAGATATTGAATAATCACGGCTATGGAAAGCCAGTTAACCAAAACCAAAATAAAAAAATTACTCGACATGAAAAAGATAATTTTATCTCTATCAGCAGTTGCATTGATGTTTAGCGCTTGTCAGGAAGAAGATAAGGTCAAAGAGCTTTCGCAGGAGGAAGCCAGAGTGGCTATTTCTGAAACTACCAGCGACATAGAATCAGATGTGATCGATATGGTGGAGTCTGAAGGGGCTATGGCTCTATTGGATATGACAGATTTCTTCTATTCACAAAATATTCTTCAGTTCAGTGCTGGTGAAGGAGAGATAAACGCTAAGGAATACCTCCAAAATGCGAGAAGCATTGGTCAAAAATTCTCTGTTAACAGCAGACTGAAAGAGACTGACCCGACCTTTGAGGAAGCCAAAGGAGTCTATGAGTGGGATGTTGAATTGCAGGATTTTAAATTGACATCAACGGATGTGGATTATGTAGAATTCAGGTTCCCATCAGAAGGTTCACAAACCAACAACGCAAGTTTGTTTATCTACAATTTAGTTGAATCCGGGGATGTGGTTCTCGAACTGGAAGCTGAGTTGAAGCTAGACGGGGAGTTGATGGCATCCTTGAACCTCAATGCAGCCTATGCCGCTGGCGCAGAAGATCCTAATAAGATCACATTGGACCTATTTGTGAAGCCTTTCCATTATTCTCTAGATGTGGATGACAGTCAGGCTAAGTCTTCTAGCATCGCTTTCGAAATTACCAGAGGAGATGAGTCAATCGCACATTTCAATGTAGGCGTAGATTTCAAATCAGAGATGAAAGAATTCCCGAATTTCATCGAAGGAAGTGTCGGCTATGGTAAAATGAAAGTAAAAGGAAGCATTGATGTGGCAGGTATGGAAGCCGCAGCAGACGATAACGTCAATGATTATATCGATATGAAGCTCTATCATGATGGTGATTTTGTTGGAGATCTGGAGATCGTGTTTACTACAGATGGAGATCTAGATGTATTTGTGGTTTATGCAGATGATAGTTCTGAGTCTTTGGTAGACTTGTTGCAGCCAACTCTGGATGAAATCGAGGCGATCATTTTAGAGCTTGAAGGAGTATAAAGATTTTTGAGTTGATATAGTAAAGGTGAGGCGAGCAATTGTCTCACCTTTTTTGTTGTCCCAGCGCAGCAAGGGCTAATGAAAGCATTAGCTTTGCGCTTTTATGAAGCAAAAGGATTCTTGTTTTACTTATTTCAAAGAGGATATATCTGGTCATTCATTGCCAGAGCAGTTCACCTATCCCTTTTATTATGAGCCGCACCCCTTGTGTCTCATAGCTGCCCATCAGCTGCAGGAGCATCTCAGCTCTCAGACGGATTGGGAACACGATTTTGGTCTCAATGGTTTTGTAGAAGGACCAAATGTGGGCAAGATGTTTGGGGTTTTGCTGGTGAGGAATCCAGAAGGTGAGGTGGGTTTTTTATCTGCTTTTAGCGGGAAGCTCGCGGGAGAAAGCCATCATCCCGGTTTTGTGCCTCCAGTATCTGATATTTTGGCGGTTGATAGCTTTTACCGAAAGGGTGAAAAAGAAATCATGGCGATCAATCAAGAACGCTTCGACCTGGAAGCCTCAAAGCAATACCAAGAGGCAATAAAAGCTTTTCAAGAATGCCTCGATGAATCTGAGCTCCAATTAGGAAATAAAAAAGCGGAACTGAAAAAGGCCAAGGAGGAAAGAAAGATCCGAAGAGAGGAAGGCAAGACTGGTTTGAATTCCGAGGAATTCGCGCTTTTAGAAAAACAGCTGAATGATGAGAGTAGTCGATTGCACTTTGAGTGGAAGGACCTCAAACGTCATTGGAAAAAAGTCAGGGATGAGAAGGAACATGAGTTAAGTGAAATAGAAGGCCAAATTAAGGCGCTTAAAAAGAAGAGTCGTGAAAGGTCGAATCGCTTGCAACGAGAGATTTTTGAACAGTATCAGTTTCTGAATAGAAAAGGGGAGAACCGAGACCTCCTGGATATCTTTAAGGAAACCAGCCTGGGAGTGCCGCCATCTGGTGCGGGAGAGTGTTCCCTGCCCAAATTGCTTCAATATGCCTATTTGCAAGACTATGAGCCTCTGGCAATGGCGGAGTTTTGGTGGGGGCAGTCACCCAAGTCTGAAATCAGAAAGCATGGTTTTTTCTATCCCTCATGTAAAGGCAAATGCGAACCGATTCTTTCTCATATGTTGGTGGGACTGGATGTGGCAGCTAGTCCGATGCAATCTATCTCAACCTCAGATAAGCATTTGGGTATCGTTTACGAAGACGAAGATCTGCTGGTGATCAACAAGCCCGAGGAATTCCTTTCTGTTCCCGGTAAAAACAACATGGATTCGGTGTATGATCGAATGGCTAAGCAATACCCTGAAGCCACAGGTCCCTTGATGGTGCATAGGCTGGACCGTGCTACATCGGGATTGATGCTGATTGCGAAGAACAAAGACACACATAAGGTGCTTCAGGATCAATTCTTAACTAAATCCATCCGCAAACGCTATGTGGCATGGCTGGAAGGGGAGCTGAGTGAAGAAGCTGGAGAAATTAAGCTCCCATTGCGAGTGGATCTGGAAGATAGACCCAGGCAGCTGGTATGTTACGATCATGGCAAACCTGCTCACACCCGATGGGAAGTGGTCGAAAGAAAGGAAGGGCGAACCAAAGTGTTTTTCTACCCTATCACAGGTCGTACCCATCAACTACGCGTGCATGCAGCACATCCAGATGGGTTAAATGCGCCCATCGTAGGAGATGATCTCTATGGGCAAAAGGACCGTAGGTTGCACCTACATGCAGAGAGATTGACCTTTATACATCCTCGAACCAATCAGGGAATGACTTTTCAGGTAGATCCCGAATTTTAAGTCCCGTAGGTTATTGAACATGGAAGAGTTATAGACCATTAAGGCCTTAGTAGCTTTTGATTCTGTTTAGCAAATGTTCATTCTTTATAAGAGAGCGTTTATACTGGATCAGTAGATGTTGATTCGCAATAAGAAACCATTCATTTTCTATCAATAAGTCTATATTTTCTAAAATTAGATATTCATACGGTATCACTAGATATGTATCATGAAGAACTAAGTCTTCATTTTTAAGAATGAAGGATTTATATAGACTAAGAAAGTGTTTATACTGTATAAGGAATAGTTTATCATGTATAACAAAGTGTTCATAATGAATAATTCAATTACGTTATGGTCATCTTTATTGGATCAGAAGATTGCTGGTTTTACCAATTCCCGAATTAATCAATTGTTAAGGGCTTGATATGAGCCATTCGATTTCCTTTTTGTTTGGTAAACTGACCTTAACAATCAGGCAATGGCTCACAGATAGTTTTACGATTTCAATTAATAAATCAAAAACTATCAATGAACAAACCTTACAAATTCATAATGACCTGGGCACTTGGCCTGTTGCTATGTACTGCCTGTAACGAAGAAGATGGATTCAAAGCACCGAACGAAGATGCATCCACCTTTGACGAAATATCCCATATCACTATAGGTGGTGAAGGGGCCGCTGAAATATCGGCCTATGACCCTTCCACTCAGCAACTCTTTGTTGTTAACAATGCGGATGAAAGCAAAATCGATGTGATTGATTTTTCTGATCCAGCCCATATGCAGGTGATCCAGAGTATTAGTATTACGGCTTACGGTGCTGGTGTCAATAGTGTTGCTGTTGGTGGGGACTACCTGGCAGCAGCCATAGAGGCGGATGAAAAAACGGATAAGGGTAAAATTGTGGTGTTTAATCTTTCTGACTTGTCAGAAGCTCAGGTGATCGAGGCGGGTGCCTTGCCGGACATGGTCACTTTCTCCCCAAATGCTAAATATATTCTTTCTGCGAATGAAGGAGAACCAAATGATGACTATTCAATCGATCCTAAAGGATCGGTAACGATCGTGACCGTTTCGGATTTCAGTTCCGTTACATTGGACTTTACTTCTTTCAATGATCAGGAAGCGGCCTTGGCAGCAGAAGGATTCAGAGTGTCAGGTCCGAATGCTGATTTAGCACACGATGTAGAACCAGAATACATCGCAGTATCGCAGGATTCGAAAACTGCTTATGTAGCGCTTCAGGAAAACAATGGTTTGGCCATAATTGATCTGGAGACTAAAACTGTTTCTGATCTAAAAGGATTGGGGTTGAAGGACTATGCAGGATCGAATGTACTGGTAGATCCAAGCAACGAAGACGGAAAGGTGGAGTTTCGTTCAGTCCCAGAGAATATCTATGGCGTGTATATGCCTGATGGCATGGCAGCTTTCGTAGTAAATGGTGTGCAATACTTAATCACTGCCAATGAAGGAGACGGTCGTGAGTACATTTCTGATGATGACGAGGCAACATGCAACACCAAGGGTGGAGATTATGATGAGGATGATGGATGCATAGTCTATACCGACGAACAAAGAATCAAAAAGTATGACCTGAACTTGGCAGCTTTTCCGGATGCCGCAAACATCTTGTTGGAAGAGAATTTTGGAAGATGGAAGGCCATGTGGACCGAAGGGGATGTAGATGGCGATGGATTGTACGAATCGCTCTATACCTATGGAGCTCGATCCTTCTCTATCTGGGATGCCAATGGCAACCTGATCGCTGATAGTGGTGACGAAATGGAAAGACAAGTTGTGATGGCCGGACTTTACGATGATGGCCGTAGTGACGACAAAGGTGTGGAGCCAGAAGGTGTCGTAGTAGGAGAGGTTAATGGCAAAACCATCGCATTTGTTGGTTTGGAAAGAGTAGATGCAGTCGCGGTATACGATGTGTCTAATCCAGCAGCACCGCTTTTCCTATCCATACTACCTACTGGAGATGCGCCAGAGGGATTGGTGTTTATATCCGCTCAGGACAGCCCCACTGGCAAAAGTGTTTTGGTCGTTTCTTGTGAAGACGATGGAACGATATGGGCCTTTAGCCCTGATACGATCGTAGAATAATTAGAACATTTGATCGAAGCTAAGGCTGCCCTTCCTTGATTTAATTAAGGAATGAGGCAGCCTTTTTTATATAAGCTCAGGATAGGAATATGGCTGACCATGGTCTTAGGTTTTATATCTTTGACTCAAAATTTCATAGCCCAAGATTCATGAAAAAAGCACTTCAATTCTTTTTAATTAGCCTATTGCTCTGGTCATGCCAAACTGAGAAAAAGTCACAGCCAGAATTCGTACATGATATATCAGAAGGCCCAACTCCCTGGACCAGTTCTGCCTTCGAATTAGAAGAGGATTATTTCACCTTTGCGATCATTGCGGACTTAGCGGGAGGAGAAAGACCTGGAGTATATAGTACGGCAGTTCGCCAGCTCAACCGACTTGATCCTACCTTTGTACTAAGCGTAGGAGATCTAATAGAAGGAGGTTCTCATGATTCGACGATTTTGAATCAGGAGTGGGATTCTTTTGAGGCACGAACAGCTCAGCTCAACATGCCCTTTTTTCACCTGGGAGGCAATCACGACCTGACCAATCTGGTCATGAGAGACTTTTGGGCTGACAGGTTTGGGCCGAGGTATTATTACTTCAAGTACGAAAATGTACTCTTTCTCATGCTCGACTCGGAGGATTTTGAGGATGATCGCATGATGGAAATCGATGCTGCAAGGGCCGAGGCTATGAAAGTGATCAGAGGAGAGGTAGAAGGTGAATTTGAGGATACGGCATACGCTCAAATGATAGAAAGCGAAGCAGGTGGTATGAGGCAGGAGCAGATAGATTATTTCAAAGAAGTACTGATTGCAAATTCTGATGTGCGCTGGACTTTTGTGCTCATGCATAAGCCGCTCTGGAAGCGTGAGGGAAACAAAGGGTTAGGGCAATTGGAAGAGTTATTGGCTACTCGCCCATATACCGTCATCAATGGTCATTTGCATACCATGTCTCATCGCATCCGAAACGAGCGGGATTACATCATGCTTGGGACTACTGGCGGCTATCAACCCAAGGATTCCATGGCTTTCGATCATGTGACACTGGTAAGAATGGATAGTGTGCCTGTAATTACCCATCTCAAGATGGAGGGTATCTTAGATGAAACGGGTAAGGTTCCTGATTAAATCATATTGATTCACACTAGCTGTTAGGCTTTTGTTCAAAATAGAAGAGTGTATTCTTGTCAGAGAATTTAAATTGAAGCTTTGATACTAAAGATGGAAAATCGATGAATTACACCTACTCTTCAATTGTTAAACTGATGGTTTTATGGCTGGTGATCATAGCCTGCGAATCCAAAAAAGACAAAACTGAAAGTAAATCCATCCATTCGGATCAAACCATTAAGGTGGATTTATCAGCTTTTGCAGATGGGATCCATCATTGGGAGTTGTTTGCCACCAATTTTGCGTATGAGCGTCTGGCGGAAGATGATTTTGAATCCATAGCTGACAATTTCGTCAAGTATCAAAACTCCGATGGAGGCTGGCCCAAAAACATGGATTGGCTGGCTATTATCGATGTTGATTCGCTTAAGGCCACTCTTAAGGAAAGACAGAATCAGAGCACTTTCGATAATGACAATACGCATTCTCAAATAGATTTTCTGGCTCGTATGTATGCCAATACTGAAAAGGAGAGCTATAAGGAAAGCGTAGTTAAGGGATTGAATTACATATTGGAGACCCAGAATGCCAGTGGGGGCTGGCGAGGATGGGATGTAGATGCCATCACATACAATGACAATGTCACCAATGGAATCATGGATTTGCTCCTTGATATCCGGTTGAGGGAGCCCTACTACGATTGGTTGGATGCAGCGCTTCGTCAGCAACTGGATTCAGCGCTAGACAGAGCTATCGAAACTACTCTGAATTGTCAGATCGTAGTGGATGGTGTTCGAAAAGGATGGTGTCAGCAGCACAGCCACGAGGACTTTAAGCCTGTTAAAGGTCGTTCATTTGAATTGCCCTCTGTAGTTTCCAGGGAGTCTGTTGAAATCTTAAGGTTTCTGATGAGGATTCCTAACCCGAATGAGGAAGTGATAATTTCGATCGAGTCGGGGGTGCAATGGCTTGAAGCATCGGCCTTGTACAATATCAGAGTGGAGGACATACCCATTCCTGCAGATACCTATCCCGGCCAAAACCTGGATGTGGATAGAAAGGTAGTGGTGGATTCTACAGCTGCACGCATATGGTCGCGCTTTTATCAGATTGAAGATAATGTGCCCTTTATGTGTCGCAGAGATAGTACTAAAGTGTATTCTCTGGCAGAAGTGAACCCAGAAAGAAGAGGCGGCTATGCCTGGTATGGCTATTGGCCGGAAAAGTTGCTTAGCAAAGACTACCCCAAGTGGAAAGAAAGAAATGGACTTTAACCATGAGCTGGATTGGAAGCGGTAATTAGTCATTTAAATCCTATTCATTATCTCATAAACGTCGATTTGTATGTAATGGAAGATAAAATAGATCGTATATTTGATCCAGCATGAGCAATCGATTCACACTAAAATTATTCTTTGGCCTTTCACTTTTTGTAGCAGCGATGCTTGGGGTGGGTGCCTGGCGTCATCAGGATGATTTAGGTGCGTTTGCCCTCTCTTTAATTGCTGTGGCTTCATTGGGCTACCTATTGTTCAAGGATAAAGACAGTCCCGTTTTCCTGGATGTCTGGAGGCCTATACTACAGGATAAGGTTCAATTCTACAAAGAGCTAACTGTAGGTGAGAAAATGGTGTTTGAGCATCGCATAGCTTTGTTTTTGAGCACTATTGAAGTGACGGGTGTTGATTTCGAAATGGATGATGAATGTCGAGTACTGGTGGCTGCCAGTTCAGTGATTCCTTTTTGGGACCTACCGCAGTGGGAATATGGCCGCTTGCAAGAGGTACTTGTTTACTCTGGGAACTTTGATGAAAACTATCGAGTAGGAGAGGATTCGAGAATTCTGGGTATGGTAGGGAGTGGTGGCCATATGGATCGCGTCATGTTACTGTCAAAAAAAGCGCTCTACTATGGTTTTGATAACAAAACGAATAAATCCCACGTGGGCTTTCATGAGTTTGCTCATTTGCTAGACAAATCAGATGGTGAAGTGGATGGCATCCCCGAATTGTTTCTTCCCAAAGAAAAGGTAAACCCCTGGACCAAATTGGTTCATAAAGAAATGCAAAAAATTCGAGAGAATGAATCAGACATTGATCCCTATGGCGCGACCTCTGATTCTGAGTTTTTTGCTGTCATTTCAGAATATTACTTCAAGCGCCCTCATTTATTAGAGAGAAAACATGCAGACCTTTTTAAGATGCTGCAGTTGATCTATCATCCTCAGAATTTAGCTTAATTCTCAATTATTAAGGTCAGTCACTATAAGTAGTGATGATGTATAGCTAGGAGTAGTGAGTTGTATTTCACTATGGCTAGTGATTGTACTTGCTTCCTTGCGAGCATAGATTTGCATTCTATTTGTAATCAGTCTAAATAATAATAATGCGAATCTCACTTCTGTTTGTACTACTATGCTGTCAGGCCCATCTCATGGCACAGACCCTTTCAGGTGTTGTGAGAGATGGTCAGGGTCAGGCTTTACCAGGAGCCACTATTTTGCTTACAGATTCAGGTAAGGGAACAGCGGCAGACATAGATGGAAAGTTTCAATTGCTCAACCTTAAGGATGGGAAATATAAGCTCAGAGTCTCTGCTATTGGGTTTGATCCGAAAGAAACAGTCATAGAAGTGGTCAATGGAAATGTTTCACCATTGAGGGTTCAATTGACAGAAAGTAGTACAAGCCTGGAAGAGGTAGTCGTAACAGGAAAATCTGAAGCCACCCTGATTCGGGAACAGGCCTACGCAGTATCTGTAGTGGAAGCCAAAAAGCTGAAGAATTCTAGTGCAGATGTAAATCAAATTCTCAACCGTGTATCCGGTATCAATATCCGCCAAAATGGTGGAATGGGCTCCAATTTCAATTTGTCTCTCAATGGGCTATCGGGAAATCGCGTACGAACCTTCATCAATGGAATCCCCATGGATTACTTTGGGTCATCACTTAGCCTCAACAACTTCCCTGCTAATCTGATCAGTAGCATTGAGATATATAAAGGAGCTGTACCTATTCACCTGTCTTCAGATGCACTAGGTGGTTCTATCAATATTGTTACCGATTCTCGTCCTGTCAACTTTCTAGATGTTTCTTATTCTTTGGGTTCTTTCAATACCCATATCGCAGCGATCAACGGACAGTGGCACGAACCCAAGACTGGTCTAACTTTCAGAGTCAAATCCTTCTACAATCATTCTGATAATGACTACCCGATAGATATCCGTTTGCTCGACGAAGAATCAGGAAAACTTGATGACAACTACAGTGAAGTGACACGCTTTCATGATGCATATGACTCAAGAATGATATGGGCAGAAGGTGGGCTGATGGATAAAAGTTGGGCAGATGAGCTGATGATAGGTGTAGTTTTTTCTGATAACTATAAAGAATTGCAGCAAGATCCATTTGCTACAGGCACTTCATCATTTCCGGTAGGTGAGGCGACTAATCAGTCTGATATTAAGATTGTTAACTTTTCTTATCGTAAGAAGAATCTGGGCATTCGAAACCTGAATGTAAGGAGCTATGTGGTGTACTCAGATGCCAATCAGGAAAAGACAGATATCAGTACCTACAAATACAGCTGGGACGGCAGCTTCATCGAAGATGCCCATCCGACTACAGGTGAGTTGGGTAGAAAATCCCATTTCTTTCTGAATCGAAAAAACGTATTGGCGAACCTGAATGCGGAATATGAAATCAATCCTCACCACAATGTCTCACTTAACTACTCCCTCAATCGCCTGGAGCTAGTTGGAAGTGACGAATTCCAACCACAGAACAATACCCAGTTTAGCACGCCCAATACGATGAACAAACAGGTGATGGGTGCGGCCTACACCAACAAGGCATTAGACGACAGACTGAGTACCACAATTTTTGCCAAGCAGTACTTTTATCATCTGCAGTCCAACAATTCTTCCTACAGTGAAGATGAGATTAATTCCTTCGATACACGCAATAACAAAACAGGTTTTGGATTGGCCAGTACTTTTTTTATCCACCCGGGTCTCCAAATAAAAGCCTCATATGAGAGAGCCAATCGCTTCCCTGAGTCTCTGGAGATGTATGGAGATGGAGTCAGTACCATTCCTAACCCTGAACTGATTCCTGAGATTAGTGATAACTACAATCTTGGTGTTAGAATCAATAGCAGTAAGGCCAAACTCAATGGCTATGTAGCAGAAGTGAATTTGTTTGTGAGGAATTCACAGGACTACATTCGATTCGAACCTCGTATGAACCGCAGCTATTATGTCAATGACAAGAGCGTTTTGGCCTCTGGTGTGGATTTGGCTTTTAACTATTCATGGCGTGAAAAGCTGAATATAGGACTAGGAGGAACTTACCTGGACCTAAGAAACAATGATGAGGAAAGTGCACTCTATCAAGATCGATTGCCAAACGAACCTTTTCTGTTTGGAAATCTGATTATCAGCTACAGCGTCCAGAATGTATTCAGTCAGGCAAATCAATTGACACTGATGAATATCAATCGCTATGTGCATGATTTTTATCTCAAATGGCCGAGTGTGGCGTCTCAAGGAAAGTCTACCATTCCTTCTCGTCTAACCAATGATATTCAATTGACCTACAGTGCTCAGAATGGTCGTTATAATTTGTCCTTTTTGGTGTCTAATGTTCTGGATGCTAAGGTGATGGATAATTTCAATCAGCAGAATCCAGGTAGGTCTTTCAATCTGAAACTAAGATATTTTTTAAGTAACAATCCATAAGATTATCATAAATGAAAAAGCAATTATTACAAATCATAGTGGGCGTGATTGCCGCAGGTCTAACTTTTACTTCGTGCATAGAAGATGATGGTGGGTCCATCAATTCAGCCTTTTTTGTAGGGGTAGAAGCTGAGTCAGGAACAGATGTTATTGTTGGGGTGGATGACCTTAGCACTGGAGTGATTTCTCCTATCGGTACAGGGGTAGAGCAGCCTGCATGGATGTCCTTTTACCAAATGGGAAATACGATGTTGGCCTGTGGATATACCAGCGATAACTTGACCACTGGCTATAGAATGGTAGATACAGTCTTTACTGAAGTGGGTTCTTTGGTAACGGAACTGGGTATCTATGGTATGACTGAGGTGGATGATAAAACCGCGATTGCAGTAGGAGTGACACGTTCTGGGTTTGAGCCTCGAGTATTCTACTTTATCGATCTGGAAAGTATGTCTATCACCAGAAAGGTAAGCAGTAAAATCGATGAAAGACAGGAAGAAGGCCTGGTGGCTTGGCCTACAGGTATGGTTGTTCAGGGCAATAAATTCTTCGTGTCCTATTACCTCATGGGTGCTGGCGAATTGGAGGATGTTCCCGCCTTTGCTACACCTAATTCTAATCAGGCGAGAGTAGCAGTTTATTCTTACCCAGAACTAGAATTCGAAAAGATCATCACAGATGACCGAACCACAGATATTGGTGTTTATTCGGGTGAAAGAGCGATCCTGGAGACTGAAGGTGGTGACTTATACACCTATTCTACTTCAGCTCTTGCCAATGGATTTCTGCCTACTCCGGATAACCCATCTGGCTTCTTGAGAATCATCAGTGGTTCAACAGAGTTTGATAGCGACTACTTCTTCAATTTTGAAGAAAAGAGTGGGGGATATAAGTTGAACAATGTGGTGTATGCTGGAAATGGAAAAGCGGTGGTTAGAATGGCGAAGGAAGACGACACCAATCCTGATTACAAATGGGCTACCTATGGTCCTAACATAGAAGCTGAACTGGCCATTTGTGAAATGGCCATAGTTGACCTTGAAAACCAAAGCATCACAAAGTTGGATATTCCTGCTCATGGTGGTGAATGGGGCATGGCCAATCTGGTGTACGATGGTAAGGTGTATGTCAATGTCAGTACGGCAGATGAAGCACATATCTATGAGATCGATCCGCAGACAGCTACTGCTGTTAAGGGAGCCAAGATCAATGGCAATTGGGCCAAAGGTTTCGCAGTGCTTAAAGATTAATTGATATAGTTCTTGACCCGGAGCGAAAGTCCTCGCTCTGGGTTTTAATATTTAAAAGATAAAAATGAAGAGAATCATTTTAAGTATGGCCTTGATGATTGGCGTTTGCCAGATCTCATTTGCCCATTTTATGTGGATCGAAACGGAAGCAACCGGAAAACAAGGCGTGACGCAGGAGATCAAAGTCTACTTTGGAGAATACAACTATGGCGTATACGAAGAGGTAGGAGGAGAGTCATTTGATAAAATGAAGGATTTCCAGCTTTGGGTGGTAGATCCTGCAGGTAAAAAGCAAGTATTGACTACAGAAGCACGTGACAAGTACTATCTAGCCAGATATACGCCTCAAACTGAAGGAACCTTCACTGTCATCCTGGACAATGATCAGATCGATGTGGTAGACTATTCGCAATACGATTTTGGGATATTCAAAACGCACTACCATGCCATGGCAGAAATCAATGTGGGTGGAGAAGCTAGCCTAACAGCTGATCAGAATGAAAGCGGCTTATCCATTCAGCGAGTGCCATCAGACGATGACACAGTGAAGTTACAACTTTCATTCTTAGGTAAACCTTTAGCTGAGAGTGAAGTGTCGGTTTTTATCTCAGACCAATGGAAAAAAGAGATTTATACGGACAAAGAGGGTTTTGTCACCTTCACCTTACCGTGGAGTACCAAGTACATCGTAGGGGTGACCAAAAAAGAAGAGGTCCCTGGACAGTTCCGTGGCGAAGACTATGAGTTTGTTTGGAACTGTGTGACCTATTGCATTAACAACTAACAACACTATGGCAACATTGACGATAGCACTCATTGGTATGGCTTTTTATATCGTGTATCACACATCTAAACGTGCTGTGCCTACTCGGTTTTTGAAAATTGAGAGATGGTTTTATTACAATGAAACCAAGACCAAAAGCCTATCGATTATGTTGCTATTTATTGCTTTGTCTCTGGCGATCATACTTTGGGGTGTCGCAGCGGGTGTACTGACTTTTTTCGTGGTATTGATGACATGGGGCAGTTTAATTGTGATTTTAAGTCCTATTAGAGTTTTTACGATCAAGCATTTGTCTGTCTTGTTTTTGCTTTCACTTTTTTCGGAACTATTCTACCTATGAGCCATGCCTGCCAATAAGAAATACCTCACTAAATCCATTCATCAGCGTATAGCTAAAATCACAGCGGCCATCCTGGGTGGATACATATTGACCATGTCACTTCATTTGGCAGCAGCGACCTGGATGGACAAAACGACCGTAATGATCACTTCTACATTTACAGGTTTTATTATGTGGGTAGCGCTTATGATCGTGGCTTTTCTAGCACGAAATGGCTGGAAAGTTTGGGGTCTATATCTGCTACTATCTGCTCTCTGTGCAGCTGTGATTTATCTGGGACAAAATCTTAACCCGAGCATCTAATGGACAATAGAAAATACAACGTACTCTTTCATCTACATACGATTAGTGGGATAGTCATCTCCGCTTTGTTGTTTGTCATATTCTTTGCTGGATCCTTTTCGTTTTTCAGAGATGAAATTGTCAACTGGCAAAAGGGACATACTGTGGCACAAACTGAAGCTATCGATATGGACCTTGATCTAGCTTTGGATTCACTGGCTCTACGTTATGACCTCAAGGGAAGAAATTTGTCCATTGGCAAGCACTACAGAGAAAGAAGGATAGGAGTCAATTTGGAGGCATCCAATGATTCTACTGCTGCGGATGAGGCCAAGAAAGGAAGTTTCTTTTATTTAGACACAGAAACACAGGAGAGTACGAGCTATGCAGATTCCTATTCGCTGGGGGAGTTTCTCTATCGACTTCACTTTTTTGCTCAGATACCCCATCCATTCGGTTATCATCTGTCTGGCTTTACTGCTTTGTTTTTTCTGTTCGCATTGATCACCGGTGTACTGGTGCATTGGGATAAGATCATTAGTAACTTCTTTCTGTTCCGCCCCTGGGCCAAATTAAAAACGATGTGGACCGATGGACATACTGTTCTGGGTACGATTGGATTACCTTTTCAGTTTGTCTATGCTGTTACAGGCGCCTTTTTCATGATCAAGGCGGTATTGATAGCGCCGAGCGTATTTGTACTTTACGATGGAGATCAGAAAAAGCTTTTCGATGATTTGGGGTATGGAGAACCGCACTATGAGTACGCTTATCAGGATTTAGAAAGTGATTTTCATTTGAATCAACTGGTCGCAGCAACTGAAGCAGATTGGCCGGGTTTCGAGTTCAATCATCTCCACATCTTCAACTATGGAGACCAAAATATGCATGTGTCTATCGAAGGGCAAATGAACTGGAATCAGCAGTTTACCGGGCCTGGAAAGCGAATATATAAGGTGGCTACTGGTGAGATTGTGGAGGAGCAAAGCCCTATGGCTGCTGCATCTTATCTGGAAGGGGTGAAGAATTCTCTCTACCGTCTTCATTTTGGAGACTATGGAGGATATCCTCTGAGGATTATTTCTTTCCTATTGGGTATAGTCTCATGCTTTGTGATATTGTCTGGAGTTATGATTTGGTTGGTAGCCCGAGACAAGAAAAAAACTCCAGAACGCAGGCGTAGGTTCAATCTATGGGTAGCTCAGGTTTACATGGCCGTTTGCCTGAGTATGTTCCCTGTGACTGCATTGTCTTTTCATTTCGTCCAAATCTTTGGAGGGGGCATAGATACAATTTATACTTTTTATTTCATTCCATGGTTGATCCTCAGTGCCTTCTTCATTATCAAAAGAGATATTGCTTTCACTAACAAATATTGCTTGCTCAGTGGTAGCCTTATCGGATTTTTGATTCCAATGACCAATGGAATAGTGAGCGGAAATTGGATATGGATAGCCTTTGAAAATGGCATGAATCAGGTGTTGTTTATAGACCTGTTTTGGCTAGGATTGTCTGTATTGGCGTTTTATTCCTATTGGAAAATAAGGTCTGACCATATAGTAGCAGAAATAGACATAAAGGAGATTATAGAAACTCCTGACAAGAAATCTCTTTTGGTAGAAGAGATGGTTTAAGTAGTTTTTACATATTCTATCAATTGATATGCGTTTCATTATTAATGAGCTGCATAGCCAGTGAAAAGTGATCCTTCGAAACAATTCCCGGCAACATGTCACTTTCATTCAGCAGGGGAGACCTACCAATACCTTGGGTGCGTCTGAGATATTCATCACAATCCAATATGGTTCGAGCCAGGGGATTGTGGGGATCATTGATGTAATTGCTCAAAAGAGCTTGTTTGTATATTTTGTAATGATACCAGTTGGTCGATAGTTGATTGATCGACTGGAAATAAAAGGTGAGACACTTTTTTGCTCCTTTCGAAATATTGAAATCCCCTTTTTTTAATTGGCCTAATTCAGTGCCTGTATAGAGCGCCCAAAGTTTGACTATAGAAAGACTTTGTTTCTGATTTGTGTTGTAGAGCAAATCAGATCTAAATCGCGTTGAAACTATGATCACTCTTCCTGATGTGAGTGTTCTCATCAGGGATTTGAAATCAGATAGATATTCCTTTTCCAGGTAGAGTTGCTTGGCACTCTTGCCCAGTACAGTCATTAGGTGTATCATAATCAAGCCAATGAAATGGCAAATGCAATGCTCATTTCATTATTATTTGGATGTTTGTTTTTCTTTATTTTTCACCCCCTACAGAGCCATTGTATTAGTCGACTTGCTCTTTTTTTAGTTTTGGGGAGGAAAAATGGAAAGGTGATTTGATTCTGTCGGAAAATCAAATCACCCAATCTTACCTGAAGATTATTTCAAGTCAAACCGGTCCAGGTTCATCACCTTAGTCCAAGCGGCTACAAAATCCTTAACGAATTTTTCTTTGGAATCTGATGAGGCGTAGACTTCAGCCACAGCTCTCAATTCAGAATTAGAACCAAATATCAGATCGACACGTGTGCCTGTGTATTTAACAGCACCAGACTTTCTGTCTTTTCCTTCAAATAGGTCATCTCCATCAATGGCTTTCCATTCAGTACTCATATCGAGTAGATTCACGAAATAGTCATTCGTTAGAGCGCCAGGTTTGTCAGTGAAGACGCCATGTTTCGATCCATCCCAGTTGGCATCCAGCGCACGCAGACCACCTACCAATACCGTCATCTCAGGAGCAGTCAGGGTCAGCAGTTGCGCCTTGTCTATCAACATTTCTTCTGCTGATATGGCAAACTTGCTTTTCATGTAATTCCTGAATCCATCGGCATACGGTTCTAGGAAGCCAAATGAATCTACATCGGTTTGTTCTTGAGTGGCATCCATACGACCCGGAGTAAATGGCACTTTGACATCATGTCCGGCATCCTTGGCTGCCTTTTCTAACCCGGCAGATCCAGCCAAAACGATCAAATCAGCCAAAGATACTTTTTTACCTGAGCCGTTGAATTCGCTCTGAATATCTTCTAAAGTGGTCAAAACTTTACTCAATTGAGTGGGGTTGTTGACTTCCCAATCTTTTTGAGGAGCAAGTCTAATTCTAGCGCCATTGGCACCTCCTCGCATGTCTGATCCTCTGTAGGTAGAGGCAGAAGCCCATGCGGTTGAGACCAGTTCAGAAACAGTCAACCCACTGGCTAAAATTTTGCTTTTCAAAGATTCCGCATCACTGTGGCTGATCAATTCGTGATCTACTGCAGGAATAGGATCCATCCAAAGCAGCTCTTCATCAGGCACTTCAGGTCCTAAGAATCTCACTTTTGGTCCCATGTCTCTATGCGTCAGCTTGAACCAGGCTCTCGCAAATGCATCTGCAAATTCGTCTGGATTCTCATAGAACCTCCTTGAAATCTTTTCATACTCAGGATCAAATCTCAAAGAAAGGTCTGTTGTCAGCATGGTCGGTGCATGTTTTTTGGCTGGGTCAAAAGCATCCGGAATTGTACCATCCGCATTTTTGGCCACCCACTGCTGAGCACCTGCAGGGCTCTTGGTCAACTCCCACTCGTAGCTGAATAGGTTCTCGAAGAAGTTGTTGCTCCACTGAGTCGGAGTAGTAGTCCAGGTAACCTCCGGTCCGCCAGTAATGGCATCAGGACCTTTACCAGTTCCATGACTACTGGTCCAACCTAAACCTTGTTCTTCAATTCCTGCGGCTTCAGGTTCTGGGCCTACCAATGCTGTATCTCCGGCACCATGGGTTTTGCCGAAACTGTGACCACCAGCGATCAATGCGACCGTTTCTTCATCGTTCATGGCCATTCGACCAAAAGTCTCTCGGATATCCTTGGCAGCTAGTAATGGATCAGGGTTTCCATTAGGGCCTTCTGGGTTCACATAGATCAGTCCCATTTGTACAGCTGCGAGTGTGTTTTCCAGATCTCTTTCGCCAGTATAGCGTTTGTCATCGAGCCATTCCTGTTCGGTACCCCAGTACACGTCCTCTTCAGGCTCCCATACGTCTGCACGACCACCTGCAAATCCAAAGGTTTTGAAGCCCATGGATTCAAGGGCTACATTACCTGCCAGGATCATGAGGTCTGCCCAGGATATTTTTGATCCGTATTTTTGTTTGATTGGCCATAGCAGTCTTCGGGCTTTGTCCAGGTTGGTATTGTCAGGCCAACTGTTCAATGGTGCAAAGCGCTGCATACCTGTACCTCCACCGCCACGACCATCACCTGTTCTGTAAGTACCTGCACTGTGCCATGCCATTCGGATCATGAACGGACCGTAGTGTCCAAAATCCGCAGGCCACCAGTCTTGCGAATCAGTCATTAGATCTGTTAAATCTTTTTTGATGCCTTTATAGTCCAGTTTTTTGAACGCTTCGGCATAGTCAAAATCCTCATCCATGGGGTTGGATAGGGAAGAGTTTTGTCGAAGTATTTTTACATTCAATTGATTGGGCCACCAGTCATTGTTTCTGGTACCCCCACCAGCTGCCTGATTTTGAGTCGCTCCGTGAAATGGGCATTTGCTTTCACCATTATTGTTGTTTCCCATGTTTTTTGTTGTTTATAGTTTGTCGATTCAATATTCACTAATCTCATTAATTAAAACTTATTATTCAAATCAATAATTATTATACTTACATAACTTTTAGTTATATGACATTACAGCAATTTGAATATATCGTAGCTCTGGATGAGTATCGTCATTATGTGACAGCAGCTGAGCACTGTTATGTTTCACAGCCTAACCTGACGATGCAGGTGAAAAAGCTAGAAGAGGAAATTGGAGTGAGAATATTCGACCGAGATAAAAAGCCCCTGCAGCCGACGGTTATTGGCAAAGAAATCATTCTTAGAGCTCGACAAATTTTAAGAGAGTCCAGACAAATCAAGGAATTTGTCAATCATGAAAGGGAATCGATGGAGGGAGAGTATACCCTTGGCATTATACCCACATTGGCTCCTTATCTCTTACCAAAATTTTTACCTCTGTTCTTAAAGGAAAACCCCAAGGTTCATTTGAAAATTCAGGAATTGCAGACACATCAGATCATTTCTCAATTAGAAAATGGAATGATTGATATTGGTTTATTGGTGACCCCCCTTAAAGAATCTTCTCTTAGAGAGATCCCCGTTTATTATGAGCCCTTCCTTTTGTATCTACCGGAGGATCATAGGTTTATTGATCAAAAACTACTAATAGCAGAAGATCTGGATCCAAGTGAAATACTGGTGTTAGATGAGGGACATTGCTTTAGGGATCAGGCTTTGTCTATCTGTAATGGTGCCAAGAGTGGTTCAGCGATTGGGTTCGATTACCAAAGCGGATCTATTGAGGTCCTCAAGAATCTGGTCAAGAATGGGGTAGGTTATACTTTAGTACCTGAAATGTCAGTAATTGAGGAATTGGAATCCTTACATGTCAAACGTTTTTCTAGTCCCGAACCTGTGCGAGAAGTAAGTATAGTAGTCCACAATAGCTTTATAAAAGAGTCCATATTAGAAAGATTAAAAACTGTAATTCAAAAGTTGGTCCCGGAAAGACTATTAGAACCACAGGCTGTTGTGGATATGGGTTCCTTCTAGTTACTGGAATGGGATTGAAATGATGTCTAGGGTATTCCCCTAAATGTGTTCGTTGAATTACCGAAATAAAGAATGCTAAGTGACTGAATAAGAGGTTGGAATGTTGTGTTCAACAATTTGACCACTTGCTTTTTGGTGTTGAAGCCATTAATCTTGTTTGCCTTTCTAACTTAAATCCTTGAAGAAACTATTTCTTCAGCACTCTTTTAAAATTCAATCAGCAAAAGAATTTCAATCAAATGAAAAAGATTTTAGCACTTAGTGTTTTTACATTTATAATAGGCCTAGCCAATGCCCAGGTAGCTTTTCGTACAGGTAACGCCCAACTGGATACTGATCTCAACAATATCAATGCAAATGCTAGTTTACATTTTGGAGCCTTTCGTACAGATCTAAGCATTGGATATGATGTTTCGGAGAAAAAAATCGATTACATGCATTCCAGATTAGAGATGAAGCCTGGTGAGATCTACGTTGCCTTGGAAATCTCAAAAATATCCAGAAGACCCGTAGACGAGGTGATTCGATATTATGAATCTGATAAAGATCGAGGTTGGGGATATATCGCTAAACAATGTGGAATCAAACCGGGTTCAGCGGAGTTTCATCAATTGAAGAATGGTGCTCAAAGCCAAAAAGGGAAGTCGAACAAAGGACACAAGGCCAAGGGAAATAACGGTAACAAAGGAAAAGGAAAGAAGAAATAGTAATACAACTAGTTTGTTAAAGCCCGTGCAGATATGTTCGGGCTTTTTCTTTTTAGTTAGGTTAGTATCTATTTTAGACAAAGCGGCTTTTGGACTTTTGCGATTATCATTTCTTGCTTTGATTTGCTGTCGATCTAGCAAAGAATGAAAGTAGCCTTTAGCCCCATTTACAAATACGACCTGTTGCCAGAAGGCCATCGATTCCCGATGGAAAAATATGAATTACTGCCTCAGCAATTGTTGTACGAAGGCGTAATCACTCAGCGAGATTTTTTTCATCCCAAGGCATTGACTGAAGAACAAATTCTACGGACGCACACGGCCGAATATTGGGAAAAGTTGAAAACGGGGAGTCTGTCTCGCAAGGAGATTCGAAATACAGGTTTTCCTTTTCATGAATCTTTGGTCAAAAGGGGGAGGCATATTGCACATGGGACACTGGAATGCGCCTATCATGCCATGAAGGATGGTGTTTCTCTAAATATCGCGGGTGGTACACACCATGCTTATGCAGATCGAGGAGAGGGCTTTTGTATCTTCAATGACATAGTGGTTGCTGCGAATGAATTGCTTTATGAGCAAGTGGCAGAAAGAATTATGGTGGTAGACTTAGATGTTCATCAGGGCAACGGAACGGCCAAGATATTCGAAGAGGAGAGTCGGGTATTCACTTTTAGTATGCACTGCGAACACAACTATCCTCTGCAAAAGGAGAAGTCAGATTTGGACATAGGATTGAAAGATAAAACGACTGATGAAGAATATCTATCCATCTTGTATAAAACACTTCCAAAACTGATTAAGGAATTCGACCCACAGATGATATTCTTCCAAAGTGGGGTAGACGTAGTGGCCACAGACAAACTTGGGAGATTGGCTATGACCAGGGAGGGGTGCTATCAACGGGATTTATTCGTTTTTGAGCAATGTAAGTTGCATCACATACCTGTGGCGGTAAGTATGGGAGGAGGCTACAGTCATAAGATCAATGACATAGTTGCCGCGCATACGAATACCTACAAAGCAGCCAAGGAGATTTACTTTTAGTATTATCTTTGCAGCACCCAAACAGCAACATTCAGCCTATGATACACTTATCTGTACTATCCAGATCTTACTACTTTCTGATCTATCTGGTTCTATTATCAATTTTATCCTTTTCCGTTTTTCTGGGACTATCTGATTGGCTTTTTTCAGAACCAAATTTAGCCTGGGGCATCATAGCGGACCTTACGCTAACAGCTCCTTTGGTTTATCTAATCATGATTTGGAAAACCAAAATTCCAAAGTTGTCCGTTGTGCCAGTTTTAGGTTTGGGTATTTTGATAGGTACTTATATCATACCCGCATCTCACCAACTGCCTCTTACCATATTCAAGAGTTACGTACTTCCATTGGTAGAATTGTCTGTTTTGTTTTTAGTTGGCAGGAAAGTGATTCATGCAACCTCAGCCATTAGAAAAGCAAAAAGATCCGCAGACGTCTATGGTGTCATTAAAGAGCAATGTGCTTTGATGATTGAAAACATCAAGGTTAGTAGAATATTTGCCACTGAGATGGCCATGATTTATTACGGTCTATTTGCCTGGAGGAAAGCAAAACCAGGGGTCAATGAATTTACCAGTTACAAGGAGTCAGGGGTTGTGGCGCTATTAATTGCCGTGGTGTTGGTCGTACTTATAGAAACTGTCGGGCTTCATTTTTTACTGATTCGATGGAATGAATCAGTCGCCTGGATAATTTTTGGTGTCAGTTTGTATACCGCAATTCAGGTGCTGGCACATCAAAAAGCACTGAAACGTCGATTCATTCAAGTTTCAGAATCACAACTTGAGCTGAAAAATGGCCTTTTTGGAGATCTAGTGGTGAATTGGGATGAAGTGGAAAGTATTGAGGCCTTTACAAGAGATATAGAAGAGGAGGGAGTCGAGCAACTGGCCTTCCTCAAAGGATTAGAAAGTTATAACCTGCTGATTCGTTTCAAGAATGAAGTGACAATAGAAAAGCTTTATGGAATGAAAAAGAAATGTAATTCCCTGTTAGTTCAGGTGGATGATAGGGAACGATTTTTAAATCTGGTTTCTGAAAGAGTTTAAAAAAGAGGCTGTCTCAAATTTCTGTTTATTGAATCTTTTGAGACAGCCTCTTTTCATTTATATGATTCTATCAGTTCCAGGGCCAGCTGCCCCATGCCTCGCAAAAGTTTCCTTTGTCATTAGGGCCTAGGAAATTTCTAGCTTCTCCAATATAAAGCGCATTCATGGTGTTGACGGGTTGATAAACCAGTTCGAAAGTACCTGCATCGGTATCTTCAAACAATTGTAAAATCCCGAAGTGCCCCAAATTAAGTGTGTGACCAAACTCATGAAGAATAACTGACTCTAAGTCGATGACACCAGGGCCAGCTCCATCTGCCCAAGTAAAGCCATCGTTGAACCACACTTCGGTGAAGGCTTTATCCTCTTTGCCTCTGGTACTTTTAACTGGATCGCCGTTTTCATCCACAAATACGAAAGAAAAGGCAACACCCAATACATTTTCTGAACCTAATACTGCTTCAAAAATCTGTGCAGGCAAAAAGCCAACCACAGAAACATCCGCGATAGGTAGTCCAGCATTCGGCAAACCAAAGTCGAGAATCAAACTGGGGTTGCCCATTGAGAAGTCGTACGTCATCTCATCGATGCTTACAGTATTGCAGTACCCATCATTTTCCCATTTGGCATACATATCCCGATAGATAGGTTCAGTCGCGAAGGTTCCATTAGCCACAGCAAAAGGAGTGAATGAAACCCAATCTATGTCATTGAGGTCTCCGTCTCCATTCCAGTTTCTGTTTGGATCTCCAGGAACCCATCTGGATGGTAACGTACTCTCAAATTGTTTGTCTAAGGTTTCAACATTGGTGGCTGGATCAGCCGTTTTGAATTGATGTACTTCCTTGACCTGAATGTTGGAATTGGCAAACAAAGTGCTATTCAAGGCATCTTTGATCGAAATGTCCTTTGATCGGGAGGAAGCTAAAAATTGGGTAAGTTGGTCTGGTACTGAAATGGTAGGTTTCTGATCCAAGTCCATGCCTTTTTCAGAAACATTCAGTTCTTGACAGGACACAGCTATTGCTCCTGCACAGAGTGCTACTAGTAGCTTTTTCATAGGTGAATTAAATTTAGGTTAATAAAAATTGGTAATAGTTTACCTGCTAAACACCTAATATAGAATGAATTGAATGGAGTGACAAGAAAATGTCTCGTTACTTATAAACAACGTTATGATGTAGCTTCTTCCTTATTGACGTTGAGCAAATATCCATGGAATCAATGTTTCGTCCTGCCAGGCTTTTTGAAAGGTGTCTCCATGTCCTGTGCTGTCATATTCTGTGTACTTCACTTTGGCCCCCGCATCAGTTAGTATTTGATACATGTTTCGTGAGCCCTGGACGGGGTTCCATTTGTCGATATTGCCATGAAAGATCCAAATGGGGATATGTTTGATTCGCGATACTTGCAGTGGATCAGAATACCCAGCCATAGGTACAGCTGCAGCAAAAAGCTCAGGTCTTCTGGCTATGAACTCCCAGGTGCCAAAACCTCCCATGGAGAGTCCAGTTAGATAGACTCTTTTGCTATCAATGTCATATTCAGCCATGATATGATCTATCAGTTCGAGGGCTGCAGTTCCTGAATCGGAAGCTTTGGAATTCATGGTGTAGGATCCATCTTTACCCAAACCTTCGAATGGGGTTTCAGGCGTGTTGCCTACCCATTTGGCCCATTCTTCATTTTCCGTTTTGTCAGAGCACTGTGGTACCAGTACAATACAACGATAATCATGTTGCATGTTAGGTGATACAATGGACCTGGCGCCATTGAACAGAGGAATGTTATCGTAAAGGTTGGTTGGGTTTTCTGTTCCCCTTTCGCCTCTTCCATGAAGATGAATCAGCAGAGGAAGACTTTCATTGTTGTTGTAGCCCTCAGGAACAAAAAGTCTGTAAGGCATTTGCATGCCATTGCTTGCCAAGAAGGTTTTTGGGATCATTACTTTGTCCAGATTTTCATCCACCCATTTTTGGTTTTCTTCAATTGTAAGATGTGAATAGTTTTCTGCCTTATCAAATTGGCAACTTGCAAGCAACCAGAGTGAAGCTGAAATGAGAAATAGGTTTTTCATAATCAGAGAAATAATAGGGATGCAATTTATCAATCCGGCGAATATTTCAAGACAGATCAAACATTTGCCTATGTCAATTGATTCAGAATCCTTTGCTTGCGCTAGACTTCCTAAATAGTAAGTACTAATTTTAAATCTAAACTATGGAACCAACAGCCAAAGACATAGCTGCACAACTAAGGAAACCTACAGGGCAACTGGGCCGTCAGGTTGCCGAAAAAATGAATGAATCTAATCGACCCATGACCTCTTTTACATATGATCATTTAGAAGTAAAACCGAGTGATCATGTTTTGGAAATTGGTTTTGGAAATGGTCGGTTGATGCCGCTACTTCTGGATCAGCATGAGGTGAAAATGACTGGGATTGATCTGTCTGCTGAAATGGTCGCATGGGCCAAGGAAAACAATGCTGATTATTTGAATAGGGGAAGCTTGAGATTGATGGAGGGCAGTGTTTCAGCTCTGCCATTTGATGACGAAAGTTTTGATTCGGCTTGTTCTGTCAATACCTTTTACTTTTGGGAGGATGCATTGAAGTGTGCCAAAGAGATATTACGGGTGTTGAGGCCAGGTGGATGTTTATGTTTGGGAGTGACTCCAAAAGAGGAGATGAAGCAATTGCCGCCTACTCAGTTTGGTTTCAATCTATACGAAGATGAGGAAATCATTTCCATTTTGAATCAAGCGGGTTTTCAAACCATTGAAAAACACAAAAGGATGGAAGCACCTGTAGAAATCGGAGGCCAATCATTTCAATTTCACTCCATGGTAATTAAAGGATTTAAGTCATAAAAAAACAAGGTAGGATGGAATACAGAAAACTGGGAGAATCAGATTTAGAATTGTCAGTGATCACTTTTGGGGCATGGGCCGCAGGCGGTTGGATGTGGGGACAGACTGAAAGGTCTGAAGCCATTAAAGCCATCCGTTCGTCCTACGATCATGGTGTGACATCTATCGATACAGCGCCGATCTATGGTCAGGGTACCAGTGAAGAAATAGTAGGGGAGGCGATCAAAGGAATAAGTAGAGACAATGTACAAATTCTTACCAAATTTGGCCTAAGATGGGATTTACCGAAAGGAGAGTTCTATTTTAATAGTAAAGACAATGATGGTCAAGAGATAGACATCTATAAATTTTCCAGCAAAGAAAGTATTATTGAGGAGTGTGAAAATAGTCTAAAGCGTCTGGGTACCGATTACATTGACTTATATCAAATCCATTGGGCAGATCCTACTACTCCAATCTCTGAAACTTTTGAGGCAGTAGAAAGGCTCATTGAGCAAGGGAAGGTTAGGTATGCCGGTGTCTGCAACTACGATCGTGAGCAAATGGCTGAAGCTGAAAAGACGTTGAAACTGGTCTCGAATCAAATTCCCTTTAGCATGGTGAATAAAGGGATAGAGGATCAAACAGTTCCATATTGCATCGAAAATCTAAAGTCCATACTGGCCTATAGCCCATTAGAAAGAGGTTTGTTGACAGGAAAGATCACTACTGATTATCAATTTCAGGAGGGAGATCATAGAGCCAGTCATCCTCGTTTTCAATCAGAATTTGTAGAGAAAACCAACCATTTCTTGAATCAGATCAAACCCATAGCGGAAAAACATGGTGCAAGTTTGGCTCAGTTGGTTTTGAAATGGACCGTCGAACGTCCCGGTATCACGATTGCTCTGGCTGGAGCCAGAAATGCTGACCAGGCGATATCGAATGCCAGGGCTGCAGATATTAAGTTAAGTGACGAAGATATTTATAAAATCAATCATCATTTGGATCAGCTTGTACTTGACTAAAGTAGAATGATTAGGCTGGCTTCAATAGCACAGTGCTAGTCAAGCCAGTCCATGTTATTCTTCTTCTACTCCTGGTATGCTTTTGACCCATCCGACCATCAATTCTACCTCTTCTGGAGACAATGACGCTTCTGAATGCATCAGGGTGTAAGAGGCCAATGGCATTTCGCCTTCTTCTACTTCCTCGTAAAACTCTTCCAGTTTGTGTAGCGCCTTCTTTTCATCGTACTCGGCCCAAATGGAGAAGTTGAGGTGCTCTCTTCCTTCTTCTATATGATCGCCGATCCACCACGATAATGGAGCGACATTAGTGTACCAAGGGTATTTGGTTTTGTACGAATGACAATCGTAGCAAGCCGTTTTGATTAAGATGGCTACTTCAGCTGGTGGATTCATTACGTGCATGAAATCCTTTTCGGCTTCAACAGCAGGCGCTTCTTTGTTAATACCAAATATTTGGATCAAAAGTAGAACTGCCATTACGGATATGATAATTTTTCTTTTGTCGATCATGTCTCTCTTGTTTGATTCGAATTTAGTCAATGCTGCGGAAATAATTACTGCACATATTTGAGCATATTTGTAATTATATTTTTTCACCAGCGTTCATTACTATTATGAGAAAAGGAGTTTTATTAATTGTTGGAGCCTTCTTGTTGATTGCATCTAGCTGCGAGGAAGCAGAAAAGTTTTTTGATTTGCCACTGACTGATGCAGAGATTGCCGAAGGATTAAAAGCGGCTCTCAATGAGGGTACAGATGAATCGACCACCAGTGCATCAGCCGTAGATGGCTATCTCAAAAATGAGCTGATCAAAATATTGCTTCCTGAAGAAGTGAAGAATTTACAATCAGAAATTAATACCGGATCCATCGCAGGAGTTATTTCTTATCAAGATTTACTTGACTTATATGTAGCGACTAATCCTAATATTGATACCGATCCATTTGAGGAATTGATCACAGCCATGAATAGGGGAGCAGAAGCTGCTGCTGCTAAGGCCAAACCTATATTTGTGGATGCGATCGTAAATATGTCCATAACCGATGCTTTAGTTATTTTGCAAGGAGGGGAGACATCTGCTACAGAATACTTCATTCAGAAAACTAGAACACAGTTAATAAATGGCTTTCAACCTGATATTACCAGTGCATTGGGTCAAACTAAGGCAATAGACATCTATGATGGCATTCATGGCTTTATGAATTATGAGTATGAAGTAGATCTCATTGTAACCAAGCAGACTTATGCAGTTAACGATTATCTTCAATATAACTTGCCTGAATCTATAGACGGCTATGCCACCGAAAAAGCGGTTGACGGCTTGTTCACCTTGATTGCTGGGGAAGAAAAGAAAATCAGAGCGAATCCATACAGCTATGCCAGCGACATCATCCAGAAAGTCTTTGGTAGTGATGAGGCGCAAGCGGCATTATAAGTTTTGAGTTGATGTCAGATTGCTTAATTTAGCGGCCTGAAATGAACACCCCATTATGGTTAAAGCGATCAAATTTTGCTATCTGATATCTATCCCTTTGTTTTTGGCTGTATTGCTATATTATTATGCGATGCTACCGGATCAACTTTCGTTGTATTTCGAAGGTGAGTCTTCTGTTTTTAATCTTAGTAAGGGAAACTTTTTCTACTCGGCAATTGGCCTCTTTATTCTTACCAATGGCATTATCATTATCTACCGACAGCTGGCACAATCTCAGGTAGACCAAAGCCTGATCGATTTTGCAGATATGAACAGGCAGGAGAGTTTGTACCACTGGGTACAGGGGTTGTCGCTGATGTTCAATGTAGTTTATATCCTTTCTATTATCTACATCGGGTTGTTTCACAGCAAGGAAAATTTTGATATTACTGATTATAATATCCTTGTCTACCTGGGACCGATATTTATTGTGCTTTGGATTTTTTGGTTTTTCTATCTTCTCGCTACGAAGAAATAGAAAGCAATTGTTTTTCAATTAGTTAAACAGGGTTGTTTCAATAAACTCTCCAAAGAGTTAGGCAGCTTGAGTATTTAAGTGTTGAAAAGTCGCTTCCATTTTTCAAAGCAAATCGGCTATATTCACGCTTTGTTTGGAAGGAGTAAAATCATAGGATTAACTGCTTGGGTTGGTTAATTCCCTGATTTTAGAATGATTAGCTTTTCCTGACAACCAGGAGGGCATTACTCCTGTCTGAATTGATTTTTCAATTAAGGATTAACCGCAAATAGATGGCTGAAAAAGTTGAATATACCGAAGATAGTATTAAATCCCTCGATTGGAAAGAGCACATTCGTCTGAGACCCGGTATGTATATCGGTAAACTCGGCGATGGTTCCGCTTATGATGATGGTATCTATGTCCTGGTAAAAGAGGTAATTGACAACTGTATCGATGAACATATGATGGGCTATGGTAAAACCATCAATGTCAAAGTAGGTGATCATCGAGTAGAAGTTAGAGATTACGGTCGTGGGATACCCTTAGGTAAAGTAGTGGACTGTGTATCTAAGATCAATACAGGAGGTAAATACGATTCGACGGCATTCCAAAAATCAGTAGGTCTGAATGGAGTGGGTACCAAAGCGGTAAATGCATTGTCTACTTATTTCAAAGTGCAATCGTTTAGAGATGGAGAGACCAAGGCTGCCGAATTTGAAGGGGGTAATATCACTAACGATGCGAAAATAGAGAAGACGGATCAACGTAATGGTACCTTGATCATCTTCGAACCAGACGCCTCTGTTTTCAAGAATTATCATTTTATTCCAGAGTATCTCAACAACCTGCTCTGGAACTATGCATTCCTGAATGCAGGACTCACGATCAACTTCAACGGTCAGAAGTACCATAGTGAAAATGGTCTTAAAGATCTCCTGGCAAAGAAAACTAATGAAGAAAGTCAGAGATATCCGATTGTACATCTAAAGGGAGAGGATATTGAAGTGGCCATCACTCACTCCAATCAGTACGGTGAGGAATATTATTCCTTTGTGAATGGTCAGTATACCACCCAGGGCGGTACGCATTTGGCGGCTTTTAGAGAGGCCTTTGTAAAAGTAGTCAGGGATTTTTATGGGAAGAACTTTGAGGCGGCAGACGTTCGTGCGAGTATCGTAGGAGCCATAGCTGTTCGTGTTCAGGAACCCGTTTTCGAATCCCAAACCAAAACGAAACTAGGATCGACCAATGTAGCTCCCGATGGAGCTACCATGAGGACTTTTGTCCTGGATTTCCTTAGAAAGTATTTAGATGATTATCTGCACAAGAATTCTGACACTGCAGATGCACTTCTCAAGCGTATTCTTCAATCCGAAAGAGAAAGAAAAGACATTGCGGGCATCAAAAAGCTGGCCAATGAAAGAGCCAAGAAAGCCAATCTTCACAACAAGAAATTAAGAGACTGTCGCGTTCATTTGGATGATAAAAAAGGGGATGAGGACAAAATGAACAACACCATGCTCTTCATCACCGAGGGAGATTCGGCTAGTGGATCTATCACTAAATCCAGAGATGTTCAGACTCAAGCGGTATTCAGTTTGAGAGGGAAACCCTTCAACTGTTTTGGTCATACCAAGAAGGTAGTTTATGAAAATGAGGAGTTTAACCTGCTCCAGCATGCTTTGAATATCGAAGATGGGATAGAAGGTCTTCGATATAGAAAGATCATCATCGCAACGGATGCCGATGTAGACGGCATGCACATACGACTTCTGTTGATGACCTACTTCCTGCAATTTTTCCCGGAGGTAGTAAAAGGCGGTCATTTGTATATTTTAGAAACGCCACTTTTCAGAGTCAGAAACAAGAAGGAAACTATCTATTGTTATTCGGATGAAGAGCGAAGAAATGCCATTAGTAAACTGGGGAGCAAACCAGAAATCACTCGATTCAAAGGGTTAGGAGAGATTTCGCCTGAGGAGTTTGGTGAGTTCATTGGTGAGGATATTCGTCTGGAGCCAGTGATCATGAACAAAGACACTAAGGTGGAGCAATTGCTGAAGTTCTATATGGGTAAGAATACACCGGATAGACAGAATTTTATTATCGATAGACTCAGAGTAGAAAAAGATTTAGTAGAAGAAGTAGCTGTAGCTTAAGCAATGGAAGAAAACGGTAACGAAGAAGAATTCAAAAACGGTTCTGATGAACCCATACATGATGTGATTCCCGTTTCGGGACTTTATGAAAACTGGTTTTTGGACTATGCTTCTTATGTGATTTTGGAGCGTGCAGTTCCAGATATCAATGATGGTCTGAAACCGGTACAGCGTCGAATCCTTCATGCCATGAAGGAGATGGATGACGGGCGCTTCAACAAAGTCGCCAATATTATCGGGTCTACTATGCAGTATCACCCCCATGGAGATATGTCTATTGGGGATGCTATGGTGGCTTTAGGTCAAAAAGACCTGCTCATCGATATGCAAGGTAACTGGGGAGATGTACGTACAGGAGACCGTGCGGCCGCTTCTCGTTATATAGAGGCTCGACCATCTAAGCTGGCTTTGGATATCCTATACAATCCTCAGACGACCAATTGGCAATTGTCATATGATGGTCGTAAGAAGGAACCTATTACTTTACCTGTGAAGTTCCCATTGCTTCTGGCACAGGGAGTTGAGGGTATTGCAGTAGGATTGTCAACCAAAATATTGCCACACAATTTTTGCGAGTTGATTGATGCTTCTGTCAAATATTTGAGAGGCAAGAGTTTCAAGCTATTCCCGGATTTTCAGACGGGTGGAGTCATTGATGTAGAGGAATACAACAAAGGTGCTCGTGGGGGAAAGGTAAAAGTTAGAGCTTGTATCGAAGAATACGACAAGAAAAACCTGGTTATCAAAGATATCCCTTTTGGTACTACTACTACAAGTGTGATCGAATCGATCATTAAGGCCAATGATAAGGGTAAAATCAAGATCAAGAAGGTAACGGATAACACAGCCAAAGACATTGAGATATTAGTGGAACTGGCCAATGGCGTGTCTCCCGATATCACGATGGACGCGTTATATGCTTTTACAGATTGTCAGGTTTCTATCTCGCCTAATGCCTGTGTGATTGTAGACGAGAAGCCGGTTTTTATGGATGTGCATCAGATACTGACACACAGTACCGATAAGACGGTGAGTTTACTGACTCAGGAACTAGAGATCAAGAAAGGCGAGCTTCAGGAAAAGATATTGTTTTCATCTCTCGAGAAGATCTTCATCGAGAACAGAATCTATAGAGACATTGAGGAATGTGAAACCTGGGAGTCGGTTTTGGAAACCATCGATCAGGGATTGGAACCTTTCAAAGAGCAGTTCTATCGTGAGATTGTTCAGGATGATATCATTCGATTGACTGAGATTAAGATCAAGCGTATTTCTAAATTTGATGCTTTCAAAGCTGATGAAATGATGAAAAAGCTGGAGGAAGATTTGGCGCAAGTCGAACATCATCTGGCGAACATCATAGACTATGCGGTTGCTTATTATGAAAACCTACTGAGCAAGTATGGAAAGGGAAGAGAACGGAAAACAGAGATCTCGTCAATAGAAACCATTACAGCTACAACTGTGGCAGCCAACAATGCCAAGCTTTACGCCAATTTCAAAGAGGGCTTTGTGGGATATGGAATGAAGAAGGATGAGTACATCTGCGATTGTTCTGATTTGGATGATATTATCGTTTTTCATAAGAATGGAACCTTTTCTGTAGTCAAAATTCAGGACAAGGTTTTTGTAGGTAAGGACATAATTCATGCAGCGGTTTTCAATAAGAATGACGAGCGCATGGTATACAACATGTCCTATGTCGATGGTAAGTCTGGTAAAACCTATATCAAGCGATTCAATGTGACTTCTGTTACCAGGGAGCGCATTTATAATCTAACTAAAAGCGATAAAGGATCTAAGGTTCATTACTTCAGTGCCAATCCAAATGGAGAAGCAGAGTTGATTACGGTCTATCTGACCGCTGGATCTACTGCACGTAAAAAAGTGTTTGATTTTGATTTTGCTGATATTGAGATCAAGGGAAGAGGTGCCGGAGGTAATATTCTTACTAAGTATCCGGTCCGTAAAATAGTGTTGAAGTCAGAGGGTAAATCTACTTTGGCTGGCACAGATATCTGGTATGACGAAACCATTGGTAGACTAAACCGAGACGAAAGAGGGGTGCTGCTGGGCAACTTCAATGCAGATGACAAGATTGTTGTATTCTACAAAGATGGAACTTGTGAACTCACCTCTTTCGAGTTGTCTAATCACTACAATCAGAATCAGATTTATAAAATAGAGAAGTTCGATTCTGAGGGGGTAATTACAGCCATACATCAGGATGGAGAGTCGAAGGTGGCCTATATCAAGCGCTTTGCGATTGAAGCGACTAGTACAGATAAGGTTTATCCTTTGATCAATGAGTCTAAAGGTTCAAAGCTGATTTTCCTGACATCCACTGCTTCACCTAAAGTAGAAGTGGGTTACAAAAAGAAAGGGGAGCGCAACAAGTCCGTGAAGGAAATGGAGTTGGCAGATATCATTGACAAGAAGGGCTGGAAGGCGATTGGAAACAAGTTTCCTTTGCAAAACATCCTATCTGTAAAAGAGTTGGAAAGTAATCCTGAACCTGATCCAAATGCTAAGAAAGATGATTCGCTAGATTCTTTAAAAGATAGCATTCGTCAAGAAGTGGAGAAGGAAGAAAGTCAAAATGATGAAAGCTACGATGTGGGATCATCCGTCGAATTCGATACGAAGAAGAAGGATGATGACGATGAGAAAGATCAATTAGGACTCTTTGGATAAAAAAGAATACGACCGCCTTTTATTTGAATATCTCGATCAATATGTAACTGACAATAAGAAACAGGTCTTTGATCAGGTTCTGAACCAGCGCACGCGTAAGCTTACGTTGGTTCTGGAAGATATATTCAAGCCACACAATGCCAGTGCAGTTATGCGTACAGCTGAATGTCTCGGGCTGCAGGATGTGCATGTTGTAGAGCAAAACAATAGCTTCGATTTCAATCCCTATGTCCTAAGAGGATCGGGAAAATGGCTAACGGTGCACCATCACAAAGACAGAAAAAGTCACAATATTGAGAGCTGCTTTAGACAATTGAAGGAGGGAGGTTATCAAATCATAGCCACTTCACCTAAATCTTCGGCGGTTGATTATAGAGAGGTGGATCTCAGTAAGAAGACTGCAGTTATATTTGGTGCGGAAGAAACAGGGATCAGTGAATATGTAACAGAGAACGCTGATCAATTGATCACGATTCCCATGAAGGGGTTCACTGAAAGTTTTAATATTTCGGTATCTGCCGCTATTGTGTTAGAATATTTCAACCACGAACTAAGAAAATCGGACGGGTGGCAGCTTTCTTCAGAAGAAAAGTTTTCTTTGCTTTTGGAATGGTACAGAAAGGTAGTCCCAAAAGTCCATCTCCATATCAAGCATTTCGAAAAGAACCTGAACCTCTCCTAAATGAAGATAATCAAGACCTTGTTAGCCTGTGCTCTACTGACGACTGCCTTCGTTTTGTTTTGCAACTTCTGGATTATTGGTGAGACCAAGGATCGCATTTCCATGGATACCAGAGAATTGGTAGGAGCTGAAATTGGGATAGTTTTTGGTACCAGCAATAAGCTTATCGGTGGTGCTGACAATCCATTCTTTTATAATCGTGTCAATACAGCGGCTCAGCTGATCAAGTCAGGTAAGGTTGAGAAGCTTTTGCTCAGTGGTTCGAGGGATTCCATCTATTACAACGAAGCGGAAATGATGAAAGCCGCATTAATTGATTTAGGAGTTTCTCAAAACAGATTGATCCTTGATGATAACGGGGATCGAACATTGGAATCTTTGGCTCGGATGCGTGATGTCTATGGGGTAGAATCTTGTGTAGTAGTAACCCAGCAATACCATGCTTATCGCTGTTTGTTTTTGGCAGATCACCTTGGGATCTCGGCGGAATGCCTGGCTGCCAAAACGCCAGAGATAGTAGAACATAAGAAAGCAATCTTGAGAGAATTGTTCGCCAGAACCAAAGCGGTCATCGATATTTTGATGATCTATCCTGAAAAATCAAAAAACTAGAATCTTCTTTCTACAAGATGTGGGATAATATGCGACATATAATAATTTCGCATTAAATTGCTGCAATCTATTACGATCAAATTTGACATATAATTGGTGCCTGTATCTATGGAAATAACTTTTGATACTTATGATGAGGACAAAAGTGTTTACTACTTCGCGAAAGAGCCACTCAGTTTTCAAAGTGAGTACCTGAATTTGTATTTACAAAAGGGGATTGAAGAAATGGGAGGTAAGCTGAATATCGTTGATATTCTGGTTACCACTGCACAGGAAATTACCTTTTCAATGTTTTCACGACTTTTCGCCAATAATGAGAGATGGGAAAAAGAACATGTG
This sequence comes from Reichenbachiella ulvae, assembly GCF_025833875.1. Taxonomy (NCBI): domain Bacteria; kingdom Pseudomonadati; phylum Bacteroidota; class Cytophagia; order Cytophagales; family Reichenbachiellaceae; genus Reichenbachiella; species Reichenbachiella ulvae. Next base: position 1,382,647 of record NZ_JAOYOD010000001.1, on the reverse strand, counting down.
CGAAAAAAAATTGTCGAGGATTATTTCGCTCATTGTGGATTTGGACGTGTCAATCTACATAGTATTCAGCCTAAAGGGGGATACATAGAGGCAGTTTCAGAGCACTACGCCATGGCTTGGAAAAAGCATTTTGGTCTGCGTGATGAAAAATTATCAGGTGTAAGCTATTTCAGTCTGGGTTTTTTGTGTGGTGCAGTTGAAGCCATTTTTGATGTCAAACCGGGCACCTTTCGTGGCAAGCAAATCCAATGTTTATCCAAAGGACACAGTGTTTGCAAATTTGAGATCTACCGTGGATTCAAAAGAAAAATCAATGGTTCTCCGTCAATTGGTAAACTTCAACATGAAGTAGGCGAAATAGAAGATGTTTTTGTCCCTAACGGCCAGTCGGTAATTGATGCAATTAAAGGATTAAATCTCAATGGTCTTGATAGCAAAAAAGGACTGATCGATCAATTCGATATGACGTTGACCAAGCAGTTTGCGAATTACATGGCCATGGTTGAGATCAAGCTTCTAATGCAAGCCAAAAAGTTAGGTGCAGGCGGTTTGAAAACTGTCAAGACTTTCCTTGAGAAGTTGGGTGAAGAAAATGCCTATTTTACTATTGGTAAGATGATCAATTCCGATTATTGGCATGAGTACATACAGGAGTCAGTTGGAAAAGATTCTAATAGCGAACTGTATGCTTGTCTGGATGTCTTTACGGCATTTGGTTGTGGCAAATGGCAGTTGACCTCTAGTGATTCTGGGAATGCCGAATTCACTATCAAAAACAACCCAGAGACCAATTCATTCCTAAAGTTAGTAGGCAATAGCAAATCTCCGTTGGGATTCTATGCTGGAGGTCTCTTGATGGGGATCATGAATATGCTGGATAGAGGAGCCAAAACAGGAGGTGCAGGTATTGACATGAGTTATGTCAATAAACTGAAGAAGGCTGGGCATCATTATGAATATGCACAAAAAAGCTCCAGAATGACTGGAGCTGAATTGGATGTGTTTTTGGTTAGAAAAACCTAAATTAATTCTTAGCCTGAGAAGATAGCAACCATGCGCCACCTCCTAATGCTACATCTTTCAAAAACGAGCTAGTAGCCATTTGATCGCCGCCCATTGCACCAGGAAGGTGAATAAGAACTGCAAAAAGAATAAGCATTAGCCCTAACAATTGAGCAGCCAGTTTTCCTTTTTTTCCTATGATTATTCCGATACCAGCACCAATTAGCGCTGCGCCTGTGAGGTAAACCCAGAATACTGCTCCGGGTAAAAATGAAGGAACCATGCCTGACATGCTTTTTGCTCCCATAAAATGGAAGATGCCAAATATCATCATGGGTATGACAAAAATGAATTTGCCTATTGTCGGTAATGCTTTCATAATGAACGTTTTGATTTAAGAATTGGTGAATGAATTTTTAGAAGGTAAGGATAATAATAAGAATTGTCAAGTTGATTGATTCGAATTCAACGCTTCCTGACTTGGTTTGACCAAGATAACTTCTTCTCTATCCACTATTACCTGACCCGGTAAACTGCCTTTTGGCTTTCTGACATATTTTTTGGGAGTGAAAATCACAGGACACAAAGTGTCTGTTTTCCTCTTGGAATAATAGGCAGCCAACTCTGCTGCCTTTTCTATTACATCCTTTGGGATCATCTGATTACTAGAATTTCGGATGACGGTATGTGATCCCGATACATCTTTTGCATGGAGCCAAAGATCATCCTTCCTGGCATACTTTTGTGTCAGCAAATCGTTGTTCTTGGCATTCTTGCCAACCCAAACTGTATATCCCGAAATCTCACAGCTGAGAAAGGGCGCTTTGGGGGGCATTTGCTTATCTTGATTGTTTTGAGTTTTTAACCTTTGTTTCAAATCTTTGAATTCCGAAATGGATTTGACATTTTCCAGATCCATTTCCAGACTTTCCAGAAGATCCTTTTTCTTATTTAGGTTTTGTTCTGCCTTGTCTAGTTCTATGCCTTGATTTTTAGACTTCCTATACAATACTTCGGCGTTTTGCTGAAGATTAAGATTAGGTTTTAATTTGATGGTAATAGGTTTGTTTTGATAGAAGTCTAGTAGCTCAATTGATTCTTGTCCCGGCAACACCTTCTCATGCAAATTGGCCATTAGTATATTGGCGATTTCATCAAATCCCCTTCTTGATAGGATTTCATCAATTTTATTTTGCGTGTTTTGGATGTAGCTGTTGGCTTTTTTAATCTCCTTCTCAATTTTCCTTAGTTCACTTTCCTTTTCCTTATTAAACTGATAGTTGGTGAAGAAAGCTTTTGCAAAAGCATTGCTGATAAGGATTGCACTCTCGAATTCAGTCACATATTCGAGGTCCTTTGGAGGTAATAGACTGATTTTTGGTAGAAATGAATTCTCAACCAGATAGAACTTGGGCTTCTTTAATTCTCTAAGCGTATCATCAAGCAACCTCTGTTTTTCCTCCTCAGTATCATTATCCAGAAAACCACTTTCCTCCAGGTAAGAGAGGATTGTCTTGTCAAAGGTTGGATAGATTTTCTTTAGGTTGAAGTTACTCTCAATCAATGCTTCCGAGCTTTGATCGATCTCCCTGTCTAAATGATCTAACTGTAAGTGCTGGTCTTGTTCCATTTCAGTCTTGAACATGGAGTGATAATTTCCCTCTTTGAATAGAATCAAATTGGCTCTGCGACCGTGTAGTTTGAAAAGAAGATCGAAATGATCAAATTGGATGGCAAAGCAGCGCTCATTTTTGAACTGTCTAATAGAATGAACGATCTGGTGGTTCAATTCCGAAAATAGATCAACTGAGTTTCTTTTGGCTCTAGCAAACTCTTCAGGAAAGGAGAGGAGTGACTTCTCTCCATCTAGATTTACTTTGATTAGGAAAAAGCTGCCATCATCTTCGAATCGTAAGACCAACTCATCTTTGTTTTGGCTGAAGCAATTGACCAAACTTTTGCCCACCAGATGTCCGGTTAACTCCTGAGTTAAGAATCGAAGGAAATAGTAATTGAATTGCATTAGAGGTGAATAGTCAGTCCATCGTATGCCAAAGATACATTATCAGGAAGCATCTTTTCTACTTCTGCATGATGCCCCAGATAATGACTGATATGTGTGAAATAGGCCTTCTTTGGTTTTAATTCATCGACCAGGGCTAGCGCCTCTTCAAGAGTAAGGTGTGAAATATGTTCTTTTACCTGAAGGGCATTGAGCACCAATACATCTAATCCTTTCAGCTTCTCTTTTTCGGTTTCAGAGATTGTTTTGGCATCTGTGATATAGGCAAAAGATCCAAACTTGTAACCGAACACAGGTAGTTTGTAATGCATGACCTCCACGGGTTCAATATTTACATTCTGAACAGTAAATGGTTTATTGAATATTTCCTTCACCTCAAAGGTTGGGACCCCGGGATACTTTTGCGCTGCAAATGCGTAAGAAAACTCTTCTTTCAGCCGATCGATGACTTGAGCCGTGGCATAGATGGGCATATCCTTTTTTTGCTTGTAATTAAAGCTTCGGATATCATCCAAACCTGCCACGTGATCTTTGTGCTCGTGTGTGAAAATAACGGCATCCAATTGCTTGACACGATTTGTCAACATTTGCTGACGAAAGTCGGGTCCGGTATCGATCACCAGATTTGTTCCGTTTTGTTCTACCATAATAGAAGAACGGAGTCTTTGGTTTCTGAAATCTACGCTACTGCATACTTCACATTCGCAGGCAATAACTGGAATTCCTTGAGAGGTACCAGTTCCAAGAAAGGTAATTTTCAAAGCGAAAGTTGTTTGTGGGATAATTCGTACAAAAAGGATTTGTTTTTATCACTCAATTGATCTTTGTTTAGCTCTACTTCCTTTAGGATCTCCAAAAGGCAATTGATCTTACCATCCAGAGAGTAGAATTTATTTACAATGATCACCTTAGTGTCTTTTAATATGCAATATCCAGATTGGAAGTTGCCTTTTTCGTATCTCAATACATAATCCGACTCAGAAAATAAATCTTCTAGTTTGTTCAGAAAGTGTTTCGAGTATTTAATCATCCTTTTCTGTATACAGTTTTACTTTGTCGACTAACAAGTCAAAGTTAAGGGGTTTTGGGATGTATTCGTTAATTCCTACTTCATTGAAGTCACTAATAGAGTAATTTTTGGCATTTCCTGTGATTGCCAAAATAGGAATTTTAGATTTGATCGGGTCCGCTAGATTTCTGATTTGTCTGGCGCATTCCATACCGTCCATTTTGGGCATGTTGATGTCCATCAATATCAAATCATAATCTTCAGCATCTAATTTTTCTAACACCTCTTCCCCGTTTTTAACTGAGGTGATTCCAAAATTTTGGATCTGTAGTATTTTCTTGGTTAAGTTTTGAATAACTGAGCTGTCTTCTGCAATTATTATCTTCTTCATTGTTAGTATTCTAGTTTGTCCAAGTTTATAATACAAGTGTATTAGTTGGGGGAATTAGAAGTCCAATTTAAGAACATTCATTCAGTTTTTAGAATGTTTTTGTAATTTTCCTGAAACTCTTTGTAGGATTCTAATATACCATCCAATTGCTCCTTTAATAAAGTAGTATCTGCGGTCTTTAATTGCTTTTCTAAATGGATCACTTTTCCTTCTAAAATCTCAATTCCTAAAGTTCCGGCGCTTCCTTTCAGCGTATGCAATTCCTTTCTTATGTCTTCTATTTTGTCTTCCTCATAAAAGACGAAACAGTTGTCAATTAATTCCTTTGCCTCACTTTCAAATTCAGATAATACTGAGTCCAAAAGCTCCTGCCCACCATATTTCGAAAGTTGATTCAAAGTATTCTGATTGATGATGAGGCCCGTTTTTTCTTCGGAGATGCCAATTTTGATTTCTTTCGGTTTGAAATTGACATGATCACGAACCTTGTTGATTACCACATGGGCCTTAATCGGTTTGGCTACATAATCATCCAGTCCTGCTTTCAAAAACTTCGCTTCATCGTCCTCCATCGAATAGGCTGTCATTGCCACGATAGGAGGTAAGGTTTTATTCTCAAGCTGCTTGATTTTTTGAGTAGTCTGAACACCATCCATTTCAGGCATTTGAATATCCATGAAAATCAAGTCATAGTCGAATTGCTCTACCAGATCTATAGCCCGAAAACCACTTTCTGCAGTCTCCACTTTACAACCTGCTTTCTTCAGTATTTGACTTGCCACCGTTCTGTTGACGTTGTTGTCATCTACTACAAGAATCTTTGGTGGCTTCAGGGAGAACTCTTCAGGGATGTTGATTTTTTCATCTGGTTCTGGTTCTTTGATCTCATCATCTGGATCGGTGATTTCTCCTGCTACAAAAGTGAACCAAAAGGTACTACCTAGACCAGGGGTAGAGGCTACTCCAATTTCTCCTCCCATGGATTTGACCAATTCTTTAGAAATGGCCAGGCCTAAACCAGTTCCACCATAGGTCTTGGTGCTAGAATTGTCCAGTTGGTTGAAGTTGACGAACAATTTGTCCATCTCAGTTCTTTTGATGCCGATACCTTCATCTTTGACCTGCACTTTAAAGTAGTGCTTGCCTTGTTCGGTCTTTTGCAGCATCAGACTAATGTTGATCGTTCCCTTGTCCTGAGAAAATTTGATGGCATTGCTGGCCAAATTAGAGAGGACTTGTAGCAAACGAGTTTCGTCTATCAACACTCTGTCAGGTGTATGTGGAGACAGGTGGTAGTATATACAGGTATTGTTGAGCTGGGCCTGCTGCGAGAAGAGATCGTATAGCTTCTCGAATGTAGAAATCAATTTGATCGGCTTTTCTCGCAACTCCATCTTGCCAGCTTCTATTTTTGATAGATCCAAGATGTCATTCAAAATGACCATCAGCGTTTCAGAAGACTTTTTGATGGTCTTGACATAATCGAATTGCTCACCATCCAAATCTGTACTCCCTAATAGATCAATCATCCCGATGATACCATTCATAGGCGTACGAATCTCATGACTCATGTTGGCAAGGAATCGTTCTTTTACGGCCAACGAGTTTTCAGCGATTTCTTTGGCTTGACGAAGATCGTTATTGGCTTTGATAAGGGCAGAGATATCTCTGGCAACTCCTTCTATACCGACAGCATTTCCATCTCTGAATAGCAACCGAATGTTGCAGATGAAGTCAATGTTCTCTTCATTTTTGCCAGTATAGCGTACTTCTAAGTTTTGTAGGCTCTGTTTTGACTCTAATTCTTTAACTATTTCCTCTGGTGAGGTTTCAGAAACGAAGTAATGAAGGATACTTTTTCCCAGGACATCAGATGGTTGTAGGTCAAGCGATTTTACGGATGGGCTGATCATATTGATCATACCATTCATGTCGCATCTGAAGTAAATATCCTGAATTGATTCAAATATTTCTCTAAACTTGGATTCACTCTCAGATAAAGCAATTTCAGAGTTTTTCTTTTCAGTGATGTCATGAGAGATCACTGAAACCTCTTCGATCTCACCATCTGATTTGATGATGGGATTGATGAATACCTCTGACCAATTGATGCTATTATCCTTCTTTATATCTTCATTTTGAAAGTTGACTGGTACTCCCTCAAAGGCTTTGGCGTATTGGCTTTCCCATGCTTTTTGAGTGTTTGGATTATTAGAGTTAATGATCTCTCCGAGCGTCAGCTGGATCCCGAAATTTTCGGATAGATTGGTAGCAAAGTTTTCGTTGTAGGAGGTGAGTTTGTACTCTTTGTCAACGGACCAGATTTCATGGCTGCTACTTTGGAAAATCGCACGAAGACGGGCATCTTGATCTGTGATTTTGTCTTCATTCAATTTTCTCTCGATCGCCAGAGATATCTGACTGGATACAAAAAATAGTAATTCAAGATCTTTATAACTATAGTCTGATCGATCCGCATAAGAATGGATGTTGATCAGTCCAATGTTTTCATTGCCTATGGTTATGGGAACTCCTAGCCATATCTTGGGTACCAGACCTTCAAAATCATTTTTGATTTCTAATATCTTTTTCTCAATCTCTTCTTCATGGATCATTCGAGCTTGAGTGCTGCTCATTACCCACTGACCAAGTGTTTCATTGAGCCACTTTTGTCCTTCTATTTCCTTTGGGTCAGTAAGAGACGTTTTGAAATAGGGAATGGAGCTTTCTTCTCTGTTTTTGATCTGAATGGCGATGTTGTTGATGACAAGGATGTTGTTGAGCTCCTCGTACAGATTAATGTACAGGTCGTCCAGTTTCATTCCCTCGACGTTGTAACTGGCAATTTTGAAGTAAAGAGACTGGGCTTTTTCTGTTCTGATTCTTTCGGTGATGTCGTAGAAGATGGCCCGGAACTGAGCACGGCCAGTCACATCAAAGGAGCAGTTGACCCGGCCGGAAACGAAGATTTTCTTGCCCTGGTCGGAGAGGAGAACGGTTTCGAATCGCTCTACAGATTCGCCCTTGATGATCTTGTCCAGGTTGGCGACTGTGTTGTTCCATTCTTCGGGACTCACTATGTCCTTAAACTTGATCTGATCCGTCAACTGATGGTAGCCCAGTTTTTCTGACCAGGCCTGATTGACGAATTGAAAGTTGCCATCCTGATCGAAAATTTGAATCAAATCATAAGAGTTGTCAAATAGCTCCTTGAGTTGATCGTTGGTTCGTTCTAATTGCTTTTTGACAAATTGCCTTTCCGTAATGTTCTCACCGATGAGATTGATACCCGATACTTCATTGAGTGCATCCTTTAGGAAAATCACATTGAAGCGAACTTCTATTTCAGAATCATCAGCAGCAAAGAACTTTCCCTGAAGTTGATCATTGTACTGACCTAATCGAGCCAGCTCCGCATATTTCTTTTGATTGATCTTCGTAGTGCCATCGGGTATAAATAGCTCAAAGAGATTTTTCCCAACCACTTCGCTCAATTCCTGTTGAATGAAACTGAGTAGTTTGTGATTGCAGAAACGGATGGTTCCTTCTGTGTCGGTGGTAAGTGCGACTACTTCTGAAGTATCCAGTGATTCCTGTAAAGTCGTTTCTGCAGAGGCAATGGCTTGATCTCTGGTCGTTTCTAGTTCCAGGTTTTTTCTTTCTGTAGTATCTACTGCAGCAAAGATGTATCCAATGAATTTATTGTTTTTCGAATAGCGGGGGACTCCCGTGTCTAGAAGCCACCGATAGCTACCTTCCCCATCTTTGATCCGAAAGGAAAATTCAAACTTCTTTTTCTGATTGGTGGCGAACTCCAGGGAGCTTAAATAATCCGTTTGGTCATCTGGGTGAATGTTTTCAATCCAATTGTTGCTTAATCCAGTTTCAGAGCTTCCTAGCAGAGTGGACCAGCCTTTGTTAAAGTAGCTGATACTGCCAGATTCATCTGCTATTCTGATAAACACGGGGGCATTGTCTGCGATAGCATTGGAGGAGCTAGAGGCGCTAGTGGCTTCTTCGGCCAAATCCAAATGGGCTAGATACCTGTCATCTTTGATTTTGGAAAAGGTGCAAATGGCTCGGAAGGAGCTACCATTTTTGTCTATGAAATCAAACTCAAAAGGTTCGGAACGACCGATGCTGCATTTCTTGAATTGGTAGTTCCAGTTCTTTTTACTCTCCTCACCATCTACCTGATAGATAGGAAGTATTTCTTCGACGGTTTTGTCCGCAAAGTCACTGGCAAAGACAAATTTCTCTTCTGCCTTTGGACTGAATTCTATGATGTTTTCTTCTTCAAATATGAAGAAATAGCTGGCTGAGGATTCTAAAAGCAGATCATACTTGTTATGAAGCTCTTTTAACTCGTTCTTGAGTTTCTTTATTTCATTGACAAGCTCTGATCTTTCTTGATTTAAGATCGCCATTTTCTCAGCTCTATGTTATTCTCGTAAACTTAAAACTAATAAGAAATATTTGCATTAATCGAATATCCGGGAGATTGTTATATCGACAATTTCAACTTTCGATTTGCTTTAGGATTCTGCGTGCGCGCGAACGAAAACCGGCACTGGCAAGAGGCATTTCATCTTTTAGAATCAAGGTCAGTTCAGCTTTGAGATCAGGATAGATCATACATAGGTTGCCTATGATGGTCATGGCAAACACTCTGATGGCTACAGGAGTTTGACGATCAAGGAGATAGTCAAAGCAATGCTGGATCAATTGTCCCTGTAGCTCTTCTGGAATGCTATGGAATTGTAATAATCTAACGACGTTTCTTTTGACGGCATCTATAGGATTGCTCTCTAGCGATTGGATGAGTTGGGGGATGAAAGGTGAGAACAGTTCCGGTTTTTCGTCTCCGATTTTCGAGATGGCCATGGCTGCATTTTGACAGAGACGATAATCTGACCCAGTAAAAATGTCCACCAAATCATTCATCAACTCTGGTTGTTCAAATACCAGGTTTTTGATCGCCAAAGCGTTGGTTTTGCTGACGGGTCCTTGAAGATGTGTGCTTAGATCCATGTCTAAATAGTAGCTACAGACAAGAGCATCTCCAATAATACTGCGAATGTTAGAACCCAGGTATATATAAACCCTGTAAGAAGGAATTTAATAAAGGTTTTTCCAATTGGTTGCTGATAGACTTTTTTGAAACTGAGAAAGCAATAAATATTGACAATAGGAAAGGTTAGCGTCAACATCCAATTATTGAATACTTCATTTGCATTGAGCAAAAGTAGGAGGGCAGCTAGAGAATAGACAATGTATGCAAAGCTATGCAGATGCAACAGGTGGATGATGTGAGTGAAATAATACTCTCTTGATAAATAAAATAGTTTCAATACCAATGCCATGATAGGAATGATTAGAAGCATCATCATGGGGAGATTTTGCATGACTCGACTGACTATGAGGTCCATTGGAGCCTGATCTGTCTTGATGGCCTGGAGGACCATCTTTCGTTCGAAAGTGGTCAGACTGTCTGTATTGAGAGAGTCGAGCAACTGTTCGGGGCTGAAATTCTTGTCCTTTCGAAGTTCCAAATATCTATTGATGTTGACGTCACTTAGGAATCCATTTTCTGATGAGGTCTTAAGTGAGGTACTAAACCCTTTGTCTGAGTTCTGGATGGAATCTAAGGAGGACATTGTATTGGATATAGCAGAGGAGTCAATTTGGGCTTCTGCAAATACCTTTTTTAATTCCGATCTGGTGGAATCATTGACTACTTCGGCTGCCTCAGCGATCTCCTGACTCGTTCGGTTCATGAACTCTCGACTGATCATATTGAATACAAAGAAGAACAGTAAACTAATGATCAGGTAGAGTCGAATCGGATTGACATAAGCTGCTCTTCTGCCTTCTACAAACAACAGAGTCAACTTGCCTGGTTTGAAGAGGAAGGGTATTAGACTGTTGCTGAACTTGGAATCGAAAGACAGATAGTTATGGAAAAAGTCGGCCACAATAGTCCCAAAAGACAGCTTGTTGTGGTTGTTTTCCTGACCACATCTGGGACAGTAGTTGGTTTCCAAATCATACTCATACCTACAATTGAGGCATTCTGTAGATGGATGCCTTCTTCGCTTTAGAGAAGGGAGTTTGGATTTGAGGCTACTACCGTTCAGCTTAGGAGCTGTGCCTTTCCACTTGGCTTTGAGTTTCTCGATTACAGGTGTCACCTTGCCAAATTACGACTTTCAATCCAATACTTCTAATACTTCGAAGATATCTGCCAATTCATCATAATCCTTGAATCCTGGTTTTTCTTCTTCACTACCTGAGAGGGCTATGCCAGCAAAGGAATCTCCTTCATTCAGTACATTGTTCGCACTTACATCGTAACCCTTCAAAGCCTTAACCTGACTACCTTTAACTATTGTTTCGATTTTCTCAAATAGCTCTGGAGTGTTGGATTGGATCACGATCAAGTCCAGTTTGTCAGACTGAGTGGCTTCTTGTAATTGGCTCAGTTGTGATTCGCTATCCACGGACAACTGTAACAGGATCTGAGCTGTACTGCCAGCTAATCCTTCTGCAGTCTCAAGTGAATTGACCTGCGCTGCCCCTGTATCTGTTTCATTTAAGATTCCTTTGATTTGCTCCAATGGCAATGATCCAAACTCCAAAACGAAATCTACACCGGCTACCCATCCCATGATTTCTTTGGCAGTTTCTAGTGCCACCACATTTTCCTGAGTAGGATCCAGGTTGAAGCCCAGCATGTTGACGCCAAAGCCTGCGCAGTAGCGCGCATCACTGAGATTGGAAATGTTACCGACTTTGACAAAAGTTTTCAAGTTCATATCAATATTGACAATTGGTCCATCAAATAATTTTATGCAAATCAAAATCATTCAGTCGAACTATGCCGTAAAATTGTGTAGTAATTCAATAACAATTCAGACAAAAACGAAATGGAAGTAATAGAAGTAAAAGATCAAGATTTGGCATCAACACTGTCCAATAATTCTAAAGTGGTAATTAAGTACTATGCGGACTGGTGTGGATCATGTAGGCTTTTCAATCCTAAGTATAAGAGATTGGCTAAGGATGAGAGATTTCAGGATGTAACTTTTTTGAATATCAATGCCGAGCACAACCCTGAGGCAAGATCCAAAGCTGGCGTTTCTAACCTGCCTTCATTCGCGATCGTAGAAAATGGTGAGTTCAAAGAAACCATTTTTACTAGCAAAGAAGAAGCAGTCGTAGAGTTGCTCAACAAATTGAACTAAGTCTTCCAACAATAGCCATGAACGAATAGTTGATGGTATATAGATATAAATGATGGGTCGATGGAGCTGAGTCTCGGTCGACCCATTTTGGTTTCTAGAGAGTTCAGAAGTCTTAATCTTGAATTCAGATGAGCTGGCTTTATTCAAATGATATTGCATATATGGGGTATGACTTTGTTATCTTTAAGTATTAAAATGACAACCTCTACCTAATTTCTGAACATGATTTCCAAAAAGGCTAAGGAAACCATTCAAGACAATGGATATTATTTATCCTCTACTGATCAAGTTTTATCCTTCAAACCATCGAGGGCTACAGCCTATGGATTGATTGCAATTATGGTTTTTATGATGAGTCCAGGACTTGTTTTGATTTTTCACGTTCCATTAGTAGGTCTCATAATAAGTGCAATTGTTTTTGGGTTTTTCTCTTTTCCAATAAGAAACAGATTGAAAAGAAAGTCATTGGCCCTAAACCCAAGCAAGAAGAGACTTTTCTTAGGTGATGAATCATGTCATTTTATGGATATTTCTGAAATAAGTTATGATTCAGAATTTATCTCAGAATATACCAGTGCGTATAAGGAGACAAATAAGGAGTACCATATGACCTTGCAAGCAACAGCAAAGAATGGTAGGAAGTGGGAACTTTTGGTATTTAGATCAGATTATCCTGAACCTTCAGAGCCTATGAAAGAAATAGCTAGTTTAATCAGAAATACTGCATTGACAAATCCCAATTTAAGTTAGGCATGGATTTATGATTTGTAGCTAAAATTGAATCATAAATAACCACTCACATGTTTATTCTCACCCAATCCAACCATTTATGTCCTTTTGACACATTTGACAGTCATCTTTCTCATCATCTCAACTCTTTGGATTAATTTTGTAGCTTAATGAAATGTGAACACCAGGCTGTGAACCTGGCAATTAAACATCTGAATGAGTAAAAAAGGAAGAGTATTAGTAGCCATGAGCGGCGGTATAGATAGCTCAGTGGCTGCAGTCATGCTTCATGAGCAAGGCTATGAAGTAATAGGAATGACAATGAAAACCTGGGACTATCAGTCTTCGGGTAGTAGCAAAAAAGAAACAGGCTGTTGCAGCCTCGATTCGATCAACGATGCGAGAAACATTGCAGTTGATTTAGGTTTTCCCCATTACATACTGGATATCAGAGAGGAGTTTGGTGATTATGTGATCAATCATTTCACTGACGAATATCTGAAAGGTCGTACCCCCAATCCATGCGTACTTTGCAATACCCACATCAAATGGGATGCGCTGCTGCGTCGTGCCGATAAGTTGGGCTGTGACTACATCGCTACAGGGCACTATGCCAATGTGCGTGAGGAAAATGGTCGCTATGTGATTTCTAAAGGAGCTGATGAAAACAAAGATCAATCCTATGCCTTGTGGGGCGTGTCTCAGGAAAGTCTGTCTCGTACCATTTTGCCATTGGGACATCTGAGGAAAACCGAAATCAGAGAGATGGCCATCGAGCGTGGCTTTACCGATTTGGTTAACAAATCTGAGTCATACGAAATCTGCTTTGTGCCTGACAATGATTACCGAGGATTTCTAAAAAGAAGGGTAGACGGTCTGGAAGAGCAAGTAGCTGGAGGAGAGTTCGTACTAGAGGACGGTACTGTAGTAGGTAATCACGAGGGCTATCCCTTCTATACAGTGGGGCAAAGAAAAGGCTTGGGTATTGCATTAGGCTTCCCAGTCTATGTGACAGAAATACAAAAAGAAAAGAACCGTGTGGTGCTGGGTACATTCGACGAGCTATCGAGAGATGGTATGTATGTAGACCAGTTGATCATGGGCAAATATGCCGATCTCGGCGAACGACTAGATACAGTTACCAAGGTACGCTACAACGATCCAGGAACGCCTGCAGTAATCGAACAAGTAGGCGACATCATGAAAGTGTATTTTGGCAAAGGTGTAAGTGCCATCGCACCAGGCCAGGCAGCTGTATTCTACGAAGGCAATGACGTAATAGGAGGGGGCTGGATCAAGTCGAGCTTTCATCAAAAACAACATGCGGCAGTTTAGTTTCTGCCTCATATCGTTGGTCCTTTTCTGGGCTTGTGAGTCGGAGGTAATGCCTGATTCTGAAAGATTGGGCACACATTATTTCCCGATTCAGGTGGGCCAGTTTCATATCTATGAGGTAGAAGAAACCAACTACTATTTGATCGGTCCTGAAACCGAAAACTATCAATTAAGGGTAGAAGCAGTCGATTCTGTAATGCTATCATCAGGGGAGGTTCAATATACGATTCATCGTTCGAGACGTTTGGATGAAAATTCAGAGTGGAAACTCGATTCTATTTGGAATACCTCAGTATCTTTAAACAAGGTAGTAGCCAATGAAAACAATGTTTCATTTGTGAAGTTGGTGTTTCCTATCGATGAGGGATCAGAGTGGGATGCTAATGTTTTCAATAGCCGAAGTGCAGAATACTATAGATATGCGGATCAGCGTTCGGATACTACCTTGGCAGATCAGAGCTATACGCAAACCATTAGAGTCATTCATAGTGATGAAGGATTTGACTCGGTAGGTAGGGATGATCGTTTCGAGGTTTATGCACCTCATGCAGGTTTGATTTATAAGGAGATGCATGTCTGGGCTTATTTTCAGGAAGATGGGCAGGTAGATCCTAACAAAATAGTTTCAGGGAGAGACCTGAAGCAGGTATTGATATCGTATGGGCAAAGGGATTAGGTTATTATTTTTGGGCATGGCGTTGGGCATGGTGCTGGAGGCTTCTGCAGAGAAACATCGTTTTATGGTTTTCTTTGCGGATAAAGCAGATAGTCCTTATTCCATAGATGCTCCTTTAGAATTCCTTTCTCAAAAAGCACTAGATCGAAGAAATAAGTCAGGTCAATCTGTGACCGAAGAAGATTTACCTGTCAATGCCAACTATCTAGACTCACTTGTCAAATACAATATCACTCCCTATTACAGCTCTCGCTGGTTCAATGCTGCTCTGGTAGAAGCCGATTCAGTGGATTTGGAATCTATAGTGGCGACATCTTATATTCTCAGCTATGAGTATATCGCTCCGGGTGTCAGACTGAATCCAGTAAAGGAAGTGACAGATGTCAACTTTTCACCATTAGAGCCCAGTATCATTTCATCTAATTCACAGATTCAGATCGAAATGTTGGGTGTACATACCATGCACGATCAGGGCTATAACGGAGCGGGGATTCATGTGGCAGTTTTCGATGGAGGTTTTGAAGCTGCTAATCAAACGGCCGTGTTCAAGGATGTCTTCAACAATGATCGTCTGATCGATCGAATGGATTTTACTGCCAACAGTGACAATGTTTTCAATTACGATGACCATGGTACCAATGCGATGAGCTGCATAGTATCTAATTATAAAGAGACGCTGATAGGAACGGGCTATGGTGCCGATATCAGTTTGTATGTCACAGAAGATGTGAGCGATAACGGTAATTTTGAATATAGAATAGAAGAATACAATTGGCTGCTCGCTGCAGAGCGGGCAGATAGTGTAGGGGTAGATATTATTTCCTCGTCTTTGGGCTATTTCGATTTCAATGACGATCGAATGGACTACAGCTATGAAGAAGATGCAGATGGTCTGACATCTGTCATTACACGAGCGGCCAATCTGGCAACAGAACGAGGCATATTGGTCGTCTCAAGCGCTGGAAATGAAGGCCGCAGTACCACTTGGAAGTACATTACCATGCCTTCAGATTCCGAGCATGTAATCGCAGTAGGAGCTGTCAATAGCCTCAATGAAAAATTGAATTTCAGTTCTTTTGGCCCGACGGCTGATGGACGAGTCAAACCTGACGTAGTAGCCCTTGGTAGTAGCGTGGCTGTCTATCATAAGAATAACACCATCGGTACCAGCAGTGGGACGAGCTTTTCTGCTCCTTTGATCACGGGTTTGGTGGCAGGCATGTGGCAGCAATTTCCCGAGCTTACCAACCTGGAGATTAAGGAGTTGCTACTCGAGATTGGCGATCACTCCAATCTACCCAACAATGAAACAGGTTACGGTCTTCCAAACTATCGAAGGTTGATCAACGACTCAGTTTTGAGTGTAAAGGCGATGTTTGATGAATCCTTTACCGTCTTCCCAAATCCATTCGAGGGAAATTACGTTCTCAGTTCAGGTCGAAAAAGAATATGCCAGAAAGGATCTACGAATGAAACTTTATGATCCCAATGGCAAGCTAATCGTGAACGCCTATCAAGAAAAAGTGAAAAAAGGAGATGTGATGACGCTGGAATTCCCAGGAGATAGCAAAGGAATCTACATTCTCAATCTGGTTTCGGGTGATCAGGTGAAAAATGTAAAATTGCTTAGGTACTGATTCATCCTACTACTAAATTGCAGGGCTGATAAGCCAAAGTATGCGATATCTCTTAGCCACTTTACTGTTACTATCATTTCTATCCAACCATAGCTCATACGCACAAAGCAGCTATCAACTCAATGTTCATTTGATCGATTCGGTGGGCGATCCTATATCCGATGCGCAGGTGATCATCATGCCTGATTCGATTCTGAAGGTCAGCGATTCTGATGGGTTTTGGTCAGCGGATCTCATCGCAGGTAGGCATTTTCTCAGCATATTTCATTTGCAGTTTCAGCAGCGCCAGGAAATAATGGAGATGAATGGTGACAAGGATTTGACCATTCGCATGGATTACAAAACGTCTTACCTTAAAGATGTCCGTGTGACTGGTCAGACTTACAGAGATGATTTGACTACCATTCGTATTGACCCCAGAGCGATTTACAATCTGCCTTCAGCCACGGGGGATTTCACCAAAGTGCTTAGCACATTGCCTGGTGTGAGTAGCAATAATGAGTTTTCTTCTACCTATTCGGTTAGGGGAGGAAACTACGACGAGAACCTGGTTTATGTCAATGGAATTAAAATCTATCGACCACAAATCATCAGTGCCGGTCGTCAGGAAGGTTTGAGTTTCATTAATATGGACTTGGTAAGTAAGGTGGAGTTTTCGGCAGGTGGCTGGGAGTCAGCCTATGGTGATAAGCTCAGCTCGGTGCTTCGGGTCAACTACAAAGAGCCAGAAAAAAACGAGGCGAGTATTAACCTTAGCTTGCTGGGAGGTAGTGTGTATTTTGGAGGCGTGTCTAAGAATGGAGGATTGAATTATACCTTTAGTGCCAGGCATAAGAACACCAAGTATCTGCTAGGGACGCTGGAGACTCAAGGAGAGTATTTACCCAGGTTTACGGATGTCCAATCATTCATAACCAAGCGATTGGGTGAGAAAACCAAGTTGGGTCTATTGATCTCAACGGCTATCAATAATTATGAAACCATTCCAGAAAGACAAACCACAGATTTTGGTAATCTCCAGGCTTCTTATCGATTGAATATTGCCTTTGATGGGAGAGAAAAATTAGATTATATAACTACACAGGCAGGCTTGATTCTTACCCACCAGTTTTCTGAACGACTGAGGTCTACACTTTCTTTGTCAGGCGTGCGATCCTTTGAAAAGGAAAACTATGAGGTAGAAGCGGGCTATCTGCTGTGTGATGTCAATACCAATTTCGGATCCAACCGTTTCAACGAATGTGTAAATACTTTGGGAGTAGGAACCAACTACAACTATGGTCGAAATCAACTCAAGGCAACCATTGTCAGCGCAGAGCAGAAGAATGAATTGAAAGTAGGAGAGCAACTGCTGCAGTTTGGGATGAGCTGGGATCATGAGATGATCGACGATCGATTGGATGAATATGAGTTCATCGATTCTGCGGACTATGTTACCATCACAGAGGTGCTGGATAGTAAAGCTTCCATTAGTTCGGACAAGGTAGCCGGCTATGTCCAGCTGTTGATTCATAGTCAGGACAAAAGCCATCGACTGAACGTGGGAGTCAGAGCGAACCATTGGACCTACAGTGGTCAGACCTTAGTGAGTCCACGGGCCCAGTATGCTTATGAGTTTGGACATGAAAGAAGGAATACTGTCCGGGCCTCAGCTGGGATTTACTCCCAGCATCCCTTTTATCGTGAATTAAGAAATAGACAAGGGCAAATCAACGAAAATGTGAAAGCACAGGAATCTGTACATACACTTTTAGGTTGGGACAGGCATATGTTTATATGGGGAAGGCCCTTCCTTTTGTCTACCGAAGGGTTCTATAAATACATGTGGAATATCAATCCATACGATATCGAAAATGTAAAGATCAGATACTTTGCTACCAATCAGGCCAAAGCCTATGCCTATGGTTTTGATTTCCGGATGCATGGCGAATTTATAGAAGGGACGGAATCCTGGTTTAGTTTTGGCTATCTCAAAACCGAAGAAAATCTATTCAACGGAAATGGATATAGACGCAGACCCATGGATCAGCGGCTGCATCTAGGGATCTTCTTTCAGGATCACATCCCGAACGATCCTAGCGTCAAAGTAGATTTGAGTTTGCAGTTTGGAAGCGGCTTACCTTTCGGACCTTCAGGTGATGATGACAATCGCAATGTATTCGATGGAGATCACTACACCAGGGTAGATATTGGGTTCTCGAAAAGCTTCGAGTTTCAGCAAAAGAAGGCCTGGCTCCCCAAATCTCTTTGGCTTGGAGCTGAAGTGCTTAACTTGTTGGGTACGGATAATGCTTTGACTTATACCTGGATCAAAGATGTGAGCAACAACACTTTTGCAGTCCCTAACGCGCTTTCGGCTCGGTTTCTTAATGTTCGCCTGATAGCCAAGTTTTAATCCATTAATTTTAAACTGATTATTGGAAAAGTCAGCTGGATTTGGCTGTTTTTTGTCTGCCGTTATAAGCATAAAGAAATAAGCCTGCAGAGCAAAGTAAGATTCCTGCGATTTCAGCTGTTGACAAATGTTCCTTCAAAATAATCCAGGCCAATATAGCCGTAACAAAAGGCACGAAAGAAAAATAGATAGAAAGTGTCATGGCGCCAATATGCTTGAGTGCATAAAAGGTCAAAAGTAGTGCTATGATACTTACGAGAACGCCTTGATAAGAAGCCTGCAATAAAAGATCGCTCCAGGGTGCCTGACTAATGCCGCTATCAGTCAAAAACCACCAGGGGAGGAAAATCACAATATTGATCACGGGGAGGAAAGCTAAAACATCTCGAGTAGTGAATCCCCATCGTTTACCTAGGAACATATAACTTGAGAATACAAGCGAAGCGCCAAAAAGCATCAACCAGCCGATCCCATGTGAAGACAATTGACTCAAATCTCCCATCATAATCATGTTGGCAGCAAGAATGAGCAGGATAGCTAACATGCGTGATTTAGTACTTCGTTCTTTCAAAACGACAAAGGCCAAAATCATTCCAGGGACCGGCAACAAGCCATTGACAATCACACCGGCATTAGCTGCTTTCACTCCTTGCAAGCCATAGAATGAAAACATCGTATAAGGAAAGCCACAGCCTAGTGATACAATGACCGCTTTGTGCAAGCTTAGTTTCTTCCAATTGTATCGCAGTGAGAAGGGGAGTGCCACCAAGGTAGCTGTTCCAAATCGAATCACAGTCAGGTCCTCAGGAGTCAAGCTACTTTGAACCCCGGCTCTGGAAAGAATAATCCACCCAGACCAAATAAAAGTCATGAGTAAAGCACCTGCTGAAGAAAGAAGGATTGGATTGGTACGAATGAATTGAGTCATTGAATTGGGTGATACAGATAATCAAAGCATCATATACGACTAAATGTCCGGTAGGATGTATGCACTACAGGATATTTTTGGGCCTTAAGCGATTTTGTCAGTTATATGCTGACAACCAATCTATTTGGTGCTGTTAGATGCTAGAGTGCTTTTGAAGCAGCTTCTACTACTTTTTTACTATTACCAATAAAAATCTGATCCTCGATGATAATAACCGGACGCTTAAGGAATGTATATTCATCCAGAATATATTTCCTGTAATCCTCTTCGCCAAGTGATTTCTCAGCCAATCCCCAAGCTTTGTATTTCATAGATCGACGACTAAACAGACTTTCATAATCTCCCGCCATCTCTTTCATTTCGTCCAACTGGTCTGGAGTGATGGATTCGGTTTTAATATCCTGCATGATGAAATTGTCAGAACTGATACCTAATTCCTTGATGATTCTGGAACATGTACTACATGTAGAGAGATAATAGATCTTTTTCATTTCAGTAGAGATAAGTCAAGTCTAATACTTAATAAAACTAAACCCATATTAGATAAAAGTAATTTTATTAGGGTTTAACCTGTGTTTGTAAGGCTGTAGAATTATTTTATTATTGAAATAATGATGCGAAAGTAATTGATTGTCGGATTCATTGGCCTAAATCCTTGAAAAATCCGCTTGTTAGTTGTTATTTCGTGAGTTGTACAAACAAAACACAAATAAATTTTGAACATGATGAAAAGAGTATTAACCACAGTGCTGTTGTTCGTGGCAGTATTTACGGCCAAAGCACAAGACGAAATATCTAAAGAAGATTTAACCAAATATGCCAAAGTAATGCTGGCTATCGATTCTTTGAAGGCAGGCGTACAAGACCAAACCAATGACCTGGTAAAGAATGATCCTTTGATGGACGGTGGTAGAACTTTTAATGCTATCAAGACAGCTAATGGAGATGAGGCAAAATTGGCTGAAGCTGAAATCACTCCTGAAGAATTGGCTGCTTATGATTCTATCCTGGTGAAGATCGATGAATTAAAAGCCAATTTCAAAGAGGCTTATACTTCTGCAATAAAGGACGATTTAGGAGCAGGTTTATATAACGATATTAGAAAAGCACTCAAGTCAGATGCGGATTTAAAAACCGCCTATGATGAGATAGTAGCATCATTGAAAGAAGAAACTGTCAGCGAGGAAGAAAGCGAATCCTGATAGTATTTTCACTTAGTAAGTATCGCCATGAAACCAATGAAAGACCATTGTTTCATGGCGATATTTTTTTATATCAGTATTGCTAGTCTGGTTTAGTGAATTATTCTTTATATTCAAATCTGAATAATTCAAAATCATCTCTAACCCATGTTTACTGAATACGAAATAGAAACTTTGCTCGAGCTGGAAGATGTGAAAAAGGCAGCCTTTGAGCTCAAAAAAGATTTCATTAAAACAGAAGCCCCATATCTAGAAATTTCAGATCAGGACTTTTTCTCCCTAATCATGATGACCCCTACACTCGGTATCGCTTTGGCTGATGGGAACGTGAGTTTTTTTGAAGAAATGCGTTTGAATCGTAAGGCTAGAAAGCTTTCTCAAGGCGGGTATTTTATGATTAAAGACCCGGTTGTATTCGGAATGAAATTCTTATTGAAGAAATATAATGATTGGGAGGATAAATTTTTGAAAGTAATACGATTGACCATGGAGGAGTCCTTTAATATCAGCTCTATGGAGAAAGACTATGATAAGACAGCTACTGTTACTCAGTCAGAATACAGAAAAGCAGTTTTAGATGCTCCATATATCTTAATTCGTTTTCTGGTTTCATTCTTCTTAGAAGAGGATGATGACATCTTTAGTAGGAGTACTATGACAAGAACTGATTATGATCGCATGCTTTCCATCGCAGAAAAGTTAGGATTAAATAAAGTCCCCTTGTTCCATTTTTTCTGTGCCAATTTTGACGTGCATTAGTATTTAGACCTTTGCTTATTATTTTTCCTATAATTAATTTCATTTTCGCTCGTTATTGCATCAATTTGTGCTACTAATACAGGCGATTTGAATAAAATAAATTTTCTCTCATATATAGTGGTTTTGAGTATGGCCATTGCCATTGGATCATGTAGTGACGATGGTGGCAAAGTGGTCACTGATCAGGCTGCTGCTGATGAAGAAGCTATATTGACTTACCTGGAGGAAAATGATTTGTTAGATGTTACAGAAAGGGATGATTCAGGTATCTACTACCAAATCACCAATGTAAATGAATCTGGTGCCACACCGGGTAGTGGAGAGGTGCTTTCCATTTACTATAGAGCGAATGCATTGGGACAGCAGGCATTTGATGCCTGGGAAAATGATGGTAGCAACGAGCCTCTGAAATTACAATTCAATACCAATTCAGTATATCCTATTGGTCTCGATCAATCCTTGGCTTTGATGAGAGAAAAAGAAGCAGCGATATTCTACATTCCCTCTGCACTGGCTTTTGGTGAACTGGAAGATCTGTCGAGTATCATTCCTGCCAATTCTGTATTGGTGGTGGAACTTGAACTTGATTCGATTCAGACTGAAGCACAAGTGCATGAAGAGCAATTGGCGATCATGGATAGTTATGTCACGATCAATCAACTAAACGATACCATCAACTACCCTTTAGATTCAGTGGATATTTTAGACTCTGATGTGTATTACAAGAAATTAGTAGCCGGAATCGCCGATGATACCCTGGTGAATGGGGACACAGCCGCCATTACTTATTTATTCTACGCACTGAGTTCCTATCCCGGCGGAAGTCCAATAGCAGGCTCAAGTAATGAAGTGCTAAGTTTTATGTTTAATACGGGTACTGTCATATCTGGAATCGACGATGGCATAGACCAGATGGAAATAGAGGAGAAGGCGCTATTGATTGTTCCTTCTAACCGTGCCTATGGGGCCAGCGCTTTTGTGATCCCAAGAAACAGAAAAGCTTATCTTGAGGAAAATGACATCATACCTGAGTATGCCATTCAGGTTTCTCCGTATCAAATTTTGGCCATGGAGATTGAACTAGTAGCACCACCACAAATACCACCCAATTGAGAAAATTTCTGATCATAGCATCATTAGTTGTCATCTCATTCGGTTCGGTGTGGGCGCAAGAGTATGATATCAGCCCGGAGGATATTCATAGGTCTCCGGTCAGACGGGTGTTGAATATGTTTTCCTTTACAGTGAGCACGGGGTATCATGCAGTGACTTATAAGCATAGCCTTAACGGATATTATCTTATTCAAACCCCAGATAATCAATATATCACTATTGACACTGGCGAGGCTTTGGGATTACAATTTGATAGTTATGAGAATTGGCTCAACGATCCGGCACTTGCTTTACCAGTTGCGCTTGAGGATACGTTCAGTATTCCATTTCCAGGAATTTCAAATCCCGTTTTGAATCCTGCCCTGATAAATGATAATAGAGCATATGATGCGGATTCTTTAGGGTTAGGATTTAAACGAACCAGTTGGGCTGTTCCCTTGAATGTCAGGTTGAGATTCAATTACAAAGGTTTTAGAATAGGAGGGGGTGTCTCTTTACTCTATCATCAGATCAATAGTCTAAAGCCAACCGTGGAAGGCCTGGGTATCAGAAACTATGAGCCGAATGTAAGTTCTGTGTTTCAATTTCAATACTTCGGTATGCTTGGGTACAAGTTCTATGATTTTTGGGATTATTCCTTTGCGGCTGAGTTAGAAATAGGAAAGGATAAGTATCTAGGTAGCAAGTTCAATCAAGGCGCGATGAATCAGCGTGTGTATTACAATTTTGGCATCTCTATCGAAAAGAATATTTCAGAGTACTTTAGAATCATTGTGAAGCCATCTTATGACCTAAGAAGCTTTGATATGAATCTCCCAGGTGGAAGCATCAGGCATGGTAACAATTCGTTCAATATTGATTTTGGTATCAGCATCACTATTCCTGAAATACCACGGTCTCCCATGCCTAGTGACCATATACAGTTGAAGCATGTAATTCAGGATCCTAAGAACGGATATTACTATGAAGTAAGGGGGCAACCTATCTGGAAAAGGCAAAATCCTAAGGTGGGCGAAAACCACAGAAAGCTTTGGCGATACAGATGGCGAAACAAGAGAAAAATGAATCCTTACTAAACAGCTGTTTATCAATGAGTTAAGGATGTGATTTTTATCATGTTTTCTTGTTTGATTTCCCCTCGCTACTTTATGCGAAAACCTTGCTAATTCAGCCCCTATTTTATTAAATTGCAGCCTTGAAAAATCCGTTTTCAAATAAGAATTTATGGCTGAAGATAACGAAGATATTCCAATAGGGGATCAGCACATCATTCCAATCAACATTGAGGATGAAATGCGTGGCGCCTACATTGATTATTCAATGTCGGTTATTATATCCAGAGCATTACCAGACGTGCGAGATGGGCTAAAGCCTGTGCATAGAAGAGTACTGTATGGGATGCTCGATTTGGGAGTTTTACACAATAGAGCTTACAAGAAATCTGCAAGAATAGTCGGGGAAGTACTCGGTAAGTATCACCCACACGGCGATTCGTCAGTATATGATACCATGGTGCGTATGGCGCAACATTGGTCACTTAGATACCCGCTCGTCGATGGTCAGGGTAACTTTGGATCGGTAGATGGTGACTCACCAGCAGCGATGCGTTATACTGAGGCTAGATTGAGAAGAATAGCTGAGGAGCTTTTGACTGACATCAATAAGAATACAGTTGATTTCAGTCCTAACTTTGATGATTCCTTAAAGGAGCCGTCAGTATTGCCTGCTAAGATCCCTAATCTTCTGATCAATGGTACTTCTGGTATTGCAGTAGGTATGGCGACCAATATGGCGCCACATAACCTGACTGAAGTAGTCAATGGTATTATTGCCTATATCGACAACCGTGATATTACTATTCCAGAATTGATGGAACATGTGACTGCACCAGATTTTCCAACAGGTGCAACCATCTATGGTTATCAAGGGGTTCGTTCGGCATATGAAACCGGAAGAGGTAGAGTTGTTCTCAGAGCAAAGGCGCAGTTCGAGACCTTGAAAAGTGGAAAAGAGCAGATTATCATTTCTGAGATTCCCTATCAGGTCAATAAGGCCAACATGATCGAGAAGACAGCAGCCTTGATCAATGAGAAGAAATTAGAAGGTATTAGCGATATCCGTGACGAATCGGATAGAAATGGTATGCGTATCGTTTATGATATTAAAAAGGATGCCATTCCTAATATCGTTTTAAATAACCTCTATAAATACACCCAGCTTCAATCCTCTTTTGGGGTAAACAATGTGGCCCTGGTACATGGACGTCCACAGACCCTGAACCTAAAAGATATCATCAAGTACTTCGTAGAGCACAGACATGATGTGGTGGTTCGAAGAACTGAGTATGAGCTGGAAGAGGCAGAGAAAAGAGCTCATATATTAGAAGGCTATCTGATTGCATTGGATAATTTGGATGCGGTGATCGAATTGATCAGAGCTTCAAGAGATCCGGAAATTGCAAAGACAGGCTTGATGGAGAAATTTGGCTTGTCTGAGATTCAGGCTAAAGCCATTCTCGAAATGAGACTGCAACGTCTGACCGGTCTCGAAAGAGAGAAAATCCAAAAGGAATACGAGGAAATCAAAGAACTCATTGATTATTTGAAATCTGTATTGGCAAGTGAAGAATTGAGGATGGATATCATCAAAACTGAACTTCAGGAAATCAAGGACAAATATGGAGATGAGAGAAGATCTGATATAGAGCATGCTGCAGATGACTTCACTGCAGAAGATATGATACCTGATGAGGAAATGGTTATCACTATTTCGCATGAAGGATATATCAAAAGAACTGCTCTGACCGAATACAAAACACAAGGTCGTGGTGGAGTAGGTTCCAGAGGAGCTGCTACTAAAACTGATGACTTTACGGAGCACCTATTTATCGCTTCGACCCACAACTACTTACTGATCTTTACTGAACATGGTAAAGTATTCTGGAAGAAGGTATGGGAAATTCCAGAGGGGGGTAAAGCGACCAAAGGACGTGCGATCCAGAACCTGATCAACATTGAATCAAGCGACAGTGTAAGAGCTGTGATCAATGTAACCACATTAGGAGATGAAGATTATATCAATAATAACTTCATTGTGATGTGTACGAAAAATGGTACAATCAAAAAGACACCATTGGAGGCCTATTCCAGACCTAGAACCAATGGTATCAATGCGATTACCATACATGAAGGTGACAAGTTGTTGAACGTGAGTCTGACCAATGGTGATAACCATATCGTAATTGCCAAGAAATCTGGGCGAGCGATTCATTTCCATGAGTCTGATGTGAGGTCTATGGGCCGTACAGCAGCAGGTGTAAGAGGGGTAGCTCTCGAAGGGGCAGATGATGAGGTAATCGGAATGGTATGTATCACCAGAGACGATGCTAACCTGCTGGTTGTTTCTGAAAAAGGATATGGTAAGCGTTCGGAAATCGGAGCTTACAGAATCACTAAGAGAGGTGGAAAAGGTGTGAAAGCCATGAACGTCACAGACAAAACTGGCGCGCTTGTTGCTATCAAGGAGGTGATTGATACAGATGACTTGATGATTATCAATAGATCAGGTATCACTATACGTATGGCAGTAGACACTTTGAGAGTGATGGGACGAGCGACTCAGGGAGTTCGTTTGATCAAGCTGGGTGATAATGATAAAATCTCTTCTGTAGAAAAAATCGAGAGAATCGAAGGAGAAGAGGAAGAAAATGGAGGAGAGGAAAACACTACTCCAGACACAGATAATAAAACAGATAATAACGAATAAATAAGAACAGGATTATCCAAAATACAATCCGTTACGCAAACAATTGGAAATTATGAACACTAAAAAATTACTCGTATTAGTAATAGCCGTTCTTGTGAGTGCAGCATCATACGCTCAGAAGGGTTCTATCGGCAAAGCAGAAGCTTATTTGACCAAAGGTGAATTGGTATCTGCAAAAGGTGAAGTGGATGTTGCTATTGCTGATGAAAAGAAAGCTAGCAAGTCTAGAACCTGGTTTACGGCAGGTAAAGTTTATCAGGCCATTGCAACTAGTGAAGATGAGTCAACAAAAGCTATCGATCCAGAGGCTCTTTCAAAAGCAGTTAATGCTTATAAAAAGGTCTTGGAAATGGAGAAAGAAAATAGCTCATACTATTTGATCGCGACTACTAACTTAGATCAAATGTGGGGTAGCTTCTTGAACACTGGAGGCGAGGCATATGGTGAAGAAGATTTTGCTATGGCTTTGAATCAATTCGAAAAAGCTTTGATCGTAAAAGAAAACGATTCTACTACTTTGTTCTATGCAGGTGTTGCTGCACAGCAAGGTGGAAACGTAGACAAAACATTGCAATACTACTATCAGATGATCGATCTTGATATTGCCAATGCGGACATCTATTCTTCTGTTATTTATTACGAAAGACAAAAGGAGAATCCAGAAAAAGCGCTTGAAGTGACTAGAGCTGCAAAAGCTAAATTTCCTTCAGACGATAGATTCGGACAAGAAGAAATTAGCTTGTTGCTAGCAATGGATAAGTTGGATGAAGCTGAGTCGCAATTGATCAAGTCTATTGAGGCAGATCCAGACAATGTGAATCTGCATTTGAATCTAGGTGTACTATATGACAACCTGGGAGCAGCACTTTCTAGTGAAGGTAAAACAGAGGAAGCAAGAGCTACTTTTGACAATGCCAAAGAAAGCTATTTGAATGCGCTCAAAGTAGATCCAGATAACTATATCGCTAACTTCAACGCGGGTGTAATCTATGTAAACATGGCTAAGGAATTCTATGACGAAGCAAGAGACATGGACCTGAAAACATACCAGAAGTATGGTGATGCTAAGATCAAAAAAGGAGATGAGATCTTGAAAAAAGGACTTCCATACATGGAGAAAGCCATCAGCTTGAAGCCAGACGATATCGATGGTTTGAATGCATTGCAGTCTATGTACACGCAATTGAAAATGATGGACAAAGCAGAAGAAGTATTGAATAAAGTTGAAGCACTAGAAGCTGCTCAATAATATTCATTAACAAAATATGGAACCCTGACCACAATGGTGTGTCAGGGTTTTTTTATACCCACTTGTACAGATGAGCGAAGAAAACAGTTCTGGTTGGAAAAGAATATTGCTTAAATGGTCATTGGCAGCTCTTTTAATAGGAGCCTCGCTGATCGTCCTTTTTATTGCTAGTGTTTATCTAGGTTTTTGGGGAGCATTGCCTAATGACAAGACCCTCGCCAATATTTCGCACAGCCAATCCACCCGAGTATTTGATCAGAACAATGAGCTCATCGGAAAGTATTACTTATTTGATCGTACTTCTGTTAAATATGAGGATCTGCCAGAGGATCTTATCCAGGCCCTTGTAGCTACTGAAGATTCCCGCTTTTATGAGCACAAGGGTATCGACTACCGTAGCTTGCTGCGTGTGTTGGTCAAGACCCTGATAATGGGAGATCGATCAGCAGGAGGGGGTAGTACGATCTCTCAGCAGCTGGCGAAAAACCTTTTCCCTCGAGAAGATCACAGCAAACTGGGCTTGGTGCTTTCCAAAATTAAAGAGGCGATTACCGCTACCCGATTAGAAGACATCTACAGCAAGGACGACATCCTGACCCTGTACTTAAACACCGTTTCCTTTCCTGACAATACCTTCGGGATCGAAAGTGCTTCCCGCAAGTTTTATAGCAAAAGCACTTCATCTCTCACGCTTCAAGAGGCAGCTACGCTAGTAGGAACCTTGAAGGCTACCTATACCTATAATCCGAGAATTCATCCAGATAAGAGCCATCAGAGAAGAAATGTAGTGCTTTCTCAAATGGTAAAATATGACTATTTGCATCCCGATGATTATGACCTGATCAAAGAAGAGTCTACACCAATCAAGTATGCCCAGGGAGCCAATCAACAAGAAACCGCTGCATATTTTCTCGAGCAGGTTCGACTGAAAGCCCGAACTCTAATAGAGAAACAAAAGAAAGAAGACGGTTCTCAATACAACCTTTATTCAGATGGACTGAAGATCTATACTACCCTTGACCTGGGGATTCAAAAGAAAGCTGAGGCAGCACTAGCCCGACATATGCCTACCATACAAAAGAGCTTTGAAAGCAACTGGGGTAATCAGGCTCCCTGGAAAGTGGACGCCACATTTGTGCAACATGTAATTCGAGAGAGTCAAGTATTCAAAAATCTACAAAAAGAGGGTCTGTCTGAAGCTGAAATCATGGAACAGCTTCAGGTTAAAAAGAACATGACCTTGTTTGATTGGTCCAAGGATAAGGAAGGAAGTTTTAGTAGCAAGGATAGCTTGCTGTACTATGCTAAAATGCTCAATGCAGGCTTTCTGGCCATGGATCCTAAAACGGGAGGGTTTAGGGCCTGGATCGGTGGAGTCAATCATGACTACTATAAATATGATCATGTCAATCAAGCCAAACGACAAGTAGGTTCTACTTTCAAACCCTTCGTATATGCTGCTGCTCTGGAGTCCGGGGTGGAACCCTGTGACAGGGTGTCGGGTAAAACCGTGACCTATACCAACTTTGACAATTGGACGCCCAGCAATGGTACGGATGAGTACGATGACAAATACCTGTCTATGCAGGCTGCCTTGACTAAATCCATTAACACCATCGCAGTGAAAATGATGGAGAAGGCTGGAGTAGATCGCGTGATGGAATTGGCTGAAGAAGCGGGTATAGAAAGTCAACTCCCTAGAGTGCCCTCATTGGCACTGGGGACTGCTTCGCTGACCATGAAAGAACTCGCTGAGGCTTATGGCATTTTTGTCAATCAGGGGCAAGGACTCACTGGATACATGATCGAACGGATAGAGGATGCCGATGGACAGGTGATATATCAACATGAGTTCCCCGAATCAAAAGATCAAGTCTTGAGTGACTATACTTATCAGGTGATGCAGCAGCTCCTGATGGCTGTCACTCAATCGGGAGGGACTGGCAGTAGGCTTAGGTGGAAGTATGGATTAGAAACTGATATTGCCGGTAAAACAGGAACTACTCAATCCAACCGTGATGGATGGTTCGTAGGTGCAACACCCAAATTGCTTACCGTCAGTTGGGTAGGAGCGGATGATTCTCGATTGCATTTCAAGGACACACAATATGGACAGGGGGCCAATTCTGCCTTGCCTATTTTCGGTTTGTTCTATCAATCGCTGATTTCAGATCCTAAGTATCGCTCCATTACCCAGGCTAAATTCCCAGCACCGGATGAAGAAGTCGTGAGTGACCTGGAATGTGAGGGGGTAGAAGAGGAGAACTTTATTCAGGGGCTGTTCAATAAAGAAGGGAAGCCAAAGGAGAAATCCTTCGATCAGGAAGACATTCAATTGGATTCCACAGAGGTAAAGGAGGAAGAGCCTGAAGAAGATCAGGGCTTATTCAAGAGGGTTAGAAAACTCTTTAAGAAGAAAGATTAACTATAGAAATGGGACATGCACTCAAGCCTGTCTGCTGTGGACTGGCCGGACAGGCTGGGATTTGCATTTATCGCTTAGATTCCTCCAGCGTACGAAATGACACAACGTTTGCTGATCTATTAACTAATAGCGTTCTGTCATCCCGACCTTAGGAGGGATCTAAAAAAGAGACACAGATCACGAAAAACAAGTGATATAGACCTTTCATGGGTTGCCATGTCGATACCTTAATCTTACCTATCAAAGGGACATTACCCGATCTGGCGCTCTTTCTCTGAAATCCCTGTAAAATACCATCCCCTATAGAGAATGTGCAATTCGACATAGAGAAATTACAAATAGGTATAAAGAAAGTACAAATAGTGGTAGAGAAATCAATATCCTATATAAAGAATGTACAAATCTGTATAAAGAAATTACAATTGTGTATGGAGAAATTACAATTTGATGTAGAGAAAATGCAATTCCATTCAGAATATGAGAGGGGTGAGGTGGATAAAATATGGGTTGTATCACCTAGGTTGGTGTAAAATGGCAGGATTTTAAAGTTTTTTGTCAGGATTTTAAAGTCAAAGTGGGTCACATTGGGTTTTTAATTATTCACTTAAATGATCTACACTATGGAACAAAACACGCTGAACAGCTATCAGATGGCCTTGTCTACACAAAGCTTTCTCGACACGAACAGCGAGACCTGGTCTGTGATCCCGATCATCAACATCTTTAAGAAGCGACTGGACGAACTGATCCAGGCGATGAAAGTACAGTTGAAAAAGGCGGGGGAGACGACCAAGGGACTCACCGAAAACAAAAATTTACTCAAACAACAAATCGCTACTAAAGTGTCCGTACTCTCCGGTTCGCTTTCTGCCTATGCGATGGTATCGGGCAATCAGGACCTGCACGAAAATGCCTACCTGACCAAGTCGGATACGGTAAAGATGCGCGATTCTGAAATGCCTGAGCGATTGGGCTTCTTGATCGACTTGCTGACCGAGCATTTGCCAGCGCTGGCAGACTATGGGGTGACTGAGGCTCAGATCACTGACCTGTCGAGCTCTGTAGATGACTATCGCGAATTGATCGGTCTGCCAAGACTCAAAGGTACTGCCACTAACCTGGCCAAGAGAAACACCTACGAGCTGATGGACGATGTCTCTGAACTCTTTGAGGAGAAGATGGACAAAGTCATGATGCAGTTTAGATGGAGCAACCCCAACTTTTATGAGGGCTACCAAAGCGCCCGTACGATCGTAGGCTGATCCTGATCTAATAGACACTTGTAAAATCCCTGTTTGGTATGACCAGATAGGGATTTTTTTTGTACTTACCAGTCAAATAGGAAAGGGTGGGGGCGAGTTGAGAGAAATATCAAATGGATATACCCTTGAAGGCTTATCTAGCCGATCGGCAGTTTACTTCTTTTTGAAAAGATTCGAGAAGGAGTAATCATTTTATTAAACGTTTATAAACGTATATAAATGTTTATAAACATGCTTAAGTTAGTTATTCTCTCTGTATTTGCTTTATGAAAGCTAGCTCTTCAGATAAACAAGTAGCAGACAGCAGCAGGATATATCCCTCTACTATCATAGGAGCGATTGTACACAGAGTAGTAGCAAATCATGGCAGAAGACAGCAAAGGTTAACTCAACACACCTACTGGTATTCTTTTGCGACCCATTTACCAGAATCTGCTACGGATCTCAGATATATCCGGGTTTTGCCAGGGCACAATACTTCACGTAGCACTGAGATATACACACATGTGGCCCATTCGAATTTCGTGGGAATAAAAAATCCCTTAGATTTGGATTGATGCAGTGTGCATAACAGCCATAGCATTTACGAAATTGTTAGGTGCAAGTTGAAAAAAGATTACGTGATAATTAATCAAATATATTTAAACTATGGAGTTTCTAGATAAATTACTGGGTATTGACCCAAATTACATTGTTATTGGATTAATTGCCCTCTTCTTTTCTTTAGAACAGATAATGAAATCGCCATTCAATTTTCAGAAACGAATTAATCATCTATTTCAAAATTTACTATTTCAAATCATACTTGTTATCCTAAATATATTTTTTGTGACTTTTCAAATCTTTTCAATTGAATGGTTGAACAGTAATCATATCGGACTTTTATATTTGGTAGAACTACCCCTTTGGGCAAAACTTTTTATCTCTGTTGCCTTATATGATGTTACAGCATATTGGGTACATAGAGGTACGCATGCAATCCCTTTACTCTGGAGATTTCACAGGGTACATCATAGCGATACTACGATGGACTCTTCAACAGTTTTTAGATTTCACCCATTGGAATTAATATTAGTGTTTGGTATCGGAAATATAGTGACAGCTGCATTGTTTGGTACTGATGTACTTTCTATGGCTTTATATTATTTCTTTTTATATGTGTTTTTCTTTTTTGAACACGCGAATCTTAAATACCCAAAATGGCTGAATTCTACACTCGGATTGATTTTTGTAATGCCTGACCATCACAGAGTACATCATCAGCAAGACCAATTCTATACAGATTCAAACTATGCTGATATTTTTATTATTTGGGACAGAATATTTGGAACATTTAAAATGATGCCAGTAGAACAAATGAAATATGGATTAGTAGAATTTGAGGAAGATAAAAAACAGACATTCCTATATTTAATTAAAAGCCCTTTCATTAATATTAAGAGAATAACATCTAACAAAACAGATGAAAATAAAGCTGAATAAAACCAGCACCTAACAATGTATAAAAATAATAGCGGTTTAATCGAAAAAACGAAAGTGAAATATATAAATCAAACAACCGTTCTAAACGGAATGTCAAGTGCATAAAAACCCGCTACTATTCTTATACTAGACCGTTGTAGAGCATCAGCGGAACACACAATGAACGAACACAAAATCAAGAAATACTACATTACGCTAACAGTGGTGAATTTGGTGATCGCGCTGATTTTCACATTCCTACCGAGCGAATTGGAAATATCCGAACGGGTAAAAACAGCCGTACAAGTCAACATTGTATTTCATGGAGCATATCAAGGTATTAGCCGCTTTTTCATATGGGTATTCGAACTAATCAGTAAAGACAACCCGAATAATTTTACCTTTCATATTAAATTTTTCATTGGATTCGCATTTGTAATGATGATTCTCCCATTCTTGTCTGCGGTTTTCATATTTAAATCTGTAATCTTCGAACAAGAATATCAAAACTTGTTTAATCTCATTTTTCTTTCAGGAATGGTCCTTGGCGGGTATTCCATGAAGTCAAAATTTAAGGATAAACTAACTCCTAGAACTACTAGCTAACGACCTTCTGGAACTACATTCGAACCTCGCACAACGAAGAATTCTTCTGAACTAACGAAAGAAACGCTCTACAACATGGCGTGATAGTGCATGTGCGAACTGAGCATTTAGCCAGCTTCGGTGGAACGAACCCGTGCATCTGCCGGCGGAATTTACTTCTCTGCATATAGTGAGATCAGTTCGCCGCATCGGAAGATCGGCGGAATGCAGCTCTCACCGATTCACTAGTAGGTTCGACAGATTTTCACTACTTTGGCCGTATTATCAAACGACACGCACACGCACCATACGCAGGCGTTATCTACAAGTATATGAACGTGAAGAACAAGCTTTAATGAATACTATATTCGCAATTTTGAACAACCTGAATTATCGATCATTTTTCTACTTCATAATACCAATCTCAACTTTAACAGTCTGGCTATTAACACACTATCAGCTCCTAAGTCAGGATTTAGAAACAACGATTACATCAATCATCTCTCAACTTGCAGGAATATACATTATCGGAGCATTCTGGCTTTTAATCTATGTTCTATTTAAAGTAGGATCATCTGCGAACAAATTAATTGACCTCAATTCAATTACGACCAGCGAACATTTTAATACGAACAACTACTACAAAACCGTATTTGCAGCTTGGATCTTAGCTATGTTAATCCTAATGTTCGAACTCTTCTGAACGAAAAATGTAGATAACATGGCGTATAGATGCATGTGCGAACTGAGCATTTAGCCAGCTTCGGCGGAAAGAACCCGTGCATCTGCCGGCGGAAATGACTTTTCTACTTATAGTGAGATCAGTTCGCCGCACCGGAAGATCGGCGGAATGCAGCTCTCACCGATTCGCTAGTAGGTTCGGCAGATTTTCACTACTTTGGCTGTATTATCAAACGATACGCACACGCACCATACGCAGGCGTTGTATGCCATTGTCTTTCAAAATCTTGCTCCACGACCTTCAAATTCAATGGAGTAGTCTTCTGTAATCTCCCATTTTGTTTGGCTGATGGTCACCGAAGGAGCGGCAATAACAAAAACTAGGATGTTTATAAGTATAGCTTTCATTTTTAGTCTTTTTTGATCCAATAAAACGTTTTAGTCATAAAAAACTTCTTGCCTGTCACTTTCAATTTGCTGCTTTGTTCAAGTTGTATAGTGCCATCTAATTCCATATTTCGGGCTGCTGAGTTAATCGTACCGGTATACAGTTTTTCTTTGTCATCATACTTAAAACCATAAATAACCTTATGGCCGACAAACCCTTCCTCTTTTGATGAGATGATGATCCCCTCGTAGCTCCCATCAGACAACCGGGTCACTTCAATAACAGACTCATCCATTTCTTCTGCATACCATTTTCCGGTAATGTCTGGGCCGTTCTGAGCCATTACCTTTAACGAGAGCAGGGCTATGGCCACTCCCAATCCTATAATTACGATCCTTTTTGCTTTCATTTTCATTTCGTTTTATGTTCTCTATTTCATTTTGGTGTCCTTGTGGTCTAAATCTTGCCACGAAGGAACAAAGGCGCTAAGTGTGTTTTCTATAGTTAATGATTGCCCAGGTATTAAACACTGCGGCAAAACCTGCCATAATGAGAAAATGCCTTGTGACATGCTGAAATCCGCTCCCCTTCATGATGATCATCCTGACCACTTCAATGAAGTAGGTCACCGGATTGAACTGGGCGATCACCCTGGCCCATGGTGGCATGCTTTCCACTGATGTAAACAAGCCGCTCATCAATAGAAAGATCATCATCAGAAAGAAGGCTAGTGACATGGCTTGCTGCTGCGTCTGGGAATAGGTGGAAACCAGCAGCCCAATGCCCAGCACCGCAACCAGGTAGAGTGCCAGGTAGCCATACAAAAGTGCCAAACTGCCTACTGGGACAATCCCATAAATGAGCCTGGCAACAAGGAACAACCCGAGCGTAAAAACAAAAATGCCTATGACCCAGAAAGGAATGAGTTTGCCCAATATGAAATGGTGTTTCCTGATCGGGGTAACGTTGATCTGCTCAATAGTTCCTACCTCTTTTTCCTTAACAATATTTAGTGCACACATGTAAGCTCCTACCATCGTTACCAATACCACCAGGATGCCCGGCACCATGAAAAACTGATAATTCAGCAGCGGATTGAACCAGTTGATGGCCTGGGCTTCTATCACAGTGCTTTTTGCCGGCATGCCCTTTTGGAACCACTCCAAACGGATTTCCTCATTGAAACTGCTGATGACACTAGCTAGGTATCCTCCTCCCACATTGGCTTTGGTACCGTTAATGGCATTGATGGCAAGAAATAGTTGCTCATGATTTTCCCTGACGAGGTTACGTTCAAAACCAGGAGGAATCTCCAGTACCACATCGGCCACATCGGATTCCAGATAGCCAAATCCCTTGTCCATGCTGTTGTTGTAATCCACCAAAACGAAGTATCCGGATGCGGTGATCTTGTTGACCAAATCCCTGGAATAAGTAGAGTGATCGTGATCGACTACCACTACATTGATGTTTTTGATCTCGAAATCAGCCGCCAATGGTAATATGGCTAACTGAATCACTGGAATAGCCAGGATCATCCTGAGTAGGGTCGGATTTCGGAAAATTTGTTTGAATTCCTTCTGAAGTAAAAACGAAAGTACTCTCATGACAATCTGATTTTAAATTTTTTAATACTGACAAACAGTAGAAAAGCGGTCATACCGGTTAGGATCAGGGTTTCTTTCCAGATGGCTGAAAAGCCCAGCCCTTTGATCATCACATCTTTCACGATGATGTAATACCATTTGGATGGGACAACATTAGCGACTAGCTGAAGAGGCCATGGCATGTTTTCCAAAGGGAAAAGAAAGCCGGTAAACATCATGGTCGGGAGCAGCATTCCCATTAGGGATATGAGCATGGCTGCCTGCTGAGAATCAGTAGAATTTGAAATGAGCAGCCCCAATGAAAGGGCAGTCATGATCAAAAGGATGCTTACAGCGAAAAGTAATGCGATGCTGCCGTTGATTGGCATATCAAGCAGATACACACTTAGAAACAGGATGACCGACAGGTTGACAATGGAAAGTAACAAATACGGCACAGCTTTGGCGATGATTACCATGAATGGATTAAAGGGCGAGACCAGCAATATTTCCATGGTACCACTTTCTTTTTCCTTAACGATGGAAACTGAGGTCATCAGCACACAAATAAGCAACAAGACCAGTGCCATCACACCCGGGACAAAATTAGTAGTGCCTTTGAGTTCCGGATTGTAAATGTTTCGGGTATCTATCGCGATACTGTGATCAGGCCTACCTGTGGCCAGCTCCTGTCGAAAATCCCTGATGATCGTATTGGCATGGTTCACCAGCGTGGTAGCGGTGTTGGGATCTGTCGCATCAGCAATGAGTTGTATGGAAGCCCGGTTTTCATGAATGAGGTCATTTTCAAAGTCTGCCGGGAAGATAAGTGCCATTTTCACTTTCCCTTCTTTAAAAGCTTCCTCGATTTCTTTCGTCCCCAGGATCGACTCTTCCAACTTGAAGCTGCTATTCGTCCTGAATTTCTCAATGATCTTCTGGGTGGCTTCATCCTTAGAATAGTCCACTACCACCAGGCTGGCATCCTTGATTTCATTCGTGAGTGCAAAGCCGAAAAGAATGATCTGCACAATCGGCAGTCCGAACAAAAGCAGCAGTGTTTTCTGATCCCTGAAAACGTGCTTGAACTCTTTTTTGATAAATGTGAATAGTTGCCTCATAGTTAGTCTCCTTTTCGTTTAGCTCCCCTTGCCAGCTCATAGAAAACCTGATCCATTGACTCGGCGTGGTAGTGCTTTTTCAGATTGGCGGGGGTGTCCAGTGCTTTGATGTAGCCATCCACCATCATGGAAATACGGTTGCAATACTCCGCTTCGTCCATGTAGTGCGTAGTGACAAAAACCGTAATGCCGCTATCGGATGCTTCGTAGATCTGATCCCAAAATTGTCGTCTGGTCATAGGGTCAACGCCACCAGTCGGCTCATCCAGAAAGACAATTTGTGGATTGTGAAAGATGGCAACCGAAAATGCGAGCTTCTGCTTCCAGCCAAGGGGTAAGTCACTTACTAGTTTATTCTTTTGACCTTCCAGTCCAATGCGCTCCAGCATTTGCGCCATCTTTGCTTTGATCTCTTTTCTGGAAAGGCCATAAATGCCTCCAAAAAATCGGATATTTTCCATCACGGTCAGGTCTTCATACAAAGAGAACTTCTGGCTCATGTACCCTATGTTCTCCTTGATCTTTTCGGTCTGCTTGTACACATCAAACCCTGCTACTTTTCCCTTTCCACTGCTGGGAACGGAGAGCCCGCATAGCATACGCATGGCCGTTGTTTTGCCTGCACCATTGGCTCCTAGGAAGCCAAAGATTTCACCCTTTTTCACTTGGAACGTGATCTCATTTGTGGCTACAAAGTCCCCGAACCGTTTAGTAAGCTTATTCGTTTCTATGACAATTTCTTCACTCATCTCTCATCAGGTTTATAAAACAGTCTTCAATTGTAGGTTTGATGGTTTTCATCTCCGAGCCTTCCATATTCAAGCTTGCCAGGACTTTTTCCGAATCAATGCCATCATCAGACAGGGTTATGTGATGGTATTCGCCAAAGGCATTGGCACTCTGGATAATCTGGCTATTCCTCAGGGACTTTAGCAATCGGCTCATATCCGGTGACTTGATCGCATAGAGAGGTTTAGGGTACTGATCCACAATCTTTTCCGGTGTATCAATGGAGAGTATTTCGCCATTCTGGATTAATGCAATTTTTTCGCATAGACTCGCTTCGTCCATGTACGGAGTGGAAACCAGAATGGTAATTCCTTGCTGCTTCAAACCTTTTAACATCTCCCAGAATTCTTTTCTTGAAACCGCATCTACACCTGTCGTAGGCTCATCTAAAAATAGGACGGTGGGTTTGTGAATCAGCGCGCAGCAAAGGGCGAGCTTCTGCTTCATTCCACCGGAAAGCTTGCCCGCCCTCCGGTTCTTGAAAGGTTCGATCTGCACGTAGATATCTTTGATCAGGTCATAATTCTGCTCAAGGGTGGTGTTGAAAATAGTTGCAAAGAAGTTCAGGTTTTCTTCTACCGAAAGGTCTTGGTACAGTGAGAACCTACCTGGCATATACCCGACCTGTTTCCTGATTTCTTTGTAGTCCCGGACGACATCAAGGCCATTGACACTGGCATTTCCACTATCCGCCAGCAGCAACGTGGTAAGGATGCGGAACAGCGTGGTTTTCCCAGCTCCATCCGGGCCAATCAGGCCAAAGAGTTCCCCTTCTTCCACTTCAAAGCTGATCTCGTTCAAAGCAGGAGTTCCCTCTTTGACAAAGGCTTTGGAAACATGATCGATGATAACGTGCTTCATGACTCGGTATCAAACGTCACTTCTCCGTACATGCCGATTTTGTAAGAGCCGTTATTCTTTACCCTTATTTTGACTGCATACACCTTATTTGCCCGCTCGTTTTTGGTTTGCACACTTTTAGGGGTAAACTCGGCCTTTTCGCTGATCCAGTAGATGGTTCCTGCATCCTCTTTGTACCCGCCATTCCCATCATCGGTATAAACGGAAACCTTCTGGTTTAACTTCACTTGTGCAAACTGGTCTCCCGAGATGTACGCTTTCAAGGTCAGCTCACTCAGGTCGGCTATCCGGTAGAGTGGCTGACCCGGACCAACCTGCTCATAAGGTTCCGCATAGACAGACAATACCGTTCCATTTACAGGATTGATTATTTTGCTTTTGGCGATCTTGTCCTCCATCTGCAGGATCTGAGCTTCCAATGGGCCAATCTCCTGATCCAGACTCCTCGAGTTATTGACAAGGGATGTCCTAAGTCCGGTAATATTACCGTTGATAATATTGATCTGCGCGTCCACATCATCCAATTGCTTTGGGGTAGCTGCATCGGATTTGAGCAGGTTTTCGATTCGTGCTTTTTCCTTCCTAGCGGCTTTTAACTGCTCATTGAGCGCCACAAGTTGTGATGCAATGTCCGGCTTCCGGCTCAGCACTGCTTTGATTTGAGCTTCCAGTTGCGCTTTGGTCAGCGCAAGCTGGGTAGTATCGATATACCCTAGATACTGGTTTGAGGGTAATTCTTGTCCTTCATCTACTTTGAAAGAAAGTAACTTTCCCGATGCTTCTGAAGAAATAATTGTTTCGTCTGCTTCGAAAGTACCTGTTGCATCAAATTCGTGTCCATTGTTTGTACATGATGACCAAAGTACGCTAAGCAGCAAAATACATATTGGATTTTTAAGTGGATGTTTCATTTTAGTTTCCGGATGTTAGTTTGTAATCATTTTTAAGTTTCATTAGCTCGATCTGATGAAGTGTGAGGTTTTGTCGTGCCTCATCAGAATCGATCACTACAGTCTTGTACTCGGAGGCGGTGATGACCCCATGCTCCAACTGGCCTTTGGAGGAATTCACAATACCTTCCCTCAAGGCAATAATCTCCTTGTCCTTTTCAATCAGTTTTTCGACTTTCACAATCTGTACGTCTTGGTTGGCCATAGTCAGCCGTGTATTAAAAAGGAAAGTTTCTCGCTCAGATTCCAATATGCTTTTATTGATTGAAAAGAGCTGTCTTTGTCCTTTGGTAGTGTAATAATTGGAAAGGTTCCATGACAGCCTCAGCCCACCGATATAATATGGCTCAAAATCATTGCTTAGAAAGTTCAGTGCGGGTCTTCCAAAACCGCTTTGCATGAACAGGCTGAACTGAGGTAG
Organism: Reichenbachiella ulvae; assembly: GCF_025833875.1. Classification (NCBI taxonomy): domain Bacteria; kingdom Pseudomonadati; phylum Bacteroidota; class Cytophagia; order Cytophagales; family Reichenbachiellaceae; genus Reichenbachiella; species Reichenbachiella ulvae. The sequence continues at coordinate 1,342,660 of NZ_JAOYOD010000001.1, read as the reverse complement.
ATTCGTTTTGCTGAGCAAGCCATCTTGAAGGGCAATGGACTGCATTTTATTAGTGTAGATTGAGAGCTCCGGTCGGTTGATTTTTGAGGCCAGCACGGTTGGAGCGGGGACAATTAATTCGAAATCGCTATTTAATTCCTGATTGACAAAAAGGCCCAGCATTTTTAAGTACCCGTCTCTTGTTGATTCCTTTTCGATGATCCGCTGATCGATGGTGATCAATTGCGCTTTGAGCACATCGGCACTGCTTTTTAATGAAGTTCCGTACTTTACAGAGGCCTCTACCCGGGATATTCCTGCTTGAAGATCCTGTTTGGTCAGCTCGCTTTGCCTGAGCTGGTTCTGAATCAGTAATACCCCGAAAAACAAATCACTCACCCGCTGTTTGATGGCGTAGAGCTTAGCCTCCAATTCAGCCTTGCTTACTTGCCCATCAGCCTCAATGATTTTTTTCTGCTGGTTGATGACGGCCAATCCTGTCAACGGTTGGACGACCTCCCCATAGAGTTGATACTGGTCTTGACTTAATGGGGCAACTCCCATCGCCTCACCTCCAGGAACCTGGGTTACGTCAGACTGATAAGTGGCCTGCCCTGCAATGCTTAATTGCGGAAGCTTTCCCTTTTGAGCATTTGCTATAGAATACTCGGTTGATTGGCTAATCAACCCGTATTGGGCAATTTGTGGGTAATTCCTCTCTGCCATTGAAAGGCAACTGTCAAGCGATAGACTCTGTCCGGACAATGAGTGACTCCACGTGCTGATCAGGAGCAATAGCCAAAATGTTATCTGTTTTGTTATGTTTATTATTTTCATCGTTTGTTTTAAAAGTATGTTTTAAACATTTGATTAATCAATGGATAAAAAATTTTACTTCAACATCTGCATGATCCACATCGGGATTAGCTTTTTTCGTTCTTCCATCATTTTGTTGAACACGGCATTGTCTATTCCGGTAACCATTCGCATCATGGGTTTGCCCACGAACGGGAAGAGGGTTAGACTCATCAAATTCATCATAATGTGTATTGGATTGAGCCCCTTCACCCTTTCTTCCCCGATTTGCTCAACCAATTGCGTGTAGATATAAAAGTCCTGCAAGCGTTTCCCTTCGATAATTTTCAGAAAAAACTCCTCGGGCCTTGACCGCAACTCATTCAGCAGGAAGTTTGGAATATCAGGGTTGGATTTGATCTTATCGATGTACCTGGATGCAATCAATTCAAACTTTTGCTCCAAAGTTGTACGCTCGTCCTGAAAAATGCTGAAGATACTTTTCATGAACATCGACATCACTTCCATCATGATCTTGTTGAAAAGTAGCTCCTTGCTTCGATAGTAATAATTGAGTAAAGCTAGGTTAATACCAGCCTTCTCGGCAATATCCCTTGTTTTGGTAGCTGCAAATCCATTTTTCGTAAAAAGGGATTTTGCCGCCTCTTTGATCTTTTCTTCCGCTGTAGAATCTTGTGCCATTTAGAATAGTTTCGCCAAACTTACAAATACTAAACGAATGATTTAAACATTTGTTTAATTTTATCTAAAAAAAACTGATTAACGCATTAAAAATGAAGTTACGGCATACAACAAACGATATAGCACATGCCTCTTCTGAGTTACTTGATATTGAAATGTGAAACCAATAGTTTACCGATATTTGAATGTCCAGAGGCACGTGCCATATCTGGTCGTTACCACACATACTCTCCAACCTATGAACAGGAACTTTATAGTCTTATTTCTCTTCCTAACAACCCTTTTTGGCTGTAAAACTAGTCAAACAACAATGCTGATATCAGACAGCTATAACGAAGAGAAAAATGTAACATCCTTAACGCTATTTCCATACGGTAACATCGACATTCCAGGGAAATGGACGAAAACGAATTACAACGAAACGAGCAGGCAGCACTATTTTAAGAACGCAGACTCAACATCCATTGCTGTAGCGCTCAACCCAGTGAACAAGTATCCATTCCATCATGACAGTTTAACGAATCAACAATGGGTAGATAAATTCTATTTGTGGGATTCTGAATACTACTTGAATCAAGGTTATACAACCGAAATACTGGACACTAAGGAATCTGGAGACTTTATAATTTGGAAAATTACCGGTAAAAATGTTAATACTATATTCCTTTTTGGACGCAAGAACGAATATGCCTTGAGCTATGCAGTTAATACGGACAATCTAACTGATGAACAGCGGATTAATTTTCTGACTGAATTATTCAACCTAAACTAAACGTGTGGTAACAGGTGATATAGCGACTGGCCAAACTGCCTATTTGATCTTTCTGTGCAATCCTATCAATCTGCCCAATTCAAGATAAAGAATCAATAATAAATCACATTCACTTCTGGATGTTCTGCCTTGTATTCGTCAATCAAGTAGGCAATGATGCGCGTGTTGTTGCAGATCAGTGTTTGGAGATTTCTTAGTTCACTCAGTCTGCCTAGTCGCCATACTTTGGTACTGCTGATGTCAAGCTTTTCCAGATTGTAGATTTCTGAAATGCCTTTGAGGTTGGAGATGCCTGTTCCGGAGCAATTGAGTTCTACGAGTGAGCGCAATCCTTCCAAATCTTTTAGGTCACTCACAGCGGTGCTGGATACATTCAATTTTTCGAGTTGCTGAAAGTAGGAGATACCCGATAGACTCTCAAGGGGACCTTTGGTGCAAGTCAGCTCTCGTAAGCCTGTATGCATGGTCAGATCCTGTAGATTGGAGATATTGACTTGATCTAGATTCAGTTGTTTCAAATTGATGAATACGGAGAGTGGTTCGAGAGAAGATATATGCAATCCCGATACACTCATCGATTCTCTTTCGATCAACTGATGCAAATGATAACTGTCTACCTTTTCTAAATCAAACAAGGATTTCCAGTCTGAACTGAGTTCATTCCACCATTTCTCAAGTCTATCGCTTTGATAAATAATGACCGTTTTAGGGTTGGACTGAAGATACTTAGCAATAGCGGATTCATCCACGTAGCTACGATCCAGATTGACCATCTTCAATTGGTCCAAAAATGAAAGCGCGCCAATATTGACAATTTCTGATTGAGGAATGGATAAATACTCCAGCTTTTCATTTTGATCCAGGCCATCTGTACTTTGAACGGGTAGTCCTTCTCCCGTGAGCGAAGTAAGGTCTTTCATGCCACTGGTGTAGCTAAAGTTTTTGAATGAATTGCCAGACACGTCCAGGTACTTGATTCTATTGAATTTTTTCAGTGGTGAGCTATCTGCTAAGCCTTTGCCTGACAAGTCCAGTGAGTCAGTATTCAACAGTTGAATGATTTCTTCTTTTCCAGGCTCTTCTACTTCAATTTTTTGGGTAAGGATTTTCTTCCAATCCGCAGACAAACTGCCCCACCAATTCATGACTTGAGCACTTTGGGTCACTACCAATGTTTTGGGCTTTTTTGCCATAAAGGAGGATGCCTCTTCCTGACTTATCTTAGTATAGTCGGCATATACTTTCTTTAGCTTAGGAGCGGTTAACAGGGCTTTGAGCTCGCTGATGTCTGTTTGGTTGATATTGAGTAGCTCCAGGCTTGGATGGCTTTCCAATCCATCCAGATCAGTGATAGCTGTCTCAGATACGTCCAGGGTTTTGAGTTGTGAAAATAACTGAAACACATGTAGATCTGCCAGTGAGGTTTTCGATAGATTAGCTTCCTTTAGGGCCTTGTGACCAGACAGAAAACCCGCATCATTGAATCTGGATTCTGAGAGATTCACGCTCTCTAAAGTGTTGAATTGCTGGATGGGTTTGAAATCTCTGATATGGGTATCAATCAAACGTAGATGTTTGAGCGATTTCATTTTTTCAATTCCCTGAAGGTTCATAAGGGGAGTCTTGGACAGATCCAATGTCTCTAAACTCTCAAAATATTCAAGCGTCGATACGTCGTTGATTTTGGAGTTGTTGGCTTTTAGGGTTTGAAGGTTTCTCGAATAGCGAAGTGGGCTGATGTCGGTGATTTCGGTATGACTGATGTCTAGATATTTCAGATCCCTCAGTGCTGCCAGGGGTTCAATATTCAATATCAAAGCATTGCCAGACAGGTTGAGACTGTCAATACTAGAGATTTGTTTGAGTACCCGGAAGTCGGCACTGTCGAAAGTGACATACTCTCTGAAAACCTGAATCCAGCCATAGGAGAGGGACTCCCACCATACTTCCAGCTCCTTTTCTCTGCTGACTTTGGTATGGTATACACTGGCGATTTTAAGGTCTCCAGATGCCTCATCAGCATTCACCTCTATGAATCGCTGTTGTGCATTGGTGTAGGGTTCATTGTCTAATGTGGTCGCTTCGATTAGGCTTTCGAAGGTGACCAAATAATAGGTCGAAGCACCTTCTTGCTTTTGCTCGACCTGGATGTCGTTGAAATCAAATACGATGTCCTTGAAGAAAAAATCGACATCTCTCAAGTAGGCCGCCACATCTTTGTTAGTGATGACTTTCCTATTGTGAATCAGATCGTCTTCTATCTGGACTTGTGGACTGCTAAAGACTTTTTTGTAGCTCTCGGTGATGATGACTTCCTTGTCGCGGGTATTGCTTCGGGCCGAACCAATGTTGTTGAGCATGTATTCGTAAAACTGAACCAGACTTCTAACTTCGGCATAGCGCGAAGTATCTGGTTCCTGCATGCTGATACCAGCATAGGCCCACGATGGATTGAAAATCAAGAAAAGAGTTCCTATCAAAAGAACTCTCATTAAATCATACCTTTTAGCCTTTACCATAGATATAATCCTTCATTTGTTTGGTTTCATTTTCCGAATTTAAAGGAACCAGACTCGATATGAGCCATCCTGAATTGTATCCAGTTCTATTAAAATAGGAGAGAGAAAAATAATAGCCTTCGATAGCAAAGAAGTGCAATTGCATGTCATTTACCGTGACGAATTTCAGATTACCAGTGTTCAATTCATATAAGAAAATGGACAAATAATCTGGTTCGAAATCATTCGCTGTGTATTGCTCTGAATGTTTGTTGTCCTTGAGCGCCTTTTTTAGAGTCATGAACTCTAACTCATGACTCATCGGGTGAATAAAAGCTTTGCTTTCAGTGGTGTCTTTGTCAAAACGCCCATTGATGAAATCAAACATGACATCCTCGATGATCCATTCATAGCCCTGTCCATATGCTTGTAGTCGCATGAAGAGCAAGCCTGAAACTTCCTGTCCTCGATAGTTAAAGGTAGTTCTCACCTCGGCAACCCAGTCATCCTGATGAAAATCCAGAAACTCTGGGTTTTTCTTATCGGTGATTTGCTTAACGAAGTTTTCGGTCTCCTTAGGATCGTACTGACCTGTCTCTGTATCAAACAGTACAGGCATGTACTTTCTCCTCAGAGAGGTGGATCTAAACTCCTTATCTTTTTCATAATAGCGATTGCCGTCGGTGCTTTCCTCGCCATTGAATCTTCTGAAAAACTGATTGACTTGCTTCGTCGAAGCTTTGAGTTGGGCTTCTGTTTCTTGCATATCATTGGTGAGCCTCATTTGACCCACCAATGGTTGTATGCATAGTACGCTCAGTACCAATACTACTAATATTCTCATGCAGAAGTCTCAGTTACTCGAATGTCTCCCAACATTACATCCCAGAATTCGATCACTCTACCCGCAATCTGCGTTTCTTTTTTCTTCACGTAAATGGTGATGTCCTTTTTGGTCGTATCCTTATAGTTCAGCGTATTATCAGCGGTAGTACCTTCAAACCTCTGATAAATGGTGATTACCCCGACATAGGAGCCATCGGGCTGTCTTTCCAAGTCACTGACATAGTGAATGTCGTACCATTGGATTTTTACCTTGTCATAGTTGAGGGCCATCAGGTGCTCGAAGTACTCACGGACCTTGTAGTAAGTGATCTCTTCGCTGCTCAATGAGGAAACGCCCATTTCACTTCCCGGAGCAAAAAGCTCTTCTGCTCTGTCCATTACGCGCTGCGCCTCTGAGAAAGGAGTGTCCTTACTTCCAATCAGGGAAATGTATTTACTCAAATCCTTAACTTTCTCTAAAGCCAAAGAGTCAATGGCTTGTTTTCTTCCAGGATCTACATCGTTCTGAGCCATGGCCACAGAACCCGTCAATAGCATCAGGGATACTAAAGTATATTTTAGATAATTCATGTCTTTTTCTATTGTGGATTCAATAATTTATTTCTTCAACACCAATTCTTTGATCAGGCCACTTTCGTCGTAGATGATTTCTTCTACCTCTGCCTTGTCGTTTTTGGTATCCTTCAGATAGTTGAGATACTTATTGATGGTAGTGGGTTCGTCATAGCTTGGTTGAGAACCATCGTGATATATTACTATCAAAACAGGAGCGTCTGTATCACTGAACATATCCAAAGCTTCTGCGATGCTGGCATTGGCAGACGAAGTGGAACTCGCGTTGGCAATCGCTCCGAAATAATTGTTTAGCTGTTGTTCTTTAGAGAGTTTTTTAGGAGTAGGTGCGGTTTCTTCTACTTCTTCCATGGGCTCTATCGGTTCTTCTTCCGATTCGTCTACAGGGTTATTCATGGAGTTGGGTTCTGCCGTAGAAGTAGCCACAGGTTCAGCTCCTTTGCTTTTCTTTTTGAATAGTTTCTTATTACAGGATGAAAAACTGACCATCAAAGCCAACAATAATAGGATGGACCAATTTTTAGAAATACAGGTGTGTCTTTTCATTTTCTTTCTTTTTCCGTGATTGAATCAAAGATAGTTTTTGTTCTATCAAATTGTTGTCAGTGAACTTAACAAATAGCGTTCCAAACTTGAAATAAATTCACAGCCGTAGCAAGTCTCTTATAATAAAACCTTTATCAAGAGATGCTGTGAAGGGAACGGATGGAGGAGAGAATGAGGCTGTATCAAAAGGTTTAATAAAAAGGGTTTGTCACATTGAGCATAGTCGCCCACCTGCCGGACGGCCAGGAAATGTACCTTTGAAAGGTATAGTTAATGTTTCGACTTGGCTCAACAAGACAAAGAAAGACTTTTAAGACAGCCTCATTCTCATTTTGATAATTTATTTCTTAGGTGGTTGACTCGGTCTTACTTCGATTTTGGATGGAAGTGTACGAGGGTCCAACCTTAGTACATCTACTACCATTTGCCCCAGGTCTTCTATCTGGATTTTCCAGTCATCAGAGGCATCAGGCGTGTTGCCATTGAAATAGGTAGCCACAGATCCCGGCATGATAGTACTGACATTGATTCCCTCATGCCTTAGGTCCAACATCATGGCTTGAGTAAATCCTACCAAACCAAACTTACTTGCATTGTAGGCACTGCCTTTTGCAAAGAAATTGGCTCCTGCCAGGCTAGCAATGGTGAAAATGTATCCCTTAGTTTCTTTAAGAGAAGGAACAGTAGCTCTCACTGTATTGAATACCCCAGTAAGGTTGATGTCGAGTGTATCTTTCCATTGCTCATCCGATAGTTCAGTTACAGAACCGAAGTGGCCCACACCAGCATTGGCTATGACCACATCCAGCTGTCCCCATTGCTCTAAAATCTTGTCATTAGCAGCTTTCATGGCTGCACTGTCTCGCACATCTGCCACTATACCGATGATGTCTCCAGTTGACTTTAGCTTGTTTACTGCTGCGTCTACACCTTCTTGATTTCGTCCGGTGATAGCTACTTTCATGCCTGCTTTGAGCATAGCTTCTGCTATTCCATATCCTATACCTTTGGTTCCTCCGGTGATTAATGCTGTTTTATTATTGATTTCTCTCATGTGATGTTTTTACATTTTTGTTTGTATATACATTCGAATGTGAAGTTAAAAGGTTTGATAGTTTTTTGACCAAAATTGCTTCTAGTATTGGTTTGACTTGCTCTTTGAGCTTGAAATGTAGTTCTTTATTTAACCCACCTCTGTTTCTTCTCCCAAGAGGAGAGTAAAAGTTCATTTCAAGCTCAAAACATTCATTGTAAATCAAACTGAGGCTTCTAGTTGGTCTGTAATGATGTAGGTCATTTTTTACTTGAGGACATAGTCGTAAGTTTGCTCCATGAAATCCGATATTTCAAATAGACAAGATGTAGAGTTACTAGTCAACACCTTTTATGACCGTGTAAGACAACACGAAAGATTGGGGCCTATATTTAATACCGTAATAGAGGATTGGCCTGCACATCTGGTACAGCTGTCGGATTTTTGGGAGAGTACCTTGTTTCAGGTGCAGAAATACAAGGGCAATCCTATGCGCGCTCATCTGCAAGTAGACGCTCGTTTCGATCATAGTATAGAACAGGCCCATTTTGGGAACTGGTTGGAGTTATGGTTTCAGACATTGGATGACCTGTTTGAAGGAGAGGTGGCGCTTCTTGCCAAAGAAAGAGCCAGGAATGTGGCACACATGACCTTCATGAGATTGCATCAGGCCAGGCAAGGAAAATTGATAAGATAAGTAAAAACTTGTTTACGAATTTTTCATCTGATTGAGATCAACTTTGTGAAATTTTCAATTTGATTCAAGATATTCATCTTCCTGTCAAGGAAACTCCTCTAATATCTGATAATTTCTTACCTTTGCGCTTCCATTTTGAGCGAAAATTCGTTCCGCTCGAATGAAGCATGATTAAAAACATAAATAATAGATATAATTATGGGTAATACGTTGTTTGACAAAGTGTGGGATAAGCACGTAGTTAAGAAAATAGAAGGAGGGCCAGACGTACTGTTCATAGACAGACACATGGTGCATGAAGTAACAAGTCCTGTTGCTTTCTTAGGATTGAAGAATAGAGGGTTGAAAGTGCTCCACCCGGAGAAAACTTTCGCTACTGCGGATCATAACACACCTACTATCAACCAACATTTACCTGTAGAGGATCCATTGTCTGCTAGCCAGTTGAAGGCCCTTGAGCAGAATGCCAATGAGCACGGAATCTCTCACTGGGGTCTGGGTCATGAGAAAAACGGAATTGTACACGTAGTAGGACCAGAGTATGGTATTACTCAGCCTGGTGCAACTATCGTTTGTGGTGACTCACACACTTCTACACATGGTGCTTTTGGAGCCATTGCCTTTGGTATTGGTACTTCAGAGGTAGAGATGGTTTTGTCCTCTCAGTGCATCATGCAGCCAAAGCCTAAAAGAATGCGCATCAAAGTGAATGGGTCTCTTCAAAAAGGAGTGGTTCCTAAGGATGTGGCACTTTACATTATTTCGAAATTGACTACTTCGGGTGCTACAGGGTACTTTGTAGAGTATGCAGGTCAGGTGTTCGAAGAAATGAGCATGGAAGGTCGTATGACGGTTTGTAACCTAAGTATCGAGATGGGTGCTCGTGGGGGCATGATTGCTCCTGACGAAAAGACTTTTGAGTACGTGAAAGGCCGTGAATTTACTCCGAAAGGAGCAGATTGGGATAAGGCTATGGAGTACTGGAAGACATTGAAGACTGACGATGATGCCGAATTCGATTTAGAATACGAATATGATGCGGCAGACATCGAGCCTATGATTACCTATGGTACTAACCCTGGTATGGGTATGGGTATCAGTAACAGCATTCCTCAGGCGAAAGAAGGAGACAGCGGAAAAGCTACATATGAAAAGTCTTTGGGATACATGAACTTCAACCAGGGAGATTCTATGATCGGCAAACCTATCGATTATGTGTTTCTGGGAAGTTGCACCAATGGTAGAATTGAGGATTTCAGGGCTTTTGCATCTATCGTAAAAGGTAAGAAAAAAGCTGACCATGTTACGGCTTGGTTGGTGCCAGGATCTCACAAAGTAGAAGCGGCCATTAAAGAAGAAGGTATTCTAGATATACTAACTGAAGCTGGTTTTGAATTAAGAGAGCCAGGTTGTTCTGCTTGTTTGGCCATGAATGACGATAAAGTACCTGCTGGTAAATTGGCAGTGAGTACCTCTAACAGAAACTTCGAAGGGAGACAAGGCCCGGGATCAAGAACGCTATTGGCTAGTCCATTAGTAGCAGCAGCTTCTGCAGTGGCAGGTGTTGTAGCTGATCCGCGCGAGTTGATGGTGGAGATGGCGTAGTTCCATTGAGCTGAACGCTATACGCTAAACGCTTTGCGCTGGTGAGGGATTATAGAAAATATAAGGTTTGGGAAATGGGACACGAATTGACACTGTCAATTTATCGAATTACTCAAAGTTTTCCAGATTCCGAAAAGTATAGTGTAATAAGCCAAATGCAGAGAGCTGCCTACTCAATCCCTTCGAATATAGCGGAAGGCTGTGGAAGGGATAGTAATGCAGAGTTTGTGCGATTTTTAGTGATCGCCAGAGGATCAGCTACGGAGCTTGAGTATTTTTTACTATTGAGTAAAGAATTAAACTACTTAGGTACCGATCAGTATGAAGCTCTCTTTGACAAAGTCAATCAGACTAAAAGAAGTCTGAATAATTTAATTGAGAAAGTAAAAAGCGTATAGCGCTAGGCGATAAGCGGAAAGCCTATACACAAATGCAAATAAGATGGCATACGATAAATTTGAAATATTGACAAGTACGGCGGTTCCATTGCCAATAGAAAATGTGGATACTGACCAAATCATTCCAGCTAGATTCCTAAAAGCTACTGAGCGAAAGGGGTTTGGTGACAACTTGTTCAGAGATTGGAGATACAATTCTGATGAAACACCTAAGAAGGATTTCGTATTGAATAACCCAACCTATAGCGGTAAGATCCTGGTAGGAGGTAAGAACTTCGGTTCTGGTTCTTCCAGAGAGCATGCTGCCTGGGCCGTATATGATTACGGATTCAGATGTGTGATTTCAAGTTTCTTTGCAGATATCTTCAAAAACAACTGTTTGAACATTGGTGTCTTACCAGCTCAAATCAGTCCTGAATTTTTGGATAAAATTTTCAAAGCGATCGAAGCAGATCCAAACACAGAGATCAAAGTAGATCTTCCATCACAGACTGTTACTTTGTTGGCTACTGGTGATTCCGAGGAATTCGAGATCAACTCTTACAAAAAAGGCAACATGCTGAACGGCTTTGATGACATAGATTATCTACAAAACATCAAAGGTGATATCGTAGAGTTCGAAAAGACTTTACCACTTTAATAAAATCATAGCGCAATCCCTGCTTGTCAGGGATTGTTTGCTTCCATCGACTGAATATCCTTTCATGCCTCAATATGTCGAGATATTAGATACGACGCTTCGCGATGGCGAACAAACCTCTGGTGTATCCTTTACCGAAAGTGAAAAACTTCGTGTCGCTCAAATGCTTCTTTCCGAGCTCAAAGTAGACCGTATAGAAGTGGCTTCTGCACGTGTATCCGATGGTGAGTTTCGATCTGCCAAGGTGATTCTGGACTGGGCCAATGCCAACGGTTTTGGGCAAGCGGTCGAGATTCTTGGGTTTGTGGATGGAGACATTTCCCTCAAATGGATCGAAAAAGCGGGTGGGCATGTCATCAACCTGCTTTGCAAAGGATCCAAAAAACACTGCGAAAAGCAGCTCAAAAAGACTTTAGATCAACACCTGGCAGATATCGCTAACACAGTTTCGATTGCCAACGAAATGGGCATTACTGTGAACGTATATCTGGAGGATTGGTCCAATGGTATCAAGGACTCTGAAGACTATGTCATTGATATGGTCAAGGGATTGGAAAAAATGAATATCAACCGCATCATGTTGCCTGATACGCTGGGCATGCTCAATCATAAGCAGACCACAGCGTATTGCAGTATTATGACGAGCAACTTCCCCGATATGAAGTTCGATTTTCATGCGCACAACGATTATGATTTGTCAGTAGCCAATGTCTATAGCGCATTGGAATGTGGCTTCTCAGGTGTGCATACGACATTGAATGGTTTAGGAGAGAGAGCGGGGAATGTTCCTTTGTCCAGTGTGATTGGAATCGTAAAGGATCACCTCAACTACGACATGAAAGTGGACGAGTCCAAGCTTTACAAAACCTGTAAACTGGTAGAGTCATTTTCAGGTCTTCGAATCCCGGCAAACAAACCTTTGATAGGGGAGTTTGTGTTCACGCAGACGAGTGGGATTCATGCTGACGGTGACAACAAGGACAACCTGTATCATAACAGTATCAACCCTGAGCGATTTGGTCGTACCTATTCATATGCCTTGGGTAAGATGTCTGGTAAGGCCAGCATCAAAAAGAATTTGGATGAATTAGGAATCCAATTGAGTCCGGAAGAAACCAAAAAAGTAACTGCCAAAATCATCGAGCTGGGAGATAAAAAGGAGTCGATTTCTAAAGAGGACCTTCCTTTTATCATTAAGGATGTTTTGGGCTCACAGATCGTAGATCCATCCATTAAGATCAAAAACTATTCACTGTCAGTTGCACAGGGATTGAAGTCTATGGCCACCCTTTGTATAGAGGTGAATGGAAAAGACTATGAAAAGACGGCTGCTGGAGACGGACAGTACGATGCTTTTATGAATTCTCTGAACCTGATCTATGAAGAACTAGGGAAGGAGCTGCCTAAACTGGTGGACTATGAGGTGCAGATTCCTCCGGGGGGAGAAACCGATGCTTTGGTGATTACAACCATCACCTGGCAGAGTGAGAAACGCTTCAAAACCCGTGGGTTAGATTCTGACCAAACAGTGGCTGCCATCAAGGCGACCATCAAAATGTTGAACATAATAGAAAATAATATATAAGTCGAGAGACGTGAGTCAGGAGTCGAGAGATGATCGGCTGGCTTGATTTCGAATCTCAAATCTAAAATATCAAATCAAAGAAGATGGACTTTAAAATAGGCGTATTGGCCGGTGATGGTATCGGACCAGAAATAGTAGAGCAGGCGATCAAAGTAATGGATGCAGTGGCATCTAAATATGGTCATACATTCAACTACACTGAGGCATTGGTTGGTGCTATTGCGATTGACAAAACAGGTAACCCTTATCCAGATGAAACACATCAGGTGTGTTTGGATTCTGATGCTGTACTATTTGGTGCGATTGGTGATCCTAAATACGACAACAACCCTGCGGCTAAAGTAAGACCTGAGCAAGGACTACTGGGCATGAGAAAGAAACTGGGTCTATATGCTAACATCAGACCTGTGGCAACTTTCCCATCGTTGATCGATAAGTCTCCTTTGAGAAAAGACATCGTACAGGATGTAGACTTGGTGGTTATCAGAGAATTGACTGGCGGGATTTATTTCGGTGCTAGAGGTAGATCAGAGGATCAAACTGAAGCCTTTGATACTTGCTACTATACCACTGAAGAAGTAGAAAGAATCCTTGAGTTGGCCTATGTATATGCTGGCAAAAGAAACAAGAAAGTAACTGTGGTAGACAAGGCCAATGTATTGGCTTCATCTAGACTTTGGAGAGAGGTAGCACAGCGAATTGAAAAGACTCATACTGATATCGAGACTGACTACATGTTGGTAGATAATGCTGCGATGCAGTTGATCCAGTGGCCAAAGAAATTTGACGTGATGGTGACTGAAAACATGTTCGGTGACATCCTGTCTGATGAGGCTTCTGTCATTACAGGATCTATGGGCTTGTTGCCATCTGCTTCTATTGGTAGAGAAACTTCTGTTTTCGAGCCTATACACGGTTCTTACCCTCAGGCAGCTGGCAAAGACATCGCTAACCCATTGGCTACTGTGCTTTCAGCAGCTATGTTGCTAGAGTCTTTGGATCTATTGGAAGAAGCGCAAGCAGTGAAAGACGTAGTTAACAAATCAATCGAAGAAGGATATGTAACTGTAGATATCGCTGGAGAAGCCACTTCATACAAAACATCGGAAGTAGGAGATTGGTTGGCTAAGAACATCTAATCAGGAACTACTAATAAAATTTGAAGCCCCAACTTTCTCTGAGAGTTGGGGCTTTTATTTTGATAATATAATGAAAAAGAAAAGGGCTGGAAAAACTTCCAGCCCTTTTACTATTAGCTTTATTAATATCAATTAATAATTGTCTGCATTGCTCCAGTTCATGAGATAACGAATCTCTAAATCCAGACCGCTGATGACTTGTCTCAGGTGCATCTTCTCTGGTCCCAGGAAGACTATTTCGAAATCAAATACCTGACTGCTACCACCTACTTCCGTTAGAGTTAGGCTTGTTTCGGTAGAGGTCCATGTACCGTGGAACAGCACGTCGTTGGAATCAACTAGGATGAAGGTCCCGTCACGTTCCAAAGTGAAGCGTTCTAGAATGTAACTTCCTTGCGTCTGTCCATTCACAAAGTATTCAGCTACCTCCCAATCACCATATGGCATGTTCTTAGCTGCAGTGAATTCTTCCGGATCGGTGCAGGAGAAGGCCGATAACACCAACCCAAGCACGATTATATGTTTAAATAATTTATTCATGATTTTAGTTTTTAAGAATTCTGATGTTTTCAACTTCATCACCTTTTTTGATCTGCATGTTGTACAAACCTCGCTCTAAATGACTGATAGAAATGGCTTTCGTAAATTCTTCGACTTGCTTATCTAGCACTTCGTAAACCATGACTTGTCCTGTCATACTCATGATGCTCACCGTATAGTCACCAAAGTTGGTTCCTTTTACTTCCAGATTGACTACCTGACCTTGAGTAGGGTTAGGGTAGGTCGTAGTATTAGCACTTAGTCTTCCAGATGCATCAGCAGGAGGAGTTGTTGGTCCTAGATCTACTGAATTAGAAGTTAGCATACATCCTCCTTCGTACAATACTTCAATCGTATAAGAAGCCCCATCTGTAATATTCAAAGAGGTTCCTGTTACATTTCTCAATTCAACACCATCTCTGTACCAGGTATACTCCATGTAGTTACCAGAGATAATTGCTCTTACTGTATTACCATCGAGTTCAAGAATGACTGCATTTGGGTTGATAGTTCCGATTGACTCATCTTCACTCATACAGCCTGTTCCATCGGCATAGGTTACTTCTACACCTAATTCGGTAGACGTTTCTATACCAGTCAATGGTACATATACAGAGCCGAACGTGTTACCAGTAAATACTGCACCAATGGTTTCACCTGTTTCAGTCAGGGTCAATTGATAGTTGTACTTAGAATTGGTATTGTTTGCTCTAACTACAATATCGCCACTCGCGCAATCTGTTTCATCTACTGATATACTTATTGATGTGCTCGGAGCGGATTGCTCTTCGATTTGGATTACATTAGAAAGTTCACTTTCACATCCAGCTTCGTTAGAAACAGCTACCTGATAATCTCCACCTTGAGAAACGGTGAGCGTATTGTTACTTCCTGTTCCATCCGTGATGGCACTTCCATTTCTATACCATCTGTAGAACGGAGCTCCAGCATCAGCTGTCAAGGTCACACTCACCTCATCTTCACAGAACTCAGTTTGAGCAGGAGCAGCTATGGCAACTGGTGCTATTTCTGCTACTATATTTACAGTCACAGCATTGGTCATGAACGTACATTGACTAGTAGCATCAATACCTCCAAAACTTACTTCGGCATGATAAACGCCATTTGTTTCTGGGTAAACATATGAGTAATTGTCACTAGAATTCACATTTTGATCAGTAGCCGGGATAGCAGTGCCATCCAAGTACCAGGTGATAGCCGCATCGTTTGCACTTGTATATGCTCTCAGATAATGATTGTCACCGTCAACTTCACAGTAAGAGATCATTTGACCATCTTCCAGATCACCTTCATAGTTAGAGTAGATTTCCATACTAGGCTCCGTATGAACTGTAACATTTACACCTTCAGATCTCTCGCTATAGCAACCCACATTGAATGGTACCATTGAACCTTCTACCTGATATCTACCAGAATTTTTGGTTACAACCAAAGTTTCTGAAGAGGTATTCATCAAAGAACCATCTCTGAACCATCTATAATAGTTGTAGCCAGCTGTAGCTGTCAAAGTCGCAGATCCACCTTCACAGAATTCTAAGTCTCCTGCTACAGTGATAGCTGGTGTTTCTGGTTGCTCTGTAATCTGCAAAGTGAATGTTCCAATACTTGCTGTACAGCTAGAATTGATATCACTGCTCACCCAGTCTATGGTATAATCACCACTCTCTGTTAACTCATAACTTGTATTCTGAGTAGAAGCATAGAATTCACCATCTCTACTGATCACTACCTCACCATTGTTGTTTTGCCAGCTATTTCCATTGTAGAAATAGATATAGAATGATTCACAACCTTTATGAGCTGATCCATCGATGATATTATATCTATCATCACTACTAGTAGTAGTTTTAACCTGGAAGTCAGGCAAGAATTGAGATTCTACTACAACTGGGATAGAACTTGCGCTTCCACACCCTGCATCAAATGGTACGTTAGAAACCTCTACATAATATTCACCTTCTTCTTCTACGGTCAACATTCTATTGGTCCACTGTGTGCTACCATTCCACTTGTAGTAAGAGAATCCTTCCGGAGCAGAGAGAACTACTTCACCTTCTCCATCACAGAAAGAAAGGCTTCCAGACTCTATTGTTATTTCAGGTCTCTCAGGAGTATCCACTCTTTCTACAGTAAATGACTCTGTAGTGTAAGTACAAATATTGTCTCCACTAGTGTCAGTGATTCTCGCGAAATAATTACCGGATTGAAGGGTTTCGTTATCACCCAGAATGTTTCCAGATACGCTAACAGGTGTAGACAGGTCGTTTCTAAACCATTCTACAAATGATCCTGAACCATCACCACTTTCACTGTCACGATTTACACTTAATCTCACTTCTGAAGAAGAGCCACAAATAGTTCTCGAGTCACCAGAATTTACTACTATTCTAAGACCAGTATCATTGTAACTTCTTCTGAACAACTTGTATGTTTCCAAAAGCTCCACTACTTCAGTGTCATCTATTTCTAGAGAATTACAAGATGTGCCAGAACTTGACATAGCTGTAGTTCTAATGCCTATTTCTGTATCTGCAGTTATAGTACCGATATTAATCTCATCAACACCTGTTTCTGGATCATAGGTCAGACTAGCCAGAACAGTAGAGTTATTACTAAGATCTAATACCTCATACATGAAGTAATCCTGCTCCCCATTAAGGGTAATCATCACATTAGAAGGGTTACACTCCAATGGATCATCCCAAGAGAAGCTTAGATCTTGATTGATTGGCGCTACTACTTCTAGACTTTCTTCTGAATATGGTCCTGTTACACTGAAGTCCTCATTGATATCTTCATAAGTAAGGTCTTCAGCTTCCAATTGGAACTTGAACCATTTATTACTCTCTGTAGTACCAATGACATCAGATGGGAAGTTGAAAGTAATGCCACCTGTTCCATCTATAATATTGAACTCGAATGCATCCAATGTGTTGACATTCCCGTCAGTATCTCTGTAATTGACCATCACCATGTTGTCGGCACCAAACTTTCCTCGTACCTCATAGTTGATCATCATATCACCATCGATGCACGTCTCAAGTGAAGACAGACTAGTAATCAACAAGGCCTGTTCGGCAATATCACGATTGTATGCGATGTAATCGAAAGGAAGTATTTCTCCTTGTTTGAAACTGAAATTTTCAAACATGACATCAATACCATTTCTTTCTTCTTGTCTGAATCTAAATCTAACGGCATTGTTTTTCATATCATTAGTTACGGCAATTAGAAAGTTCTCTGCCACTAATGGAGCTTCTTCTTCCATATCGGGGAAGCTTCTCAACTCAGTGAAAGTAACACCACCATCAATAGAATATTCAAATATCAAATACTGATTGTCAATTAGGTTATCAGGAACTTCATCGAAGCTCAAGTCAAATGAGATCAGAGAAGAATTTTCTAATTCACCAATTTCAAAATCTCTGGTGGTGATTAAACCTCTACCAAAATCATTTTCAAAAACAGGTCCGAAAGTTGATCCACCCATAGGGAAATAAGAATTGTTATTTTCCATATTGGTATTAAATGAGGCTATCTCAACATTAGAAATCTCAATTTGACTTCCACGACCAGTTGGAGTTACACAGCACCATGGATCATAAGCAATCCACCTAAACCGAACTCTTTCATTATAAGTTCCGCTTGGGCTATTGTAAGTGCCATTTATAAAGTTGTCTAAATTAGTTGAATAACTTCCCGAAGTTGTCCACCAGGTCCAATTGCTCCATGAACTTCCTCCATCTTTAGAATATTGGAGATAGAGTCTTTCATTTCCAACTCCACTTTCTGCCAAAACAGGATCGAAAACAAAGTCCCATGAGAAAGTCCTGTTAGTGTTATATCCAAACCAACTTTCGTAGAAATCGCCGGTTTCAACTAAAGTTACCACATCACCACTTACAAAGTCCTCTGGAGTCAAATCAATACTACTATCCATACCGTCGAAATCATCCATTTCACCAACCTCGCCAAGTGCTGCGCCTTCCGAGAAGATGATTACAAAATCTTGGTTTCCATTGATAAATGGCAATAGATCGACAGTTATATCCCCAGTGCCTTCTTGAGTTGCAAGTAAGATATCATCATTTCCGCTATAGTCTTTAACAATAAGGTTGGCAAAGAGACTTTCGATATCAGCCAATGCATTCAGGTCATCATTTTCTAACAACACGCTGAAAGTAGCAGTGCTACCAGCATAAACTACATCATTCTCATCAATGTCAATGGTTGTTCTTGCAGCTCTTAGGAAGACATCTAGATCTCCTACAGAAGTTGTACTTTCTCCATCTTCATCGCCATAAAAGAAATAGTTCCCATTTTCACTGTCTTCTAAGTAAGCGATCAATCTAACATCATAATTGTCAGCTCCAATGAAATAAGGAACCTCTGCATCGAATGTGCCTACTCCTGTTGCCGTACCAATAACATATGGCATATCAGTAGTTGGGTCGATGACAAAATCACTACCATCATGAAGAATGAAGTCGAACATGGTTCCTGAAGGGAAATCATTAGTCGATTCATAAACCTTATTCCAATCGAATGAGAAGGTCTCACCATTGAATACTGGATCAGTATCAGCATCTGCTTGAACCCATTCATAAACATCAGTTCCAGAATTTACTTCTGGGTGACTTAATGTAGAAACAACTGAGCTATTTTCTGCCAAATAGTAGGTAGAGATCTCATTACCTTGGACTAAGGTGATAGAAATACTGCTGATTCTCCACTCGTTGGCATCCTGACCTAAATTCAAAGCCTGATACCATCTGAAGTGTGTAGCACTAGTTAAATGCTCCGCTGGAATCTCAGCAGAAAAGCTATTGGTATAGTACAGATAACCATCACCCAATAATCCGTCCTCTTCAGCCGCAATGGTCTGGAACGAAGCTCCTGCATCAGTAGATACCTGAAGAACTGGGATTGTTAATAAATTACTCGTAGCAGATATACCGTTATAGTTGCTTGTAGTGAAGTTGATAAAAGCAGATTCAACACCACTCAAATCGAAGGCATCTGTTAATAAACTTCTATCTCCAGCTCTATCGAAAAGATAATCACCGTCTCCAGTACTTGATGAGTTTTCTCCTTCAATCACAAGGAAGTACTCATCATCATCGATCACCATGGTCTCATCAGACAGATACTCAGTATCTGCAGTTGCTTTATTGTAAGCCACCACTTTGATCTCGTCATAAAGATCATCTGGACCAGCGCCATTTTCTTCTTTTGACATGGCAGGCATGGTCACATCTACAGTTGTTAAACCTACCGATTCGCTTTCTCCAATTACGGTTTCTAAATTGTCAGGCCCAGCCATTACAATCGCAAATGCGGTATTGGCAGGGAAGGGGCCAGTTGTATTGTATTCGATAGTAAACTGTTCACCCACAGTGAAATCGTAGCTGTCTAATACTTCCAATGAAACAGTTGGCTTTCTGAATTGACCAGATACATCTTCGGTATCTGAGTTAGCAGAAACCAATGCGCCAGTCTGAAGCGTAATTGAATTCAGAGTAAGTACATTTTCTAATTCTGCAGCTTCACTGCTCATATTATAAACTACTCTGATCCAAGTTTCATCTCCCCACAATTCTTGTGGTAGAGTAATGGAACTAAAGGTTACATCAGCATTGGCATACTCTTGATCATCGATGGTTGTCCAGTCTGTACCATTGATACTCGCTTGTAGGTAGACGTCTTGAGGTGTTCCATTGTAAGACGCCGCATTGTTGGTTAATCCTAAGGAGACAATTCCGCCGTTGCTTAGATCAAAAGCCAGGGTAGTAGCTGATCTTTGACCAGATCCTATGAAATCATCTTCATTCAACGGATCGTTTCCTTCTGTCATGTCAAAATCAAAAACACTTTCTGAATAGCCAACTCCATTGATATCAGCATCATCTGTATCCTTTACAAATGCCAGGGCCATGTCTACCAATACGCCATTTCCAATTTTGATTCTGACATAAGGTGTTTCAGCACCGTCATCATCATAATTGATAGTTTCTGAAAGTGTACCAGTTATAGAACCACTCAGAGTAGTCTCAGAGTTGATAGTAACATAACCATCATTGTCTGAAACATCCAGGTCATAATCTCTAACCTCTAGTTTCAATTCAGCGCCTGCTCCCATATCACCTACAGCATTATAATTAACTGTGATTTCACTGCCTGGGAAGAAAACATCTACTCCACCGTCTGTAACACCGCTGTTAGAAGTAATCTCTGTGATCTCTAAAGTAGTATTATAGACAGGAACAGTAATCGTGTTCGATTCTGTGTCATTAGTAGAAGACATCAAATAAACATCATAATCTCCTCCCACAATAGATGGAATGGTGATGCTTATGGTATGATCTTCTGTGTCTCCCGGAGTGATATTTGCTGAAGTTCCTACTTCGTACGACAATACTCCGTTATCTAAAATGGCACTGATTTCTGTTCCCGTAGGAAGCGCACCATTCGTAATATTATAAACTAGGTCAACTGAACTACCTGGGTAAATGAGGTCGGCAGGAACTGCCACTGCGTCCAAAACGATGGTGGGTTGTAATACATCAATTGCTGATGAGGTGTAGGTAAAGCTATCGCCGTCTGGAATCACAGATCCACCAGAAACAATCATTAAATCATCCACTGACCAGGTTGATAAACCTGCTCCAGCATTTGAAAGTTGTCTGATTTGAATTTGAGTAGTAGAAGAAACAATCCCTGCAGGCAATGATTCAAACATTAAAGCCTCAGAAAGATCATCATTCAAACTAATGTCATCACCAATTTGTGTGTAAGTAGATCCATCAGTAGAGTACTCCAATACTATCTCTGTACCATCAGGACTCAATCCAGAACTTAACTTCGAAAGATTGAAAGAGATGTAGGCATTAGTGGTTGAACCTATGTAAAGTTCAGGTGTCATTAACCCTCTATCACCATCCCCGGTGAATTCTACTGCAGTTGCTACTGAACCACCCTGAATTTCTAAATCTCCCAGGTTGGTAGCGGAGCTGCTGAACTCTTCTTCCACTCCGAAAGTAGCATCTGCTCCTGTGTATGCTTCGATCGTAACATCCCAATTTTCATCTAGTGTAACACCAGTTGGGATAGTGCCACTGACAGAAATATCATTGCCTGTATTAGAGTCTGCATTTCCTTCCAAGGTAAACCATTCTCCTAAGGTGGTATTTCTGAAAACAGCGACATAGTTGTAATCTAATACTTGATCTGTCCCTCCATTGAACACACCGTCAACAATTACACTCTGTCCTGCATAATACTGCCCAACAGGAGTATCAGTGACATCATTGAATGCAACTCCATTGATAAATGGTTCATTAATAGTGTAAGTGCCTACCGCTGCTGAAGTTTCAACCACGATACTCCCCACCTCAATAGTGATTGCATCATCTACACTCCAGGTTTCAACCCCACTGGTTAGACTATTTGCATCTGTTCCAGTTTGTGCAATTCTAAAAATAGTACTTGCATTCTTTTGTCCAGATGTTAAAAGAAACTGAATATTAGCTCCAGTACCTCCAAACCATTCATTGTCTGAATTAGTATCAGTCATGTCGGTGAAAGTGGTACCTCCATCTGTAGAATATTGAACAACAATTGGACGATCGGCGATCGCATTGGTTGTGGTCAGATCTACATTCAGTGTAACATCATCAGTGTAGTCGGTATTAAAAGGCTGAGTTGTCAACCTTCTGACTCCCGTACCATTCATATTGTAGATAGCACCCGTATAGGTACCACCAGCAATAGCAATGTCTGAACTAAGAATGTCTGTGGTTTCCGCATTGAAAGAACCTGTGGCAGCAGAAATGGTTAAATTTTCTGTTCCGGTTCCTGATGCTGGCCATGTGAAATTATAGGTTCCAGCTGCGGTCAATTCACCTAGCACATTGTCCTCTTCTAGAAGGCCGGTATGAAGGTAAAAAGTCGTGTTTGTTGCAAAGGTTCCTGTTGTTGAGAAATCAATTGATTCGGTCGTATTAGTATAATACGGTCCAGGAGCAACCGGTGCAACATCTACGGTAATGGTTTGGGCTTTTACTAATGAATTGGTCCAAAGCATTACCATCAATAGCATACAGGCTTTTACGCCATGCCATAGGTATGGATTGTATTTCTTTTTCATTGAATAGGATATTTAGGTTAAAGTAATAGGAAGCCGAATCGAACAGCGTTACGAATTAGCAAATCACCTCCTTTGTATGTAACTGCA
Source organism: Reichenbachiella ulvae (assembly GCF_025833875.1). Lineage (NCBI taxonomy): Bacteria > Pseudomonadati > Bacteroidota > Cytophagia > Cytophagales > Reichenbachiellaceae > Reichenbachiella > Reichenbachiella ulvae. The sequence continues at coordinate 1,320,058 of NZ_JAOYOD010000001.1, read as the reverse complement.
TCTTGATAAGTCTCACCATCTAAAGTGATTTCGTCATACATGGTCATGTTCAGCATAAATCCTGCTTCCATGCCCACATAAAAACGCGAACCAAAATGATAGTCAGCACCGACCGAAAGGGCAGCACCTACCTCGAAGTAGCCTCGGTTACTTTGTGAAAAAGTCTGAAGACTGTTTCCGTTTGGCATTTGAGTCGTGCCTGTAACCGAAGATCCGGTAGTGGTTTTAACATTAGCAAACTTTTGTCCCACGATAGCATCCAATGCTACATAAGAACGGAATCCGCCATTGTTAGAAATCTGATACTCTACACCAGGAGTGACCCTATAGGTAGTGTAATCAGAAACATAATCGGGTCTTAATTGATTGTTGTTGAGATCCATATACATGCCCAATCGGACAGCTATATTATCTGCAACTACATACTTAAGGCGAAATTCGCCAAAATCAAGAAGTGAGGAGCCTGTAAAAGGCGATCCAGACAATTCTACCAGTAAGTTTCCGGAACTAACCCCTGATGTGCTTTCTGTACTCAGGTCTAAATCCTGAGCAGAGCTCACATAGGTTAGTAGGAAACACACTAGTAGAACCATGAAACGGTTTTTCATAGTGTGGAATAGTTAGGTTAAACAATTTATTTAAATCAGGAATACCCGTCTGGTATGCCCATAGAAAGTTATGCACTTTCACAGTTTATAGCAAAAGGCATGGCGCAAAGTAGATACATTTTGACTTTAAAATCCTGCCATTTTTCTTTAAAATCCTGCCAAATTGAAATTTTTTATAAAAAATTCATTTAGGGTAATAGTATCGTAACTTACAGATAATCAAGCCCATGTATCGTTTTATGCGTTTTTTGGTTATAGAAATGTTATTATTTCGGTTAGCCAACTCTCAAATCTAAAATTTTATTCCACTTGTTTAATATCCATGTGTATTTATGTTGGTATGAGATCTTGAATAAGATTTATTAAATCAAAAAAGAGGGGATATTCCAATATTAAGAACTAACTTCGCATCAGAAATTAGTATTTCACTTCTACAAGGACATCTCTCGATACCATTTCAGACATTTCTTAGAGGATAGTATTTTTTTCCATAGCAGACAGGATCCTGTTTGTCGTATAGTATTTTATTAAAACAGTTTTATGGCAAGGTCTCAAAATAGCTTTATCAAGTTCCAAAAAGAAAAGAAGAAAAGAATGAAGAAGAAGGAGAAAGAGGAACGAAAGCTTGAGAGAAAGGAAAACAGTAAAGGAGGAGATTTAGACGAAATGTTGGCATATGTTGACGAATTCGGAAATATCACCACCAAGCCGCCAGAACCTGTCAAAGAAAAGAAGGACGAAGTCCAAGCAAGAATTAAGAATTAATAACAATAATAATAATGCAACAAGGAGTAATTAAATTTTTCAATGAATCTAAAGGTTTTGGATTCATTAAGCCAGCAGATGGCGGTAATGACATTTTCGTTCACATTTCTGGATTGGTAGACGATATCAGAGAGAATGACAGTGTAGAATTCGAAGTAGAAGAAGGAAGAAGAGGATTAAATGCCGTAAACGTAAAAGTAGTCGGCTAATCATAGACGATATTTTTGAATGGAAAGCGAACCAATTAGGTTCGCTTTTTTTGTTTTAGGCCACTTTGGTATTGATCTTCCCGTATCGATTGAGATTTTTACCTATATTGTTACTTATTCATTATAAGTGAGGTCTATGAATCGTATCTATTTAGTTCCATTACTCTTCGTCTTAGTATTCTCATCTTGCAGTAAGGCTGATAGATATAGAACCCAAATCGAGGAGATTGGCGATAAATGGGAGACACTCGCCTCTGATGCTACTAATCTTTCTATCAACACATCAGAAAATATAAAAACCTGGCAAACTAATTATCAGAATCTATTCTCCTCTTTTGATTCTGAAGAGATTTCAATGTCTGAAGAAGAAAAATCTAAGCTGGATCAGTTTAAGATTACCTGCTTAGGTCATGGTGATGTTTACGTAGAAATCCAGGAAGTAATGGATAGTAGAATCAAGGAGATTGAAGCAAAAGGTATAGAGATCCAGGAATTAATGTTGGCCTTAGAAGGTGATGCTATCCCAGACGATATTGATAGTCAAATAAAGGGACTCACTGATTTTATCGATAGTACCGAAGTTTCAATTCATGAATATGAGCAAATCACTAGCAATACCCAAAAAGAATGCATCTCTAATTGTATGCCTTTAGTCGAAAAATTAAAACGTGCTACTCAATAATAAATATTACAAAAACCAATTTTTGTATTTGTTCGACTGTGTTGTGAGAAGATAATAAGCTAACTTCGTTTTGTGTTTTACTAAACAAGTAAAGAATCTGCTATCAAGATTGTTTTAACAGTAATTGAAGCAGATTATATTTATCGAAGAGAGAACAACCAATATTCCCAAGACTAACGATCCCAAGTTAGGCATTGAGTTCAATTCAAAACTCAAAATAGGGAAGGTGAGTGTTACCATATCTGTTCCTTTTCAAATCAATCATTTTCTGATAATCAATAATTATTTGAACCAAAATTTCCTTTGGAAGGATTTCAATTGGTTCGAAGGGTATTGGCCTATACCTGGCTCTGGTAGGGTTTTCTAATATCTGATTCATGCAGCAGAAACGTTTCCTGTTGCTTCAATATCAATTATTTGAAACGTTTAATCTTAATTCTTTATTTAATGGGAAAGAAAAATTTTAATGCTTTCGTCAAGAGACAAAAAGCCGAGAAAAAAAGAAAAAAGAAAGAAGAGAAAAGACTTAAGTTAGAAGAGAGAGAATCTACTACTGGTAAACTAGAGGATATGATTGCCTATGTGGATGAATTTGGTAATATAGTAGATGAGCCGCCAGAAGAGCAAAAAAGTGAAGAGGATAAGGAAAAAGAATAAGTATAGATATTCCATATTTGTCTAACTCCCCATTGATAAGGATTTGTCTCCTTATTTTATCCACATTTTATTGTGGACAAATTTATTAGTTGACATATCGCAATTGATAAAACGAAACATATATTTGCCACATTCATTAGTTTGCTTTGTGCTGACTATGTTAATTAAATTAAACAGAAACCAAGCTTTATGGGCAAGATCATTTCAATAGCAAATCAAAAAGGGGGCGTAGGCAAAACGACTTCTTCTATCAACCTCGCAGCAAGTTTGGCTGCTTTAGAGTTTAAAACTTTGATAGTAGATGCCGATCCTCAGGCCAATGCAACCTCTGGGGTAGGTGAGGACCCTAAGCAAATTGAAGCCGGTATATACGAATGCATGGTGGATGGTGTAGATCCTTATGATTGCATCGTCCAGACTGATTTGGATTATTTGGATCTATTGCCCTCTCATATCAATCTGGTAGGTGCTGAAGTCGAATTGGTAGACTATGAAGAGCGTGAGGAAAAAATGAAGCAGGCATTAGAACCGATCAAAGATGATTACGATTTTATCATCATTGACTGTTCACCTTCTTTAGGTTTGATTACCATTAATGCTTTGACTGCTTCTGATTCGGTTATCATACCTGTACAATGCGAATATTTCGCTTTGGAAGGTCTGGGCAAACTTCTTAATACAATTAAGATTATTCAGAACCGTTTGAATCCAGAATTGGAAATTGAAGGCATCTTATTAACCATGTATGACATGAGGCTGAGACTTTCGAACCAGGTGGTAGAAGAAGTTACTACTCACTTTAAGTCTATGGTTTTTGATACATTGATTCCTCGAAACATTAAGTTGAGTGAATCGCCAAGTTTTGGCTTACCGGCCATTGCCCATGATGCAGAGAGTAAGGGCTCGATTAGTTATTTGAATTTGGCACATGAGATCGTGGCTAACAATCAAGTGGCTGTAGAACAAGAAGTTGAGTAATTTTAGAAACCAATAGATGTCGGCAAAGAAACCCACGAAAAGAAACGCTCTAGGTAGAGGATTAGGTGCGTTATTAGATGATTCGTCTAGTGATGATGGAGAAAAGAGAGAGCGTAAACCACTGAGAGATCGGGGGGCAAGTGTTGGTAGTATATCGGAAGTCTCGCTAGATCAGATTGAAGTTAATCCTTATCAACCCAGGACTGACTTTGACAAGGAAGCCTTGGAAGAATTGTCAGAATCTATCAAGGTTCAGGGAATCATTCAACCGATTACTCTACGAAAACTGAACAACAACTCCTATCAGTTGATTTCTGGGGAGAGAAGGTTTCAGGCGAGTAAATTAGCAGGGTTAAAAAAGGTTCCTGCATATATCCGTACGGCTGATGACCAGCAGATGCTGGAAATGGCCTTGATTGAGAACATTCAGCGTCAGGACTTGAATGCCATGGAAGTGGCCTTGAGTTATCAACGATTGCTGTCAGAGTGTGATCTCAAGCAAGAACAGTTAGGAGATCGAGTGGGTAAGAAAAGATCAACTGTCAATAACTATTTGCGACTTTTGAAATTGCCACCGGATGTTCAAGCCGCTGTAAGAGATGGTAAATTGTCAATGGGACATGCTCGGGCACTTATTAGTGTAGAGGATACTAGTTTTCAGTTAGACCTCTTGAAAAAAATTCTTGCTGAAGACCTTTCAGTGAGAAAAGTTGAGGCCTTGGTGAAGCAAGCTTCTTTTCCGGATGAGCCGAAGGAAAAAAATGTAGACAAAGAGCCTGACAAAGAAATATTAAAAGTTCAAGATCAACTATCTTCGCATTTCGGGACGAAAATCAAAATTTCGTCTAACGATAAGAACAAAGGAGAAATCAAAATTCCATTTACTTCCGTATCAGAATTGAATAGAATTTTGGAAATAATAGATGCTTGATAATTTAATTAGAAAATCACTTTATACAATTACTCTCATTTTATGCGCCCAAATGCTATGGGCTCAGGAAGATGAGAGTATTCCTGTTATTAGCCACGAGGATTCTTTGTTTATAGAATCAGTAGGGGTTGAATCATTCAGAAGCAAATCAAAATTAGATCCTGACAAGGCTGCAGTCTATGCTGCTGTGTTACCAGGTTTGGGTCAGATATACAATAAACAATATTGGAAATTGCCCATTGTCTATAGTGGTGCCATTTTAATTGGTCATTTTATCAAATACAATCATGACTATTACAATGCGTTTCGTAATGCCTGGATAGCAGAAACTGATGGTGATGATAGTACGGTCAATCCATTTCCACAATTTAACTCGTCTTCTTTGCAAAGGAATGCCGAAAGGTTCCAGAGAGATAGAGATTTCATGATAATAATTGGAGCTGCATATTATTTACTGACCATAGTAGATGCACATGTGGCTGCCCATTTGATCGAGTTTGATATTAATGATGAATTGGCCATATTGCCGGCTTATCAACCCCAGACTCAATTTTCCGTTAGGACCGTGGGCGTTAGTTTAGTTTTAAACCTGAGTAAGTAAAATGAATATAGGTCTCGTAGGCTATGGAAAGATGGGTAAAGCCATCGAACAGATTTTGATCGAAAGAGGTCATACTGTCTCCAAAATCATTAATGAAGATAATCCCGAGGAGATTGCTGATATCAAGCCTGAAAACACTGATGTAGTGATTGAATTTACCGGGCCAGATTCGGCCTTTGATAATATCACTTCTGTAATCAATAATGACGTACCTGTAGTATCAGGAAGTACGGGTTGGTTGGATAGATTTGATGAAGTCAAGGCGCTCGTTGGGTCAGGAAAGGCTGCTTTTTTCTATGCATCCAATTTCAGTCTTGGGGTTAATATTTTCTTTAAGTTGAATGAGTTTTTGGCTAAAATGATGAATGGTAGAGGTTATGATTCATCCATGGTAGAGATTCACCACACCCAAAAATTAGACGCACCAAGTGGTACGGCGATCACGCTGGCAGAAGGGATGATGAAAGGGTTAGAAGAAAAAACTGGCTGGGTCAATGAATCAACCAAAGCTGAAGATAAGATTGGTATCGTATCTGAAAGAATAGAAAATGTGCCTGGGACGCATGATGTACAATACGATTCTGAGGTAGATACAATCAAAATCAGCCACGTGGCACATAGCAGAAAGGGTTTTGCATTAGGAGCGGTTTTGGCTGCTGAATTTTTGGCTGGAAAGAAAGGAATGTTCGGAATGGACGATTTACTTCAGCTATAATTAATGAAATAACGAAAGATGAACATAAAGAACTTTTTCAAGAAGAAAGAAAAGAAGAAAAAAGGTCCCGTTAAGGAGTGGTTGGATGCTATCATATTTGCGGTTGTAGCAGCTACCTTGATCCGATGGGCTTTTATGGAGGCATATACCATACCGACTCCTTCTATGGAGAATTCATTATTGGTTGGGGATTTCCTGTTTGTAAGCAAAATCAACTATGGCCCTCGTACGCCAAAGACGCCCCTACAGGTACCCTTGACACATGCGAAATTGTGGGGACCATTGGGAGGAATTTCTTCTTACTCTGATGCCATACAATTGCCTCAGTTCAGGCTTCCTGGTTTTGGTGATGTAGAAAGAAACGATGTGGTGGTATTCAATTACCCACCTGAATTCGAACATCCAGTAGATTTAAAAACACATTATATCAAAAGATGTGTTGCTGTAGGGGGAGATACCTTGCAGATAAAAGATACTCAGGTCTATATCAATGGAGAAGTAGCTGAGAATCCAGAGAATATGCAGTTTTTGTACTTTGTCGCTACAGACAAGAACATTAATGACAGGATTTTTGAGGAGATGGGAGTATGGGATAGAACTCAAAGAGCTGGTGGGTATTACATTCAGGCACGTCCACAGGATGCCAAGAAGTTCGAGTCTTTGCCATTCGTTGATAAGGTGATCGAGACTAAAAAGAACAAGGATTATGTGGAGCCAAGGATTTTCCCTGACGCATCACGCTATCCCTGGAATGCTGATTTTTATGGTCCGCTTGTTATTCCAGCCGAAGGAATGACTATTCAATTGACTGAAGACAATGTGATTACCTATGGATCTACCATTCGCGATTATGAAGGATTGGAAGACGTGAAGGTTCAGGAAAATAAGTTGGTTATTGATGGAGAGGTGGCTAAGGAATACACATTCAAGCAGAACTACTACTTCATGATGGGAGACAACCGACACAACTCTGAAGACTCAAGATTCTGGGGATTTGTACCAGGAGACCATGTGGTAGGAGAGGCCTCTTTCATCTGGATGTCAATTGACCCGAATGCCGATTTTCTCGGCAAGATCAGATGGTCGCGCCTATTTAGCGGCATCAATTAAGTAGATAAGGTTTTAAAAATATTGAAGGCTTACCACTCTATAGGTGGTAGGCCTTTTTGCTTTAAGAATTTATTGGTTTTGCTGAAATGGCGGTTGCCAAAGAACCCTCTATGTGCCGCAAATGGAGATGGGTGTGCAGATTCAAGGACCAGATGCTTGGTTTTATCAATTACGGCTCCTTTCTTTTGAGCATAAGCTCCCCATAATAAGAAAACAAGATTTTCCTTTTCGGAGGAGAGTATCTTGATTACCGAATCTGTGAAATCTTCCCATCCCTTATTTTGATGTGATCCTGCGGTGTGTGCCCGAACAGTCAAGGTAGCGTTGAGCAATAGAACTCCTTGTTTGGCCCATCGTTCCAGATTTCCATTTGGTGGAATCGAAAGACCCAGATCCTCCTTGATTTCCTTGAATATGTTTTGAAGGGAAGGAGGCGATTTCACTTCTTCGTTGACCGAAAAACAAAGTCCATGAGCCTGACCTTCACCATGATATGGGTCTTGTCCTATAATAACCACACGTGTCTCATCGAAATGGGAATAGTCAAAGGCTTTGAAAATATCGCCAGCCTTTGGATATACTTTATGATTCTGGTATTCTGATTTAACAAAATCTACCAAGGATTGGAAATATGGCTTTTCAAATTCATCGACAAGTCTTGATTTCCAGCTTTGGTGAATTTTCACATTCATTTTTTTTGAATGTAAGATAATTTCACTTAATTGTACTCTCAAGGATTGTTTCATATTATTAATTGAGTGTTTCATTACCTATGATGGTTACCCAAAAAACAAAAGGAATCAAAGTGAGCGTTGAGACGGAATACCAACCGAAGTATTCGAGTCCCAGACAATTTCACTATGTATTTACTTATAAGGTAATTATCAAAAATGAGAGTGAGAATACCGTTCAATTGAAAAGAAGACACTGGTACATCAAGGATGCCTCCTACACGGATAGAGAAGTAGAAGGTGAGGGAGTTGTCGGACAGATGCCAATCATTGAGCCCGGACAAGAACACATTTATGTTTCTGGTTGCAACCTGAGAAGCGGTGTAGGTAAAATGTTCGGAACCTATCTCATGGAAAGAATTATTGATGGTAAAATGCTGGAGGTTTTGATCCCTGAATTTACCATGATCGTTCCTGAACGAAACAATTAAGCCTTTCCTCATCATATTTTGAGTCTTTCATTGATTCTGTTCCGCATTAAAAGGTACGTGTGGTATTGGCTTTATCGTACAGATCAGCATTCCCTTCAAGCGCCTTTGGTTTTCGATTTATATCAAAAGGTTTTTAGAAAAAGACATATCATAGATTCAGATATTCTGAATTTGTGGGATTCCCTCAAAAAATCAGATCAGGCCATTCATCAACAATATGGAGCAGGTTCATTAATTGATTCTAAAGAATACTCTGTTTTTAAAATAGCCAGGTATGGGGTCACTTCTCCTAAAAATGCGAGTCTGATATATCAATTCATTTCTTATTTCAAGTCAAAAAACGTTTTGGAATTAGGTAGCTCTATCGGTTTACATAGTGCTGTTCTTGCAAGAAATTCATATCTGGATAAATTAGTAACCGTAGACAGACAGGAAGATCTAATTAAAATTGCCAAATACAATTTTGAACAATTGGGTATTGAAAACATTGAAGTGGTTCATGATGATGTGTTTAAGTATATCAATAATGCAGAAGCTAGTGCGCAAAAATTCGACTTGATCTATGTAGATGCTGACCATAGTTATTCTGCTCTTATGAGGTACAATGACATACTTCCACGTATTCTTTCGGAAGGCACTTCAGTAATCATCTATGATGATATTAATTGGTCGCCTGATATGCGAAAGGGATGGAACGAAATTAGTCGTCAATTTCGGGGAGGGTTAATTTTAGAAACCTATCAATTCGGAATTATGATCTATGATTCTGGCTTGCAGAGGCAACATCACGTCATAAATTATTAGTTTGGTCTGGTATTTGAATAGGGGCTTTTCATTAAGTGCAGGCACTCCTTGGTAAACTAAGGTATTGGCCTATTTTTGCAACCAGAATATTAGAGGAAAATGGAAATTAATCAGAAGCAGCAACCTAAAAAACAAGAGACTCAAAGCAGAAAGCGAATTGTAGTTGTTTTAGGGGTGATTCTTATAGTAGTATTAGGGGCAGGTTTTGTATACCAGCTGATCAAATCAATTGATTTAGAGGGGCAGAACGAACTTACCCAACAGCAGTTAGATCAGGCTTATAACGATCTGGATTCAATGAGTAACGAGCTTGATACTCGAATCCTGAAAATAGCACAGCTAGGTGGTGAAATAGATACACTACTTCAAATCAAAAATCAACTAGAAGAGGAGAAAAAGGCTTTCAGACAAAAGGCCTATAGACAAATCAATGATCTGCAGGGACGTGTAGATGGATACAAAGAATTGTTGCTGGCTCAGGATAAGGAAATCGAAAGACTCAAGCAAGTGAATGAGGAACTACTGGAGGAGAATACTGAACTAAAGGATGAGACGAATGCCTTGAATGAGTCCATCAAAGACCTGAATGAGTCTAGAAGTCAATTAGAGGAGAAAGTGGCCAAGGCATCACAGTTGAAAATTGATGGGATGAAGATCCTGGCTGTAAATGAAAGCGGAAGAGAACGAGAAGGTGAGTTTAAAAATCGACACATTGCCCATCTAAAGATTCAATTCGATGTTTTGGAAAACAAGGTAGCTCCTATAGAAGGCAAGGAAATCTTAGTGAAAGTTACTGATCCAAAGAATCAAGTAATATTTGATGTGGCGACTGGTTCTGGCACCTTTGTTTTCGAAGGAAGAGAAAGCTTTTTTACCATTAAGAAAGAGATACTTTATGATCGAAATACTCAGTCATTGACTTTCCTTTATGATAAGGGGTCTGAGTATGATTTAGGAGAACACAAAGTAGAAGTTTATACAGAGGATTATAAAATGGGAGAAGGCAAATTCATCGTGAAGTAATCACTTCACTTGTTAAAGGTTAATTTTTCTTTCTCATCATATACGACCTTCAAACAACAAATGAGGGTGATTATTGCCATAATCATCAACTGGCCCGAATCTTCATTTACTACTATCCCTAAAATGAACACGTGGGACAACAGGGCTCCAATCATGAGCATTACCCCTAAAGTTGCTGCATAAACGGACTGTTTGGTAAATAATCCTATGGCCACAATCAGTTCCATAATACCTGTTCCGATTCTGAATAAGCCCTCTTTATTAGGGTTACCAAAAATCATTTCTGCCATTTGGATGAAGATCATCTGAGACTCCTGAAGTGCTATCTCTCCGCCAATCCCAAATTTGAACCAAAGGGTTTGTAATAGAATGTAGGCCGCTACTATTTTGGGGAAATAGTTTAGAATTAGGTGTTTTCTTTTCATTTTTTTAAATATTTCACAAGATAGTTAAGATCGTTTATATACTTTGGTAGTTAATTTATATATTTAAGTGTCATAACATATAACGCAAAACACATGGGGTTAAATAAAGATATTAAACAAGTAAAGTTCAGGTCTGAGTTCGATAAAGTCGTAGTTAATTTAATGTTTACCAGTAATTGGCTAAAACAGCAAGAATTTTATCTCTTCAAGCCATTCGGTTTGACTACACAACAGTACAATACTTTGCGTATTTTGAGAGGTCAATATCCAAAGCCTGCTACGATTAACTTAATCATCGAAAGAATGCTGGACAGAATGTCTAATGCATCAAGAATAGTGGATAAGTTGGTTTTGAAAGGCTTAGTGACTCGTGAAACCAATGATTCGGATAGAAGAGCCGTAGATGTGAAGATCAATGAGAAAGGTCTGAAATTGCTGGAGGAAATGGATGCCAAACTGATGGAAATGACTGGCGAAATCAATCAATTTTCTGAAGAAGAATGCAAAAAAATGAATGATTTTCTTGATCGATTCAGAGGAACTGAGCCTGATTGATAATTAATTGGGTTTTTAATTCGCAATCAATTGAAGATAGGAGAGTAACTTAATAACATCACGAACAAAAAACACCAAATCCTATATGGATCACCTGAAAAACTTAAGACCGATAAAAAAACTTTTAGTTGCCAATCGTGGAGAGATTGCGATCAGAATACTTAGAGCTGCCAATGAATTAGAGATTCGCACGGTTGCGATGTATACTTATGAGGATCGTTATTCATTGCATCGATACAAGGCAGATGAGGCCTATCAAATAGGGGAGGATAGCGAACCATTGAAACCATATTTGGATATCGATGAGATTATTCGAGTGGCTAAAGACAATGATGCAGATGCCATCCATCCAGGTTATGGATTCTTATCGGAGAATGTGCATTTCGTTCGTAAAGTTCAGGAAGCGGGAATCATTTTCGTAGGGCCGGATCCAGAGGTGATGGAGCGTTTAGGCGATAAGGTAGCTGCTAAGAAAATTGCTATTCAAGCCAACGTGCCTATTATTGAAGATAGCAAGGAAGAACTTTCTAGCCCTGAAATTGCCCTTTCAGAAGCCAAGAGAATCGGCTTTCCTGTCATGGTCAAGGCTGCGGCTGGAGGTGGCGGACGTGGTATGCGTGTGGTACGCGAAGAGTCAAAGTTTATCCAAAGCTATACCGATGCGAAAAAAGAGGCCTTAACAGGTTTTGGTGATGATACGATTTTCATTGAAAAGTTCATAGACCAGCCAAAGCACATTGAAGTTCAGATCCTGGGTGACAGACATGGAAACCTCATTCACCTGTTCGAAAGAGACTGTTCTGTTCAGCGACGTTTTCAAAAAGTGGTAGAAGTGGCCCCATGTATTTCTATCCAACAAGAAACAAAAGATAAGCTTTATGAATACGCCTTAAACATCACTAAATCTGTAGGTTATAGTAATGCAGGCACTGTGGAGTTTTTGGTGGATAAGGATGAAAATATTTACTTCATCGAGGTGAATCCGCGTGTGCAAGTTGAGCACACTATTACAGAAGAAATCACAGGAGTGGACATCGTTCGCTCTCAGATTTTGATAGCCATGGGCCATAAACTCTCTGACAAGCAGATTTATATCAAATCTCAGGAAGATGTAGAATGTCATGGTTATGCGATCCAGTGTAGAATCACTACTGAGGATCCAACTAACAATTTCAGTCCCGATTATGGTCGCGTCATTGCCTATCGCAGTGCCAGTGGTTTTGGTATCAGGCTAGATGCAGGTAATTGCTATTCCGGCGTTAACATTTCTCCATTCTTTGACTCCATGCTCGTGAAAGTGAGTGCATGGGGACGAACGCTGGAAGGTGCCTCGCAGCGATTGAGTCGTGCATTAAAAGAGTTTAGAATCCGTGGTGTAAAAACCAATATTGGTTTCCTTAACAAAGTCATTACACACCCGGAGTTTTATAAGGGGAAAACAACGGTTCAGTTCATAGAGTCGCATCCTGAGCTGTTCGATATGCCAAGGAGAAAGGACAGCGGAACCAAGCTCCTCAGGTATTTGGGAAATGTAGCTGTCAATGGTCATCCGGATGTAAAGAAAGTGGATGAAGATAAGGTTTTCAGGTCACCAATTATCCCAGAGTTTAACAAAACGGGAGCTTATCCGGAAGGAACTAAAGATAAGCTAAAGGCTTTGGGTCGTGAAGGATTTGTCGATTGGCTTAAGAATGATAAGCGCATACATTATACAGATACGACGTTTCGAGATGCACACCAGTCTCTGCTAGCTACTCGTATGCGCACGATTGACATGCTGAAAGTAGCTGAAGGATTTGCCAAGAATCATCCAGAGATATTCTCAATGGAAGTTTGGGGTGGAGCGACCTTCGATGTTTGTATGCGCTTCCTCAATGAAAACCCATGGGAGAGGTTGAAGCTTTTTAGAGAAGCCATGCCAAATGTGTTGCTCCAAATGCTTTTTAGAGGGTCAAATGGGGTAGGATATAAGGCATATCCGGATAACCTGGTGGAGAAGTTCATCGAGAAGTCCTGGGAGAATGGAATGGATGTTTTTAGGATATTCGATTCTTTGAACTGGATAGAAGCGATGAAGGTCAGTATCAAAGCGGTCAGAGAAAGAACGGATGCGCTCGCTGAAGGCTGTATTTGCTATACAGGTGATGTGTTAAATAAAGATTCCAAATACAATCTGGATTATTACCTGACGCTCGCCAGACAGCTGGAGGACGAGGGGGTTCATATGTTGGCCATCAAAGATATGGCGGGCTTGTTGAAGCCTAAAAGTGCCGAGGTATTAATTTCAGAACTGAAAAAAGCGGTGGATTTACCAATCCACCTTCATACCCATGATACTTCCTCTATTCAGTCTACCACCTATCATTCTGCAGTGAACGCTGGGGTGGATGTCGTAGATCTGGCCTTGGGCTCTATGTCTGGCTTGACCTCACAGCCCAATTTCAATTCCTTCCTGCATGTGATGAAAGGTCATGAAAGGGAACATGAAATGAATATTCAATCCCTGAACCAATACTCTAACTATTGGGAAGATGTACGAGAGTATTACTATCCATTTGAGTCTGGGTTGAAAGCCGGAACAGCTGAAGTTTATGACCATGAAATCCCGGGTGGACAGTATAGTAATTTGCGGCCACAGGCAGAGTCCTTGGGTCTTGGTGATAAGTTTCAGGAGGTGAAAAAGAACTACGCCATCGTCAACAAGATGTTTGGTGATATCGTCAAAGTAACTCCATCGTCTAAAGTAGTTGGAGATATGGCGATCTATATGACTTCTAATGGTTTGAAGCCTGAAGATGTGTTGTCAGATAAAGCCTTGTCATTCCCAGAATCTGTGGTGAGCCTGTTTAAAGGAGAACTAGGACAGCCAGCTGGTGGATTCCCGATGGATTATTCGAAAGCCATTTTGAAAGGGGAAAAGCCTTTTACAGAGCGACCGAATGCACATCTGGAACCCATCGACTTTGATAAGGAGATGAAGCTGTTTCAGGAAGAGTTCGATGAGTATTGTGATGAATTGGATTTCTTATCCTACAAGCTGTACCCGAAAGTCTTTAAGGATTTTTACAACAGATGGAAGATGTTTGGTGAAGTGATGAAGCTTCCAACCAAGGCTTTTTTCTATCAAATGAAGGAAAATGAGGAGATTCTGGTTGATTTGGAAAAAGGCAAATCAATTATCATCAAATTCCTATACAAATCGAGTCCAGATGAATCAGGGCAATGTGATGTTTACTTTGAGCTGAATGGTCAGACGCGAATGATTCGCGTGATTGATCAACATATATCAGTGAGTAAACCGATCAATAGAAAAGCGGAAACTGATCGAGAAATCGGAGCGCCAATTCCTGGTAAACTGGTGGAAATAAAAGTGAAAGTAGGTGATCAGGTCAAAGAAAATGATCCTCTTTTTGTGATTGAGGCCATGAAGATGGAAACTACTATCACCGCAACAGATAGTGGGGTGATCAAGTCGGTTTTTCTCTCTGCCAACGATCTGGTTGAGTCTAATGATTTAGTTTTAGAATTCGAATAATATGAGATATATAAGTATACTATTGATTGTGATACTATCGGCTTGTGGATCAAAAAAACCGGAAGCTGTTAGTACTGAGTTCAATCAATTGATGAAAGAGGTGATAGAGGTACATGATGTGGCCATGGCCGAAATGGGAAATCTCATAAGTTTGAAAAAAGAACTTGCAGCAACTCTGGACAGTACAGAGAATGATAGTGTGAAGCTGCAGGCTATTGAAGACCTGGATATAGCACATGAAAGTATGATGGTATGGATGCGAGGTTTTTCTGATGCCTTTACCGCAGAGCAAATAACCAAAGGATTGCCAGATACTTATGAGTCAGAAGAGGTGCGAGCAGAAGCTGAAGAGACCTTGATAGACCTCAAGGAACAGGCAGAGTCAGTGGAAGAGATGAACCAAAAAGTTCAAACCAGTCTCACCCAGGCCCGGCAGATTTTAAAGAAATGAGTTCAAAGCCTTTCAGTCAAATGAAAGGCTTTTTCTTTTAAAACACATGAGCTAATCGGGTTTTTTTAACCATTAATATTTAGGTTCAATGATTTAGCTATTTCATTGAATAAGGAAGAAGCATATTGCAATAAGGTGTGTGCTGAAGTATAATCTAGTTAATCTCCATTCGTTCTGCCCAATGTATATCATTAGGTAATTCCAAGGAATTAAATTCTAAATGAATAACTCTTCGGTTTTTTTGATTGACAGTTTTTGGGGTGGAATGAAGCAGGAGAGGCTTCATCAAGTGAATCCCTCCAGTGCGTACATCACATGTGCTGGGCCAAGCATTTTGCGTAATTAGTTGCACTTCATCTTTGTTTAATAATTTTTGATGAGATCCAGTGATGATATTCAATGCACCATTTTCTTCGTTGGTATCATCTAAATGTACTCTGAGCGTAATGGTATTCTTTAAAATCTCCTCTGGTGGCCGAACACCATAGAACTCTTCCTTTTTAGTCCAGCCTTGATACCCTTGTAGTTCCAGTTTGGTGTCAACATTAATTGTGCTATCCTGATGCCATGTGACATACCAGTTCGATTCCGCTGGTTTATCAAAGTAGATGGCTTTTGTTAAAAACAGCTTTTCGTCAATGTTGTTCAAAATTTTTCGAATATTCGCATTAATCAAGTAGTCTTTTAGTTGTGGTAGCTTTCCTAAAAGGTTTCGAATCGAATACACCGATTGAGTCGTTCCAGATTCATTGGTTTTGTATTTATAAAGGATGGCTCCAATCTTACCTATAGCCTTTCGAGTATACACTGAATTAATGATAGTGGAGCCTCTCGCATTCAACTTTTGTGGATAGTGTTTGATTTGGCTTTGCATCAGGTCCGTTTGATATATATCTACGGAATGGGATAGGCGTTCTTTTATTTTAGATCTAAGACGTGCCGGAGCAATTACTTTCATAAACTCGCCAAAGGATAGGATTTCCTTTTCCAACTCAAAATTGTGCTGTACTCTCAAAGATATGATCACGCCTTCTTTAGTTTTTTCTACGACCTTTTGGCTGTGATGCATGGGTTTAGTCAGAACATAGGGTACATGTTTACCATATACAAGAATTTTGACCTCTTGTGGCTCTTGGCCTACATTGACTGTAGCTCCAATTACATCTTTAAAGTGATTAGACAAATCATACTGGCTGTAGTCCATTACTGATTCTTCTAACACTTCAAGCTTTTCTATTCGATCGAGCGCCAACATCATAAAGTTGTCTGAAGGTCTTTTTTTACCTAGCACAAACCAGCGATTACGCCATTCTTTGAGCAATGCAGGATGGAATTCAAATAGACTACTGCTTCTAGCTTTGAATGACTGATAAGTGATAATTAGTTTCTTTTGGCTAGAAATAGCTCTAAAAATAGGATCAATAAATTCGAGTCCCTTTAGGTTTTCATTTTTCTCAATGTCTATGATAGGTCTTTGATTTGTTTTGCTGACATGAATTTTATCCTCGAGTTTTTGAACCATTCCACTCAAATCCTGAAAGTGCGTAAACCCCTTGAATTGCTTAAGGATATCAACCACCTCAGATAATTTATCCAAATCCTGATCGGTAAGTGGGATATTGGTAATAGAGTATTCGGGATCAGAATAGGTGTAGTATTTTTTTTCTTCCACTATGATAGGTGCGTGGTAACCTAGTTTGTCACTACGCATCATTTGAATATCCATTTGAATAGTCCGTCGACTTACACCCTTGTCTATTCCCTCGTAATCGTAAAGTGCCTCCGAACAAGCTTCGATCAGATCCTCCAATGTCCATTTTCGAAATCGGTTTCTCAGACAGTTGTCAATGGTTTTATAACGGATCAATGCATTCCTATTAACAGGCATATTCAATTTTTTTATAAAAAAATGAAAGATAATTCATCTGCGCAAAAAGACTGCGCAGCAGCGCTTCAACTTTGAAACATCATTGAAAATCAATAGTCAATGAGACTTACCACCCTCTCCGCATATGGCGGAGAGGTATTGAAAAAAATGGGAATGCGCCAACGATGGAGAGTTGGGCCAGACTGTAAATCTGGTGCTATGTGGCTGAGTAGGTTCGAACCCTATCATTCCCACATTTTGTTCTTTGAATAATTAAAAAATGCTTTCAACCCAAAGGGTTGACAATGATCTTCCTGAAATAGGAAGCGTGAAAGTGCGAAAGGAATCGGAGACCTGGTGAGAGTTTCTGTATAGCTCCGCAGTATTCCCTAAGAATATGCTGCTCCATCCGGACGTGATTTTCTCTGCTTGCAAGCGAGGGTTCGACTCCCTCTCACAGTCCATATGTGATAGTTCAGCGGTTAGAACAACAAGCCCTATTAGTTGTGGGTTCGAGCCCCACTCCCTGCAATGGGATAGTTCAATTGGTAGAACAGTAGGTGGGTAGATGCCCATTGTTACTTCAAAAGAAGGTCAACTTTTAAAAATGACTATCAGAAAGCAGATTAGGTTTAGCCCGCTATTAATAGGGTTTAATAGCAGTCTGGACATTGTCTTGAATGGTGTGGATACCGTCCGATTTGGTGGTCTTTACTTCAACTTCAACACGTGCTCTTTTATTGAATAAGGGTATGCCTTGAACGAGAACTGAAAATTATTGAATCAGACTCAATCAACATTCCACATTGGAAGGATGGCGATCTCTTCTACTTTCTTAAAAATGAATTTTAACTAATAATTATAATAACGATGAAAAGGATAAGAATTAGTGCTGGCAATGTCGGTTTGGTTTTTAAAAATGGTGATTACAAAAGAGTGCTCACAGCAGGATTGCATTGGATCGGTCCATTTGAGACATTCCTCAGCTACGATATGGCTCAGCCATTTTATCCTTCTATCGAAATAAATGTGCTCCTGAAGGATGAAAAGATAGCCGCATTGTTACATCTGATTGAAGTTGGAGATAATGAAATGGTATTACTCTATCGAAACGGAAACTTTAGTGGAATTCTAGGACCGGGTAGATTTACTTATTGGAAAGGCTTGGTGGATTATAGGTTTACTCGTGTTGATTTAAGTAAAATTGAAATCACAGAGGCCGTTGAGCTCTTAGCTTTGAAAAGAAAGGAATTGGTGCCTTATGTTCGAATTTGCAAAGTGGACTCTTTTGAGAAGGGTGTGTTGTTTGTAGATAACAAAATGGATCGAATACTCGATCCTGGTGAATACTACTTTTGGAAGAATGCACAAGAGGTTGCTGTATCAAGAATTGATTTAAGACAACAGCAATTGGAAGTTTCTGGTCAGGAAATATTGACTAAGGATAAAGCTGCGCTTCGACTCAATTTCTTTGCTCAATTTAGAGTAATAGATATTGAAAAAGCCATTGTGGATAATAAGGATTACGAAAGACAGCTGTATATCTTCTTGCAATTAGCTCTACGAGAATATGTGGGCAGTTTGACGTTTGATCAGTTGTTAGAAAACAAGGAGGAAGTAGGTGATTATGTCATGAGTTCTCTAAAAACGAAATCTCTTCAGCTAGGGGTAGAAATAATGGGTTGTGGTGTTCGAGATATCATATTACCAGGTGAAATGAAAGAGATCATGAATCAGGTTTTGATAGCTCAAAAACAAGCACAAGCCAATGTGATTACTAGGCGAGAGGAAACTGCCTCAACTAGAAGTCTTTTGAACACGGCTAAACTATTGTCTGAAAATGAGATGTTGTTTAAACTGAAAGAGATGGAATATGTAGAGAAGATTGCCGATAAAATTGGTGAGATAACAGTTTCGGGAAATGGTCAAATTGTAGATCAGTTGAGAGGAATTTTCTCGCCAAATAAATAATTAGTGGACAGTGCTTCTTGTTGATACACTGTTTTAATAATCTTTTGCTCAATCTGAATTAAACTAATAAGCAGATCAGGCATAAACAGAAAGTCATGAAAAAAATAGATGGACATATATTAATCGATATGGGATTTGAACCTGATGCTTGGTTTAGAGAAGCCATCGATTACATCAACGAAAGGGAACTAACTAATGAAGAGATGATGGTGTATTTGGAGCAATTCAAATCTCCGCCTCAATTGGCGTTAAAAGATGAAGCTGTCCCTTTTGCGATCAATATTGAATCTGAATCAGAAATAGAGGAAGAGAATGTGCAATCAGTGGTAGCGACCATGCAAGAGGTAATGCGAACGCCCACAGTGGTGGGTGGTGCCTTGATGCCAGACGCGTGTCCAACTGGATCCATCGGGACGATTCCGGTAGGAGGTGTGGTGGTCACAAAAAATGCTATCCATCCGGGAATGCATAGTGCGGATATCTGCTGCTCGGTGATGTTGACCGATCTTGGGGAAATAGATCCAAAGCAGGTTATGGATATTGCGGAGAAGGTAACGCATTTTGGACCGGGTGGTAGAGATCGTGATGTGCAATTCCGTTTTCCATCAGAATTATTAGAAGCATTCGAGTCTAACAAATTTCTCAATGATAAGAATCTGATTAAGATTGCCAGAGCTCATTTGGGGACTCAAGGGGATGGGAACCATTTTCTTTATGTTGGAAAATCCAAGAATACAGGAAATACAA
Source organism: Reichenbachiella ulvae (assembly GCF_025833875.1). Classification (NCBI taxonomy): domain Bacteria; kingdom Pseudomonadati; phylum Bacteroidota; class Cytophagia; order Cytophagales; family Reichenbachiellaceae; genus Reichenbachiella; species Reichenbachiella ulvae. The sequence goes on along the minus strand of NZ_JAOYOD010000001.1, from coordinate 1,300,262 downwards.
TGCTGGTAACTCATCATGGATCCAGAGGTGTTGGTGCGCGATTGTTCAAGAAAGGAATGATTACTGCTGAAAAGTTCAGGAAGCAACTTTCTAAAGAAACATTGAAGCAAAATGCATGGATTCCATTTGATACTGATGAGGGAAAGGCCTATTGGGAGGCCTTACAAATAATTAGATCATGGACTAAGTTGAATCACGCTTGTATCCATGATGCAATTGCTGATAAGATCGGTGTAGAAGTTAAAAGCAGGTTTTGGAATGAGCACAACTTTGTATTTAAAGAAGGAGAGCTTTTCTATCATGCCAAGGGAGCGACTCCTCTAAAGGATTCTTTCTTGCCAGAAGGTCAAACTTCAAGATTAATTCCTTTGAACATGGCTGAGCCTATTTTAATCGTAAAAGGTGAGCATACCGTTAACAACTGGGGATTTGCTCCACATGGGGCTGGTAGAAACTTAAGTAGAACACAGCACAGAAAGTCCAAAGAAGAAAGGTCAGTGCAGGAAGTGTTTGAAGAAGAAACAGCAAACCTAGATATCAGATTTCACTCTGGTGAAATTGATATTACCGAATTGCCATCTGCTTATAAAGATGCCTCTTCGGTTAGGTGTCAAATGAAAACATTTGGTCTGGGTGAAGTTGTGGATGAAGTGCTTCCATATGGATCTATCATGGCCGGAGATTGGCAAAAGAATGCGCCCTGGAAAAGAAAAGGTAGAAGATAACTCTTACACTCTATTAGGGTTTTCCGGTATTCGGGGAATCCTTTTCTTTTTGATATTATAAACATAATACCCAACTCCACGTACCTACATTCATTGGCTTTAGAAAATGCACCTTGAGTGCCTTTTAATTAATGAAAATAACATCAAGCAGGTTCAAACGCATCTTCATTATGCTTCTAGTTAGTATTGCAACATTTATCATAATATTAGTACTTGCGGTTTTTCTGTTTATTCGTTTCAATCCAGAATTTGGAGGAAAACAATCAGAAGCAGACAAACTGCAATATGCCAAACTGGATCACTATCAGGATGGAGGATTTGTCAACTTGATACCTACCTATACCATGGAAGTTAATGCTAAGAATATCTATGGTTTTTTCAAGGAGCAATTCACCAATAAGGAGCAAAGGGCTCCTGAAAAGAAATTGATGCCTGAAAAGCTTGATTCCTTAGAGATTGTAAACAACCTTAAAACCAGAATTACCTGGTTTGGTCACTCCACTATTTTGCTGGAATTGGATGGTAGCAAGATTCTGATTGATCCTATGTTGGGAGATGTTCCTGCCCCACATCCTATGTTGGGGAAGGCCCGATTTGTAAAAGAACTTCCCATAGCTATTGAGAAATTACCTTATCTCGATGCAGTGGTAATTTCTCATGATCATTACGACCATTTGGATTATGGTTCTATCCAAAAATTGAAAGACAAAGTAGGTCGTTTTTTTGTTCCATTGGGAGTCGATGCCCATTTGGAAGCGTGGGGAGTGGATCCATCCAAAATTGAGTCTTTGAACTGGTGGGATGAAACTGAACTAAAGGGAATCAAAATGGCATTTGCACCCTCGCGTCATTTTTCAGGTCGTGGGATAGGTGACAGCAATGCCACACTTTGGGGCTCGTGGATATTCAAGGGTAACGAAGACAAAATCTATTTTAGTGGGGATGGAGGATACGGACCACATTTCAAGGAAATCGGAGAGAAGTATGGACCCTTTGATTTTGCTATGGTGGAATGTGGCCAATACGATGAACGTTGGAGTCAAATCCATATGATGCCTGAAGAAAGTGTACAAGCAGGGCAGGATGTAGGGGCTAGGGCCATTATGCCCATACACTGGGGTACTTTTGTTTTGGCCTTTCACGATTGGCGCGATCCAGTCGAAAGAGCTACATCTAAAGCCGAGGAATTGGGAATCCCTATCATTACTCCAAAGATTGGAGAGGCATTTACCATGGATGAGCTAAATAATAAATTTCCGCGCTGGTGGGAACAGCCGAATGTCGTAAATTAGCGACAATGAAAAATCCGCTTATTCTACGATTCTGTGTTTTAATCATCATGGCACTTGGGATCAATGTGCAATTGAGTGCTCAAAACGATCAAGAAGTCCTTGCTGAAACCATCGATTGGTTAGAGAAAAAGATCAACATTAGCTACTACAATGCGCAAACCCAGGAATGGTGGAGCAACCGATTTTTCTACAATGATGAGACCGGGATGATTAATATTAAGAATACCTCATCGGATGGTCCTTCTTTCATTACTCGAAACACCTATTATGATAGAAAGGTATTGCTTTCGAATCTGGATGCCAGTAGTATCAAAGTACATGACGTGAATGAAGATCAGGGTAGAATCGTTTATGGTCAGGTAGTACAGGTGAACACCATTGGCAATCAAAAGCTAATCCAAAGAACCAAAAATGACAGGCCCTCTTTTGCAGAATTTTTTCTACAAATACCTGTTCCGCATACCTACGATAGTCTGCGCCTGACCGCAGATTCTATCAAGACCAAGCTGGCTTTGGCCATAGAGCTATCCTCTAAAATCAAACCAGACGAGAATGAACGCGCCAATGCGAATACCATCATGGAGATGTTTCACGGGAGCTTCAAAGGCAATGATGACAGCCGAATTTCTTTCACACTTATTGCAGAGAATGCTTACGAAATAGAGCATATGAATGGTGTTAATTACATTAGAGAAGGATTGATTGGGTTCGATGAGGTCAATAATCAATTCTATCAATGGACCATCAACCGAGGACAGCGCGAAAGGTTGAACCTTTTAGTCAAATCTGAAGATCAGATTTATCTGGAAAACGAAGAAGGTAATTTCCGAATCACCCTACATGGCACCAATCATTTTTCTATTTCGGAGAATGGTACCAATTTGGATTTTTTTAGGGTAAAAGAATAGCTTTTTATTTTTAGCTAATCCAATATCTTGAGCTTTTTCAAGCAGTCTATCCATTTGATTTCTTCTTCTTCCCACAAGGCCTTTAACGTCGAAAGTTCCTGACTTCTATCCATAGAGGCATGGAGAAAGTCTTCTGCTTTTTTCTGATCTATTTGATTGAAATCAAACGGAAGTCCTTTGGTGTATTTCTTGATGAAAGATTGCCAATGGCTTCCTTCTTCGTACATAATGGGTAATCCACTAGCTGCATATTCGAATACCTTAGTAGGCATACAGTGCTGATTGCTGGGGTTGGTTCTATAACAAACCAGGCCTGCATCGGCATGTTTGATGGCTTCTTCGATTTCGGAATAGGGAATGGGCCGCTGATCGATATGCAAACTCAAGGTTTCACCTTCTTGTTCTTTAAGCCATCGATAGATCTTGGCTTCCGGACAATGACCTACTATCCTAAGCGTCAGGTTAATATGCCTGGACAATTCATTGACCAATGAAAGGGCTTCATAAATACCAGTGTTTTCAGTGATGGTACCGCTAAACAGAATTTGGGGCCTGGGATGGTTTTCATTCCTAATTCTTTTGACCGCAGACAAAGCCTTGTTTTCCAGGACAGTATATCTGTTGTTGATAAACTTTAATTCAGATGAATAGCACTTTTCTGCAAACAAAAAATGATCAAATACTGGGGCCGTTAGTACCTCTTTTAGCCTTAGCGTCAGAGCAAGAACATGCTTGATCAATGGAGGGTAGACATTCTGAAACCACAGGTTTTTAAAGTAGTTTTCCTGTATGTCATAGATGATTTTAGTGCCAAATAATATTTTGCAGTAAATCGTAACCCACAGTAATTCAGGAGAGTTAACTACTACAATCTTGGGTTTTAGTTGAAGCAATCTTTTGAAAATGGAATAGGGAACAATCAGGCGCTGAAAACTGATTCTTGGAAATGGTTTTGAGGGATGAAAATGAATTCGGTCGGTGGGTTTTAGCTTTGATTGAGTGGGATACCCAAACAAATGAATATCTGCCTCAGTATGTTTGGAAAGACTAAGGGCTAGCTTGTGGTAACTGCGAATGTCATCCACAGGTTTGAGCAAGGAGACGAATGCTATGTTTTCCTTCGGCATGAGACCAAATCTATTTAATATTGCGCAGATTTTACCCTCAAATGATACTGAGTAAATTTTAAAATTTAATACCAAGAGATAAGATGGAGGACATCAAGAAACTAGTAGAGGAAACCTGGGAAGATAGATCAAAGCTGCACCAACCAGAGGTCGTAAAAGCGATAGAATTTGTGATCGAGGAATTGGACAAAGGCCGATTGAGAACCGCTGAGCCAACTGCCGACGGATGGCAAGTGAACGATTGGGTGAAGAAGGCAGTTATCCTTTATTTCCCTCTCAGAAAAATGGAGAAAATCGAAGTAGGTCCTTTTGAGTTCCATGATAAGATGGCCTTGAAAAAAGACTATGACAAACTCGGTGTTAGAGTAGTACCTCATGCTGTTTCTAGATATGGAGCGTATATTTCTTCTGGTACTGTTTTGATGCCTTCTTATGTAAACATCGGAGCGTATGTAGACGAAGGAACCATGGTGGATACATGGGCAACTGTAGGTAGCTGTGCACAGATTGGTAAAAACGTTCACCTGAGTGGTGGAGTAGGTATCGGTGGTGTGTTGGAGCCCGTACAGGCTGCACCTGTAATCATTGAAGACAATGCTTTCATCGGTTCGAGATGTATCGTGGTAGAAGGTGTGAGAATAGGTAAAGAAGCCGTTTTAGGCTCGGGTGTTAACCTAACCATGAGTTCTAAAATCATCGATATCACAGGAAGTGAGCCTAAGGAGTACAAAGGTTATGTACCAGAGCGCTCAGTTGTCATCCCTGGATCCTATGCCAAAGAATTCCCTGCCGGTACATACAACGTTCCTTGTGCTTTGATCATTGGTCAAAGAAAAGAAAGTACAGATAAGAAAACTTCTTTGAACGACGCGTTGAGAGAAAACAGCGTAGCAGTATAATCATATTATGATCAAACAATCTCTAAGTATAATCCTTGTTCTATTTACTTTGAATAGCCAGGCTTCTGAAAGGGTAACTTTCAAGGCGGAAGATGGAGTGGAAGTAGTCGCAGACCTGCATATGGCACACCCTAAAACCGCTCCTATGATTGTGCTTTTTCATCAAGCGGGATGGAGTCGAGGGGAATACTTAGAGATTGCACCTACCTTGAATCGATTAGGGTACAATTGCCTGGCGGTGGATTTACGCTCTGGCAATCTGGTCAATGGTGTTCGCAATGAGACCAACAAGAACGCAAGGGCACTGATGCGTGAAACACAATATGTGGACGCCTATCAAGATATCGCTGCAGCGGTAGAATACAGTCGCGCCATGACCAGTAACAAATTGATCTTGTGGGGAAGTAGCTACTCTTCAGCATTGGTGATCAAATATGCTGGTGACAACCCCGGTAAGGCACAGGCTGTACTTTCATTTTCACCAGGAGAATATTTTAGATCTCAAGGCAAACCTGGAGACTGGATCAAGCAAAGTACTGTTAACATCAACTGTCCAGTTTTCATTGCCTCAGCAAGGAATGAAATAGCCAATTGGCAAGCGATATATGATGCGATTTCAGCATCAGGCAAAATGAATTTCACTCCAAGCGAGACTTTGGGCAACCATGGATCCAGTGCGCTGTGGGTCAGACAAACGGACCATAAAGAATACTGGGAAGCTGTTGTGGCTTTTTTAAAGAGCTTGGAGCCCCCAAGGGACACGGAGGAGTAAGGCACTCCGTATTAATACGGAAATAGATTTACAAAATTTCTGAGATTACATTTTGTGACCCCTTGTTCTAACATTGTAAAGAACAAAACCATGAAATGTTATGCACTTATTTGATGTAGTCGCTTTCCTTATTTTCCTGTCCGGCCTGTTCATATTTATCAATACATTTTATCTGAAGCTTCCTTCTTCGGTTGGCTTGATGATACTCACCCTCTTACTGTCCTTTACAGTACTTATAGTGGGTAGAATGTTTCCTTCCCTCAATGTAGCAGCTCATGTCAAGGAATTTGATTTTAGCCCCGTACTCAATCAAGTAGTAATCAGTGTGATTCTTTTTGCAGGAGGGCTTAAAATGAACCTAAAACGACTGGGAGATCTGAAGTTTACGGTGATCATGCTGTCTATCCTCAGTGCATTAATATCCACCATAGCGATAGGAAGTATCCTATATGGTGTATTGCATTTGATCAATCTGGAGGTATCGTATATGTTCAGTTTGCTGTTTGGTGCTGTGATTTCTTCTACAGATCCCATCTCAGCGATGAATATCACAGGCAGGTTTTCTCTGCCCAAAAAACTAACTGTAAAAATAGAAGGCGAGTCTCTTTTTAATGGAGCCTTTTCGGTCGTATTGGCATTTGTCCTTTATCATGTGATGCAAGTCTCTGAAGGACACGAAATGATTTTTGTAGAAGTAGCTCGTGTGGTGAGTCTTGAGATCATTGGCGGTGTAGCCATTGGAATCGGTATGGGCTATGTAGGGTATCTCATTCTCAATTACATCGACAATGAGGAAATGCACATTGAGGTATTGATCACGATCGCCCTGGTGATGGTGGGTGCCTTCATTTCAGAGTACTTTAATATTTACTCAAAGCTGGTGGCTCTGATAATGGGACTGATGATTGGTAATTTGGGACGTGTCGATCAGAAGGATCCTAGTGAAAAAGGTGTGGTCAACAACTATGTTTATAAATTTTGGAACTTGATGGAGCAGACGATGGCCGTACTCTTATTTGTCCTCATGGGACTGGAAATGCTGGTGATAGAGCTAAGAATGGACTACTTCGCAGTGGGCTTCATAGCAGTCAATATAGTCTTGTTCGGTAGATGGCTCAGTGTTTTTGTGCCGGTTAAGATGATGTCTTCTCATGTGGCCTTTGACAAAAACACCGTATCGGTGATGAGCTGGGGAACCTTCAGGGGAGGTTTGCCCATCGCATTGATATTGGCACTAAGTCATTTTCCTGGCAAAGAATTGATGATAACCATGACTTATGTGGTAGTGGTTTGTTCTATATTGTTTCAGGGATTTACCTTACCTATTATGATGAAGGAGCGATTCCTGGAAAGGTCCAGGCTATCGAAGAAACCTAAAATTCAAGGAGATTAAAAAGTATTTATAATTCTAATTTGGCGGTTAGAAATCAGTTAAGGTTTGCTCAGAAGGGGCTTATCTACTACATTTAAATTTATATTAAAAAGGCCTTTGAATTGATTCAAAGGCCTTTGTTATTTAGTAATTAGTCTATCTTATGCTTTGGTTGGTTCTATATAATCTTCAGTATCAAAACTCTCTTCTCCATGATAGCCCAGATCCATACCCTGGTCTTCTAGTGCATCTTCTACACGCCCACCACCTGTCACCAAAGTGGTGATTTTAAAAAGTAGGATCGATCCGATTCCAGAATAAACAATCGTGGCACCAACCGCCACCAGCTGAGGAACTACTTGACCTGGATTTCCATAGAGTAGGCCAGTTTCTCCATTGATATCTGGGTTGGCCAGAAACCCGGTAGCTATTGCTCCGAATATTCCCACTAAACCATGAATGCCAAATACATCCAGCGTATCGTCATACCCTAATAGCACCTTGAGTTTAACCACACCAAAATATCCAATGGCACCAGAAATCAGACCAATCAGGATAGCTCCACTCACATCAACATATCCAGATGCTGGGGTGATTCCCACCAGACCAGATACGACACCAGAGGCAGATCCTAGCAAAGTCGGTTTCTTGTGGCTAGTCATCCACTCGATGGTGAGCCATGCCAATCCACCTGCTGCAGCAGCGACATTAGTCACCAACAGTGCATTGGCTGCAATAAAGTCAGCAGCTAACTCACTACCTCCGTTGAAACCAAACCATCCAAACCACAACAATGCACTACCCAGCAGCATTAGTTTGGTGGATGAAGGACGGTGCTCCAGCCCTTTGTGTCCTTTTCTATTACCTACGAGATACACGAGAACCAAACCTGAGATTCCTGCATTGATATGAATGACGGTACCGCCAGCAAAGTCAAGCTCTCCGTGATCACTTAGGATGCCACCGCCCCATACCATATGAGCAATAGGAGAGTAGATGAACATTACCCAAAGAATGGAGAAAATAAACCAGGTAGAATATTTTACACGCTCGATGATAGAACCACTCACCAATGCGACGGCTATAGCTGCGAAAGTGCCCTGAAACATGACAAAGAGTAGGTGAGGTATCGTGCCGGAGATGTCGTCGATTTTAATGCCTCGAAGCATAAAGTAGTCGAATCCTCCAATAAAACCATTGCCCTCACTGAAGGCCAAACTGTATCCGATCACTACCCATACAATGGTGGCGGTACAAAAAGCTGTGTAGCTCATACCGATGGTATTGAGTACACTCTTTCTTCGGGTAAGTCCTCCATAAAACAAGGTTAGACCTGCGGGGGTCATCAGCATCACGAGTGCGGTCGATACGAGCATCCAGGCCGTATCTCCTGTATCCAGACTGCTGTCTTGTCCCCAGCTGATCAAAGGCATAGCAAATGCCATAATCAATAGCGAAATAGATTTTTTGTTCATAAAAATGAATTTGATGTATCCAATAATAAAGCGTTATCCAGTTTTTTATCAGCTTTGGGGGCTTGTTGTCAAAACCAACCGCAAGGATAATAAAATTTAAGATACACACAGAAAAAAACATGATTTGAAACAGAATAACACCTGTATTGATTATTATTGCAGTCTGATCTGTGTTACCGTTTTTATTCATCATTTGTTTGTCTAAATTGGACGTTGCTGAATCATGGCTAAACAAATGAACAGTATCAGTATCAGGCTTTGGACGACACTTATGATCAATATGCTAATCATATTGACCATTGCGTCTTTGTCCATATTCTTTTATCAGCAATTCCAGCAGGCACTCAACGAACGGGTACTGCTTCATTTGGCCTCTATTAAAAATCTAAAATGTGTTCAGATCGAGCACTATTTAGAATCAGAATGGGGGGAGTTTCATGAGAATGTTATTCTCCAGTCTAGAGATAATCTGGAGAATAACATTTATTATACTACCGATCCTACCGAGCACCTATGTTCCGATTTCTCTTTTGATGGAGTGATTACCTCAGGCATCTATGACGTGAGCAAGTGCGATGAACAGGGTAAAATCAAATTAGCCTTCATTGAAGTTTTGGATAGTGGCAGGTACTTGATGAATGTAAAACGATTGCCACGCATTCAGGAGATCCTGCTGGAGCGAACCGGAATGGGCCAGAGTGGAGAGACCTATCTGGTTGGAGTAGACTATTCATTGCGTTCAGTTTCTCGGTTTTTCCCTTCCAAAATCCCATCAAATATTGAAGCGCATACCCAGGGAGTAGACAAATCCCTAGCAGGAAAGGACAGCACCGGCATGTTTGCAGATTATCGGGGAGTGGAAGTGTTCAGTGCCTATCAGCGCATCAATGTACCCAACCTCAACTGGGGCATTTTGTCCGAAATAGATGTAGAAGAAGTCAACATACCGCTACAGGAAATGCGTGCCAAGCTATTGCTTATTGCACTGTTGGTATTAGTCGTTTCCATTGCACTGTCTTTCTTTCTGATGGATCTTTTTTCCAAGCCCTTATTAAAAATGCGGGATCTACTGACCAGTATGTCTGTAGGAAAATATAATATCAGCTTCACTAAGCATTACCCTGCTCAGGAGATCAACCAAATGTTCAATGCGCTGGATGAATTGAAAAAGAGTATCAGTGGAGCGATCCAGTTTTCGCATGAGTTGGGTAGTATGAATTTGGACTCTAGCCATAAGCCCCTCGGCGAAAGTGATGTATTGGGCAAATCCCTGATGCAAATGCAGAAGCAGCTGATTGAATTCAAAAAGAAGGAAGATCAAAACCGTTTGCTTTCCAAGCAATCGCTTATCACGGGACAGGAAAATGAAAGAAAAAGGCTGTCTAGAGAGTTGCATGATGGATTAGGTCCATTGTTAACTACGCTCAAGCTGGCGGTTCAGTCGGCAGACATGGACGAGGACGACAAGTTGAAGATGAAAAGAATGGTGGATGATACCATTACCGCCATCCGGCAGATGTCTTATAACCTGATGCCCCAGGCCTTGATTGACTTTGGAGTAGGGAAGGCGCTGGAAAATTTTGTAGAGTTGGTCAGAAAGTCCTCTGATATGGACATCCGCTATATCAACTCATCATTTGATGAGGATACTGAACTGAATCCAGAAATTAATATATGCATATTCAGAGTCTGTCAGGAACTGATCAATAACACGCTCAAGCATGCAGAAGCTCAAAGTATCAAGCTGTCATTGACAGAATTTGAAGATCGATTCAGTTTGTTTTATCAGGATGATGGTAAGGGTTTTAAGGTAAACGAATCTCAACCAGGATCAGGTTTGCGCAACATTCGGGAGCGAATAGAAGTATTTAATGGACTCTTTATGATCCATTCGGATCAAACAGGAACAGAAGTGGAAGTAGAAATCCCAAAGAAAAATGACAAAGATTAAAATAGCCATTGTAGATGATCACCAGTTATTCAGAGACGGCATGAGTGCCCTATTAGCTGGAAATGATGAATTTGAAGTATTAGCCGGCCTTAGCAATGGAGTGGAACTGTTTAAGTTTTTAGAAAAGGGAGACCTTCCGCATGTGCTTTTACTGGACCTGACCATGCCTGAGATGAATGGTTTTGAGGCATTGACCAAGTTGAAAAAAGAATATCCAAAAATCAAAACCATAGCCATCTCGATGCATGATGATGGCAACTACATCGTGAAGTGCGTCAGGAGTGGGGCCTATAGCTACCTGTTGAAAAATACGGATGAGGAAGAGCTGGTTCAGGCCATCAATACGGTATACAAAGGACAGAAGTATTTCAATCCGACCATATCCGAGCGAATGATCAACATCATGGCCATGGAAGGCAACCAGCCCAAGAAGCTTTCGGCCAAAGAAATGGAGATACTAGAAATGATCTCTGATGGTCTCACCACAAAGGAAATTGCCGATAAATTGATCATAAGTACGCGTACAGTTGAGACTCATCGCGTAAATATGATGAAGAAGCTGGACGTCAAAAACACCGCTGAATTGATCAAAAAAGCAACAAAACTGAGTTTGATTTAAGAGTATCCGTATAAATACGGATGCCTGTCCTCAGGATTTATTACCACTATTATTTACCATTTTTCTTAGAGTAAATCCGGCCTCTATAGCACGTATAATTGTATAGATGAATAAAACGGATTGAATCACTAAATACACAGAGCTATGAAAAAGGTAATAATTGCTATTTTGTTTTTGACGGCAGCTACTTTTGCTGGCGCACAAGGAAGAAATAATTTGAAAGGTCCTGCAGCTAAAAACTACAAGCCTTGGAAGGATGATGTAAAAACAGAGCAGACTATAGTAATGAAGTCTGACAATGCCAAAAAACTACAAGGCCCAGCGGCTAAGAATAATAAAGTTTGGGCTGAGGAGAACAAGGAAGACTTTACTGAAATCGCTGTGGTATCTGATAGACCAGCATTGAAAGGTCCTGCTGCTAAAAACCACAAGGTGTGGATGAAGGCGGATACGGATAATTCAACATTAGTCAAAAAGGATACCATAAAGCGAACCAAATAAGTAAGACAATAGATCAGAACCAAAAGGTTGAATTAGAGTTGATCTCATATAGAGCACTCTGCTATCTAACTGTAGCAGAGTGCTTTTTTTATGTTCAGTCTTGACCTCTGTATAAATACGGATGCCTATTATCCTGAAAAACCTACACTAAAAATTACCATTTTTCTTATACAAATCTCGGCTATTAATCCTCGTAAAATTGTACTGAAGAGTTAATCAAATGTCTAACACGAAATATAAATAGTTATGAAAACGGTCATCATCGCAATTGCATTTTCTACAGCAGCCATATTCGCTCAGGCGCAAGGGAACAATGGTTCTCAAAGGACCTGCTGCTAAAAATCATAAGCCCTGGAATAATGAAACAAAAACAGAGCAGACTATAGTAATGAAGTCTGAAGTGAATAAACTGCAAGGACCTGCTGCTAAAAACAGCAAGGTTTGGTCAACTGAAAATCAGGAGATTTTCTCAGAGGTAGCTGTCATATCTGATAGACCTGCGTTGAAAGGACCTGCAGCCAAAAATCATAAAGTTTGGATGAATGATACACATGAAAACAGTGTGTTGGTTAAAAACAACAAGTCATCTAAAACTAAATAAGAAACCAGTTCAGACGGAACTGTATATAGCGTAATAGGAGTTATCCAATAGTTTAGCACTCTTCTATCCCAGATAGTAGAGTGCTTTTTTTATATCGTCACATCAGTACTGTCGATTCCAACCCAAAACTCCTTTATGATCATCCTTACAGAATCAATCGCAGCAGGTTGTCCGAGCAAATTGAGTGCATTGATCTTTCCATCCAGGGCTCTGGTTCTATTTTTTGCCACTGCCAGGCTTTTTTCAAACATTTCTAAAGCCTCCTTAGGTCGATCTTGAGTCAGCAACCACTCTCCATATTGTTCGAAAGATGGATAGGGGATGTCTGGAGGGCCGTAAGAATATTCTGCCTCTTCCTCCAGGTTAGTAGCTGCCATCAGATAAAGCTCCGTAAGTTCTGTATCCTTGGCCAAGATGCTGATAAAGGCATTCATTTGATTGACCATCACTTGTGCACGCAGGATGTCTGATTTGTCTGGTGCATATCTGGTAGGTCCGGTACCACATACACTTATGGTCTTCTCAATTACGATAAGTTCTGCGGCTGCTATTTTGTTTTCTAATGAATCAGTATGGGCGGCTATGGAGATCGAATCTCCCTTTTCGTAGGCCAGCATGGATTGAAAGAAAAGTTGCCCCGCCTGACTGGTTAAGCTCAGATCCTCAATGTTTACAATCATAGGTTCCAGCCCCTCTATCCATTGACCTGATTCTACCAACTGGGCATTTTGCATACTGATCAGATAGCGTCTGGTGTACCTCACTGGCACGCTGTTTACATAATGATGCATGTCTCGGAGCAACTTCTCTGCCTTGTCGAACCGGCCTTGTTGCAAATAGCCATAGTGTAGCCAGGCATAGCTGTGGTAGCCTCTGGCTTCATCGCCCAGGCCTTTACGTTCCATACGGTTCACACTGGCCGCATAAGAATTTTCATTCGAATGAACCATTTCATTCCACATACCCATGGCCAGATAGATGTGTGAGGGCATATGTAAAGCATGGGTCGCATCTGGTGCTACATCGGCATATTCATTGGCAGCTGCGATGGAAAGCGCCGCATAGTCTGGATCATCATTGGCATGAATCAGGTAGTGCAAGGCACCGGGATGTAAAGGATTTTCCTCCAGAATACCTTTGGCAATCTGGGCGGACAAACCTGATGCTTCCTGGGTTCTGCCATCAGATTCGGTCCACATCAGTGCCAGCGCATAAAAGGCCGCCACCTCTTGATTGTCCGGATAACGCTCATACAAATCCGCCATGTGATCTGCATAGGCTTGATTTCTGGCGTCTAAACTCCCCTCACCATAGAGTATTTCAATTCCCTTCCAGAAGTCCAGCTCTAAAGGTCCACTGGCTAACTTATATCGGTTATCCTGAGTCATCCCTGCTCGCTGGATGACTGCTTTGCCTGAATCTTCATTTTGTAATCCCCAAAGGGCCTTGTAATGAGACATGGCTTCACCCCAATAGGCCATCAGTTCTGATGGGTCGTTGGTGCGTGCTTCGATAAAGGCCTCTCGCGCATCATCATATTCAAAACTATGAAGCAACAACAATCCTCTTTCGAAAGGTTCCTGCGCACTCTTATTGATTTTGAACTGATGATTGAGCTGGCCTAGTTGAAAACTTTCCTGTTGCTTGGGTGCCTGACAGGCAGACAGCAACACCATTACTACGAGTAGTTTTGAGAGGGTAGAGGTAGACATGATGTTCGATGTTTGGGTCAAGTACTTAATTTACTCAAATACCAAAGAAGAATCAATGATGATGTCATTTATTAAACATACAAGTGTGAACAGAAAGGTCAAACAGTTGTTTATAACACTCATTATAAGAAATGAGAGTAGAATTTTGATAAAAAACCTATTTGGATAGTGCTGTTCTTTGATTGTTCTATCCGTTCACTATCAAACATTTAACCACCCAATTGTTAACCAATCTCACCCCAGTATCCGGCTCTTGTTTTCTAGCTTGTATTGAATTTTTATAACTAATAAGCATAATTATGAAACGACTAAAACTAAGCTCCGTTTTGCGGAGTAGCATACTTGCTATGCTCGTAGCTCTAGGGCTACATTTCGACACCAAAGCTCAAGGCCCGACAGCCACAGAGCTTGCCAGCCAAATGACCATCGGCTGGAACATCGGTAACTCCCTGGAAGTACCCGGCAATGAAACAGGTTGGGGAAACCCTGCCACCACCCAACAACTGATCGATGCAGTAAAAGCCGCCGGATTCAACACCGTTCGTATCCCATGTGCCTGGGACAGCTATGCCAACCAGAGCACCTATGAAATTGATCCCGCCTGGTTAGCCCGTGTCAAGGAGGTGGTCGATTACTGCTATGCCAATGATATGTATGTGATACTGAACAGTCACTGGGACGGTGGCTGGTTAGAGGAGCATCCCATCTATTCCATGCAGGCTGCCATCAATGTGAAGCAAGACGCCTATTGGACGCAAATAGCGAATTATTTCAATAGCTATGACGAGCATTTGCTCTTTGCCGGAACCAATGAGGTAAGGGAGAACTATAGCATCCCAACAGCTGAAAACATCGAAGTACAAGAATCTTTCAACCAGACTTTTGTGAATGCCGTGCGTGCTACTGGTGGCAACAATGCCAGCAGGGTGCTGATCGTACAGACCTATAATACCAATGCCTGGTTTGGTTTGGATTACTTTTCCCTCCCAAATGATTCAGCTTCGGATCGCCTATTTGTGGAGATCCACCATTACGATCCTTACGATTTCACACTCAATACCAACAATGGTCAGGCATGTACTACCTGGGGTGCTCCTTTTGCAGGTGGAGATGTCTGCACATGGGGTCAGGAAGCCTACACAGATGATTTGTTCAATCAGGTGAAGACCAAATGGGTAGATCAAGGTGTGCCAGTAGTGATTGGTGAGTTTGGTGTAGTGAAGCGAACCTCACTATCAGGAACTGCCTATACCGATCACATAGCAGCTAGAGAGTACTATCTCGAGTACATCGTCAATGCAGCGAAACAAAGAGGGATACTTTCGGTCTATTGGGACAATGGTCACAATGGAGACATGGGTTTTGCGCTATTTGATAGAAGTAGTGGAGCGGTAGTGGACCAGGGTGCCATCGATGCCTTGATGGCCGGAGTAGGTACAGATCCGGGACCGACAGATTATAACCTATCAGTGACCACCAGCGGATCGGGTAGTGTATCACCTTCATCAGGGACTTATCCATCAGGCGGTACAGTTACGCTGACGGCTAGTCCTGATGCAGGTTGGGTCTTCAGTGGGTGGACTGGGGATTTGAGTGGCAATACCAATCCGGCGACCGTCAGCATGAACAGCGACAAAAACATCACAGCAGTTTTTGTAGAAGAGAACACAGGAGGATCGGGTACGGGCAGTATCTTAAGAGAATATTGGACGGGTATCAGTGGCTCGTCAATATCTGCCTTGACGGGAAATAGCAATTATCCCAGTAGTCCAAGTGGAAGCACTCAAATGACCAGTTTCGAGGCGCCAACGAATTGGGCTGACAACTATGGTACAAGAGTCAGAGGCTATGTACATGCACCTACTAGCGGTAGCTATACTTTCTGGGTATCGGGAGATGACAATACGGAATTGTATTTAAGTACTGATGATAATGCTGCGAATGCTTCATTGATCGCATCGGTAGATGGATGGACCAGCCCGCAGCAGTGGGACAAGTACAGTTCGCAAGTAGCAACGGTCAATCTGGTAGCTGGAGCGAAATACTATATCGAAGTGCTGCACAAAGAAGGCAGCGGTGGAGACAACCTCGCTGTGGCTTGGTCAGGCCCAGGCATTTCTCAATCTGTAATCGATGGTAGTTATCTGTCTCCCTACGAAGGGGGAAGTGACCCTGATCCGGTAGTTCAATATACTTTGACGACCGGTACTTCAGGCAATGGTTCTATAGCAGTAAATCCTGCTGGTTCTGTTTTTGATGAAGGCAGTACCATTAGTCTAACGGCAACAGCTGATTCAGGCTGGCAATTTGATGGATGGAGTGGAGATATTTCGGGTTCAGCCAACCCGCTTTCTTTCACTATCAATGCGAATACATCCGTAGTAGCAAACTTTTCAGAAATCCCGACGGGTGGGGGAGATCCTTGTGATAACCCTACAGCGATCAGTATGCCATTTAGCTATGATGGAGCAGGGGAGTATTGCTGGGAGGTCTCTGGCAATGTGGGCTATATCAATTCCTGGAGTCTGGATCAACTCGAGATCAATGGAGTGGACTACACCAACACCTGGTCGAATAGTCTCCCTTCCAAAATTCAGGGCAAGTATTTCATTCACTATGTATCTTCAGTATCATGGGGTCATTTTGAGATCGTGAAACAAAATGGAGCGAGAATGCTTGCTGATCAAGGACAGTCGGATTTGGACTTTGCTGTTTATCCTAATCCGTCCAGGAATGGTTTTCATTTACAGATCAAAGATCCTAAAAGTGTTTCGGCCATTGAATTGACCGATATGTCGGGCAAGCAATTGACCTATTTGAACACCTCCATCATGAATGAAATGCAAATCGGAAGTTCATTGAAACCTGGGGTTTATCTCCTGAGAGTCCATCAAAATGGAAATTGGAAAAATTTTAGAGTGGTGAAAGAATAGTTAAAACACAGATGCTCTTATAGTTATAGCCCGGTCCAGGTCACTTGACTTGTACCGGGCTTATTTTTTTCTTAAATAATTGAAATTTGTTGCAACATATATTTACAATATCAGTTTATATGTACCAACACATAAATACAAGAAACCATGACATTAAGAGAAAAAACAGTAGACATCTACAACATGATAGGACAAGGTCAATTGCTTGAAGCATTTGATAAGTACTACGGAGAGAGCATCGTAATCACTGAGCCAAGAGGAACCTGGGAAGGAAAGGCTGAAGTTAGAAAGCACGAAGAAGAGTTTTTGAGTATGGTGAAAGAATTCCATGGCTTGGAGGTGAAGGCAATCACATCAGACGAAGAAGCAGGAGTAGTGATTCATGAGACGGTAATGGATTTGACTTTCCAGGATGGCAACAGAGTACAGATGGAGCAAGTGGGCGTTCAGAAATGGGAAAACGGCCAGATCGTTCACGAAAGATTTTACTACGAACAGTAGGGATTGAGTTAATTGGTTAATAGTTAATAAGTTATTGGGTTAATTGGTTATTAGGAAGGGAAGGATTGGGAAGAAGCCAAACCTATTAACTGAGTAACTCAGTTTCTCATTAACTCACTAAAAAGCGCCCGGGCCTGATAGGTTTGGGCGCTTTTTGTTGATAGAAAATATAGTGGGAAACACGGATGGAACGGATTTCATGATTTCACTGATTTTTTGGATCGGTATAGGCAGGCTTGGCAATGTGAGCTAGCGGGTTGGTAGCTCCGTACAAATCCCCTAGCCCTGGATGCATCGAACGGCTTTCCGAAAGGCGGAATCGAATATTCATACTTTGGTAGAAGACTAGATGAGTTCAATTGACTGAATTCTATTTCAAATCACAGCTACCGAATGTAGTAGAGTAACCGCTGAAGATACAACAATACTTTGCAAGTTATATTCCCACTTTATTAAAGGGGGGCAGGGGGATTAATCACGCACACATCACTAAAAAACTATTTCTACCTCAAGTGTTTTACCCAACCAGCTTAAATCCCACCATCCATGAAATTACTTCAGTCCCTTCAATCCGTGAATCTGACAATTGTAAACAGCCGATTGAAACCTATCTATAAGTCAAAGTCTGGCTTCTAGCCATGTACAAATCCCACTAACCCTCGATGCGTCGAACCGCTTCCAAAAGGGGGAATTGAATAATCAGTCATTGGTAGAAGATGAGATGATTTCATTTTAATTGATTGGTATTGTTACCTTATCAAATCAGAATATTTAAGTCGGTATTGATTACCGCTATATAGCCACACCTCTATATAAAAACTGAGCCATCTGAACAATTTGAATACAGCGGCAGATCACCTAAATTTATCGGATTGTAGAAAGCTCGGAGCGCACAGTGCCTTATCTGGGTGGTGGCTATTATTGAACTCGACTATAACCAACGAGATATGACAAAATTGAAATCCTTTTTAGTAGCCATAGCTTTTTTCGCTTTAGGTACTCACCATTTATTCGGACAGGGTTGTAGTGACGCGGGGTTTTGTACCATCAACAGCTTCAAACCTAATAGTGACGACAGTGCTAAAGTGGTCAACAATCGATTAAAAGTAGGCGCATTTTTGGGGAATGCAGACCACTCTATTTCTGCCTATGGTACTTATCTTGAGTACAATAGACAATTAAATAAGAAATGGGGACTTGATATTAAATTGACAACACTTGCTCAAAATGGAAATGGCATTTCTACATTCGGACTGTCGGACATTTTTGTCAATGCCAACTTTAAAGTCAACGACAGAATCAATCTAACGCTGGGTAGTAAAATCCCTTTGTCTGACGCAAATGAACAACTGAACAACCTCCCGCTACCGATGGACTATCAGGCGAGTTTGGGGACTTTTGATCTTATATTCGGAGTTAGTTAT
This sequence comes from Reichenbachiella ulvae, assembly GCF_025833875.1. Lineage (NCBI taxonomy): Bacteria > Pseudomonadati > Bacteroidota > Cytophagia > Cytophagales > Reichenbachiellaceae > Reichenbachiella > Reichenbachiella ulvae. Next base: position 1,281,450 of record NZ_JAOYOD010000001.1, on the reverse strand, counting down.
GAAATCAAGAAAATACAATGGGTTGTAGCCCTTCAACAACCGTTGACTCAAAATGCCAATCAATTTATGGCTTCAGATTATCCAATTGATTCTGATCTACGATCTTTTCAGTCCACCAATCAATTTGAAAGGGCTGGGGATGTTTTACTCCGTGTTTCCTATCCCATCCATATCACCTCGAAACTCAAATTGACACCAAGTATTTTGCCCATCTATCATCTGACTAACGACAAGTACACAGATGAAAACAATGTAACAGAAGAAATAGTCGGATCTCAGGGACTTACACTCAATGGCAATGCTTACATAGATTATGAAATTAATAGTAAGAATAGCATCCAACTCAATTTAGGCATGCCATTTATCGTGAGAGAAGCCCGACCAGACGGACTGACAAGAAGCTTTATTGCGAATTTGGAATACAGCATTCGCTTTTAACAGTCAGTTATAACCATCATCAATAAAGGAAAGTGAAATACCCATGCTAATAAAAAAATACACGCCTGACTGGACTGTCCACTTCGTGAAACTAAAAGGGGAAATTGAAAAAGGCCTAGAGGGACTTGATTGTCAAATAGAACACGTAGGGAGTACCTCTGTGGCCAATCTGGATGCGAAAGACATCATCGACATTGATATTGTCTACAGGGAAGAATGGGAATTTGAGAAAATTAAAGCGGGGTTGATTGAAATCGGGTATTATCACAATGGCAACCAGGGAATCGAACAGCGCGAGGTTTTTAAACGTACAGGCCAACTGACTCACGAGGTTTTAGATGCTATCGTGCATCATCTGTATGTATGCCCTATGGACAGCCAGGCCCTGGAGAGACACATTTTGTCCCGTGATTTTATGAGAAAAAATGATTGGGCTCGATTGAAATACCAAAACATGAAATATGAATTAGCCGAACAGGCCCATCAAGACAAGAAGCGCTATGCAGAGCTGAAAGAATTACATGTAAACGATTTTATAAACTCGATCATCGAAAGCGAAAAAACGAATGCAGACCAATCGAACTGAATCCTTTAGTACAGCGGATCGTCATGAATTTTTAAACCGATTTCATCCCATCAGTCAGGAGGAGTTTAATGCCATTCAAGAAAAGATTAAATCCAAAACCCTAAAGAGAAATGAGAGCCTCATCAGGCCCGGACAAGTGCAAAAACAGCTCTTTTTAATCAGGAGCGGGGTTCAGATGTGTCATTATGATCAACACGATAAAAAGCATGTGATTGCCTTTACTTATCCGCCCAATTTATGTGCGATTCCGGATTCGTTTTCTGAGCAAGTCCCGTCCAGGTATGGTTTTACCAGTGTGACCGCAAGTGAGGTGGATTGCCTGAGCTTTGAAGATCTGCAGCTCCTTTATGCCCAGTTTCCGAACATTGAGACCCTTTTTCGTCGGATCAATGAGAAGCTATTGGTGCGCTTGCTTAACCTACACATTGAGTTTCGATCCATGTCTATAGAAGAGCGATTCACTGCATTCTGCCAAAGAAGCCCGCACCTTCTTCAAAAAGTGCCTCACAAGTATATTGCCTCGTATTTAGGAATTGACGCCACTAACTTCAGCAAGCTATTTAACAGCATTAGAATCTGAAATGTTGGTATTCACCAAGAATTTCGAAAGATTAAAAACTAAGATTTGCATGGACAAAAATACTACTATCCATGACATCCGCACACCTACTTTATATCCCCATTGTATTCTCTCTAGGACTCCTGGTGGGTACTTTGCTCAGTTCTAATGCCGAGAGATCTACTAAAAGCCATCAGAAGCCAGACGGCCTATTTCCAAAGGGATCTACGCTTTTTGGTTCATTTCTCATCTTTATGGCCGCTTTCGTGGGAACTCACTTTTTCGAAATACCCAGGTCATCCAAAGCAGTCAGTACTGCACTAAACGATTTAGAGATATTTGACAAGGCTCCTTCCTTCTCAAGTGAAGAAGTATATAGCCGTATCGCCTCGTTTCCTCTATACGGAATGGCTATCTACAAGGAATTCACTTATACCATTGATGTTTTCTTCCCCATTACCCTGCTTGCATTTCTTATCCTATTGTCCCTTTACGTCACGAAACGAGGGCCCATCTCGAGGCAATTTCGAATCACTCTACTGCTTATTCCCATGATATGGTTCGTCATGGATATGATCGAAAACTACAGCATCTACCATCTACTCGATACATTTCCTGCCAAAAACGAAACGTTAGCCGGTATGCTAGGTTATATCACCATCACCAAATTCACTCTTTTGCTACTCGCCATCCTGATTCCCACTATCCTAAGAACCTTCGGGAAGTCCCTTTTGAGGAAAATAGGGGCAAGCAGCCAGCCACAAAATGAAACGAATCGCACCTAGCAGCTGGGAAGTTTCGGCAGGATGTTTTAGTTTGGTTTCCGAGCAGCTTAGCAGCCTGCTTCCCGCAGCATTTTCGAGAGAGAGAATTTTAATCATGAATATAGGTTATAAAACAAGTATTAGGATTTTACTCGGTTAGGTAGCATTTTTATCAATACAATGAATCTTCACATAGAACGAACATCTCATTCATCAACTCTTTTTATTACCCCTGATTTTAAATCTTATGGAATCGCTATTTTCCTAACATTGATGCTTCTAGGGTTTCTACGTGGGGTATATCAAACTATTGAAAGGATAATCATGGGGAATTTTAATATGTTCTTTCTTCCGATCTTTGCTCTTTTTTTCTGGGGTTTCTATTACAATTTTTTCAACTTTTATTGGGCAGCGATTGGAGACGAAGAAGTAGAGATTAAAGACAACTCAATAAAGATCACCAAGAGAGTTAAAATCTTTAAACACTCTTCTCGATACAAGAAGGATAAAATTTCAAATGTGGAACTAGTTGACACTTCTGGTAGTTATGGGGCCACTGGAACTGCAATGTTTGGTTTTTCGGATGTCCATGTATACTTCAAATATGGCCGAAAAAAGAAAATGATTGGCAAGCAAATAGAAACAGAAGAAGGTGAGATAATAATCGAGGAACTGAGAAGATGGGGATATGATATCCAACAAGCAAAATAAGCTCAGGTCTCAAGTAGGCAATGTTTTGCCAAAACGTTACATTGGAGAAACACGGATGATACTGATTTCATGATTGCGCAGATTTTCTGTGGTCGATTCCCCATCCGTGCAATCCATCAATCCTTCTAATCCGTGATGCAGACAATGGTGGTGCGGACAATAGGGGAGCTTCTTATGCATTTCATCAGCCCTATAATTACATATCTAGTCACACGACTATATAAATAGTTGTATAATTATATTTATAGTCATATGTTTGTGACGTTCAAACTGATGAAGACCGGTTATCGTGCACAATAATGGGTTTTTGGAGGGTTGGGCGTAGCTACGAATTTAAATACGTATTGAAATGAAAGAGTTGACAAAGGCGGAAGAACAGGTAATGCAGTATCTATGGGAGCTTGAAAAGGCTTTTCTTAAAGATATAGTGGAGAAGTTTCCCGAGCCAAGACCTGCCTATACAACCGTGCAAACTGTTGTAAGGGTTTTGACGAAGAAGAAATTTATCGGCTATGAGACTTTTGGGAAAACCAATCAGTACTATCCATTGGTGTCCAAAGGCGATTATTTCAGAGTCCATTTCAAAGGAGTGGTTAATAACTTCTTTAATGGCTCTGTAAGCAAATTCGCCTCGTTTTTTACTGACGACAAAGAGTTAAGTATTACCGAATTAGAGCAAATGAGACAGTTAATAGAAACGAAGATCAAAAATTTGAAAGATGATGGTAACTGATACTATATTTTACCTGCTTAAGGTAAGCGGAGTATTTATTGTTCTTTACTCGTTTTATCATCTATTACTCAGTAGGTCTTCATTTCATCATATCAACCGAGTGTATTTGTTGGCTATGATACCTGTGTCTCTGATCATACCTTTGATAGATATAGAATTAACATCCAGTTATACCTTGCCCACTGAAACGATACCAGTATTGTTTGAGGATTTTGGGTCGATTGATGACAGAATCCAGCCTATCGAGGCAATCGAGCAGTCCCATTCGGATTGGAATAGTTTGCTGGCACTTGTCTATGTTTTGGGGGTGATAGTTAGTTTGATCAAATTTACTTTTAACCTATTGAAAGTGTTTAAAATCAAGCAACAGTCCTCTGTCCAAACAGATGGTGCATTTACTATCATTCAATACAAGGGGCGCTTGGTTTTTTCTTATTTCAAGTGGATTTTCATACCTGCCGACAGTAAGAATACCATTGATCGTCTGATCATCGACCATGAAAAATGGCACGGGAAGGCCTGGCATACATTGGATTTAATTTCTACAGAGTTATTTGCTTCAGTACTATGGTTCAACCCATTTGTCTACCTCTTTCGGAGAGACCTTAAAACTGTACATGAATATCAGGTGGATGCAGCTATTTTGCAAAGGGACATTAAAAAATCCAAGTACTTGCAATTGATGCTCAACCAGCTCATTGATTCACACAGAAGAATAGGGATCTACAATTATTTTAATGGTTTAACAATGAAAAAACGTATCAAGATGATTTCTAAAGATAAGAGTACCAAATGGCAGCTATTGAACTATTTACTGATTATTCCGGTTTTGGTGACGATGACCATGTCCTTTTCGGCCCCAGAGAAGTTAGCGAATGAATTTACAGAGATGAACTTTCCATTCTCAGGACCTGAATATCTTACTGAAGGTTTTCCTGAGCTAGAAATGATGAACATTCCGTTTTCAGTGTCAGAAAAATCAGATGAAGATATCCCTAGTATCTCGCCTATCAAGGATGGGGATTATGACTTCCCACCTTCTGGTTATGGTATGCGAATACACCCTATAGATAAGGTTAGACAATTTCATGGCGGCTTAGACTTTAGTGCAAAGAAAGGAACCAAGGTAATAGTGACAGCCAATGGGGTGGCAAGCAAAATTGAATTTCAAGAAGGTGGTTATGGGAGACTTGTGGTAATTGATCATGGCGGTGGATTTGAAACGAGGTACGCGCATTTAAGTGGTTTTGCTGTAGAGCAAGGGGATCAGGTGCAACGTGGAGATGTAATCGGATATGTAGGAACCACCGGAAGGTCAACAGCATTTCATCTCCATTATGAAGTTCGTAAAGACGGGAAACCTGTAGACCCAAAAGACTATATGTAGGATGGATGAAAAGAATGAAAGGAGAAAAGCCGCTTCACTACACGATGGGGCGGCCTTCTTTCTTACTTGGAAACACGGATGATACAGATTTTAGGATTGCACGGACTTTTTGGGATCGGTATAACTAGGCGAGGCACATACTTACTAGCAGGTTTGTAGCTACGTACAAATCCCCCTAGCCCCCTTTATGAAAAGGGGGAATCCAATAATCGGTCTTTAGTAGAAGACTAGGTAGGTTTTATTAATTGAACTGCATTTCGAATTACGTTACTGAATGTAGCATAGTAACCGCTTTAGATACAACAATCCTATGCAGGATTAATTCCCCCTTTCGGAAAGCGGTTCGACGCATCGAGGGCTAAGGTGGATTAGTTACATGCACATGTCTCATAAGGTACCATGCTTTATTCACCCCACTTATATATCCCAGCATCCGTGCCATCCATCAATCCCCTTAATCCGTGGTGCGGACAATAGGGATAAACACATATTCGACCCAAAAAACCGACCTTTCATCAATAGTAAAGTTGATTTAAGCAAGGGTAAATTGTCGTCTGTCGGTCTTCGGCCATTAGCAGATTTGCCCATTCGTAGACTAATCAGATTGACAATATTCTTATTATATTGAAACTGCTAAACTTCAACACATAACTAATATCATGGCCCAATACACCCTAAAGGTTAACAATCAGGAATTTAAGGTCGATGTAGCAGAAGACACCCCGATACTCTGGGTGCTGCGCGATCATTTGCAACTCGTAGGAACCAAATTTGGCTGTGGTATGGCCATGTGCGGTGCCTGCACCGTCTTGTTAGGCGATACTGCCGTCCGCTCTTGTAGCATGCCTATCTCATCCGTAGAGGGACAAGCCATCACTACGATAGAGGGACTGTCCGAAAAAGGAGATCACCCTTTGCAGCTAGCATGGCAGGAGGTCGACGTGCCCCAGTGCGGCTATTGTCAGGCAGGTCAGATCATGAATGCAGCCTCTCTGCTTCGTAAAATCCCCAACCCGACAGACGAACAAATAGAAGCCTCCATGAATGGCAACATCTGTCGATGCGGCACTTACTTACGCATCAAGGAAGCCATCAAACAAGCAGCACAAAGCGCCTGATTCACCTAAAGCATTACTTCACATGACACTTATCAAAACAAAATACAACCGCCGGTCATTTCTTAAAGTGAGTGGCGCAGCAGGAGGGGGATTACTCCTCGGATTCAGTTGGTTAAATGGCTGCATGCCAGCCGGCGAATCAGGGATAGCCTCCATCCCAAACGAATGGTTTGAGATCAATGGGTTCATCAAAATTGGTGATACCGGACTGGTCACCATTTTCTCTCCCAATCCAGAGATTGGACAAAATGTAAAAACCTCCATGCCGCTGATCGTAGCAGAGGAGCTCGACGTGGATTGGAAAAATGTGGTCGTCGAACAGGCGCCTTTGAATACCGATATTTTCCAAAGACAAATAGCAGGAGGTAGTCAGTCGATCCGACATGGATGGAAGGCCCTGCGTATGGCTGGAGCTACGGGCAAGCGCATGCTCATGGAAGCCGCCGCTCAAAAGCTATCCGTCCCGGTGAGTGAATTGACAGTGAGCCAGGGAGTTATTTCTCATCAGGCCAGTGGCAAATCGCTAAGCTATGGTGAAGTCGCCTCCTTGGCAGCTACTATGGAAGTACCGGAAGAAGTCGAGTTGAAGGACAACAAAGATTTTAAACTGATTGGTACCAAAGTCAAGAATGTCGATGGTCAAAAGATCGTGACAGGTCAGCCTTTGTTTGGACTGGATTACCAAAGAGAAGGGATGTTGATCGCCATGATCATACATGCGCCCGCCTTTGGGATGAAAATCAAATCCTTTGATGCCACAGAGGCCAAGGCCATGCCGGGAATCAAAGATGTAATCACTGTGAATACCTGGCCAGACGAGCCTCAATGGTCCGACCTCAGTGCCTTTAGGGAATTGATAGCGGTAGTTGGTGATACTACCTGGCAAGTGTTGAAAGCCAAAAAAGCAGTTAAAGTCGAGTGGGAGGTAGATACTGCCCTGGAAAGCACCGCTGATCATATCGAGAGACTGAAAAAAGCCGTCGAGAGCGATCAGGGCAATGTCGCTCGTGTGGATGGAGATCCAGACAAGGCCTTTGCTGAAGCTGATGAAATTATTGAAAGCAGCTTTACGGCTCCCTTCCTGGCACACAACACGATGGAGCCCATGAACTTCTTCGCTCATGTGACCGACACCAAAGCTGAGCTAGTGGGTCCGATCCAAACGCCAGAATATCTGGAGCATTCTCTGGCCAGCCTCCTGGGTATGAGCCACGAACAAATCGACATCAAGATGACCCGTATGGGTGGGGGATTTGGCCGCCGACTCTATGGCAACTTTGCCAATGAAGCCGCTGTGATCTCGCAACTGATGAAGGCACCTATCAAGCTGATCTATACCCGAGAAGACGACATGACACAAGGAGCCTACCGACCCGCCTATCGAGTGAAGTATCGAGCTGCTTTGGATGCGGATAAGAACATGACGGCATTTGAAGTGAAAGCTGCAGGAGTGGATGATCCGCCATTGTTCGCCAACAGATATCCAGCTGGCACCCTCGCACATTACAAAGCGACCGAGGTAAAAGTAGATTCTAACATCACAACAGCCGCCTGGAGAGCCCCAAGGTCCAATTTTATTGCTGGGGCAGAACAAGCATTTTTGGATGAGGTGGCCGAGAAAGTAGGAAAAGACCCGATAGACTTTAGGTTAGAGCTTTTCGACAAAGCCATGGCTAATCCTGTGGGAGAGAAAAATGACTATGATGCAGAGCGATATGCAGGTGTGATCAAGCTGGTGAAGGAAAGATCCAATTGGGGAGTTGAAACCCCAGGCATCAAGCGAGGCATGGCTGCCTACTACTGCCACAACTCCTATGTGGCGCAAGTAGTGGATCTCGCTGAATTGGATGGAGAATGGAGAGTGAAGAAAGTTTGGTGTGCCGTAGATTGTGGAATCGTGGTGAACCGAGAAGGTGCCGTCAATATGATGGAAGGTGGAATCGTGGATGGATTGGGTCATGCGATGTTCAGTCAAATGACCTTCAAGGACGGAAAGCCCGACCAAAGCAACTTCCACAATTATCAATTGATCAGACAGGAGCAAGCTCCGCTCGAGATAGAGACATTCTTCGTAGAGAACAACATCGACCCGACTGGTTTGGGAGAGCCGCCATTACCGCCAGTGATCGGCGCATTGGCCAATGCACTCTACCAGGCTACCGGCAAAAGATACTATGATCAACCCTTCCTGGTGTCCTGATGAATGAATTGAAGAAAATCGTGCATGCCTATCAGGCCACTGATTTCAGTCAGCGCAAGGCTGCTTTAGCAACTGTGATCAGCGTTACGGGGTCTTCGTACAGAAGTCCCGGGGCGCGTATGTATATCACCGATGATGGCCGATGGTATGGCAGCATCAGCGGGGGCTGCCTGGAGGGAGACGCCCTACGCAAGGCTCGTGAAGTCATGCAGACTGGAGTGCCGCGTATGGTCACCTATGATACCATGGATGATGAAAATCCCACCTTAGGTGTAAGCCTGGGCTGCAATGGGATCATTCATGTCTTGCTAGAGCCTATCGAGGAGCAAAACGACCCGATGGCTTTCATGCTCAAGCTATATGAGCAGGAAGATATAGATGCACTAGCTACGGTCTATGAATCAGAAAACAAGCAGGTGCAAGTAGCGAACAAATGGGTGTTTTCTAATCTGACAAAAAAATCTCAACTCACTGATATAGAGAAAGAAATACAGCAACTCCTTCATCAATCCATTGAACATCGCAGGTCCGGTATCCAGACAGTAGAAAACACTATTGGTCGCTATAAAGTATTCCTTGAAGTGATCGAGCCTCCGATTCATCTGATGGTATTTGGAGGGGGCTATGATGCACAACCTCTGGTGGCCATGGCCAAGGGATTGGGATGGGAAGTGAATGTGATAGACGAGTGTGCAGCCCACTTGATTCCAGTCAATTTTCCCGAAGCGCAGCTGACCAGTTGTCATCGCAGCAAGGTCAGCGATCATGCCGCACCCAAGCCTTATTCGGCAGCAGTATTGATCTCTCACAATTACTACTACGATATGGAAGTCATGCAGCAACTACTGGATACAGATATACGCTACATTGGTCTTTTGGGTCCGAAAAAGAAGGGAGACAAGATCAAAGCTGAGCTGATAGAGAAAGGAGTGGAGTGGAATGAAGATACAACGCATCGTGTGCACTATCCCATCGGTATAGACATAGGAGCGGACACCCCGGAAGAAATCGCCTTGTCTATCCTGGCCGAGATCAAGGCCAAGTTCAGCGGTAGATCTTCTGGATTCCTGAAATATAAAACAGGCCCGATCCATCACAAAGATCCCAAATCAGGAGAGGTGTTCAAACAGGTGTATATCCACAAATCTGTACGTCCCGCGAAAAATGCCTAAGCAGGTAATACTGATATTAGCTGCTGGTAATTCTTCACGCCTGGGTCAACCCAAGCAGATGTTGCCTCTTTCGGATGAGGCCAACTTACTACAACATACCGTACAGGTGGCTATGGATAGTCTGGCCGATGATATAGTAGTAGTGTTAGGCTCCAATGCAGGAGAACATGATCAAATGCTGGATCAATGGAAAGACCAATTGCACATCATACAGAACGATCAATGGCAAAAGGGCATGGGCAGTTCTATCAAGGCTGGAGTCAAATGCATCGATAAAGAGATCTCAGATTGGGGAGGCGTGTTGATTTCAGTTTGTGATCAGCCGCATCTGAGAACTAAGATTATCGATCAATTGATTCAGGAGGGAGAAAAGTGTCAGGCTCCAGTCGCATCCCAATACGATCCAGATAACTTTGGAGTGCCGGTTTGGTTTCCTAAAAGCTGGCAGTCACAGCTAGAAGAATTGCCCGATGAGCGCGGGGCTTTGTTCCTCTTAAAGCAAATCCAATCCGAACTTTTCACGCTTCCATTTCCAGAAGGAGAAACAGATATTGACACCCTGGATGATTGGAAAGAGTATTTGGCTACCAATCGGTAATTTCAAATCTGAAGGAGTTATTTGATTATCAATCAAGTACAAATCAACTCAAGTTGTTTTTTTAATCTCTAATTAAGATTATATTAGATTAGACAACATCGGGCACAGCATGAGAGAAAGGATTAGGATCGGAGTTTTAATAGCTTTTGGGCTAATCTATGGCTTTGCTGCTCATTCCCAACACCCCTTAAGACTTCAATTTCAACACATTCAGAAACCTTTGGTGAAAAACCTCGTCGAGACGGTTTGCCAGGACTCCTATGGTTACATGTGGATAGGGACGGATGGAGGTCTTCACAAGTCAGATGGCACCAATTTCGAACTATTTACAGATGCAGAAGGCTTGCCAGCCAATTATATATTGTCAATATATGAGGATCAAAATGAACAACTATGGGTAGGTACCAATGAAGGAGTAGCCCGGTTCGACAGGAAGCTGAATCGTTTTGAACACTTACCGAATGTAGGTACTAAAAAGGACGATATGCTCAACGACAATTGGATTAGAGGCATATTGGAAGATAATACTGGCAGACTATGGATTACCAGCGAATCTCGCGGGTTATTCTATTGGGAAGAAGACCACTTTGTTCATTTCCCTACTGGCAGTGCTCCAGGTCAAATCAATTCTCGACGTACTGGGGGAATGACACTTGATAAGGATGGTAGATTGTGGGTAGCCACCTTTGATGATGGGCTTTATATCATAGACACCGAAACCCTCCATGCCACTAACCATAAAAAACTATATACCAGAGAGGGCCAGGAGGAGTGGGTGTATTTCTGTTGGACATTGGAGGCCGACCGGGATGGTACTGTATGGATGGGCACCAAAGGAACGGGTCTGTATCACCTGGAGCTCAGGCAAGACAGCGTCATGACCAGGCGATTTGTCAATGACCCTGATGATCCTAACACCTTGTCGAACAATGAAGTGTATACGTTGCACATTGATCAGAAAGGAAGACTATGGGTGGGGAATGAAAACGGAGGACTGCATTTGTTTGACCGAAGCAAAGAGCAGTTCACAAGATATGAGCATAGAGAAAATGACCCCCGCAGTTTGGCCCAAAATTCAGTGCGATGTGTTTATACCGACTCTCAAGACAGACTTTGGGTAGGCACAGCCTTTAGAGGTCTGGATGTTTTCGATCCCTATTACACCAAATTCACTCACTACGAGCACATGGAGGGAGGCAAAAAGGGTTTAAATAATAATCTGGTTCGGGATTTTTATGAAGAAGAGAATGGTAACATTTGGATTGCCACTGATGGGGGTGGACTCAACTATTGGGATCGAAGTGAGAATACCTTTGATTATTACATGCACGATCCAGACGATAAAACGACGCTCAATTCCGATGCAATATTAGGTCTGGCAGAAGACCCCTCAGGAAAACTTTGGGTGACAGGATGGTCTGCAGGTATCAATGTGCTCACCAATCGGGATCAAATGACCTTTGCTCATTATCGTGACAAAGGTTTCAGGAACTCCTTTCCTATGAACCATTTCTTTGATATCATCCGGGATCAAAAAGGGAATCTCTGGGCAGCTAATTTTGGCACAGGTTTGATGCAGTACAATTGGGAGGAAAAGACCTTCAGGATGCTATATGGAGAACCAGGGCCTGACAGTTTCTTTCCTTTCAATCGATTCACTACCTTGATAGAAGATAGTCAGGGAGACCTATGGATCGGTACCGAAAATGCAGGCGTAGTGCGGCTGATGAACAAGGAAAATGAAAAGCCAGAATTCACTATCCTCTCTGAGAAAAAGAAGATCATTTATCAAATTCTGGAAGGCCACCAAGGATATATATGGGTAGGGACTGATCAGGGACTCGATCGGATAGAAAGACAAACAGGTGAAATAAAAACCTATGGTGAAAACGATGAATGGCCCAGTAAAACTATAGTATCCATCGCCGAGGACGACAATCACAAGCTTTGGTTAGGAACTACCAGTGGCTTGATTTGCTTTGATCCTGACAATGAGGAAATAGAAACCTATGACATCAGCGATGGTTTGCAGGGCAATGAATTCTCACGATATGCGGCTACCCGATTGAGTACAGGGGAATTGATATTTGGGGGGATGAATGGTTTCAATATTTTTCATCCAGACAGTGTTTTCAAGAATCCTAATTTGCCTCCAGTCTACTTCACCAGTTTCAAAATATTTAATCAGGAAGTCAAAATAGGAGGAGAAGAATCTCCACTCAATGCACATATCTCTACCCTTGACGAAATCACACTTACCCATGAGCAATCGGTATTTAGTCTGGAGTTTGCTGCGGTCAATTTCACCCGTAGCGAGAACAATCAATACGCCTTTATGCTAGAGGGGCTGGAGGACCAGTGGAACTATGTGGGTACCGATCACAAGGCCACCTATTCTAATTTGAATCCTGGAGAGTATACGCTTCGGGTAAAGGCAACCAACAACGACGGCATTTGGAATGAGAAGGGTGCTACACTTCGTATCATCATTTTACCTCCCTGGTGGAAGTCCTGGTGGGCCTACAGCATAATGATAATAGCAGGAGCCTTGATCATATTGATGATCGTTCGATTGCGCACTTCCTATATCAACGACCAAAAGAAACGTCTACAACTACTAGTTGATGAAAGGACCTCTCAATTAGAGCATCAAAACAACAAGGTAAAGGAACAAGCCGATGAGCTGAAGATGTATAACGAATCCCTGAATGCCCTTAATGAAACCCTGGAAGAAACAGTCAAGGCCAGAACCAAAGAACTGCGCCACAAGAATGAAAAGCTCGCTGAATACGCCTTTATCAATGCGCACAACCTGCGCGTACCAGTGGCCAATATTAAAGGGATCATTCAGCTATTTAGTCAGAACAAATCAAGGGAAGAGATAGAGGAACTGATAGAACTACTCAGAGGTCAATCAGAAAAGCTGGACAAAGTCCTACTCGACATCCAACAGATGCTCGACAAAGATGAATCTTTAAACAAAAACAAAGGCCGCTTCAAGCCAATCGATAAGTCAGAGTATGGGCTTTAGGGACTTGTGTTGTGTCGCACAAATCCCCCTAAGCCCCCTTTACGAAAGGGGGAATTAATACTGCAGGTCCTTGCGAAATCAGACCATCTTCTCAGGTCTTTAATAATGATTCCTGGCTATAAGTACTCAACTATCGATTGATGAAGCTATTCGCCTCTTTACGAAATGGGGAATTGATTCCCCGGTCATCAGTGGATGCTTTGAATATATGTTTGAAAGGCATTTAAGGTGATTAGTATTCCACTGTAGCCTGATAGATATAAATCCCCCTTTGCCAAAGCAGGGCTGTTGCATTCTAAAAAATGGATTAACTTGAAAATTAAAAATGGCATCAGAAAGTATCATTTGGTATTTAGGAAAAGTGAAGGATCACAGGCGTGGTGCGGGTCAGCGACATTCTCTGGAATTGGTACTGGTCATCGTGCTGATGTCGGTAATGAGCGGCTACTATGGTTATCGTGCTATTGGAGATTTTATAGAAAGAAATAGAGAGAACTTATTGTCTACTTTTCAGCCCAAACAAGACAGATTACCGACTTTTTATACTATTCGAAGAGTGTTGATGGGATTGGATTTTGATTCCTTTTCTCATCAATTCTATCAGTGGAGTAAAGCCTATGTTTCGATAGAGTCTGGAGAATAGCTTAGTGTAGATGGCAAGGCCATCGGTGGTACAATGAGTGATTATTCAAAGTCGTATCAGAATTTCATCAATCTAGTGACCGTATTCGTTTCCAGACAGAAAATGGTATTAGCCAATGGAGAAGTCATTAACTCAAAAGAGAGTGAAATACCTGTAGTTCGTCAATTAATAGAGATGCTGGATCTCAAAGATGTGGTCTTTACTATGGATGCTCTTCATTGTCAAAAAAAACGGTAGAAGTGATTATAGCTAGTGGAAATAATTATGTAATTGGAGTGAAGAAAAATCAAAAGACACTCTACCAGAGCATCGAAAAGTGTGCCCAAGAAAAGCCTATAGGTTATTATTCTCAGCTAGAGAGAAACAAAGGAAGAATAGAAAATAGAGATGTAACAGTGTTCAATTTGCCAGAGGAAATAAAAAAACAATGGACTGGTGCACAACACGGCATCAAAATTAGAAGAGAAGTAAAAGTCAATGGACGCTACAGGGAAGAAAACGCGTATTATTTAAGCAGCATAAAGAATGGAAGTGCATTATTATACAACTATGGGATAAGGAATCATTGGCACATTGAAAACAGTCTACACTGGACCAAAGATGTAACGATGAAAGAAGATGCCTCTAAAATCAGATTAGGCAACGCTCCATCAATTATATCCACGCTTAAAAATGGTGCAATGAATATATTTAGAAAACAAGGCATGAATCAAATAGCAAAGGCCACCAGACTGGTAGCCAATGATATTGAGACTCTAAACAAACTAATCAATTAGAATGCAACAGCCCTGCTTTCCAAAAGGGGGTAAGGGGGATTCGAAACGCAAACCCACCCAAACCCACTGTTCCACACCTCAAATCATACTTTACGCAACAAATCATAAAACACAATATATCAAATAGTTATGAAATTATAAAACTCTTAGCACACCATCCCGGAAAAACACCATTATAAAGAAAATCTATTTAGTCAAATAGCTTGCATATTCGCTTAGGCGTGGGTACGAAAAACTTTTAACCCAACTCTCGTCGGGCAGGCTTTACACTTTTAACTTTGCACTTTTAACTTAGTCTTGAATGACCGAACAAATCAAAGAGCAAATCCTCCTACACACCGGGAGTCAATTCATCATCCACACGCAAAGAATCCAGAGTCTATGGAGTGGCTATGGGGAGATCTCGAGATGTCAGCTGGAAGGAGGAGAGCGAGCCGCAGTGGTGGTCAAGCATGTGCAACTGCCAGACCAAAGCCAACACCCGAGGGGCTGGAATACGGACATCGGACATCAGCGAAAGCTCAAATCCTATCAGGTAGAAATGAACTGGTATGCTAGTCAAACCGAAGCGATCGATCCACACTGCCGCATCCCGCTAGGCATCTACAGTTGGCAACAAGAAGGGGAGATGCTCATGATTCTCGAAGACCTCAACGAAGCAGGTTTTTCACTTAGACACCATCACATCGATCTCACACAGATCAAATCCTGCCTCAGCTGGCTGGCCTACTTTCATGCGAAACACCTGAATCATGGGGGTGATGGACTTTGGGGAATCGGTACCTATTGGCATATGGATACCCGACCAGACGAATGGCAGGCCATGCAAAACCAGGCCTTGAAAAAGGCAGCCAAAGCGATCGATCAGCGCCTCAATCAGGCCCAATTTCACACACTGGTACATGGAGATGCTAAGCTGGCCAACTTCTGTTTCAGCAAGGATACTGCAGAGGTAGCAGCGGTGGATTTCCAATACATCGGTCGGGGCTGTGGCATGAAAGATGTGGCCTACTTTATCAGCAGCTGTCTCGATGAGGAAGACTGTGAAGCCCTGGAGGACGAATTGCTCAATCACTACTTCGGGCAACTATCTGATGCATGTAAGCATTACAATCAAAAAGTAGATAGCGATGCGGTCATAGCAGAATGGAGGGCATTGTACCCATTCGCTTGGGCGGATTTTTATCGCTTCCTGGATGGTTGGAGCCCGGGTCATTGGAAAATGCATGGTTATAGCGAAAAGCTGAGTCGAAAAGCAATGAATCTCCTGCATATCTGAAAAAAGCAATAGGTTTTGGTCTTAATGGCCTGATCCTTGCTTGTTTTGTTTTGAAAATTTTGATAAGTGTAAAATACACGCTTATTTAGAACTATATTTTTAGTTGATGAGGTAAAGGCACCAACTATCACACTAACATTTAATAACCAACGAACTAAGACATGAAGTCCAAACGAAACTTAATCATTGTTGCGGTTGTCCTAATTGCAATCATTCCCACTTGGCTACTCACTTCCTCAGGGGAGGCAGAATCTGTATTAATTTCAGAAGCCGTCAAAGGAGACCTGGCCATTCAAGTGACCACCACCGGCGAACTAGAAGCCCAGAAATCAGTTAAAATCATGGGGCCAGGAGATGGCATGCAAGCAGCGGGTATTTGGGACACCCGGATGGATCACATCGTAGAAGAAGGAACCGTTGTGAAGAAAGGAGATTATGTGGCTCGTCTGGACGGCTCTTCATTGGAAGACAAAATCAAAAACAGTATGGACGAACTGACCCGAGTAGAGTCCGAATACACTTCTACCAAACTGGATACGACGCTGACGATGCGTGAGCAAAGAGACAAGTTGCTCAACATGAAATTTGTAGTAGAGGAGAAGAAGATCAAAGTAGAGCAATCTGCTTTTGAGCCTCCCGCTACCATCAAGCAAGCCAAAATGGAACTAGAGAAAGCCGAACGTGAACTGCAGCAGGCTACCGAAAACTATAAGATCAAGAAGGCCCAAATGGACGCTAAGATGACCGTAGCAGCAGCCAATCGTGAAACGATCAGGAGAAAGGTTCAAATGATGAACGACCTAAAATCCAGCTTTACCATTTTTGCTCCGGAAGATGGCATGGTCATTTATTCCAAAGACTGGAGAGGGGCCAAGATCAAGTCGGGCGACCAGATCATGTCTTACCGTCCAATCGTGGCTACTCTACCGGATCTATCCAAAATGATCTCTCGCACCTATGTCAATGAAGTAGATATCCGTAACATCAAAAAAGGACAATCTGTAAAAATAGGTTTGGATGCATTTCCAGATAAGGAACTGAATGGCGAAGTAATCAAAGTGGCCAATGTGGGAGAGCAAAAGCCCAACTCAGATAGCAAGGTGTTTGAGGTTTCCGTTTTGATCCATGAATATGACAGCATACTGAGGCCCTCTATGACCACCTCCAACCAGATCTTGATCAAATCTTTGGAAGACTGTGTCTATGTGCCGCTGGAGGCCATCCATAGTCAGGGCGATTCGATCAACTATCTGATCGTGAGTGAAGGCTTTGGCTACAAGAAGAAAGAGGTAAACGTAGGAGATACCAATGATCAATTTGCCGTTATCACAGACGGAATCAAAGAGGGGACGAAGATCGCTCTCAACGAAAGTCCAAAAGTTGCTGACCAACCCATCGACCTGCTCCAATAGTGCTACCGGATAAAATCATCTTTTCGTTTAAGATTGCCTTAGAGGCCATTTTAGCGAACAGGGTGCGTTCTTTGTTAACCGCTCTGGGAATCATATTTGGGGTGAGTGCAGTGATCGCCATGCTGGCCATAGGCAATGGCGCCCAACAAGAAATCATCAAGCAAATGAAGCTGATCGGGGTAAATAACATCGTGATCCAACCGATCGTCGAGCAAAAAGAAGAACAACTCGATGGTGAGAAGAAGTCCAATGGCAATAACAAATTTTCGCCTGGACTGCACATGCAGGATGTGGAGAACATGAAGGAAGTGATCCCTGGTATCACTGACATGAGTCCTGAGATAGAACTAGAGTCCTATGTGGTACATGGAGGCGTCCGTCGCTCTGCCAAGATCATAGGCGTGGACACCAGCTACTTCAAGGTCTATGACTTTGAGTTTTATAAGGGGCTACCTTTTTCTTCGGTCAATCTGGAAAATGGTGATCCGGTCTGTGTCATAGGCAAAGCCATCGAAACGCGCTTTTTTAGTCAGGAGGACCCCATAGGTAAGCAAATCAAATGTGGGGGAAACTGGTTGACCATCGTGGGAGTGCTAGACGAACGTCACTTTACGGATACCAATCTCGAGTCACTAGGGATTCGCAATGCCAATCTGGATGTATATATCCCCCTGCAGACTATGCTGATTCGCTTCAAAGACCGATCTCGGGTCACGCGTCATTCCATCGATCAATTTAGAATGGAGAGTCAGCAAAACGATAATAATCAGGAAAGCAAAACCACTGCGACTAATTATCACCAGCTGGACAAACTCGTGGTACAAGTAGACAAGACAGAAGACCTGACTACTACCTCCAGTGTCATTAGACGCATGCTCACCCGTAGGCACAACGGAGTGGTAGATTTCGAAATCACCATCCCAGAGTTGCTACTGAAACAGCAGCAGCGCACCAATGACATCTTCAATATCGTACTGGGGGCCATTGCCGGTATTTCATTGCTCGTCGGGGGGATCGGCATCATGAATATCATGCTTGCCTCTGTGATGGAGCGCATCAAAGAGATCGGTCTTCGGATCGCTCTGGGCGCCAAAAAGAAGGACATCATCCTACAGTTCCTCATGGAATCCATTCTCATCAGTGTGTTTGGTGGACTATTGGGAATCATTCTGGGCATTGGCTTTTCGATTACAGTTAGTCAATTTGCAGACATCCCTACGGTCATATCCTTCGAATCTATCCTTTTATCCTTTGGTGTCTCTGCCTCTGTAGGCGTACTATTTGGCTATATGCCAGCCAAAAGAGCCGCCTCTCAAAATCCAATCGAATCCTTGCGTTATGAATAGAATTTTAATCCCAACCCACATGCCACAGCAATTACTTTGCCTCCTGCCACTGCTGTTCTTAGGACTGGTGACACAAGCACAAATCAGCGATACACTTTCTTCTCCGGTCGCTCAACAGGCATCCGAAGATTTACTGCTTCGCTCCATGAGTTTGACCAGTGTCATAGACTATGCACAGATGCAGTCTCTGGAAGCTGAAAAGGCCGAAAACAGAAAAGAAAACAGCTACTGGGCCTATCAGCGTTCGCGCTCGATGATCAAACCCAGTCTGAGTCTACAGGGTAATTTGCCCGACTATCAGAAAAGTATCATTCCCGTGATTCAGCCAGATGGTTCGCAGCAGTTCAAAGATGTACAAAACCTCTATTCGGATGTGAGGCTGAGCCTGGATCAAAATATATTATGGACAGGAGGGAGCGTCTCCCTTTTTAGCAGTCTGGAACGAAACGATGTACTGCTGGGTGCCAATGAAGGCACATCTTATGCCAGTCAACCGCTGGTAGTAGGGATCGACCAACCGCTCTTTGCCTACAATCCCTGGAAGTGGAACCGCAAGATCGACCCACTGAGATACGAAGAATCCGTGAAGCGATACAAGGAAGAAAATGTGCGCATCGCACACCAAACTACCGAACTGTTTTTTGACCTGCTATTGGCTCAGATTCGATTAAGAATCGCCCAAAAGAACAAGGAAAACAGCGACATCAACTACAAAATAGGACAGGGGCGCTTCAACCTTGGCAAGATCGCTGAAAACGAATTGCTCGAACTGGAACTGAACCAGCTCAACGCCGAGCGAGACATGGCCAATGCCAAACTGCAGGTAGAAACCAATCGTCTCAGCCTCAATACCTTCATCGGTAGTGACAAGAACGATACATACAATCTGTTGATACCTGACGAAGTGCCAGAGTTTGACATTGATCTGGACAAAGCGCTATCGCAGGCCAAACTGAACCGACAGCAATATGTGAGTTTCAAAAGAAGACTGCTGGAAGCGGAAAGTCAGGTGGCCCAGGCCAAGAGTGAAAACACGCTCAATATCAACCTGAGAGCAAGAATAGGGCTGACTGATCAGGGAGAATCCTATAGAGATGTATATGGCAATGCCCAAAATACGCAGCGCTATGCGGTGGGTGTGAATGTGCCGATTCTGGACTGGAACAGAAGAAAATCCAGTTACAAAACAGCCCTGGCCAATCAGCATCTGGTAGAAAACACCATCGAGCAGGAAGAGCAATTGTTCGAGGCAGAAATCATCACCCTGGTGAAGCAAATGCCGACACTCAGAGCTCGGGTATTGTCTACGAAGCGCGGAGATGAAATCGCCAACCGTCGCTACGACATCTCGCAAGAACGCTACCTGGTCGCCAATATCACCGTTACGGATCTGAACCTGGCACTTCAGGCCAAAGACCAGGCCAAGGAGGCCTATCTACGCGCGTTGAGAGAATATTGGATGGCCTACTACCAGCTGCGCTACCTCACTCTGTACGATTTCGTCAACAACCAAAGCCTGTAAACCATGGAAGCACTGATCAAAACAAACGAACTGAGTCGCCACTATGCCATGGGAGACAACCTGGTCAAAGCCCTGCATGGAGTGGATATAGAAATCCAAAAAGGGGAGTATGTGGCCTTTATGGGCCCTTCGGGATCGGGTAAAACCACATTAATGAACATCATCGGCTGTCTGGATACACCTACGGCAGGGGAGTTTTGGCTCAACGATTCACTGGTCTCTGACATGAAAGACGATGACCTGGCTAGCATCCGAAATGCCCAAATCGGTTTTGTATTCCAGAACTTTAATCTGCTGCCCAGACAGTCGGCGCTGGACAATGTAGGCTTGCCGCTGGTCTATGCAGGTATCGGCGAAGAAGAACGAAAAGAACGTGCCATGGCCGCTCTGGAGCGGGTAGGATTGGGCGAACGCTACGAACACAAACCCAACGAAATGTCAGGGGGTCAGCGACAAAGAGTGGCCATAGCCAGAGCTCTGGTCAACAATCCGAGTTTGATACTGGCGGATGAGCCCACAGGTGCACTGGACACCAAGACTTCTTATGAAATCATGCAGCTATTCGACGAGCTCAACGAAGCGGGCAACACCATCATCATGGTGACGCACGAAGAAGACATAGCCGAATATGCCAAGAGGATCGTGAGAATGAGAGATGGGCAGATCGAGCGAGAAGACAGGAAATAGTTAACAAAGAGATAACAAATTGATTTACGCCTGATTTGTCTGTCTGATCACTTAGGGCTAGATTGAATCTGATCTTAGATTCAGATTACAAAAATTGCCTATGATATTAAATACTGGACAGCTCAGCGAATTGGCCCAACTGGCAGAAACCGCCGCAGCAGATGCGGCCGCTTTCATCCGTCAGCACAACAGCGGGGAGATCAAGGTAGACACCAAACACGGCAGCAGCGAAGCTTCGTCTGTGGTGACCTGGGTGGATCTGAAATGTCAGGACATCATACTGAAACACCTGCAGGCCAGCATACAACGCTATGACCTGGGTCTGCTGACCGAAGAGTCTGAAGATGACGAGTCGCGTCTTCACAAAGACTATTTTTGGTGCATCGATCCGCTGGACGGTACCTTGGCTTTTACAGAGCGCAGACCGGGCTATTCTGTGAGCATCGCGCTGATGAGTCGCTCAGGAGAGCCACAGATCGGAGTGATACACGAGCCGATCACAAATAAGCGTCTCACAGCGATCAAAGGTCTGGACGTATCGGGAGAACTGCTGCAGCATTGGTCAACTGAAACTGACAAGCTCTACGTGATGATCGACGGTGGCGTCAGACATCTGGCCGAATACCAAAGCGTGCTACAGGCGCTAGAGAAAGAAGCTAAATACATGGGACTGTCTGGGCTCGAATATATCAGTGGTGCTGGTGCTATACTGCAGGCCACCCGTGTAGCAGCCAGTCCACACGCGCTGTATTTCAAATTGCCCAAGCGCAAACGCGGTGGCGGCAGCATTTGGGACTTTGCGTCTACGGCTTGTCTGTTTCAGGAGATGAAGTTGCCGCTCTGCGATGCACAGGGACAAGTGCTAGACTTCAATAGTTCGCACAGCACATTTTTCAATCATTGTGGAATCGTATACGCCACAGAGGAGAGACTGGCTGAAATAGTGATAAACCGGCAAAGCTAGGTATCCAGTTAAATAACGTTATTTACGATAGTAACTACCATTAATGATTCAAAGGTTTTAAATGAGGCTTTAATGTTAAAACTAACAACCTCTATCTGAATTCAGAAAAGAATAACACTGCTTTAATCCTGATTATTTTATATTAATTCTATAATTATTATAACTTTATCCTCAGCATGTATTATGAATTCATAAACTTAAACTTTCAGTAAAGAATTCAACCCCAATGAAAATCATTCCAATCTACCTGTTACTCTTGTTGATCGTAGGGCAGGCCTTAGCACAAAATGGTACGGTATCAAAGGTTGCCATTAAAACACAAAACAATAAAGCTTCCTTCTTGAACCCCAGAGGCTTTGTCATTTATCTACCCGAGAATTTCGATGATTCTGGTGAAACCAAATACCCAGTCATTTTCTGGCTGCATGGCCTGGGCAAAGATGGCGATGGCTCCCTGAACAATTTGAATAAGATATACAATGATCAAATCTGCGAATGGCTCAAAACCCATGATATCCCATTTATCGTATTTGCTCCTCAGGATCACAATGGATACTTTGGAGGCGCATATCCATCCCGATTGACCCGTTTCGTACAATGGGCTACAGAAGAATACGTTGACAACATAGATTTTTATCAATTGCATTTGGCTGGACTATCAGCTGGGGGCTATGGTATTAGAGAATTTATTGTCGAAAATGACGACTTGTATAAGATGTTTGCCACGCTGACCCCCATGTCAACCAATTTGAATAATGCCAACAATTATGCACAAAGGATCATCAACAATGACCAATATGTATGGATTCATCACGGGACCAATGATTCTTCACCCAATGCAATAGGGGCTGTAGAGAACTTCCACAATGCAGTACAGAGCTTAGATCCCAAAAGATCAAGACTAACTGCCTACAAAGGCATGGGACATAGTGCCTGGGAAGAAGTCTATGACAACACTGGTCAAGGCAAGGAGCAGCTAGAAGGCACCATTTCAGGTACAGAATATTACAACTGGACAGCAGAAGATGATACCTGGTACGAATGGCTGACATTACACACCAAAACCCATGCGCCAAGCAGATTGAAAATCTCGAACACTGAATTGGAAGATGAAGAAGCGGCTGGTACAATAGTCGGTCAGTTGTCTGGAAATGGTTCGTATCCTAGAAAATATCTGCTGGTGTCTGGCGAGGGTGATGCTGACAATGATAAATTCTCAATCAATAGTTCCAATGAATTGGTGATTGAAGAAGCGACAAGATTTATCGATCAAAGCAGCTACCAGGTACGTGTCGGGCTTTCAAACAGCGAAGGATCTTATGAAGTTCCATTGGTAATCTCTGTAGACGGAATTCTCAGTGCAGACGCTAATGATTATCCTGGAGGTATTTCTTTATACCCGAATCCAGTAAAGGTTGGGACGCACAGTCTAATTTTGGATTTGGATAACGCATACAAAGGTCAATTGGATTACCAGATTGTAAATCTTTCCGGAGCATTAGTGACCGAGGGTAGCTGGATCAAAAACTCCAAGGTATTCTCTCAGCCTGTCAACATCGAAAGTATCGAAAGGGGAATATTCATATTGAAGTTGAAGGGGAATGATTTCCAGGATTCCATACAGTTTATAAAAATGTAAAAATTAGGCAATAAAGGTCATAAGACTGGATTGTCTATAGTTATATTTAACATAATATTAATTATATAACATTAATATGGATTTGCCGGAATAGCTGCGCAGCGGATATTTAAGCGTCCGTCGCACCGATAAAATCAGTTATCGATCCTGATGAGTCCTTCGCGATCAAGTTCAATAACGATTCCGCTTATAGATTAAGGCAAAACACATCCTTGCCTATATAATTAATAATATCACAAGCCATATTAAGAGCGTCATTCTGAGGAATCAGTCAGCTGATAAGCTGAATGATGACGTGAGAATCTCCTTGAGCCTTGCAGGCAGTTTCAAAGACTGGCTTACTTTCAACAATGTTCGCTTAATCTCTCAAGCCGTTGGGCTCATCCTTTTTTATCGGCAGCCGATGCTGTGATAAAAAGTATGCAAAAAACTAGCGGTTCGACGTTTCGACAAAATAATTACCTATTAGTCCACTGACCTACCCACGCCCAGGTATTTTGGCAGGCCATCGCTCAATTCTTACTTAACATAATATTGCTATACTGGAAGATTTTTCTCGTATCCGACCCAGTTCACATATTACACATTTACTGAGAAATTACTTTTCATAAATTCACCAATAACTTGTTTTGCCATAGCGGAATACGGTTCTGTTGGCTTCATGTACTTCTTCAATATTGTTAATTCCCTTTTAAGAATATCGTTGAAATAGATCTGCATTGCAGTCTCTTTAGTGAGACTATCATTTACATTTTTCACACCTTCTTTTACTCTTTGGATTTGTGCTAGAATTTCTATTAACACCTTTTCTCTTGCTTGTACCAAAGGAACTCTTTGCAATACATATACTTCTATTGATTTTTTACCTTTTTCGCTTGGAATACCATCTATTTTTTTAGGTTTTATGACACCACTATTGATGTCATATTCAAGGTGGATTTCAGGATTTTCCTCGCAAGGATTAAGTAACAATCTATATGACTCTTCATTATTTATGCCATTTGGATTGCTATGTGATCTGACATACTTTTGTGGATCAATCAAAGGAAATTGATTCATTTTGCCCATTGTTTTAGCATTGGCCTCACCATGAATCTGATGAGTAAGCTTTTGATTACAATTCCTGCACGATAGAAGTAAATTATCCCAGTCTGCTGCGAGCCAGTAGTACCCAGGTTTTGACGGATTTGCTTCATCAATTTCACCTTTAGGTCTAAAATGTTCAATATCCCCAGAGTAGACATGAAGAAAAGTACTTTCGCAATAGGCACATTTCTTTTTGAAAAGCTTAATAAGGGCTTCCTTAACTTCTTTATCTCTGTATACTGAAAATTTCTTATAAGGCTTAGTATTGAATGGATTTGAGTAATAAGCTATAGCTTTAGCAGTTTCCTTTCCGCCTTTCGAATTTGTACCATCAAGAACCTTAGGTTTTGGTATAGTATTCCTATCGATTTCTATCATCCCTCCTGCTCGATTTTTTCCCAAATTGAAATCACTCTTTCAACAGCCTCTTTTTTTAAATCCTCCATCTTCATTCCTTCATCCTTGACTTTTCTTGCTAACAATTCATCAATAACATGGTATACTAAATTCTCACGAATATTGTCTCCAAGGTGCTTGATACGAGGAATAAGCTGACTCAACTCAACAAGTCGCGTCTTTTCTTTCAAGTCCCTCTCCTCTTCATCTTTCGCTAATAGTCCATAGTATTCTTCGAAGATTTGTTCGGTTTTAGGGTCAAATGTGCTTTTCAATCCAAAGAACTCTGAGGTTAGTATTTGATCAATTCTAAGCTCGCTTGGATCAGGCAAATCATCTATTGCAATAATTTCATTAGCATCATTTTTTGCCAGAACTATAACTTCACCTGGCCCCAAGCCCCGTAAACAGAGTGGTTCATGGGTTGAAACAATGAATTGAAGATTTGGAAATGAGCTCCTCAGCCTTTCAACAACTTGCATTTTCCATCTGGGATGAAGGTGCGTTCCTATCTCATCAATTAGTACAATTCCATGTGCCAGGTTATAATTAATATTCTCTGATGAAAGGCTTGACATGATATCAACGGCCATAGCGTAAACCATTTTATATCCATCACTCAACTCATCAATAGAAATGGGTTTTTGGTCAGGGAAAGTAACCTGTATCTCTTTATTAATTCTTCTTAGGACACAATTTTCATTAAGAAGCATTAACTCCTTCAGAGTGGTTGCTTCTCTATCAAATTCACCTCGACTTCTTGATAACAACCATTCATTGGCATCTCTAAGAGCGATAGAATAATCAAAGAGGTTACCAACTCTGATATTGTTAAATTCACTTTGCTCAGATCTTATATCACCCTTTGGTAATAATCTTACTGAGCCATATGCAATTATGTTTGTTAGGGGTTCTTCAACACTTGTTTTGATTGAGTTATCCTTCTTGGAAAAATTGACAATGACTTCTTGACCTTGATTATATGTCAGCTTAATGTGACCTGATTGTTTTCCATTCTTAAGTAATTTTTTTGAATTGATCTCATGTGACAGCTTTGCTATAGATGATTTATTAAGTAATGCAATACTAATTGCTTTAAGTATTGAGCTTTTACCTACACCATTTTCACCAAGAATCAAATGCCAGGGTTCACCACTTTCACTATTATCTAGCCTTGTTTGCGATAAATTGAGGTTTATATAATCAAAACACTTGTAGTTTTTCAATTCAAGTCTCTCCAGAAAAACTTGATTGGTTTTAATAGTTGGCGTGTGTGCTGAGATTGATAAATCAGAAGTCTTTGTGGGTATTTTTACTACATTCTCTTTTGGGGTTGTTTTGGGTTTGGGAACAACCTTTTTCTTAATCGGATCTTTAGTTTTGATTTTTTGAAGGTCACTTTGAGAAGTCTTGTCTAAAATATGTTCCTCAATTTCTGAAATGGTTTGAATTCTATCAAGGATTAGTGTCTTTGTAGCTGCGACATATGGTCGACTACTTTTCTCAGAAATTATTTCGCGCCACGCTGCTACTATTTCATTAATTCTAGACCAATTGTTTTCTTTCTTTCGCCAAAGCTTTGACAGTTCTTCCCATTCTCCGAAAGTATTTTGAATTTCATTTTTCCTGAGCCCTACAAGCTTACTTCTGTTTAGATTAAGCAATTCGATTGTTACTTTTCCTCTTTCAGATAAATATTCAATTTCTCCAGAATTATTAAAACTGAAATGGTCAGATGGCATATCCTTACAGGGATCTATAAATAAAGGTTTCTCCTTTTTGAGGATATCTTCATAATTGCTTTCAGGTTTCGCCCTTTTACCAACTACCGGAAACCAAGTTGCCTTATATCGATTACATTCTGAGCACGCCAAATAGAAATTGTTCCAATTGTAGGTTAACCACCAATAATGATCTTGAGAAAACTCCTTCTCGTCACCTCTTGCACCAAATTTTGGTCTAAAGTGATCATATTCTGTTTTTGATCCTTTCTTAACAATTGATTCACAGTATGCACATTTGCTTCTAAATAAACTGTGCAATGAAATTTTAATGGGTTCTCTAAGATCAAATTCAAAAGGCCTTGAGTATCGCTTTTGACTTCTGGATTTACTTGGTTGATTGTAAAATTCTTTTAATCTATCATTAGCAATTTCCATTTCTTTAGTGGAAAACACCTCTGGAATACTGACAATATTTCTATCAACGAAAATCATTTTACGGTCTTTGTGGCAAACTTTTCAAGAATAACAGAACTTGGGTGATTAGATAATGATATCAGCTTATTGGCAAGGGCAACAGGTATTATGGCATTATCATACATGTCACATCTAAGTTTTTCGATATTCCACAGAATCATATCAAGATTGTTGAAATCTTTTCGTTGCGGATTAAGTACAATTGATTCACTATCAACAGGTAACGTAACAACATGCATACGTTCATCTCTTGATTTGAAAATCAGTTTGGAACTATAGTAAGATGTACTTCCATATGGATCCGGTGTATCAGGATCACCTGGAAGAATGTTTTGATATATATGCTTATTGTCAAGAATTAAGGCCTGGCCTGGTTTTATCAAATCCTTTATTTCATCTGCATGCTCTACGAATGCTCCTGATTTTTCAAGCCCTGCAAAAAACAAATTATTAGTTTGAAACAAGAAGTTGCAGAGTCTTCTCATGGGCTTATGTAAACCAGCAGTTTGACCAAAGAAAGCCAAAGGACCGTCTTTTATGAACATGAATGATTGGAGAAGTTCTGGCTTTGAGGCCCTTACATTTTTTATTTGATGTATTAAGTTGAAATGCTCAATGAGATTGGTCAAATAACCCAAAATACCTCCAGCACCTGTTTCATTGTCCACTACTTCATGGAATCGAAAAATATCGGTAATCAATATTGACCTTCCACAATTCTCGCAATCTTGAGAAAAGTCCGGATGGAATTTTGTTCTATAGAGGTCTATTCTAGTTTCGTGGCAATGAGGACAACTAGCTAACTGATACGAATCAATTGGTTGATTATACTCTTCATATAAGAACCAATGCAATGTTTCTAAAAGAGTCGTTCCGTCATCCTTTCTTTGAAAAAAGCGGTAGATGCTCTGCCTTACAGATTCGACTAATGAGTTAGACTTATTATATGCAACATTTTTAGTGGGCAAAACCAGCTTATCTCTTTCCAAATCCTTCAGCTTCGTCATTGCTTCCCTAGAAATAAAAGGTTGCTCAGAAATATGATCAAGGTCATTTGTACTTAGTAACAGCGTTCCGAATTGAAAAAATGTGAGTAGCGAGGAAGGAAAAGTCTTTTTTACCGGGACTGTCGAATAACCGCCATCGACAGCAATTATGTGTTTTACATGATTTGAATTCGGAAAGTTAACATCAATGATTAGTGTATCATTAATTGATATTTCTTCTTTTCCTTTTGGATATTCACAATTTTCAAGGAATTCTCGAACGTCAGAATCATTAATAATATTTGAATGAGATGACATACTTGCCAACTCTTGAGGTCTTTTCCCATATCTACTTGAATATGACATCCTTATTTTTAGGTTATTGTGAAGTTGAGAACTTGTCAATCTGAACAGGGACCACAAATGGATTTGAATAAGTTTTCATTCTAACAAAACCCTTATCATTTTTCGCACTGAATCGAATTAATGAGTCCGTAAAATCACTAAAGTCATAGTATTTCCTCAATTCTCTGATTTCATCTTCGTTATTGAGATGTGCTATAAACCAGTTTTGTGTGTTCTTAAGAATGTTGGAACTGATTGATGATACTTCTTGGGTAGCGTACATCATTCCTAAATTAAGTTTGGCTCCTTCTTTCGCTATTCTATTGTATATCTTATTCAAATCTTTATCCTCTTTTTGGGGAAATAAGTTATGAGCTTCTTCGAAATAAAATTGGATGAAATTATTAGGTGAATTGGCTATAAACCGGTTCATTGAATCATTAAAAATGCTCTTACATAGCATTTCAGAATACATTTTTTGTATGCCAGGATTACCTTGAGAAATATCTACAATCACAATCTTCCCTTGTCGTAGAAGCTTTACTATATCTGATGTAAAAGCTTCATCACCTGTCGGAGTATGTTGTTCGATAATACCTCTTAATCTCAAATAACCATTATTATCTACTGATTTACCTGGTTTTCTCTTTCTCGTAAGGAAAACTAATATAGCTTGTAAGTCTTCATCAGCCCACTCTTTATCCCTTTTAGCTCGATAATTCTTAAAGAAATCATTGCCATAATTATCCCAGATTGTTTCAAACCAATTAATAGCCTGATCAAAAGAAATACCTCTTTTAGGGTCCAGGCTACCGTCAGGTTTAACTAGATTATTCAAATCAGCATTACCTGAGAATTTAAGAGTTTTCATATCACTAGGTAACGGGAAATTTGCTTTCTTTAAGCAACATAAATAAGCGGCTATTTTTCTTTCCCACCTACATTTAGCACTTTCATCCAAATCATCACTAGGCTTCTCCAGATTGACAGCCAAAAGACTTTTTACAAAGTCAGCTGAGTCATCAGCAAGGTAACTTTTGATCAATTCGAATCCTGCTTGGATTTGCTTATAAAAATTCACCTTCATTACTGTAAATCCAGGTTTATCCAGCACACTATATCTGGTTACATCACTGGCATACATTTCAAAAATGGCTGTCCCTTCGTCCTGAAGATTGGCATTTGCGTATTCCCCATTGACATCAAAGATTATTTGACCGACCATGTATTTTGGTGATCCTTTTTCAGTAAATGACTCCAAATTTTCTTCAGTCTTGATGGATTTATCACCAAGAGAGGATCGAGCTTTAGATGAAATTTCAGTCGTCGCTTGAATTACCTTTTTTACCGTGTTCGATTTTCCTGTTCTTGTCATCCCAAACAAGGCGCTTCTTTTACCAATCAAGTCTGCTGGATTAAGATAAACCTTAGCCTGTTCTGATTTATTCTGAAATCTTAAGCTTGAACTGTATCTTACTGATCCTAGAGGAAATTCATTTTCATTGCCTGGTACAATATCTGGGGAATCACGTTGATTTACTATGTATCCTAAGACATCATTGTTTACTTTATAAACACTATAATGGTGTGCAGAATAGAAATTTTCTAAGTCAGCCCCAAATTCAATCGCTTTTTCTCCAGATCTATAAAATGTTCCTAGCACTCTACATTCTAAACCTGAGAAGCTAAACTCATATCTTGTAAAATCATCGAGTTTCGAATTCTTGCCTGATGTTGGCAGGTTGTCTTTATAATACTCAATCATTGAACCTACAACCGCACTATCAGTAGGAAGTCTCGCTGGGTTCAAAGCTCTCAATAAAATTGCTTCTTCCACTTCATCTTCATTATCATAAAATGCCAACAAGAATGTGCCCTGAGCTATTCCATTCACCTTTTGTTTATCATCATCGCATACCAATACACTTGCTTTGTTATAATCCAACTGAAAGGGATGGCCAACGAACAGTTCAGACTTTCTACCCTCTTTTAAAGGGTCAACGGATGCTATTCTTTTTATTTCTTCATTTACTGTCATTACGGTGAACCTTTTTAGGTGGTGAGATTTTAGGGTCTTGGAATCTGATTTTAGACTGTTTTATATAGCTATCATCAATTTCAAATGAAATCCATTTTCTTGAACTTAATTCTGCGCAATAACCAGTAGTATTACTTCCCCCGAACGGATCAAGTACCAAATCTCCTTTATCGGTTAAAAACTCAATAAAAAATTCAATTAAACCCTTATTCATTCTTGCTGGATGCGGTGTGATATTTTTCTCACGGCATTTCTTGAGAAAATAGTCATTGGAATTTGTATTGGAATAACTCAATACGTTATGAGGTAAACGTACATCTCTTTTTTCATCCAATGATTCCAATTCGAAAAAATTATGAGAAATGCTACCTCCATGATCTTTCAAAAATCCATCTCCACTAATGACGTGTTCAGATGGTCTTTTTCCCGAGTTGTATTCTTGCTTTTCCAACAACTTCTTCATGCTCTTACTATAAGGTCTAAGTACCTTACTGTTATCGGCTTTTGGAAAATCAGATTTTGCAATCCACCAAACATGGGTGTAGCTATCTACAGTTCTTAGTCTGTTGACCGTAACCCACTGTGCTGGGGAGGGCAGTTTTGACGGGTTATAGCATATAAACTCTTGAATCAATCTTAATTCTGATGTTGGATGATTTACAAGTCCTAATAAGCATTCAAGATGGAGCAGAGATTGTACAGGTCTTTCTGGTTCCCAAGAATTACCTATTTCTATAACAAGTGACCCCTTCTCTGATAGTAACTTGGAAAAGACGGGTGCAAGCCCAATAAACCAATTGCGATAATCTTCTCCTATTTTATTACCGTACTTCTTTTTGTTATTGAGCGGAAACGGTGGAGAGGTTATTATTAAATCTACCTTTCCTTCCAGATTTTCAACAACTTCCTCACTTTGAAGAAGCTTTACGGCATCACCTTTGACCATTCTACCTAGCTGCGTTGAATAAACTATACTCACGGCTAGATATTATTTGGAGTTATAAGTTCCCGTACATCAATATCCAAGATATTTGCAATTTTATGCAAATCTTCTAGACTCGGTTGCCTTCTATTTTGAACATATGAGTTTACCATATTGTAACTCTTATTTAGCTTCTCAGCTAGCCAGGTTTGAGTAACAGCTTTTTCAAATAACACTTCTTTTATCCGATTCATCATACTTTTATTTGATGAGGTGCCAAAATAGATAGAAAATATTGTATATCATAAAATGAGATAGTGCTATTCAGAAGGTAAATAACTAGTCATTAATATTTTTGCAAACTCCTACAATTCTGAATCTCAAACCATCCCCATTTCTTGGTATTTTCTCTCCCCTCTTCAGCCACTTCCTTAATCACTTGATTGCGCTGGGTGAGTAGGCGTGTCATGTAGCGTTGGAGAAAGAGGACGTCCGCCAGTCGTCCGAGCAGGTCCAGAGGCGAAGTGTAGTCGAAATGATCGGTCATTACTGTGCCAGCTACTGTGGTCTTAAAATGATGCTCATGACGGAAGCTTTGGAAGGCTCCCTGAATCATGTAAGACTAACCAAACGAATTAACCAGCTATGCATGAACCAACCGTCTTCGGCATCCTGTCGGAGTTTCACTCTTTTCAACAACACATCGACCCATCATCGGGCTTTTGTCTAGCGGCCCTTCCCTCCCGCTCACCGCCTTAGCTGCTTCAGCACGGGGTATTTATAGGCATGTAATGCAAATAAAAGCCCTCTACCGACACACAGCAGCCAGAGAAAAATCGAATCGATTTTTTAACTTTTAATACACAAATAATATGAGCATACAGTATAGTTTGTTCTCCAATCACCTTACTGAAGCCGACGACTTCATAGGGATCATTCAGAATCAAGAATCCAAGAGCCTCGAAGACCTGATCGACGAAATGATCGGTAGAGGTAGTACAGTTACCAAGGCAGAGGCGCTATCTGTCCTGGAGGAGTTTCATGGCGCAGTAGAAAGGACCCTCGAAGCGGGATACAGCATCAACACAGATTTGTTTCGTATCTCACCCTCGATCCAGGGAGTATTTGACAATCAGCAAGACAGCTTCGATCGATCTCGTCACTACCTGCGTCTGAATGTAACCGCTGGCGGTCGAATCAATCCGATCGCTGAGACCTTGAAACCAGTGAAAGTAGAAGGCCAGGCTCCACAGCCTAACCCTAAAACCTTCAGAGACTTCAATTCTGACACCATCAATGAGACTTTGAGTGCAGGGGGTGTGGGTGAGCTCAGAGGCAGCCGCCTCAAATTTGACGCGAGCGACCAGCAGCAGGGTGTCTTCTTTATAGCAGCTGACGGTACCGAAACCCGTGCCACCCAGTATTTCCGCAACAAGCCTAGCAATGTGATCCTTGGTGTACCAGAGGGCCTGGCAGCCGGACCCTATAGATTGGAGGTTCGTACCATCTTCACTAACAACAAATCCATACGCAAAGGCAGTCTTCTTGAAGAATTGACCGTCTGACAATTACTCATAGAGTTGTGAGTGAATACTCATCAGATCACTGAGCTAGTACTCATGACTCTCGTGAGTTAGTACTCACTACATCGCTGAGTTAGTACTCATCAGTGTCATGAGTTAGTACTCACGATTTTGCGATCTGTCTAATGAAACCACCCCGTTATTCATATTTTGATAATTGGGGTGGTTTTTTGTTCAAAAGGTGCTCGATAATGAATTTATTTTGTATTCTAAAATTGCCAATTAAAAAGACGAACTCATTATCTTAACTATACTATCAAATAGAGCCATACTTATTCTAGTTGCCCCATTACCAGAATAATCACCTGTAGTATGTATGGCACATACATGATAAGGTTTGTAATTATCGAATTTGCTCCATACACCACTTCCACTTTGTCCACCCATTGTATCTATATCATAAATAACCCTTTGGTTTGACGTTGATTTAATAATATCGGCATGGGTCCACATTTGTCTACCACCTTTATCTCCTGGATATCCTGTAACATTAACTCTATGACGTAATAATTTACGATGGTCACGATAAGCTATTATTCCCAAATGACCAGTTTTTTTATAAATTTCTTCGTTAAGAATCAACATGCCAAAATCCCAATTTGTATCGCTTTTCTCAGTCCATCCCTTTACACTCCAAAGCTTTACAACTGGAATACCACCAAAAGGCAGATAGTTGTCATTCTGAGCCGGATAAAACATTACAGATTTAGCCCAACCACCATCACGCTTTGAGAACACACAATGCCCCGCTGTAATTACATGATGTTTATTGACTATTGTACCGGAACCGATATAAACTTTATTATTCGGAAACTTAATTACCATATGACCATGCGTTAAATATGGCCAAGAGGTGGTTTGATTAATCCTTTTACGATCGTCAGTACCAATAATTACTTCTGCAATTTGATCATTAGGGTATTTTGAAAAATTAAATGACTTATTTATTTCATCAAGTTCTTCAGAATAATTTTCATTCTGCTCTTTATAACCTGAAACTGGAATTGGGTTTTCGCTTGCCAATTCAACTTTTTCTATTTGCTCGGGAACAATTGAAACTGAATCGGTATCAGATTGGATTTGAAAAGATGAATTTAGTGGCTTCAAATCCAATAAAGTATTACTAACTAATTGTTGATTTTTGTCATTCATGATTTTAGTTTTTTTTTGATTAGATTTTTTTATATCATTTATTTTCAAAATCAAATTCAATTTTGAAACATTATTATTGATTCGAATTTGCCAGTATTATCCTCTAAAAGAATTGGTGTTTTCCCACTAGGAACCAT
Organism: Reichenbachiella ulvae; assembly: GCF_025833875.1. NCBI lineage: Bacteria > Pseudomonadati > Bacteroidota > Cytophagia > Cytophagales > Reichenbachiellaceae > Reichenbachiella > Reichenbachiella ulvae. The sequence goes on along the minus strand of NZ_JAOYOD010000001.1, from coordinate 1,247,042 downwards.
ATTTAATACATCAATTGTATTAAACCATAGGAACGTTTCTGATTTTGGAACATACATAATTGTGAATCCACTTTCTTTAACTACGACTGGGGAAACTTCTGTTTCATTTGTAAAATCCTTTTTATAGTTAACTTCAAGCCTTGATGACAGATTGCTTTCATTTTTGGTCAATCCTGTGCCAATATCAATTTGACCTTTACAAAAAACGATATAATTAGATTCACTATATAGTGCGAGTTTCCCTCTTTTATTTGTAAGGAGTGCATCAACCTTTGCAATAATTTCGGGTGTTTCGGCAACATAGTATAACTCATATGGTTTACAACTGACTAGAATTGATAGTAGCAGAATAACAATTATTACTCTATTATTTTTCATAAGTATTTGGTTTATTAATTGGAAATTGAATTGGTGGTAGATTAGGCCTTTCTTAAGAGCAAAGGCCTTACCCTAATATTGTGAAAATGAAATTACAGCATCGATGCCCCTCATGGAACAAATAACTAGTAAGTGGTAGCCTAAATCTAGTTTCTGGAAGAAATATTTAGATTCTGGATAAGTAAATTTTTGATCTGGGATGTAAAAGAAATCCTATGCTAAATAGGACATAGCAAATGATATTGATCACATTGTGCATAGGCCATAGCTCTTCAGCCAGTCCAGGAATACGCTGAAAGATCATCATGATAAAAGTGCATAGCGAGTAGCAAAAAACACCAAAGAGAAACCAAAGAGTGGAATTTTGGGCATAGGCTTTGCCTTCTTCAAGCACAGAAAGTATGACCCAACCGGATAGCACCGAAATAAGGACACGGTAAATGGCCTGAAAACCGGCATATTTCTCTACTCCATTCCCTAAATGTGGAATAAATATCTCAAGCCACATCCATAATAGAATAAGAGAAAAGAAAATAGCCTTGGAATAAAAGAGTTTTTTAGTTTTAATGTGCTGCAAAGTAAACCATGCAAAAAACAAAGCCTCTACCAGGGCATAAAATCTGCGAAGAAAATCAATAGACCCATGGGATAAGTTTTGATGGTACTGATACCAACCCATGCCATCTATGGCAAAACCAAAGAGGAGAAAAACAACAAAAAGCCGAAGTGTACCTTCGGCTTTTTGCCAGCATGACCAACAACCCAAAAAAATGGGCAGCAAAACAAATAATGTAGATATTATGGCTAGTATATAATCCACATCTAAATTTAACTCAATTATTTATTATTTAGGAGGCCATGAGTTTTCAAGAATTTTATCGTCATCAAGCAAAACTTGACTTTTTATTTCCGGAACTATGTTTTTCCCCTGCTTATCAACACCGATCAAAATAATTCTGATTTTATTATCTACGTTCTCATCAAAGCCAAAGTAGTAACGGATGTATACTATATTAGAATTATTCACAAATAATTCTAATACTTCAGGATGATTTCTATTCTCAAAAAAACCATATGGAACTTGCATATACTTTTTGAATACTGAGTTATTCAAAAAATTTGTTTTGAAGCTCAGTACTTCTGATTGGTTTATATTCATGCTGATTGGCTCTCTTTTATCAGTATGTGTACTTAGCAAATTGAATATATCCTGAGTAGAACCATCTCCAGAATACTTGAATACTGAAGCCTTAACTGGGCAATGTAAATTTTCTTTCACAGGACTCTCGAGTCTTCTGTCTTCCTCATATTGATCATTTTCTTCAAAGCTTAGAAATAATTTTGGAAAATCAGAATTTTCATCGTTTAAACAATACCAACCAGCATTTCCAGTATCCTTAACGAGGGTTTCTATTCCTCCATAAATCCCCTGCCGAAGAATGGTTCCACCAAGTGCCATTTCTCTAGCAACAGTTTCTAACTCCCTATGATTAACAAATGCCTCAATATATTTAACAGCATCTTCAAATGTTATTGCATATTCCATATTCGTATTGTTTAGGTATTAAATTGAATATAATTTGTTTCGTGTTCTTCTTTCGGGATCACCTTGCGCATCTCGAATTCTGCAGACGCGGGAGATGAAATGCTAATACTATAAGCCGAGCCTGCCTGCCCTCTAATCGTCCAGCCTAGCTTATAATCCCTTCCAGTCAAAATAGGTAGCTGAAGATATTTGGCACCTACCTCTTCTAGTATCAATTCACCATTCAGGCTTATTTCTATTTTTCCATTTTCGACGAAGGTGCTCAGCTCTAATTTTAGCATATTCCAGTTGGTTGTTTTTACTAAAGTACTTACCCATCCACTCAATACTTTGATGTTTTTGGATAGTGGCAAGGTCTATTTAGAATTCGGTAGCATTAGTGCAGACTATGGTAGTTGGCTTTTGAATGAATATAAAAAATGTTCCTTTCTTCTTCTGGAGACAGCTATTTCCGATCCATCTGACATTTTCACGATTCCTCCCTCACCACGTTCGTATTCAGTTATATATTTCAGATTGATAAGGCTGCTGTTATGCACCCTGCAAAAGGAGTATGTCTCCAACATCTGTTCACAATGCTTCAGAGTCTTTGAAACCAATATTTCACGCTGATCTGTCAGAAAAAAGGTGGTATAAGTATTGTCTGATTCGCATCTGATGATTTCGTCTGGTTTCACAAAAGAATACCCCTTATAGGTGGGGAGCGCAATTTTTACACTTTCAAAAGAGGGGTTTCTAAAATTCGAGATCAATAGTTGTAGATGTGCACTTGTACGCTCTGATAGAATTTTGGTCCTTGCCTTTTCTATGGCCTCATTTAACTCTTCTATTGCTATCGGTTTGAGCAGAAAATCCACAGCAGAAAGTCTGAAGGCTCTTATGGCATACTGTTCAAAAGAAGTGGTAAAAATGACCTCTGCGTCCAATTGGGGAATAGCTTCAATAATATCAAAGGAAGTACCTCCATTGATCATCACATCCATAAATAACAAATCAGGTTGATATTGTTTAATAGCTGATGTTCCTGCTAATACAGAATCACATGTGGTCATCACCTTTATTTCAGGAAAGTTTTGCTTCAATAAATTTTGAAGGAGCAAAGATTGCTTTTCTTCATCTTCAATAATTATGGCATTCAGTGCTTTCATTCTTCTTCAAAGGGGATAATAAGTGTTACCTGCATTCCTTGATAACTACCTGTAGGGTCTATGATTTCATTGAGCTCCAGTGTGGCAGCCTGTTCGGGTTGTATGTGAAAATCAATTCTTTCTTTGACCAGATTAAGGCCGAAGGATTGGCTTTTATGAACAGAACTGTTATTTTTCTTCAGCCCATTGTCAATCACCTTGCAGATTAGCTCATTCTGCTTTCTTACAAAGTCCATATGGATTCTTTTTGCCCCTTCTTTTTTATGACTTAAACCATGCCAAATGGCATTTTCAACAATAGGTTGAAGAAGCAAAGGCGGGACATAAATTTGATTTTCATTAAGGCCTTTATCAATCGTAAATTCTAAATCAATTCCTCCATGTATCCTCATGCTTTCCAATTCCACATAGAGTTTGAGTATGTCTAAATCTTCTTTTAAACTAATAAAATCCTCTTCTGAGGCCTCTAGCACCTTTCTGATTAAACGAGAAAATTTAACCAAATACCTTTCGGCAAGCTCATTGTCGTGGTGATGTATATAATGTTGAATAGATCCGAGGCAATTAAAAATAAAGTGTGGGTTGACCTGCGCTTTCAAGGCTTTCATTTCCATGGCTTTTTTGGCATACAATAGGCCAAGTTCCTTCTCTCTTATCTGAGATTCCCGTTTATTTCTATAATAAAAGAAAAAGACAAAAATGAAAAGCAAAGTGACAGGAGCCAATGCCAAATAAATGATCACTTTGATTTGCTCTTCATAATCAACGAGTTCTTCTGTACCTTCCTCCGTTAAACCAGTACCATCATAAGCTTTCAATCGATTGCTATTAAAGAAAACTACAAATAACCCTATGGCTACATAGATACTGTACTGATGTGTCCAAAAAGGTACCTTTGGTCTTGAAAACCTATCGATTATGGTTCGAAGGTAAGTTTGAAATTTGAAGGAGCAGTTGGTAGATAATTTCACGCTGATTAAAATACCTACATCTATTTAACAATAGAAACTACTTAGAGCATAATAACGTTGTCTGGGAAAAATTCTGGTTATAATTCAATATCTTATTTGATAGATGAAATTAAACAATTAAAGACCTGATAATCTTAATAGTTATAGTTACCATTCAAAGGGTATGTGAAGATTTTGTGTATTTAGTATGCAGGTATCATGTGACTCAATACTTAGAGGAAAAAATACGCTTGTTGCATTGTACAACTATTCCTAAAATGCAGTTTACACTTTTTCTTTAAGTCATTTCGACGCTTTTAGATTATTGTGGTCTTCAATGAGATGAGAACATTACTATAAATAGACTAGAGCACATAAAATTGGCGCGAGGATGTTTGAGGTGAAGCATTGTTTTCTTTGCCGAGCATCTCTAGAATATCAGATTCGATTTTTTCTGCTATGAATGTGACGGGTGTGTCGGTGGGGATATTTTCGAAAGGGTCCTGCATTCTAAAGGCCGCTTTTTCTAAGAAGAAAAATACAATGGATACAATCACCAAAATGCTGAATTCCAGCGCAAAGTGCTGCAATTTGAAAGCTACAGATAGGGAAAGAAAAATTACAAATAAGTAAATGCTACTGTGAAGCCCATACCTGTATATCGGAGGGAATATGGTGTTTTTGATCCTTTCACATTTACCCATCGAGGCGGTTAATCTGGCAATGGTCTCTTCAATCTGGATTTGCGAAAATTTGTCTAGTTCGTTATTGTGATACAGTTTGGCTATGGTGCTTGATTGTAAGGATAGGATGGCCAATGGTATATTGCCTTTTTCTTTTATGTCCTTATATTCTTCTTCAGAAAACCACTTTTGTAGATCCTCAATCGAACGAGTCTTTCTTAAATGCCGACCTAAACAATGATTCCAGGCGATTTGCCGATAACTAAGCGCTTCAATATTAGCCGTATTTGCATTCAGATACATTTTCAACTGAATGACCAGGGTTCGTGAATCATTTACTATTTCTCCCCAGATCTTCCTGGCTTCCCACCATCTCTCGTAGGATTGGTTCATCATATAGGACAGCAAAATAGAAATAGCTATACCCAAGGTCGTAGCTATGCTGATCGGAATGTCGGATAAAAAGGACTGAAAAAAGAATGGTAACAACCCCGAAATACTAGCAATTAAACAGACGTAGAGTAAAGGGATCTTAAGTTCATTGAAAAGATAGGATACTGGAATGCGACTTTTTATAATCATAGTTTGGGATTGATTCCACTAGTAGGTTTGTAGTTCGGCAAAGATGAGTTTCAACTCGGCTCTGGTTTTCTTCAACTTACCAGCCAGCTGATTCAACATATCCTCCTGCTCCTCTTCTTCAAACGCAAAATCTGCATCTGACAGAATGGAAAATCGTTGTTTTAGCATTACTTTTTGCTCTCTCCAGCTTCTTGTTATATTCATCCTTTCTCTTTTTATATTACTCTGTTGACTCATGCCTCGCTATGCTGAGGTTAAGCTCCTGACTCCATGCTTGCGCTATTTTTGGCTAGCAACTCTGGGTCTTCCACCAGTTCCCTTTCATAATACACCAGTTCTTTGAGAGCTGGATTATCCAGTACTTGACAGTAGTATATCCGCTCTGTGTATCGCCTGATTTTTAATTCTAACGATGGGTTCACTTTTGCATATACCACATCTCCGGGCTTGTACTTATTATCTTTAATGATTTGTCTGCTCATAATTTTTTGGTCTAAGACTCTTTTCTCAAGTTGAGGCTTTTTTGCTTCTAAAGCGTTGCACTCAAATGGACTGTTGTTACATAAATACCACTTTAATCGAGATGGGCAGGTTTTCTAAGCCTGCCCAACCTCAATCATCTCTTCCTTGTAGGTGTACCATCTATTAAATGTTACAATTTCCAATTCTGAGTATTTCTTTCACTCCACTTTTTTTGCGACTACTAACTGGATACCTTCAGCTCCCTGATCAAACGAGGTAGAATGATACTTCAGTGCTGATCCTAAGGTCATGCTTGCTGGATCTTTAGGTCTCCCGCTATTAGATACTGACTTCCTCATACCCACTCTTGATCACTGTCGATATCATCTTAAAGCATACATTGGCTTTGATACTGTTTCGACTATGTGCAGGGATCACCAAAGATTGTCCCGTGTCCAATTGATGAGATTGATCGTCTATGACCACCTGGGCCTGACCGTCTATGACCTGGATCAGGGTATCAAAAGGAGAGTGTTTTTCTGTCAGACCCTGACCAGAGTCAAATGATGACAAGGTCACGTTTCCGGTTGTCTTTCTAAGGATCGTTTTGGTCACTACAGCATTGGGAATGTATTGAATGATCTCGACCATAATAAAGTCCTTACCTTTTTCCTGCTCTTGATTACTCACGTTTTTAAAGGTCCGGGTTTAGTCTTCACTTCGTTTGGTCTTTCTTTTTTCCTTCTTTTCGGCTCGCTTCTCTTTGAGTGTCTTGGCAGGAGCAGTTTTGTTGGTTTTGGACTTACCTTCTTTTTCTTTCGACATGATCTCTTGTTTTAAATATTTAGAGCTAAGATCCGTAGAATAAAGCCGCCTATGTTATACTTTGATCCATGAGTCTTACATATTTCCTTCTTTTTGATTTCGATCAATCTATTGTAGAAGGTGGGTTTTCTTTTCTCTGGCTAAGTATCATTCACAACTGACAGATTGAAAATTAAGGGCAATGAAAACAACTATTAACCCCAACCCTATCATCCATAGCTGTCAATTAATGGTTCTATTGGCAGGCTAGCCAGCAACTGTATATTATGCCCTTTGATTGAGTTTTACGCTTTGTTCTTCCAGCCCATCATGACATCCATTAATAAAAAATTGTCACATTGGGCCTAGTCGCCCGCCTGCCGGACGGCCAGGAAATGTACCTTTGAAAGGTAAATTAATGTTTCGACTTGGCTACCAATGACGTGTTAGTAAAACTTGTGTTTTTTGATCTGTGGATCGCTTATAGATCTCTCCCTCTGGTCGAGATGACACAACAGTTTTAGCTTTTGAATTGCTACCACCTATGACCCCATCAGCTTTCGTCATTCCTTTTTGTGCGGTTGGGTACCAAATGTTAGGTCTCGAAATGACACAACAGTTTTAGCTTTTCAATTGCTACTAACTATAACCTCATCAGTTTTCGTCATTCCATTTTGTACGGTTGGGTACCAAATGTTAGGTCTCAACGTGACAAAGAAAGACTTTTGAAACAGCCTCATTGTATGGTTGATTTATTCAACCATGGTTATAGAATTGGAGTCCAGTATCACAGCTGTCTGTGCAAGGGCACTCCCATTCATGGTCGCTCCCGTCTGAAAGGTGATTCCCGTCATAGACAGAATGACACCTTCAAAATGTGAAGTAGTCCCAAATGTAGCCTCACCTGCTACCTGCCAGAATATATTTTTGGCAAGCGCACCACCATTCAGGGTAATGGCAGTAGCCGCACTTTGAGTCAGATTACCATCAATTTGGAATATCCATACATCCGTTGCACTTCCTGTCAAGGTAAGATCGGTTGGTATGGTCACTGTACTTGACCATTTGTACAGACCGGATGTCAAGGTCATACCGCCAATATTTCCAGAACCTAGTTCTACGAAATCAGGGGAAGGTCTTCCAGCTGCATCGTTGTATGCGGTGGTCATATTGTTAACAGCGGTGGTGAGATTGACTGGTGTAGGGTCAGCCATGTCAGCTGCATATACATTTCCTGTCACTTGCGAGGATGTAGCATAACCCGTAAAATCAACCAGCGCCAGCCCGGTTATGAAGGTAGTGGCAGCAGGGCTTAAACCCAAATTACCCTTAATGGCAGATGTAGAGCTGTTATTGATGGCTGTCTTTGCCAGTATAACATAATCACCTGCACTACCAAGATTAACCACAACCAGAATCTCAGCAGTTGCTCCTGTCGTAAAATTCCATGTGGTGTTGCTAGTCAGAGCGATCCCGGCTAAATTCTTTGCACCCGTAGTAATAGTCACTGTATAGATTTTAGCGGCGCTCAAATTTATAGCAGGTGTAAAGGTTGCAGTTGTACCTGCATAAGCCACTTCGCCTGTAATGGATGTACTGCCTTGCTTGAGGGTAAGTGTTGTGGAGTTTATGCTTGAAGGATCCATGGCCTCATTAAAAACGATGGAAACGGTCTTGCTTCTGGATACATCTAGGGCATTGCTAAGTGGATTCGTCGATGTAACATTAGGAGCACCATCTACTGGCGAGGGATCGTTATCGCTCTCGCAACTTGTAAATAGGATTAGCGGCAGTAACAAAACTACCATCAATGCTTTTATATAATTCATGATTTTTCAGTCTAAAATGTTCAACTATTTAATTCTAGAGAAAGGTCATCTGATCCAGGTCGCAAAGCATTACACAAGCAAAAGCCATTGTTACATATATCACTTAAAACGAGGGGAAATGGATAAACAATCTCAAAAAATCATTCCCTTGATAGGACTTTATCAATATGTGCGGCTGTAATAATGCAAAATCCCCATCTCATCTTCCCGGCTAAATATATCGCTCCATGGTCAGCCTTGACAGCAAATAGCTGACGGTAGATTCTGCACCCTGATTGAGGTTGACGTGGTGTTCTTCCAGTCCATCATAGCATCCACCCGTGCATGGATTATAAATGATTTGGTGCAAATGATTGTCTCCCAAAAACCAATTGAATGTGGCTTTCAACTGATCTACATATTCTAACTCACCGTACTCCTGACTGAATTTGTCAAGGGCCAAAATCGTATAGGCATACTCGATAGGTTGCTCACCAAAAGATGTTCTAGCCTTACCTTCGACATGTTTTTCGATATTGGAAATCATCATGATCCGATCATTCTCGTGGGTAATAGACAATAGGAAATCAAAGGTTTTCTTAGCAGTTGATTTATAAAGTTCACTATTGGTGGATTGACCAGCTATAAGCATCGCCTCCGGCAGGACTGCATTGGCATAAGTCAGATATGGCTCATACCATTGCCAGTTTTCGTTGGATACACCCCGGTATTTTGACACCAGATTATCCGCTAGTTGAGTGATTAGTTTTAGCGTTTCTGGATCATGGCAATATTGATAATAACAATTGAGGCCTTTGATACTAAAGGCCATAGCCCTGGGAGACTTAAGATGACGGATTATCTCAAAGCTTTCTAGAAAAGCCGTTTCGACCTCAGCGTGTAGATGGAAACTAATGACATGACGCAAATCGAGAAACTCCCCCAATGCCCAGATGGCTCTCCCATTGGCATCTTCAAGGTTTTCGTCCCTGTTTTTTTCAAAAAACTGTTGGTCGATCGTTACATAATTCAAAAAGGAGCCGTCCTCCTGTTGGCAGAAAAGGATAAACTCCAGATAGGTATTGATTAAATGAAGGTCTTTAAAATTACCAGTTTGATCGAAATGTTTCGTGATGGCAATCAAAGCCCTGGCATTGTCGTCAAGGGTATATCCAGAGGCTTTGTCTGGCTCGGCTACTTTGGCAAATTGAATCATGCCAAAATCGGTTGTCATCCGTTTGATATGACCCAAAGAAATGGCTGGATACTTATAGTTTGGTGTCAGGTAAAAGTCTTCAGTTTTTAAGGTTTCTCTGACGATCTCAATATGAGCGATGGCGGCATTTTGCCAGGAAGTAGGTCGGATATTATGCAGGCCATTCATCCACATCTCCTCCATCAACTGGGAATCAGAAAGTATGGTAATCACTGCATCTGCCAGCTGTCTGGAGTTCTGAAAATCGAAATTGATCCCAGCACCTGCTGTCAGCTCTAGAGAATGAGGAATGGGCGTGGATACAACTGGACAGCCTGCGGACATGGCATAGGCCAGCGTGCCACTCACCGCTTGTTGTGGGTCTTTGGATGTAAACAGGTAAATGTCTGTACGCTGTAAATATTCCAGCAATATTTTAAGGGCGAGAAACTTATTGATAAACAACACATGCTTATCAATTTTTAGCTCTTTCACCCTATCACGGAGAAAATCCCTATACTTTTCTCCCTCAACAGCCAGCACTTCTGGATGCGTTTTCCCTATGATCAGATAAAGCACATTTGGAAATTTGTCAGCAATGCTCGGCAAGGCATCCAATGCCGTTTCGATACTTTTTCCTTCACTGATCAGTCCAAAGGTGGACAAAATGGTTTTATCAGGAAAAGGTACATTTTCCAGTTTTTGGATTTTCCGGGGTTTGATTAAATGCGTACCGTGCGGGATGATGGTTATTTTATCTTCATCAATTTGATAATCAGATTGGAGAATACTGGCAGAGCGTTTGGTCATCAGGATCAACTGGGCTGATCGCTCCGCAATTTGCTGAACAATAGTCTTTCTCTCTTCTGATGGATCTGACAAAATCGTATGAAAAGTGGTAATCACCGGCACTTTTAGCTTCTCTAAAAGGTCAATGAGATAGCTCCCCAATTCCCCACCATAAAGCCCAAATTCGTGTTGCAGATAGACGGCACAAATGCTCTTGTCTTCGTTGATGGCTTCTGCTAATCTGGTATAATCTTCTTTTATCTCTGTTTTCAGGAAGTATTTTACCTCAGAAGGATAATCGTTTTGATCGTCTTCTTTGAGCAATGCGCAAATCCCGACCGTAAAATCTCTGGTGTATTTCTCATCTATCGCCTGTATCAGGTCCGCACTGTAGGTAGCAATTCCACATTTTCTGGGTGGAAATGAAGTAATCACTAATAACTGTTCCTCGTTCATCTTTTGTGATTAAGTAGTTCGGTGATTAGCTCACTCATATTCACTGACGCTACAGCTATGCAGGTATCTGCTGCGCCATAGTAGATGTACAACCTGCCATCAAAAAGGGACGTCCCGGTAGGAAATACCACATTATTGACTTCTCCTTTCAGTTCCCAATCCAGCTCAGGCTTGAACAGTGGGAAAGGCAGGCGTGCCAGTTCTTTCTCCGGCTCATTCAAGTCAAGCAGGGCGGCACAGGCCGAGTAGACGTACCCTTCTGCTGTATCATGTACCCCATGGTATATAAGCAACCAACCGGCCTTGGTCTCGATGGGTGGGCAGCCCCCTCCTATGTAACTGATCTCATGCTCATGTATAGAAGTCATCAAGATATGCTCATCGAAATGGAGCAGATAGTCATTCCAATAGTCGGCTGTGAGCTCCTCAATTGCATTAACAGAAGCTATCTGTATATCAGGCCTGATGCGGTGCAGGAAGTAAAACTTCCCATTGATCTTTCTAGGAAAGAACATGAGGTTTTTGTCCGAAAGCAGGATATTATGTTGACGAATACTGTCGGGTTCATGCAAATTATGAAATCGGTTATATTTCCTACTGATATGGGTACCGGCTGTAACCTTCAAAAATTCCTCATGCGTGATTTGCGGTACGATGATGCCCATGCGTTGAAACTCCACAAGATCTGTGGAAGTAGCCAGAGCGCCTAAGGCATTGATGCCATCGTAGGCAGTGAAAGTCAGATAATAAAGATCATCGATCCTTACAATTCTGGCGTCTTCTACTCCCTGAGATTCAGAGTCTACCTCGGGTGCCAGCAAAGGCGCAAGCCCTCGCTCAGCTACCTCGAGCGGACCATTCATTTGACAATAACCAATCGTCGAATGATTCCCCTGTCGTACCGCTCTGTAAAATACGTGGACTATATCACCCTCTTGCATGACAGCAGGATTCAGTACGCCCTCATTCTCAAACTCATGATCAGTTTTGTTAAGAATTACACCTTCTTTTACTATGTTCAACATGCTTGTTAGTTTAAGTACAACCTAATTCTATTAATTATTCTTGGTTACATCCCCTACACCTATGAGAGGGATAGCACCAGCACCTGTCACCCGCGGTAAGATTCCATTCCACTTTTCAATTGCCTTGAGATTGGCCTCTATTTTTCTGAGTTCGATCAGATCCGGAGAAATGTTCATTTTCTGTAATCGAAGTGCTTCGGCTTCTGCTGTAGCAGCCGCAATGGTTTGCTCGGCTTCCACCTTTATCCTGTCCAGATCTCTTTTGGCTTTCAGTGCATTTTGCTTAGCGGTCTGTTTGGCTTCAATGGCTTCTGTGAAGGTTTCTGAAAAACTAAAGTTGATGATAGAGAATGCATCTACACTGATGTTTGAAACAAGTAAACGCTTGGTAAGCGCCTCCTTCATTTCTTTACTAACAGCCGGCCTTTTGGTAATCAATTCTTCAGCCGTATACCTTGCCGAAACGGCCTTCATCACTTCCTGAATAGCCGGATCAATAATCCGTTCTTTGAATTGGGTACCAATGGTTTGATAAACCAGGTTTGCCTTGTCCGGAATGATGTGATAGTTGAGGGCTACTGATAAATCTACGTCTTGCAGGTCAGAAGATGAAGAGGCTGCATCAGTCATGGCCTTTTGAATTTTAACATCCATTAGAATGACAGTCTGCACTATCGGTATTTTATAATGAAGACCTTCCTCCAATACCACATCCTGCACCGCACCAAAGTTCTGAACGATTCCTCTTTCTCCAGCTCCTACTTGAACCCACGGTTTAAATATCATAAGTAAAAAAAAGATCGCTCCACCTATCAGCAGCACTTTTAATCGACCTCCTTTGAGCATGTTTTTAATTTCGTCTATGTTTTCATTTTGCATGTCATGGGCTGTTTTGATGATGGGAAATTTGTCTTTGATAGACTTTTTAGGATATGATGTTTAATCATGAATCTGGCGATAGGTTCTCAGGAAAATTCGGTTTGATCACAATATCAATTCGTCGATTCAATTTTCTACCGACAACCGTTTCATTATTGGCTACCGGTTTGCTCTCACCGAATCCTTTTGTACTAAAGCGTGATTTGTCTATGGAAGTATTGGCATTGAGATAGCTTAGGATCGCATCTGCCCGCTCTCTGGAAAGCTTCAAGTTCAATTCATCACCACCTTGAGAATCCGTGTGGCCTTCAATCACGATGTTCGCATCTTTAAAGAGGTTCATCGCTTCTTGCAACTTGGTCAGCTGGGCATAGTCTTTTTGATTGATCTGCGCCTTGCCCACCTCAAAATTGATTCCAATCATCCGTATGATCACATCATTGTTTTGTCGAAAAACCTGGGCATCTTTTTCATTAAACAGCTTTTGAACCTGCTCGAATTTATCATTGATTTCGGCCATCCGATCGATGCGATTTTGAAGTGCGACTTGTCTTTTTTGTCCAAGAATCGCCTCATCTGATAGCTGACCTTTCATGCCATCTAGTATGTTTCTATTTACGCGTAGCATACTTCTCAGACTTTCATTCGTCATCTTATAATTAAAGAGTGAAGCTTCCAGATTTGAAATGCGTGATTGATAACCCCTAATCCGATCGGTAATTTCTGTGACCGGACCATCGGTTACTCCGTCAAATCTCAAATTGAGATTCATACTTTGACCAATAGTGGCGAGAGGCTCGTAGCTCATGAGCAAATAATCCTCTACCTCATAGTCTTTGTCGTCATAGGCTTCCTCCAGGCGTGCGATGTTTGTTGCCAGCAAGGCTTTATATTCTGCCTCCTTGGCCAGGTGTCTCGCGTTATCGGTATCGTACCTGTTTTCAAGCAATTCATTCTCGGCACTTTTAAGCAGCTCTCTTGACGAAGCAATGGTTTTGGGGGCTGTTTTATTAACCTTGTTCTTATCGGCTTTTTCTAATAATCTTCTCGCATTTGTCAGGTAATTGGCTTTGATAGATTCCAGTTCTGCCTTTCTGTACAGGTCCGTAGCTTCAATAGATTTTTCTTTGGCCTTGTCTGCATCTCCTTTTTCCAATTGAATGGCAGCATCTTTCATCTTAGCTTCTGCTTCCTTCCAAATGGCATTGACAAAACGATCTGACTCGGCATTCAAAGCATCCACTCTGGCAGATAGTGCCCCTGAGAACATGACAGCACTCACCCGGGTGTTTTCAGTTGCTTCCCTGAACTTATTGTTGGCACTCTTGATTTTTTCTTTTATTTCTGAAAGCTCCTCTTCGTTTTTATATAGCTTTTTAGCCTCATCGTACGCCTCCATGGCCTGCTGATAAGTGCGTGGAGACAGTACATCCGCCTGTGCATTTTTCGAACTGGCCTTCGATTGATTTACTTCATCAAATAGCGATGATTGTAGCCCTTGGCTATATAGGCTCAATCCCGAAACTGTCATTAAGACAGCAAAGATCAAGGCTGATTGTAACAGGTTGTTTTTCATATATTTAGCGTTTTGTGTTTAATGGAAGCATGAATTAACATGACTGGCATTCACTCAGATTAGAATGATTACTGCCCATGTTCATTTCATGTAGATTTTCTTTTGACAAAGGTCCATGGGAACCTGTCGGGAACCATTACACCCTTATATCTATGTATTGCACATTTCACATATTAGGGAGGAGTCAGGAAAGGAATGGCCAAGTTCCTGAAAGACCAAATAAAAAAAGACAGGCATTTGGGCTCCTGTCTTTTATCCAATCAACTCATTGCAATCAATTGGAATGAGTAGGTGATCTATAATTAATATGTTCATTAGTGGGTAACTCTACCCTAATGGATTGTTGCCCTTGATGACACGTACCAGTATGGCTATCAAAGCGATAACCAATAGTATATGAATGATCCCACCAGAACTGTAGCCCAAGAAGCCTACAGCCCAAAGAATGATCAGAACTACTGCGACATAGTATAGTAAATTTCCCATTTTGATTTTTTTATAGTTCGGGTATTGCTTGGTGGAATCCTACTTTTTGTTGTCTTTAGTCAGATCCATCAAGGCATTTCCAAGATTGTCCATGTCACGATTGAATTCAACTTTGAAAGCATCCCATTTTTCTTTGCCCTCCAGTTTATATTCATCCAGCTTCCTTTTCAAATCCGCATTTTTTTGTTCAAGGTCACTGATTTTTTGATTGTATTCAGCTTTAGCTTCTTTTTTGTCATTGGCAATTCTTTCCTTGAATTCACGAATACTTTTTTCGTTGGCCGAAATCTTGGATTGTGATTCTTTTTTATACTTTTCCATATCGGCTCGATATTCCTTTTCTGCTTTTGAGAGGTTATCTTGAGCCTCGACCACTTCGGTCTTGGCATCCTTAAGCTTTTTTGACGAACTGTTTTGGCAACTGGTACCTGCCATCATTACGATTGGCAATATGAGGGTAATGATTAATCCTAATTTTTTCATAAGAGTATATGTTTCATTTGAGAAGCAAAACTCACTTTATTCTGGATGGAATCCGTTACACCAAAAGAATCTTCATTTGTATATATCACAGGTGGGTTATTCTATTTTTAGAAAAATTAGTGTCCGGAAGCCTTCTAGTTTCACCTAAGCGATTCTGATTTATTCAGAAAGGAAGATTTGGAAATAAATAATATGCGTGATGTATTGCTCAGAATATTCAGTTCGCTTTTGGATTTTAGCTAAACAAAAATCTCAATCCAAGAGCTCAATAACCAATGCTCTAATAACTCCCGATTTCAGCAATGCCTCAATCGAGTTTTAGACAATTAACCAGAGGTACTTACATCTATCACATATTCTGATCATGGCGGTGATAAGAGGTCAACAGGGCATCTAAGGAATCATAGTATGCTTTCAGATTGGAACATATATTGGCATCTGAATCTTCATCATCGATTCGCATTTCATCGAGGAATACCAATAATTCAGGAGATGAATTATTGATTTCTACGGTCTTCTTAAGAATTTGTGCATTGAGTTCACGTTCGCTTTTCATCTTAGTGTGGTTTTTTGTCATTTACAATCAATTTATCTTTATCTAGCCAGCAAATGTCAATACACCTTTGCGTTGGCTTTCATCGGCATTCCTTCATTTGCTCTTAGTTATTGAGGCTAGCTTACTTAATTTCCTAATCGAATGTTCTGCGGAATCCTAATTAACGTGTTACAGGTCTTGCGAACATATTTACATAAACTCCATATTCAGCGACTGAATCATTTTAGTATTTACTACCGTAACACATGCCTTCCTGCAAGGGTTTTGAACAAAAAGCTCATTGTTTCCATGGCCTTGCCCATGGATATCAGGAGTAAGACGGCTATATACCATCATTCAAGCTGCCAAGTTGGGCAATTGGTTTTGGAAGAATTGTATACCTTGTCAAAATCATATGCTAACCAATTTTTGACAACTGGTTCGATCAAGCAGGCCTCTTCCCCAACCGCTTGAGCAACTTAATGTGACCCTCAAGCGCTTTGGCAAAGGTGCTTACTCGTTTATAGGGAAAACCAAATTCACTAGCAGTTGACCTGACGATTCCTGAAATTTTCGGATAGTGTACATGACAAATGCCCGGAAAGAGATGATGCTCAATCTGAAAATTCAAGCCTCCTACAAACCAGGTAAACCATCGACTCTTATTGGCATAGTTCGTAGTGGTTTTCAATTGGTGAATGGCCCAATTATCATTAAGTGAGTGATTAATATCCGGCTTTGGAAATTCTGATCCTTCTATCACGTGGGAAGGCTGGAAAATAATGGCCAATAAAAAACCGGTAATGTAGTGCATAATCAAAATGCCAACAATGACTTGCCACCACACCCAAGGAGTAACGAGCAAGGGTATAATAAAAATATAACTGAAATATATGACCTTGGTCGTGATGAGGATGCCCCACTCTTTCCATGCATTGCTTTTCTGATACCTGATCCACCCCATCCTTTGATATCTTAAAAGTTGCCCGAAATCTTTAAAAAACATCCATAATAAGGTCATAAAACCATACAGAAACCATGCGTATATAAATTGATATCTATGATACCATTTCCATTTTTCATGAGGGGAAAAACGCAATGGTCCTTTTTGGCTGACATCTTCATCTGCGTCGCTCACATTAGTATAGGAGTGGTGAAGTACATTGTGTTGAACCTTCCAGTTGAATGCATTTGCTCCAATCAAATTGAGTGTATAACCAATCACTACGTTGATCCATCTTTTATTGGCATAAGCCCCATGGTTACCATCATGCATTATACATAGACCTATTCCTGCTAGGCCTAGGCCCATCAAAAAGATCATAGTAAGGTTGGCAAATACACCTGAAAACACACCGCTGATTATCAGGGCATAGGGGCCGAAATACAGTGACATCATCGCAATAGATTTGATGACCATTTCCCTATTTGCATATCGACTCATTCTCTTCATCTTAAAGTATTCATTGACGCGCTTGTTTAGCGTAATCATGAAATCTCTATGATTATTTTCAAAGGTTATATTTTTTAGAGTGCTCATATCAAATATCTTCTTCGTCTGCAATGTTTGATATCACAAAGTTCTTTGACTCATCTGATTATTCTATTACATCTAAATTGATAATCGTTGTAAATATACAATGCACCTAGACTACACTTGGGGTATTATAGGTCTTCCAGGTTTTGTTTCCGCTTATTTTTTAGTTGCTTGTAAAAGGTGGGAGTTAATCCCGTGATTTTTTTGAATTGATTGGACAGGTGAGCCACACTGCTATAATGAAGCTTGTAGGATATTTCCGTGAGGTTCAGCTCGTCATATATCAGTAACTCTTTGACCTTTTCTATCTTATGTATGATAATGAATTGCTGTATGGTGATTCCTTTGACCTCCGAGAAGGTATTAGCCAAATAGGTGTAGTCATACCCCAATTTTTCACTGATATAATCAGAGTAGTTCACTTTAGGCAGCTCATCAGAATAATGGATCATTTCTACGATCACATTTTTGATTTGCTCAATCAGTATGCTTCTCTTATTGTCTAGTAGTTCCAAACCAGATTTCATCAAATTTGCTTTTAATTCGCTTCTTTGCTGCGGTGTAATGTCTTCTAAAATTTCGACCATACCCAAATCCACAATAACATAGTGTAGTCCAAGCTTCTGCAGCTCTTCTTTGACCATCATCTTGCATCGTAAACTGACCATGTATTTGATGTATAGCTTGTTACTCATTCATGTAATTTACCTTTAGGATTAACAAAACAGCTTGGATTAGCAACTATTTATTGTGGCGTGACCATAGTTGATTTAATGGCTCAGTAGATGTCCTTGCTGTGATCTGATATCACCTGCCTAAATTCCTAACAGATTCTTTTCCGCAGACCTACTTGACTCAAATTGAATTCTATGCAAATATTTGCAGAATATTAATCCCTCTTTCGAACCAAAACGATCTTGACATAACACAAGAAGATTATGTTACTTTGCAGAAGATTTAAAAACAAGAATAACCCCTATGCGTCGTAAAATCCCAGAATCTACTCTACCAAAAATTAAACGCTCGCAAATGATCACGCCCGAAGGCATGCAAAAACTAAGGGAAGAACACGATCACCTATGGCGTGTAGAACGACCTGAGACGACTCAGAAGGTCTCTTGGGCGGCCAGCCTTGGGGATCGCTCTGAGAATGCCGACTATCACTACAACAAAAAGCGTCTCCGAGAAATTGATAAACGATTGCTCTACTTACGAAAATGCATTGATGACTTTAAGGTGATCGAATACCACCCGAATCAGGAAGGAAAAGTTATGTTTGGCGCCTGGGTGGAGATCGAAAATCTAGAGAAAGGTTTCAAAAAGAACCTACGCATAGTGGGGTACGAAGAACTGATCGGTAACAAGGACCACATCTCCATGGACTCCCCCATGGCTCAAGCCCTGATGGATAAAAAGGTGGGCGATGAAGTAGTTGTGAAAACCCCAGCAGCCCAATTCACCTGGCGCATCAATTCGATTGAGTATGTGAAGGGGTAAGCAAGGCACCTCCAAAGTATCGTTTAGTGCTTGTTAATCGACTACTCGATATTATGAATAAGTTTTGTATGAATTTTTCTCCATTCAGCTAGTAGTAAAGTGACGAATCCAAATAAAAAAACCAGAACTAAGAAGCTCTGGTTTTTATTTAATTCTATTCTCATTCAAACGCATGAGATTAAACCATTCGCTATTCGATGATTATTCGTCCTAAATGATCAGGATAACCTTCTGCACTTATTCTTATGATATAAACCCCTGATTGAATGTCCGATAGATTTATTGTTACTGTCAATGGCTGACTAGTCGACATATCCACATTTGCTTGGAATACCCTTAAGCCACCCACGCTGATCAATTGTATTAAGGCATCATCAGAGTTTTCATACCCTTCTACTTTTATAGATAATCTATCTTTCGCTGGTATGGGGTATATACTTACCTCATTGAGATTACCTAAATCAGCTGCAGTTATTATATCATCTACAAAAACCTCAAATGTCTGACTATCCTTCAACTCCCCGTCAGTGACACTGAGAGTTACCGCAAACACTCCTATTTGACTCTCTGTTGGGGTCCAACTAAATAATCCTGAGCTGGCATCTACAAACATACCTTTGCTCTCAGATGTTTCATCCAAAGTGAATGTAAGCGTTTGAATAGGCTCATCATCATCAGAGGCAATGGTCGTGAAGGTTAGTTCCTCTAAGGCCCTAATAGTATGATCAGATATTTCCGACAAAACTGGCGCCTGATTGACTTCTAACACTTCAATGCTGATGATTGCATTTACTATTATGATGCCATCAGTCACAGATAGGGTCACTTCGTGCAAACCATCCTGTGATTCTGTGGGTGTCCAGCTGAATGTTCCAGAGGAAGCTTCTATAGTCATTCCCTTGCTGATGGATGTTTCATCAAGACTAAAGGTCAGGGATTCACTATCGGTATCAGTAGCACTGACATTGAAGCTTAGTTCCACTCCTTCATCCACACTTTGATCAGATACAGGATCCAAAACAGGGGCTTCATTGACTGTTTCTTCTACTTCATTGACCGTAATCACGAAATCCTGACTATCCTCTAGTTCTCCATCACTCACCGTGAGACTTACTGTATGTTGGCCATCCTGTGATTCAGATGGTGTCCAATTGAATGCTCCAGTGATAGCGTCAAGGTTCATTCCTTTGTTGACTGATGTTTCATCAAGACTAAAGGTCAGTGACTCACTATCGGTATCAGTAGCGCTGACATTGAAGCTTAGTTCCACTCCTTCATCCACACTTTGATCAGATACAGGATCCAAAACAGGGGCTTCATTGACTGTTTCTTCTACTTCATTAACCATGATCGTGATGGATTGACTATCGGTTAATTTTCCATCACTCACTGTGATGCTCACAGTATGCTCGCCATCCTGTGATTCAGAAGGAGTCCAACTAAACTCTCCTGTGCTAGCGTCAATGGACATGCCCTTAGACATTGAAACCTCATCTAGAGTAAAACTTAGTGATTCACTATCAACGTCAGTAGCATTCGCAGTGAAAGTTAGTTCTGTTCCTTCATCCACGCTTTGATTATCAATAGCCGCCAAAACTGGGGCTGCATTGACTGTTTCTTCCACTTCATTGACAGTAATGGTGATCGATTGACTATCAGTTAATACTCCATCGCTCACCGTGATGCTCACGGTTTGTTCGCCATCCTGTACTTCGGTAGGAATCCAACTGAATGCTCCTGTACTTTCGTTGATACTCATCCCAAGACCCAGTGATTCTTCATCAAGACTATAGGTCAAAGTTTGTTCAGGGATATCTGTGTCTTCAGCAGTCACAGTAAAAGTCAACTCCGTCAATTCATCGACGTTTTGATCGTCAATGACAACCAATACTGGTGCGGTGTTCTGCTCTGCAACCATGACAGTAAAAGTCTCACTATCAATGGCACTACCATCCGATACTGTAAGAGTCACCTCATAGCTTCCATCCTGCGATTCCGAGGGTGTCCAGCTGAATGCTCCTGTACTTTCGTTGATACTCATCCCAATACCCAGTGATTCTTCATCAAGACTATAGGTCAAAGTTTGTTCAGGGATATCTGTGTCCTCGGCAGTCACAGTAAAAGTCAACTCCGTCAATTCATCGACGTTTTGATCGTCAATGACAACCAATACTGGTGCGGTGTTCTGCTCTGCAACCATGACAGTAAAAGTCTCACTATCCATGGCGCTACCATCCGATACCGTAAGAGTGACATTGTAGCTTCCGTCCTGCGATTCCGAGGGTGTCCAGCTGAATGCTCCTGTACTTTCATTGAGACTCATGCCCAGGCTCAGTGATTCTACATCCAGACTATAGGTCAAAGTTTGTTCAGGGATATCTGTGTCCTCGGCAGTCACAGATAAAGTCAACTCCGTTAATTCATCCACACTTTGATCCACTAACGTAGATAGTATTGGAGCTGAATTGACCTCTGCTACCTCGATAGAAATTACTTCAGTATCTGTCGCTGTTCCATCGCTGACCGATACAGTCACTTCATAGCTACCATCCTGAGCTTCTGTAGGCGTCCAGCTGAATGCACCCGTACTTTCATGGATGCTCATGCCCAGGCCCAACGATTCTTCATCAAGACTATAGGTCAAGTTTTGTTCTGGAATATCTGTGTCTTCAGCAGTCACAGTGAAAGTCAAGTCCGTCAATTCATCCACGCTTTGATCGCCGATAGTGGTTAAATCGGGACTGGTATTTTGCTCTACGACGGTAATGGTATATGTTTCACTATCAATGGCACTACCATCCGATACCGAAACAGTTACATCATAGCTACCATCCTGAGCTTCAGTAGGCGTCCAACTGAATGCTC
Organism: Reichenbachiella ulvae; assembly: GCF_025833875.1. NCBI lineage: Bacteria > Pseudomonadati > Bacteroidota > Cytophagia > Cytophagales > Reichenbachiellaceae > Reichenbachiella > Reichenbachiella ulvae. The sequence continues at coordinate 1,225,358 of NZ_JAOYOD010000001.1, read as the reverse complement.
CTGTACTTTCGTTGATACTCATCCCAAGACCCAGTGATTCTTCATCAAGACTATAGGTCAAAGTTTGTTCAGGGATATCTGTGTCTTCAGCAGTCACAGTAAAAGTCAACTCCGTCAATTCATCGACGTTTTGATCGTCAATGACAACCAATACTGGTGCGGTGTTCTGCTCTGCAACCATGACAGTAAAAGTCTCACTATCAATGGCACTACCATCCGATACCGTAAGAGTGACATTGTAGCTTCCGTCCTGCGATTCCGAGGGTGTCCAGCTGAATGCTCCTGTACTTTCATTGAGACTCATGCCCAGGCTCAGTGATTCTTCATCCAGACTATAGGTCAAAGTTTGTTCAGGGATATCTGTGTCCTCGGCAGTCACAGATAAAGTCAACTCCGTTAATTCATCCACACTTTGATCCACTAACGTAGATAGTATTGGAGCTGAATTGACCTCTGCTACCTCGATAGAAATTACTTCAGTATCTGTCGCTGTTCCATCGCTGACCGATACAGTCACTTCATAGGTGCCGTCCTGTGATTCTGTTGGCGTCCAACTGAATTCACCAGAAGAGACATCCAATGACATTCCACTTGCTATGGATGTTTCATCCAGGGTAAAGCTTAATTCTTGATTGGTATCATCGGGATCTTCAGCATAGACTGTAAAAGTAAGCTCTGTAAGTTCATCTATAACTTGATCTCCGATAGCTGTGAGTACCGGTGCAGTGTTTACCTCATTCACTACAATAGTAAATCTTTCCTTGTCATCTCGTCCTTCATTATCGGTTACTGATATAGTCACTTCATGTGTACCATCGTGGCTCTCAGTAGTTGACCAACTATAAGATCCAGTGGATGGATCTATGGTCATACCAGAAGCTATGGATACTGCATCCAATGCAAAAATTAAAGTCTGTGTTTCATCTAGATCCTCATCATTTCTAATCTTTACATCAAAATTCAATTCCTCTAACTCATTAATCATTCTATCACCGAGATGCTTGAGATAAGGATTGGCAAGCGTGTCAGGAGCATTTCCATTGTTCATCTCAGTACAATAATTATACATCACAGATTTAAAATTGTCCTGAATGTTTGAAATTGTATAATTCTGCCCTAATCCATCTCGGTCTCCAAAATTATATGTATTGAATGCCTCGATACCATCGCAGAATGCCTTGTTTTGTGCAGCCAATGTAAATTCACTCAAATTGCCTTCCAATTCTTGAAACTCGAATGTGCTTACGCCATCATAGTATTGACTGGAGTTAGCCATAATTCGTTCTTGGCTTCTACTCTTGAGGCTGGTTAAGGTCAAAGACCAGACATCATACGAAACAGTTATCCATTTTGATAACTCCTCATTGAAATTAGTCCCTTCACTGGCATTGGCGAATTTGGCTCTCAACGAATCTTGATGTAAAAGATGTGTGATATCCATTTCTCCTGGCAAAGAACCATTTTCTCCATCAAATAAAATCGTATAACCACTGCTTGTTTTGTTTTGAGGCAATGGGCCGTCACTCGCTGTTTCTACATTGATCGACAACTTAATTGCATCTACGATTTTACCCCCGACTCTGTCATTGATGGCAAAATAAGGTTTCTCCTTGATTTTGAGATAGGCACTAAAATTATCGCCACTTTTGGAAACCGCTATCGCAAACTCTGGTTGATTGAGCATGGTGAACTTACCCAGGGGATTGTTATACAAAGGAGCTGCACCTCTGGATCCATTCTGATGCCACTCCGGTCCCTGATCTGAATTGAGAGCACCAGGTGTTGCCAGATATGCTGTCGTCATATGAGTTTCTACTTCCAAGGTGCCACTCAAAGCTAACTCTCCAAATACCACATTGGGACGAGGTTCTGGTATAGGCAACTTGATCACCTGATCATCATTCTTGACCTTGTCTTTGATGTTCTCATAATGAAGCTTTTTTGCATAGGCTAATTTACTTGAAGGAAGCACGCTTTCATCATCTTTGGAGGCACCTTGAACAATATTGAGAATACCATTGCCTAGCGTATTAAGTCCGGTAATCGCTCCCCCAATTGGTAATTTTTCAACAACTCCTCCTGCAATCCCACCTGTTACAACCGAACTGACTCCAATAATTCCTTCCCAAAGTTGTTTTTCCTTTGCTTCTTCTCTCTCCGTTTCTTCCTGATCTGCAACAAGCTCCTGTGCCTCCCATAGCAATTTGGCTTCTTGTTTTTCCCATTCTGGAATATCAGACCCTACCAAAGTGCCTTCAAGGCTTTCTTCAAATTCCTTCAAACCAAAATTCGACATTTGATTCATGGAGATATCACCAAGGGTATTCGACAGTTCACCAAATGGAGTCCCCATTACTCCCATCAAGTAATTTTCTTGATTGCTCATCCAGTCACTGTACTCCTCTGAACCAGCTGGGATAGTACCCCCTTGCATACGTCCTACCAGCGACATTTCTCCTACTAGCATTTTGTTGACATCTACGATGATGCTCGATTCGAAGAAGCTCGTACAGGGATCAAATTCCATAATAAAGTCGTAATAGTACCACTCTCTTCCCTCTGAAGTAGAGGCCGAAAGAGCAGTTGACTTGGTATAGGATCCATACTCTACCTGATCCAAAGATTTGTATTGCTGAAGACTACCCCATAATAGTGGAGTATAGTCTTCCTCCGTCTGTTCAATAGGATTTTTGCCACCAACACCAAGTGTGACTTGCAATTGATTGGATGCACCCTCGCTATGTACATATACGAAAACTCTTAGCGTAGCACTAATCCTGTCATATAGCAATACATATGGGAATTTAGGTGCAGGGTTAATTTCTGTTCCATCGGCATAGTAGCCGAGGTTGGCTTTTAACAATTCCCAGCCTTCGATTGAAGAGAAATCTTCACCACCCATATAGCTACCATCATCTGGATCAAACTTGGCACTAATACCAGAAAATCCTGCGTTTGTATTGTTGTAAAATGGACTGAATTCGGCCTCTCCTTCTGCCAGCCCACCGTCATAGCGTACCATCCACTGCGATTGCTGCCAATCAAATGTATTGACTAGTTTTTCTCCTTTGTTGTATGGCAAGTAGGGATTGGTAGAGGCCAGATGCTTTCCTGAGATGCTTCCTTGATCATTGCTAGAGTTGATCAATCCGTTAGCCATCGTATAAGCTAAGGAAACCTCCCCTTCTTCCAATCCAACTAACAACCTGGCTCGTTGAGTAACCGATTGGTTTAGGTATTGTTCTGCTGGGACACCCGTATTTAAAGTAACAGTTTTGTCACCCTGGCTAGCTACAAATTGATATTGACTCTGAAAACCAAAGTAAATGGGGTCTATCATATTAAACCCAGTTAATTTCTCATTGTCTATGATTTCCGTGGTAGAAGGCAGTTCTTGATCTCCTGTAAAAAGGAAAAGATAAACATCATCTTCATCGAAACGAATGCCCACTTCCGGTTTAGCATACTGATAAACATCTACCTCGAAAAGCTGATTAGTATAATTAATGAAGCCAACAGACCCTACAGCACCAGGCTCCAGTTGCAATTCAAAGTCATCAGCACCAAAACCTGAAACGTAAAACTGAGATGAAACGAAGTTCAGTGGCTTAGCGCCACCTTCTACTGATACTAAAGTGGCTTCATCCCCTTGCAACACCATAGTGCCTGTTGACTCCAACTCGGTTTTCGATATAGGAAACCCCATATAGCCTCCTGCCCCTAATGTAGCCTGATGAATATTGAGTCTATTGGACCCATCAAGAGTAAAACCGTAGCATTCGCATTCGGCAGTACCGGTATAATCGTTCAGGGATTGGGTAACTATAGAACCAATAGCCATCACTGACTCTCTTTCCTCAGACAATGAACGAAGAGGACCTAGTGGATCCATTCTCATAAGCAGCTGTGTCGTCTCCTCTTCAAAGTCCGAAGACAACCTAGCGGTACCGTCCTCCTGAATACTCACTACTGCCCTACTGGTAGAGGCACTGTGCAGCTGAAACGTACGAGTCACTAGGTTTTCAATGATCCAAAAGTAGAAATGCTGATCACTCGCATCTAATGTTGCTGTGGATAGCGTGCCATCAGACATTTCTTTGAGGTAATTTCCCGTTTCATCTATTTCTATAGAATAGATACCTTTGATCCTATGATCAGGAGTCAGATCATCAAAAACTACCGTACTGATCTCCTGGGCATTAAGTTGGGAAGTCAACAGAACACATAGCATCCCCAGTAGGGATACGCCTTGATATATTAATTTCATCTTAGCTAATTTTAGGTTGTAGGTAAGACAGACTATTGATTTAATTGAGCTTTTAACGCTGCATTCTCCTTTTGCAGCTCATCAATCTTTTCATTCATTTCGATCAAGTGTAGGTAGATGGTCTCAATATTTTCTACCGATTTGATGACTACATCCGCCACATCCAATCCCTGGTCTACTACTTCAGATTCAGAAGGCATGTTTGGTAAATGTCTGTAGGTGTGAATATATGTGTCCAGGTTGTTGAGAGACATTTTATTGTAATTGTCTCCAAACACATAATCAGGAAAACTGGCTGTAGAGGTGACGAATGAAGTGGCTTTGATAGATCCAACAACTTCTAGTTTTTGGGTAGGTGCAGCAGTGCCAATGCCAATATTACCATCCATATTGATACGAAAGGTTTCCTCTTCTACATTGTTATAAAAGACTACTTCGCCATCACCTGTTGCATCTACATCAGGTTTGAATTCTAAAGGGCCATGAGACATGATGTCTCCATTATCAATGCGCAAGTTACCTACTAAATGGAACTTTACTGATGGATCCAAAGTGCCGATACCAAAATTCCCTCCCCCATTCATTGCGGTAATATTGTATTCAGAATTATTCATTAAATACAAATCCGAATCTATCGCATCAATTTCATTACCATCTAGCAACATGGTCTGACCTGGGGACGTTACTGTCAAAGCTGCGGTAGTACCATCATTATCAGCTCCTAATACATGAAGCTTACTGCTCGGCGAAGTGGTACCTACACCAATATTTCCTTCATTGGATATATACATACTCGTACCAGCACTCTGAGAACCTTGCAGATGTAGATCATCGAATCCTCTGAGGACATTGAGATTCATGATGGATTGAATAAAGGCGTTTCCATTTACGGTGAGTGCATCTGTATATGTACTCTCCATATCAACATGCTTAAAAAATGAAGGGACATTAAGGCTAAGTGATGTAGAAGATAGAGACATACGCATATTAGAGCCAACATAAAAATCAAGCCCCCAGTTCGTACTGCGGTACCTCCCATTTTGGATGTACTCTCCAGTTGTAGCACCATCATAGTTCAATATGTACCTCTCAGCACCGTCTAAATCAGTCTGGCCCTGGGCAGAATAGGTTATTATAAATAAAACAAAGAGTAGTGTTAAAATGTTGGTTGTAGTTTTCATATAAGTACTTATTTGATGCTAGTTTGATAGCAGTTTTTATTGAATAAACAGATAATAAGTCAAAGCTCTAGATATTGACTCAAGCTGTCTACTCCAAAAAGTCCATATGCTGACGCAAAAAGGCCAGACAGGGGTTTATTTAGCCTCAGATGAGTTTTTCGGGGATTAGGTAAAGTTTTTCTACCTGCAATTTCGATCCTCTTTATTTTTTTTACAATTGATATTCGGATGGCTTTTTACCGAATCGCTCATAGTACAACTTGGAGAAATGTGAGGCATTTTCCAAGCCCACCGCATAGACGACTTCCAGCACTGTAGCGTACTGTCTGGCCTCCAGCATAGCCCGGGCTTGTTGAAGACGGATCTCTCTGACGAACTTACCTGGACTCATACCTGCTGTTTTTTTCAGGGTTCTTTTGAGAGAGCTGACACTCATATTTTGGGATTCGGCCAGATGCTCTATGGTGAACTCACTATTCTTTAGTTCGCTTAGCACGAATGCTTTCATATCCATGATTAGCTGGTCATGATAGCTTGGCTCTTTTGTATCTGTGTTATCTAGCTGAGCGCTTTTCAATCTTTCTTGATAATTTAATATCAAATTACTTGCTCTAATCTCGAGCTCCTCAGCATTAAATGGTTTGGTCAGATAATCGTCTATTCCTATGCGCAAGGCTTCCAATTTGTCTGAATCAGAAGCTTTGGCTGTGAGGGTCAAAAAGGGAATGCATTTGAGCTCTTCTGACTGTTTGACTCTTTTGGCGAGCTCTATGCCATCCATGCGTGGCATCATGACATCTGAAATGATCAGATCTGGCTGGGAGTTTTCTAAATACTCCAGTGCATCTAAACCATCTATTGCTTCAACTAACTGATGATGTGCCGACAGGATGCCGTGAATGTACTGTCGCATATCAGGATTGTCCTCTACGATCAGAATGGTAGAATCGTGTGAAGAAGGTTCGACTGCCTTATTGTTTTGAGCTTGCCAATTGCCTTCCTTTATCTCCAACTCAAAACCTGGCGAAATGGTGGTGAGAGATTCTTTCTCATCGATAAATTCTGAGCTTTGAATTAAACCTGGTGGTAGGCTCAAGGTAAATGTGCTTCCCTCTCCTAGCTCACTTTGTACATTAATCTCGCCACCATGCAAATGCGCCAATTCTTGAGACAAGGCCAGTCCTATCCCAGTCCCTCCCTGGTTCATGCGATTGGTATTGGTGGCTTGATAATAGCGATCAAAAATATGAGGCAGGTCTTCCTTAGAAATCCCCTCCCCTGTATCCCGTACGCAAACAAGTGCTCCTCTATGTTCATCATGTTCAAGTCTAACGCTAACACTTTGACCTTTGTGTGTGAATTTCAAGGCATTGTAGATAAGATTGATCAAGATATTTTGAGTCCTGTCTTTATCAATTTTAGCAGTGATATCATGATTTAACTCAATACGCAATGTCACCTCCTTTTGTCTGGCCATAGAATCAAACTGAGAAGCTGTTTCTTTAACCAGCTGAGTCAGATCAGTGATCTGCCAGTTGAGTTTGAGTTGATTAGACTCTAGTTTGGATACATCGAGTATTTCATTGACGAGTCGTAATAGGCTCTTACTATTCTTTTCTGCTAAAGTGATATTGCTTATACCTTCATATGAACCATTGTTGTTAGATTTCAAAAACTGACGAATCGGTCCCAGAATTAAAGTAAGCGGTGTTCTCAGTTCATGGGCGATGTTGGTAAACCATCGGGTCTGTACCGAATTAAATTCCTTTAGTTTTTCAGCCTGCTTTTCTATAGTTTCTTTATCCGATTCTATTTTGTTCTTTTGACTGAGTATTTCCTTTGTTCGCTCTGTTACTGTTTGTTCCAGATGGAGTTTCGCCTTTTCCAGGCGCTGCAATCGCATTCTAAAAAACAGAAAAACAACCAATCCCAGGAGGAAAATGACCAAACCAATAAACAAAGGGGTCTCATAGTAAATCCGGTTCATTCTCAGTCCAATAACCAATTCTTCACTGCTCCATAAGCCACTTGCATTTTTAGCTTTCACCCTTAGCATATAGTTGCCATAGGGTAAGGAGGGAATGTTAATGCGAGTCTGATTACCTAGAGTATTCCAACCCTTATCTAGGCCACCTAACATGTATGCATAGCTATACTCCTCTGGATACCCAAAATCTGCTAGTGCGAATTCAATCGAAAAATTACGATCATAGTAGTTCAAAGCCACCATCTTGTTATGCCTGGCAATCGTAGATAAGTCTTTAACTTCATTTTTATCACCATCCAATTTGGTAAAGCTGCTTAAGATCAGTGGTACATGATATTCACTTTCCTTCTCCTTTTGATACTGGATCCATTGAGACGTGTTAAAGGAAGTCAATCCCTGGGGCCCACCAAAAAAAAGCTGGCCAGATGTGGTTTTCAGAGCACTGTTGATGTTAAATCCATTATCTGCCAAACCATCTCTTTTGAAGTAATTTTTAAAAACTTCAGTTGATGGATCGAAGCACGACAGACCGTTGGAAGTACTGACCCAAATAAGACTATCCGTAGATAAAATAGCTTGGACACTATTACTAGCTAGTCCATCTTTTTTGGTGTAATGATGAAACTGCTCTTGTTCTGGATCAAATCGAATGAGACCACCACTACTTCCTCCCAACCAAAGCACCTCATTTTGATCTTCATGCAAATTGACCAATACATTACTACGAAGACCACTTTGCTGATAATTTTGAGGGTTATACCTATTGATGAATGTATTATCAGCTCCTAGTTTCAACAGACCATTGCTACTGACAGCCCAGAGGATGCCACGTCTAGATTGAATCATTTTATAGATTCTAGTTACTCGTAGCATTCGATCTTCCTGATACATACGGGTGAATTGCTCTGTAACTGGATCAAATGAAAAGACACCAGTTCCGGTCCCAATGAGTACTTCTCCGGTACTGATCTGAAGCAAAGTATGATATCGAGTTCTAAACCCTAAATTATAATTCACTGTGGCATAGGACTGTTTATCAATTTTAAAGAGCCCATCGTGTTCATGAATCGCCCAGAAACTGTCTTCGTCTTCTATCAATTCGAAACACTTCCCTTCAAGTTCAAAAAGTGTATCCAATTGATATGTAGATGGATCAACTGTAATCATATGATCAGCTGCATGTGCTACAACACCCCCATTTCTTGATTCGAGCATGCCGTTAAAACTGTAGGTATCTATAGAAAGAGATAATGTAGAAGGGATTTGAGTAAAACCACTTGCCTTATGGGGAACAATCTTAATCACACCCTGATCGGATGTCATCCAGATTGTACCGGTCATATCTTCGATCCCTTTTGCTCTGGAGTATTTAAAAGGAGAAACATATGGCTCGAAGTGAATGAAAACCTGTCCACTGTTAATCTCTATTTCCGCACAGTGCTTGTTATCGACAATCCAAAAATTTTCGGATTCACTTATTACAATATTCCCTTCTGTAAATTCAGGGGCAGGAATGGGCTTTATTACTTTAAACGAGTAGTCTGCATAGTCGTACTGCAACAAACCCGAGTCATCGAGTCCATAGATGTTTCGAGCTTTATCTATCCCTATCGCATTTAATTCAGGAATGATCTTTACATCTATGGGTGCTTGACTTCCCGTTAAAGGGCTTTCAGACGTCCTTAATGAAGAGGGAATTACAACAATGTTATTTCTGGAATCTCTAGCCCAAACTTGCCCCAAATTGTCTTCAGCAATAAAAGTAATGAAGTTGGCTGTGATACTACCGCCATAAATGGAGCTTTCATCCTGATTATTGAAATGATAAAAAATCTCAAACTCGTCTTTGCCTAAGTATCTTTCGACCGTACCATTGTCGGTTCCTATCCATATAGTACCATCCTTACCTTTGTGCAAGTTGCGAATCCTATTATCACTTATTGACTTGGGATTATTGCTATCAGACCAGTATATTTTTTGAACCTCTCCTTGAACATCCATGACAGTTAACCCAAACTCGGTTCCGACCCATAATAAACCTTCATTGTCTTGAACAATGGCATGAATTTTATTGTTGCTTAGCTGAGGCGTATTGAAGATATCAAACACCTTAAATTGTCTACCATCATACCGAGTTAAGCCTGCTTTGGTTCCAAACCAGATGAACCCGTAACTATCCTGAAAAGTGCAAAATATGATGTCTGAAGACATACCATCTTGCACCGTGAGAGGAGTAATGTTGACTTTTGTTTTCTGAGCCAAAGACTCTTGAGATAGTAAAACGAAAATCCATATTAAAAACCAAAAGGTTTTGTTAATCCAATGCTGGGTAATACACATAAGGTTAGTCGGAGGCTCTAGATTAGAATTAGTTATTGGTCTTTCATCTACAATAATAGATTACTTTTTTGTCTTCGTAATGACAATTTGCAATCCGTTCTATCAAAGAATATTTAAAATTGAATTAACTCATTAAATCATTATTCACATAGTGTATACTTTATTAGCCATCTTTCCATACTCCCCATTTCAAATTGCCAGCCAGATTGGGTATAGCTTCAAAATCCATCAAAGTATACATCTCTAGCAAACGGCCGTCAAAGTAGGCTGGGGATACGCCTTTGTAGTTGTACTTTTTGACCAATTGACGGTAGTGCTTTTGCGAATGGACTTTGGGCGCTATGATGTGAGATACGATTTCAGTCTTATGAGGGTCGGGTTTCTCTGCCAGTCGCTCAATGTATCCTTCCAATTCACGACGCTTCTCAGAAGCTCTATTAATGACGTTTTCCTTCTTGAATCTATTCCAGAATAGATTGTACTTGGTAGCATACTGTCCTACATAGGTTACATCAGGCATACTGATTTGCAACTGATGCTCATTTTCAAATGCTTCTTTGATCTGATCTAGTTTCCTCAAGCTGATCCAATCCGTACCACAGATGAACTCCATTTTGTTTCTTTGTTCGGGATCGTATCGGTAGTTACGAATGGGGAGATCATAATCTCTAGCCAGTTCTAGCAAGCATTCGAAATGCCTCCTATGATAGGTAAGCGCATCGTGGTGCGAGGTGAGGTGCCGAATAGGAAGACCTTCGAACACCTTCATTTGCGCATGCAGCTCGTCCATCAATCGTTCCTTTCCCCTTTGATCTATTTCCTCAACATTCTTAAAATCCCGGAAGCCCCTAAGTGTGCAACTCTGCTCAAACCCATTGATTCCAGTTAGCGGTTTTCCAGAGCTAATCGTCAGATGGATTCCCAAATGCAGTTCATGTCCACTGTTGTCGGCGATTTTCAATAATTGCTCAGCCTTTTTACGAGACAGCTGTCCTTTATTGCCATAGTTGGCAAAAGCTGCTACTGAATTGATCTTACCAGCACTGACGGCCTCCAGGACTCCCCTATCGATTTCATCAAAGACGCCATAGTCATCTGCAGTTACTATTATTTTTTGTTCAGTCATGTAGGTTAGTATTTGAATTAGTCAAAGTTCATTTGATATCAAACATAAAAAAGCGCATTTCAAGTGTTGTTCTCAAAATGCGCTTGATTAATTTACTGCTAATGATCTTAATATCAAAACATTAGACCGTTTCAAATTACCTCCCTATAGAACTACCTTTGCTTGGTGCAATTCTCACCTTCCTCAACCGATCTACTTAAACCTACTCGTGGAGATCACTTTCAATCAGTACTTTGATTCCATACTCTGAATGCCACTTAACTGAAACGTCATCAGGTTGATTAAAATCTTCTTTATTGGCCAAAACGGTCATTGAATTAAGTCCTGTTTCAATATAGTTTTGATCAGACAAACGCAGGGTATATTGATATACATTGTTTTTGGTAAGGCATAAAGATTCTGTAACCTCATTTATATCGTTTAGTAGGATCATATCCTCATCTGAGAGGCGAATTCGTATACAATTCTGTTGTATTCTTATCTTCATGGCTCAATGGTTGAAACAGATTTATTGTTCTTGTACCTTAATTTCCCCACTTCAATTGGAATGGCTGCCTTGACCAGGATCGTAAATATAAATGCTCCCATGGCCCAAATTCCTAAGGTTACCCCAATTTCGATTAAGGTGGGAGAGTATTCTACAATATCTCCGTAGGGACCTGGGATAAAACCTGGAATAATCAATCCCATTCCCTTTTCTATCCAGATAGCCACAAAAAGAAGTAAACATGCAAAATTGAGCCATTTAATATCCTTCCTTAATACATGCAAGGTGAGAATGATGGTGGCAACTATGTTCATGGCGATGGATGAATAAATCCAAGGCATGAGGGCATTTTTTCCATCCAGACCAAAAAACAAGTATACAGCACTAATGCTGTGATGCGTAGGTGCATAAAACTCTTTGAATAATTCAGAGAAAAGCATGATCAAATTGATCTGAGCTGCCACTGCTACTACCAAGGATATTTTTCGAATGGTCACCTTATCGATTTTATAATCCGAATAACGGTCAATCACCTGCAACACCAAGATTATCAGTGCGGGTCCTGCAGCAAATGCAGATGCCAAAAAACGAGGACCTAAAAGTGCATTGTTCCAAAAGGGTCTGGCGGGTAGTCCTGCGTAAAGAAAGGCAGTTACCATGTGTATGCCTACTGCCCAAAATACAGACAAAAACACTCCTGGCAAGTAAATTTTCTTATTCGGTTGTAGCCCCTGATACTTGCTAATCAAAATATACAGCGGTACAGTAAGATTGATGATGAGGTAACCATTTAATACTATAACGTCCCAGGCTAACATGGAATCTGGCCAATTGAAACGACCTATACCTGGTATCAGATGCCAGGCTCGAATAGGGCCACCCAAATCGACTGTCACGAAAGCCAAACACATAATTAAAGCAGAGGCTGCTAAACCTTCACCTATCAATACGGCTTTGGAGAAATCAAAATCATGAAGGATATAAGTTGGCAATACTAACATCACAGCTGCTGCCGCCACCCCTACCAAAAAGGTGAAATTGGAAATGTACAATCCCCAACTGACTCTGTCACTCATGCCAGTAGCGGATAGTCCTACGTTCAGTTGTTGGTGATAACAGTACGCCCCGAGGAGCATGAGCATGGTAAGACTGCCCATCCAAATATGATAGGACTTATTACCTTGTAGGGCTTCATTGAGCCCATCTTTGGCCATACTGGCAAAAATTGTTAGTTGCTTTATCATTAGTCCATAAAATACCAGAATTTGGGTTCGGTACCCAAATCCTCCTTGAGTCTAAATACTTTCTTATTGGCCAATACCCATCGGATGTCACTGTCCGGATCCAGCAGGTTGCCGAATATTCGAGCGCCCGTAGGGCATGCTTCTACACATGCTGGGTTTTTGCCATTACGGCTTCTTTGAATACAAAAAGTACATTTTTCCATCACTCCCTTTTTGCGCAATCTGTTGCCAAGATAGTGTTGCACCAGGTTCACCTCTTCTTCAGGTACTTGGGGAGTAGACCAGTTGAAACGACGACCATCATAGGGACAGGCTGCCATGCAGTATCTGCATCCAATACACCAGTCATAGTCTATTACCACAATACCATCTTTTTCCTTCCAGGTAGCCTTGACTGGGCAAACGTCCACGCAAGGGGGATTCTCGCAGTGGAAACACTGGGTCCCCATGTAAAAATGCCCCTCGGCTGGGACTTCGTGAAAATAGTCATCATCAGAGTCTTCAAAATTGATAGAACCATTTTGGTGTTCGTGGATCCTGATGTATTGCATCTGAGAATCTCTGTCCTGATTATTCTCCTTGACACAGGCATTTACACAGTCCATATATCCCTGACATTTAGAAATATTGAATGCATAACCGTACAGGACGCCTTTGATGGCATCTTTGGAAGATATCTGGGACTTTTTACCATGATTCAATTCATATAGGCGTTCCAGTCGATTTACGGTATCTTCTTTTTCCTCATCCGTCATCAACTGATAGTTGCCTTTAAAAAACTCCTCCCACTCCAGTTCTTTCTTTTCTTTGGTCTCATCAGAAGCAAGCACACTACAAGAAGAGTTGACTAGACCGGTTCCAGCCATTAGTCCTGCCGTCAGGGATTTGAACATACCTCTCCTGCTCGTTTTTTTATTGAATGTTTGTTCAAAACCATCCTCCTTACAGGAGCAATTTTTTGATTCACACTGCTGAGACAAGTCTTTTTTATTTTCGTTTGGGTCCGTACTCATTTCTTATTGATTTTGTTCAAGCAATTTCACTGTATTTAGCCTTGCAGGCCATCGGCTTTGAATTTTGGGATTATGAGGGTTGTGACAGCTCACACAATTGTTAATAGTCCTAGGTTTGACCCAGCCTCCTACTCTTTTGCCATGCGCACCCCCAAGCCATTCCTTGGCCTGCGATGAGTGACATTGGGCACATTGCTGATAACTATGATTGAATTCAATGGGTCGCTTGCCCAACGAGGTTAGCTGATCAGGTTCATCCAGATTATGACAGGTTCTACAATCCATTACCAAGTCGGTGGCATGGTTTAGTTTTATATTCCAATGCGCATCAGCATCTTTGTTATCCAATTTTTTGGGCACACTGGTATGACAGCTGCTACAAGGAAAGGAGGTCATGTGTTCAGTTCTAGTAAGCACAAAGGTTTCTTGGTTTCTTTGCTGTATTTCACTCTTTAGCTCCTCATTTTGCTTCAGTTGCACTTGAACTTTCTTCAAATCCTCCATTAGCCTCTTCATCTCCTCGGAATAAACCACGGAATCCAAAACAGCATTTGGCAATGAATGCATAAGTCCATGTCCATGACCTGAGTCGTTGAATGATTCATTTTCCTTTTCAGAATGGTTGCTGCATGAAACCAAAAGAAAGACATGAATAGCCGAAAGTATGACGGTAAAATGTTTCATTGACTTAATTTTTTCCATTCAATTTTTGGTTTAGCTACCGCTGATGGGATCGAATCCCACTGGATCAAATACTTCTTTTTTCTTGTGGTAGCATGACACTGACGGCAATTGATTCTTTCAGGGTGGCTCACCTGGATTTCTTTTGGGGCCGCAGGACCTGCATGACATGCCAGACAGTTTTCTCTCATCTGTAGATCATGAGGAATAGGCGGTGGACTACCGATGAGGACTGCACCTCCTACCTCTGGATGTCCCATTTTTTTCCATTCTGATGCTACATATAGATCGTTAGTTTTGCTGGGCACATGGCATTGTCTACAGCTGATCAATTCGGTATGAGGACTTATAGGCGCGTATTTTTTAAATACTTCGACATACCCACCATTTTGATGACATTGTAGACAGGATTTGTCCCCGATCCCTTTCTCATCTAGTAATGGATGAGGAATGATTGGAGGGGCACCTGCATAGGCTCTATTTTCATAGTATTCCTTCAAGTCCTTTCTGTTAGGATTATCGATTGTCATCAATTCAAAATCAATCTCACCAGATCCTCTCTTGAAAACACCAGACTCAAGTGGTAAAGATTCCTCATACTCAGTCGGTTTAAACTGCGTAGAGATTTCATTATCAGCCTGGATGCTATCATCAAGGATATATATGGCGGCAGCCATGAGCACCACCATAAGCATGATCATTTTTATTTTAGCCTTTAACACTGCTGTATTTTTCTACCTTGACTGCACATTTTTTATAATCTGGCTGCTTAGATATCGGGCAAAAAGCATCCAGCGTTAGCTCATTAATCAAAAACTGCTCATCGAAGAAAGGGACAAACACATGACCAGGAGCTGGTTTCCCTCTTTCATCGACCGATGCAGGCATGACGATTTCTCCTCTCCGAGAACTGATTTTTACCAAATTGCCCGTACGGATATTCATTCGCCGCGCATCATCAGGATGCAACTCGACATAACTATTCGGCACTGCCTGATGTAGAACAGAAACCCTTCTGGTCATAGAACCAGTATGCCAGTGTTCCACTACACGACCTGTATTTAACCAAAATGGATATTCATTATCAGGGACTTCTGGTGGAGCTTCATAAGGCCTGGCCAAAATCCATGCCTTTCCATCCGCTTTGCCATAGAAGTCAAAGCCCTCTCGCTTGCAAGCGGGATCATACTTGGGATTGAAACGCCATTTGGTACTCTTTCCTTCGTGAAAAGGCCATTGAGCACCAGGTTGGGATTTGAGCGTCTCGTAGGGGGCCATTCCATGCTTTGGACCTTCATGGAACCTACCATATTCCTTCCAAATTTCCTCAATGTGATTTTCTTTCGTCCATGGGAATAATTTTTCATATCCCAGTCTTCTCGCTACTTCGATCAATTGCCATGTATCACTCATAGCCTCACCTGGCGGTTCTAACATTTGTTCGAAATGTTGCGTCCTTCTTTCAGAATTCCCAAACATACCCTCTCTCTCAATCCACATGGCAGATGGGAGAATCACATCGGCAATGGCTGTGGTAGGTGTAGGATATACGTCCGATACTACGACAAACCTTCCCTCTTTCAGGGCTCCCTCTCTATATCTATTGAGTTTAGGCATGGTGACCATGGGATTAGTAACTTGAATCCACATGAATTTCAAATCCCCTCTATCCAGAGCTCTGAACATTTCGACCGTATGATAGGTAGGTTTGCTTGGGATTTTTTCAACAGGAACTTGCCAAATTTCTGCCGCCATTTCACGTGAATGTTCATCCATAACCACACCATGTGGCAACTTATGGGTGAGTGTTCCAACTTCACGTACTGTGCCGCATGCGCTGGGTTGTCCTGTCAATGAAAAAGGACTATTACCAGGCGTTGAAATCTTTCCGGTTAGCAGGTGAATGTTGTAAATGAGGTTATTGATCCACGTACCACGTGTATGCTGATTAGGTCCCATGCACCAAAGTGACATCACCTTTAAGTTGGGGTTTCCATACAATGAAGCCAGATATTTGAGGTCTTTGGCCGACACCCCAGACAGCTCTTGTATAGATTCAGGTTTATAGTCTTGCAAAAAGGTTTTGTAATCCTCGAAACTGATATCACTGATTTTGTCATTGAACTGAAAACCATCTTCTAGCCCATACCCAATGTCAGTCTTACCCTTTTTGAAATGAGTGTGCTTCCGAACAAATTGTGTATTGACCCAGTCATTATTGACTATTTCACAACAAATGGCATTCGCAATAGCTAAATCGGTCTGTGGTTTAAAAAGAATAGAACGATCGGCTGCCATACTGGTACGGGTAGTACGAGTAGCCAAATCGATAATCTTAACATTTTTACGCTTTAGACGGTTGTCTAGTAATCTTGAAAACAATACCGGATGCATCTCCGCCATATTGTTTCCCCAAAGCACAAACACATCCGCATGGTCAATATCATCATAGCACCCCATGGGTTCATCCATACCAAAAGTTGACATAAATCCTGTCACTGCACTGGCCATACATAGTCTGGCATTGGCTTCCAGATTGTTGGTACCGATAGCTCCTTTCATCAGCTTGGATGCCACATAGCCATCTGGTATGGTCCATTGCCCAGAGCCATATAGAGCTACTGAATCCTTACCATGATTATCAATAGCTTCCTGCATTTTTTGGGCTACTAAATCCAAAGCTTCTTGCATGGAGGTCTCCACCATCTTACCATTTTTTCTCACCAGCGGCTTGGTCAGCCTATCTTTGCCATACAATGCCATCACAGAATGATAGCCCTTCACACAGCAGAGTCCTTTGTTGACAGAACTTTGCGGATCACCTTTTACAGCAATCGCCTTACCCTCCTGAAGTCCAATGAGAAGCCCACATCCCACTCCACAAAAACGACATGGAGACTTTTTCCAGGCAATATCCCCGGATGGGAGATTTCTATTTTGTTCTTCGGCAAAGACAATTCCCGGAAACATACTCGCTGCTACAGCGAAGGCAGAAGCTTTTGCCGCCATTTTCAAGAACTGACGCCTCTTTAGATTAGTTTTTTCTACGATTTCATTCATAGCCTGAGACTAAAGTGATGTGTTTGATTTTTTGATTGTTTTCTATCTGCTCTAAAAGCTCCACCTCTTCATTAGAATCAGTCGTGTCTGTTACTAATATGAGGACCTCCTGATTCTCTGCCGGATGAATTTCGCACCCCTTCAATGCTCCAATTTCATTAGCCAACTTTGACTTATGGCCTGTTTGTGGTATGATTAAATAACTTTTTACCGGCATATTATTATTGGTTTTATCCCACAGTTGCCCTTTCAGTAGTGGGGATTATTATGAAATAGTTGACTTGGTGTTTTTGAGATTGCTAGTTGCCTTTAGTTCATCTCAACTCTTCCCATTCTACAGTTTCAATGTGTAATTTATCTCACATGCATCAGGACTAACATCAGGAGAATCATTCTGGTTTATGACTTTTGTCATGTTTTATAATGCGGATTAAACATATTATCTATCCTGTACAATAACAGATCACAACCCATAACTATGGGGTGTTTTTGCCATAAATACGTTTGAGAATGCCCCTCAAAATCTCATCGATTCCCAATGGATTCATGACACTTCATCATTAGATAGCATCACGGCTATCTGTTATTGCAGGGATGTTCTGTCTGTTATTTGGTTCCACATTTTGCAATCAAAGGCTTGAATTTCCCTCGAGTCATTACTCGTACCTCAGGCTCTTCACAGGATTGTCCTTAGCAGTCCTTACAGTTTTGAAGCTAATGGCAGCAAAGGCCATGGCCAGACAGATCAAAGAGGTGACTACAAAGGGTAAAAAACCGATGGTGATACGATAGGCATAGTTGTCGAGCCATGCTTCGCTGAAGAAGAAGGCAATCGGAAAACCAACTAAGAGGCTAATGCTCACGAGTATCAGGAACTCTTTGGATAGTATAAGCAAAACCTGATTGATAGAGGCGCCAAGTGCTTTTCGAATACCTACCTCGCGGGTTCGTCGAGAGACGGTAAATGAGGCCAGACCAAATAGTCCCAGGCTAGCGATGAAAATAGCGACCAGAGATAGACCGGTGAAGAGTTGGGCACGCTTATTTTCTGTTTCATAGAGAGAACGAAACCTTTCATCAAGAAATTGATAATCGATGGGTAAATCTGGAAAGAACTCATACCACTGATCTTCAATATAGTTCATAGTTTCGGTGAGCTTTTCACCCTCCATTTTTATGGATAAAACTTGTAAGCTTTCATCTGGGATAAAGAAAATCATTGGGACAATCTTGCTCTGCAAACTCTCAAAATGAATATCCTCGATTACACCAATCACAGGTCCTTCCTTTCCTCCATATTGTAGGGCTTTGTGTATCGCATCTTCATCAGAAGTCCACCCTATCATATTCACAGCAGCCTGATTCAAAATGAAAGCTACACTGTCGGTGCGAATGTCCGGATCAAAATTCCGGCCTGCTACCAAATTGATTCCATAGTTGGGAATAAAGGACTCATCTACCCTGATATTTTTTATCACAGTTTTAGGTTCGACCATATCACCATCTACCTCTGTCTTTACTCCACTAAAACTGGTGAGTCGACTAGAAGGGACACTATTGGACAGTCCATAGCTCAAGATGGAGCTGTGATTGAGCAAGGATTCTTTGAAAGCATCAGAATTATGGCGTGCATCATCATTCAAAAACAATATCAACATTTGCTCCTTGTCAAAACCCAGGCTTTTGTTATTCATAAAGGACAGTTGCTCAAAAACCAGAATGGTGCACAAGATCAATATGGACGAAATAGAAAATTGAATGATAACCAGAACCCTACGAAAGCCAACCGCCCCGATACCGGTAAAATTTGATTTCAACGCGTGAATGGGTTTAAACTTTGATATTACCATTGCTGGATAAGCACCTGAAACAAGCCCAATCAAGATGCCGGCAAGAGTAATAACTCCCAAAGTCTGAATGATTTCGGTCGTGCCAAATACATAGGCGTTACCCGTGAAGTTTCTGAGGTATGGTAAAGCAAAAAAGGCCAATATGAACCCTAGTCCTATCGACAAAAATACCATAACCAGAGATTCAGTCATAAACTGCGTTACCAACCCAGATCGAACGGCCCCCATTACTTTTCTTAAACCTACTTCTTTAGACCGCTGTATCGACATGGCGGTAGTAAGGTTGATGTAATTGATAATAGAAATAACCAGGATCAACAAACCAATGGCCGAAAAGGTATAAACATGGACAATATCTCCATTGGTCCAGGTTTCTCCATCCAAATGGGAGTATAAATGAATGTCCCTGATGTTCTGGGTATGCAATGCGGTCCAATCATTGGCCTTTTCATTCATATGATTGGTAAAAAAGTCTGGAAATCGTTTTTCTATCTCTTTGATAGACGCACCCTCTTTCAGTAAGAAATAGGTAGACAAGTTGTTTTCTGCCCATGCCTGCATCATATTCTCCCGTCCGCCATAGTTCAGCTCTGCGAATGAAAAATCCGCTAGCATTTCCAGGCTGAAGTGTGTGTTTTCCGGCATGTCCTTTATCACACCTGTGATCATCAAACTAATTTCAGGGCCAAACTGGAAGCTTTCGCCCAACACATCTAATTTTCCAAAATACCTCATGGCCGTCTTTTCGGTGAGAACCAGAGAACCGGGATTTTCTAGCGCAGTAGAGGGATCTCCACTGATAAATTCGAAGGGAAAGACCTGAAAGAAATAATTGTCTGCCAGGGCAATATTAGGCTGCCAATGTTCCTTGCCATCAATAACCAAAGTAGTCGAAAAAACATCAAACTGAGTGATAGCCTCCATTTCTGGAAAATCCTGTCTCATGTAGGGTGCAAACGGAGGGGCGAGATGAGCCAAATGTATCGAGGTAGACCCATCCGTATTAATAAACTCACGCGAGAGTCGGTAGATCCTATCGGAGTTCTTGAGATAGCGATCATAGCTCAGTTCATGCTTGAGGTATATACCAATCAAGATGCAGCATGCCAGACTGATTGCAAGTCCAATACCGTTAATTAAACTAAAAGATTTGTGTTTGCTGAAATTGCGAAAGGTGATTTTAAGATAGTGTATAAACATGTCTATTTGATATAGGTTGATTGAGTTTAAGTTTTTAATCGCGAAAGGTCTTAGAAATTTCAGTCCATGCCAGATGTACATTCTGTTGGCTTTCTTTTCTCCAAATTCTTCGGTCCATAGTTCGTAGTATTCCTGAAGATCTCCTTCTATCTCTTCGAGGAGTTCAGGCTTGCAGAGTTTCTGCAAGAGCGAGTTAATCCATTTGGGCGCTGTACTCATATAGCAGCCAAAGCGTTTGGTGGTATTTGACTCCATAGTTGTGCCCTTACCTCTTGTATTTCTGTCAGTACACGACTTCCAGCCGCCGTTACCTTGAAGTATCGTTTGCGTCTCCCTCCCCTTTCGGCAGTGGCTCCTCCCATGTGGGAAGTGACGAAACCTTTTTTCGACAAGCGATCCAAGGTCGCATGAATGGCACTGATACTTAATTTTCTATTGAGGTCTTGCTGAAGGTGGAGACCGATGGCCACCCCGTAGGCATTGTCTTGAAGGATCGCTACTGTGAGCAAAATCACCTCTTCTAGTTCTCCGATGTAGGCTTTTCGCATGGATTTTCTATTTATTCCATTTTTGTAGAACAAATAGTTTGCCAGAACTAAAAATAGCCATGAGATGATTACAAGGCTGTTTTCATATTTTAAAAGTGTTCATATCCGTGCTGTTTTGTACAGATATGAACATGAATCCTATAGGAGTTAATGCCAGCGGTCACATGTTAGAGTTAGATTGTCTACCGATAAGTCTTAATTAATAGCTTACCTCCTATTTAACCTACTCTGGTTTCTACTCAGTCAATATCATCATTAACACTTCACTAGACATAGTAAAGTGGAGTTGCTAACCTGGGTTCAGTCCTGCATAATCTTCTCACGATGCTTAGTGCCCCACTGAGCGAGGGCCTCTATAACCGGTCTGAGGGAATGTCCATATTCAGTCATGGTATACTCAACAGTCACTGGAAAAGTGTCGTACACGGTTCGCTTCACTAATTGATTCATTTCCAAACTGCGCAATTCTTTGGACAACATACGATCGGTGATTCTCGGGATTTCACGTGATAAGTCAGAAAAGCGCTTGACGTCATTGATAAGGGCTACTATGATTGGAATCTTCCACTTACCACTGAGCAGTTCCAATGCATCCTGAATGGGTAGCATCACTTTTTGGCAGCTTTCAGTGGTGTGTTTATTGCAGAATTCTTCCATAAGTTCAAAATTAAAGCAAACAGGCTAATCTATACCAAAGTATAGTGCTATACTCCAGTATAGTAATTACTAAAGTATAGTGGCTACTGTTCAACTTTGTCTTGTAAACTAAAAAGAAGAGATATGAACAAGAAGATAATTTACTGGACTGTTACCGTCATCGTTTCTGCACTGATGATCTTTAGCGGGATTGCCTACTTTACTATTCCGGAGGTAGTCGAAGGGTTCAGCAAGATGGGATTTCAAGACTATTTCCGCGTCGAATTAGCCATAGCGAAATTGATTGGAGCTGTCGTCTTACTATTACCCATGATTCCGAAGATTGTAAGAGAATGGACCTTTGCTGGATTTGCCATTACTTTCGTATCGGCATTCATTGCTCATCTGTCCATGGGTGATCCGTTATCTGTCTCCATCTTCCCGATTATTGTTTTGGCATTGTTGGCTGTATCACAGCGCTACTACTATAAGCTTTATAACTAAATTTATTATCCGATAGTAATTAATAGAGGCTGTCTCAAAAGGTTCTTTTTAAGTTTTGTCTGATTCTCTTGAATGAGATATGATTTTCGAGCATTCAGACAATTAATAAGAATCTTTTTAGTTTTATAGACTATGAAACTTCAACCACTATCCCTTAAGAAAACAGGATTGACTTTCCTGTTTTTCGCCAGTAGTCTATTGGTCATGCGCTGCAGCAGCGATGACAACAACACCAACGATCCATCCCCAGAAGAACTGACACCTTCAGTAATAGCAGAACTCTACCGCGATAATTGTGGTGGATGTCATGGGCAAAATCTAGCCACTTTTGTCGAGCGTGACTGGGTATATGGCAACAGTTCCGAGGATCTTTTTACCTCTATCCATGATGGCTATGCCGAGAACGGTATGCCCAGCTATGGTTCAGCGCTCTCAGATGAAGAGATCAGTGCCATTGCCGATTACATTTTGAGCGAAACTGAGGGTGTGACTCAGGAAATGCTGCTGGAAGACAACCCTGATTTGTCTGGTATCATCGAATCGGAAGATATGAATTTTCGCCTGGAAGTACTGACCGATGAGATCAACGGTGTGCCATGGGGACTCACTCAATTACCTAATCAAGATCTACTCGTAACAGAGAGAACTGGCAGCCTGTATCGTATCACCACGGATAAGAGTTTGGAAACTATTTCTGGTTTACCATCCATGTATACCGAAGGACAAGGTGGATTATTAGACATAGAAATTCATCCTAACTTCGCCGAAAACAATACCCTTTATTTTTCCTATTCCAAAATAGACCCTAACAATCAATATATGCTCACTACGGCAGTTGCTCGAGCCCAGCTCCAAGACAATGCGCTGACAGAAGTAGAAGATATCTTCATCGCCCTACCCTATCACGGTACAGGTCATCATTTTGGTTCACGCCTGCAATTTGATGAGAATGGATATTTGTATGTCACGGTTGGTGATAGAGGCAATCGCGATGTATTTCCTCAAGACCTGGATGCCATGGCTGGCAAAGTCCATCGCATTCATGACGATGGTAGCATCCCGGCTGACAATCCTTTCGTCAATGGAGACAATCCTAACGGCAGCATCTACTCTTATGGTATCCGAAACCCACAAGGTCTTACTCGCCATCCTGTGACAGGAGACATTTGGGAAGGAGAACATGGGCCTAGAGGCGGAGATGAAATCAATATCATAGCGTCCGGTAACAACTATGGCTGGCCTGTCATCACCTATGGCATCAACTACGACGGTAGCCCTATCACCGATCTAACCGAAATGGAAGGAATGGAACAGCCGATTCACTATTGGGTGCCCTCCATAGCACCTGCTGGTATGGATTTCGTCAGTGGCGACTTATACTATGGATGGACAAACGATCTCTTCGTGGGGGCATTGAGTGCCACATACCTGCATCGACTCATCATGAATGGCGATGAAGTAATAGGCCATGAGGAATTGCTCAACGATATCGGTCGTGTACGTGATGTGCAAATGGGGCTTGACGGTTATCTATACCTCACCGTAGAGAGTCCAGGCCGTGTGATCAGAATCGTACCGGAGAATTAGGAAACAGTCCTTAACCTAAAAAAGGATTAAGTAGAATAGTTATCGATCAAGGTATGAAAAGAAGATGCAATCCTTAGGTTTGCGATATAGGCGATCTCAATGAGTTACCGAATAGACATATCGCGAATCAAGACCGAAATCAAACTGACTACTGCTCGCAGCGGTGGCCCAGGGGGACAGCATGTGAACAAGGTAGAATCAAAGGTTGTACTGAAGTTCAATGTATTGGAATCTACAGGTCTGACAGAAACAGAAAAACAACGCCTTCTGTACAAACTAAAAGGCAAACTCACCAAAGAGGGGGAATTGATTGTAATGGCAGAGAATCATAAATCTCAGCTCAAAAACAAGGATCTGGCCTTTATCAAGCTAGAACGGATCTTGGCTCAGGCCTTTTATGCCCCCAAAACCCGACGTAAGACCAAGCCCACTAAATCATCGATCAACAAACGCATCCAAGCCAAAAAGCAAAGGAGTGAAAAGAAGAAATGGAGGCAAAAGCCTTAAACCCTTTGATTCCTGACAATGGATCATTGGAATCGGCCCATAGCTTTAATCCACTCTTATCAAAAATGATTAGGTTTAATGTTGAACCGACAATACTATTTTGGTTCTGAAATTGAATTATGGAGATGTTTAATAAATCCCGATTTATACAGTAGCAAAATCGGAGTTATTGGTTAATCAGTTATTACGTTAATAGGATGATTGTATTCATTCAGAATCTGCATGAATGCTTATTCACCAATTCAGTTAGTTTAAGTCGATTGAGACTAAAACTATAGGTAGCTGTTTTTTTGTCTAATAACTCAATAACAAGTATCTATTAACTCCTGAATTTCATAATTCAGGTTAAACGACTAGCAATGGGATTCATGGGCTTTGGTATGAGAAAAGGTACGGACGCAAGACAGTCTAGAAAGGTCTTTTCCAAACTAAAAAGTAAGTATGCCGAGGGTATCGATTTGCCCAGTTCTAACATCAAATGGGTAGTAGACCCACCCGAGTCATTTGAGACGCACTCCTACTTACCTTTCTATCAAACACGAGACTATCGAATCATTAAGTATTCGGCCATTGCATTGATTGGCGTCTTAGTTTTGTGGTCGATTTTTATCGATAAACATTATCGTCAATTCCAACAGCGTCAATTTGAAGAAAGTGGATTTGCCATGCTGTATCAAGAAGATTTGACTTACTTCAATCAGTTGTTTGAATACATGGAAAGCAACAGTGACAAGATCATTTCATTGCAATACCAAAGTCATTCGAATGACTTTGATCTTTCCTTGAAGCACCCTGATGCTGAATTTAATCCTAATGACTTTGAACAAAAAATAGCTTCATTCGATGGACGATGGGAAGGTGAAAGACTCGTAAACAATGATAGCATTTACCTCCAGGCACTTTGTCTTTCTTCATATGGGACTACTAATTATTATCCTACGAATTGGATCTATCGGTTGCATCATGTTCAAATGAACCAAATTCCACATTCAGTTATCAACTATCTCAATCTGTCAAACGATATACTCAATGGCTGCATCAAGTCTTCAAAATACCAAACCAACTTTTATGTAGACTATGAGGGAATTACTACACCCTTCAAACATCCGGATTTTGGTTATTACAGGCTGATCTTTTCAA